>CAYSFD010000001.1:0-21794 GCA_964430565.1 uncultured Enterobacteriaceae bacterium
AGGCCTACCTCCCCGAACGATCCCACGTGCCGCCGCGGCACGATAAGGCTGTGGCCACGGGAAACCGGGTAGCCGTCGCGCAGCGCGAGCACGAGACCCTCGGAAACCAGCAACCGCGAGGGCTCCGGTACGCAAAAGGGACAAGTTTTCTCCATCGATCCGGAGTTTAGCGACAAAGCTGCGGGGTCCCGCGGGCAAAAGACTCCAGCGGGGCAGTCGTTCATGCGAGGAGAGCTTTTTCAGTCCTTCTGGTAGACGAGAGTTTAGTTGTCAACTAATCTCTTTCGGAAGACACGTTGATACGTAGTCAACTAGTACTAGTTAGTGCTCAACATGGCCACCGTCACTCCCGAGCGCTTTAGAACTTTGGTGCGTGATCCATCGCGCACGCGTCAGGACATCGAGCAGATGATGCGCAATGCGATCGCGAAGGGCGAATCGGAGTTGGCGCATATCGCGAAAGAGGTCCTCGATAGCCGTTTTCCCGGCTGGGATACCGTACGCCATAGGGCTTCCGGCGCGAGACCCACCACCACTTATTTCAGGAAAACTAAGAGGCGCTTCGATACAAGTAAGGAGGGGTACGTCTGGCTGCTTGAGCGCTTCATCAGCGTCAAACCGAAGCTTTTCGAAACCATCAACTGGGAAACGGTGTTCGTAGCGAAGGGGCGAAAGCGCAATTACTTTGGCAAGGACCTTAAGGCCATGTTTCACGGGTCGCCTCATCTTGCCGACGACCGCAACAACTATGTGCGCCTGTCGAACGGCTGGTACGCGAACACCAATCTGAACAATGCCCAGAAATTTGACATCCTTGGCCGCTTCGCAGCCATTGCGAAGCTCGAGTACGAAGAGGACTGGCGATGGGATGTCGACGATCCGAGCGACGAACTAAAAGCACATGAAGAGCGAAGAGCCTTGGCGAAGCGGCTACTCGATGAACTCGGCAAAGCATGACCGTGTTGTTGAGCACTAAACTCGCATCGCAGAGCGACGCTTTTCGCCCGGCGCTTGTCGCGCCTATGCGCAGCGCGCCTGGCTGCGACCGTTAGGCAGCACTCTGGATTCGACGAACCCCGACGTGTGCCGCGATTCGCGCGGCGACTGCGGCTCGCCTCAGATGAATCGGAGCGCTACTTGGAGCCCTTTGGCTGCTTGTCTAGAGGTGACCCGCTCATTTGAGCGTCAAACCACTGGACGTCACGCGCCATGCCAGTCCGAATAACGGGGGGGCCAACTGGCTCGGGCGCCGCATCTCGGCGCTCTAGGCGGCCCAGCTCGAAAGCTGCCTCTCCTAGCTCAGTGATCTGAACACCTCGGTTCTCCGGCATGGTTCTGCTGTCCCACGGATCGGCCCAGCGTCGCCCGACTATGTCTCGGCCCAGCATCGGGTGCGGGTCGAAGCCGACGGCTTCTCGGAGCTCCGTGGTCGTTACTACCCTACGGCCCCTCGCCGTTAGCGCTCTCAGGATCGCGTACGCACGATTTGAAATTGTCGGTGCCATTTCTTGACATCCAAGTAATGCAGACGGAATCGTCTGTATGTGAGGATAATATGACAGGCAGAAATGTCTGTCAAGGACAGAACTCAGAGCGGCACTGCAATGCTGGCAGCCTGGGCCACTATGAAGTGATGACTCGCGGTACAGAGGCCGAGGCCAAGCTCTTCCCGCGCCGGGGGTCACCTGCTCGCCCCTCATCCCCTACTGCTGCTGCCTAACAACCGCATGCAGCTGCCAAGGCGCGGCCATCGGTTTGTGTGGGGGCTGGCACCACCTATCGGATTTGCCGATACTCAGGCGCACTCGCCACGACCCTGCAGCTGATGCGGAGTGTTGTATCCGTCCGGCCGCAGCTCCGCGTCCAAAAGCGCCCTCACGCGCTGCAACATCGCCAGCATCGCGCTTTGCTCCTCGATGCTTGCCTCCCCGAACGATCCCACGTGCCGCCGCGGCACGATAAGGCTGTGGCCACGGGAAACCGGGTAGCCGTCGCGAAGCGCGAGTACGAGACCCTCGGAAACCAGCAACCGCGAAGGCTCCGGTACGCAAAAGGGACAGGTTTTCTCCATCGATCCGAAGTTTAGCGACTAACCTGCGGGGTCCCGCGGGCGCTTGTTCGTGAGGATCGTGCCGAGGTTTTGGAGGGGCATGACTTATAGTACGTCGCTGCATCTCCATGGATCTGACCGACTACCACGCGAAGTACCTCGCCCATGAGCTGACGAAGCGCTGCGCTTCCGATAGCGTCGAAAAGCTCGCCTCGGTCCTTGCGGACGCACAGGTGGACCTGAACCCCCACCAGGTTGAGGCCGCGCTTTTCGCGTTCCGCAGCCCTTTTTCAAAGGGCGCGATCCTCGCCGACGAAGTCGGGCTCGGAAAAACCATTGAGGCGGGCCTGCTGCTCGCTCAGAAATGGGCCGAGCGCAAGCGGCGCCTGCTGGTCATCCTCCCGGCAAACTTGCGCAAGCAGTGGAGCCAGGAATTGGAGGACAAGTTCTATCTGCCGTCAGTGATCCTCGAAAGTCGATCCTTCAATGAGGCCGTCCGCGCTGGCAATCTCAATCCGTTCCAGCAGGACGGCATCATCCTTTGCTCGTATCAATTCGCGCGCAGCAAGGAACCTTATGTGCGCCAGACGCCGTGGCATCTAGTCGTCATCGACGAAGCCCACAGGCTGCGCAACGTCTACAAGAACACAAGCAAGATTGCCTCGGCGATCAAGCAAGCGGTCGCTCCCTATCCGAAGGTGCTGCTCACCGCTACGCCGCTGCAGAATTCCCTCCTGGAGCTATACGGCCTTGTCAGCATCATTGATGATTTCGCCTTCGGCGATCTTCAAAGCTACCGCAGCCGCTTCGCCCGCATCGGCAACGATGCCGATTTCAGCGAGTTGAAGGAACGGCTGGCTCCGCTGTGCAAGCGCACGCTGCGCCGACAAGTGCTTGAGTATGTGAAATACACCAACCGCCACGCGCTCGTGCAGGAGTTTGTCCCGACGCCCGACGAGCAGCGGCTCTACGACCTCGTGTCCGGCTATCTTCAGCGGGAAACGCTGTATGCGCTACCCGCGAGCCAGCGTCAGCTCGTAACCTTGATTCTGAGGAAGCTCCTTGCATCCTCGACCTTCGCCATCTCCGGCACGCTCGATGGCATGGTGCAGCGGCTTCAAGCCGCCGCCGCGGCCGCGGAGGCCGTGGACGCTGCGCCGCCGAGCCTGCCGGAGGATTGGGAGCAACTGGACGAGCTCGCCGACGAATGGGACGCAGACGGAGACGGCGAGGTACCCCAAGAGCGTGCGCGGCTCACGCCCGAGCAGCTCTCCGGCCTCAAGCAAGAGATGGCCGAACTCCGCGAATTCCACGATCTTGCCAAGTCGATCATCAAGAATTCGAAAGGTGAAGTCCTTCTCACTGCCCTGCGTCGCGGTTTTGCCGCCGCCGCCGAGGCCCGATCCGCGCAGGGCGGTCCGGCGCTGCAGCAAAAGGCGGTTGTCTTCACCGAGTCGCGCCGCACTCAGGAGTACTTGTTCCGTCTGCTGGAGCAGACCGAATTCGCCGGGCGCGTGATGCTGTTCAACGGCACCAACAACGATCCAAACTCGAAGGCGATCTATCAGCGCTGGCTTGATCGGCATACCGGCACCGACCGGATCAGCGGTTCCCCCAGCGCCGACATGCGCGCGGCACTGGTGGAGCATTTCCGCGACGGGGCGGCCATCCTCATCGCTACCGAAGCAGCGGCTGAAGGCATTAACCTTCAGTTCTGCAATCTGGTTGTCAATTACGATCTGCCGTGGAATCCGCAGCGCGTGGAGCAGCGCATCGGCCGTTGCCACCGCTACGGCCAGAAGTTCGACGTGGTTGTCGTGAACTTCCTAAACAAAGCGAACGCAGCCGACCAACGTGTCTATGAGCTGCTCGACCAGAAGTTCCGCCTCTTCAGCGGTGTATTCGGCGCAAGCGATGAAGTGCTGGGCGCGGTCGAATCGGGCGTGGACTTTGAGAAACGCATTGCGGCGATCTACCAGAAGTGCCGCACGCTTGAGCAGATCCAATTCGAGTTCGACGAACTCCAGCGCGATCTAGGTTCACAGATCGCCGAGGGTCAGCGCGACGCGCGCGAGAAGCTTCTCGATAACTTCGATCAAGAAGTGGTCGAGAAAGTGCGTATTGAGAGCCAGGACGTTCTCGACAAATTCAACGGACGCCTATGGCGACTGACCCGCTACTTGCTACGCGACCACGCCAAATTCGAGGATGCAGATTTCAGCTTCATGCTCCACACCAACCCCTTTGCCGGCGAAGCGATCCATCCGGGCCCGTACCGCATGGGCAAGCGGACGGAAGACGCCAATACCTACCGGGTCGGCCACCCACTCGCCCAGCGTGTACTCGGTCTTGGCCGTGCTCTTGGCGCTCCACCGGCCGAGGTAACCTTTCGTTACCGTGACAGCGGCAAAAAGATCGCGATTCTCGAGCCTTTGGTGGGAACTAGCGGCTGGCTTTCCTGTGCCCGCTTGACAGTTAATGCAATGGAGACCGAGGACCACATGCTGTTCGCTGGCGTGCCCGACAGTGGCCAGCCGCTCGACGAAGCTCAATGCCGCCGCTTGTTCGATCTTCCGGGCATCGTGGGTCCAACATGCACCGTTCCTGACCTTATTGCCTCCGCCTTCGTTGACGCCC
Organism: uncultured Enterobacteriaceae bacterium; assembly: GCA_964430565.1. GTDB lineage: Bacteria > Pseudomonadota > Gammaproteobacteria > Burkholderiales > SG8-39 > VBDM01. The sequence goes on from CAYSFD010000001.1 coordinate 4,688, forward strand.
ACAACCGCCGTCAGCGCGCCCTGCTTGAGGACCTGGCGACCCGCAACGGGCGCTGGTTCGATGTGGAGATGGAAAAACTCGACCGCTGGGCCGAGGACCGCCGCAGCTCCCTCAAGGCGGAACTCACAGATCTGGACGATGCGCTCAAGGTTGCCAAGAAAGCAGCCCGCCTCGCCCCGACTCTTCCTGAGAAGCTAGAACGCCAGCGCGAAGCCCGGGTCTTGGAGGGCAAGCGCGACGAAGCATGGCGTACCTTCGATCAGGCGAGCCGCGAGATTGACCGGCAAAAGGATCGATTGCTTGACGAAATCGGCCAACGCCTCGAGCAGAAGCTGGAACAAGAAACAATCTTCACGTTGCGATGGTCGCTTTATTAGCCAATTTTGACGGTGCGAGACATGGCTTTGTTGCCAAAGTCGGCACAATCGAAAATCTAAAGGTGTGGCCCAAATGAGCAAGATCTATCTGGCGGAACCCGTAGCTGGCAGAAGGATTGCCTCTAGAATCGATCGACTGGTTGCGACCACTCGTCCTCGAGCCATTGGGGTGGCCACTGCTTTTCTATCCATAGGGGGAGCGCGCACGTACAATGCATTGGTCCGCGACTGCGCGGTTCGGGTTTCCCGTGTAGTTGCAGGGTTGTCTGGCTCCATTACTCACCCCGTAGCTATCAGCTACCTGCTCGAAAAAGGTCACAGCGTGCGTCTCGGTGAGTTCACCGGCGGCATATTTCATCCAAAACTTCTCGTTGGAGGGCATGGATTCGAAAAGTCAGGCCATATGATCGCCCCAAACTGCGGATACATTGGATCGGCGAATTTTACGGATGCCGGCCTGAATCGAAATCTTGAAGTCATGCTGGCCACAAAAGACGAAGGAATCTCCACGGGCCTTGCTGACGCATTTCGCACAATTTGGACTGTAGCTGTACCAGTGACAAAAGGAAGATTTAGCGAATATGAGCGCGCTTTTGCACGCGCTCAGCGCAAACGATCACTCGAAGATCTCGAATTCTTGGCAGTCGTTGACCAGCGGCCCACTAACAAGAATCGATCGCTGGTGGTGCCGCCGCGGCTTTCTAACGCAGTATGGGTGGGTCTTCAATCATTTACAGGAGAACACACTTTCCAAGTTGAGTTTCCAAAGAGAGCAGGAGAAGCTCTTAGCGCGCTACTCGGCACAGCGTCCGGAGAAGCGCGGATTGAATGCTCAGACGGCCAAATCCGCAGAATGGGATTCCGTTTCTACGCGGACAACAGCATGTTTCGCCTCAATGTACCAAACGATACGCCATTGGTGCAGTGGGCGCGCGCTAGCCATGATGGCGCGCTGCTTGTGTGGCGAGATGATGGCCCTCGACGCGGAGTTCTAAACGCGGAAATTGTCCGCGGTAGACGACTTCACGAGTGCATCGCACGATCGAGAATGCTCGGAAGCTGGGGCAAGACATTAACCCGCGAGTACGGCTGGTATTAGCGCCAAACGTGTTGAGATGTGATATCGGAGGATGCAATTGAAGGGAAATCCCAGTCAACCTGAGCGTCTAGATCTGAGTTCCCGGCCTGCGACTTCGGAGAAACGGCAGGAGTTGCTTCGCCTATTTCCAGAGATTCGCACCGAGGGTGGAAAGCTCGACTTCGATCGCCTGAAGCTTGTCCTTGGCGAAGCAGTAGACATCGGCAAGGAACGCTACGGGATGACTTGGCCGGGTAAGTCCGAGTGCGTCTACACCATTCAAGCACCGAGCCTAGGTACCCTGCGCCCGCGCCAGGATGAAAGCGTCCACTTTGAATCCAGCGGAAACCTAATCATCGAAGGTGACAACCTCGAGGTGCTTAAGCTTCTTCAGAAATCGTATTTGGGCAAGATCAAGATGATCTACATCGACCCACCGTACAACACGGGTAGCGACTTCATTTATCCGGACAACTATGCAGAAAGCTTGCAGACATATCTCGAATATACCGGTCAGGTGGACGCCGAAGGAAGGAGATTTGGAACTAACACTGAATCTGACGGACGCTTTCATTCAAAGTGGTTGAATATGATGTACCCGCGCCTTTATTTGGCTAGGAATCTACTCAGTGAGGACGGGGCCATTTTCGTTACTATCGATGACACTGAGCTAAGCAATCTGCGTAAGGTACTGGACGAGATCTTCGGCGAAGAAAATCTCGTGGCGCAAATCGAGTGGCAAAAACGATATACACGAAGCAACAATACTGACGAATTCACATCAGTCATTGATCACATACTCGTGTTTGCAAAATCGGATAAATTCAAACCGAATTTGATCGAACGTGAAGAGGGTGCCAACGCTAGATACCAGAATCCGGACAGCGACCCACGTGGGCCATGGAAGGCGATCCCCTTTCTAAATCCGCTATCGCCGGAAGAGCGACCAAATCTCGCGTATGCCATTGAACACCCGAGCGGCCACACTATTCGTCCCAAGAGGAAAGCATGGCGGTCTGAGGAAAGCGTGTGGCGACGTCTTGTAAGCGAAAATAGGGTTTGGTGGGGCAAGGAAGGTGATAGCGATATTCCCAATATCAAGCGCTTCTTGAGTGAAGTCAGGCAGGGGATGACACCCATAAATTTCTGGAGCCACGAATTCGCCGGCCACACCGATGCCGCAAATCAGGAACTAAAAGAACTACTTGGGGAGAAAGTATTCGACACACCTAAGCCGACACGCCTAGTCCAACGAATGATGCAGCTTGTCGCCGATCGCGATGAAGAGTGCGTGGTATTGGATTTCTTTGCAGGGTCCGGCACAACGGCGCATAGCGTTCTGGATCTCAACAAGCAAGACGGTGGCAACCGAACTTTTATTCTTGTCCAATTGCCCGAACCAACGGGTCGCGAAGACTACGCCACTATCTCAGACATCACTAAGGAACGAGTTAGGCGTGTCATCAAGCGACTCGATGACGAAGACGCAGGGAAGCTTGACTTGGACGGTGAAGGGCACGAGCGCCGCGGGTTCCGCGTGTTTAAGTTGGCCGAGTCCAATTTCAATCCCTGGAACGCCCAAGAGACCAAAGACGCCGACGGGCTTGCGAAGCAGCTTGAGCTACACGTGGATCACATCCGAGAAGGCCGTACGCAAGACGATTTGCTCTACGAGATTTTGCTAAAGAGCGGATTCCGGCTCACTACGCCGGTCGAAACTCTAATACTCGCGGGCAAGACCGTCCATAGCGTGGCGGGAGCCGCGCTTCTCATCTGCCTTGAGCGCGAACTGACCCTGGAGCTCGTTCGTGCTATTGCGGAGAAGAAGCCGGAGCGCGTGGTGTGCCTGGACGAAGGCTTTGCCGGAAACGATCAGCTCAAGGCCAACGCGGTGCAGATCTTTAAGAACAAGGGCGTCACGAGCTTCAAGACGGTGTAATGAGATGGAAGCGTGAAACTCCAGTTTGACCCTAATCAAGGTTTCCAACTCGACGCAGTCGCCGCCATCACCGAGCTTTTTGATGGTCAGCCGCAGGGCGCTCCGGAGTATGCCGTGATCAACGTGGGCTCGATGGACGGTCTCTTCGCTGGCCAGGATCGCAGCGAGTTGGGTCTGGGCAATCGCCTGCTGCTGGCCGAAGGCAAGTTGCACGCAAACCTGCGGACTATCCAGACGCGCAACGACATCGACGTGCCGGACCCCGCCGTGGCGCCTGAAGCCTGGGAACTGTTCGACGGCCCGGCGAATCAGGCGCGCCCATGCCCTCACTTTTCGGTGGAGATGGAAACAGGGACTGGTAAGACGTACGTCTACCTGCGAACAATTTTCGAGCTGTCACGACGCTACGGTTTCCAAAAGTTTATTGTTGTCGTGCCGAGTGTGGCCATTCGCGAGGGGGTACTGAAGAATATTGAGATTACCGCTGACCACTTCCGCGCCCTCTACAACAATCTGCCTTTCGAGCACTTCGTCTATGACGCCAAGAAGGTGAACCGGCTGCGCCAGTTCGCGACCAGCAATACGCTGCAAATCCTCGTCATTAATATCGACGCCTTTCGAAAGAATTTCACCGGTACCGAGGCAGAGCAGAAAAGCAACGTGATTTACAAGGAGAGCGACAAGCTCTCCGGCCGCCAGCCGATCGAGTTCGTGCAGGCGGCACGGCCCATCGTCATCATCGACGAGCCGCAAAGCGTGGACTCGACCGACAAGGCGCAGGAGGCAATCAGGGCGCTCAACCCGCTCTGCACCCTGCGTTACTCTGCCACGCACCGAAATCCATACAACCTCGTCTACCGCCTGGACCCGGTGCGGGCCTTCGAGCTGAAGCTCGTCAAGCAGATTGTCGTAGCGAGTGCCACGGCGGACAGTGCCGCGAACGACGCTTTTGTGCGCGTAGTTCAAATCGACTACAAGAAAGGGATCAAGGCGAAGCTCCGCATCCACGTTCAGACCACCGAAGGCCCGAAGGAAAAGACGATTACAGTGAAGCAGGGCGCGGACCTCTTCACGCTGTCCAATGACCGGGCAAGCTATCGGGACGGTTTCGAAGTGGCTGAGATCAACGCCGAACCGGATTCCGAATACCTACGCTTCGCGAACGGTCGCACCCTGCGCCTTGGAGAAGAGATAGGCGGCATGCGCGAGGACGTTTGGCGCGTGCAGATCAAGCACACGGTAAAGAAGCACCTGGACAAGGAACTGCAGGTGCGCGCTCGCGGCATCAAGGTACTGTCGCTCTTCTTCGTTGACCGGGTTGCCAATTACCGCGACTACGGGCCGGACGGTCAGCCAATGAAGGGGAAGTTCGCGCAGGTGTTCGAAGAGGTGCTCGCCGAGCTTGCGAAGGACGAACGCTACCGGGCGCTGGAATGGCTCAAGGAGCCCGCCGAACGCTTGCATAACGGCTACTTCGCTGCGGACAAGCGAAAGCTGCAGGGCAAGGTCGTTGAGATTCTCAAGGACACCCGCGGTGACACCCAAGCCGACGACGAGGTCTACAACCTGATCATGAAAGAGAAAGAGCGGCTGCTCTCAATGGAAGAGCCGCTGCGGTTCATCTTCAGCCATTCGGCATTGCGCGAAGGCTGGGACAACCCGAACGTCTTCCAGATCTGCACGCTCAATGAGAGCCGCAGCGCAATGAAGAAGCGTCAGGAAATCGGCCGCGGTTTGCGCTTACCTGTGGACCAGACCGGCGTGCGCATTTTCGATGAGTCGATTAACAAGCTCTATGTGATGGCGAACGAGAGCTACGAGGACTTCGCCAAAGCGCTGCAGACAGAGTACGAAGAGGAATGTGGCGTTACCTTCGGCAAGGTGCCGTTCACAGCGTTTATCAAGCTGACGCGGATTGTGGACGGGACAGAGCAGCCCATTGGTCGCGACGCGGCGGAAGCGATACGTGCCGCGCTCGTCGGGCAGAAGATGCTCGACGTTGACGGACGAATCCAGCCCGCGTTCGATCCAAAACGAAAGGACTTCAAGCTCAATCTGCCAGCGGCGCAGCAAGACCTGGCCCCGGGGGTCGTGGATTTGCTGGCCGCGTATCAGATCGAGCGACACATCCGCAGAGACAAGGACGAAGGTGTCAACCGGCTGAAAAAGGAAGTCACACTCAGCCCGGAGTTCCAGGCCCTCTGGTCCCGGATCAAGCCGAAGACTACCTACCGTGTGGAATTCGAGACCGCAGGCCTCGTACGGCGCGCGGTAGACGCCGTCAACCAGATGGAACAAATTGAGGCGCCGAAGATCCACGTGTCTGCGGGGACAGTGCAAGTGCAAAAAGGCGGCGTGACCACGACCGCGGTTAGCGCGGCCACGGAGCGGCCAGCCAATTACACGAAAGCGCTGCCGGACATCCTCGCCTATCTACAGAACGAAACCGAACTGACCCGTTCCACACTTGTGCGAATACTCACGGAGTCGCAACGTCTCGCCGATGTGTTCCTGAGTCCGCAGCGGTTCCTCGATCAAGTGGCGGCGATCCTCAAACACGAGCTGCATCGCCTGCTCGTGGACGGCATCAAGTACGAGCGGATCGCCGGCAACGGCACTGATACCGAGTGGGAAATGCTGCTGTTCAAGAACGAGGAACTTATCAATTACTTGACCGCCCTTGAAGTTCAAAAATCTGTCTACGAGTACGTGGTCTACGACTCAGAGGTTGAGCGCATATTCGCGCAGAAGCTCGACCAACGCGACGACATCAAACTTTTCGTCAAGCTGCCGCGCTGGTTTGAAATCGATACGCCGGTCGGTAAGTACAACCCCGATTGGGCCATCGTGAAGCACCAGGACAAGACGCTTTATTTCGTTCGCGAGACGAAAGGCACTCGTGACTTCTTGAAGCTGCGCACATCCGAGGCGGACAAGGTACGCTGCGGCCAGCGGCATTTCGAGGCACTTGGTGTGCCGTTTGCGGTGGCGGTGTCGGCAGACGACGTCTGATCGGTCTCTACACGTTCCCCGAGTGCCAACTCCCAATCCCGTCCGATTGTTTCATATCACGGCGATCGCTAATCTGCCGCACATTTGTCAGGCTGGAGCGCTTCTATCTAAGAATCAGGGAACGGCGGCTGGAATCGCTTATCAGAACATTGCATACCAGGGGGCGCAGGGTGCGCGCGCCGTTCGGGCGGTGCCGAATCCGCCCGGTGGAATGGTCCACGATTTTGTGCCCTTCTATTTCGCGCCACGTTCTCCAATGTTGGGGGCGATCGACAAAGGGAATGTCACTGGATGTGTGTGGCGGCAAGCTGACATCGTTCATCTGGAGACTACGGTTGAACAGGTGACTGCGGGCGGAACGCCGTTCGTGTTCTACGACCGGAATGCGACATTGCCCTACAGCACGCCCTTTGCGGACCTTGCTCACCTCGGCAAAGTCGCCTGGGACATCCTGACGGAGGAACCTCGACTCGACGGATTCTGTAAGTATTGGTTTGACCGACCCAGCGTAGCTCGATACGCCGACCGCATGGAACGTCGTCAGGCGGAGTTTCTAGCCAAAGGCGCGGTGCCGCTGGCTCGTTTTGCGCGAATCGGAGTTATTGATGAAGCGCGAGCGGTGCAGGTACGAGCCATTTTGGCCGGGGCAGGCGTAGACTTGCCGGTGGTTGTGATGCGGGACTGGTACTTTCTGGGGCAATAGGCGTGACTATAAAAATAACTAGAGGCGATCTGTTGCGGCAGGACGATGTTGACGCCATCGTCAACACGGTGAATTGCGTTGGCGTCATGGGCAAGGGAATTGCGCTTCAATTCCGAAACAAGTGGCCCGAGAACAACCGAGCATACGAAGCGGCATGCAAGGCAAAGGAAGTCCGTCTTGGCCGCATGTTCGTGTTCGACTCTGGCGGGCTCGTTAAGCCCAACTACATCATCAATTTTCCGACGAAGGATCACTGGCGAGGTAAATCGTCGCTCGAATCCATTCGCGAGGGCCTGAAAGAGCTGGTGGCCCAGGTCAAACGCCTCGGGATTCGTTCTATTGCCGTGCCTCCACTTGGATGCGGTAATGGGGGATTGGAATGGAGCGACGTGCGGCCCTTAATCGAGGGGGCGTTCGCTGAATTGCCTGGAGTGGAAGTGCGCCTGTTCGAGCCGGAGGGCGCGCCTGATCCGAAGAGCATGGAAGTGAAGACCAAGCGTCCACGCATGACGGCGGGACGTGCGGCGATCCTCAAGGTACTTGATACTTACCGTGCCCTTGAGTACGGCCTTTCGCGAATCGAGGTACAGAAGCTTGCCTATTTTCTCCAGGAGGCAGGCGAGGAGCTGAAGCTCTCATTCGTCAAACACCAGTACGGTCCGTACTCCGAGGAGCTGCGTCACGCGCTCAACAGAATGGAGGGGCATTTCATTCGAGGTCTCGGCGATGGGGTGGTCGAGGCGGAAATCGAACCTGTCAAGGATGCGCTGGCGGAGGCTGAGGAATTCGTCAAAGCGAGTGGACATGCCGCGCTTGAGAAACACATCGAGCGCGTGGCTCAAGTGATAGAAGGCTTCCAATCGCCATATGGTATGGAATTGCTTGCGACTGTTCATTGGGTCGCGACGCGCGAGGCTGGCGTTCACACGTTCGACCAGGTTCTCGGCGCGGTCAAATCCTGGAACGAACGCAAGGCAAGCATCATGCAAGATGCACATTTGCGCGCCGCCTGGGATCGGTTGGTAGAGCAGCGGTGGCTGCCGGGTCGGGAAGCGCAACACTAAAATCCGCCTCCCCGCCAAGTCCCCGCACTTCGACTAGGCATGGCGCACTTCGTCCCCGTCCTTTCAAGCGTAGTAGGCAGGATGACCTCCGGCGAACGTCGCTTCGCGCGGCGGCTGGAATCGCATCTCGAAGACGACTACATCTGCTGGTACGACGTTCCAGTTGGCTCCTTGCACCAGCACCCCGACTTTCTGGTTTTCCACCCTCGGCGTGGGTTGTTGGATCAGGGTGACTCTCCAGGTGGATGGCAGGGCGGTGCGGACGGCCAGCCCGATGGAGCAGGCAAGGCAGTACGCGCATCGGATAAGAGCAACTTCTTGAATCAGACGCTGCGCTTGTGGGTGAGCCAGGTTCAAGTTACGAGGGCAGGCTCATCTTCCCGTGGGGCTATGGGGTCGTGCTCGCGAATATCTCCCGCAAGGCGTTCGCGGGGACGGATCTCGGCAATGTGATTCCGCCGGAGCGCGTGATTTGCCAGGACGAGATGGTGGAGTCGGTGGACGCGGAGGCGTTTCAGCAGCGGCTCTGGGACATGTTCACGGTGACGTTCAAGTGCCTCCTCACGTTGCCGCAGGTGGACCGGGTGCGATGGCATCTGTTTCCCGAGATTCGGGTCAGTCAGGGGACTTTCGACCTGGGGAGTCCCTCCGCGCCCAAGGTCGAGACGGTGCCGGATATCGTCCGGGTGATGGATCTCCAGCAGGAGCAGCTCGCAAGGAGCATGGGGGAGGGCCATCGGGTGATTCACGGGGTGGCCGGCTCGGGCAAGACGATGATCCTGGGTTACCGCGCGCAGCACCTCGCGCAGGCGCTCGCCAACAAGCCCATTCTGATTCTTTGCTTCAACCGCGCGCTTGCGGCGCGGCTGCAGCAGATGGTCGAGGAGCGCGGGCTGGCGGCCACGGTGAGCGCGCGGAGTTTTCACGGCTGGTGCAACGACCAGCTGCGGCTGTATCACTTGCGGCGGCCCGAAGGCAAGGGCGACGAGTTCATCGAGAAGCTGGTGCAGACGGTCATTCAGGGCATGGCGGTGTCGCACACGCACGCCGACCACATCGGCAACCTCGAGATGTTCCCCAACGCGATGCTCTACGTGCAGAAGGCCGAGTACGAGTGGCCGGGGGGCGAACAATCAACCGCGCTTCAAACCCGAGCACTCGGTGACGAAGCTGAAAGGTGACAGGGACATTTTCGGCGACGGGCGCCTGACCATCGTTTCGACGCCGGGGCACACGCCGGGGCACCAGTCGCTGCTCGTAAGACTCCCGAAGACCGGGACGCTGCTGCTCTCCGGGGACGCGGTGCATTTCAAGTCGAAATGGGAGAACCGCGGGGTGCCGGTGAACAACACCGACCAGGACGCCTCGCGCGCCTCGATGCAGAAGATGGCCGATCTCCTCGCCACGGTGGCCGGGCTGGTGGCGGAAGGCATGACTCAGGCGCAGATCCTCAAGGCCTATCCGGACCTGGAGGCCGCCGATATCAATGAAGCTTTGCAATACGCCGCCGAGGCGGTGAGAGAGCGCGAACTGCCCCTGACCGTGCGGTGAAATTCCTCGTCGACAACGCGCTGTCGTCGATCGTCGCCGAAGGCTTGCGGAGTAACGGACACGACGCAGTCCATGTGCGGGACTATGCGTTGCAGGCGGCGGACGATGAGCAAATCTTCTCCCGTGCCGCCCGCGAGGAAAGGATCATCGTCCCCGCGGATAGCGACTTCGGCACGATCCTCGCGCTCAGGGTGATCGCAAGCCTTCCGTGATTCTCTTCCGGCGCGGAGTCGATCGGTCTCCGGACAAGCAACTCGCGTTGCTGCTTGCGAATCTTCCGGCTGTCGAAAAGGCCGTCGAGAGCGGAGCGATTGTTGTGTTCGAAGAGTCGCGCGTTCGCGTGCGCTCGCTCCCGATCGGCGAGGCCTAGAACACTTCGGGGCCGCCGTCCTTGCGCCCGGTGAAAATATTCTCGTCATCCAATCGGGCAGCCGCCGCGTTTGTCGCTGAATGCGCAAACCCAAGAGACCGGACGATGTCCCCGCGACGACGGACCGGATCGCCCGCGCGATCGGGCTGCTCAGGGGGCAGAAGGTCATGCTGGATTTCGACCTCGCCGTGCTCTACGGCGTCGAGACCAAGGCGCTGAAGCGGGCGGTGAAGAGGAACCTGGCGCGGTTTCCCGGTGATTTCATGTTCGAGCTCACGGAGGAGGAGTTCGATAACTTGAGGTACCAATCTGGCGCCTCAAGGTGGGGAGGCCGGAGGTACCGCCCCTACGCCTTTACCGAGCAGGGCGTGGCCATGCTTTCCAGCGTCCTGGGCAGCGAGCGTGCGGTGCGTGTGAATATCGAGATCATGCGTGCGTTCGTGCGCCTGCGGGACATGCTTTCAACTCACGCGGAACTCGCCCGGAAGCTCGCCGCGCTCGAACGAAAATACGACAGCCAGTTCAAAATGGTATTCGATGCCATCCGCGAGCTCATGGCGCCGGACAAGCGCTCGGGACGGCCGATCGGCTTCGGGCCGTGGAAACCCCAGCCGTAGCAGTTCGAGAAAGCATTCGGCAACCCGGACATCCTGCCGCTCAATGCGCCGATGGAGGCTGCGCTCCAGTTGCGATCGCGTCGCGCCGGTAGCTCACTTCTTGACGGCCAACACTCCATCGCCATTCAGCTTCGCGGCGAACCCCGCGTGCTGCAGTCGTTTCGCTACTTCGTTGGGAACATTCCGGCCGCTGGTCAGTTTGTTCGGTGTGCCGGTGTAGTGGAATAGTTTGCCGTTGCGCTTGAGCACTCTCGCCAGTTGGTCGTAGAAGGCTTGCGAGTAAATCTCTCCGGCGGTGCCGAAGCGCGGCGGGTCGTGCAGGATCGCGTCGAAGGAATTGCCGGGGAGCGCGCCGATCTGCGCGGCGATGTCGCCGTGAGTCAGCGTCAGGCTGCCGCCGGCCTCGGACGAAACTGCGGGCGACCAGGGATTGAGGCTGCGCAGCCAGATCACGTCGGCGTTCTTCTCGTAGGAATGGACCCGGCTCGCTTGGCCCTGCAGGCACCAGGCGGCGAAGTAGCCGAGGCCGCCGCAGGTGTCGAGGATCACCTTGCCGCGCGGCTGGATCAGTCTGACTTTGCGTTCGGCGTCCGCGTAGGGCGAGATCCGTGCTGTAGGCAGCATCTTGATGCCGTCGATTTCGAACGTCGGCGGGCCCCATTCGGTCGGCACCAGCTTGACGAGCGAGGTTGTGAAGCGCGACACCGGCTGAAAGGCCCCGCCCACCCAGTGGTAGACGGTTCTGTCCTTGCAAGTTTCGAGGTAGGGAAAGCGTTCGCCCTGCCAGGTCCACTCCGCGACGCCCACTGCGACGGTCGTTGTCGAGCGATCCAGGTCCAGCGAGCACTCGACCGTGGGCGTGCCGGCACGCGCGGCGGCGCGCAGGATGGCATGGACTTTTTGCGTCAACAATGGACCGCTCACTGATGGGCTCCGCCCCCATGATGCAGGATATCGGGGTCGCGCATTGTCGGGAACGGGTTCGAGGTGTAGGCTTGCGTCCATGGGCAATTTCCTGGAAATCGAGTCCGCCGCGCGGCGCCTGAGTGCCGAGGAGCGGCGGCGGTTGCTGCTGTCTCTTGCGGCGAGCCTGCGCGAGGAGGGGCGCCCGTTGCCGGCGCCGCGCAGCTTCACATCCGCGGAAATGCAATCCTGGATCAAGGAGGATGAGCGCGATCTCGCCGCGTACCGCAGCGGGTCGTGAACGTTTTTCTGGATTCGAGCGTGCTGCTCGCCGCATGCGGCAGCGCGGACGGAGCATCGAGAGCCGTCATTGATGCCGCCGCCGCGCAGAGCTGGAGCCTCCTGACGAGCGGGTACGTCCTGGCCGAAGTCGAAGCCAATCTGGCCGCGCTTCCCGCTGGCGCATCAGACAACTGGGTCCAGCTCCGAGCGAAACTGGAGACTGTTCCGGACGTGCTCACCTTCGAATGGCCCGCGGTGTTTGCGCCCGCTCGCGACCGGCCGATCCTGTTCACGGCCGCGGCGTGGGCCGAAGTCCTGCTGACCCTCGATCGGCGCGATTTCGCCGATCTGCTGGGGACCTCGTTCTACGGACTCGCGATACTGAAGCCGGGCGACTTCCTTCGACGGGAGCGTGCCGCCGGCAGACTGGCCGGGCGGATCGATTCCATTTGAAAGAGCCCGGCGAGAAACCAACGCGCGCCATCGTCGCGGCCGTGCAGCGGCCCGGCGTGAGCGAGCTCGAGTTCGAGGCGTCGCTGACGGAGCTGCGCCAGCTCGCGAAGACGCTGGGGTTCGAGGTGGTCGGCAGGTTCACGCAGAAGCGCACCGGGTTCGATTCGACGGCGTACTTCGGAAAGGGCAAGCGCGAGGAGTTGCGCCTCCTGCGGGAGCAGGACGCCGCCGACGTGATCCTCATCGACCACGAGATCTCGCCCTCGCAGCAGTTCAACCTGGCGAAGGAGGTCGGCTGCGAGGTGATGGACCGCACCATGGTCATTCTCGAAATCTTTCACCGGCACGCGAGCTCGCGCTTCGCGCGCGCGCAGGTCGAGATCGCGCGCCTGGGCTACATGGCGCCGCGCCTGCGCGAAGCCGCCAAGCAGGCCGGGCCGAAGGACCGGGCGCGCAGCGGCACCGGCGGCCGCAGCGGCGGGGAGTCGCACGGCGAGCTCGACCGGCGCAAGATCCGCGACCGCATCGGCGAGCTGCAGAAGGAGCTCGACGGCATGGGCCTCGAGCGCAGGACGCAGCGCGCGCGGCGGGGCGAGCGCGAGGGCCTCGCCCGCGTGGCGCTCGTCGGCTACACCAATGCGGGCAAGTCCACCCTGATGCGCGCGTTGACCGGAAGCGAGGCGCTGGTCGCGGACAAGCTCTTCGCGACGCTCGATACCACGGTGCGGGCGCTGAATCCCGAAACCGTCCCGCGCGTGCTCGTCAGCGACACGGTCGGCTTCATCAAGAACCTGCCGCACGGGCTGGTCGCATCGTTCAAGTCGACGCTCGACGAAGCGCTCGAGGCCTCGCTCCTCCTCCACGTGGTCGATGCGAGCGATGCCGGGTTCGAGCGGCAGCTCGCGGTGACAAAAGAAGTGCTGGCCGAGATCGGCGCGCAGGACGTGCCGCGGCTGCTGGTCTTCAACAAGGTCGACCGCGGCGGGGATGAAGTAGAACTGCAGGCGGCGTTGCGCGCGAAGTACCCCGGCTGCATCGTGATGAGCGCGAAGCGGGAGGGCGACGTCGCGAAGCTGCGCGAGGCGATAGTCGCGTTCTTCCAGCGGGGCCTGGTGGAGGCCGAGCTCTTCCTTCCCTGGTCGGCGCAGAAACTGCGCGGGCAGATCTTCGCCACCTGCACCGTGCTGGAGGAGCGCGCCGATGCCGAGGGCGCGTTACTGCGCGTGCGCGGCGAGCCCGAGGCCGTGGCGCGCCTGCGCGAGCAATTGGGCGAGGCTGCTGTAATTCGCCCTCGCAGTTAGTCCCTGCAGTCAGCCTGCGCAAGGTGCGGTGGCCGCCTTAGTTCGTCATCCGTTCCGCGATTCACGCGTTGGTTCCTGGCAGAGGTTTGCCCGGAACTTATCAGTAAGTGATATACTCAAATGCCAAGAGGCGATCGCAGCCGTGAAGCGCTTCTGGACCTGGATGGGCAGACCGTGGTCCTCGACGAGGAGTGGACCGGATGTTGACGCTGCGCAGGAAGTGATGCGATGGCAAGAAAGTCGATCAAGGTGGGAATCATGCCGCTCCGGGACATCAAGGCCCGGACCATCGCGATCGCGCGCGGCAAGTACAAGCCTGCGCCCGACGAACCGAAGATCTGGTTCACTTCGCTCAAGTCGCTCGCCAGCGTGCTGTCTGAGGACAACCAGGCCCTGCTGCAGGCGATCCGCGAGAACAATCCTGCATCGATTTCCGAGCTGGAGAAGATCACCGGCCGGGCGGCGAGCAACCTGACGCGCACGCTGCACACGCTGGAACTCTATGGGCTGGTCGAGCTGCAGGCCGCGCCGGTGCAGGGCAAAGGCGGCCGAGCGCCGGTGAAGCCCGTCGTGCTCGCGGACGGCGTCGATTTCGAGCTGAGCTTCTAGGATTCAATGTTCAAGAGGCGAAAGGAGAACGGCATGACGTAGTGACCTTTAACCGGGAGCTATGTCATGTCACGTACTTACCGCCGCCGCGGCGAGCGCCACGAGTATCGCTGGGTGCTGCGCGAATCGATGTTTGATCCTGAATCGTGCCGTTTCGCGCACTACCTGATCGATCGCCATTCGTCCGAGGGCCGTCGCGCAATAGCGCGCTTTCACTCGGACGCCGAAATCACCATGCGAGGCGGCGCGCCGCACTGGTTCTGCAGGATCTATAAGCGACGCCAGCGCAATGCGAACACCCGGGAGCTGCTTCGTTGGCTTGCCGATCCGGACTACGACCCGGTCATGCATTCGAGGCATCGCCATAGCGCGAAATGGGCGTGGTGGTGAAGCGCAAAGCGGCGTCGGGCGAGGTCGCGAATCATCTTGGACGCCCTCAGATGCCGGTGATGACCAGATCCAATGCCGCGATGATCGAATCGCGCCGATGGGCGAGATTCGCGACGGTCTCGCCGAGCGCCTTTCTGGACACGCCCGCGAGCTCGGGCGCGAGGAGCACCATCTTGCGGCCTTCGACCTCGAACACCGGGTTGAGCCTCTCGGCCAGTTTGCCTCTGAGAACTTCCGGCTTGCACAGCGGAACGACGACCCGGGTCGACAGGGTGTCGATCAGGTCTGACTGGACATCCAGCAGGTAGGGAACGCGCGCGCGGCTGGCGGGATTGGCGTTGCGATAGACGTCGAACTGCGCCATCAGAAGGAGCGCAAGCCGTCGCTGAATACGCCGTGCTTTTCCACGTGGTCGTTGTAGGCCTCGAGCGCGGCGCGATTCTTCACCAGCCACTGCGCCCGCTCGTGCCGGCGGATGGCTTCGGCGAGGCCGGTCTCTACCGCTTGCGACAGGTTGAGCTTGAGCCGCCTGGCCCGGTCGAGCAAGTCGCTATCGATGCTGAGGTTGGTGGCTTTCTTGCGCCTGCGGGAGGCGTTCGTCTGGGTCAGCATGACAGTTTTCCAGGAAACGATGCGCATAGTTTATGCGCATCTCGAATGGGGCGCAACGACGCCACGCTCAAGGAGCGCACCGATGCCGAGGGCGCGTACCTGCGCGTGCGCGGCGAGCCCGAGGCCGTGGGGCGCCTGCGCGAGCAATTGGGCGAGGCTGCAAAGCGCCTTCGCAGTTAGACCTTCTGGAACACCTCGCGCGGCCCGGTCATCCCACGGCCGAGAGGGGCGTTGATCGCGTATGGAAATCAGCGCTTTGCATATGGTAACAGTTAGGTTACCATAGCCATGACAGCGGTCCGTGTTCTCGAGTATCTCGACCGAAGCGGCCGCTCGCCGTGGCGGCGATGGTTCAACGATCTGGATGCGCATGCCGCAGCGAAGGTCGGAACCGCGCTGTACCGCCTCGGGCAGGGCAACTTCTCCACCGTGGAGGGGGTCGGAAGCGGCATCTTCGAGGCGAAGATCGACTTTGGGCCGGGGTACCGGATCTACTTCGGCAAGGACGGCGAGACGGTCGTGATCCTATTGGGCGGAAGCACGAAGAAGCGGCAAAGCGCGGCGATCAATGCAGCGCACAAGGCGTGGACGGACTACAAGCAGCGCAAGAGGGGTCCGGCATAGGAGCAGGCATGGCACTGACACGGGAATTCAAGGAAACCGTTGTGGCGCGCGCGCGGCGCGACGTGAAGTTCCGCGATGCGATGTTCGCGGAAGCGATCAATGCCTACCTGGCCGGGGATACGCAAACAGGCAAGGCGATGCTACGCGACCTGGTGAATGCGACCATCGGTTTTGAAGGCCTTTCGGCGGAGATCAGAAAGCCCTCGAAAAGCTTGCACCGCATGCTCGCTGCGCGCGGCAATCCGAGTACCGAGAATTTCTTTGGCATCGTGAAGGCGTTGCAGAAGAAGACCCGCACACGCTTGAGCGTTGCGGTGCAATCCAGTTAGGGAGGGGCGCCCGCTGCCGGCGCTGCGCAGTTCGCTGCTATAATCCGTCCTCGCAGTTAGACCCAATCCGAGCTGGCTGAGGCCGGCTTTTTTATTTCTAGGACCTCCAAGTGATCGTCGCCTCCGGCATCGCCATGCAGTTCGGGGCCAAGCCCCTTTTTTCGGACGTCTCCGTGAAGTTCGGCGGGGGAAATCGCTATGGCCTGATCGGCGCGAACGGCTGCGGTAAATCCACGTTCATGAAGATCCTGGGCGGGGAGCTGGAGCCCTCTGCGGGGTCGGTGGCGATCGACGCGAACGAGCGGGTGGGCAGGCTGCGCCAGGATCAGTTCGCGCACGAAAACGAACGGGTGCTGGACGTGGTGCTGATGGGCCATGCCGAGATGTGGGCGGCGATGCGCGAGCGCGACGCGATTTACACGGATCCGGAAGCCGGGGAGGAGGAGTTCCTGCGCGCGGCGGATCTGGAGGCGAAGTACGCGGAGTACGGCGGCTACACGGCGGAGGCGCGCGCGGGGGAGTTGCTGCTCGGCCTGGGAGTGCCGACGGCGCAGCACGGCGGGCCGATGAGCGCGGTGGCGCCGGGCTGGAAGCTGCGCGTGCTGCTGGCGCAGGCCCTCTTCGGCGATCCGGACATCCTGCTGCTGGACGAGCCCACCAACAACCTGGACATCAACAGCATTCGCTGGCTCGAGGACGTGCTCAACCGGCGTACGAGCACGATGGTCATCATCTCGCACGACCGGCACTTTCTTTCCAGCGTGTGCACGCACATGGCGGACGTCGACTACGGCGACATCCGCGTCTACGCGGGCAAATACGACGACTACATGGAAGCTTCGACGCTCGCGAAGCAGCAACAGCAGAAAGACAACGCGAAGGCAAAGGATCGC
>CAYSFD010000002.1:0-27801 GCA_964430565.1 uncultured Enterobacteriaceae bacterium
GACACGCCGGTGGAGTTGGCGCTGCGCATGGGCCACAACGAGGTGGCCGACATCCTGAAGCGCGCGCGCCTGGAGACGGACGCGCGCAGGGCCGCCGCCCAGGAGGCGGCGCAGCCGGCGCCCGCCTGAGTTCCCTGCCGCTTGCCGCCGGCGCGGATTGCGGCCACAATACTGTATAAATAAGCAGCTTTTTGCATGGCCGACGACACCCTCGTACCCCTCCTCGCACCCCCTATCGCGCCGCAGGCCATCTGCCGCGACGCTCTGCTGGAGAAATACGCCAAGGACGGCGAAACCTCTGTTGACGAGGTGCGCCGGCGCGTGGCACGCGCCCTCGCCCAGGCCGAACCCGAGTCGCGGCGTGCGCACTGGGAGCGGCGCTTCCTGCAGGCGCTGGAGGACGGCTTCATCCCGGCCGGCCGCATCAACTCCGCCGCCGGGGTGCAGCTGCAGGCGACGCTGATCAACTGTTTCGTGCAGCCGGTGGGCGACTCGATCTCGGAAGCCGTCGACGGCAAGCCCGGCATCTACACTGCGCTGCAGGAGTCCGCGGAGACCATGCGCCGCGGCGGCGGTGTGGGCTACGACTTCTCGTCGATCCGGCCCAAGGGCGCCGAGGTGAAAGGCACGCGGTCGCGCGCCAGCGGCCCGGTGTCCTATATGCGCGTCTTCGACCGCTCCTGCGAGACCGTGGAATCGGCGGGCGCGCGGCGTGGCGCGCAGATGGGCGTGCTGCGCTGCGACCACCCGGACGTGGAGGAATTCATCCACGCCAAGGACAAAGGCGATCTCGCGAACTTCAACCTGTCGGTCGGCGTCACCGACGCCTTCATGCAGGCTGTCGAAGCCGATGCGGAAGTGGAGCTGGTGCACAAGGCGAAGCCCTGGCCCGGTCCGGGCGTCGCCCAGCGCGCGGACGGGTTGTGGGTGTATCGCAAGCTGGCCGCGCGCGCGCTGTGGGACCAGGTCATGCGCTCGACCTACGATCACGCCGAGCCGGGAATCCTGTTCCTCGACCGCATGAACCGCGACAACAACCTCGGCTATTGCGAGACGATCGAGGCCAGCAACCCTTGCGCCGAACAGCCGTTGCCTGCCTACGGCTGCTGCTGCCTCGGCTCGATCGATCTCACGCGCTTCGTGCGCGAGGTGTTTTCGGAGCAGGCGTCGTTCGATTTCGACGCGTTCGGCAAGGTAGTCGAAGTGGCCGTGCGCATGCTCGACAACGTGCTCGAGGTCACCGCCTGGCCGCTCGAGGCGCAGCGCCGCGAAGCGATGGCCAAGCGCCGCGTCGGCCTGGGTTTCACCGGCCTGGGCGACGCATTGATCATGCTGCGCCTGCGCTACGACTCGCAGGCGGCGCGCGACATGGCGGCGACGATCTCGGCAGCCATGCGCGACGCGGCGTACCGCGCCTCGGTGCAGCTGGCGCAGGAGCGCGGCGCCTTTCCCCTGTTCAACGCCGACCTGTACCTGTCGGGCAGCAGCTTCGCCGCGCGCCTGCCCGAGGAGGTCAAGGCGCTGGTGCGCCAGCACGGCATACGCAATTCGCACCTGCTTTCCATCGCGCCGACTGGCACCATCAGCCTCGCCTTCGCCGACAATGCTTCCAACGGTATCGAGCCGCCGTTCTCCTGGACCTACACGCGCAAGAAGCGCATGGCGGACGGCACGCTGAAGGAGTTCCCGGTCGAGGACCACGCCTGGCGCCGCTACAAGGCGGCGGGCGGCGATATGGAGAAGCTCCCGCACTATTTCGTCACCGCGCTGGAGTTGAGCGCGGCGGCGCACGAGCAGATGGTGGCGGCAGTGGCGCCCTGCATCGACACCAGCATCTCCAAGACCGTGAACGTGCCGGAGGACTATCCCTACGGCGAGTTCAAGGACCTGTACTTCACCGCGTGGAAGTCCGGCCTCAAGGGCCTTGCCACCTACCGGCCGAACAGGGTGCTCGGTTCCGTCCTCTCCGTGGGGCAGCCGCAGAATTTCACCGAGGACGACGTCAATCGGCGCATCCGCATCAAGTCGCTGCCCGAGCCGGTGCTGGCCAGCCTGCGCTGGCCGGGGCGGCCGGAATTCGCCGCCGGCAACCTGTCCTGGACCTACATGGTCGAGCACCCGCGGCACCATTTCGCGGTGTTCGTCGGCGAGGCAGAGAACGGCAGCCCGCACGCCTTCGAGGTGTGGGTCAATGGCAGCGAGCAGCCGCGCGGCCTTGGCGCGGTAGCCAAGACGCTGTCGATGGACATGCGCGCCAACGACCCGGGCTGGCTGCGCCTCAAGCTCGACACGCTTGCGCGCACCACCGGCGACGATGCCTTCGACCTGGCGTTTCCGCCGCATGGCGAGAAGCGGCGCATGCCCTCCGTGGTTTCCGCATTGGCGCAGCTGGTGCGCTGGCGCGTCGAGCAACTCGGCGGCCTGGCCGGGGAAAGCCAGGCCGATGCCTTCGCCAGCGTCACCCCGGTGATGGACTCGATGTTCAGCCTGAAGGAACCCAAGACCGGCACCGACGGCACCATGTCGTGGACCGTGGACGTGCACAACCCGCGCACCGGCGATGATTTCGTCCTCGGGCTGAAGGAAATCGCCCTGCCGGACGGAACGACCAGGCCTTATTCCCTGTGGCTCTCGGGCGAGTACCCGCGCGCGCTGGACGGCCTGTGCAAGCTGCTGTCGCTGGACATGCGCGTCATCGACCCGGCCTGGATCGCCATGAAGCTGAAGAAGTTGCTCGACTTCCCCGAGCCGCTCGGCGACTTCATGGCTTTCGTGCCGGGCTCGAAGAAACAGCAGACCTGGCCCTCCACCGTGTCCTACGTGGCGCGGCTGGTGCTGCACCGCTACGCCATGCTCGGCATCCTCGACGAGGACGGCGTGCCGCTGCAGCGCATGGGCATGCTCGAAGCGCCGGTGAGCGGGCGCGCACCGGTAATGCAGGGCGCGAAATGCCCGGAGTGCGGCAGCCACACGCTGATCCGCAGGGACGGCTGCGACTGGTGCACGTCCTGCGGGTACGTGGGGGTCTGCGGCTAGGAGGTGAGCATTTCCGGCGCGCCTCAACCGGGCGGCCGCGATCTACCGGATTTCACGAACGGCGGCGCCCACACTCGCGAAGAAAAGGCCCGGTTCGGTCGCCGCGCCTTCCCAGCCGCGAAGCAGTCGGTCCTGAACCTTGCCCCGCAGGTTGGCGATCACCAGTCGAATGCCGCGGTCGCGAAGGTCCCTGTGGAACTCGGACAACACCTCGCACGCCGCCAGGTCCACTTCGAAAATGGCGGAAGCATCCAGGACTGGACGCCCAGCACTTTGGGCAACTGGCCGACAGCGATCACCACGGCCAAGCCGTGCATGAAACCGACGATCACCGGCTTGGCCAGGAGGGCGGCCATGACCGCCAACCGTCCGACATCCCCTCCCGCCAGGGGCGCCAGGCTCAGCGCGACCAAGGTGGCCATCGCGGCGTCGGGGCCGACAATCAACTGACGCGAACTGCCGAACAGGGCATACGCGACCAGGGGGAGCATCCCCGCATACAGTCCCGCCATCGGCACGCCGGCCAATTCGCCGAAGGCGAGCCCCACCGGGACCATCACCATGCCGAGGGTGATGCCCGCAGCGAGGTCCCTGGGCAGCCAGGACCATTCGTAGTCTCGAATCATGCGGACGCCCGGCACCCAGCGTTCCCAGCGCGAGGTGGGGTTCATGCCTGACGCTCGTTACCCGTCATTTGGCCGCCGGCGGCTTCGCCGGCGCGGCGTACCACTGATCCTTCGGCACCAGCTTGGGCTGCTCGGGATCGCCTTCGTAGGCGGGCGTCATGATCTGCACGCCGTGCTCGTTGAAGACGTCCAGGATGTTCCGATGCAGCGCCGTGTACAGCTTCGCCATCTCTTGCGGGCGATCGCTATAGGCGTTGATTTCGTAGGTCACGCAAAAGTCACCCAGGCTTTTCTGCAATACGAATGGCGGCGGCTCGCGCAACAGGCCCTCCGCGCGGTTCGCCGCTTCGATCAGCATCGCCTCGACCTGCCGCCACGGCGTCTCGTAGCCGATGCCGACCGTGGTGTGCAGGATGAGTCCCTTTTCGCGGGCGAGCGAACTGTAGTTGATCACGTGGCTGTTCAGGATCATCGAGCTCGGGATGGTGACCTCCTCGTTCTTCGGAGTCCGCAGGTGCGTCACCTGCTGGCGCATCGCGACGACGTCACCGACCACGTCGCCGACCCTGATCCGGTCGCCTACGCGGAAGGCGCGCCGATAAATGAGCGTGTAACCCGCGAGGCTGTTCGCGACCATCGAGGCTGCGCCGAGCGACATGAGCAGGCCGAGAAAGATGGAGACGCCCTTGAACGCCTCGGAATCCGAGCCGGGAATGTAGGGATAAGCGATGACCACGGCGAAAGCAATCACCGCGAACCGCATGAGCCGATAGGTCGGTAGACCCCAATCCCGGTCAAATCCGGCTGGCTGGATCGTCCCGTTTGCGATGCCGCTGAAGAAAAGATGCATCAGTCTCAGCACGTAGCGCGTGACGACGATCAAGATCGCGATAAAGACCAATCCCGGCAGGGCATCCACGAGGCCATTCCACATCGTCGTGAGCGGATCGATGAACAGAGCCGCGCCGCGCCGCGCGACCAGTCGTGTCCAGGGAAACAGGCTCAAAGCGTAGTCGAAGCAGGCAATGACCAGCACCAAACCGACGAGGAAGTGAACCGAACGCAGCCCGCCGTGCCAGGCGCTCTTGAGCTGCTCCACGGAAAGCAGCTTGAACGACTTTGCTTCCAGATCCTTGAGGTGCGACTGGAAATGACGCTCTACCGCTCTTTCCATCCACCGGAACAGCCATCGCATCGCGAACAGCAATGCGACCAGGAGCCCGAGCACGATCGCCGCTTGAATACCCTGCGTTCGCAGATAGGCGCCGCTGCGCTCGTGACGGTGGCGCTCGATGGCTCCAGCGATCCTGGCCCGGTAAGACTCGGCCAGTACGTGGCGGCGACTCGCCTGTTCGGCCTGTACATCGATGTCGAAAATCGACATGATCGGACGCTCGCCCGCAAGAATGTTCGATCGATCCTCGGTCTCGACCACCCGGATCTCGGAAACTGCGACAGATCCGTCGCGCGCCATCGCCCTGATGCTCCCGGCGACCTCATCGGCGCGCCGTTGCGCCGGGCGAATCGAGGTGCCGCGCAAGCGAAACAGCACGTCGCCGTCGAGGACGACCGGCGCCATTTCGATTCTCTCCGCAGGCGCCGGCTCCCTTTGCGGGAGCGCCGGCGCCGCCGCCATCGCGCCCAACGGCAGCATTAAGGCCGCGATCGTTATCAACGTCACGTGCTTCGTCATTTTTGAAGCTTGGCAGTGCCCAGCCAGCGGTAAACGACACCGGCCAGAGCGGCGCCGATCAGCGGCGCTACCCAGAAAAGCCAGAGCTGCTGCAGCGCCCACCCGCCGACGATCAACGCCGGCCCGGTGCTGCGCGCCGGGTTCACCGAAGTGTTGGTGACCGGGATGCTGATCAGGTGGATCAGCGTGGGCATGCGGATCGGTCCGCCGAAGGCGCTGCTGTGGCCGAAGCCGATGTCGTCGATCAGCACGATCACGACGTTGGGTGCGCCCTGCGGTGCCTTTACTTCGAAGCGTGCCGGCGCCTTGGCCTTGCGCGCATCCAGCTCGGTGATCGGCTTCGTCGTCGGCTCCGGAATCGGCAGCACGCTGCGATCGAGCGCTGCTGCCTTTGTCTGCGCGAGCGCCGGAGCCGCGCACCCCATCACCAATACCGCTGCCGATAACTGCCGAAGGATTGTGTGTCTCACTGTCTGCCCTTTCACGATGCCCGCCCGCACTACCAGCGCCGGGCGCGAAGTCGCTATTAGAGCAAAACTCCCGTCCGGAAACCAGCAGACACCTTCGCTGAACGGGCGGAATCTGAGCCGCACCGCCCCGCATCAGGGCGATGCACGGGTCGGGCTGTCGGGACGCTCCTAGACCCTTACATGCGGAAAATGAAATCGAGCTTCCAGCCGTCGATCTCCGGCTTTGAATTGCTCATGTCGATCCACAGCTTGTTATAGCTCCCTTGCACGGAAAACGCCCGGCTCACGGGAATCCGCACTCCGATTCCAGCCGTGTAGCTGAAGGCCGTTTCGGTTCTCGTCGGTGTATAGGTGTCGCAGATGTATCCGTAGTAAGGGTCATACCAGCAAGTCGTCGAGCCCGGTCCGCTGGGAATGTTGCTGTCCACAAATGTGCTCCCGATCCCGCCCGACACGAACGGCGTGATCCCCTGCGGGATAAAGAAGTAAACCGCGTTGATCCCTAAGGTGGAACTCTCCAGGGTGCCGGAGGCTTTCCTGGTCGTCCCGTCGGTGTTCACGAGGGTCGCGTTGTAGCTCCGGGTGCTCCAGGTGAGCAGCCCGTTCAGCTGCAGGTGATTGTTGAGGTTGTACCCGAATCCGATCCCAAACCCCAGATCCGAGTTCAAGTCCGCGCTCGATCCGCCCTGTCCGGTGACGGTTGTGGATGTGGAATAGGTGATGGGCAGGATGAACTCCCAGCTACTCGCCCGTTGACTTCCCTGTGCTTTCACCGGGGAAGGTAGCATGAGCGCCCCTGCCAGCGCACCGACCAAGACAATTGGCAACACCGGGGACATCGATTTCATGATTTCTCCTTTTCTCAGCAGATTTTTCCGTTTTCTTCCAGTGCTCGGCACGGCCCTGGCCGGATATCCCCGGCCGAAGTCCCGCATTGTGTTTGCGCTAGATCAAAGTTCGGCCTACTTTTCCTTCAGCCGTCGCGAGCCTTCGAGGATCGGGTGCCACCCGGCAATGAGCGTGATCATGAACATGTCCATGCGCAGGGCATCGGGAGCGCTGTCGTTGATGCTCGACTTGTAGCTGAAGCTGAGGTTCATGTTGTCGTTGATCTGGAATCCGAGCGTGAGTCCCAAGCTGCGGTTGTCGAGCTTCTTCCCCGGGACGCCGTCGATGCTCGCCTTGCCGCCCGATAACGAATAGGCGTCGAGCGACGCCCAGGCGCGCTCGTAAAGGTCGCGCGTCAAGTGCGCGTCAAACTGGACCATGGGATCGGTCTTCAGCGTCTTTCCGACGAAGTCGTCGTTGGCTCCGAAGAACCACACGGCCGGCACGAATTCCAGGGTCGTGCGCCGGCCCGGCACCCACGGGCCGAGCTGCCAGACGATGGGCGCGCCCACGCGTCCATACCATCGGTTCTGTCCGATATTCAGGGGCTTGGTGTTGTCGTACTCGCCGATCGGCAGCGCCAGGTCGAAGACCCCGTCGACAGAGAATCCCGGCTCATAGCGCATCATGTCGGGAATGGTCTTCTGCGCCGGCGGGCCGATGATATTGACGTTGAGCTCCACCATCGGATCGCCGAACCCGTTGGTCGATTCTCTGATACTGCTTGTGCCGCCGCCAGGAATAGGCGTCGTGACATCGCTCGAGAGCCGCCCCATGGGCAGCATGATCGTCCCTACAGCCGCGCGATCGAACAGAGAAAAGGTGTGCGCATAGGCCATGATCGCCACGGTCGCGTCGAAGGTCGCGTTTGCCGCCACGGTATGGGCCGGGTCGAAAGGGTTCGAGTTGCCGCTTATCGATTGGTAGAGGAGCGGCACCGCATCGCCATCGGACAGATATTTCCAGTAGGTGCGCGGCGGGTCCTGGGCCAGGGCCTGCGGCGGGCACAGCGCGCCCACGGCGAGCACGGTCGCGACGACCCACCGCAGCCAGGCAACCGGTTTCGCCGGATCTTTTTCATTTTTCATGAGTTCTCCTGCCTTCTTGATTGATTCTCGGATCGGCGACGTTCAGGGCTTGGGATCGGCCATCATGTCCTTGGGCGGCACGAACTGCCGCTTGTAGATAAGCGGCGGGTAGCCCGGGTCGTCGGGGACGCGCTGCGAAAGTTTGTCTTCCAACGTCTCGAACACCGAGCGGCTCGGCAGGATCACGTTGTTCGTCCGCACATAGCTGTCCCAGAGCGCGAGCATTGCCTTCAGTTTGTCGGGGCGCTCTGCGGCGAGGTCCTTTCGCTCGGCAGGATCGGCAGCGAGATTGAACAGCTCCCAGTCGCCCTTGCCGAAGGACTTGTATTGCCACCGGATCTTCCACTCCCCCTGCCGCACCGCGCGGTTGCCGAATACCTCCCAGGCGAGATAGTCCTGCTCCGTCCGCGGCGACTCCGCCTGGCCCGCCAGCACCCGGTTCCACGACTTTCCCAGGAGCCGGGGCAGCTCGCGACCCTCGAGGGTCTTCGGATAGCCGGCGCCGGCAACTTCGAGCAGCGTCGGCATGAGGTCGGCCACGTGCATGAGGCCGTGGTTGATGCTTCCCTTGGTCCGCTTGACGGCCGGCCCGCTTACGACGAGCGCATTGCGGATGCCGCCTTCCGCGAGCCAGCCCTTGTACTGGCTGAAGGGCGTCATCGAAACCTGCGCCCACATCGGGCCGTAGGCGATGTACGAGCCCGGTTCGCCCCAGGCGTTGGGATGGGTCTGCGACCATTTCATCGCCGCGAAGAGGAAGTCGCGCGTGCCGGGCGTGCCTGCGATCTGTTCGAAGAGGTCGTTTCCCTCGGCGCCGTTGTCGCCGAACACGATGAAGATCGTGTTCTCGTACTCGCCGATCTTCTTGAGGTGTTCGATGAGCCGGCCGACGTGGAAGTCGAGGTTTTCCATCATGCCGGCGTAGAGTTCCATCTTCTTGCCGAGGTTCGCTCTGGCCGCCGGAGCGAGCACGACGGGATCGGGCAGGAACCACATCCGCTCGGAGAGCTGCGTGCCCGCGGGCATGATGCCGAGCTCGATCTGTCGCTTCAGCCGCGCCTGTCGCACCGCGTCCCAGCCCAGGTCGTACTTTCCGACGTGGCGGTTGCGCCATTCCCGCGGCAGGTGGTACGGGTCGTGCGGCGCCTGGTGGGAGACATAAGCGAAGAAGGGTTTGCCGTCGCCGCGGTTGGCGTCGATGTATCCGATCAGCTTGTCGGTGTAGGTCTTGGTCGCATAGTAGTCGTCGGGCAGTTTCGTCAGGTAGCGCCCGTCTTCGGTGAAGACCGACTTCGGCGCTGCAGCGGTGAAGTTCGTCATGTCCCAGTAGCTGCCCGCGCCGTCGAGCAGCGAAAAGTCGCGCTCGAATCCGCGCGCGGCCGGGATCTGATCGGGCGCCTTGCCCATATGCCACTTGCCGACCATATAGGTGTGATAGCCGGCACCCTTGAGCAGCTGCGGCAGCGTGACTACCCGGTTGTTGAGGTAGCCTTCGTAGCCGGCCACGCCCCGCTGGTTGGGCGCGGTCCACTCGTCCATGTTGCCCAGCCCGTTGATGTGCGTATCGACGCCCGAGAGCAGCATCGCCCGCGTCGGCGAGCAGCTCGCGTGCGTGTAGAAGTTCGCGAAGCGCACGCCGTTATTCGCCAGCGAATCGAGGTTCGGCGTCCTGATCTCGCTGCCGTACGATCCCATGTCGGAAAACCCCATGTCGTCGCCGAGGATGATGACGATATTCGGTCTCTTCACCTGCGCCTCCGCTGGAGCAACCGCGGCGAACAGCGTCGCGAGGAAACCAACAATCGCTGCGATGGATGTTCTTTTCATACGTTCTCCCGCCATGCTGGGTCTCCTCAGTCGATAAGTCGTGGTCCCGTCAGAACTCGACCGGGATACCCTTTGCCTTCGCCACATTGAAGATTGCATCGAAGCTCTTCGCCGAATCCCAGGGCGCATCCGCCGGTTCGCTGCGGAATTCTCGGTAGGCCCGCTCGACGTTCAGGTAAAGGCGCGCCGGGCCGCGCCACTCGCCGTACGGTCCGAGATCGATCCGCTTCGAAGCCTCCAGGGAGGTCAGCCCTTGCCCGAAGCAGCGCTTCGATTCTTCGCGCAGGTATTCGAGGTACGCCTTCATCTCCATCGCCCCTTCGATCCCGCACACCGGTCCGTGTCCGGGGACGATGACCTCCGGATCGAGCGAAATGATGAGATCGAGAATCTTGAGCCATTTCTCGTAGGTGCCGACCCAACCCATCGGGGTGCACTGGCGGAAGATCACGTCGCCGGCGAACACCACCCTTTCCTTGGGCACGTGAACGATCGTGTCCCCGACCCGGTGGCACGGCCCTACATAGATCAGGTGAACTTCCGTGCCGTCGAGATCCAGCACGTGGCGCTCGTCGAACACGGTCGTCGGCAACACCAGCTTGATCCCGTCGAAGTCGTAGTCCTGCCGTAGCTGCCTGGCGATGGCCAGTGCGCCGGGATGGATTGCCCCGAGCAGCAGCCGAGAAAGCAACCGATCGGCGGCTTTGAGCAGCTTCTGGGTCTCCCCCGGGTCGGCGACCTGCTTCATGCGCTCCGGCACCGTCCGATGCGCGATGATCTCGGCGCCCTCGAAGAGCTGGTTCCCCCACACGTGGTCGCCGTCCTCGTGCGTGTTGATCACGCGCTTCGGCATACCCCGCCAGACCTTGCCGAACAGCTCAATCATCTGGCGCCCGTGTGGCAGGTCCGACTGCGTGTCGATGACCACGCCGCCGCCCAAATTTATGAGTCCCGAGTTGGCATCGCACACTCGGTTCTTTTCGTTCAGGACGGCAAAGCAATTCTCGCTGACTTGCTCCATTTTCACGGAACCGGCCCCCGTTAGTGTCACGCCCCGCCCATCGCGAACAGCCCGGCGCCGCACCATTCGGCGCATTTGGCTACCGCGTGATCGGGGAGTAGGCTACGGTCGGCGAATAGGGTCGTCTATCGGATTTCCGCAACCGCCACGCATTTCACGACAGGACTTCGAAAATATGCCGCCTGCATCTCCGCCTGCGGTCACGGTGGTTGAGATCAGCGATCCCACCGCCGTCGGCGAGAACATCGAGGTCCTCACACAGGATGGGGTGCAGCTCGAGGCGAAGCCATTGCGGGCAAGGCGAGTGATCGTTCGTCTCGAGGACGCCCTGGTCGTGCTTCATTCGACCAACCTTCGGGTGCGGACGCGCACGACGTTGCACAGCGGACTGCTGGCGTACGTCGTCTTCGGTCCGCAGGCGAAGGGCGCGGTGAACGGACTGCCCATACGGCCCGACCTGATGCTGGCGGCCGAGTCGGGAATCCAGGTCGAGTTCGTCGTCGAGCCCGGCTATGAGAGCGTCTCCGTCCTGCTCCCGCCGGCTATGGTCATGTCACATTGGATGGGTCGGCAGCGCGAGGAGAACTTTCGCGCGCCGCACGGTATCGAAGTGCTTCATGTAAATGCGATCCACACAGGTGCGTTGTTCGATTGGGGAAAACGCCTGGCCAACACCGCCGCGCGCCAGCCCGAGCTGTTCAACGACTGGAAGGAGACGCGTGCCGCCGCTCAGGTCGAACTTTTGGAAACGCTTCTGGCGGCCCTCGGCGCGAGTACGGATTTTCAGCACACCCGCAACGACCATACGCGCCAGGCTCAGAGTCGTCTGGTCAAGCTCGCCGAAGACTACGCCTTAACGCACGCCGGAGATCGTCTGCATGTGACAGACCTTTGCACGGCCTCAGGGGTGAGCGAGCGCACCTTGGAGTATGCCTTCAGGGAAGTCATGAGCATGACTCCGGTGGCCTATCTGACCCGGCTGAGACTGCATCGCGTACGGCAGGCGCTGCGGGTAGGAACTCACGGATCGACCACGGTCTCGGCCGAGGCGCTCAACTGGGGTTTCTGGCACTTCGGTGAGTTCTCCCACGCCTACAAGCATTGTTTCGGTGAGCTGCCGTCGGATACGCTGCGGCGAAAACCCGGCGAGCCCCTTGGCAATCTCCAGACCGACTCGCGTTCGTAAGCGTGGTGTACGACGGGTCGCCGCACCTTCGGGGAAACCGAGTCGCCCTGTGAACCGCTCGCGCCCTATCGGCGCAGTTCGCGAAGCAGCGCCTGCCCCGCGGGATCGTCGGAGGCGATCGCGACGAGCTTCTCCGCATAGGCGAGCGCCCTGGCGCGATTGCCCCGGTCGCGCTCCATCGTCGCCAGCGCCTCCAATATCGTGCGCTCGCCGGCGAAGCGCCGGTGTGCCTGCTCGAGCGCCGCGATGCCCCGCTCGCGCTCGCCGAGCGAGTGCAACGCCACGCCGTGCACGTAGGCGTAGCGCGGAACGTCCGGCGCGAGGCGCACCGCGGCGGCCAGCTCGGACAGCGCTTCCTTGCGCCGCTGCCGCACGTAGGTAAGACCGAGCGCGTGGTGCAAGGCCGCCGCCTTCGGGTTTACCTTGAGTGCGTCGCGCAGCAGCTTCGCGGCCTGCTCGTCGTCGCCGCGCGCGCGATACAGGTCGGCGAGGTTGATGACGGCCGGCGCGGCTTCCGGAGCAAGCTTGAGCGCCTGACGGTATCGCGCCTCGGCCTCGCCGGATTCCCCGCGCTCGGCGTGCAGCGCGCCGAGATTCAAATGCGACTCGGGGCGGTCGGCGAGGTAACGCTGGACGGCGATGTACTCCTCCAGCGCGCGGGAGAGATCCGCCCGGGACTTCTCCGGGATCCGTTCCGGCGGCAGCGCCGCGAGCGCGCGCGCCGCTTCGATGCGCACGGCGCGGACCGGATCGGCGAGCATGCGCGGCAGGTAGCGCGCACGGCTTGCCGGGTCAGACCCCGCGATGATGCCCACCGCAGCGCGGCGCACCAGCTCATCGCCGTCGTTCTGCGCCCGCGCGGCTATCTCGACCACGAAGGGGGTCGGATCGGACGCGAGCCGCGCCAATGCGCTCGCCCGCACGATGCCGGGCTGCGCCGCATCCTCGGCGATCTTGATCAGCCGGGCCCGCGCGTCGGCCGCGAAGCGCGATGAAGCCGCGAACGCTTCGGCGAAAATCGGGTAGCCGCCTGGCGCGCGTCCGATCCACTTCCGGATGGCGTCGGCCGCCCACTGCGGCTTCTTGTCGGCGTGGCACCGGTTGCAAGCGTTCGGGGTGCCGAGCGCAGCGGACTGGTCGGGCCTCGGAACGCGCATGCTGTGATCGTGGCGCGGATCGACGACCATGTAAGTCGTCGTCGGCATGTGGCAGGCGGCGCACTCGGCGCCCTTCGAGCCGGCGGCGTGATGGTGATGGCCCAGTGCGTCATACCGGTCGGGGTGGTGACACTGCGCGCACACCGCATTGCCGGGCGCCCTGAGCTTGTGCGAGTGGGGATCGTGGCAGTCGCTGCAGGTGACGCCCCGAGCAAACATCTTGCTCTGCACGAACGAACCGTGGTTGTAGACCTCATCGCGCATCTGCCCATCCGTCCAGTAGAGCTCCTCTTCGAGCAGCGAAATGAGATAGCCGTCGCCCGGCGCCCGCCCCGGAGAGTAGTCCTCGGAGATCTGGGCGCGCCGCGCGTGACACTGGGCGCAGGCTTCCACCTCTCTTGAGGTGGTCCTCGCGCGGCTGCGGCTCGCGTTTGCGCTTTCGGCGTTCATCGTCCACGCGATGCCCTTGCGCTCGTCGTAGGTGAGCGCGAACCCCCTGCCCTGCGCGTCGTAGCGCTTCCAGTCGCCCTTCTTTTGCACCCAGGCGAGGTGGTTTGAAGCGGGCCCGTGGCAGGCCTCGCAGCCGACATTGATCTCGGACCAGGTGGTCTTGAACGTATCCGCCACCGCGTCGTAGTTCTTCTTCAGGTTGGTCGAGTGGCAGTCCGCGCACATGAAATTCCAGTTCTGCTGGAGCTTGGTCCAGTGCAGCGAATCGGTGTGGGTGATGCGCTCCTTGGGATAGAGGTGAAACCAGCGCTGCCCGCCCTGCCCCCTCTCCCGCGCGTCCCACGCAATCGAGAGCGCCTGCAGCCTGCCGTCGGGAAACTCGATCAGGAACTGCTGCAGCGGTGTGACGCCGAAGGTGTACTTGATCTCGAAGTCGGCGAGCTTGCCGTCCGGCCCGTCGGTCCTGACGAAGTATTTTCCGTCGCGCCTGAAAAACGTCGAGGTGACGCCCGCGTAGCTGAACTTGGCGTTCTCGAAGTTGCCGAGCACGCTCTTCGCGCCGGCCTCCTGCATCGCCAGCGCGTGGTGCGATCCGCTCCATGCCTCGTATTGTCCGGCGTGGCAGCTCGCGCAGGCCTTCGAACCGACGTGGTCTGCCGCGACCGGGCGTGACGAAGCGGACGTAAGGTCGGGGCCCGGAGCGCGTGCAAGCCACCAGGCAGCCCCGCTCGCGGCAAGCATTACCGCCGCAATGACAAGAAGTTTTGTCGCACGTCGCGACAATGGCCGAGGCGTACGGGCCATCGACCCCTGCGACGCCGGACCGCTCGGGTCTTTTCGAGATTTGTTTTTTCGACTCACGCGAATGGCGCGGTCACTTCTTCACCCATAGGCAGGCGATGCACCAACCCCCCAGCGCCACGTGCAGAACCACCGCTGGCCAAAGGCCGATTCCGAAGAGCCCCACGCTGACGCCCGCATGAACGAGGACCGCGACGGCCGCGGTGTTGTAGAGCAGCAGCGCAGCGATCAACCCGGCGCGGCCCTGTGGGTCGTTGCGCGCCAGCCAACAGGCGGTCGCCAAGCCGAGCAGTGCCGCGCCGGCCACGCGAGCCACCACCAAGCCGGGCGTGTCGAGAGATGCGCCGAGCAGAATCGAAGCCAGCATCGACGGCGACAACACCAGAGCCAGGCCGGTCGGTGCCTCGATCGCTGCAGTGACGATGAGCAAGATTTTCATCGGCGTCGATTCAGTGTCAGTCCACCAATCATCGACCGGCGCCCCGCACCCGAACTGCAGCGTTCATATCTTCAATTCGATCCCCCGCGTCCAACCCAAGCCGCCGTCTTACATCCAACGGGATCGTCACCTGCCCCTTGGTCGTTACGGTTGATGCGGTCATACCGCCTCCTTTCTATTGTCGCGTTCCTTACTATGCAGTAAAGGGTCTCACAGGCGCAAGGCTGCGCGACGATTCCAGCCGGCGCGGCCTCGTCAGCACCACGGCCGGAAAGCCAGTCGCCTGCTACATGCGTTGCATCCGACGCCACGACCGGCCGGCGCTGGGCTAGACTTCTAGTTCCCCTCCGGGATATCCACGCAATGCCCCCATCAAAGAATAAGCCATAGGCGACACCGAAATGCGACCACGCGAGTTGAGGCGGCTGTTCTTCACGGGGCTGTGGAGTGGCTTGAAAGTGCTCTGGCCGATTCTGTCCGGGCTGCTCGGCATCATGCTGGCCCTGGGAATCGCGATCGGCTTGCTCGAAGACTGGACATTGCTGGATGCCGTCTACTTCACTTTTGTTTCGGGGCTCACCATCGGCTACGGTGACCTCGTGCCGACGCGACCGCTCTCGCGTATCCTCGCAATCGGTGTCGGAATGACAGGCGTGTTGCTGGTGGGCCTCATCGTCGCGGTCGGCGTGAGCGCCCTGGAACGCGTTTCGAAACACCCCCGCGAGGAGCAGTAGCACGCGCCGACCCCTCTGGGTAGCGCACCCTAAAGTCGTTTCCAGCTCTTATCCGGGTTGAATCGGGTGATCTTCTGCACGGCCTGCGCGGTGTCCGGCCCAAGATCCTTCTCGTACACTACGCCGTCGTGATTGACGAGGAAGGTCATGACGCCCGAATTGCCGTACGCAGCGGGATACGCGACGAGGGCGAAGCCGCCGATCATCTTTCCCTGCGCAACGTAATCGTAGGCGCCGCCCGGCGCGTCCGGCCCTTGCCGTTTCAGGATCCGGTAACGGTAGCCGTGATAGGGAACCGGCTTGCCCGCGACCTCCTTGCCCTTCTCAAGGGCGAGCGTTTTTGCGCCTGCGAAAAGCGGGCCCAGAGGGCTGGGCTGCTCTCCTGATTTGGTCGGGTAGTAGAGGCCGTCGCGCTTTCCCTCGGCGCTGATCATCCTCTGGGCGTAGTGCAGGAGCTTGTCATTTTGCGGGTTGCGCAGATAGTATTCGCGCTGCGCGTCCACATAGGCCTGCACCGCCTGTATCGCGGACAATTCGTTGCGGCCGATGCGCCGGTTGAGGATTTCCTCCTTGGCCGCCTGGGTGTCGAAACGCCAGCCCGCGGCATCCTTCACGATCGGAATGGGTAATGGCCAGTTGTCCTTGCCCACGCTCAAGACGACTTTGGCATCGCCGGACTTCTCGAGCGTGTTCGCCACTTCGTAGGCCTTGACGAAGCGCTCGCGCCCCGCCTTGTCGGCCGCTGCGTCGCCCGATTGAATGATGGGTTTGGCATCCGCGCCCAGGACCGCCAGCATGGCTTTCGCATCCCCGGCTTTCAACGCGGAGATCAACTCCCTGGCGGCGTCCTCCGGCGAAGCGAAGCTCTTCTGCCTGTCTGCGGCGAACGCGCCCGTATTTCCGGCAGCAGATAGAAACACCGCCATAAGTATCGGTGCCAGCCTGCGCGGCAGACTGGAGAGAAATTCTGTTTCGGTCGGCAACATGGAAGTCTCGATGGTCATCTACGTTTGTCTGCGTTTATCTGCGGTTTCATGACTCATCTGCGCCCTCCGCCACCGCCGGCCCGCCCGCCGCCGCCACCACCACCGGCGCGCCCTCCGCCACCGGCGTGGCTGCCGGCAGACGCGCTGCTCGATGCGCCGCGGCTGCTTTGCGCGCGGGTGTCCGCGCCCCCACCGACACCGTCAAAGGCGCCGGCTTGCTGGCCTCCGCCACGGTCGCCTCCGCCTGCGCGATCGCGCGCGCCGCCGGCATCCCGCTGCCGGTCACCGGCCCCACCCGCCCGGTCCCCCGAACCTTCGCGCTGCATTTGTTCGGCGCCACCGCGCGCGAGGTCCTGCCGCCCTTGTTCCGCGTGACCGCGAAAAGCCTCGCGCGAATCAGCGCCCTGCCGCTGCCCGCCCCCATACTTCTGCTGGCTTGCCTGGTCGCGGTACTGCACGCCCTTGCGATGGCTGGCGTCGTGCTGCCAATTCGGATTGTTGATGTTGGTATGGTTGTAGCGGTTGTAGTTGTTGACGTGGATGTTGACGCTGCCGCCATGCCAGTTGCAGTGACCCCACATCGCGGCGCCGACGATGATTCCCGCCGAGAACGAGATGAACACCGCGCTGGGCGGGGGACCGGGGGGGTAGTAGTAATACGGCGGATACATCGGGTAGGGCCACGGGCCGTAGATGACCATGGGGTTGTAGGTCGGCACGTAGACCACCTGCGGGTTCGCGGGCTCGACGAAGTAGATGGTCGAGACGCCCTGCCGATCGACCGTGACCGTCTGTTCCTTGCCGGACTTGAGGTTACCCGCCGCGTGCGCCTTGGCGCGCAGCCGCTGCACCGCGTCCATCAGCTCCTTCTGCTGCGCGAGGAAGGCGTCGCCGAGCTTCTGCGTCCAGTCGAGCTTTTCGTTCATCATCGCCAGCACCGGCGGGAAGGCGGCGAGCGACTTCACGCTCGGGTCCCAGGTCTGCTTCTGCATCGCGTCCTCGAGCGCCTTGTCCTTGACCTTCGGGTTGGCCTTCGACCAGCGCGACGCCTCGACCACTTCCAGCGGATAGGTCGAGGCCATGAGGATCTGCGCGACGAGCGCGTCCGGATAGAGCGCGATCGGCGCGGCAAGCTGCTCGAGCTCTTCCTGTTTGAACGACGGCGCGGCCGGCGCCGTTGCCCCGGGGGGCGGCGGCGGCACCGACTGCGCGAAAGCGCCCGCCGCCGCGAATGCTGCGGAGAGCCCCAGCACGATTCCGGAAATGCATTTCATGTCAACTCGCTTTGCCGTGGTCGCGGCACAAGTCGGTGGAACATTTGTGGTTCTCCTTTCATGATTCTAGCCTGACTCCCTTTCCGCCAGAAGGACGAGGTGTCAATCCAGGTCAAGCTGTCCGCATCGCGATGGCCCGGCAGCAGCCTTAGAATCCGCCGCCCCAGCGATACTGCCACGCGACGCCGATGGCATCGAACTCGCTGCCGGTGCGGGTCGAGGTGCCGGTGCTGGCGTAGAGTTTCACCGAGTTGGACCGGTCCACCGGCAGCGCGAGGGTCAGGCCCGACCGCGTGTTCGCCTGCATGTTATCTCCCATCACGCCGTTGACGGTGGTGCGGCCGCCGGTAAAGTAGGTGCCGTCCAATGCCAACCACACCCCGGATGCGAAACCGTAAATGAGATGCCCCTGCATCAAGTAAAACGGCGCCTGCGAAAGAGTGTTGCCTTGGTTGAAATCAGTGTTGTCGCTGAAAAACCTGACGCCCGGAGCGACTTCCACCGTCCACCGGCCCCACGCCTTGGAAATGCCCAACTCGGTCTTGAGCGACCAGCGATTGTTGCCGAGGTTGATCAATTTGCTGTTGTCGTATTGCCCCAGCGGCGCCGACACCTGCAGGCTCGCGCCGACGATGAGGTCCTGCCGGTAGTCGGCGAACTCTTTCGCCGAAAGCGCGGGCGCCCCGTAGAAGTTCATCGAGAAACGAAACAGCGGATCGCCGAATCCCGACATCTCGCGTTCTCTGGGCTGGCCATTCTGCAGCCCGTGCGCCGAAAACGAGCCATAGGGCAGCACCACGTCGAACTTGGCGGACTTGCCCCACGCGTCGAGCGAACGTACGTAGGCCAAGACCCCGGCATTGGTGTGATATTGCGCGTCGGTGACCGACAACGACGGATCGAACGCCAATTTGCCTTGTGCGTAGACGTAGCCCGCAACCAGAAAATTGAGCCCGACCGGCGTATTCGAGTACGACCGCGGTTCGAGTTCCTGCGCGCGCGCCCCCGCTGCCGTGAACGTGAATACGCTCAGGCAGAACGCCGCGCCCAGCCGGGTGCGCATGCGGATCGCCGCGTCGTTGCGCCTGGCCACGAGGAGGTCTTGTCAGCGGGTGGTTTTCAACCTACCTGCGCGAGCGCGCCTCGTCGTATTCGCGGCGCGCCTTGTCGACGGCCTCTTCGAGCTGGCGCTGGCGGTCAAAGTAGGCTTCGTTCAAGCGGGACTCACCGCCGGCGGTGCCGATGCGTTCGCTCGCGAAAGGCTCCTTGCCGACGGCGAGCGCAGCCTGCGCATGCTTAAGCTTCTGCTCGGCTGCCTGCAACTCTTCCTGCGCGGCTTCGCGCTGCAGCCGCGTTTTTTCCATATCCTTCAGCGCTTCCTGTTCGCGCGCCGTGATGCCACCGAGCCCCTTGGAGCTGTCGGGCTGGGTCTCTTCCACCTTCGCCGCGCCCGGTGCCGGCTTGTCGCCGTACACCACCCGCCCGTCCGGCATGGTGGACTTGTAGAGCGTCTGCGCCGCGGCGGGCTGCAGCAACAGCGCCGCGGCGATGAAGCTTGCCGATATCACCACGCTTCTTGCCATGCTGTGACTCTCCTTGAACCATTTTCCCGTCAGGCGCCGCGGCCGACCGAGCTCTTCAGCGTCGACGCCAGCGTTACCAATGCGAGCCCCGTCCCCACCAGATTGAGGCCCACCAGCACGCCCACGGCCCACAGGCCGGACACGGGCCATTGACTCCAGATCAACAACCCGAGAATCAACGACAGCACGCCGCTCGCCAACAACCACAACCAGCCGGTGGCCGGCTTATAGCGGAATGAAACGACGATCTTCCAGACGCCTTCCGCCACAAAATATCCCACCAGCAACAAGGTGAGAAACGCCAAGCCGAAGAGCGGGTGGCCGATGACCGCGAGCCCAGCCAATGCAGTGATGATGCCCAGAGTGAGACCCATGGTCTTTTCCATCGAAGCCTCGGCCTTCAGTTCCCGAACAACAAGCACGATCCCAGCGATGAGCAGAATGAATCCGATCACTATCACCAGGGCGCTGCCGGCCACGGCGGGAGCCAGCACCGCAGCCACACCGAGGGCAATCAACACGATGCCCAGCCAACGCAAATTCTCGAGCGCAGATCGTCCTTCATTTCCCATTTGTCGTTCTCCTCGTCGAAAAGTATCGTGTATTGAGCAGACCCCCGGCTGTGCCAGGACGTGTACCAGCTCGGTGACGGCCAGGCGTGGAAATGGGGCCGGGTCCACTTTTTCAGATTGGTGAGCGCATAAATGTGAACCCGGCCCCATTTTCACAGCCCTTCTCGAACCGACGGCGCGCGCCGCCGCGTGGGTCGCTCACTGAGCCATGGAGATGGCGGCATGGGTCATTTCACTTTCTCGATATCCGGCAACGGCCAGCTCTCGTCGACATAGGCTTCGTTCCGCCCCTTCGGCGCTATGTCTCGAAGGCGAGCTACAACCCTCACTTCGCGCGGACGAAGACCACCTCGAACTTCTGCCTGGCGACCGCCTGATAGTACACGCCCTTGAGCCGGTCGCTCGCCGCATCGTAGTCGAGCGTGTAGGTCGAGCCGTTGTAGCCGCCGGCACGCAGCTCGAAGAACAACTTGAGCGTCCCGCCGTCGCGAGTCACTCGGGCAGTGTAGAACGGCAGCGGACTCGGATTGGCATAGCTGGCGTCGAGCTTGCCGTCGGCATCGACAGCCTTGACGCTGATCACGTAGCCTCCATCTGGCCGCACCCAGCGACCGGTCAACACGCCGAACGCCGCCTGCGACCCGGATGCCGCCGCAGCCGGGCTGGCCAGCGCGGCTGACGGTCGCTGCGCCTGTGCCAGCGCCGGGTGAATAGCCATGGCGAGAGCGAGGCTCACCACGGCGAGGTATGTTCGTTTCATGGTTTTTCTCGCTTGGTCTGGTTACGGTTGCTTCTATCGGTGGAGGGCCTTATGGCGCGGCGGGAATTCTTTGAACGTACCGAACAACTTCCCGACGTATGGCTGTGCCGGCGTTGTACTGCATGCTGCCCCTTATTGGTCTCCAGGCACGGGCACCTTTCCCGGGTTACCAATTCTTCACCGCCGAATTCTTCAGCCAATCTGAATGATCTGGTTGAGCCGTTCGCAGACCTGCACAAACAAAGCATTGGATAAAGCGCCGGGAGAGTGTGTCCTGGCTTTACGCAAGCGCCAGTCGAAAGACTTGGGTTGGTGGCAAAGCACATAGCTGGTTTGTCCGGTTTTTCGTCCTGACGCCTTGCCCACGGCAACCGCAAAGGGATTGTCCGAGTTGTATTCCGCTGTCGTCATCGGCAAGCCGATGACCAGCGATGTCTTCTCGTTGAAGATGCGCGGCGAGAGCACCAGAAACGGGTGGACATCGCGCATTTCGCGCCCGACCTGCGGGTTGCAATCGATCCAGATGATGTCCTGCCGGTCCGGCACCCAGGGCTTGCGTTTGCCCGCCGCCGCCGGCCTGGCGGCTACCAACGTTCGGCTCCCAGCGTTTTTGTCGTGGCCATCTGCTCGCCGCCGTGACGCTTGGGATCATAGGCAGCCAGGCGTTGTTCCAGGGTATGCCGCGAACCATCCACCGGCCTGATGACGACCTGATCGCCTTCAACCGATACGCGCACGCGCTGATCGACATGCAGGTGCGCTTCCCGCGCCACCGCGGCCGGCAAGCGAACACCCAGATTGTTACCCCACTGTTTGATATCCAAAACGGCTTCGGCCATGACATCACCCTTTGCGGAAATGTATAAACGTTAGTTTATACATATTAGAATGGCCGGTCAATGGCGAGCTGGCCGTCCTCGCCGTACAAGGCTTCGAACGTCTGGCCGGTGACCGTGTTCTTGATGCGAATGCTCTTGCCGACGATGAGCGCGCAGATCTCGGCATCGGTGAGCGCCTTGCCGCCTTTGGCTTCGACGGTCTGAACGGTGAGCGCCGCTGCGCGCGCTTTGCCCAGTTCGGCGGCAGTCGGCGTGTACCAGATGGGCGAGCTGAAGGCGCGCTCCTGGAGCGTCGTCGGCAGGTTGGCCGGCGGCGCGATGCCGAGCTTGATCGCATCGAAGACGTTCCAGCGCGGGGTGGGGATCTCGAGCGCGCGCACGTAGTAGAACGCGCGCTGCGCCGGATCGAACTCGGGGTCGGTCCAGCGCCCTGCCAGATCCGCGGCGCCAATGGTGTTCTGATAGGTGGCCGTCGCCACGTCCACGGTGTTCCCACCGGCGGCACCTTACCGGTCTTCGCATCCGGCTTGCGCGTGCCGGACCAGACGACATCGTAGACCTTCTCGAGGGTCTGCCCGTTTCTGGACCAGCCTTTCACGATCTGAATCCGGTCGAGGTTACCGCTGTTGGGATCCTTGATCGCCCACACGAGGAAGCTCGGCGCCTTGGCGGCGGCCGGTCGCGCGGCGAGATCGTTGCCCATGGGCACGCCCTTGGCGTAGCCGATCTTCGCCCAGATGTAGGCCTGGGTCGCTCGCTGGAAATCCATCTCGTCGTAGAGCTTCGCGATGGACTCCTTGGAAGGAAGAGCGGGCCGTAGAAGCGCAGCATGACGTTCCAGCCTGCCCCGCGGCGCTCCGAACCGGGCTCCGATGAACTATTCGCTGCCCCCCGATCCAGTTGAAGGGCTTCGGACGGCAGCGCAAATTCTACTGTGGGCGCGGGGACGCCGGCCTTTCGCAAGTGCACAGCTACTGGCGCCAAAGTGGCGCCGGGCATACAATACCCGATCGAATCACGCTGGAGCGTGTCAATGCTGACTGCGGACAAGGAAAGAGTGAGCGCAAGAATCCCGCGCGAGTCGCGCAAGCTGCTGGAAAAGGCGGCGGCGCTCTCAGGCGCGACGCTTAACCAGTTTGTAGTCCAGGCTGCCGTCAAGGAAGCGCAGGCGCTACTGTCGCGCGAGCAGACCATCGTCTTAACCGCGGCCGATGCTGAGCGATTCTTCACCGCGCTCGAGCGACCGCCAGCTCCGAATGCGGTCTTGCGCAAGGCTGCCAAGGCGTACCGGCGTTCCAGGCTGCATGCTCCAGATTGAGCCGCTCGGCCCGCATCACGACCGAGAATCGTTCGATTGCGGCCAGCCTGACCTCGAAGACTACCTAAAACGCATCGCGCGCCAGCATGCCGATAAAGGTGTAGCGCGCACCTTTGTCCTCGTGGACGACGCCGAGCCCGGCACGGTGCTGGGCTTCATGACCCTGACCCTGTGCGAGATCATTCCTTCCGCGCTGCCGCCGAAATTTTCGAAGAAGTACGCACATCGCGTCTTCGGCGTGAAGCTTGCGCGACTCGCCGTCAGCAGAACAAGGCAGCGTCAAGGACTTGGATCGCTCATGATGCTGCACGGCATGGATCGCGCGCGGTCAGTCGCAGACAATGCTGGCATCGTCGGCTTCTTCGTCGATGCCAAGGACTCGCCGGCTCAGGCGTATTACCTTCGCTACGGATTCGTTCCGCTCGCGGACAATCCGCTCAGACTGTTCCTGCCGCTGGCGACCCTGAACCGGGCATTGGAAAAACCATGATCAACCAGCATTTTAGAAGTGCTGGACGTCCGCTGCCATATCAGGAAAGGTTCGCAACTACGAATTCGATCGCGGCCAGCGTTCGACAAAGGTGGCTGGCGTAAGAATCCGGGAGCCCATAGCTCGATCCCGCTGCAATTTTTTCTCACCAGTGACGAGCAACAAATCCTCGCGGGCAGCGAGCAATTCCCACAGGTGCTGATCGCCGGGGTCCGGGGCCGGCTGTGCTGGCACGGGCGTAATCACGATCCCGCGCTGCGCCAGCTCCATCAGAATAATGTCGAGTTCGTCCAGGGTTAAGCCATGAGCTTTGCGCAACGATGGCCGCCGCAACACCGTCCGGTATTCGGCCAGAAGGGCGTCTGATATCGCAAAAGAAAAGACAGCCGCGAGCATGCCATCGAGCACACGGGCCACCGGGGAGTCCGCTCGGGCCGTCAACAAACCGGCGACCACAACGTTGGTATCGACAACAACCGGTGGCAACATGGACGATCGGGCGTGCGACCGCTCAACGCTTGCGCGCGAGTCTCACTTCTTTGTCCGCCAGCGCCAAGGCTTGCGCTTCGTTCAGGCCGCTGTGCCGACGGGCGCGTTGCACCAGGGCGCGGGCATCCTCGCGGGTTTTGATGCCGTAAAACTCCAGGCTTTCTTCTATTAGTTGCCCGATAGTCTTGTCCCGCTGCACGGAAGCTTCTTTAAGCGCGCGGTAGCGTACGTCAGAAATCGTGATGGTCAGGCGGCTCATATCAACACTCGCAGTTTGGTGTGTTCACACCAATATGATATAACACAATGACGGTGCCGGCAACGTGTAGCGGGTCGGAGTCCCAACGACTTGGCGTGGTCCGACCCAGGACCCCAGGATCAGCGTTTGCCGCGAGCGTTCTGTGCTTCCTCGATGGTGCGGAACTTGAATACGCCGCGCGGATAAACCTTTGGCGCGATGGCCCAGTAGCGGGCGCAGTGCCGCAGGAACCGCTCGAAGTCCGAGCGGCGCAACCCGGCCACGGGCGCGTTGTTCATGTCCTCGATCGAGCGGAACTTTTGCACCGGCATGTCAGCCCTCATCCTTCAAGTTGAAGCGTTCGCGCAGCGCAGCCGCGTCCTGACGATCGATCGCGCGGACGGTTCCTTTCTTGAGACGGTAGAGCGCCGCCGGTGTCGCAACCCTCACGCGCGTGCCCTCGATCTCCTTGATCTCGGCGTCGACGGTTTCGAACCGGGCGGATTCTCCAAGGCGTGTCATCACATCGAAGTACAGATCGCCCGTCGGCGGATAGTGCGGACGGCCGGGTATTCCCCCAGCAGGTCGGCAGAGGAGATCTCATCGATGTGCGGGTCGCCTTCGTACGCCTCGCGCAGCGCGGCGCGAAGCCGTTCGACGTTTTCCGCCGTGGCCCGAATGAAGAGATCCAGGTCCTCGGTCGCCCGCACGAGCCCGTGAAATCCCATCGCGCTCGCGCCGATGAGTACGTACTCGAGGCCCGACGCCTCAAAGGCTCGCAGCACGCGGATGACCTCGTCCCGGTTCACCCGGCTAGGATAGCGTATCGGCTGGCGCGTCGGAAAACAGAAACTCCTGCGAGAAAGGAAAAAGGGGCCAGGCTCGATTTATTAATTCGAGCCTGGCCCCTTTACTCGATCGAGAGCGCAACGAAACCGATCAACCCACCTTGATCGCCCGCACTTCGGCAGCGCGCGCATCCACCGGGATCACCGGCAATTCGCCCTTGGTTTTGACCGGCAGCCTGCGCAAGGATCGGACGCCCCGGCGCGACAGGCAGGTAGCCGCTTGCGACGAACGCTCCGTTCACTTCGGAAACATGAGTGCCACTGCAAAGCGCAGTCCCCAATCCGGTCCGCCCGCCGGGCCTTCGACATATTTTCGATAACCCAGCGCCAGACTCACCGGCTGCTTGCCGAATATGACCAACTGGCTGACCACCAGATTGATGGGCACCGTCCACTGCCTGGCTTCCCAGTCGTAGGTCGACTCGGGAGTCAGCGTGACCGTGGTCTGCGTCTTGAACGTGTAGCCAAGAAAGGGCTGGAGGAAGGTCGCATTCACATCCGCGCGATTGTCGTTTCCGGCGACCGACCAGATGTGGTTGACGAGCGCGCCGTAAGTCCAGCCGTCTTGCTGCTTGAGCGCTACCGC
The DNA here is from genome assembly GCA_964430565.1 of uncultured Enterobacteriaceae bacterium. Lineage (GTDB taxonomy): Bacteria > Pseudomonadota > Gammaproteobacteria > Burkholderiales > SG8-39 > VBDM01. The sequence continues at coordinate 25,400 of CAYSFD010000002.1, forward strand.
CGTCGGGCCGATGCCCCATTTTTCGGTGCCCAGCGCATCGTTGCTCGCGGTGGGCAGCAGGAACACCGGCCCCGCGCCCCAGATCCAGCCGCTGGCGGTCGGCGCCTTGGGCCCGAGGAACAGGCTCTGCACGATGTCGCCCACGCCGGAATTGCTGCTGCCGCCCGCGACCGGCGATTGCGCGTCGATGAGCGGAACGATGGTGCGCGAGATGAGATTCCAGTCCCGGCCTATCGAAAACGGGATCACCGGCTGGATATTGAGGATCGAGCGATTCGCGTCTGCGGCGCCGATGCCGGTATCCCAGTTGTACTGGAACGGCACCTGGATGAGCGCCGCTATCGGGTTGGAAAGCTGCTTGGCCAGTTCGGCGGCGTCGGCAGCGGCATGACCCGAATAGGCGAGTGTCGCCAATGCGACGAGCAGTCCGGCAGGGAGGGTTTTGAGTGGTTGCATGGTTTTCATTTTCCTGTTCCGTCTTGGTGTGCGTGCCTGTCCATGATGCCTGTCTCAGCCAGCACATGGCTCGCCAGCGTGAAGCAAGCTTCCGAGTCGGCACAACTGGACGACGCGGCCGCCTGTCTTGCCGCCGCAGCGCGTCGATACACCGTCTTGCCCTGCTTGATGGTCTCGATCACCTTGATCTGGTCGATCTTCAGCGGATCAACGGTCAGCGGGTTCTGATCCAGCACCACGAAATCGGCGAGCTTGCCGACTTCGATCGATCCCTTGGTTTTTTCCTCGAAGTGTTGATACGCAGACCACAGGGTGTGCGCCTTTAGCGCGACCAGCGGCGTGGTGCGATGCTCCGGCCCCAGCACCTGGCCACTGCGGGTGACACGATTGACCGTGGCCGAAATGACACGCATGGAATCCGGCATGGCTACCGGTGCGTCGTGGTGCGAGGTGAAGATCATGTTGCGCTTGAGCGCCCAGCCGGTGGGTGAAATATTGGTTGCGCGCTGCGGCCCGAGTACCGATTCGCGATGCCAGTCACCCCAGTAAAAGGTGTGCATCGGGAACAGCGAGGGGATGACGCCCAGTTCTTTGAAGGCCTGCATCTGATCCTCGCGCGTCGTCTGGCCGTGGACGGCGACCAGGCGCCGGTCGGTCATGCCGAATTTCTGTTCGGCCGCCCGCACCGCCTTGATGAATTGATCGATGGCCGCGTCGCCATTCACATGCGCCAGCAACTGCCAGCCGTTCTTGAACGCCTGGTTAACATAGCCCTGCACTTGCTCGTCGGTGAACTGGCCGTAGCCTGTGTAGTCTGGCTTCTGGCCGGCGGGCGCCTTGAAATAGGGTTGCGTGAGCCAGGCCGTCTTGCCCTGTGGCGATCCGTCGAGCGTGATCTTGGCGCCGCCGACGCGGAAATGCTGGTTGTAGCTGCGCGACAACCAGGGCGCCTTGATAGTCCCGGCGGCCTCGGCGATGTCGGGATAGGCCACCACGTCGATGTCGAGTTTGCCGCTCTTGGCCACGGCGGCCATGGTCGCCACCGCACCGGTGGACGCCCGGCCTTCCTGCGCGGTGGTGTAGCCAAAACTCTTGTAGAGATTGACGCCCGCGGCAAACAACGCCTTGTTGGCCTCGGGGGAAAGCTTGCTCATGAGGCCGAAGAAAGGTCCAAAGAAAGCATTCTCTTCGAGCACGCCATTCGGTTCCTGACTGCCTTCCTTGCGACGGATGACGCCACCCTTCGGATCCTTGGACGACGCCTTGATCCCGACCATTTCCAGTGCCTTGCTGTTCATCACCGCCAGGTGGCCGGACTGATGCACGATCACGACCGGCAACTCGCTCGAAACCTGGTCGAGATCGTCACGCGTGGGGTGGCGCTGTTCCTTGAGCTGGGCATCGTCATAGCCGAAACCGACGATCCATTTGTACTGGCCGCTGATCTTGGCGTTCTTCTCTACCCACGCCTTGAGCGTCGCATGCAGCTCGGGAATGGTGTTCACCGCCCCGTCAGGGCGCGGCAGCAGATTGGCGGAAATCGCCTGGATGCCGGTATTGAACACATGCCCATGCGGATCGACGAAACCCGGCGCGAGCGTCTTGCCGCCCAGATCGACAAGCCGGGTCTTGCCGCCCTTGTGCTTCATCACCTCGACGCGATAGCCCACGGCCAGGATCTTGCCGTTCCTGATCGCCACCGCCTCGGCCTCCGGTTGCAGTTCATTGACGGTGACGATGTTGCCGCCGCTGTAGATGATGTCGGCCAGCGGCTGCGCGGCATGCGTAGCGGGAGCCGCCAGAAAGCCAACGAGCGCGGCGGCGAGGAGGTTTTGCCTGCGTATGGTTTTCATGTTCAGCCCACCTTGATCGCCCGCACTTCCGCCGCGCGCGCATCGACCGGGATCACCGGAAGTTCGCCCTTGTTCTTGACCGGCAGCCTGCGC
>CAYSFD010000003.1:0-10521 GCA_964430565.1 uncultured Enterobacteriaceae bacterium
TCGGGCTCTTCGACATCGGCAAGACGCGCACACCCGAATTTCTCGACCAGGTGGAGAAGCGCTTCAACGAGCGGGGACTGAAGACGAAGCGCGTCGGCAAGCCGACCAACGCCAAGGTCGCGACCCCCGAGAACCTGCAGAAGATCGCCTCGGAGGTGGACGTCGTCCTGATCGGGCTTTCGGACTGAGGGTCGTGCACGTCGTGCAGTCTGCACGACCTCATGAACTTCGACAGCCGCGGCATTCCCGGTGTCTCGGTCGTCACCACCGGCTTCACCGACGCGGTGGTAGTGCAGTCGAAGGCGCTCGGTTTCGAGCCGGCGGTGCTCTACGTCCCGCACCCGATCCAGAACCGCACGGCGGAGGAGCTCAACAAGATCGCGGATGACGTGGTCGAGCCGGCGCTGAGGATGCTCACCGCATCCAGATGATCACTGACGGCTGACGGATGGTCAGCCCTGGGAATCGATAAACTCGACCATCCTGCGGCGCGTCGCAGCATCCGGCAGCCGGCCACGCGCGGCATTCAGGTTGTCCACCACGTACTCCGGCTTGTCCATGCCGGGTATCACGCAGGTCACTGCCTCGCTCGCGAGGATGTATTTCAGGAAGAACTGGCCCCAGGTTGACGCATCGAACTCCGCGGCCCACGCCGGCACCGGTTTGCCACGCACGGCGCGGAACAGGCGGGCGCGGGCGAAGGGCAGGTTGACGAGGACGGCGGTGCCGGTTTCGGCGGCCGCCGGCAGCAGGCGCTGCTCGACGCTCCTCTCGGCCATCGAGTAGTTGACCTGGATGAAGTCGAGCTGTTCGCTGCGCATCAGCTCCATCAGGCGGTCGTTGGCCCGCTCCTGGTCCTGGGAGTGCGTCACGCCGATGGTGCGAAACACGCCCCGGTCTTTCCATTCGCGCAGTAGCGAGAGCTGCGCCGTCACTTCGTTGCGATCGGCGAAACCGACGTTGTGGATCTGCATCAGATCGATCTTGTCGGTGCGCAGCCGGCGCTGTGACTGCTGCATTTCGGCGACGGCGCGCTCGCGCCCGGCCACGCGCACCTTGGTCGCGACGAACGCCTTGTCGCGCGCCTTCAGATCGGCGAGCAGGTCGCCGACTATGGACTCCGCCGTGCCGTACGAGGGCGCGGTGTCGATTACGCGCGCGCCGCCTTCGAGCAACGTCTGGATGACCGAGCGGCGTTCGGCGCGCTTCGCGGCGTCGCTGCCGATGTCGAAAACTATCGCGGTGCCCAGGCCGATCACCGCCAGCCGCTCGCCCGTGCGCGGAATCGGCCGCATCAGCACCGGTTTCGCGGCTGCGCCCTGGGAGCGGGCTGGCGCAATACCGAGCGCGGCTGCGGCACCCAGCCCGGCCGCAAGCGAGAGCACTTCGCGGCGGGAGATAAGACGAGGCTTGGTATCGTGGGTCATGTCATGCTCCTTGTGTGGAAAGGGGCGCGGCGGGAGCGGCGGACTCTCGCGTGCGGCGCTCGTGGGCGCGGCCGAGCGCGAGCGCGAGGGCGAGCCAGGCGGCGGTCACCGGCACCGTCGCGAGAGATATCGCGCCCAAGTCCATCCCGGCGCCGCGTAGCGCGGCGAACAGCCACCCGCTCGCCGCGTCTCCGCCGCGGAAAACGACGATATCGATTACGTTCTTGGCTTTGTATTTCTCCTCCCGCGCGAGCACGGTGAAGAGGACTTCGCGCGCCGGATTGGAGATCGCGAAATTCGCGGCGCGCTGTGCCGCCTGAAAGGCGATCACGACCCACAGCGCCGGTGTCGCCGCGAGCACGATGAAGCCCAGGGAGAACACCAGAGGCAGGAAGGCGGCGGCCGGTCCGGCGCCGAAGCGAGTGATCAGCCGTCCGGTCGCAAGGCACTGCACCAGGATCGTCAGGATCGCGATCGCCAGGTCGATGCCAGCGAATATGCGCGTGCGCACCGCCGGGTCGTCGGAGGCGGCGGCGACGATGTTCGCCTGCTGGAAATAGAGAAACGTTCCCGCGAGCGACAGCAGCGCGACCCACAAGGCGATGCCGGCGAGGTAAGGCGAGCGCAGCAGCATCGCGATTCCCGCGAGCCAGCCCCCGCCCAAGCCGACCGCCTCGGGCGGGGCGGCAGGCTCCGCCGCAGTGGCCGGCTTCGTTGCAGTGGCCGGCTTCGCCGCGGCGAGCGAGCCGACTTCGGACTTGAGTTGCGACGCCGCCGTCTCCAGGCGCAGCGCGCACAGCACGGCGGCCTCGAGCAACAACATCGCCACGACGAGGAGGTTGACCGGGCCCAGGGGCACCGCGAGCCCGACCGTCAGCGCCGGTCCCAGCAGCGCCCCGGCGGATCCGCCGGCCGCGATGAAGCCGAACAGGCGCTTGCCCTGCCCGGAGGCGAACAAGTCAGCCATGAACGACCAGAACACCGACACGGCAAAGAGATTGAATACGCTGATCCAGACGAAGAACACCCGCGCGACCTGGAGCTTGGCTACGTCGAAGGTCAAGAGCAGCCAGAAGATCGCGATATTGGCGACGAAGAAATGATAGACGAGCGGAATGAAACGCCGGCGCGGGAGGGTGGCGACCACAGCGCCGAAGACCGGTACCGCCGCGAGCATCGCGAGGAAGGTCGCGGTGAACAGCCACGGCAGATTGCGCACGCCGCCGGCGATGCCCATCTCGTCGCGCAACGGCCGCAATACGTAGTAGCCGGCCAAGAGGCAAAAGAAATATCCGAACGACCAGCACAAGGCGCGCGTTTCACCGGGCCGCACGGCGACCACCCTCGCGAGCCAGCGGTGAAGCGTCGTCTCGTTCATGCCGGGAACGGCGATTGGGCCAGGGAGATCAGAGAACTCGGTTCCATGTCGCAATCCGCGCGGCGGCCTGCGCGGCAAGCATAGCGGAGGTTGCGGGCGTTGTCTTGCGGAAAACCAGGTGATGCGCCATCGTTCCTCGGCTTGACGCGTCCACCTTACCGATATACAGTAATAGTAAGGTGCAGCAAAAGGAGACCTCCACCATGTTCGTCAAGATTACCGCCAAGCGCCAGGTCACGTTTCCTGCTCGCGTCCTGGATGCGCTGGGCGTAAAGCCCGGCGACCGGATCGAACTCGAGGAAGGACCCGACGGTTTTGTCTTGCGTGCGCCACACATCGACCGCTCGCGCCTCGCGCCGCTGCGCGGCAAGCTGCGTCGTGGCAAAGGCACCTTCGATCTCGAAGCTTTCCGCAACAAGCCCCATGACCGCACGCTTCGGGATTGATACCTCGATCCTCGTCCGGCTGGCGACCGGCGATCCCGAGGACGGCTACGAACAGTGCGTGCGCAAGTTGAGCGCGCTCATCGAGCGCGACGATGCCGAGGTGTTCGCGTCGAATCAGGTTATCGGCGAGGCTTACATCGCCCTGCAACATCACTACGGCGTGTCCAAACCCGAGGCGCGCGCCGCGCTCTCCAGCGTGTTGAAGAGCGGTCTGGTGGCGCCGCTGAACCGGGCAGGCGTGTTCGCAGCCCTGGAGGCCGGCGCGGGCTGCGGCCTGCTCGACCGCCTGATTGCTGACGACTACCGCCGCGCCGAACTCACCACGCTCACGCTCGACCGCAAAATGGCCGCTCTCCCCCAAGTACGCCGTCTGTAGGCCCGCTGTGGAGCGGAAGTTTTGTTTTTCGACTTATTTGATCCCCAGACCGCGGCGCAGCTCGGCCGCCGTCAGCGCCCTGCCGAAGACCGCTGCACCGGGGTCGAACTCCTTCGCCCGCGCCAGCGGCCCGACCGCGACCGGCTCGAACCCGGCGTCCCGCACCAGGCGCGCGGCGGTTTGCAGCGCAACCGGGTCGTCGGCGGCCAGCGGGATGGCGATGCGCTCGCCGGAGCGATGCGCACCACTCTGCAGGCTTGTGTGGCCGACGGAGTTGAACGCGCGCACCAGACGCGCCCCCGGCAGGAGCTGCGGGGATACGACGCCGGTGCCTTTGGCTCTGGCCTCGAGCGCCATGTCGCCGTCGCGTCCCGGTATCGGGTTGCAGGTGTCGAGCACGACCTTGCCTTTGAGAGAATCTCTCAGATCGCGTCCCAGCTGAGGGAGGGCGGAATAGGGCACCGCGACGAGCAGGACCTCGCCGAACGCGGCGGCTTCCTTCGGCGTGCCGGCACGGGCTCCGGCTCCCACTCGCGCCGCCAGCGCCTTGTCGTGATCGAGGTCGAGCGACGAAAACATGACCTGGTGCCCGGCCTTGACCCACAACTCGCCGACCGTCCCGCCGATCCTGCCCGACCCGATGACGCCGATCTTGAGGGACTTCGACGCGCTGCCTTGGGCGTGCAATGCATGCGGCAGCGCGCCTGCAGCGAGGCCGGCGACAGCGGCCGCAGCCCTCTGGAGGAAACTGCGCCGGCTGTGCTTCATTGCGTCATGTCTCTCCACGAGAAATCTCCAGGGGATGGTTCTTGCACGGCGGAGTGCGTGGCAAGCATAGCGGACGTTGCGTGCATTGTATCGCGGAGGACCGAGTGATGATCCACCGCGCGCGCAAGGCCGGCATGAGCGTCGTCACCGAGTACGTCGAGGCCGATGCGCAAACCTGTAGAACGCCGCGGACGTGTCGACCATGATCTTGCGGCGCATGCTGTCGTCGCTCACCCAGTCGCCGAAGGCGTCGACCAGATCCGCGTCGTTGGGGTTGGCGACGTACTTGTTCGGATGCGGCCAGTCGGATCCCCACATGATGCGCTCGGGCGCAGCCTCGATCAGGGCATGCGCCATCGGCTTCACGTCGTCGTAAGGCGGCAGATCGGTCGCGGCCACGCGGTTGGCGCCGGAGATCTTGATCCAGGTATTGCCGCGCCGCGCGAGCTCGATGAGCGCCCGGAAGCCGGCCGCCGCGACCCCTGCGCTCGCCGGCTGGTAGGCGAAATGCGCGATCGACATCGGCACCGCGAGCGCGGTGAAGACCGGCATTAGCTCGACGATGTCCTTGCCGGGAAACAGGAACTCGATATGCCAGCCGAAGGGCCTGATCCGGGCGGCAAGATCGGGGATCTCGGCGATCCCGATCGGCATGCCGCCCTTGTTGTCGAAGTTGAGCCGCACGCCGCGCACACCGGCCGCATCGAGCGCGGCGAGATTATTTTCGGTGACCTCCATGTCGAGCGCCGCGACGGCGCGCGCCCGGTTGGGCGTCTCCGCATTGAGCACCGCCATGGCATTCAGGATCGCCGAATTGTCGGTGCCATAGACCGAAGGCTGCGTAAACACCACGCGCTCGATGCCGAGCGTGGCGTGCAGATGCTTGAGTTCAGCGAGCGTTGAGTACGGCGGGTTGTATCCGCGGCCCGGGGAAAGGGCGTAACCCGGCTCGAACACATGCACGTGCGTGTCGATGGACCCGTTGGGCAGCACCAAGCCGGGTCGGCGCGGGTTCCGGTCGGGAGGCAGGCAATCTCTGATTTCGCTCATGCCGGGTGATCTTACTACCGTCGAACGGCAAGTTGACCCCCAAACTCGGATAAGCTCGCGCTTGCCGCGCTTGTATATACTCCCGGCATCGAGGCAACCTCATGCTGGAAAAATTCAAACTGACCGAGGTGTGGCTCAAGATCGCGCTGCTCTTCGTCTTTAGCGCTTTCTACGTCGCGGCCTTGTCCTTTCCGGAGCAGTCCCGCCAGTTTCCCCAGCTTCTCGCGGTGGCGAGCCTCGCCATGACCGCGATCGCGCTGGCGATGGATTTCAGCCGCAAGAGCGCCGTGCGCGCGGAAATCTCCGGCGTGGACGATACGGAACTCAAGGTTCTTGGCGCCGATGAAGTGCGGGCACGCAGGAAGCGCTATTACCAGGCTTGGGCGATCATCCTTTTCTCAACCATCGTCGGTTACCTCGGCGGGTTCCTGTTTAGCGCGGTGTGTTTGTTCGCCGGATTCGCGCTGTATTTCGGCAGCAGGGCAAAGCTGCCGAGGAACCTCGTCGCCGGCGCCGCCATGACGGCCGTGGTGTATTTCGTGTTCGGGGTCATGATGGGAGTTCCCCTGTTGAACGGCGTGCTTTGGTAATCCCCGGAGTCGCGGCGATGAAACCATCATGGATGTAATGTTGCACGCGATCGCCGTCGTTTTCCTATGGCAGAATCTTGCCGCCCTGGCGGGAGGCTCGATCTACGGCGTGATCATCGGCGTGCTGCCCGGACTGGGCCCCTCGGCCGGCATGGCGCTCGCCCTGCCGCTCGTGATCAAGTGGGATCCCGTCACGGCGCTGATCTTCATGGGGTCGCTCTACAAGTGCAGCAACTACGGCGGCTCGCTTACCGCCATCCTGGTGAATACCCCCGGCGATGCCTCGAATGCGGCGACGATCCTCGACGGCCATCCGATGTGTCAGCAGGGCAAGGGCGGTGTTGCGCTGGGCTTGAGCGCTACGGCGGCGATGGTAGGGGGTACCCTCGGCATGATCTGTCTCATCTTTGCGGCCCCGTTTCTCGCCGAGTTCGCCCTGCGATTCGGCCCGTCTGAATACTTCCTCACGGCGCTGCTTGCGCTGTCGATCATCGCGTCGGTCGTGCAGGGCGCCACCATCAAGGGGCTCATTGCCGCCGGTCTGGGCCTGCTGCTCTCGACCGTCGGATTCGACGTCATCACCGGACATCTCCGCTACACCGCCGGCTGGGCGCCGATCGAGGACGGCGTGCCGCTGATCCAGGCCCTCGTGGGGCTGTTCGCGGTGACGCAGGCCCTGGTGCTCGCCGAGAGCGCAACATCGATATCGCGCCTTGCCAAGTTGTTCGGCGGTTTCTGGGAGGGGGTGCGGACCTATTTTCACTATCCGGTCAGCATTGTCCGTTCCTCGCTGATCGGCCTTTTCATCGGTGTCCTGCCTGCGGTCGGGCAGAGCTCCGCGGGTCTGCTCGCGTGGGCGGACGCGAAGCGCAGCTCGAAGCATCCCGAGACATTCGGTGAGGGAAACCCGGAGGGTGTAGTCGCCTCCGAGACCGCCACCAATGCCTGCATGCCGGGAGACCTAGTCTGCACGATCGCCCTCGGCATACCGGGCAGCGTGGGGGCGGCCATCTTTCTCGGGGTGATGATCATCTTCGGTGTGATTCCGGGGCCGCTCGTATTCACCGAAAAGGCCGGCCTGATCTACAGCCTGTTCTTCGCCCTGGTGCTGACGTCCTTCGTCATTTTCGTGATCGGCATGACGGTCGGGCGGCGTCTCGCGGCGATGACGCTGCTGCCCAACGACATCATCGTGCCGCTGATCCTCGTGGTGAGCCTGCTCGGCAGCTTCGCCATCCGCAACGAGATGTCGGACGTCTTCATCAGCCTCGCCTTCGGCGCTCTGGGCTATGTCATGCTCAAAGGCGGCTTTACCCCGATACCTCTGCTCCTCGGCCTGGTGCTCGGGGAGCTGGTGGAGACCAATTACCACCGCGCGCTGATGATTTCCGGGGGCTCGTATACCATCTTCACTGCCTCGATCATCAGCAAAATACTGATCGTCCTCACCGGCCTGTCGCTCGTCGGCCCGTATCTCGGGCCGTTCTGGAAGACCTTGACGCAGGGGGAAAAATGAACGGAGGAAGAAAATGATGAAAACGCTGAGACTGCTCGTCGCCGTTGCAGCCGCCGGGCTGCTCGCGTCACCCGCCCACGCCCAGAAATTTCCCAGCAAGCCGGTGAGGCTCATCGTGACGGCCGCCGCCGGCGGGGGCGAGGATACCGAGGCGCGCGCCATTGCCCCCTACGTCGAGAAGCACCTGGGGACCTCGATCGTCATCGAAAATCAGCCCGGCGCCGGCGGCAAGATCGCCTTCGATAAATTTCAGAAAACCGAGGGCGACGGCTACACGCTGATCACCTACACGTTCCCGAAGAGCGTGATCATCGAGTTCGAAGGTCCGACCAACTTCAAGACGCGGGATTTCACGCCGGTGTTCGCCTGGTCCCGCTCAAGCCAGCTGCTGGTGGTGAACGCGGAGACCTGGAAAACGTTCGAGGAGTTCCTGAAGGCAGCCAAGGGGAAGACCCTCTCGGGCGGGCTGTCCGGCAGGGGCAGCACGACGCATCTCATGGGTCTGCTTGCGCTGGACGAGCTCGGCATCAACGCCAACTGGGTGCCCTATGAAGGCTCGGCCGGCAGCGTCGCCGCGCTGGCCGGGAAGCACCTCGACTTCACCATCTGTCTTGCGACGTCGGCCGTTTCGCTCATCCAGGCCGGCAAGTTGAGGCCCCTGCTCCTGTTCAGCGACAAGCGCGACCCCTACCTGGCCGACGTTCCCATCCCCAAGGATCTGGGATACGACATGACGTTCATCCCGACCCTGCGCGGCGTCGAGGCGCCGCCCAACACGCCGGCGGCCGTGGTCAAGGTTCTCGAAGACGCGTTCCGCAAGGCCGCCGCCGAGCAAGGCTTCGCCGAGGTGGCGAAGAAGCGCAAGATCGTGCTGCAGCCGGTCGGCAGCGCAGAATATGCCAAGGCGGTGTCGGACGTCTATCCGAAGATCGCCAAGCTCAAGGACATGCTCAAGAAGTAACAGTGCCGCGCGGTCAAGCGGCCGCCGTCGAACGGCAGGTTGACTCGCTGCTTTCGCGCTCGGGTATCATCGCGCCAAGGAGGAGGCAAACATGGACAGACGCAGATTCGTCGCCGGCTCGGTGGCCGCGGCCGCCGCATTCGCCACCCGGGCATCGTTCGCGCAGGACGCCTATCCGTCGCGGCCGGTCACCTTCGTCAACCCGTTCCCGCCTGGCGGCGCCGTCGACGTCGTGGCGCGCCCGCTCGCCGCGGTGTTCGAGCCGATTCTCAAGCAGCCGGTGGTGATAGAAACCAAGGCCGGCGCCGCGGGCCAGGTCGGCGGCCAGTTCGCCGCCAACGCCAAGCCCGACGGCTATACGCTGCTGATGCACATCGTATCGATTTCGGGTTTCGCCGAGGTCGATAAGCTCTTCGGCCGGCCGGTGAAGTTCACCCGCGACGATTTCATCCCGATTGCGCGCTTCATCGCCGATCCGATGGTGCTGGTGGTCAACGACAAGCAGCCGTACAAGACGCTCAAGGAATTCGTCGATGACGCGAAGAAACGACCGAGCCAGCTCATTTTCAGCTCGTCGGGCCTCTACGGAGCGCTCCATCTGCCGATGGCTTTGTTCATGAAGACGGCCGGAATCCAGATGAAGCACCTGCCGACCGCGGGCGGCGGACCGGCGCTCACCGCCATTCTCGGCAACAATTCGCAGGTGCTAGTGTCCTCGATCGCTGCCGCGAACGCACAGATGAAGGCCGGCAAATTGCGCCCGCTCGCCTGCTTCGGCGCGCAGCGCGCGCCCGCGCTACCCGGCGTGCCGACGATGAAAGAGCTCGGCTACGACGTCGAGTTCTATCTGTGGGTCGGACTGTTCGCGCCCAAGGGCACGCCCGCGTCCGTCGTCTCGACCTGGCGCGACGCCTCGAAGAAGGCGGCAGCGACGGACCAGTTCAGGAACGCCATGACGAATCTCGGACAGGACGTCGCCTACCTGGACCAGCCGGAGTTCAAGGCATTCTGGGACGCCGATGCCAGGCGCGTGGAAGACGCGGTGCGCCAGATCGGCAGGATCGAGGGTTGATCTTCCGCATCCGCTCCGACCACGTCGCGGGCGCCGCCTTCATCATGCTGGGGGTCGGGGTGTTCGCGGTCAGCGGAGACCTGCCGTTTGGCCGCCTCTCGACCCCGGGCGCCGGCATGATGCCGAAGCTCCTCACGGGGCTGATGATGCTGTTTGCCGCGCTCATCATCATCGGTGCGGCGCAAAGCCAGGAATTTGCGGCGATCGACTGGAGCGACCGTGGCCATGCCGCAGGGGTCGTGCTGATCACCGCTGGCGCGGTCGCTGCCTATCAGTCGCTCGGATTCTTGATCGCCATGACGCTGCTGGTCTTCGCGCTGCTCGTGGTGATCGAACAGCGTAGCGCGCTAATTGCGGCCGGCTACAGCATCGGGCTGACGCTGTTTGCCTATTGGCTGTTCGGTAAGGCGCTGAAAGCTCCGCTCGAGCGCGGCATTCTCTGGTTCTGACGCTGGAAACGCTCGACAGTCTTTGGCTCGGGTTCTCGGTCGCGCTGCGGCCCGACGTGCTGTGGTACGCCTTCCTCGGCTGCCTGGTCGGGACGCTGGTGGGCATGCTGCCCGGCATCGGCCCGCTCGCCGGCATCAGCATCCTGCTGCCGCTGACCTTCGGCCTGGATGCCACCAAGGCGATCGTGATGCTGGCCGGCATCTATTACGGCTCGCAATACGGCGGCTCGACCACCTCGATCCTGCTGCGCATCCCAGGGGAGGCCGCCTCGGTGATGACCTGCATCGACGGCAATGCCATGGCCAAGAAGGGCCGTGCCGGCGCGGCCTTGTGTATCGCCGCGGTCGGCTCTTTCATTGCCGGCACGTTCGGCGTCGTGATGTTGACGTTGATCGCGCCGCCGCTGGCGAGCTTCGCGCTGCGGTTCGGGCCGCCGGAATATACCGCGCTGCTCGTGCTCGGCCTGATCTTTCTCGCCTATATGTCG
>CAYSFD010000004.1:0-8174 GCA_964430565.1 uncultured Enterobacteriaceae bacterium
TGATCTTCATCCGTTTCTGTGGACACTTCGCTAGGCATTGGCCAAGCGTTCGAACTCGACCGGGGAATGGTACCCCAAGCTGGAGTGAATGCGTTTGAGGTTGTAGAAGCGTTCGATGTAACCGCTTAGTTGCCCATTGAGCTGAGCGTCGCTGGTGAACCGATGCTGATGCACCAACTCGGCTTTCAGGGAGTGGAAGAAGCTTTCCATGTGGGCGTTGTCCTGGCAGTGGCGCGGGCGGTTCATGCTGGGCACGATGCCGCGCGAGCGCAGGAACGCCTGGTAGCCGTAGGCCGAGTACTCGATACCGCGGTCAGAATGGAAGAGTAATCCAGGCTTGGGGTTGCGCAGCGCGATCGCCCGCCTGAGTGCGCGCAGGGTCACGCTCGTGGTTCTGTTGCGCGCGATCGTCCATCCGATGATGCGCCGCGAGAAGAGGTCCATGACCGTGACCAGGTAGCGCCAGTGCTTGCCCAGGCGCAGGTAGGTGAGATCGCCCACCCAGACTTGGTCGGTGCGTGTCGGTGCCGGCTGATCCAGGCGAGCGTTGCCCGTCTTCTGGAAGAACTGGTGCACCCCGGTCGAGCGCCGGTACAGGCCGCTGACACGAGCGCGCAGCCCTTGCTCGCGCATCAGCCGCGCCACACGCTTGTTGCTGCAGCGAACGCCCTCGCGCTTGAGCTGCGCGTGGACCCGTGGAGAGCCGTAGGTGCAGCGGCTGTCGCGATGAATGCGTGCGATCTCGGCGCCGAGTTCCTCGTCATCCCGGCTGCGGGGGCTGCGCCCGCGCTCCTCCCAGGCGTAGAACCCGCTCCTTGAGACCTGGTAGCGCTGGCACAGGAACGCCACACCGTACCGCCCACGGTGCTCGGCTATGAACTGGAATTTCGCCTTCGGCGTTCGATATTGAAGCGGATGGCTTTTTTTAAGAGATCGTGCTCCACCTCAAGCGCCGCGAGCTTGCGCTCGAGCGTCCGCACCTGCGTGCGCGCTTCGACCTTGGTCTCCAACTCCTTCACTTGCCGCTTGAGCGCGAGCTTCTCCGGATCGCTCTTCGGCGCCTGCAAGAGTTTCGGCAAGCTCAACCCAGCGGCCTCGGCCGCCGGCTTGAGCTTGCCTTCGCGGTAGTCCTTCTTCCACTTCGAGAGCATGAACGGGTGGATATCCAGAGCATGGGCTACGTCCTGCGTCTGAATCTCTGGGTGTAACGACAATCGGACTGCTTGGATCTTGAACTCGACCGTGTAGCGATGAACCTTCTTAGGCCCAATCGGGGCTGCCATGGAAACCTCCTCGTGCGTTAGGTCGAGGTGTCCACATTATCGGATGAGGTTCCCGTCCCTTGCGACCGTGTGGTTAGTAGAGTTGCCGTGTTTTCATGCTGGGCGTAGTCTATGAAAGCCCATAAGAATGACAGGTGTATGACCCATGTCGAGACTTGATCCTTGGCTGTTGTTTGCTTTGGTCATCGTGGCGCTGGTCTTGTACTTCATCCCATCTATCGTTGCGTATGCGAGGGAGCACCACAACCGACTCGCGATTCTGCTTCTCAATACGTTCCTTGGTTGGTCGTTTCTTGGATGGGTGGCGGCACTGGTTTGGGCTGCAACCCATGTTCAGAGAGACGCCCCATCGGCGCGCAGTCAGGTTATTCGGCAAGAGCCGACACTGGAAGATACATCTGACCGACAGCCTGGCTAGAGCGTTCGTTCAGGGTCGATAGCGGACGCCAAGTACGTGCCCGACCGGGGTTCGAACCCGGACCTGCGGATTAACAGGTCAGCAGGGGCTGTCACTACTCGCGCAGATACGGGACTAGACGGAACCGGAAACTGCTGGCGCTGCGATAGACTTGCTGGACATGAAGCTCACCCGCGATGCTTTCGAAGCGCGCTTCCGCGAGTACCGCGCCGCCCTGAACACGGAGATTGGCAGCTTTCGCGACGCCGCCTCTGTCTTGCGACAGATCAGCGAGCGGACGCACGACTACTTGGCCGAGCTCAACCTCGCCCCGGCGTTCTTTCATACGGTCGAAAACTCGCTATTGACGAAGGTCATCCTGTGGGCCGACAAAATGTTCGATGAAAAGGGCGAGCGAGGGCTGTTCAACTTCCTCTCACTCATAGAGAACAACCGAGAATGGATGACGATTCAGGAGTTGCAGCGCCGGAAGAACTATGAGGATGGGCACTGGATGCTGCGGCCAGAAAACAGGGGGCAGGCCATCACCGCCCAATCCATCGAGGAGGACAGGCAAAGAGTTCGGGGGCTGGCCGCGCTAAGGAGCATCAGCCTTCTGCGCGACAAGTTCCATGCCCACTTCGACGAGGACTACTTCTTTGACCGCGACAAACTGCAGGCCGAAGCGCCGATTGATTGGACGGGTCTCACGCAAGTTGGCAAGGTCATGACGACGATGCTGAACAACTACTCTGCCGACTTTGACGGTGAATTGTTCGCTGGGGAGGCTATCGGCATCGATGACCTCACGAGGCTGCTCCACGCAGCGCGTAAGGGGAACAGGAAGTAGGACGCACTATTCGATGGAGGTCCATTTTCGGCCAGAAGCGGTCATTGGACTAAGGGGAATGAGTGAGGGGTACCGAGCGCCAAAAGCTCTTGGGATTAGCCCGGAGATTGAACCTGCCGACACAAAAGGCCGTCAGGTCGTATCGGAACTCTTGGCTAACGAAAATTAGCGCACGCATTTTGTCGTTAAGCATATTGCGCAGGCGGTCGCTAAATGCGGTGCTCGCCTCAAGAAACTTCTCGTCGCGCAACCTGTCATAAAGGCCAGTGTGATCGAGATCCGGCAGGGCAATGTCCATCATCGCACGTTGCAGCATTAGGCTTCGTTGCAAAGCGACGACTTCCGCCTGGCTTGACGCGGAGCTAACTGTCGGCAACTCGGCCAGTTTAGCCCCCATGACCGCGGACCAATGCGCGTTGCTTTCCGCCTCTGCAAAGCGCCGCTCTTCCGGAATGATGACGAGGTGCTCGATGAGGTCGTTGAGCGCCTGCGCCTGGAACTCGTAGCGCGATGCAGTCGGCCTGAGTATAGGTACGGCGTCGACCCAATAGCGCTTGAGGTGTAGTACCTCGTGCAGGATTGCACAGCGCGAGATGCTATCGCCGCGGTACGCGATCGTAGCGTGGCATTCACCGGCGTCGATGCCGAACGTAAGGTTGTCAAATTCGCTTGCCGCTGCGTCGGGGACGACGGTTATTTCACACTCGGCGAGCTGCTCAGCCTCCTGGACGGTGGCCTGCAGTTCTCCGGGCAACATAGCGAGGAATTGAGGTTTCACCCCTTCACTGACCGTGGCGACATCCGTCAGAATCTAACGCCCGGCGTTACAAAAGTCCAGGTATCCTCGGCGAACCGCTGATTCATAAATGCCGATGTAACTTCGACCCAATTTGTTTTATTCTTGGATTGAACAATCGCTTCGGGAGGATTCGGCTCCGATATGACGCGATAGTTGGAGCGATGCCGTATCCAATTTTATGTGCTAACGGAGAAACGGATGACCAAGGGGAAGGCAACGGGTACGGCCCGCGAGTATCAGGAGCATTGTCGCGACATTTTGATTCACCGCGATCTTGAGCTCGAGCCGTATTCCGGAGATGGTATCGATGTCCCGTTCGCTATGGGTGGCACGACTTGGAGCATTGACGTCGTTCTCCGTCACAAAACAAGCGGAAGCGTCGTTATTGCGGAGTGCCGGCGTAGACAGGATGCTGTCCAGCAAAACGACGTTGGCGCGTTCGCTTACGAAGCAGAGCTTTTGAGGGAGCAGCTTGGCGTGCCCGTCGCTGCTTTGTTCGTTGCAAAAAAAGCGATCCAAATCGGCGCGTTGAAAACGGGCGACTTCAACGGCATATCGATGGTGGTCGTTGACGAAGATGCGGTTCCACCTTCATTCAAGATGGATTTCCATCGGTTCGACGCCAATCGGAAGAAGCGGTACCACGAGTACGTATTGCACATCGCCCCCGCCAGCTTAAGTTTCAAGGGCGAGCTCGCCATGGTCCTCATAAAAAAGGACAAGTAGCTGTCGGATGTCCGCTTTGGGTCGAAACCAGCCGTCGCCCGAAGTCGACAAGTTCACCACACCCCGCGGCGTCTTCGCGGGTGCCAAGACCCCGACTAGCCGACCGCCTCGAACCCAGTCAACCCCGATTCGGAAGGCGACTGCCCGCGGAAAACCTAGTCCGTGATCGCCTGGTACACGAGCTGCTTCACCATCTTTCGGAAGTACGCCCGTTGCGGGCTCGCCGCCTGCGTCATCAGCACCGCGGTCACCTGTTCCTTCGGGTCCACCCAGAAGTAGGTGCCGCCGTAGCCCGCCCACATGTACTCGCCCGCCGCGCCGGGAACCGCGGCGACGCCGTCGGCGAGGCGCACCGAGAAGCCGAGCCCGAATCCGTAGCCCTTGCTGCCGAGGAGCAGCATGCCCGGATCCATCGCCAGGTTCATCGCGCCGCCGAGATGGTCCGAAGTCATCAGCCTCACGGTGGTGCGGCTCAGCACGCGCTTGCCGTCCAGAATTCCGCCGTTCATCATCATCTGGGAAAAGCGCAGGTAATCCGCCGCGGTCGACACGCCGCCCGCGCCGCCCGAATCGTTCTTCGGCGGCACGGATACGTCGATGAGCGGGAATGGGCGGCCGGCGAAGCGGTCCTTTTCCAGCGACTCCGCGACGCGCGACATCTTGCCCGCCGGGACCCAGAATCCCGAGTCCTTCATCCTGAGCGGCTTGAACACGCGCTCCTCCAGGAAATCCGCAAGGCGCTTGCCCGAAGCCTTCTCCACCACGCGGCCGAGCATGTCCGTCGACACGCTGTAGTTCCAGGTGGTGCCGGGCTGGAAGGCCAGCGGCACTTTCGCCAGTCCGGCGATCTGCTCGTCCGGCGTAACGTTGCGTGCGTCGAAGTCCAGGTCCCGGCGATAGAGGCCGGCCTTTTCCAGCCCTTCCTTGACCGGCGCGTTCTGCGTGATCTCGCCGTAGGCGAGGCCCGAGGTGTGGCGCAGCAGGTCCTGCACCGTCATCTGCCGCTCCTGCGGCACCAGCGTGTAGGTGGTGGCGCCCGAGGCATCCTTGCCCGGCACGCTCACCTGCAGCTTGTCGAAGCCCGGCAGGTACTTGCTCACCGGATCGGTGAGCTGGACCACGCCATCCTCGATCAGCATCATCGCCGCCACCGACGCCAGCGGCTTGGTCATCGAGTAGATGCGGAAGATCGACTCCGGCGTCATCTTCACCGAGGCCGTCTGCATCCCGACCGCGTCCTGGTAGACGAGCTTGCCCTTCCTCGCCACCATCACCACCGCGCCGCGGAAACTGCCCTCCGCAACCTCCTTCTTCAGCGTCGCGCCGATCTTCGCCAGCCGCTGCGTCGACATACCCACATCCTCGGGCTTTGCCACCGGCAGCGGCTGCGCGCCGAGGCTCCAGGCGCAAAGGACGAGCACGAAACCGGCAAACGCAGTGCCGGCGCGATTGAATAGCGTCATGGGCCCTCCTGGGGAAAATGTTTCTATCGAGCGGCCATTAGGCCAAGAATGCGCCGCAACATGCAAGCGCCGAAGGCAGGCGGGAATCAAGATCGAGTAACGCCGTCCGGAGATCTACGTCCGGAACTGGGCCGATTGCGGCCACAGGGCGCGCGCTAAAATTGGCACCCAATGTGCGGCCGCTACGTATCCCCGGATGAAGCCGCAATCGAGCGTGCCTGGCACATCGGGCGGCGCAACAGTGGCCCATTCGAACGTCACTTTAATGTCGCCCCGACAACCATCATCGCAATCTTGCGCGGGGCGCCTGACTCTGGGGATCTCGAGCTGACCAAGGCACGTTGGGGCCTTGTCCCAATCTGGTGGAAACAACCAAAACTTCCCTCGAGTGCGTTCAATGCCCGGTCTGAGGAAGCAGCCTCGAAGCCAATGTGGCGCCACCCCTACCGGCACTCGCGCTGCCTGATACCGGCCGAGGGCTGGTACGAATGGCAACCTGTCGAAGTTCCTGATCCGCGGACCGGCGAGATCAAGGTGCAGAAGCAGCCGCACTTCATCCATCGGTCAGACCGGAGGCTGGTTTGCTTCGCCGGACTACTCTCGGAGTGGACGCCGGCGGCGGGCGAGACTCCGCGGCTCACCTGTGCGATCCTCACTCGCGACGCCGCGGGGTCGGTGCGCGACATACATGACCGGATGCCGGTGGTCCTGCCCAATGCGGTGTTTCCACAGTGGCTCGACCGAGGTCTCGAGAAGCCGGAACAGGTGGCGGCGTTAGTCGCGTCCGCGGAAACGAGCTTTGAGCACTACCCGGTTAGCCGACGGCTCAACAGTGCGAAAGACGACCACGAGGATATGATTAGGCCGGTTTGATTGCCCGTGACCAAGGAGCGTGACCCACGTGACCGTCGACGCATCTAGCGATCCGCTGGCGTCGTTCCGGCTCGACGATCGACTGATCGTGGTGACCGGAGCGAGCGAAGGCATCGGGCGAGCGTTCGCCGAGTGCTTCGCGCGCGCCGGCGCCCTCGTTGTTCTGGCGAGCCGGCGCAGAGACAAGCTCGAATCCGTAAGAAAAGCGATCGTCGCTTTCGGCGGGCGCGCCGAGGCCGTTCCGACCGATGTAAGCCGGATCGATGACATCCGCATCCTGGCAGATGCGGTCGGCCGGCTGGCGCAGAAGGATGACCGCCGGCTGGTACTCGTGAACAACGCCGGGTTCGGGTTTACCAGGCCGGCGCTCGAAATCTCCGAGCAAGACTGGGACACATTGTTTGACACCCACGTGAGAGGCACCTTCTTCTGCTCGCAGAGCATCGGCGCCATAATGATCGAGCGCGGCTACGGCAAGATCGTTAATATGAGTTCTGCCTGGTCGGCCTCCACCGATGCAGGAAAGAGCGTCTACGGCGCCGCGAAGGCCGCCGTATCGCATCTCACTGCGCAGCTGTCTGCCGAATGGGCACCGCTCGGGGTGCGCGTCAACGCCCTGGCGCCTACCGCCACCATGACCGACTTCACCGCCCGCGTGATGGCCTCCAATCCGGAACGCTCGAAGCGCCTGCTCGAGCGCATCAAGCTGGGGCGTTTCGCGCAGCCCTCGGACCTGCTCGGCGCGGCCGTCTTCCTCGCAAGCGGCGCCTCGGAT
Source organism: uncultured Enterobacteriaceae bacterium (assembly GCA_964430565.1). Taxonomy (GTDB): domain Bacteria; phylum Pseudomonadota; class Gammaproteobacteria; order Burkholderiales; family SG8-39; genus VBDM01. The sequence continues at coordinate 7,167 of CAYSFD010000004.1, forward strand.
TTCGTCACCGGCCAGACGCTGTTCGTCGACGGGGGATTCACGACGTGAGCCTGAAAATCGGCGTCCTGCTCGGCGATGACATCGGCCTCGAGGTCGTCCCCGAATGCGTCAAGGTCATGAAGGCGGCGGCCTCGCGCTCCGGGCTTGCCATCGACTGGCAGACGCTCCCGATCGGCAAGCGCGGGCACGAGGAACACGGCGACACTCTTCCCCCGGTGACCGAGCAGGCGTTGCGCGGGCTCGACGGCTGGGTGATGGGGCCGATCGGCCACGCCGCCTATCCGCGCGGCGATCCGACCTGGGTCATGCCGCCAGTGCGCAAGAGATTCGAGCTGTTCGCGGCAGTGCGGCCCGCGCTCTCGCACGCGAATATCTCTTCGGTGCACAAGAACGTCGACATCATTTTCGTGCGCGAGCTGACCGAGGGCATGCTCTATTCGGAGACCGTCGTCGCCGGCGCCCCGGAGTTCCGCCCCAACGATGACATCACGGTCGCCATGCGCGTGATCACCCGCAAGGGCTCGCAGCGCGTCGCGCGCGAGGCGTTCGAGATCGCGCGCACCCGGCCGCGCAGGAAGCTCACCTCGGTGCACAAGGAGCCGGTGTACCGGCTCGCCTGCGGCATGTTCGCCGAGGAGTGCCGCAAGCTCGCGCAGGAGTACCCGGACGTGAAGCTGAATGAAGTGCTGGTGGACGGCTTCGCGATGAAGCTGGTGATGAACCCGCAGCAGTTCGACGTGGTGGTCACCACCAACCAGTTCGGCGACATCCTCACCGACGAGGGCGCGGGCGTCGTCGGCGGCCTTGGCCTCGCCCCCGGCCTGTGCGTGGGCGAGCGGCTGGCGATGTCGCAGGCGACGCACGGCTCCGCGCCGGACATCGCGGGGAAGAATATCGCGAACCCCTACGCGCTGATCATGTCGGGCAAGATGCTGCTGGAGTGGCTGGGCCGTAAGCGCAACGAACCCACAGCGGTGGCGACGGCATTATTGATCGACAAGGCGGTGG
>CAYSFD010000005.1:0-164727 GCA_964430565.1 uncultured Enterobacteriaceae bacterium
ACTTGTCCTCCCCGCCGCGCGGACCATTGGTATCGCGCAACCGGACCACCACTCGCTTGATCCGGTCGCTAATTCGGGTCAGCGCGAAGCGCAACCGCCGCTCGGTGTGCTCCAAAAGCGGAGCGGTAAGTGGAAATCCCATGCCTTGGATGTCGATGCGCATGCTCGCTTTCTCTTTCTCAATCAATCACCGTTGCAGCGAGTGTGGGGGTGCCGCGACCTGTTGTAAAATCGATTTATCATTAATTATTGATCGAATAAAACGAATGATTAGGGTGATGAATTTCGTGCGCTTTCGTTCTTTTCGGTGGGTCGCCAAGGCGGGCGGCGCAAATCGCGGGGGGATCTGAGCCGATGAAATCGGGCGGCTGCACCGCACGGTGCTGCGCTACACGGGCGCGCGCGGTCCGCTGCGCGCTGTGGACAGCCGGCCTGGGGCGGTACGTGAGTTGCCCACCGCGCGCCGGCGTTCATCAATTTCTGATAGAGAATGCTGATACGGGCCTTCGGCCCGACCACCCGTCCGAGCAGTACGTGGCGTCCATCAAACGGGGACCGGTTCAGTGTCCATCGGTTCCCCGTATTGACACACGGCGATGCCGTGGACGCAGCATTACGTCATTTGAAACGGGAGGCCATCTGTTCGATCGTCTGTCGCAACTCCTGCCAGAGTTTCTCTGCCCCGCCTTTCAAATCGTCCCACGCAGCCTCGGAACGATCTCTCAATTCTCGTAACTTTTCGTCGGCGACCGCCCGCTTTTCAGCGAGTGCTTCGATCTGCTTTTCGTACTCGGCCCGAACGGTCCGCTTGGTTCTGCGTGCTTTATCGGTAAGTTCTTCGAGTCTGGCATCTAATCCCCGCAGTTCCATTTCGAGCCGGTCCAGGAATGCTCTTTTGTCGGCGCCTTGCGCCTGCTTTGGGGACATAAGTGACTGCTCGAGTATGCGATCGATTTCTGCCTCGGCCTCCCGCCAGTCGGTGGCCGGGTCGCCATCCCGAAACGCCCGGCGTTCGGCGCGATAATATGCGGCTGTGGCGGTCATCTGATGGCGCTGTTTGTCCGTGATGATGGCGGTTCCGGACGTATCAACAACGGATCGCAAAGGTGTTTTATCCATGGGTGCTCTCACTAATTTACGGCGCAAATTCTCGCAGGCGATTTCATCCGAAGAGCGGCGCGTTCGTGCTCGCTCCCGTTGCGATATGTCGCGTTGCCGCCAAATCCTTTGCGGCCGGCGGTGCAACGCGTCTTCGCACGCGGTAAGCGTCGCTGTGGATCGGCCATTCAGCATTCACGAGACTGAAGCGTGGCAACGGCCCGAGGACATCGCGCTGCGCGGCCTGGTAGGCATGGATCGTGCCGATGTCGCGCCAGTAGCCACGCTCTTCGTACGGCTGAACCCCGGATACCCTGTTGTTCGCAAAGTCGTAAGCCCATACACAGCGGCAACGCGGCAGCAGCGGCATGATGTCACGGCCGAAGTCCGTATCGCCATGCCGGTCGGCCTCCTTGAGCAACTCCACCAGAACCCCCGGGTTGAATAGGTAGTTGCCCATCGACGCATAGGCACGATCAGGGTCGCTCGGAATTGGCGTCGGATGCTCCGGCTTTTCCTGAAACGCGCGGACTTTCCCTGCGGGGTCCACCGCCATGATCCCGAAGGCGGACGCGTGTGCGATCGAAACTGGAACCGCTGCTACGCTTATCTCGGCGCCACGTTCCTGATGAAACTTGGCCATTTGCCGGACGTCCATGCGGTAGACATGATCGGCGGCAAACACGGCTACCAGATCGGGCTTGTGCTGCTTGATAAGATGGATGTTCTGATAGATCGCGTTCGCGGTACCTCCGAAGGATCCGGCCATACCGTTAGTTTCCCCGCGTACCACGGTTATTCCCGGTTCCCGACCCCGGGGGGACCATGGCGCCCATGCGGTGAGGATATGTTCAATGAGCGATCGCGGTTTGTATTGCACCAGCACGTAAATCGGCGAGATCTGCGAATTGACGAGATTGCTGAGCACGAAATCAATGATGCGGTAACCCGCTGCGAACGGTAAAGCCGGCTTAGCGTGCTTGGCGGTCAGCGGACGTAACCGGACTCCTTCACCACCAGCCAGGACCATTGCGAGAATCTTCATGAGGTGAGCTCCTTTGGTGAGCACTGGCGCAGAACCAACTTCGATAGCGAGTAGCCACGGGCCACGAAACGGTGGGAAACGTTGAGCAGGCAGGCGGAGCGATGAGTGGGAATCCCAACGCGCTGGATGTCAATTCGCACGCTCAGCCTCTCCTCGTCGATCAACGCACTGTGGGGCCGAGTGTGGAGATGATGCAACCTCGTGTTAAGTCGATTTATCCATAAGGATTGCTCGAATAAACGGAAGTATCAGTGCGATGAATTCAAAGCACTTGCACTATTCTTGGCGGCTCGCCAAGGCGGGTGGCCGCGCGATCGGGTTCCGGGTGGGCGAGGTCGATTCCGTTCCGAAGACCATCGCCTGTCGGCTGATTGAACCAGCGACGGCGTAGTTCCCCTCGCTCACCGAGCCATCGTGGGCGGCTATCGAGGTCGCCTCAGCCTAATCCGCCAGGCGCCCAAGCGGCAACCCGGGCCGCTTCATGCCGATGTTCGCCGTGCCATGCTGCATGAGCGGCGCCACACCCCCGGCCGGAGTACGCCGACAGATCATTCAGGGTCTTGCCAGCTCCTTTATGGCCATGCATGCCTCGCATTCCATAGACCGACGCAGCGCAAGAACTTCAACGCCGCGTGACCTTCCACTTGAGTTGAAACTCGAGTTCCTCTTCCCCGGCCCCGCGCTCGTGCTCAATATTGATGATCGCCTGCTTCGGCACGGTGATGCGCGTCCCTGCCAACTGGAGTCGAAACCGCTTGCTGCGTTCCAGGACATCAGCCAGTCGGCGCAGCTTGGCGATGAAATCCTTCTTTGGATAAACCTTCTCGATGTCCCGCTTGCGTACTGTTCTTGAACCCACCCCGGTAACCTCCTTATGTTTTTCCTGCCCTTGCCGAACGGGCAACATGCTCGATTTGGCTTGAATGTCATGCCCCGCGCACCAGCGCCATGATCTGGGTTGCGTCGATCGTGCTCGCCTTCTGTTCGATCTGCGGCAGGTATTGCGCCTGCAACTGCTTCGCCGGACCGAGCAGATTCCGGTAGGTATCCCGCAGCACGGCGGTGCTCATCTGCCGCCCGCCCGCGTAGTAGCGTTTCGCGATCTGGCCAAGCGCGTAAGTGGTAGCGAACGAGAATGCGACACCGGTAGCCGCGCCGCCGGCGCTGCCGGCCATGCGGCCTGCCGCGCGCCCGAGCAGGCCGCCGAGCAGCTTGCGACCGATCTGCTCGAGGTATTGCGAGGTGAGGCCTACGCCCACGGTAGCGAGGAATTCCTTGATGTGGCCCTTGTCAAGATCAACGCCGTAAGCCTGGCCGATGCGGTACACCATCTTGATCTGCAGCGGAATGATGGCCATCGACGCCCACGACTGCGGCAACAGTTCCAGTGCGCCGTTCAGAATCGAATAGGTGAGAATCGATTTATCCATCTCGGCTTCGGATACATTCGGTGCCCCGGCCACCGCGGGTCCGGAGGCCGCGCCTTGATCGGGACGGGGCGCCGCCGTCGCTGCGTCGGATGACTCGACCAGGGGCACGTCGGCCAGCGCCTCGGCCTCGCGTTCCACGGTCGCGATTTGCGCTGCATCGAGGCCGAGCGAGGCCTTCAGGTCGGCGAGGAATCGGCGCTCGGCATCGCTCTGCCTGCCGTCGGCATCGCACACGCAGACCGCCATTTCGTAGGCGAGCTGGCGGTGATTGGGGTCGTCGAGCGCAACGGCAGCGCCGGCGACGGATACACGCCTGAGCAGCACATCCTGATACAGGCGCGCGAGGTCGGGGGCGCTCGCCTCGTTGGCGAGCGATTCGGCAAGTTGGCGAATCCGCTCCCGTTCGCGGTCGTCCTTGCCGCCGTCGGCAAAGGCCGCGAGCAAGGCGATGGCAAGAATGGATTTTTGCTGTTCAGAATTCATTGCGGTACTCCGATTCGGTCAGGGTTTAATGATTGAACACATCCGTCAACTTCAGCCCGGCGCCTTCCCTCGCAGCCCGGGCCGGTTAGTGCACCACCGCCATCATCATCAGCATCGACGGGATGACGATCATCGGGTAGCCCAACTGGGTCATGCCGCTGAGTTGCTCGTTGAACGCCTCACTGCCGACGGCGCTGGTGACGATCGAGGCGCTTAGTGGGTGCGCTTGAATGCCGCGCCAGCAGCGCAGCGTGCTGAGGGCCGTGTTCATCCGGCCTCGCTGCGCTTGTACTGGTTGGGCCGCGGGCACAGCAGACTCGCCGCGATCGAAACAACAAGGATCGCGAACACCGTGCCGAGCATCCAGGGGATCGGAATCTTGTAAAGATCCATAGTCAGCATCTTCACGCCGATGAACATGACGATCGCCGCAAGCCCGTAGTTGAGCAGATGGAAGCGCTCGGCCATGTCGGCGAGCAGGAAGTACATCGCGCGGAGGCCAAGGATCGCGAAGATGTTCGATGTGAAGACGACGAACGGATCGGTGGTGACCGCGAAAATCGCCGGAATGCTATCGACGGAGAAGATCAGATCGGTGACCTCGACGAGCACCAGTACGAGAAACAGCGGCGTCGCGTAGCGAAGCCCCTCCTTCGTCACGAAGAAGCGCTGGCCGTGGTACGCCTCGGTGACACGCATGTGGCCGCGAATCCAGCGGATCACCGGGTTCTTCGCGAGGTCGGGCTGCTGGCCGCCGACGAGCAGCATCTTCACGCCAGTGGCGAACAGGAACAGACCGAAGACATAGAACATCCAGTCGAACTTCTCGATCAGCAACACACCGAGGTAGATAAGCACGGCGCGCATCAGGATCGCGCCGATCACCCCGTAAAGAAGCACTCGCTTCTGGAATTCGGGCGGCACGGCGAAGTACGTGAAGATCGTCACCCAGACGAAGACGTTTTCGGTGGCGAGTGCCTTCTCGATCAGGTAGCCCGTCACATATTCGATAGTCTTTGCGTTGGCGATCTCGCGGCCATGGACTCCGTCCACGAACCACCAGTACCAGGCGGCGAATGCCATCGCCGCCACGAACCACACCGCGGCCCATGCGAGCGCCTCTCCGACCGGCACCTTGTGCTGCCCCTTCGCCTTGAGAAGCACGAAGTCGAGCACAAGGAACACCACGACGAGGAGGCTGAAGCCGAGGTAAAGGATCGGCGTGCCGGTATGTGCGATTTCGGTCATGAATGGTTTCTCACTTGCCTTCGGACTATGGCTTGAAGAAAGGTATGAACGCGCTTGGCCAGGACCGACAACGGCCGCCGGCATTCCGGCGCATCGAACTGAATGCGATCGTCGTTGGGCGAGCGACGCCAGTGTTGTCGCATGTCGAGACTGCTCGTCAATCGCTGGCCGGCGCCCGCCGTGCCGCGATGCGCAGCGACACACCAATGCGCCAGGCGAGGTGCACGCCGAAATAGGTGATGGTCGCCGCCGTGACCGCAAGGAGTGCGAGGCCGAGGAGCAGTGGCTCGCCCATCGCGCTGATCTTCGCGATCCAGCCGGCATCCACTGGGAGCCCGGGCAGCGGCGTTGCGTCGCCGAGCACGGCGGAGCCGACGTGGTACGCGGCCAGGACGATAACCGGCGTTGTCAGCGGGTTCGAGACGAACGTCGCAAGCACCGCCGCCGGCAGATTGGCGCGCAGCCCGATCGCTACGACACCGGCGACGAGCGCCTGCCCGAGTGGCACCAGGATCCCAAAGAACATGCCAATCGCAAGACCTTTTGCGATGGCATGGCGGTTCACATGCCACAGCCACGGGCGGTCGAGGAGCGGTCCCATCCAGCGCAAACCGCGATGAGCGCGCATGGATGCCGGATCGGGCAGCCAGCGGCGGACAAATAAACGAACCATGCTTCGGCAAGCCCCCGCTTCAGAATTCGAACGGACGCCGGCGCGGCGACCGCCTCACTATCCGCCGCGGCGAGCGTGCGATGGAGTACACGAGAACGTCCGGCCCGAGAAGCCGTGCGGTGCCGAGCGCCACCAGCGCGTGCGCCGTGATGTACAACCAAACCATCATCGTAGCTCTCCCTCTGCCAGACCGTGACGGCCGCCGGCTCCTACACCGCGCTCGAGCGTGCAAACGGAAATCTTCATCTCGCGTTCGAGCACCTGCGGCGTCACGTTCCAGCGTTCCCACGCGCGCCGCACGAACTCGCGTTCGTCGGGTTCTATGCCGTCGATTTCGGCAAGATAGAGTAGGAGCGCCGCGACGATGAGTTGCGTGGGGATGTCGTCGATCGCATCAAGCTCCGCGTTGACTCGCTTGGCGCTTGCGTTATGACCGGCCTCCATGCCGCCCGGCCGCTCGCCGAGGTAGTGCGAGAGCACCGCCAAGAAGCGGCCGCGCTCGATGCCGAGTATGCGTAGCGCGTCGGCGTCGTCGAGAAACTCCATCTCGCGCCAGTCGAGCCGCCCGTCGCGGGCGACTAGTGTCGCAATCAAGCGCGCGGCGGCTTCCGGGCTGTTGGTGCGATGGTTTCTGCGGATTCTGGACATATTCAGTTCTTTCCTTGTTGGTCAATGCACTGTGGCAGGGAGTGTAAAGACGCTATTGCTTCGTGTAAAATCGATTTATAATTGAATATAATTCGAGAAAACCGAAGGTTTTGCGCGATGAACTTCAAGCACCTTTACTACTTCTGGTGGGTCGCCAAGGAAGGCGGCGTATTGCGCGCGAGCGAGCGGCTACACATTACGCCGCAGACGATCAGCGGTCAGATCGGGCTGCTGGAGGATGACTTGGGCGCACCGCTATTTGCCAAGCGCGGCCGAAACCTCGAGCTCACCGAAGCGGGGCGGCTCGCCCTCGGCTATGCAGAGGACATCTTCAAGCTTGGGTCCGAACTGGAGGAGTCCCTGCGGAACTACCCGGCGGGCGGTCGCCCCACCGAGTTTCGGGTCGGGGTGGCCGACGCGGTTCAGAAGACCATCGCCTACCGGCTGCTCGAACCGGTGACCCGCCTTGCCGATCCCGTGCGCCTTATATGCCGGGAATGGAAGCTCGACAGTCTGCTCTCGGAACTTGCCGCCCATCGGCTGGATCTTGTCATCGCCGGCGTGCCGATCCCGCCTTCGGTGAGCGTGCGCGCGTACAACCACCGGCTCGGGGAATCAGGGGTGAGTTTTTTCGCATCCGTCCGACTCTTCAAGAGCCTAAAGGGAAAGTTTCCCGCCTGCCTGGACGGCGCTCCGATGCTGATTCCGGGGCGAGACGCGGCAGTGAATTCGCACTTGGAGCGGTGGTGCGAGACGAATAGACTCCGGCCCCGGGTGGTTGGCGAGTTCGACGATAGCGCGCTGATGAAGGCGTTCGGGCAGCATGGCACGGGAGTGTTCATCGGACCGACCGTGCTCGAATCCGAAATCGAAACGCAGTACGGGGTGAAGGCCGTGGGCCGAACGCAGGAGATCGTCGAGGAGTTCTTCGCGATCTCCGTTGAGCGGCGCGTAACGCACCCATGCGTCGTCGCCATCGCCGAGGCGGCAAGAGATCGGTTGTTTGTCACGGGCGCCACCGCCTGATGTACATGGCTGCAAACCGCCAGACGGGACGGATTGGCACATGCGGGTAATCCGCGCACTGCACGAGTTCATCGCTTTCGAATCTGCCGGTGGCATTCTGCTCGCCATTGCCGCCGCAGCGGCGCTCGCGCTCGCCAACTCGCCCTTTGCCTTTCTGTACGACGCCTTTCTCGATACTCCGGTCGAGGTGCGTGTCGGAGCATTGCAGATCGCTAAGCCGCTACTGCTGTGGATCAACGATGGGCTGATGGTGGCGTTCTTCTTCCTCGTGGGTCTCGAGATCAAGCGCGAAGTGCTCGAGGGCGAATTGTCCGACCCGAAGCAGGTCGTGCTGCCAGCGGTCGCCGCGGCTGGTGGCATGGCGGTGCCGGCGGCGATCTACGCCGCGATCAACGCAAGCAACCCGGCGGCGCTTGCTGGCTGGGCGATTCCGGCGGCAACCGACATCGCTTTCGCGCTCGGGGTGCTTTCGTTGTTGGGCAACCGGGTGCCGGCAGGCCTCAAGCTGTTCCTGCTCACGCTTGCGATCCTCGACGATATCGGGGCGATCGTGATCATCGCGATGTTCTTCGCCGGCAACCTTGCGCCAGTTTCGCTCGGTATTGCCGCGGTGGCGTTGCTTGCGCTGTTCGCGCTAAACCGCTTGGGTGTCGCGCGCCTCGCACCCTATTTCTTCGTAGGGTTGGTGCTGTGGATTTCGGTGCTGAAGTCGGGCGTGCACGCGACCTTGGCCGGCGTCGCGCTGGCGCTGTTCATTCCGCTTCGCGCGCGCCACTCCGAATCACATTCGCCGCTGCGGCGTCTGGAGCACGATCTGCACGCGCCGGTTGCGTTCGCGATTCTGCCGCTGTTTGCGTTCGCCAACGCCGGCGTATCGCTCGAGGGTGTGACGGCCGCGACGTTCCTGGAGCCGGTTCCTCTCGGCATCGCCGCGGGCCTGCTCGCCGGCAAGCCGATCGGCGTGTTTCTCGTGTCTTGGCTCACGGTGCGGCTGGGATTCGCGCGGCTGCCGGAGAGCACTGGCTGGGGCGCGATGTTCGGCGCATCCGTGCTTTGCGGCATTGGTTTCACCATGAGCTTGTTCATCGCCGGACTCGCGTTCGAAGGCGCGGGCAGCACTTACATCGTGCAGACGCGGCTGGGCATTCTTTTCGGCTCGCTCGCCTCCGCCGTCCTCGGCCTCGCGATTTTGCGGGCGGTGCTTCCGTTGCCGACGACAACGAGGTAAGCGACCGGAGCGCGAGCGCTGACTAAATGGCCGGCTCAACGCTTCACCCCAGTGACGATCGTACTCGTGGAGTGGTCACAATAGTGCCGAGGTCGAATGTGTCGGAGAATTTCCCACGCACAGGAATGGCCTTATCCGCGGGGGCGGGCGGCGCCTAACACGCACGCAACATGCGGCGGTAGGTAAGCTGTCCGCCTTAGCCTTTGTCTTGCCAGATCTTTTGCAGCGCTGACATGAACGCCTAGCGTTGATGCTTGCTCCGCCAAGTACGAATGACCAGCGAACGCTCGCGCGCACCGTCCAGTGGCTGGCGCACGTGACTTCTGCCATCACTGCGCAAGTCGGGGCGTCACCCCTTCCAGACGTGGCGAAGTAACGCCGCAGTCGTTGACTTCAATTACGGTGTATGCCGTGGAAGGGCCAAGCACAGCCCCGTGCGATGCGAATCGGTCCACTCAATGTCGCACCGCCATGTACCACGCGATGTCCGATGCCCGTGAGCGTTACGCCGCGCAATCGACCCCGAATGAATGTGAGGACGGTGCCGAGCGCTTGTTCGTGGCTTACGCGCTCGTTCGCACCCCAATCCTGTTCGCCCAGCTTTGCGCCTGCGGGGTCGCTTGCAATGAAACGCGGATACGCGCCGAGCCCTTCAAATTGCCCACGTATGAGGGGCAAGGCCGCTTCGCGTGGTGCCGAGGTATGAAGATAGGCCTGTGCGCGGCGCGCAAGTCAGGTGCGATTAGCGGTTCGTGCGGACGGCCACTTGCCGAGCGGATGTGGCGGCCGCCGTGGTCCATCAGCTCACACCACGGTTGTGGAAGCAGCCCTTCGCCGGCGCACCGCTTCGTTCCAGGTTCGACATCAACTGACTGCCAGAGCGCAAGGAATCCGTCCAGTTACCGGTTACTTTCTACCAACGTATGGCGCGCTCACTACAAATGCGTCATCCACCCGTGGGATTACGCGAGGGTGCATCGGGGCAGATCCGCGATGCGGGAAACTTCCGATTGAGATTTTATTGAAGCGTCGGTAGCGGCGCAGAAGAGTTTCGCTCGTGTCGCTGCCCAGCGCCGAGAAACGGATCTGCGAATGCGTTTCGCAGATCCTCGACGGTCCGGAGTTTCCCGAAGTAAGTTCCCTCCGGGCCCGATGCTGAAGAGCGATCAGAGGTCGCGTTACGGGCTGGTGTCCTGACCGGAAAGAAACATCATCAGCCGCGGCATATCTTCGGGCTTGACCTTGCCCGTATGCGAGTGCCGCTTCTCGTAGGTGTGCCAGTGGCCTTCCATGGATTGCATGAACTGCTGCTTTGTGATCATGCCATCAGGTCCGGCTTTTTTTCTCCACTCCGCTTCGATCTTCTATCCCTCAGACAAGCCTCTTCAGCAGCTCGATCGCCTGGGCGACGCGTATGCCCTCGCGCGTCTGATAATCCTTCTTTCCCACCGCCGACAACTGCCACGCCTCGGCGTCCGGAAAGCGCGCCTTGAGATAGCGCAGGCCACCCTCCGCGTCGGCGTCGTCCCACTTGCACTCGACCAGGAGTTTCGGGCGCCGGCCTTCCGTGACCACGAAATCGACTTCGCGCCCCTCGATATCGCGAAAGTACCGCAGATCCAGATCGCGGCCGCGTGTGTCCTGCTCGAAATGCACCCACTTGAGCAGATGGCAGGCGATCAGGTTCTCGAAGCGCGCGGGATCCGAGGGCACCACCGTCCAGTCGAGGTGGTAGTGTTTTTGCTGTTTCTTAACTGCGCGGATGCGCGGCGCGCCGAACGGCGCGATCCGGAACAGGGCGTAAAGGCGCTCGAGCGCCGCGAGCCAGGCTGAGAGCGCTCGATGGCTCATCTGGAGATCCTCGCGAAGCGCGTTTACCGAGAGGGGTGAGCCGACAAGCTCGGGGAGTCGGAGCATGAGCAGTTCGAGATGCCCGAGGTCTTGGATGCGCTCGAGCGCCGAGACCTCTTCGCGCACGAGGAGCGTGCGGTACTCGCGCGACCAGCGCCGCGCCTGAATCTCGCTCCCGGAAAGGAATGGCTCCGGGAAACCCCCCAAACGCAGGAGATCCAGCACCTCCGCCGGCCGCGTCATTCCCAGTTCGGCGACGGAGAAGGGGTGCAGCCGCAGCATGTGGTAGCGGCCCTGCAATGAGTCGCCGCCAAAGCGGTAGAGATCGAGTCGGCCGCTGCCGGTGACGAGAATCCTCTGCCCGCGCGGACGTCCGTCGTACAGCCCTTTCAGGAAGTTGCGCCAGCGCCGGTACTTGTGGATTTCGTCCAGGATCCAGAATCGCCCCGGAGGCAGTTCGCCCGTGAGAATGCGCTCGCGGTGGGCCGCAATGTCCCAATTGAGGTACGCGCCGCGCGCTCCCGGCAGGCCGAGCGCGAGGGTCGTTTTCCCGACTTGGCGTGGTCCAGCGACAAACACCATCTTGCGCGTGAGGTCGCGCTGCACGGCGGCGGCGAGGTAGCGGGGACTGCGGGTGGCCATCCGCGCAGCATACCGTGATTTATGCGGGCAGGCAAAAAACCGTGTAGAGAATTTTGCCTATGCGCAAAACCCCAGGTGACAGGGCCTGAGCAACACACCCGCCTGGCTGCAAGGGACTACTCGCCTTTGAACTGCGGTTTTCGCTTCGCGAGAAACGCCCGCACGCCCTCGCGGAAGTCCTCGGTGTCGTAGCAGGCGTAGGCTTCGTCGCGCTCTTTGCGAGTGATCGGCCGCGACTGGGCGAGGCGCCGGGCGAACTTCTTGTGCCAGCGCGCGGTGAGCGGCGCGCCCTCGGCGATGCGCCGCGCCGCCGCCATCGATTCTTCCTCGACCTTGTCGTCGGGCACGACGCGGTTCACCAGGCCCATGTCCTTCGCCTCCGCGGCGCCGAGCACGCGGCCTTCGAGCAGAATCTCGAGCGCCGCGGCGCGGCCGATGAGGTCGATCAAGGCCTTCATTTCGCCGTAGCCGACGACAAGCCCGAGTTTGTTTATGGGAATGCCAAAGCGGCTGGAGGCGCCGCAGATGCGCAGATCGCTCTGGGAAACGATTTCCAGGCCCCCGCCGACGCAGACGCCGTGGATCATCGCCACGATCGGATGCCGGCAGCGCTCGAGCGCCCCCATGGTGGCTTCGAGCACGTTCCCGTATTTCTTCCCGTTCCTGGAATTGTTCCGCGTCTTCTCGAACTCGGCGATGTCGGCGCCGGCGGCGAAGGCCTTATCGCCCGCTCCGCGGATCACGATGCATCGTAACGACAGGTCCTTGTCGAGCTCGCGCATGACTTCGCCCAGCCGCTTCCACGAGGCGAGGCCGAGCGCGTTGAGCTTTTCCGGGTTGTTGAGCGTGACGATCGCGATGGAACCCGCGCGATCGACCTGGATCGGTGTTGGCACGGTAGCGCTAGTCGACGGGTATTTTTGCGTCCTTGATGAGCTTGGCGTACTTCGCCTGCTCGGCCTTGAGGAAGGTCTCGAACTCCTCGGGCGTGCCGCCGCCCAGCTCGGTCCCGGCCTTTTGCAGCCTTTCCTTCGCGTCGGGCGATTGCATCGCGCGGTTGCTGTCGGCGTTCACTTTCCGGACGATATCGCGCGGCGTGCCTGCCGGTGCGAACATGCCGTACCAGTTGGTGACCTCGAACCCGAGTATCCCGCTTTCGGTGAAGGTCGGAACGTCGGGAAGCTGCGCGTGGCGCTTGGGCGTCGAGATCGCGAGCGCGCGCAGGCGGCCGTTTTTGATGTGCTCGATCACCGGCGGCATGGTGTCGAAGTTCATCGACACGGTGCCGGCGAGCAGATCGGTGATCGCCTGGCCGCTGCCCTTGTAGGGAACGTGCACCATCTCGACCTTGGTGAGGAGCTTGAACATCTCGCCGGCGAGGTGCTGCGTGCTGCCGACTCCCGAGGAGGCGAAACTCAACTGCCCGGGCTTGCTCTGGGCGAGCGCGATGAGTTCCTTCACGGATTTCGCCGGAAGCGCAGGCGGCACTGCGAGGATGTTCGGCACGTAACCGACGTACATCACCGTGGCGAAGTCCTTCGCCGCGTCGTAGGGCATCTTGCGGAACAGGTTCGGCGCGATCGCGTTGGAGTTCACGTGACCCATGAGCAGCGTGTAGCCGTCGGGCGCGGACTTCGCAACGGCCTCGGCGCCGATCACGCCGGTCGCCCCCGGCCGGTTCTCGACGATGACTTGCTGGCCCCAGTACTCGAAGAGCTTCTGGCCGAGCACGCGCGCCATCAGGTCGGTGCCGCCTCCCGGCGCGAAGCCGACGATCATCCTGACCGGCTTGGTGGGATAGCTTTGGGCGAACGCCGTTTCGGGCCAGGTCGTGAATGCGGCAGCGAGCGCGGTAAAGAGCGCAACGAGCTTCAATCGCAGTTCCATGTTTTCCTCCTGTGCGGTGATTGTGGTCAGGCAGCCTTGCGCGGTGCGGCGCGCGCAGCCTCGGCGAGATGATCGAGCGCGGCGAGCACGCCGCCTTTTTTGTGCGGAATGTTCGCCAGCGCCAGGCCCATTTCGATTCCTGAGAGCGTCCCGGCGAGCGCGAGGTCGTTGAAATCGCCGAGATGACCGACGCGAAAGACTTTCCCCGCGAGCCGGCCGAGCCCCGTGCCGAGCGACATGTCGTAGGCCTCGAGGATGAGTTTGCGCAGCGCGTCGGCGTCGTGTCCTGCCGGCATCATGATCGCGGTAAGCGAATTCGAATACTCCTCGGGCACGGCGCACAGGATCTCCAGACCCCAGGCGCGCACCGCGCGCCGCGTGGCTTCGGCGTGGCGGGCGTGGCGCGCGAAGACGTTCGCGAGGCCCTCTTCCATCAGCATCGCGAGCGATTCGCGCAGTCCGTAGAGAAGATTGGTTGCCGGCGTGTAGGGGAAGTATCCGGTCTTGTTGTTGGCGATGATCTCCTCCCAGTTCCAGTAGGCGCGCGGCAGCTTGGCGCCTTGAGAGGCCTTGCGCGCTTTCTCGCTCACCGCGTTGAAGGAGAGTCCCGGTGGCAGCATCAGGCCTTTCTGCGAGCCTGCAACCGTGACGTCCACGCCCCATTCGTCGTGGCGGTAGTCGATCGAGGCGAGCGAGGAGATCGTATCGACCATGTAGAGCGCGGGATGCCGCGCGGCGTCGATCGCGCGGCGGACGGCGCCGATGCGGCTCGTCACCCCGGTGGAAGTCTCGTTGTGCACGACGCACACCGCTTTGATCCTGTGCTCGCGGTCTTCCTTCAGCTTCGCCTCGACCGCGGCCGGATCGACGCCGCGGCGCCAGTCGGTGGGAATGAGATCGACCGAAATGCCGAGCCGCGTCGCCATCTTGTGCCACAGGGAAGCGAAGTGACCGGTCTCGAACATCAGTACCCGATCGCCCGACGAGAGCGTGTTCACCAGCGCCGCTTCCCAGGCACCCGTGCCCGACGCTGGGAAGATCACCACCGGCTGCCGGGTCTGGAATACCGCCTTCAGCCCTTCGAGGATCTCCAATCCCATGACGCCGAACTCGGGGCCGCGGTGGTCGATCGTCGCGCGGTCGATCGCGCGCAATACCCGGTCGGGCACGTTGGTGGGACCGGGGATCTGGAGGAAATGGCGTCCGCTGCGATGGGCCATGACGAGCTCGGAATGAGGGGGAATGGGTAAATTAATCGAAAAACCGGGTCGCCACAATTGATTTTGGTCACGCCGGGCGCAGACGCGCGGCTCGCGATTCTTGTTGACTTCACTTTCCAGGCAGCCGAATACTGGCCCCATCTCGGTTCTGGGGGAGGAACTCCGATGGACATCGATACGCCGAAAATCAACGGCGGGCTAGGGTTTCTGTCGATGCTCGTCCTGGCCGCCTGCGGCGGTGGCGGCGGAGGCGACAGTGGTGGCGGGGGCGGGGGTGCAACCAACATCCCGCGCTACGCGTTTGTCGCCAACCAGTCAGATAACTCCGTTTCCAGCTACGTCGTTGACGCGGGCACCGGGCGCCTCAAGTACATCGGCAAGGCCGCGGCGGGGTCGCAGCCCCGGTCCGTCACCGTCGATCCGAGCGGGAAATACGCCTACCTGGCGAACGACGGCGGCAACGTCTCGCAGTACACGATCGGCGCGAGCGGGGACCTCGCGCCGATGGGTACGCCCACGGTCGCGGCAGGGACGAATCCCTTCTCCGTCACCGTCGATCCGAGCGGGAAGTACGCCTACGTGGCGAACGACGGCGGCACCGTCTCGCAGTACACGATCGGCGCGAGCGGGGGCCTCACGGCTATGGCTCCGGCCACGGTCGTGGCGGGGACGAATACCCGGTCCGTCACCGTCGATCCGAGCGGGAAGTACGCCTACGTCGCGAACACCGGCGGCAACAACGTCTCGCAGTACACGATCGGCGCGAGCGGGGGCCTCGTGGCTATGGTTACGGCCACGGTCGCGGCGGGGACGAATCCCCAGTCCGTCAGCGTCGATCCGAGCGGGAAGTACGCCTACGTGGCGAACGACGGCGGCAACGTCTCGCAGTACACGATCGGCGCGAGCGGGGGCCTCACGGCTATGGTTCCGGCCACGGTCGCGGCGGGGTCGGGTCCCTTCTCCGTCACCGTCGATCCGAGCGGGAAGTACGCCTACGTGGCGAACTTCGGCGGCGGTACCGTCTCGCAATACACGATCGGCGCGAGCGGGGGCCTCGCGCCGATGACCCCCGACACGGTCGCGGCGGGGACGGGTCCCGCCTACTCCGTCACCGTCGATCCGAGCGGGAAGTACGCCTACGTGGCGAACTACGGCAACGACAGCGTCTCGCAATACACGATCGGCGCGAGCGGGGGCCTCACGCCGATCGCACCGGCCACCGCCAGTGCGCAGGCTGGCCCGGTCTCGCTGGCGATGACCCGCGGCAGCGCGCCCGTGCAAGCCGTGCCGAAGTACGCTTACGTGGCCAACTTCGACGGCGCCAACGTCTCGCAGTACACGATCGGCGCGAGCGGGGGCCTCGCGGCAATGGCTCCGGCCACGGTCGCGGCGGGGACGCTTCCCCACTCCGTCAGCGTCGATCCGAGCGGGAAGTACGCCTACGTCGCGAACACGAACGGCGGCAACGTCTCGCAGTACACGATCGACGCGAGCGGGGGCCTCGCGGCTATGACCCCGGCCACGGTCGCGGCGGGGACGAATCCCCTCTCCATCACGGTCGATCCGGGCGGGAAGTACGCCTACGTGGCGAACTACGGCGGCGGCACCGTCTCGCAGTACACCATCGGAGCGAGCGGGGGCCTTGCGCCGATGGGTACGCCCACGGTCGCGGCGGGGACGCAGCCCCAGTCCGTCAGCGTCGACCCGAGCGGGAAGTACGCCTACGTGGCGAACTACGGCGGCGGCACCGTCTCTCAGTACACCATCGGAGCGAGCGGGGACCTCGCGCCGATGGGTACGCCCACGGTCGCGGCGGGGACGAATCCCGCCTCCGTCAGCGTCGATCCGAGCGGGAAGTACGCCTACGTGGCGAACGACGGCGGCACCGTCTCGCAGTACACGATCGACGCGAGCGGGGGTCTCGCGCCTATGGTTCCGGCCATGGTCGCGGCGGGGACGAACCCCGCCTCCGTCAGCGTCGATCCGAGCGGGAAGTACGCCTACGTGGCGAACGCGGGCGGCGCCAGCGTCTCGCAGTACAGCATCGGCGCGAGCGGGGGCCTCACGCCGATGGGTACGCCCACGGTCGCAGCGGGGTCGCTGCCCCAGTCGGTCAGCGTCGATCCGAGCGGGAAATACGCCTACGTGGCGAGCTACGGCAGCAACGTCTCGCAATACATGATCGGCGCGAGCGGGGGCCTCACGCCGATGGTTCCGGCCACGGTCGCGGCGGGGACGGGCCCCATCTCCGTCACCACCACCGGCACCTGGCAATAGGCTCGCGGACCGCTGGGTTATCATGTGCGGCTCGCCGCGCGTCTTCCTCCAGGAGCCCTTTTCGTGAGCCTTAGCATCGATATCGTTTCCGACGTTGTCTGCCCGTGGTGCTTCATCGGCAAGCGGCGACTCGAGTCCGCGCTCAGGCTGTATCGCGAGCGCAATCCCGAGGCCCCCGCGCCGCAGGTCGCCTACCATCCCTTCGAGCTGAATCCCGACCTTCCGCGCGAAGGCATCCCTCGCGCCGACTACATCGCGAAGAAGTTCGGCGCGCGCGGCTACAGCTCCCATGATCGGCTGGTGAGCATCGGCGCGCAGTTGAGCATTCCGTTCGCGTTCGACCGGATCGAACGACAGCCCAACACGCTCGCCGCTCACGCGCTGATCGAATGCGCGCTTCGCCACGGCGTTCAAGGCGCGGTGAAGGAGGCGCTGATGAAGGCTTTTTTCGTCGATGGCCTGGATCTCACCGATACGCAGACGCTGGTCCGCATCGCGGTCGGGGCGGGCCTCGAACGCAAGGAAGCCGAGGCCTGTATCGCCGACGAGGCGCTGCGCCGCACAGTCGCCGACGAGGAGGAAAAAGCGCGGCGGATGGGCGTGCAGGGCGTGCCATTTTTTGTCTTCAACAAACGCATCGCAGTCTCAGGTGCGCAGGAACCCGAGACCCTGCTCGAAGCCATGCTCGAGGCGGAGAAAGAGCCGGCGTCTTCCGCTGCGGGGTGAAGCGCCGCTGATGGACCGCCCTCCGGCTCAGGCCTTCACGGTCTCGTTCCATCCGCGCGCCGGAGATAGCACGCTCGCGGCCCGCTTGAGGCGCGAGATCGAAGGCGAGGTCCTGTTCGACGCAGCCAGCCGCGGCCGCTATTCGACCGACGCCTCGATCTACCAGATTGATCCCGTCGGCGTGGTCGTGCCGAAGACCGCGCGCGACGCGCAGATTGCCCTGGAGATCGCAATCGAAGAAGGCATTCCGGTTCTGCCGCGCGGCGCGGGCAGCTCGCAGTGCGGCCAGACGGTCGGCGCCGCCCTCGTCATCGACCACTCGAAGCATCTCAACCGGATTATCTCGTTCGACAAGGAAGCCGCGACGGCAGTCGTCGAGCCGGGCCTCGTGCTCGATTCGCTCAACGCGACTCTGCGCCCGCACGGCCTGTGGTTTCCGGTGGACGTTTCCACGAGCGCGCAGGCCACACTCGGCGGCATGGCCGGCAACAATTCCTGCGGATCCCGCTCGATCCGCTACGGCAACATGGTGCACAACGTGACCGGTATCGACGCGCTGCTCGCCGACGGGTCGGAGTTTCATTTCGGCGCGGTGCCCGAGGATCTGTCGCGATTCTCCGGGCCCGCCGGCTACGTCGAGCTGGCGAAGAGGGTGCGCGCCATCGCCGAGCGTGAGGCCGGCGAAATCGAGGCGCGCTGGCCGAAAGTCCTGCGCCGCGTGCAGGGCTACAACCTCGACATGGTAAGGCCGCGCGGCGCGTGGAACTTCGCGCAACTGCTGGTTGGCTCTGAGGGCACGCTCGCGTATTCGCAACGAATTTGCCTCAAGCTCTCTGCGCTGCCCAAGGCGAGGACGCTCGGCGTGTGCCACTTCGCGGCGTTCCGTTCCGCGATGGAAGCCCCGCAGCGCATCGTCAAACTCTCGCCGACCGCCGTGGAGCTGGTGGACCGCACCATGATCGCTCTCGCGCGCGGCAACGCCGCGTTTCGCTCCACCGTGGAGCGATTCATAAAAGGCGATCCCGACGCCATTCTTCTGGTGGAGTTCGCCGGCGAGGATCGCGACGAGCAGCTTAGAAAACTCAAGGAACTCACCGAGCTGATGGCCGATCTCGGTCATCCGGGCAGTGTGGTCGAGATTACCGACACCGCGCTGCAGCGCGACGTGTGGGAGGTGAGAAAGGCCGGCCTCAACATCATGATGTCGATGAAAGGCGACGGCAAGCCCGTGTCCTTCATCGAGGACTGCGCGGTGCCGCTGGAGAATCTCGCCGAGTACACCGACCTCCTGACGCAGGTTTTTAATAAGCACGGCACCGAGGGCACCTGGTACGCGCACGCCTCGGTCGGTACGCTGCACGTGCGGCCGATCCTCAACATGAAGACCGACGGTGCGAAAAAAATGCGCGCGATTGCCGAGGAAGCCTGTGCGCTGGTGAAGCGTTACAAGGGCGCGGCCTACTCGGGCGAGCACGGCGACGGCCTGGTGCGCTCGGAATGGATAGCGCCGATCATCGGGGCGCGGCTCGCCGGCGCGCTCGCCGAGATCAAGGACCTTTTCGATCCGAAGGGCCTGATGAACCCGGGCAAGATCGTGCGGCCGTCGAAACAGGACGACCGCAGCCTTTTCCGTTTCAAGCCGGGATACGCAATCCCGAAGATCGACACCGTTCTCGACTGGGGGGAGTGGAGCGTTGCCGGCGCGGCGACCCAGGGTTTCGGCGCAGCGGTGGAGATGTGCAACAACAACGGGCACTGCCGCAAGTTCGACGCCGGCACGATGTGCCCGTCGTTCCGCGCGACCGGAGACGAGCGTCACCTGACGCGTGGGCGCGCGAACACGCTGCGCCTCGCGCTCTCAGGCCAGCTCGGACCGGAGGCATTCACCTCGGATGAGATGCACGCGACGCTAGCCCTGTGCGTCTCCTGCAAGGGCTGCAAGCGCGAGTGTCCGACCGGCGTGGATATGGCGAAGATGAAGATCGAATTCCTTCATCACTACCATCGGCGCCACGGCTATACGCTGAAGGACAAGCTGATCGCCTACCTGCCGCGCTACGCTCAACGCGCGTCGCGCTTCGCGTCGGCGGCCAATGTGCTGCAGACCGCGAGCAAACGCTGGCTCGGGTTTGCGGCGCAACGCTCGCTGCCCAAGTGGCGGCGCGACGCTTTCCTGGACTCCCTGCGCAGCTGGAGCAGCGCGGGGAAGGCCGGCGAAGTGGTTCTGTTTGTCGACACCTTCAACAACTACTTCGAGCCGGAGAACGCGCGCGCGGCGCTCGCTGTGCTCGACCGGGCCGGTTACGGCGTCCATATCGCCCGTGCCGCCGCGGGCGAGAGACCGCTGTGCTGCGGCCGGACTTTTCTCGCTGTAGGTATGGTGGACGAAGCGAAAGTCGAAGCGCGGCGAATGATTGCAGCGCTGAAGCCCTACGTCGAGCGCGGTGTTCCCGTCGTCGGATTGGAGCCTTCATGCCTCTTTACGCTGCGCGACGAGTTCAAGGCGATGTTACCGGGCAAGGAAACCGACGCGCTCTCCGGGCAAGCGTTGCTCTTCGAGGAATTCCTGGCGCGGGAGGAGGAAGCCGGCCGCCTCGCGCTCGAGTTGAAGCCGCTTGCCGAGAAGCGCGCGCTCCTGCACGGGCACTGCCACCAGAAGGCGTTCGGTGCGATGCCCGCCGTGCGGCAGGTGCTGGCGCTCGTGCCCGAACTGAAAGTCGAGCAGATCGAATCCTCCTGCTGCGGAATGGCGGGGAGCTTTGGCTACGAAGCGTCGCACTATGAGGTCTCGATGAAAATGGCCGAACTGGGGCTGCTGCCCAAGGTGCGCGCCGTAGGCGCGGACGCGCTGATCGTCGCCGACGGCACCAGTTGCCGCCACCAGATCGAGGATGGTGCGGCCCGGCGAGTGGTCCACGTCGCGCGGGTGCTGGCGCGCGCCCTTGCGTAGCTCAGCGGGGGCAGCATGAGCTTTGAAGGCGCCGCCGCGGCGCTCGTCCTTGCGCCGATCGCTTTCGCGGGCGGGTTTATCCAGGGCCTCACCGGTTTCGGATCCGCGCTCGTCACCATTCCGCTCGCCACGTTTTTCGTTCCGCTGCCCTTCGCGCTCGGCGTGTTCGCGATCGTGGACTTCGTGAACGGCATGCGGCTCGGATTGGAGAACCCGCGCAACGCAGTCCTCGGGGATATCGCGCGCATGGTTCCGCTCATGATTGCCGGGATCGTCATGGGCACGACGCTGCTGGTGAACTTGCCGCAAAAAGCATCGCTGGTCGCGCTCGGAATCTTTGTCCTGGGCTACGCGCTGTACAGCCTCGCCCGGCGTGGGGCTGCCGCAACGGTCAGCCGGCATTGGGCTTACGTCGCCGGCTTCTGCGGGGGTCTCTCGGGAACACTGTTCGGCGCGGGCGGTCCGCCGTACGCGATCTACCTTTCTCACCGGCCGCTCACGAAGGAGCAGTTCCGCGCGACCATGACCCTCTCCACGATCTTCAGCATTGGGCTGCGGCTGGTCGCGTTCGCGGTTACAGGACTGCTCACGCAGGACGGAGTCTGGATCACCGCCGCAGCGGCGATTCCCGCGGGACTTCTGGCGGTCTACATCGCGTCGAAAGTTTTTCGCGCGATTTCGCGCGAGATGGTGATGCGGGCGGTGGCTATCCTGCTGCTCGCGAGCGGCGCCTCGTTACTCGCGCGCGGTCTGGGCTGACGGGCTTCTCACGCGCGGATGTCGGGATCGAGCTGCCGCTCGATCCAGGAGATCTGGTCCTTGAGGAGGAGCTTGCGCCGCTTCATGCGCGTGAGGGCCAGCTGATCGTGGGTGGGGGTGTCGGCGATCCGGTGTATCGCGGCATCGAGGTCCCGGTGCTCGAGCTGCAGCTCGTGCAACCGCTGGTTCATTTGCGCCTGCATGGGTTCATCCCCCGCTTTGGCCATGGCACGCTATATTTTAGACCTTCTGCGGCCGACGCCAAGCCCAGGCGAGCATCGCGGCGCCAATCAGGATCATGGGCGCCGATAGCCACTGCCCCATGGACAGGTTCAGCGCGAGAAGCCCAAGAAAATCATCGGGCTCGCGAAAATATTCGACGGTAAAACGGAACACCCCGTAGCCGAGCAGAAACGCGCCCGACACCGCACCCACCGGCCGCGGCTTGGCCGAAAAGATCCACAGGATCACGAACAGGAGCACCCCTTCGAGGGCGAAATGGTAGAGCTGCGAGGGATGGCGGGCTAGCGGCCCGGCGCCGCGGAACAGCATGCCCCAGGGCATATCGGTAACCCGGCCGTAGAGCTCGCCGTTGATGAAGTTGCCGAGCCGCCCCGAAGCAAAAGCAAGTGGGGCCAAAGGCGCAAAGAAATCCGTGAGATTGATCCAGCGCAGACCGTGCTTTCGCGCCACCCACCAGAGCGCAAGCAGCACGCCGAGGAATCCTCCGTGGAAGGACATGCCGCCGTGCCAGACGAAGAGAATCTCCAGCGGATTTGCGAAATAGAAGGCAGGCTTGTAGAAGAGCACGTAGCCGAGCCTTCCCCCTAGCACCACGCCGAGCACGCAGAAAAACAGCAGGTCGTCCAGCAAGGCAATCGTGATGCGCTCCGGTTTTGCGCGGGCGATGCGCAGCCGGCCCAGCCCGTAGGACACCCCGAAAGCGACCAGATACATCAGTCCGTACCAGCGGATCGCGATTGGGCCGAGCGCGATCGCGACCGGATCGAAGTTTGGATGGACGAGCATGGAAAGAGTGCGCGAGGTTGTTTCAAGTAAAATCGTGTCAGAGCGTAACCGAAAGTTGGTTTTCCCGCATACGGAGCAGGCACATGGCAGACAACTGGAGAAGCAGGACCATCACCCGGGGCGATGCGCGCTCGCCCAACCGCGCGATGCTGCGTGCCGTGGGTTTCGGCGACGGCGACTTCGACAAGGCGATCGTCGGCGTCGCGAACGGCCACTCGACCATGAATCCCTGCAACGCGGGCATCCAGCCGCTGGTGGATTCAGCGATGGCGGCGCTCAAGGCGGCAGGCGCGATGCCGCAGGTATTCGGCACGCCGACCGTCACCGACGGCATCGGCATGGGGACCGAGGCGATGAAGTATTCGCTCGTGTCGCGCGAGGTGATCGCAGACGCGATCGAGACATCGGTCAACGGGCAGGCGATGGATGGCGTGCTCGTCGCCGGCGGCTGTGACAAGAACATGCCGGGCGGCATGATGGCGATAGCGCGCATGAACGTGCCCGCCATCTATGTCTACGCGGGAACCATCAAGCCGGGCAAGTGGAAAGGGCAGGATCTGACCATCGTCAGCGCGTTCGAGGCGGTGGGCGCCCGCTCGGCCGGAAAGATGAGCGAGGAAGACTTCATCGGCATCGAGAAGAACGCCTGCCCGTCGGTGGGCGCCTGCGGCGGCATGTTCACGGCGAACACCATGTCGTCATCCTTCGAGGCGCTGGGCATGAGCCTGCTCGGCTCCTCGCAGATGGCCTCGCCCGACCGGGAAAAGTCCGATTCCGCGGCGGAATCGGCCCGCGTGCTCGTGAATGCGATCAAGAAGAACATCAAGCCGCGCGACATCATCACCAGAAAATCGATCGAGAACGCAGTCGCTCTCGTGATGGCGACCGGCGGTTCGACCAACGCCGTGCTCCACTATCTGGCGATCGCTTCCGCTGCCGGAGTGAAGTGGACGATCGACGACTTCGAGCGCGTTCGGAGAAAAGTGCCGGTGCTGTGCAACCTGAAACCCTCGGGCCGCTACGTGGCGGTGGATTTCCACGCGGCGGGTGGCGTGCCGCAGGTGCTGAAGATCCTGCTCGCGCACGGCGCGCTTCACGGCGAATGCATGACCATCACCGGGCGCACCATGGCCGAGGAACTGGCGAACGTGCCCGAAGAGCCGCGAGCCGACCAGGACGTGATCCGTCCGTGGGAGAAACCCATGTACGCGCAAGGCCATCTCGCGATCCTGAAGGGCAACCTCGCCCCCGAAGGCTGTGTCGCCAAGATTACGGGGCTCAAGCAGACCTCGATCACGGGGCCGGCGCGCGTGTTCGAATCCGAGCCCGCAACAATGAAAGCCATCCTCGCGAGGAAAATCAAGCCGGGGGACGTGATTGTGATCCGCTACGAGGGGCCGAAAGGCGGACCGGGCATGCAGGAGATGCTTGCGCCGACCTCGGCGTTGATCGGGCAAGGACTCGGCGACTCGGTCGGCCTGATCACCGACGGCCGCTTCTCCGGGGCCACCTGGGGCATGGTGGTGGGGCATGTAGCACCGGAGGCCTACGTCGGCGGCACGATCGCGCTCGTGAAAGAAGGCGATTCGATCACCATAGACGCGAAAAAGCGCCTCATCCAGTTGAACGTCTCGGCAAAGGAGCTTGCCGCGCGAAAGAAAAGGTGGAAGCAGCCCAAACCGCGCTACACGCGCGGTCTCATGGCGAAGTACATGAAGCTCGTTTCGACCGCAAGCAAAGGCGCGATCACCGACGGCTAATCAGTACCGCCCACCGCCCTGCATGAACTCGGTCGGCGGAAAGCGGCCGACGAGAGACTCGAGCAGCATCAGCTCGCTGTCGGTGTGGTTGGACATGTACGCCGGGACGATCGCGCGGCTGCGCCCGTCGCCGTAGATGTAGCGGGGCGACTCGTGATAGGTCGTCGTAACCGTTTCCTGTGCGCCGCCCGTCTTGGCCGCGACATCGGCTATGCCGTAGCAGAGGCAAAAGTAGGTGCGCGCGGGCTCGGCTTCGAGGTAAGCGGCGGTGCCGCGTATGCCGATGCTCGCCGTCGCGGTCAACAGGCGCCGATCCCTGCCCCTGCCGAAGACGCTGAGCAACTTTCCAGTCACGAGTTGCATCGCGCTCACCAGCGCGCCGCTCCCGATCAGTTCCGCGCGGCTGTTCGCGCGCACCAGAAACGCGTCCTCTCCGACCACGAACGTGGCATACCCGCGCCTGCCGGTTTCGATCGCATCGCCGGGGCGCACCATGGCTCCCGGCTCGGCGGGCTTGCCGTTGATGCTGACTTCTCCCCTTGTATTGCGCAGTCCCTGCGTTGCGGAGGATTGCGCAAGCGCCAGGCGAAGCGCCGCGGGCATGCTGACTGCGGCGCCAAGGGCGAGCAGTGCTCGACGTTGCGTGCGATGCTTGTCCATTCGACTCCCCTTGTGAACAGCCTCTAGTTTAATGCAGTGCTAAACTAAAACGGAGTTCCTGCAGTCCCAACCCAGTCCCAACAGTCATGCCCAATCGCCTCGTTCGGGAAACCAGTCCGTATCTTCAGCAGCACGCGGGGAATCCCGTCGACTGGCACGCCTGGAACGAGGAAGCGCTAGGCCGCGCCCGCGAAGAGGACAAGCCGATCCTCCTCTCGGTGGGGTACTCGGCCTGCCACTGGTGCCATGTGATGGCGCACGAGTCTTTCGAGGACCCTGCGGTGGCAGAAGTGATGAATCGCCTGTTCGTCAACGTGAAGGTGGATCGCGAGGAAAGGCCGGATCTCGACCAGATCTATCAGCTCGCGCACCAGATGCTCGCTCGCCGGCCGGGTGGATGGCCGTTGACGATGTTTCTCACCCCCGACGGCGCGCCTTTCTTCGGCGGCACGTATTTTCCGAAGGAGCCGCGCCACAACCTGCCGGGATTTCCGCAGCTGCTCGAGCGCGTCGCACAACTTTATCGCGAGCAGCGCGCGGAAATCGGTCGCCAGAACGAGACCCTTCTCGCCACGTTTCAGAACATGCACGCCGGAGTGCCGGCGCATCACTCGGAGCTCTCGGCGGCGCCGATCGACGAAGGTTTGCGCAGCCTGAAGACGAGCTTCGACTCGCGCTATGGCGGGTTCGGCGGCGCGCCCAAGTTTCCGCACCCTGCCGAGCTCGAATTCTGCCTGCGGCGTTCGGCCGCTCTGGGCGACGGCGCGGCGCAGCGCGTCGCGACCACGACGCTCGAGCGCATGGCGCTCGGGGGAATCTACGATCAGCTAGGCGGCGGGTTCGCCCGCTACAGCGTGGACGCGCAGTGGCAGATTCCTCATTTCGAAAAAATGCTCTACGACAACGGCCCGCTGCTTCGCCTGTATGCCGATGCGTGGACCGCCACGCGAAATCCGCTTTTTGCGCGAGTGGCCGCGGAGACTGCCGGCTGGGTCATGCGAGAAATGCAGTCGCCCGAGGGAGGCTATTACTCGTCGCTCGACGCCGACTCGGAACACGAGGAGGGCAAGTTCTACGTGTGGATGCCCGAAGAAGCGCAGGCACTGCTCTCTGCTGAGGAGTTCGCGGTGCTGGCGCCCTACTACGGCCTGGATGGCCCTCCCAATTTCGAAAACACGCGCTGGCACCTGCATGTCGCAAGCACGCTGGGTGCGGTGGCCGAACGCATCGGAAAAAGCGAGGGCGAGTGCTCCCGCCTGCTCGAATCGGGGAAGGGAAAACTCTTGGCCGCTCGCGAGAAGCGCGTACGCCCGGGGCGCGATGAGAAGGTGCTGGTCAGCTGGAACGCGCTCATGATCGCGGGCATGGCGCGAGCGGCCGCGGTGTTCGGCCGAGACGATTGGCTGCGGTCGGCCAAGAAGGCTTTCGCCTTCATCCGCGGCACGATGTGGGCGAACGAGCGGCTCCTCGCCACGTACAAGGATGGTCGGGCTCACCTCAACGCCTACCTGGACGACTACGCTTTTCTGTTGCTCGCGACGATCGAGCTCCTGCAGGCCGAATTCGAACCAGGCGCTCTTGCGTTCGCCGAAGAACTGGCTGAGGTTCTGCTCGAGCAGTTCGAAGACAAGGAAAACGGTGGCTTCTTCTTTACCAGCCACGATCACGAACGGCTGATCCACCGGCCAAAACCCGGCTACGACAACGCCACGCCTTCGGGCAACGGCATGGCTGCGTTGGCTCTGCAACGCCTGCACTTTCTCACAGGTGAGTCGCGCTACGCGCTCGCCGCCGAGCGCACGCTGGCGCAGTTTCATTCCGCGATGAGCGAGCAGCCGGGCGGTCACGCGACGCTGCTCGCGGCGCTGGAAGAGCGCCAGACGCCTACGCGCACGATCATCCTGCGCGGGCCTTCGGCGGAGCTGCAAAGCTGGAAAAGCGCGCTCGCCCAGCGCTATTTGCCGCACACCGTCGTGATGGCCATCGGCAGCGATGTTGGAGGCCTGCCGCCGGTGCTCGCCAAGCCCGCAGGCCGCGGGGTCAACGCCTGGGTATGCGAGGGCGTCAGTTGCCTCGCCCCGATCGATCGCCTGGAAAACCTGATCGAGCAGGTTTCCAAGCCGGCAAAAATCCAGTAGCATGGCGCGTTTTTTTAACTTCCCGGAGAATTTATGAAACCCCAAGTGCTGTTCCTAGCCGCTGCAGCGGCATCGCTTTCCGGCGCCGCGGCGCTTGCCGCCGACGCGCAGCAGTTGCTGAAGGACAAGGCTTGCCTAGCTTGCCACACCGTGGACAAGAAATTGATCGGCCCGTCATACAAGGAAGTGGCGGCCAAGTACAAGTCCCGCAAGGACGCCGAGGCGTATCTCGCGAAGAAAATCACGGAAGGCTCGACCGGGGTGTGGGGCCCCGTGCCGATGCCCCCCAACACCGTTAACGATGTCGACGCCAAGACACTCGCGAAGTACATCCTCACGACAAAGTAGCCTCGCGCGTGGTGCGCTACAGCCGCCTGTCAAATTGACAGCCCTCTATGTCGTGCGCATAATCGGTCGCCGTTCCCGCTGTTTCTAGATTCGGAGGTCACCATGATCCGCACCCATTTCGGCGTAATTGCGATCACAGTCGTCGCGGTCGTTTCCGGCTGCGGCGAAGACAAGAAGGGAGCGCAGGTCTACAGGGGATTTACCATCGCAATTGGCAGCGTCGCACCCCTGACGGGCGGCATCGCTCACCTCGGCAAGGACAACGAGAACGGCGCGCGGCTGGCGATCGAGGAAGCCAACGCAGCGAAAATCAAGATCGGCGGCAAGGATGCCGCGTTCGAGCTGGTGTCGCACGACGACCAGGCCGATCCCAAGGTCGGCACGACCGTGGCGCAAAAGCTCGTCGATGCTAAGGTTGCCGGGGTAGTCGGGCACTTGAATTCCGGCACCTCGATTCCCGCCTCCTCGATCTACAGTCAGGCCAACATCCCCGTGATCTCGGGCTCTGCGACCAACCCCAAGCTGACCGAACAGGGCTTCAGGACGCAGTTTCGCGTCGTCGGCCGCGACGATCAGCAGGGGCCGGCGATTGCGAGCTATCTCGCGGAGACGACGAAGCCGAAGGTCGCGGCGGTGATCGACGACGCCACCGCCTACGGCGAGGGCATCGCAAACGAAGTGGAGAAAACGCTCAAGGCCGCAGGCGTGAACGTCCTTCCACGCGAGAAAGGCACCGACAAGACCACCGACTGGAAGGCCGTCCTTACGAAGGTGAAAGGACGCAGCCCCGACGCGGTGTTCTACGGCGGGATGGATGCGACCGGCGGGCCGCTGCTCAAGCAGGGACGCGAGCTCGGCATCAAGGCGGTATTCTCCTTCGGCGACGGCGCCTGCACCGACAAGATGAAGGAGCTGGCGGGCGACTCCGCCGAAGGGCTTCTGTGCTCGCAGGCCGGCATCCCGGCTCAGGCGGCCTCGAAGAAATTCCTCGAAGCCTACAAGAAGCGCTTCAACGTGGATCCGATCCTGTATTCGCCTTTCACCTACGACGCGGCGAATATTCTGATCGAGGCCATGAAAAAAGCGGACTCCGCCGATCCGGCGAAGTACCTGCCGGTGCTGCAAAAACTCGAATTTGCCGGCGTCACCGGTAAGATCGCCTTCGACGCCAAAGGCGACCGCAGCGACGCGGAGATGACGATCTTCACTATCAAGGGCGGCAAGCTCGAACCGATTGCCATCATCAAGGGCGGCAAGACCGTGAGTTACCAGGACTTCATCGCACAGGCCGCGGCACTCCAGCCAGGGGATGCGGCGAAGAAGTAAGCCCTTTGAAGGAAATGAAGACGACGGCACCTGCGGGTGCCGTTTTTGTTTGGTTCTCCTTTCCCTCTGGGATCAGCGTGAGATTCGAGTAGTCACGCCGTGGACATCTTCATCCAGCAGATCATCAACGGCCTGACGCTGGGCGCCGTGTACGCCGTGGTTGCGCTCGGCTACACCATGGTCTACGGCATCATCCAGCTCATCAACTTCGCCCACGGCGAGGTGGTGATGATCGGCGCAATGGTGGCGTTCTCCGTGATCGGCGCGCTCGCCCCTAGCGGCCTGCCGCCGGGCCTCGTCGTGCTCGCCGCCACCGGCTGCGCGATTCCGGCATGCATGCTGATCGGCTACGCGATGGAGAGGATGGCGTACCGGCCCTTGCGCGGCGCGCCGCGCCTGGCTCCGCTTATCACCGCGATCGGCATCTCGATCATTCTGCAGCACGTGGCGATGCTGATCTGGAGCCGCAACCCGCTCGCCTTTCCGCAGATCATCAAGGCGCAGTCGTACGATCTCGCCGGCGCCACGATTACCAACGTTCAGATCGCGATCCTGGCGATCTCGGTTGCGATGATGGCTGGCCTCACCGCGCTGGTTTACCG
Organism: uncultured Enterobacteriaceae bacterium; assembly: GCA_964430565.1. Taxonomy (GTDB): domain Bacteria; phylum Pseudomonadota; class Gammaproteobacteria; order Burkholderiales; family SG8-39; genus VBDM01. The sequence continues at coordinate 29,055 of CAYSFD010000005.1, forward strand.
CACGAAACTTGGCACGGCGATGCGCGCGACCGCACAAAACCCCCAGATCGCGGGCCTGATGGGCATCGATGCGAACCGCGTCATCGCGTTCACCTTCGTCATCGGAGCGGCGCTTGCCGCGGTGGCCGGGGTGATGGTGGCGAGCTACTACGGCATCGCGCACTACACGATGGGCTCGCAGCTCGGCTTGAAGGCTTTCTGCGCCGCGGTGCTCGGCGGGATCGGGAATATTCCTGGGGCGATGCTCGGCGGCGTGCTGCTCGGGCTGGTGGAGGCGCTGGGCGCGGGCTACATCGGCGATCTTACCGGCAACGTGTTCGGCTCCAACTACCAGGACGTGTTCGCCTTCATCGTGCTGATCGTGGTGCTGGTGCTGCGACCCTCGGGGCTATTGGGCGAGCGGGTGGGGGACAGGGCGTGAGAGCGTACGTGATTGATACAGTCGAACGCCTGAAGCGAGAGCGGGCGGTGCTGTGGGGCGGCGTGGCGCTCGTCGCGCTCGCGCTGCTCGCGCTGCCGTTCGCGCTCGCCGCAGTCGGGACGACGTGGGTGCGGATCACCAATTTCGCGATCCTGTTCGTGTTCCTCGCTCTCGGTCTGAACATCGTGGTCGGTTTCGCCGGGCTGCTCGACCTCGGCTACGTCGCCTTCTATGCGGTCGGCGCTTATGTCTACGCGCTGCTCGCCTCGCCGCACTTCAATCTCCACTGGCCGTTCTGGGTGATCCTGCCGATCGGCGCGGCGGTGGCGGCTCTGTTCGGCGTTCTGCTCGGTGTGCCTACGCTCAAGCTGCGCGGCGACTACCTCGCGATCGTCACTCTGGGCTTCGGCGAAATCGTGCGCATCTTCCTCAACAATCTTTCGCAGCCCGTCAACATCACCAACGGCCCCCAGGGCATAGCGCGTATCGATCCGTTCACGCTCGGCGGAGTGGATTTCTCAAGGACCGAGACCTATCTCGGGCTCGTGTTCAGCGGCCCGATCAAGTACTACTACCTTTTGCTCCTGGTGCTGCTCGCGGTGATCTTCATCAACGTTCGGCTGCAGGATTCGCGCATCGGCCGCGCCTGGGAGGCGGTCCGCGAGGACGAGGTGGCCGCGCGTGCGATGGGCATCGACACGAGGAATATCAAACTGCTCGCTTTCGCCATGGGCGCCTCGTTCGGCGGCGTGGCGGGGGGCATGTTTTCGGCGATCCAGGGGTTCGTCTCGCCGGAGAGTTTCGTTCTGGTCGAGTCCATCATGGTGCTCTCGATGGTCGTGCTCGGCGGCATGGGCAACATCTGGGGCGTGATCCTCGGCGCGGTGCTGCTTTCTTTTGTGCCGGAGATCCTGCGCTTCACCGTGGAACCGCTGCAGATGCAGTGGTTCGGTCGGATGATCGTCGAGCCGGAAGTGATCCGCATGCTGATCTTCGGCTTTGCGCTGGTTCTCGTCATGGCGCTCAGGCCCGGCGGCCTGTGGCCTTCCGCGGTGCGCAGACGTGAGCTCGCCGAGCGCAGGCTATGAGCGCCGTGCTGGAAGCGCGAGACGGCGCTATGGCTGATGCGCTGCTCGTTGCTACAAACTTGAGCAAACGCTTTGGCGGCATCGAGGCTTTGAGCGCGGCCAATTTCGAGATCAGGCAAGGGGAAATATACGGGCTGATCGGCCCGAACGGTGCTGGAAAGACAACGCTATTCAACTTGCTCACCGGAATCTATCCGCCCGACCGCGGCCATTTCACCTTCGAGGGCAAGGACCTTGCCGGCCTGAAGCCGCACCAGATCGCCGCGCGCGGCATCGCCCGCACGTTCCAGAACATCCGCCTCTTCGCCAATCTCTCCGCGCTCGAGAACGTGATGATCGGCCGCCATGTTCGTACGCGCGCCGGCGTAATCGGTGCGATTCTGCACGACTCGGCGACACGCACAGAGGAGGCCGGGATCGAGCGGCGTGCGGCGGAGCTGCTCGATTACGTCGGCATCCGCAACCGCGCCAACGACGCGGCGGGGAGCCTGCCCTACGGCGACCAGCGGCGGCTGGAGATCGCCCGCTCGCTTGCCACCGACCCGAAGCTGCTCGCGCTGGATGAGCCGGCCGCGGGCATGAACCCGTCGGAAACGCTGGCGCTGCGGGGCTTGCTCGAGCGCATCCGCAGGGATGGGACGACACTCCTTCTGATCGAGCATGACATGCGTTTGGTCATGAACGTATGTGACCGGGTGCTTGTGCTCGACCACGGCGAGCGCATCGCCGAGGGCCTCCCCGCGGAGGTGCAGAGAGACCCAAGGGTGATCGAGGCGTATCTCGGAGCGCCGCAAGCTGTATGAACCTGCTCGAAGTCCGCGCTCTCGAAGTTCGCTACGGCGGGATTCGCGCGGTGAAGGGCGTCGATTTCGATATCGCCGAGGGCGAGCTGGTTTGCCTGATCGGTGCAAACGGCGCCGGGAAGTCCTCGACGCTGCGCGCTGTGTCGGGGCTTTTGCCGGCCGCGTCCGGAGCCGTCAGGTTCCGCGGGCGCGACTTGGCCGGCGAGCCTGCGTTTCGGCGCGCGCGCGCGGGGTTGATCATGGTTCCGGAAGGGCGGGGCGTTTTTTCCCAGCTCAGCGTCGAGGAGAACCTCTCAATGGGCGCTTATCCTCGCGCCGACGGCGAGATCGAATCGGATCGAACCCGCGTGCTCGAGCTCTTCCCTCACCTCGCGGAGCGCCGCCGCCAGACTGCGGGCACCCTTTCCGGCGGCGAGCAGCAGATGCTTGCCATCGGCCGCGCGCTGATGAGCAGGCCGACGCTGCTCGCGCTCGACGAGCCCAGCATGGGCCTTGCGCCCATCGTTGCTCGGAAGATTTTCGAAGTGATCCGCGACATCAACCGCGCCGGCGTCACGGTGCTGCTGGTCGAGCAGAATGCTCGCGCGGCGCTCGCGCTCGCCGGTCGCGCTTACGTGATCGAAAGCGGAACGATCACGCTGTCGGGTGACGCCCGCGCGCTGCTTGCCGACCCCAAGGTGCGCGAGGCGTATCTCGGTGAAGCAGTCGAGCAAGCGTAGTCACGTATATGGAGCTCTATATCATGGGACTGTGACTCAACGGCTGTCGTCCTCTGGAGGTGTTGCGGCAACAGCAAAGCGGACCAACTCCGCGACATTTCGCACATCGAGTTTTTCCATAATGCGCGTCTTATGTACTTCGACGGTACGGGAGCTTATGCCCAGAGCCGCCGCGATTTCCTTGGCGTGTAGCCCACGGGCAGCTTGGTCCAGTACCTCGCGCTCGCGGCTTGTGAGGCGGCCCAGCTTTTCCGCGTCTGCACGCCGGCTGTCCTGCCGCTGTATGCGGCGCTCCTCTAGTGCAAATGCGGTTTCGATGGCCGCGCGCAATTGCATGTGATCGAAAGGCTTTTCGAGAAAATCCACAGCTTGCGATCGGAACGCTGCACGGGCGGTCGGCACGTCGCCGTGCGCGGTAATAATTACGAACGGCAAGATGACTTCTTGCTTCCTCAGTTCCTCCTGCAGCTCAACGCCGCTTCGCCCCGGCAATCTCACGTCCGCTATGACACAGCCCGCCCAGTCTTTTTTCCAGGCAGCGAGAAATGCTTCGGCGTCGGCGAAAACCGAGGTGCGATAGCCGGCCAACCCGAGCATGAGGGCAATGGAATCACGCACCGAGGCATCATCGTCAATGACGAAGACAGTCAGGTTTTCTGAACGCATGGCAGGACGAGATGAAATTCACCGTGTTCGACAGCGGCTGCTTCAAGCGTACCGCCGTGGGCTTCGGCGATCGCGCGGCTGACAGCAAGGCCAAGCCCCATGCCAGTGGGCTTACCGGAAACAAACGGTTCAAAGAGGTCCTCGCGGGCCGCGGAGGAGATACCCGGTCCATTGTCGGCGACCACAATGCTCACGTGGCTGTCATCGTGACGTTCCACGAGGACCCTTATGCGACCGCCTTGGCGTCCTGACGCAATCAATGATTCGACGGAATTCGCAAGCAAGTTTCGCAGAACAACTTCGATTTGCAAACGGTCGACGAAGAGCGGCGGCAAGGACGGCGCATTCTCGATTTCGAGCGAAATCGCCTTAGCGTTAATTGCGGAGTCGCCCATGCGGCGCACGGTCCTAAGCAAGTCCTCGAGCTCGACCACTTCTAGCCGGGTAGTGCCAGCACGAAAGAAGTCGCGAAGTCTACGGACGACTTCGGAAGCGCGATCGGCCTCCGAGAGAATCTTGCCGATGATCTCCCGCATGTGCGCTGACCCGCTCTGATCCCTTTCGAGGAGCATTTGTGCCGATCGTCCGTAGTTCGCGACGGCCGTAAGAGGCTGATTCACCTCGTGTGCAATGGCGCCCGCCATTTCACCCGCCGCGGCAAGACGAAGCGTCTGTCGCAGCCCTTCCTCAGCGCGCTGGCGCTCGTCCACCATTACTCCCAGAAACAGGCCGGTTAAGGTAAGGGCAGCCATCAAAGCCTGCAGCTCGACGATAGGCAGCGGGATTCCTGCCTCTCCGTGGATGCCAAGCACGACTCCAAGCTGAACGATGGCAATGGCCACTATTGCACCGTTCATGCCGAAGCGAACGGCGATCCAGATGAGGGGCAGAAAAAGCAGATAAAAATGGCGCGACGGATCGGTGCCAAATCCCTCAAATATCAACCAAACTGTTGCTGCAAGGGCAGTCGCTTGCAGCAGGGCTTCCGGTCTGCGAGCGAGGGTGAGGAGCGCCGACCTGCGAGCAGCGTCCGCGGCAGCGAAAAGAAGCGGCGCTGTCACCAGGATGCCGACGGCATCGCCGATCCAGAAGCGCAGCCATGCGCTGCTGAACGGCGTCTCGGCCAATAGGCCCGACGTGTGGAGTACTCCGATAAATCCCGCACCGACCACACCTGTCCCTACGACAACGACGCTTGCGAAGATAGTGAGCTGCCGCGTCGAACGCAAACCGGTATCCCTCAGCAAGGTCTTCAATGCACACGCGATAGCCGCGTAGCCGCCGGCGAGGACGAGTCCGGTTATCACTGTGATCGCGTAACCGCCGGGCACATGACGAATGACAATGTCCGCCAACAGGATCGTCGCCAGTACCGCCGGGGCGTGCGCGAGGCCGCCCAGCATCATCCATACGATGGCGAGCGCAGGCTGCGGATTCCAGGGCGTGATGTTGAAGGGGCCAACCGGATCGATGTAGCTGGCCCAGTCAAGCGCGATGTAGCAGGGCGCAAAAACGGCCGCGTCGCGGAGATATCGAAGGTATTTCATTGCGGAATTTGCATCTTGCGACGGGCGTTCCCGCAAGGCAAGTAAGTGTTTTTACTTACGCGGATTTGCGACTGACGCGCCAGATTCGGCTGTCGTACATTTCTCGCATGACCGGCCAAATCGGAACTCTTGAAATCGTCGGCGCAGCCTTGTTTGCGTTGGCGGTCCTGCACACCTTCTCGACGCGCTACTTCGAACACCTTGCTCATACCCGGACAGTGCACTCGGGTCTGTGGCACCTGTTGGGAGAAGTTGAAACCGTATTCGGCTTCTGGGCGTTTGTACTGCTCGTCTTCATGGCGCTCGCCTATGGGTGGGGCACGGCTTCGGCTTACCTGGACAGCCGGCACTTCGTCGAGCCGATGTTCGTCTTCGTGATCATGGTTATCGCTGCGAGCCGGCCCATCATGCAACTCGCTTCGGACAGTGTGCAGTCCGTAGGGCGGCTTCTACCGGCACAACCTGCCATCGCCGGATACTTCCTTAGCCTCTCCCTGGTGCCGCTACTCGGTTCGCTCATTACGGAACCGGCAGCAATGACGCTTGCCGCGTTGATGCTGCGTGATCGCATCTTCGCCACCCAGGCTTCCAATCGTCTCAAGTACGGAACCCTGGGTGTGTTGTTCGTCAACGTATCCGTGGGCGGCACATTGACCCACTTCGCCGCCCCGCCGGTCCTCATGGTTGCGGCGAAGTGGGACTGGACGACTGGATTCATGCTTTCTACATTCGGCGCAAAGGCGGCGCTTGCGGTTCTCATAAACGCCCTCGTTCTCACGTACCTCTTCCGCCGCGAGTTGTCGGAGCGCGCCGCGCCGCCGGCGCAGAGTACCCAGCCGCGCGTACCTGCCGGGTTTGTGATTGTGCATCTCGGAATTCTCGCTGCAGTGGTGTTCACAAACCACAACCCCGAGGCATTCATGGGGCTGTTCCTGCTGTTCCTCGGTCTGGCAGAGGCTTACCGCCGTCATCACGACCGCCTTATGCTTCGCGAGGGACTAATGGTTGCGTTCTTCCTCGCAGGGTTAGTAGTGCTTGGAGGCCAGCAACAGTGGTGGCTCCAGGATGTGCTTTCTCGCCTCGATGAATCGGCTTTGTTCTACGGCGCTGCGGCGCTTACAGCCATTACCGACAATGCTGCACTCACATATCTCGGTTCTCTCGTCGAGGGTGTTTCCGACGAGTACAAGTATTCGCTGGTGGCAGGAGCGGTGGCGGGCGGTGGGTTGACCGTAATCGCCAATGCGCCGAACCCTGCTGGCTTTGCGATTCTCAAAGGCCACTTCGAAGATCAGTCGATTAACGCATTTGGCTTATTCCTCGCCGCTTTACCGCCGACGCTGGTAGCCGTCGCCTGCTTCCGAGGAATCCGGGGCCAGGTAACGGAGATTTTCGATTGGGGTCTCTGGGTCCAGTGGTTCTCCGAATTGGATCGTTCGTTTCTGTTCCTGCTGATTCTGCCCTTTGTCGTGGCCGCGGTTGGTCTTTGGGCAAAGTTTTCGGAACGTCGCGACAAGTAGCGCGCTAGCGGTTCCGCTGTCCGATTCGCGAGCCGGCGTCTGGCGAATCGTCGCGAGCGTACTTGAACAGCGCACCCGGAGCACGCCCGTCGGGCTTCTTTGCGTCCCGTTTCACGGCGTAGGCCACAGTGTAGGTCGGAACAATTTCTTCCGATTTTCATAGAGAAAAACGCTACTGCATCAGGGGGCCTTGTCGGCCGCGGTGGTGAAGGAGTCGGCGAAAAACTCGTTCTCCGGTAGACGGCACTTCTGAACGAAATCGCGCCGCGCCGAGTCGACCATGATCGGCACGCCGCAGGCGTACACCTGGCTGCCGGAAAGATCGGGAAAGTCCTCCATCACCGCGCGATGCACGAAACCCGTTCGCCCTTTCCAGACGTCTTCTGGAAGTGCATCCGAGACCACGGGCACGTACTTGAAGCCCGGGTGCTCGGCGACCCAGCGTTCGGGCAGAGCGTTCAAGTAGAGGTCTTTGGGACGCCGCGCTCCCCAGTAGAGCGTCATCGGCCGGGAAAGGGCCTTCTTGAATGCGGCCTCAATGACGGCCTTGATCGGGGCGAATCCCGTCCCCGAGGCGACGAACACGCAGGGCTTCTCGGACTCCTCGCGCAGGAAGAACGTGCCGAAGGGCCCCTCGAAGCGCATGATGTCGCGCTCCTTCATGGTCTTGAAAACGTGGTCGGTGAACGAGCCGCCGGGTACGTGGCGGACGTGCAGTTGCACAAACTCGTCGTCGTGCGGCGCGTTTGCCATCGAGAAGCTGCGTCGCGTGCCGTCTTTGAGGAGAATGTCGATGTACTGGCCCGGGAGGAACATTAGGCGTTCGTTCGCCGGCAGCTTGAGGTAGAGGATCATGGCGTCATCGGCAGCGCGCTCGATCTTCTGCACCCGGGCGGGGAGCTTCCTTACTTGTATGTCGCCGGCTTTCCTCACCTCGCGCGCTTCGATCACGACGTCCGTGAGCGGCTTCGCCTGGCAGAAGAGCGCGGACCCTTGCTCGCGCTCCGCGGGGGGAAGGGCCTTTTCCGAATAGCGGCCGTAGTCGATGCGGCCCTCGATGAGCTTTCCCTTGCAGCTGCCGCAGGCGCCGTCGCGGCAGCCGTAGGGCAGGACGAGTCCCGCGTTGAGAGCAGCCTGGAGGATGCTCTCGCCGTCTTGCGCCGCGAACTGATGGCCCGTATTGCGGATGGTGACCTGATGCGTCATCGAGGTGCGGGGTAAAATTCGTCCGTGGAAAATCTGCTCATCATCGGCTGCGGCGACATCGCGCGCCGAGCTCTACCGCAGCTCCAGCGGCGCTATCGGGTCGCGGCCCTGGTGCGCTCGCGCGAGCCGGCGCTCGCCGCATCCGGCGTCGAGTTGATCGAGGGCGATCTCGACGACGCCGGGTCGCTCGCGTCGCTCGCGGGTCGCGCGGAGCGCATTGCGCATCTTGCCCCGCCCGCCGGGAGCGGCTCCGTCGATATCCGTACGCGAAATCTGATCGCGGCTCTCGCTCCCCGCGGACGCGGCGCCATGCTACCACAGCGATTGGTGTATCTCTCCACGAGCGGCGTGTACGGAGATTGCGCCGGTGAATGGGTGGAGGAGACGCGCCAACCCAAACCGCAGACCGAGCGCGCCCGGCGACGCCTTGACGCCGAGCAAGCGCTCGGCGAATGGGGCGAGCGCAACAAGGTCGAGATCGTGATCCTGCGCGTGCCGGGCATTTACGCATCCGACCGCCTGCCGCTCGATCGCCTGGTTCGCGGTACACCGGCGCTCGCTGCGGAGGAGGATGTGTACACCAATCACATTCACGCGGAGGACCTCGCCGCGATCGTCGCCGCCGGTCTCGAAGCAAAACAGGCGTGCGGCATCTACAATGCGTGCGACGACGGTCCTATGAAGATGGGTGATTTTTTCGACCTCGTCGCAGATCGCGCGGGACTGAAACGGCCGCCGCGCGTCTCGCGCGACGAGGCCGGGCTCCGGGTTACGAATGAGATGCTCTCCTTCATGAGCGAGTCGCGGCGGCTGGTTAACCGGCGCATGAAAGCGGACCTCGGCGTGCGGTTGCTCTACCCGACGGTCGCCGATGGGATTCCGATGACGGCGCAGACGGCGTGAGCCATGGATGCCTATCTCGTCATCACCAATCTCCCTGACCGCGACAGCGCAGCGAAGCTTGCGCACGATCTCATCGAACGGCGCCTGGCGGCGTGTGTCAACATTCTTTCGCCGTGCCGTTCCGTCTATCGATGGCAGGGCAAAACCGAGGACGCCGAGGAGTTCCCGTTGCTGATCAAGACCACGCGCGAGCGCTACGCCGAGCTCGAAGCGGCGATTCGCGCGGGCCACCCCTACGAGCTTCCCGAGATCATCGCAATTTCCTTGGCGCGAGGACTTCCCGCGTATCTCGAGTGGGTCGATTCGGAAACCCGCCCCGCGTAGATTCCGCGGATTCCCGCTTATCGCGCACCGGCTGGATCAGCGTTTTCCAGTCAACCAAGCCGCCGCATCGAGCGCGAAGTAGGTGAGGATGCCGTCCGCGCCGGCACGCTTGAAACCGGTGAGCACCTCCATCACGCACTGCTTTTCACCGAGCCATCCGTTCTTGAACGCCGCCTTCAGCATCGAATACTCGCCGCTCACCTGATAGACGTAGGTGGGCGCCTTGAACTCGTCCTTCACCCGCCTGACGATGTCGAGGTAGGGCATGCCGGGCTTTACCATCACCATGTCGGCGCCTTCCTGCAAGTCCAGCCCGACTTCCCATAGCGCCTCGTCGCTGTTGGCGGGATCCATCTGGTAGGTGAACTTGTTTCCCTTGCCGAGAGTCGTCGCCGAACCGACCGCGTCACGGAACGGGCCGTAGAACCCCGAGGCGTATTTCGCCGAGTAGGCCATGATGCGCGTGTGAATGAAATTCTCAGCTTCGAGCGCTGTCCGGATGCGCCCGATTCGACCGTCCATCATGTCCGAGGGAGCCACGATGTCCACTCCTGCGGCTGCTTGAACGAGCGCCTGCTTCTCCAGAATGGCGAGAGTTTCGTCGTTGAGAATGGTTCCCTCTGAATCGAGCAGGCCGTCCTGTCCGTGGCTCGTATAGGGATCGAGCGCTACGTCAGTCATGATGCCGAGCTCCGGAAAGCGCTTCTTTATCGCGCTCACGGCCCGCGGGATGAGCCCATCGGGATTGGTTGCCTCGCTGCCCTCCGGGGTTTTCAGCGAGGATTCGATCGCGGGGAAGAGCGCCATTGCCGGCACGCCGAGCTTCACGCAGCGCTCGGCGACCGGCAGGAGCTTGTCGGGCGTGTAGCGCGATACCCCCGGCATCGACGCAACAGCTTGCGTCCGGCCCCTGCCCTCGATAACGAAGACGGGATAGATCAGGTCGTTGGGGGTAAGCACGTGCTCGCGCATCAACCGGCGCGAAAACTCGTCGCGTCGCATGCGGCGCATCCGCACTGCGGGAAAACTGCCATAGACCTGCATAATTGCTCCTTTTACAAGGCGGATCAGTTACCTAGAGATCCTGAGAATAACCGTTCCGGCCCAGCTACAGGTAGCCGAGACGCGCTTCCTGCCCTTCTGATGATCAGTCGCGGAACCTTTCTTTCGCCAGCCACTCTCATGCTGTAGGCGGCTTCGGTCGTCTCCCGCTTCTCCTCCCTGAGCGGGGTGCCTTAAACCTTAAGGCATTTGCCCCGGGCTGATTTCCCCTTATGGCCCGGGGATTTTTATTTCCAGACCCCTGGTCATGGCCGGGGGTTTTCATTTCGGCGCCCGGCGGTGTGGTAGCGGTTTGAGCGTGCTGCAGCCATCCTCGAAACACCCTCTCCGCCTCCTCCAGCCCGGATTTTTTCAGGCTCGAAAAAAGCTGCACGGAGAAATTCGGCGCAAGCGCTGCGATTTTCCCCTCGACCTGGCGCAGGATTTTCTGCGCGGCTGCTCGCGATAGCTTATCCGCCTTGGTGAGCAGCACATGCACCGGTTTTTCGGTGGGGCAAAACCACCCGAGCATCATATGATCGAGTTCGGTGAGGGGGTGCCGCACATCCATGACCACGGCCAAACCACGCAACGGCGCGCGCGTCCTGAGATAGTCGCCTAGGAAATTCTTCCAGGATGCGTCTGTTGCCGCGGGAATCCTGGCGTAGCCGTAGCCGGGGAGATCCACGAGGAATCGTTCCGCTCCCAGCGCGTAAAAATTGACGAGCCGAGTGCGTCCCGGAGTCTTGCTTACGAACGCGATTCGGCTGCCTGTAAGCGCGTTGATGGCGCTCGATTTTCCCGCGTTGGATCGACCGGCGAAAGCGATTTCGCCGACACTCGCCGGGAAGTCCTGAAAGGCCGCCGCGCTCTTGAAAAACGCCGCTTTGTGAAACAGCGACATGCAGTGGGGTAGGAAAAATTTGTTAGAATATCAGCCTTTTGGGAGAGAACGGCATGAAACGAGTTTTGGCGCTATTGAGTTTTGGGATTTGCGCCGGCTCCGCTCATTTTCCCATCGGCGCCGCCGAGCCCATCAAAGCCGATCCCGCCAAGGGCCAGAGCATCGCCGAAAAGACTTGCGCGGCGTGCCACGGCGCCGACGGCAACAGTCCGACACCCGCCAATCCGAAACTCGCTGGCCAGATTCCGGAATACCTGCACAAGCAACTCGTCAACTTTAGGCCGGCGGCCGGAAAGAAGGCGGAGCGGGAGAATCCCATCATGGCCGGCATGGCTGCCAACCTCTCTGTTGACGATATGCGCAATGTCGCGGTGTATTACGCCACCCAGCCGGCCAAGCCGGGCGCCGCAAGAAGCAAGGACACGCTAGCGCTCGGTCGCAAAATCTGGCGCGGCGGCGACATGGCGAAAGGGCTCCCCGCGTGTGCAGGGTGTCATGGCGCCGGCGGGACGGGTGTCCCCTCACAGTTTCCACGCCTGGCCGGGCAATACGCCGGCTACACCGAAGCGCAATTGAAAGCATTCCGATCGGGCGATCGAAGCAACGACGCTAACAAGATGATGCAGGGGATCGCCGTGAAGATGAGCGACCTTGAAATCCTCGCAGTAGCCGACTACATCGCCGGCCTGCGCTGATTCCCGGCTTGTGCGACATCAGGGGATAGCGGGCGTCCAGCCCGCGTCGGCTCCTCCTCCAATTTCGCCACATCGAGCAATCAATCACGCTCCCGCGGAATAAACGCGCCGATCCGCGCGTTCGTCCATCAGGATTGTGTTTTCTGGTAGGGGAGGCAGTGAGGAAAATTCACGCTCCTTCGCGGTCATCGTGCCGTGCGGTCCGCTGTAGCCGTGAATTCGCCGCGAGCGGAGCGTTGCCTTGAAAATCGGCGGCGCGTTAGAATGCCGCGAAGCAAATGGACCGCCGTTCGATCACAGAGCACATTCCCCGGCTGCGGCGCTACGCGCGCGCGCTCGTTGGCGACCGTTACGTCGCAGACGACCTCGTTCAGGACACTCTGGAACGCGCCTGGAACAAATTTCACCTTTGGCGCCAGGGCAGCGACCTGCGGGCGTGGCTTTTTACGATCATGCATAACGTTTTCGTGAATCAGGCAAGGCGTCGGCGTTACGAGGTCGAGGAGTTGACGGACGAAACGCCCGCTGCGGCGGTTCGCGCCACCCAGGGCGACCATCTCGAGCTGCAGGACGTCGACCGCGTACTGCGTTCAATTTCTCCCGAACAGCGCGAGGTCGTGTTGCTCGTCGCGGTAGAGCAGTTGACCTACGAAGAGGTCAGCCGCGCCCTGGATATCCCGATCGGCACAGTCATGTCGCGCCTGTCGCGGGGGCGTGAACGCATGCGGCAGGCGCTCGGCGGCCAGACCGCGGTGCCTCTGAAGGTTGTGAAGTGAAGCCGATCGCGGAGGCCGAGTTGCACGCGTACGTCGACGGCGCGCTCTCCGAGGGCGATCGAGCCGGGATCGAGGCCTGGCTCGCGTCGCATCCGGAGGACGCAGAGCGGCTGCGCGCGTACGCCGAGCAAAATACCTTGCTGCGTTCGATTTACAACCCGGTGCTCGAGGAACCCGTGCCGGCAATGCTGCTCGCGGTGCGCCCCCGTGCCTGGCGGGGCTACGCCGCCGCCGCAGGCATTTTCGTGTTCGGGATCGGGCTAGGCTGGATCGTTCGCGGGATGTTCATTACCCCGCAGATTGTGCCCTCGCCGCTCGCGCGGCAGGCGGCGACTGCGCACGTCGTGTTTTCCCCCGAGGTGCGTCATCCGGTCGAGGTCACCGCGGACGAGGAGGAGCATCTCGTGAGGTGGCTCTCCAAGCGCCTCGGCACCGGGTTGAAAGCACCGAAACTCGCGCCGCTCGGCTACGAACTCGTGGGCGGTCGGCTACTTTCCGGCCCGCAGGGACCCGTCGCACACTTCATGTACCAGGATGCGCGCGGCCAGCGCCTGACGCTCTACGTCTCAAGGCAAAGGGGAGAACCGCGCGACACGGCTTTCCGCTTCAGCCAGGAGGAGCGCGTGTCCGTGTTCTATTGGGTCGACGGCAATTTCGGCTACGCGCTCTCCGGCGAGGTAAGAAGGGATCAACTGCTCAAGGTCGCCGATGTCGTTTATAAACAGTTAAATCCGTAACCGCCGCGGAGCGGCGGTACGGTTTAACTCATCGAGTTCGACGGGACTGAAGCAGCCCGTCAACTCGATGAAAAACTCGAAACAGTGAACAACCCGTTGTGACCAGCGCGGGGCGGGCCGGGGCGGCTCTAGTCGGCAGTGCGCAATGTTGCCGCCCGTCGTATCTCGCGCCGTTGCGCCAGCCCTTGTTGCAGGCGCTCGAAATAGAGGTAGATGACCGGCGTGATGTATAGGGTCAGGAACTGCGAGAGCACCAGTCCTCCGACCACCGCCAGCCCAAGCGGCATGCGCGCACCGCCGCCCGCGCCCAGGCCGATCGCAATCGGCAGGCTTCCCATCAGCGCAGCCATGGTCGTCATCATGATCGGCCGGAAGCGCACCAGGCCCGCCTCATAGATCGCCTCTTCGGGCGCCTTTCCTTGCTTGCGCTGCGCCTCGATCGCGAAATCGATCATGATGATCGCGTTCTTTTTCACGATGCCGACCAGCATGATGATGCCGACGAACGCATACATGTTGAGTTCGATGCCGAACGCCATCAGCGTGAGCAAGGCGCCCAGGCCCGCGGTCGGCAGACCGGAGAGGATCGTGAGCGGGTGAATGAAGCTCTCGTAGAGGATCCCCAGGACCAGATAGATCACAAAGATCGAGAGGACGATCAAAATTCCCATACCCTGCAGCGAGCTCTGATAAGCCTGGGCCGTGCCGGAGAAAGAACCGGTCAAGGTCGCGGGCACCTGCAGCTCGCGCATCGCGCTATTGAGCTGCGCGATCGCCTCCGAAAGCGCGACGCCGGGGCGAAGGTCGAACGAAAACGTCACCGAAGTAAGCTGCCCGAGGTGCGAAACCTGCAGCGGCCCCACACCGAAGTTGAGCCTTGCCAAGGCGTTGAGCGGGACCAGCGCTCCGGTGGAAGAGCGCACGTAGAGCATCGGCATCACCGACGGATCGGTCTGATAGCGTGGCGCGAGCTCCAGGATCACCCAGTACTGATTGGTGGAGGAGTAGATGGTCGAGACCTGGCGCGAGCCGTAGGCGTTGTTGAGCGCCATCTCGATCGACTGCACCGATACGCCGAGCGCCGAAGCCTTCTCGCGCTCGATCTCGACCGTTACCTGCGGCCGGGTGATCTGCAGGTCGCTGGCGACGTCCACCAGCACGGGAAGCGAGCGCAACTTCTGCTCGACCGCCGGCGCCCATTGGTACAGTTCGTCGATGTTCGTGCTGCGCATCACGTACTGGTAGGGGCTCTGGGTGAGTTGTCCGCCGATGCGGATGGCGGGGACGTTTTGCAGGAAGACTTTGGCCCCGAGCACATTGGCGAGCTTCGGGCGCAGTTCCCGCACGACCTGGTCGGCGGGCTTGCGCTCCTTGAAGGGTTTGAGCGTGATGGTGATACGCCCTCGGTTGAGCGACGGTGAGAAGCCGGTCGCGCCGACGAAAGACATCGCGGCCTCCACATTGGGGTCGCGCAGGATGATGTCGGCGACCTGGCGCTGCAAGCTCGCCATCGCCTCGAACGAGACGTCCTGCGGGCCCTCGACGAAGCAAAAGAGCTGCCCGGAGTCCTCGCTCGGCAGGAAGCCCTTGGGCGCACGCCAGAATAACGCACCAGTTACGACGCAGATCGCGAGGAAGGCCACCAGAACGGCACGCTGGTGCGCCAGCGTCCAACGCAAGCTCACCTCGTAGGCATGCTTCCAGGCGTCGAAGCCGCGCTCGAACACCATGAAAAGACGGCCGTGTTTTTGGTCGGCACGGTGCGGCTTCAGGATGCGGCTGCACATCATGGGGGTGAGCGTCAGCGACACGAACCCGGAGATCAGTACCGCGGCGATGATGGTCACTGCGAATTCATTGAGCAGCCGCCCGAGGATCCCGCCCATGAACAGCACCGGGATGAACACCGCGGCCAGCGACAACGTCATCGAGATGATCGTGAAGACGATTTCCTTGGAGCCGTCGAGCGTCGCCTGCATGACGCTCTTGCCTTGCTCGATGTGCCGGGTGATGTTCTCCAGCATCACGATGGCGTCGTCCACGACGAACCCGACGCACAGGGTGAGCGCCATCAGCGAGATGTTGTCGAGGCTGAAGCTGAACAGATACATCACCGCGAAGGTGCCGATGATCGACATCGGCAGCGCGAGAGCCGGAATCACCGTGGCGGGAATATTGCGCAGGAACAGGAAGATCACCAGCACGACCAGCATCAGCGCGAGGTACAGCGCGAACTGCACCTCCTCGACCGAGGCGCGGATCGAGACCGAGCGGTCGTAGAGCGTTTCGATTTCGACTGCGGGCGGCACTTCGGCACGGACCGTCGGCAGCAGCTTCTTGATCGAATCCACCACCTCGATGGTGTTGGTCCCGGGCTGGCGCTGAATGGCGAGCACGATGCCGCGCTTGCCTTTGAACCATGCGGCGACCTTGTCGTTCTGCACGCCGTCGATGATCGTGCCCAGCTCCCGCAGCCGGATCGGCGAGCCGTTCCTGTAGGCGACGATGACCGGACGGAACGCGGCCGCGTCCTGCAGTTGCCCGGTCGCCTGCACCGCGAAGACGCGTTCCTTGCCGTAGAGCGTCCCGGTAGGCAAATTGACGTTCGCCTGCGCTACCGCTTGCTCCACTTCGTTGATGCCGACGCCGCGTGCGGCCAGCGCGTTCGGGTCCACCTGCACCCGCACAGCGTATTTCTGCTGCCCGAACACCTGGACCTGGGCGACGCCGCTGATGGTCGAGATGCGCTGCGCCAAATAGGTCTCTGCGTACTCGTTCACCTCGGACAGCGGCAGCGTCTCCGAGGTGAGTGCGAGGTAATAGACCGGAAAGTCGGCCGGATTCACCTTGCGAAACGAGGGCGGCGAGGGCATCGTGGCCGGGAGCTGCCGTGCCGCCGAGGCGATCGCCGAGTTCACGTCCTGCGCCGCGGCGTCGATGTCGCGCTCGAGCGCGAACTGGATGGTGACGCGCGTCACTCCTTGACCGCTGAGCGAGCTCATCTCGTCGATCCCAGCAATGGTCGAGAACTGGCGCTCGAGCACGGTCGCTACGGCGGATGCCATGGTCTCCGGGCTGGCACCCGGAAGCTCGGCCGTGACCTGGATAGTGGGAAAGTCCACTTGAGGCAGCGTCGAGACCGGCAACAAGCGGTAGGCGGCCAAGCCAAAGATCAGTATTCCCGCCATGACGAGCACCGTCATGACAGGACGGCGGATGAACAGCTCGCAGATATTCATGACGCCTCAGCGGCCGACTTGCCGATCTGCACGCGCGTTTTCGGACCGAGGCGTAGCTGACCGTGCGTCACGACCCGCTCGCCCTTCGCCAATCCGGTTGCGACGATGGCGCGTTCGCCTTCGGTCCGCTGCACCGTGATGCTACGCACTTGTGCCACCATGTCCTGGCCCACGACGTACACATATTGGCCCTGCGGCCCGGTTTGCACCGCCTGGGACGGGATGACGATGGCATCCGCCTGCTCGAACAGGCGCACGCTCACGTTGACGAACTGTCCCGGCCACAGAGTGTTTTCCTTGTTCGGAAAGCGCGCGCGCAGGCGGATGGTGCCCGTGCTCGGATCCACCGCGTTGTCGACGAAGATGAGCGTTCCAGCGGAGGTGGTTTGATCGGAGCCGGGCGCCAAGGCTTGCACGGCGAGCGGGCCTGACGCCATGTACTCCCGCACTTCGGCGAGCCGCTGTTCAGGCACCGCGAAGTTGACGTAGATGGGTTGGACTTGGTTGATCACTACCAGCGAATTGACGTCATTTGCCCTGACCAGGTTTCCAATCTGGATTTGGATCTTTCCGGCGTAGCCCTCGATCGGCGCATGGACGGTGCAATACTCGATGTTGAGCTTGGCGTTGTCCAAAGCTGCCTGACTTGCGCCGGCGGTGGCCTCGGCGGTGGCGGCATTGGTGCGAATCTGCGCGTACGCCTCCTTGGAGACGAAGTTTTTCTCGAGCAACTCCTGGTAGCGCCGCTCCTGGGAGCGAGCCTGATCGCGCGCCGCCGCGTCACGCAGCGCGTTCGCCTCCGCCTGCCGCAATGCAGCTTCGTACGGGCGAGGATCGATCTTGAACAGCACCTGCCCTTTCTTGACTCGCTGGCCTTCCTTGAAACCCGCCTCGACGATCTGGCCGTCGACGCGCGCCCTCAGGGAAACGGTCGCGTAGGGCTCGACGTTGCCGATAGCCTGTAACTGCAGCGGCACCATCTCCTGCGCCACCGGGGATATCGATACGGGGACTGCCGGAGGTCCTTTGGGCCCCTTGCGCTCGTTTGCGCGGATCTCGGTGCCGAAGTAAGCGAACAGCACCGCCGCAACGACGAGCAGCCCGACCCCGCCGAACAGGAACAATCGCCTTGGGGTGCGTCCCGCAAGGCGCGATGGCAAGGAGAAATTCATTGATTTGCTAACGTTAACAGCCGGGTGCCTATTCCCAATGCCCGATCGGCAGCACCATTAAATCTACGGCAAAAGGCGCTCCAACGCAAAGAGGTTCTCAACGCGTTCCCGCTCGCGAACGAGGTGAGCCGTTTCGCCATCCACAATCACCTCTGCGGGACGTGGTCGGGAATTATAATTCGAGCTCATCGTCATGCCGTAAGCCCCCGCCGACATGATCGCCAGCAAGTCACCGGGTGCGACCGCCAGCGAGCGATCCCTGGCCAGAAAATCGGCCGATTCGCAGACCGGACCGACGATATCGTAGCGACGCGCCGGATCCCCGCGACGGACCACCGGCAGCACATCGTGCCACGCGTCGTAGAGCGCCGGTCGTAGCAGATCGTTCATTGCCGCGTCGGTCACCACGAAGTTCCTTGCGGCGCCGTGCTTGAGGTATTCCACCCGCGTGAGGAGAAGCCCCGTGTTGCCGACGAGCGAACGGCCGGGCTCAAACAGAATTCGGAGCTTGCGGTTGCCCAGGCGCTGAAACAGCTCTCCCAGGTAATCCCTCGTCCCTGGGGGCACCTCGTCACGATAACGGATGCCGAGCCCTCCTCCCAGATCCACGTGGTCGAGGTGCACGCCGGTAGCGTCCAAGGCATCGACGAGCTCAAGTACTTTTCCAAGCGCGGTGACGAATGGTTCAACGTCGACAATCTGAGAGCCGATGTGGACATCGATCCCGACGACCCGAAGGCCAGGCAGCTTCGCGGCCCTGCGGTAGAGCGAGAGCGCCTCGTCGTAAGGAATGCCGAACTTGCTTTCTCTCAAGCCGGTGGCAATGTAAGGGTGCGTCTTGGGATCGACATCGGGGTTGACGCGCAAGGACACCGGCGCGATCTTGCGCGCGCTGTCCGCGATGGCGGCGAGCCGATCCAACTCTCCTTCCGATTCGACGTTAAAGCACAAAACGCCGGCCTCCAGCGCGGCGCGCATTTCGGCCTCAGTCTTGCCGACGCCGGAGAAAACGGTCTTGGCCGCGCTGCCTCCCGCAGCAAGGACACGCGCGAGTTCGCCGCTCGAAACGATGTCGAAACCCGAACCGAGTCGCGCCAGAAGATTGAGCAGGGCAAGATTCGAGTTGGCCTTGACCGAATAGCAGATGAGGGTGTCGCGTCCCGCACAAGCCAGCTCGAATTCTCGGTAAGCGGACTCGAGCGCCGCGCGCGAATAGATGTAGCAAGGCGTGCCGAAGCGCGCAGCAATCGCATCGAGCGGCACTTTCTCCGCGCAAAGCGTGCCGTCCTGGTACGAAAAAACATTCACTTGCGCGGTGCGGGTTTGTTATCCTGCTGAGGATTCTGCTGCGACGGGGGAAGGTACAGCGCCGCCTTATTGCCGCAGGCCGAGAGAACGAGGAGGACGAATACAAGGCCAGCAGCGCGGCGCATGGTAATGTCAGGACAGTAGACTGAAATTAGTTTATCACGCTGATGACTGCAAGCGAGTTCGAGAGCATGGCCGACGCGACGCTGGCGCGGATTGCGCAGGCGGTCGATGAGAGCGGGGCCGATTGTGACTGCGAAACCAAAGGCGCAGGCGTGCTCGAACTCGAATTTGCAGACGCCAGCCGCATTCTCGTAAACCGCCACTCGGCGGCGCAGGAAATCTGGGTCGCTGCGAAATCTGGTGGCTACCATTTCCGCTGGAACGGCTCCGACTGGGTCGACACCCGCGATGGGGGCGAGCTGTTCGCGACGCTGTCGAGGCTGGTGAGCGGGCAATTGGGCAGCCGGGTCGTGCTAGGAAGCGAGTGAACCACGCGGATGGGACAGTCGAAGCCGCTCAAATCCCAAAGTGAATCCTTGATCAAAAAAGCTGGTTCTTGACTTCCTCCGCGGTGCGCACTGCCGGATCGACCTGAACCTGCACGGGCGGTACATTTTCGCGAAAGAAGAACTCCGGTTTTCCGTCGGGCGACTGAAACCCATTTTCGTTGACCCTGACGACAGCGATGCCCTCGGGATTGCGCTGGACCATCTCCGGCGTGCCCTTCAGCGTCTTGCCCATGTAGTTCATCCAGATCGGCAGCGCCGCGACCGAACCGGTCTCCCCGGGTCCGAGTTTTTTCGGCTGATCAAAACCCACCCAGGCGACGCTGACCAGGGTGGGTTGATAGCCGCTGAACCAGGCATCAATGTAGTCATTGGTCGTGCCGGTCTTGCCGGCGAGATCCTGGCGTTGAAGGGCCATGGCGCGCGCCGCGGTCCCGGCGCGTATCACGTCGTGCATCATGCTATCCATGATGAAGGCGTTGCGGGCATCGATGACCCGCAGGGACTCGTCTCCGGCAAGCGCCGGCTTCGCTTCGGCGAGGACGTTGCCGCGATCGTCGACGATCTTCTGAATCACGTACGGTTCAGTGCGATACCCGCCGGTGGCAAATACCGAGAAGGCGCGCGCCATCTGCAGCGCCGTTGCCGAACCCGCCCCGAGCGCCATCGTGAGGTAGGGCGGATGCCGGTCGGCGTCGAAGCCGAAACGCGTGATGTAATCCTGCGCGTACTGCGGCGTGATCGCCTGAAGTATCCGGATTGACACCATGTTTTTCGACTTGGCGAGCGCCATGCGCAGGCTCATGGGTCCCTCGTACCGGCCGTCGTAGTTCTTCGGTTCCCATACCTGCCCGCCGGTGAGCGCCGCGTCGACCACCACCGGGGCGTCGTTGATGATAGTGGCCGGTGTAAAGCCCTTCTCCAGTGCGGATGAATAGATGAAGGGCTTGAAGCCCGAGCCTGGCTGGCGCCACGCTTGGGTCACATGGTTGTACTGGTTCCGGCTGAAATCAAAGCCACCGACTAGCGAGCGCACGGCGCCGTCTTGCGGATTGACGGAGATAAAAGCGCCTTCGGTTTCCGGGATCTGTACGATCTGCCAATTGTCCTTGTCGTACTTCTGAATGCGGATCACTGCCCCAGGCCGGATTCTGCGGTTCGGGGGCGTTCGGGAATCGAGCATTCGCTCGGCAAACTTGAGCCCCTCGCCGGATAGAATGACGGTCTCTCCGCCGCGCCGGTACGCCTTCAATCGCTTGGGCGCTGCCTCCAGGACGACCGCGGCGAGGATGTCGTCGCTGTCCGGATAGTCCTGCAGCGCCTCCTCGTAATCCTCCTCCTGCTCTCTCTTCAAGTCGACGAAACCCTCCGGGCCGCGGTATCCGTGGCGTCGGTCATAATCGAGCAACCCTTGGCGGAGGGCAGCGTATGCTGCCTCCTGATCCGCACGCGTAATCGTCGTGTAGACGCGAAATCCGCGCGAATAGACATCCTCGGGATAGCGCTCATAGAGCGTTTGGCGGACCATCTCGGCGACGAACTCGGCGTGAATCTCGTATTCCGTCATGGTTTCGCGCCTGACGCTGAGCGGCGCCGTTTGGGCTTGCTCGTATTGTTCATCGTTCAGCAGGGCGAGCGCGTGCATTCGCCTGAGTACGTAGAGTTGGCGTTGCTTGGCACGTTTCGGATTGATTACCGGGTTGAACGAGGACGGCGCTTTGGGCAGACCGGCAAGCATCGCAATCTCCGCGGCGTTCAACTGGGACAGCGTCTTGCTGAAATAAACTTGCGCAGCAGTGCCGAAGCCGTAGGCTTTCTGGCCGAGGTAGATTTGGTTGATGTATATCTCCAGGATCTGGTCCTTGGTGAGACTGTTCTCGATCTTGAAGGCGAGCAAGGCCTCATACAGTTTGCGCGTGAGGGTTTTCTCGCGAGATAGAAAGAAATTTCGCGCGACCTGCATCGTGATCGTCGAGGCCCCTTGAGTTGTTCCGCGGCTCACCAGGTTGGAGTAGGCTGCCCGCACGACCCCCTGGTAGTCCACGCCGGTATGCTGGTAGAAACGTTCGTCCTCGGCCGCGAGGATCGCCTGTTTCATCAGCGCGGGAACTTCGTCAATACGCACGAGCGAACGACGCTCCTCGCCGAACTCCCCGATCAGAACCCCGTCAGCGGTGTATACGCGAAGCGGGATCTTCGGCTGGTACGCTGTAAGAGCCTCGATGGAGGGCAAGTTGGGGTAGGCAAGCAGAACCACGAAACCCGCCAGCGCCAAACCCACTACGCTCAACCCTGCCAGCGCCAGCGCCGGGAAGGCGAACCAACGAAACCACATTCAGGGGATGTCCAAGGGAAAGGTGTTCATTATAGATAGGCGAACCAGTGCTAAGTTCGCCAAAAGCTCCTAAGATGTCAGTGAATAAATTGCTTTACAGAGTGAGGGGTTGTTGCTAGCATTTAACGTAAATTATACTAATCGCACCTAACCCGCCATACCTGAAGGAGAAATCTGGTTTGCCGCTGAATCTTAATTTGGAATTTTTCAAGCGGAAAGCCCCGCCACTTTTTGGCTTGGACATTTCATCGTCGTCGGTCAAGTTGGTGGAGCTTGCCGACGCCGGCAGGGGAACCCCCCGTGTTGAGCGCTACGCCATTGAGGCCCTGCCCAAGGATGCGGTACTGGACGGCAACATCACCAACCTCGACGCCGTGGTCGATTCCGTGCAGCGGGCATGGAGGAGAATGGCGACGCGCACGAAGCACGTTGCTTTGGCCCTGCCGTCGGCCGCGGTGATCACCAAAAAGATCATCGTGCCCGCGGGGCTTCGTGCCGAAGAGCTGGAGGTGCAGGTCGAGACCGAGGCCAATCAGTACATTCCGTTCGCGCTTGAGGAGGTCAACCTCGATTTCCAGGTTGTCGGCCCCGCCCCCTCAGGGCCAGAAGAGGTCGAGGTGCTGCTCGCCGCCTCGCGCAAGGAAAAGGTCGAAGACCGCGTCGCGGTGGCCGAGGCCTCAGGGCTAAAGGCAGTCGTCATGGACGTCGAGTCTTACGCCGTCCAGGCATCGTTCGAGCTGATCCAGGAGCAGCTTCCGGAGCACGGCAAGGACCAAAACGTCGTCCTGGTCGATCTTGGCGCGAACGTCATGAATATCACCGTGCTGCGCAACGAGCAGACCGTATACACGCGTGAACAGGCGTTTGGCGGCAGCCAACTCACGCAGGACATCATGCGCCAGTACGGAATGAGCCTGGAGGAAGCCGAAGCGGCCAAGCGCTCCGGAGGATTGCCGGAGAATTACGAGTCGGAAGTGCTCAGACCTTTCATGGAAAACGCGGCCCTCGAGATGCAGCGGGCAATCCAATTCTTCTTCACCTCGACCCAGTACACGTCGGTCGAACACGTGCTGCTCACCGGCGGATCCGCGGTGATCCCGGGGCTCGATGAGATGGTCCAGAGCAGGACCCAGATCAACACGCTGATCGCCAACCCCTTCGCCAATATGGCGATCTCGCCGCGCGTGCAACTGAAAAAACTGGTGGCCGATGCGCCCTCGCTGATGGTCGCGTGCGGGCTGGCGCTGCGCAGATTCGATCCATGATCCGCATCAATCTGCTCCCGTGGCGCGAAGCGCGCCGCAAGGCCCAGCGCCAGCATCTCGGAGTGATGGGGGGGATGGTGGCCGTGCTCGGGCTGTTGATCGTCGGCGCGGTTCACCTCACGATCGCGGGCTATATCGCGGTGCAGAGCGATCGCAACGAATTCCTGAAACGGGAAAATACCCGTCTCGACAAGGAAATCGAGGAGATCAAGAAGCTGAGAAGCGAAATCGCGGCCTTGCTTGCGCGCAAGCAAGTTATCGAACGGCTGCAGGCAGATCGGGCGCAGGCCGTCTATCTGCTTCAGGAGTTGGTTCAGCAGGTGCCCGACGGCGTGTACCTGAAATCGATCAAGCAGACCGGCTTGAAAATCAACACTGTGGGCTACTCGCAGTCCAATGCTCGTGTTTCGACGCTCATGCGCAACTTTGCCGCGTCGCCTCACCTTGAAAACCCTGACTTGGTCGAGATCAAGGCTGTTACTGTGAGCAACAAACGGGTGTCCGAATTCAACATGAACGTGAACCTGAAGCGGTTGCAGACCGAGGATCCCGGCAAAGCGGGCAAGGCGGCGCCCATAGCGGCGCCCAAGGCTGCGCCCAAGGCTGCGGCCAAAGGCTAGGACACCATGAAGCAGTTGCAGCAGTTGCTTGAACAGTTCAAGAATCTCAATCCGCGCGATCCCGGCGCCTGGCCGCCGGTGCCTCAAGCGGCGTTGTTGCTCGGGTTGCTGGTCGGCATCGTCGCGCTGGGCTACTTCCTGGATTGGCAGGAGCAGATGGAGTCGCTTGAAGCCGGGGTTGCGCAGGAAGTCAAGCTCAAGGACGAGTACGTTGCCAAGCAGCATCAGGCAATCAACCTCGATCTCTACCGCCAGCAACTGCGCGAAATCGATAGTTCCTTCGGCGCGCTGCTGAAGCAGCTTCCGAACCGATCGCAGATGGACGCGCTGCTCGTCGACATCAACCAGGCGGGGCTCGGGCGGGGTCTGCAATTCGATCTTTTCAGACCGGCCCCGTCGGAGATCAAGCGTGAATTCTACGCCGAGCTGCCGGTGACGCTGAAACTGAGCGGCACTTATCACGACATGGGGCAGTTCGCAAGCGACATCGGCCAACTGTCGCGCATCGTGACATTGAACGACATCGGCCTGACCGCAGGTAAGGACGGCTCGCTCGTCATGGACGTGACGGCGAAGACTTTCCGCTATCTGGATGAGGAAGAGGTGGCGGCGCAGTCGCGGGCGGCGAAGGGCGTAAAAGCGGGGAAGAAATGAAAGCGCTACTCGTCATCGCGCTCGGGCTCATGCTCGCTGCGTGCGAAGGCGAGAAATTTGGCGACCTCAAAGCCGAGCTCAAGGACAAGACCAAGGACCTGCGCGGGAAGATCGACCCGCTGCCCGTCGTGAAGCCCTATGAGCCAGTGCCCTACAATGTTTTCGATCAATCTGATCCTTTCAGCAGCACGAAAATCGAGCTGGTAACGAAATCAGCAAGCAGCTCTGGTGGCGGACTCAAGCCCGACTTCAACCGCCCGAAGGAACCGCTCGAAGCCTATCCACTGGAATCGCTGAAGATGGTTGGCGTGCTGCAGCAAAGAAAGGCAAGCTTCGCGCTGGTCAAGGCTGACATCGGCCTGTATCGCGTCAAAGTGGGCAATTACATGGGCCAGAATTTTGGGCTCATTACGACTATTACCGAGAGCCTGATCCAGGTACGTGAACTGATCCAGGATCCGGCGGGCGACTGGACCGAGCGCCAGAGCACCTTGCAGTTACAGGAAGTTGGAGGAGGCAGATAATGAACAGCATACTCATGCGAAGGTTTATTCGGGCAGCGGTTTGCCCGTTCGGCCTGTTGGTGTTCGCGTCGTATTCCTGGGCGCAGCAGAACAGCATCGAAAACCTCGAGGTTACGCAGGCGGCCGGCCAAGTCCTGGTGCGCGTGACTCTGAAGAACCCGCTCGAAGCTACGCCGGGCAGCTTTACGGTCGCCAATCCGGCCCGGATCGCCTTGGACTTTCCCGGCACGGCAAACGCTTTGGGGCGCACGAGCCAGGATGTCGGCGAGAGCGTGCTGCGCTCTATGAACGTGGTACAGGCCGGCGAGCGAACTCGTCTGGTGCTCAACCTGCGCAACATGGTTCCCTACGAGACCAAAATTGACGGCAGTACCCTGCTCATCACTCTCGCCGCGGCGGGGGCTGCACCCCAGGCTGCAGCCGGCGGCCCGGCGCGTTTTGCCGAAGGCAGAACCGACCTTCAGCACGCGGTAAGAGACATCAATTTTCGGCGCGGACGCGGCGGTGAAGGACGCATCGTCGTGGAGCTGTCGGACACAGCCACCGGTGTGGATATCCGCCAGCAGGGCCAAACGGTGGTGGTCGATTTCCTCAAGACCAGCCTTCCAGATGTTCTGCGAAAGCGCTACGACGTGGTGGACTTCGCCACCCCGGTGCAGACGCTGAGCGTTTTCCCGCAAGGCGAAAACGTGCGCATGGTGATCGAACCGCGCGGTCTTTGGGAGCACAACGCCTACCAGACCGACACGCAGTTCGTGGTCGAAGTGAAACCGATACAGTACGATCCCAACAAGCTGGTGCAGGGCGCGCGCAGCGGCTACTCGGGCGAAAAACTGTCGCTTAACTTCCAGAATGTCGAGGTAAGGAGCGTACTCAATGTCATCGCGGACTTCACCGACCTGAATATCATCACCAGCGACACGGTAAGCGGCAACCTCACGCTGAGGTTGAAGGATGTGCCCTGGGACCAGGCGCTCGACATCATCCTCCAGACCCGGGGCCTGGACATGCGCAAGAACGGCAACGTAATCTGGATCGCGCCCCGAGACGAGCTAGCCACCAAGGAGAAGCTCGCGCTGGAGTCCTCCGCGCAAATCACCGAGCTCGAACCCTTGCGCACCGAAACCTTCCAGCTCAACTACGCCAAGGCCGACGCTTTTGCGAAGCTCCTCGCCGATCCCCTGCAGCGCATCCTTTCCAAGCGCGGAAGCGCCGCAGTGGATGCGCGCACCAACCAGGTGTTCGTGCAGGACGTTTCCCTGCGCCTCCAGGACGTCAGGAAACTGCTCGGTCAAGTCGATGTCCCGGTACAGCAGGTGCTGATCGAGGCGCGCATCGTCGAGGCGAACGACCAGTTCGCAAAGAACCTGGGTGTGCGCATGGGCAACGTCGGACGACCGATACAGCAGAACAGCACGAGCAGCGGCCCTAGTCCGGTGGGCACCACCAACACAAACGGGGTGGCCATAACGCAGAGCGGAACGCTGAATGACTTCCCGAATCTATTTCCCGCGCCCGGTGCGCCCATAACGACGAAGACCCCCGACAACCTGAGCGTTAATTTGCCTGCCGCGCCGGTGGGGAATGCCACAGCGGCGGGTTCGATCGCCTTGCTGATCACCAATCGACTCACCGGGGCGCTTCATCTGGAGCTTTCCGCGCTGGAGGCCGAAGGCAAGGGCAAGATCATATCGAGCCCGCGGGTGTTGACCGCCAACAACGTCGAGGCCCTCATCGAGCAGGGTACGGAGCTGCCTTACCAGCAGGCGACTTCGAGCGGCGCGACCTCGGTTTCGTTCCGAAAAGCCAACTTGTCGCTCAAGGTGACGCCGCAAGTCACGCCCGACGGCAACATCATCATGAAGCTGGACATCAACAAGGACTCAGTAGGCCAGAGCACCAACGCCGGCTTTGCCATCGACACCAAGCACGTTCAGACCCAGGTGCTGGTGGAAAACGGCGGCACGGTCGTGATCGGCGGTATTTACACGCAAACCCAGTTGACCCAAATCACCAAAGTGCCTTTCTTCGGAGACATCCCGTTTTTGGGGGTGCTGTTCCGCAACAACTCGCGCTTGGACAACAAGACCGAGCTGCTGGTGTTCATCACGCCGCGCATCGTCGAGCAACGGGCAAGCCTGCGCTGAAGCGGCAGACCCGCGCATCGGCAAGGGGCCGGCGGCATCGCCGGCCCTTTGTTTTACGGGCCCCTGCGGACGGGTTGTTACAATATCTCGGTGAAGACGACTCAAAGGGTTTTCCTCGTGGGGATGATGGGCGCCGGCAAAACGACCGTGGGGCGCCAGCTCGCCAAGCGTCTCGGCAAAGGGTTTTGCGACAGCGACCGCGAAATCGAGGCCCGCACCGGCGTGCGTGTTGCCGTGATCTTCGACATCGAGGGCGAGGCGGGTTTCCGCAAGCGCGAGGCCGAGGTGATCGAACAGATGACCGCGCTGGAGGACGTCGTGCTCGCCACCGGTGGCGGGGCGGTGCTCGATCCGCGCAACCGCGAGCATCTCAAGACCCGCGGCTTCGTGATCTACCTGCACGCGCAGCCCTTGGCGCTATGGCAGCGAACCCGAAGCGACAAGTCACGGCCTCTTCTGCAGGGGAGCGACCCGCGCGACCGGCTCGAGAACCTCTATGCGGAGCGCGATCCACTGTATCGCGAGGTTGCGGATCTGGTGATCGACACCGGCCGACAGAGCGTCAGCTCGCTGCTCGCGCTGGTGCTGGCCAAATTTGACGAAGCATGCAAACTCTCCGCGTAGAGCTCTCCGAGCGCTCCTACCCCATCCACGTCGGCACCGGGTTACTCGACCGGTCCGATCTCATCGTGCCCTTCCTCGGGCGGAAAAAAGTGGCCGTCGTGACCAATACCACTGTGGCTCCGCTTTTCATGAAACGTCTCACCGGGGCACTCGCCCGGGAAGGCGTCGAGGTTGTTCGCATCGTTTTGGCAGACGGCGAAGAGCACAAGGACTGGACCACCCTCAACACAATCTTCGACGCGTTACTCGAGCAGGGCTTTGGACGCGATTGCACCCTCATTGCCCTCGGCGGCGGGGTGATCGGGGATCTGACCGGCTTCGCTGCCGCCACTTACCAGCGCGGGGTACAGTATATCCAGGTTCCCACGACGCTCCTCGCACAGGTGGATTCGTCGGTCGGTGGCAAGACCGCGATCAACCATCCGCTCGGCAAGAACATGATCGGCGCTTTTCATCAGCCCCGGCTGGTGCTGGCCGACATAGACGCGCTAAAGACGCTTCCGGTGCGCGAGTTGCGCGCAGGGCTAGCGGAGGTGATCAAACACGGCCTGATCCGCGACTCGGAATTCTTCGGCTGGCTCGAGGCGAATCTCGATCGCCTGCTCGATCGCGATCCGGAGGCGCTCGGGCACGCCGTGCTGCGCTCGGCCGCGATCAAGGCGGAGATCGTCGGCAAAGACGAGCAGGAGAGGGATATGCGCCTGCTCTTGAACTTCGGCCATACGTTCGGCCACGCCATCGAGACAGGGCTGGGCTACGGCGCTTGGCTCCACGGCGAGGCGGTCGCCGCGGGGATGGTCATGGCTGCGGAGCTGTCGCGCCAGCTAGGGTTTCTTTCGCAGGGTGATTCCGAACGCATCCGGTCGCTGTTGCAGCGCGCAGGACTCCCAACCGTCGCGAAAGGAATTACGCCGGAGCGCATGCACCGGCTGATGAGCGTAGACAAGAAGGCTAAGGAAGGCCGCGTCCGTTTCGTGTTGCTGGAAAAACTGGGCGCCGCTTTACTTCGCGCCGATGTGCCAATCTCTGCGCTCGACCACACGCTATCCCGGCTGACGGCTTGAGTAGGTGCTGACCACTCCGGAATGCTGCTCCGCAGCGTCCTGCTAACCACTTGAGCCAGCAAGGAAACGCAGGTATAGTCAAAAGCCCGGCCATGAAAAGCGTCGAATCACGGATTCGACCGCCGCACACTGATTCGTCGGACGGCAAGCGTGATCCAGCGTCTTCAACCCGGACCTCAAGGCCTGTACGACCCCGCTAACGAGCACGACGCATGTGGCGTGGGCTTCGTCGCCCATATCAAGGGCAAGAGATCGCATTCAATCGTCGAGCAGGGGCTCACGGTGCTGCGCAATCTCACACACCGCGGGGCCGTGGGTTGGGATCCCAAGCTCTCCGACGGCGCAGGTTGCCTGATCCAGATTCCCGACAGGTTTCTCCGCGAGGTCATGGCTAAGCAGGGCGTAGGACTGCCGCCGGCGGGCCAGTACGGCGTTGGGATGGTATTCCTGCCGCGCGAGCCGGCTTCGCGTCTGGCGTGCGAGTACGAGATCGAGCGAGCCATCAAGGACGAGGGCCAGGTTCTGCTCGGCTGGCGCGATGTGCCGGTGGACGACAGCGACCTTGCCGAGCCGGCGAAGCGGATCGAGCCGGTGATCCGGCAGGTGTTCATCGGGCGCGGCAAAGGGGTGACTGTCACCGACGCCCTGGAGCGCAAGCTCTACATCATCAGAAAGAGCGCGGGCCACGCGATCCAGGCGCTGAAGCTCGC
Organism: uncultured Enterobacteriaceae bacterium; assembly: GCA_964430565.1. Taxonomy (GTDB): domain Bacteria; phylum Pseudomonadota; class Gammaproteobacteria; order Burkholderiales; family SG8-39; genus VBDM01. The sequence goes on from CAYSFD010000005.1 coordinate 58,576, forward strand.
GCACGGCAAGGAGTTCTACGTTCCCTCGATGTCGGCGCGTACCGTGTGCTACAAGGGCATGCTGCTCGCGCACCAGGTGGGCGAGTACTACAAGGACCTGCAGGAAGAGCGCGTCGAGTCCGCGCTCGCTCTCGTCCACCAGCGCTTTTCCACGAACACCTTCCCATCCTGGGATCTGGCGCACCCGTTCCGCATGATCTGCCACAACGGCGAGATCAACACGTTGCGGGGCAACGTCAACTGGATTCGGGCCCGCCAGGGCGCGATATCGAGTCCGGTGCTCGGGCGAGATCTGGAAAAGATCTGGCCGCTGATCTACGACGGGCAATCGGATTCCGCTTCGTTCGACAACGCGCTCGAGCTCCTGGTCATGGGAGGGTATTCAGTCGCACACGCGATGATGATGATGATCCCCGAGGCTTGGGAGAACCACACGCTGATGGACCCGACGCGGCGCGCATTCTACGAGTACCACGCCGCCATGATGGAGCCTTGGGATGGTCCCGCCTCGATTGCGTTTACCGACGGCCGCCAGATCGGCGCGACGCTCGACAGGAACGGTTTGAGGCCCTCGCGCTACATCGTCACTGCGGACGACCTAGTGATCATGGGATCGGAATGCGGCTGCCTGCCGGTCCCCGAGGAGAGGATCGTAAAAAAATGGCGCCTGCAGCCCGGCAGGATGTTTCTCGTCGACCTGGAGAAAGGCCGGATTGTCGATGACGAGGAACTCAAGGATACGCTCGCAAACGCTAAACCCTACGCGGAGTGGATCGAGCGCATCCGGGTCAAGCTCGACGAGGTCGAGACCGAAAAGACTGCGCCGCTGAAGAGTGCGGTGCGGATGCTCGACCGCCAGCAGGCCTTTGGCTATACGCAGGAGGATGTCAAGTTCATCATGACCCCGATGGCGATGAACGGCGAGGAATCCGTCGGCTCGATGGGCAACGACTCGCCGCTTGCGGTGCTGTCGGACAAGAACAAGACGCTGTACCACTACTTCAAACAGCTCTTTGCGCAGGTCACGAACCCCCCCATCGATCCGATCCGCGAGGAGCTGGTGACCTCCCTGGTGTCCTTCATCGGACCGAAGCCGAATCTGCTGGGGATCGACGAGATGAACCCGCCCTTGCGGCTCGAGGTGTCGCAGCCGGTGCTCGACTTCTTCGAAATGGAGAAAATCCGGCACATCGAGCGCTACACCGGCGGCAAGTTTCGTTCACACGAGCTGGACATTACCTATCCCTTGGCTTGGGGCAAGGAGGCAGTCGAGGCGCGCCTCGCGTCGCTTTGCGCGCAGGCCGAGGCTGCGGTGCGCACAGGCTTTTCGATCATCGTGATTTCCGACCGGCTGGTGGAGCAGGAACGCGTGGCCATCCCGGCGCTTCTGGCATTGTCGGCGATCCACCAGCACTTAGTGGCGAAGGGCCTGCGCACGAGCGCGGGCCTCGTAGTGGAAACCGGCTCCGCGCGCGAGGTGCACCACTTTGCCCTGCTGGGCGGCTATGGCGCCGAAGCGGTGCACCCGTATCTCGCCCTCGAGACGCTGCTCGATCTTGCGGCGAACGGCCAGTTCGGCCCGGACCTCGACGGCAGGAAGGCGATCAATAATTTCGTGAAGGCGATCGGCAAGGGCCTAAAGAAGGTGATGTCGAAGATGGGCACCTCGACCTACATGTCCTACACCGGCGCGCAGATCTTCGAGGCGGTGGGCCTCGCAAGGTCGCTCGTGGACAAGTATTTCACGGGCACCACCTCGTCGATCGAAGGCATAGGTGTGTTCGAAGTCGCCGAGGAAGGGATCCGCATACACAAGGCCGCGTTCGAGGACATCGACCCGGTGATGCAGTCGATGCTGGATACGGGCGGCGAGTACGCCTGGCGCGTGCGTGGCGAAGAGCACATGTGGACGCCCGAGGCGATCGCGAAGTTGCAGCACTCGACGCGGGAGAACTCCCCCCAGACCTACAAGGAATATGCGGCGATCATCAACGATCAGTCCAAGCGCCACATGACCTTACGCGGACTGTTCGAATTCCGGCTCGACCGCGTGAATCCCGTTCCGATCGAGGAGGTCGAATCCGCAGCCGAGATCGTCAAGCGTTTTTCGACCGGCGCAATGTCACACGGTTCGATCTCGGTCGAAGCGCACACCACGCTCGCGGTGGCGATGAACCGCATCGGCGGGAAGTCGAATACCGGTGAGGGCGGCGAGGACCGCAACCGCTACGCGACGGTGAAAGCCGGCGAGACGCTGCGCTCGCGCCTCGGAGCGAACCGCGTCGCGCGCGACATCGAATTGCGCGAAGGCGACGTGCTAAAGTCGAAGATCAAGCAAGTCGCCTCGGGGCGCTTCGGTGTCACCGCCGAATATCTTGCAAGCGCCGAGCAGATCCAGATAAAGATCGCTCAGGGCGCGAAGCCCGGCGAAGGCGGCCAGCTGCCCGGACGCAAGGTTTCCGATTACATCGCCGAGATCCGCTACTCGACTCCCGGCGTGGAGCTGATTTCGCCTCCGCCGCATCACGACATCTACTCGATCGAAGACCTGGCGCAGCTGATCCACGATCTCAAGAACGCGAATCCCTCCGCGTCGATCTCGGTGAAGCTCGTATCGGAAGTGGGCGTCGGCACCGTGGCTGCGGGCGTGTCCAAAGCCAAGTCCGACCACGTCACCATCTCCGGGCACGACGGCGGTACCGGTGCCTCTCCCTGGTCGTCGATCAAGCACGCGGGCACGCCTTGGGAGCTGGGCCTGGCGGAAACGCAACAGACGCTGGTGCTCAACCGCTTGCGCGGCCGGATCGCGGTGCAGGTGGACGGACAGATCAAGACCGGCCGCGACGTGGTGATCGGGGCGATCCTTGGGGCCGACGAGTTCGGCTTCGCGACCGCGCCGCTCGTCGTGAGCGGCTGCATCATGATGCGCAAATGCCACCTGAACACCTGCCCTGTCGGCGTTGCGACTCAAGACCCGGTGCTGCGCAGGAAATTCTCCGGAAAGCCGGAGTACGTCGTGAACTACTTCTTCCTCGTGGCCGAGGAGGCAAGGGAGTTGATGGCCAAGCTTGGGGCGCGCAAGTTCAGCGACTTGATTGGCCGCACCGACCTGCTCGACATGAGGAAGGGCGTCGAGCACTGGAAGGCGAAAGGCCTCGACTTCTCGCGGATTTTCAAGATGCCGGACATGCCCGCGGAAGTCGCGCGCTACAACACGGAAAAACAAAATCACGGGCTTGAGAAAGCCGTCGACAACCGGCTGATCGAGCTCGCGCGACCGGCGCTCGAGCGCGGTGAGAAAGTTTCGATCGACATGCCGATCCGGAACGGCAACCGCACTGTCGGTACGATGCTCTCATATGAGATCGCGCGGCGTTATGGGCACGACGGACTGCCCGATGGCACGATCCACGTCCAGTTTGCCGGATCCGCGGGCCAGAGTTTCGGAGCGTTCCTCGCCAAGGGCGTGACGCTCGATCTGGTCGGCGACACGAACGACTACTGCGGAAAAGGCCTTTCGGGTGGGCACATCATCGTATCGCCCTCGCCCAAGTTCCGCGGCGAGCCGACCGAGAACATCATCACGGGTAACGTGGTGCTCTACGGTGCGATCGCGGGAGAAGCGCATTTCCGTGGCGTTGCCGGTGAGCGCTTTGCGGTGCGCAATTCTGGGGCTCGCGCCGTGGTCGAAGGCGTCGGCGACCATGGATGCGAATACATGACCGGCGGCACCGTGGCCGTCCTGGGCGTTACCGGACGCAACTTCGCCGCAGGAATGTCCGGCGGCATCGCGTACGTGCTCGATCTCGACGGCGAATTCGTGAAGCGTTGCAACCCCGCGATGGTGGACCTGGAGGCGGTACTTTCCGAGTCAGAGCAGCAGGGCAAGTTGGCACGCGAGCTCTGGCACCGAGGTCAGGCCGACGAGGTGATTTTGAAAGACATGATCGAGCGCCACGCCAAGCTCACGAACAGCCGCCGCGCTCGCGAGATTCTCGAAAAATGGGCGGACTACCGCCTGCGATTCGTCAAGATCTTCCCGAAGGAATACCGCCGCGCCTTGGGCGAGCTCGCCGCCGCGCAACGCAAGGCGGCCGCGTAGATGGGGAAAGTCACCGGATTTCTCGAGTTCCAGCGGGTCGAGGAAGCGCACCAAGAGCCCGAGCAACGGAAAAAGCACTATCGGGAGTTCATCCTCCGCCTCACCGAAGAGGAGGCGAAAGTCCAGGGCGCGCGTTGCATGGACTGCGGCACGCCTTTTTGCATGTCGGGCTGCCCGGTCAACAACATCATTCCGGACTTCAACGATCTCGTCTATAAGCAGGACTGGAAGCGCGCTATCGAGACGCTGCATTCCACGAACAATTTTCCAGAGTTCACCGGCCGTATCTGTCCGGCGCCGTGCGAGGAAGCGTGCGTGCTGCGCATCAATGACGACCCGGTCGGCATCAAGTCGATCGAGCACGCGATCATCGACAAGGCGTTCGAGGAAGGCTGGGTAAAACCGCAATCCGCCGCGCACAGGACCGGCAAAAAGGTCGCGGTGGTGGGTTCCGGTCCGGCTGGGCTCGCTTGCGCCCAGCAGCTTGCACGCGTCGGGCACGACGTCACCATATTCGAAAAGAACGACCGCATCGGCGGTCTCTTGCGCTACGGGATACCTGATTTCAAGATGGAGAAGTGGTTGATCGACCGCCGGGTCGATCAAATGAGGGCGGAAGGCGTGACGTTCCGTTCCGGCGTCTTCGTCGGCACGGGGCGCGCGGGGAAAGGTGTCACCGACTGCGCGACGGAAACCGTGGTGCCGCAGAAAGTCATGGCCGATTTCGGCGCGGTGGTGCTCTCGGGCGGAGCCGAACAGCCGCGCGACCTGCCGATACCCGGGCGCGAGCTCGACGGTGTGCATTTCGCGATGGAGTTCCTGCCTCTGCAGAACAAGCGCGTCGCCGGGGACAAGGGCGTTCCGGATCTCTGGGCGACGGACAAGCATGTCGTGGTGATCGGCGGAGGCGACACCGGCTCGGACTGCGTCGGCACCTCCAACCGCCATGGCGCGAAATCTGTGACGCAGTTTGAGCTGCTTCCCATGCCGCCGGATCCCGAATTGAATCCGGTATGGCCCTACTGGCCGACAAGATTGCGCACTTCGTCCTCGCACGAAGAAGGCGTGAATCGGGACTGGTCGATCGTGACCAAGGAGTTCGTCGGCGAGAACGGGAAGGTGAAAGCGCTCAAGTCGGTTCGCCTCGAGTGGAAGGACGGCAGGATGAACGAAGTTGCGGGATCGGAATCTCTGCTGCCCGCGGACCTCGTGCTGCTTGCCATGGGCTTTGTCTGGCCGCTGCAGTCGACGCTCGAAGAATTCAGCGTACAAAAGGACGCTCGCGGGAACGCGAAAGCGACCACCGACGGCCCCGGCTGCTACGCGACGAGCGTCCCCAAGGTTTTCGCTGCCGGTGACATGCGCCGCGGGCAGTCGCTGGTCGTGTGGGCGATACGCGAGGGTCGGCAGTGCGCCCGGGCTGTCGACGAGTTCTTAATGGGACGTTCGGAATTACCGCGGTAGGGCGGCATTCCACGAAAGCGCTACATCGCCGATGCGATCTGCCTAGAAACGCGGACCGGTACGAAAGACGACCTCGACGGCTTAGGCGCAAGTACGGGACGGGTCGCGATGGGACGGGGCCGCAGGTGCGGCCGGAATATCACCACGGTCGGCCCGTAAGGTGCGTAGTAGTCGAGTCCCGCGTAGTCGCAATCGACCCGCCGGTCGCGCAAGCATTGTTCAAAGCGCCCTTCCATCGATCGAGCTTGCGCATCCGCCAGTACCTGCCGCGAATAACGCTCGGCTTCCAGTTTCCGTTCCAGACTGGCGATTCGCCCCGCAAGCGCTCTCTCGTTGACGCTCGGTATCGCCTGTACGGTCCGCGTCAGCTTTTCATCCGGGGCATAAGTGGAAACCGAGACCGAGTTAGGATCGAGCCGCGCGGACTTTCGGTCGGCGGGCGGCTGGCTCGAATAGTTGACCACGCCTCTATCGTCCACCCACTTGTACACCTGCGCCAAGGCGGGCGCGGGAGCAAGGAGCACGATCACGAGAGTCGATGATCGAACGAAGCGATACATGAACACAATTACGAACTCGAACTGTTTCAGATTACACGGGTTTCACGTTTGGGTAACCCCTTGGGCTTCCCCGCCGTGCTAACATCGTGCATCCGGCTGAATTCCCTCCGCTTTTCGTGAATATCGTCATTCTCGCCGCAGGTCTGGGCAAGCGCATGCACTCAGATACGCCCAAGGTGTTGCATCGCCTGGCGGGCCGGGCGCTTCTCTCGCACGTCATCGATACAGCGAAGCTCCTCTCGCCGAGCGTCATCTGCGTCGTCTATGGCCACGGAGGTGAAGCCGTGCGCAAGACGCTGGGGGAGAACGGCGCCATCTGGGTCATGCAGGAACCGCAGCTTGGCACCGGCCACGCCGTGATGCAGGCCGCGCCGCATCTGAACGAGCGTTGGCCGACCCTCGTACTCTACGGCGACGTCCCACTCATTCGCCCGGAGACGCTCAAACATCTGATCGAGGCGGCGGGGAAAGGGTTGGGGCTGCTCACTGCGACGCTCGACGATCCTTCCGGGTACGGTCGCATCATACGAAATGGCAGGCGGGTCGTGCGCATCGTAGAGGAACACGACGCGACGCCTAAGCAGCGCGCGCTGCGCGAAATCAACACCGGTATCGTCGTCGCCCCGACGAAGAAACTGAAAGACTGGCTGGGGCGGCTGGAAAACAGAAACGCCAAGAAGGAGTATTACCTCACCGATATCGTCGCGTTCGCGGCAAAGGAGCGAGTCCCCGTGGTGGCTACGCGGGCAGCCGCTGTCTGGGAGACGCTGGGAGTAAACAGCCGCAACCAACTCGCGGAACTGGAACGGATCTACCAGCGCAATCTTGTCCAGACGCTGATGGAACAGGGCGTTGCGCTCGCCGATCCTGGGCGCTGCGACGTACGTGGCAACCTCGCCTGCGGTCGCGATGTAACCATAGACGTGAACTGCGTATTCGAGGGTGATGTGAACCTGGGTGACGGCGTCTCGATCGGCGCGAACTGCGTGTTGAAAAGAGTGGAAATCGCCGCTGGCACCCGCGTCGAACCGTTCTGTCACCTCGAGGACGCGGATATCGGCGCGAACTGTTCCATCGGGCCCTATGCGCGTATCCGTCCCGGCGCGCGCACGCGCCTTGGCGCGAACGTGCATCTCGGCAACTTTGTGGAGGTCAAAGCGAGCAGCATCGGGGCGGGCTCCAAGGCCAATCACCTTTCCTACATCGGCGACACCGAGGTAGGAAGCAACGTCAACATCGGCGCGGGCACCATCGTGTGCAACTACGATGGTGCAAACAAGCACCGCACCGTCATCGAGGACGACGTATTCATAGGCTCGGATACGCAGCTCGTTGCGCCGGTGAGAGTGGGCAGGGGCGCGACGCTAGGCGCGGGAACGACGCTGACCAAGGACGCGCCCCCCGGAGAACTTACCATCTCGCGGGCGAAGCAGACGGTCATTCCTGGATGGAAACGGCCGGTGAAGCGATAGGACGAGACCATGTGCGGCATAGTCGGCGCGGTAGCGAAACGTAACGTCGTCCCCATCCTCATCGAGGGGCTGAAGCGGCTCGAGTATCGCGGCTATGATTCCGCCGGGATCGCGGTGCTCGACGGCAGGCAGGCGACCTTGCGGCGCGTACGCTCGACGGGCCGCGTGGCGGAGTTGGAGAAGCTCGCCGGGGCGCAGGGCCTTTCCGGCGACCTCGGCATTGCCCACACCCGCTGGGCGACGCATGGCGTGCCCTCCGAGAAGAACGCGCATCCGCACATATCGGGCGGCGTATCGGTGGTGCACAACGGAATCATTGAGAATCACGAGGAGATGCGCAAGCGCCTGCGCGCGAAAGGTTACGAGTTCGTCTCCGATACCGATACCGAGGTTATCGCCCACCTGGTGCACTCGAACGTGCATTCGGGCGTGACGCTGTTTGATGCGGTGAAAAAGAGCGTGGTCGAGCTGGTCGGCGCCTACGCGATCGCTGTGGTGAGCGAATCCGATCCCTCCCGGCTGGTGGTCGCGCGGCGTGGGGCGCCGCTATTGCTCGGTCTTGGCGACGACGAAAACTTCGCCGCATCCGATACCTCGGCGCTGATCCAGGTGACTCAGCGCATCATCTATCTTGAGGATGGCGACTGCGCGGAAATCACGCTCGGGGGCGTGCGCATCGCCGACGCGAAGGGCAACCTCGTTGAGCGTCCAGTGCAGGTCAGCCAACTCACGGCCGCGGCGGTGGAACTGGGCCCGTACCGGCATTACATGCAGAAGGAGATTTTCGAGCAGCCGATGGCGGTGGCGAATACGCTGGAGATGGTGACCGGCGCGCAGTCGGTGTCGCCGCAGCTTTTCGGCGCGGAGGCCGAGCGGGTTTTTCGCGACATCGATTCGGTGCTGATCCTCGCCTGCGGCACGAGCTATCACGCCGGGATGGTGGCGCGCTACTGGCTCGAGGGTCTGGCGGGCATCCCCTGCAACGTCGAGATCGCGAGCGAATACCGCTATCGGCAATCCGTGCCGAATCCCAAGGGTCTGGTGGTCACCGTTTCGCAGTCCGGCGAGACGGCGGACACGATCGCGGCGCTGCAATACGCCAAGTCGCTCGGGCACCGCTACGCGCTTTCGATTTGCAACGTGCCCGAATCCGCGCTAGTGCGCGCATCCGAGCTGCGCTTTCTCACGCGCGCGGGGCCGGAGATCGGCGTTGCCTCGACCAAGGCGTTCACCACGCAGCTTGCCGCGCTGGTACTGCTCACCATGACTCTTGCCAAGATCCGCGGCAGGCTGCCGACGGAACGTGAGGTGGAGCTCCTTCAGTCGCTGCGGCACTTGCCGCGCGCACTGGAGCGCGTCCTGCACGTGGAGCCGCAGATAAAGATGTGGGCGGAGAAGTTCGCTCAACTCGAGCATGCCCTGTTCCTGGGGCGCGGCATCCACTATCCGATCGCGATGGAGGGCGCGCTCAAGCTGAAGGAGATCTCCTACATCCACGCCGAGGCCTACGCCGCGGGGGAGCTCAAGCACGGGCCGCTCGCTCTGGTGGACAAGAACATGCCGGTGATCGCCATTGCACCCAAGGACGCGCTGCTGGAGAAGCTCAAATCGAACCTGCACGAAGTGCGCGCACGGGGCGGCGAGCTGCACGTGCTCGCCGACGAGGACACGCGCATGGTCGCCGGCGACGGCATTCACGTCATCCGCATGCCCGATCACGCTGGCATCCTGTCGCCGATCCTGCATACCGTTCCACTGCAGCTGCTCGCCTACCATGCTGCCCTCGAGCGCGGTAACGACGTGGACAAGCCGCGCAACCTCGCGAAGTCGGTTACTGTCGAGTAGCGGAAGCGAGACCGAGGTCGGCGTCGCACCGTACGGGCGGGGCGGTCACGTTACAGTGAACGCGTTCAGACTGCCCTCAGTCGCCGTCTGAACGCGATAAACTGATCTTTGGCCGGGCAGGGATCTTCTTGACGTTAACGTTAACGTCAAGTAGGCTTTTCTCCCCTCCGCGCGTATGCCGAGGCAGCCATGACAGACCTGAGCGCAGGGTCTCAGCGCACCGAATATAAGGCGAGGAACAGGATCCGCTTCGTGACGGCGGCGTCGCTGTTTGACGGCCACGACGCCTCCATCAACATCATGCGCCGGATCCTTCAGGCGAGCGGCTGCGAGGTGATTCACCTCGGCCACAACCGCTCCGTCGAGGAGGTCGTCACTGCGGCGCTGCAGGAGGACGTGCAGGGCATCGCGGTCTCCTCCTATCAGGGCGGTCACATCGAGTATTTCAAGTACATGATCGATCTACTGCGCGAGCGCGGCGGCGGAAACGTCAAGGTATTCGGCGGGGGGGGCGGGGTGATCGTACCCGAGGAGATCCGCGAGCTCGAGGCTTACGGCGTTGCACGCATCTACTCCCCCGATGACGGACAGAAGATGGGTCTGCAGGGCATGATCAACGACATGCTCTCCCGCTGCGACGAGGACCTCTCGCAGGACGTGCCGAAGGACCTCGACGCGGTGAAATCCGAAGATCGGCGCGCGCTCTCCCGTCTGATTACGGGGCTGGAGAACGGCGCAGCAGGAAAGCTCCGCGAGCAGATTGTCAAGGAAGCCGACGCGCTCTCAATACCGGCGCTCGGCATCACCGGCACCGGTGGTTCGGGCAAGTCGTCGCTGACCGATGAACTCATCCGCCGCTTCCGGCTCGACCAGGACGACCGGCTCAACATCGCCGTGCTCGCAGTCGATCCGTCGCGGCGAAAGAGCGGCGGCGCCTTGCTTGGCGACCGCATTCGGATGAATGCGATCGGTCCGGGCGAGAACGGCGCTCGCGTATTCATGCGCTCGCTCGCCACGCGCGAGGCGGGCAAGGAAGTCTCGGCTGCGCTCGCCGATACGATTGCGGCATGCCGCGTGGCCGCCTTCGATCTGATCGTTGTCGAGACATCGGGCATCGGCCAGGGCGACACTGCGATTGTGCAGCTCGTGGACGTGTCGCTCTACGTCATGACGCCGGAGTTCGGCGCGGCGAGTCAGCTCGAGAAGATCGACATGCTCGATTTCGCCGACTTCGTTGCAATAAACAAGTTCGACCGGCGCGGCGCGGAGGACGCTCTGCGCGACGTGAGAAAGCAGGTGCAGCGCAACCGCAAGCTTTTCTCCGATTCGGCCGAGCGCACGCCCGTCTACGGCACTATCGCCTCGCGTTTCAATGACGAAGGCGTTACTGCACTCTATCAGGGGTTGCTGCCGAAGCTCGCCGAGTTCGGGCTGAAGGTGCAACCGGGTAGGTTGCCCGCCGTCGCCGTCCGTGCGTCCTCGAGCAGGAACATGATCGTTCCGCCCGCGCGGGTACGTTATCTCGCCGAGATCACCGAGACGATGCGTGCTTACCACGCCCGAGCGGGCGAGCAGTCGAAGCTCGCCCGCGAGCGGCAACAACTGACTGCGACGAAGGAGATGTTGGAGTCGTCATTCCCGCGTGAGCGGGAATCCAGCGTGGTTTCGCCAAAGTCACCGGATCCCCGCGGGCATGACGCCATTGTGTGGATCGATTCGCTGATCGCAGACAGAAATGCAAGACTTCACGAGGCCTCCAGAAGGCTTCTCGATTCCTGGCCGGATACTGTGAAGGCCTACTCGGGCGATGAATACCTTCTTCGTGTACGCGACCGCGAAGTTCGCACCAGCCTTACGCACACCTCTCTCTCAGGCACCAGAGTACCGAAGGTAGCGCTACCGAAGTTCGAGGATCAGGGGGAAATCCTCAGGTGGCGACTGCGGGAAAACCTGCCGGGATCATTCCCCTTCACGGCGGGCGCTTTCGCATTCAAGCGCGAGAACGAAGACCCCACGCGCATGTTCGCCGGAGAAGGCGACCCCTTCCGCACCAACCGGCGCTTCCATCTGCTCTCGAAGGACACGCCGGCAAAGCGCCTTTCCACCGCGTTCGACTCGGTGACGCTCTACGGCTTCGATCCGGACCCGCGCCCCGACATCTACGGAAAGGTCGGCAATTCGGGCGTTTCCATCGCGACGCTCGATGACATGAAGGTGCTCTACTCGGGATTCGATCTGTGCGATCCGGCAACGAGCGTCAGCATGACCATCAACGGCCCGGCGCCTACGCTGCTCGCCATGTTCTTCAACACCGCGATCGACCAGCAGATCGAAAAGTTCAGGAAGGACGAAGGTCGGGAGCCGTCCGCGGAGGACCATGTGGAGATCAGGGCACAGACTCTCTCCACGGTGCGCGGCACGGTACAGGCGGATATCCTCAAGGAGGATCAGGGCCAGAACACCTGCATCTTCTCCACTGAGTTCTCGCTCAAGGTCATGGGCGACATCCAGCAGTACTTCATCGACCACGGCGTCGACAACTTCTACTCGGCCTCCATCTCGGGCTATCACATCGCCGAGGCCGGCGCGAACCCGATCTCGCAGCTGGCGTTTACGCTAGCCAATGGCTTCACCTTCGTCGAAGCCTATCTCGCGCGCGGAATGAAGATCGACGATTTTGCGCCCAGCCTTTCGTTCTTCTTCAGCTACGGCATGGATCCGGAGTACGCGGTGCTCGGACGCGTCGCACGCCGCATCTGGGCGATCGCGATGAGAGAGAAGTACGGCGCGAACGAGCGCAGCCAGCGCCTAAAGTTCCACTCGCAGACCTCGGGGCGCTCGCTCCACGCCCAGGAAATCGCCTTTAACGACATCCGCACCACGCTCCAGGCGCTGATCTCGACCTACGACAATACGAATTCACTCCACACCAACGCCTACGACGAAGCGGTCACGACGCCGACCGAGGAATCGGTGCGCCGCGCCGTGGCGATCCAGCTCGTCATCAATAGGGAATGGGGCCTGGGGAAAACAGAAAACCCCAACCAGGGCAGCTTCATCATCGAAGAGCTGACCGACCTCGTCGAGGAGGCGGTGCTGAAGGAATTCGAGGCGATCTCGGAGCGTGGCGGCGTGCTAGGGGCGATGGAAACCGGCTACCAGCGCGGCAGGATCCAGGAAGATTCCCTGCACTACGAGCACAAGAAGCACGACGGCTCGTACCCGATCATCGGCGTGAACACTTTCCGCAACCCGCGCGCAGACCCGGTTCCCAGAAAGCTCGAGCTGATCCGTTCGACCGAGGAGGAGAAGCAGTCGCAGCTCAAGCGCCTGAGCGAATTTCACCAGCGCCACTCCGTGGAATCCGGCCCCATGCTGAAACGCTTGCAGCATGCGGTGATCAAGAACGAAAACGTCTTTGCGGTTCTCATGGATGCGGTACGCTGCTGCTCGCTCGGGCAGATAACCGACGCGCTCTTCGAGGTAGGGGGGCAATATCGGCGCAATATGTGACCGTCGCGGTCACGGACGGACCCCATCGTCGTCCCCGCGAACGCGGGGACCCAGAGGCTTTCGTTGCACGACGCTGGATTCCCGCCTTCGCGGGAAGGACGGCACCAGGGCTGCACACGTCACGAGGTTCGGTAAAGATCACTAAGAACGAAACACGCGGCAGCGCCGTCGAAGACGCAAAGGGCGCTGCGCCGGCCGATCTTCGGTTCGTCGTCATCGCATCGGTCTATGTGGCGCTCGCGCTGACGTTCCTCGAGTATTTCGCAAGGCCCGGGTTTTTCGCCCAGCACTTCCCGGGCGCTGCCCGGAGCCAGTTCGGACTATTCCCGCATCTGTGGTGGGCACTCTGGACCATTGCCTTGTTCCTGCTGATCCCCGCGACTGTGGTTCGCGGCTTCTTCCGGCACCGTCTTCGCGACTACGGCCTGAATCTCGCCATCAAGCGACAACACTGGTGGCTCTACCTCGGGTTGTTTGCCGCGGTCTTCCCGTTGGTTCTATACGCCGCCAGCCGCCCCGAATTCCGGGCCGTCTATCCGTTCTATCGCGGTGCGTTTCAGGCTTCTACCGGCGCAATTCTCGCGTGGGAGCTGGCGTATCTCACGCAATTCTTTGCGCTTGAGTTTTTCTTCCGCGGCTTTCTCGTGCTGGGCCTGGGTCGCGTTATCGGACGCGCCTCGATCTGGCTTGCGATGGTTCCGTACTGCATGATTCATTATCACAAGCCTCCCCTGGAGGCGTTCGCCGCCATCGTCGCCGGCATCATATTAGGGGAAGTCGCGTATCGAACCCGCTCGATCGCCGGCGGGGTTATCGTCCACATCGGCGTCGCCGCGACGATGGAGCTTCTGGCGCTGAAGATCTTTTGATCGAGCCGCGGCTCCCGCGCAAAGTGCAAGAGAGCCAATCGCGCGGGTTGCGGTAACGCCGGCCTAACGAAGCGCCGCAAGCGCGGTTTCGGCGTCCTTTGCGAGAGGGTGTTGCGCGTCCTGCTTGAGAAAGCTCTCAAAGCTCGCGATCGCACGGGGCTTGTCTCCGAGCATGGCCTGCGCAAGCGCCTTGCCGAAGCGCGCCTCCGATGCGAGCGGACTGCGCGGATAGGTCGCTGCGAAGGTTTCGAAGGCTTTCGCCGCTTCGGCGAACTTGCCGGCGTCGGCGAGCTGTTGCGCAGCCTGCAGAGCCTGGAGCTCGGCACGATACGCAGGGTCCTGCTCGCGATCCCCCCTCCAGTAGGGTTTGAGCTCGGATTCGGTAGCCTCCGCGCCCCGGATTCCGGCCGTCACGGTTTGCGTATAGACCGGCTGTCCGGATTGCAGGCGCGGGCTTACCGCTCGCAGCTTTGCCCACATTTCTCCGAGCACAACCTTGAAGTCGGACCGGGCCGGAGGACGAGCCGGCTCGCCGGCAAACACCGAGGTCGCTCCGATCAGAAACCACAACGCAAGCGCCAAATAGCTCAGCCGTTTTTCCATAGCTTATCTCCTCTTTACACCCTAATTGCCCAAAAGCTTGGCCAAGGCGCGATACTGATTTCCGATGTCCTTGCGCAATTGCGTCGCCTCACGGTACTTCGTCCGTGCCTCGGGGAGCTTGCCGAGACGATAGTTGGCGAGCGCGGCATTGACGCGAATGCCGCCATCGCCCGGTTCGAGTTCTTCGGCGATGCGATAAGCTTCCAGCGCTCGCTCGTAGTCGCCGCCGAAATAGTAGAGATTGCCCCTGTTGTTGAGCGCCGCCGCGTGCCGCGGGTTGCTTTCGAGGATCGCCTCGAACTCGCGCAAGGCAACATCCACCGCGCCGTTTCGGCCGTAGATCATGCCGATTTGCAGGCGCGCTTCGTCGTCCTTGGGGTTCGCTGCCAGTATCAGGCGGTAGGGCTGGACTTCGCGCTCCAGGCGCCGCGCGACAAGCAGGCGTTGCTCGCGCTCGGTCAGGCGAGTCGCACGCTCGCCCGAGGGCACCTCCACCTTGAACGCTGCCGGGGCCAGACTCACCGGGGGATACTTCTCCCAGGCCTGACGCAACGACAGCACCTTGAGCTGTTTTTTGGCGTCGGCCTCGCGGTACTTGCGCGCCCCCTCGGCCCAGGCTTCGGTGAAGGACGTTGCGATCAGGGTCGCCTCCAGAGGTATCCAGAGCTCGCCCTCGCGTACGACGAGCAGATCTTCCTGGAGACTGATGAGCCCGCGATCGGACTCCTTGAGACCGGTGCGAAACATCAGGAACAGGTGCCCCGGCACATCGATCAGCGCCGTTTCGATGCCGAGATTCTCGTACGCGGCGGCCAGCAGCACCGAAAGATCGTCGCAGTCGCCGCTCTTCAGGCGCAGCGTCTCACGCGGAAACTGCACGTAGTCGACTTGTTCGGCGCTGACGCGCGAATAGGGCGTGTTTGGGTCGGCCTGATAGCGCAGCCCGTGCGCGCTCAAGATGTTGTACACGGTGGCAGCGAGCGCCAGCTGCCGGTTCAGCGCCCCTTGAGCCGGCGGAGCGTAGCGGTTGGTCGCTTCGCGCACGAAGTTCCTGAGGGTGTCGTCCCTTGGGGTCACGAAGGAGCCGACCATCTCCCCGTTAGCCCATAGAATCGCGTTTTTGCCGTAAAGCGTTACCGCCTGTGTGATTTCCTGCGTTCCCTCGCGGGAGTCGGCTGTTCCAAGCGAAACCACCGCGAGCACGCGTGTGTCTTCGTCGATCGTCAGTACCTTGTTGCTAAACGTGGCATGGAGCGGGACCTCCAGGGTGCTCTTCGCCTTGAGTTCGGCAATTTCCCGCGTCACCGGAAAGTCCATGTACTCCTTGATGAAGAACGACACGCGCAGCTTCTTATAGTCGTCAACGGTATCGTTTTTCACTTTCACCTGGCCGATGCGCTCGGTCGCGTACTGCTTGTGCGCCGAAACGAACATGCGCTCAAGCCGCAGATCCTCGATGGTCGGGCGCGCGCTCGTTCCGGCCAGCGATTTCTTCTTTTGATCGTAAGCCGCGGCAAGGGCGCGCTGATTCGGGTCGCTCGGGCTGCGCTTGACGAGTTGATCGAGAACGCCGATTGCGGCATCGAAGGCGCGCCGCTCGATGTGGACCTCGGCGATCAGCAGATGCGGTGCGTCGGCGCGCTCGTCCAGGCGACCCGCCTTTTCGAGGGACGTCAGCGCTTCGTCATAGATATTGTTGTCGGCAAGGCTGCGTCCGAGCTTGAAGTTCACTTCATACGAGTCCGGCTGGAGTTCGAGCGCGCGCTTGAGCGTCTGGATCGCCTCGCCGTTCTTCCCCTGTCGGTGGGCGGCTTCGGCGGCGAGCAGGAGCGAATCGACATTTTTCGGCGCGAGCTTCTGCGCCTCGCGCGCCGCGTTGCCGGAGTCCTGCCACCGCCCCAGAGCCGCGTAGGTCCGCGCCTGCGCGAGGCGCAGCTCGAAATCGGCCGGCGCCAACGCGATCGCACGCTCCCGCGCGGCGAGCGCTTGCGCGTGACGACCGTCGCGGCTCTCCAGTTCCGCAAGCCGGCGGAACACATCGGCGCCGGCGTCGGGCAGGGCAGCCGCCTTGCTCAGGGACTCGCGGGCCTTGCGTTCGTCCTTGAGCCCCAGATAGGCGTCGCCGAGCGCCGCCCAGGCGGCGCCGTATTTCGGGTTGAGCCTCGTGGCGCGCGCCAGGGCGATCACGGCTTCCTCGTGTTTGCCCTGGGCGATGGCGGTCCGTCCGAGCACGTACTGGCCCATGCTTTCCTCGGCCGGGCCTCCCGCCATCGACAGAGCGATGGTGCGGGCCTGATCGAATTCACCCAAAGCGAGGTGCGTACTCGCGACCGCGACCAGAGCCTCGGTATCCCGGGGTGCAATCGCCAGCGCGCGCTTGTAGCGCTCGAGCGCATCGCGCGGACGGCCGAGCGACTGGAACACCCGCCCTGCGCGGCGCCAGGTCGAGATCTCCGAGGGGTCCGCCGCGGCAGCGGCGTCGAGCTGTGCGATGCCCTTGTCCACCGCTCCCAGACGTACAAAGGCTTCGCCGAGCATGGCGCGCACGGCCGGGGTGCCGGATTCACGAGCGAGCGCCGTTTCCAGACACGTCACGGCGCCGGCGGCATCCCCCAGCTGGAGGCTGAGCTCCCCGCACAGCGCATAGGTCTCCCCATCGGCTTGGTTGGCCGCGACGGCACGCTCGATCGCCGCGCGCGCGCCCAGCGTGTCGCCGCCGGCGGCCATCGCCCTCGCCTCGAGCCGCCGCCCTGCGATCTCATGTCCAGGACGACGCGCCAGATCCTGGAACTGCCCGATGGCCGCGTCGTATCGGCCCATTGCCAGCTGGCTGCGCCCAAGGTACTCGACCGCTGCGGCGTGGTCGGAAGCTTCCTTCGCGGCGCGCGTGAAAGCGGCCACCGCAGGTTCATAACGCTTGGCTTCGAATTCGCGGTAGCCTGCGCGGAACAAGTCTTCGACCGGCGCCGACGGTTCGCCTTCGACTCCGAAGTTGCTGTGCGCGCTCACGCGGTAGTGAAGGAAACGACCCACTGCGTCCGCACCGAACGACGCCTCCGCGGCTTGCGTCTCCAGCAGGCGCTCGTAGGGGCCGTCCCGCCCGGACGCAGCGTATACGCGGTAGCCGGACACGTATCGCGCAGTCGATTTCAGCCAGGAGAGCCGGATCCTTGCGGGCTCACCGCGCGCCTCGATTCCGCCTACGCGCGGCGGTGGCTGGAGAAAATGGTAAATGGCGAGTTCCTTGCGCTCTGCGTCGTGGAGCGAAAAAGCGTAGCTAGCGGGAGGTGTCGAGAAAGTTACCGCACTGGAGGGCTCGATCTGCGGGGTGCGGTAGGCCGCGAAAGAGAACTCCCGGATTCCGCCGTGAAATACATCGACAAGCTGCTTGCCCTGCTCGGTGGCGGCAAAAACATATAGACGATCCTCGGCGTCGATACTCAGCCCGTAAATCGCCCGATAGGGAAGAGGGCCGCCGCTCACGCTGTAGCGCCACTCCCTCTGGGGCGAAAACACCTGTACGAGCTTGGTCTCGGCGTCAGCAACATAGATATTACGCGCGGCGTCGGTCACGACCGCAGTCGGGCGCGCGATCCGGCGAAATTGGTTCGGCGTGTCGGCGAGCTTGTTCACGAAAATCCCGTCGCGTGTGAAGATTTGTACCCGGCGATTGCCGGTGTCGGCGACGTAGATATAGTCGGCGAGGTGCAGGCCGCCGATTTCGTCGAACTCGCCGTCGCGCGAGCCGCCGCGCCCCATCGCAAAGCGCAGCTTTCCGTCGTGGCCGAAAATCTTGACGGTGTCGCCATCGGCAACGGCTATGTCGCGAGCGTCGAACGCCGCGCGCCGTGGCCGGTCCAGGGGCCCGGCGAATTCGAGCTTGAGCTTGCCCGTAGAATCAAGCCGACGGACTTTGCCCCTTTGCAGGCACAGCAGGTCGCCGCCCTCGAGTGCATAGGCACTTTCGCATTCCAGGCTGAACGCGCTCGCGCGCCGCACGCTGGCGAGCCGTTCGGTCTCGGGAATCGCGAGTTTTACCTCTGGAACGCGAAAGAACTCGATCTTGCGGTTGCCGATGTCGGCGATCGCAAGATCGCGACCGATCACGGCGAGCGCAGTCACCTCGGTAAACTGGCCGCGACCTCTCCCGGGGCTTCCGAAGCGGCGCCGAACCTTAGCGCGCTCCCAGTCGATCTCGACGATGTTTCCGTTGGCGCCATCGGCGATGAAGACCCGCCCGGTCGGATCGGCGGTCAGCGCGCGCCAGCGCGCGCTTCGGCTGCCCGCAAAGGACTCCGCGCCCAATCGCTTGATCAGTTGCCCGGAATGGCTGTAGATGGACAAGCGTCCGGGGCCCGAGTCCTCCAGGACAAATACTCGCTCCGCGGCGTCCACGGCGACCTGCAGGGGCTTCACGAGCGCCGTCGCGGGATCGCTGCCGCCGCCGATCGAGTGAAGGAATACGCCGTCCTCGGAGTAGACGGCGACGCGATTGTTGCCGCGGTCGGCGACGTATAGACGCTTGTGGGGAGAAAAAGCGAGGCCTTCCGGGTCCTTGAGCTCACCGTAGCCGCGTCCGCCGCTACCGAATATGCTCAGGACGCGACCCTGGCCGTCGATGAGCGCAATCGTATCGTTGCTGGTGTTGGCGACCGCGATGCGGCCTTCCCCGAGAATGGCAAGACCGCCGATCTTCTTCGAGCTGAACGGGCGGCCGGTTCCCGCGAGATCGGTCGGGGTGGCCTCTTCTCCGGCGAGCCGCCACAGTGCGCCGCGGTCGCGCTCGACGAAAAGCACCTTGCCATCCGCGGCAAGTGCAAAGCCGCTCACCTCGGCGAGCGGCTGGCCGTCCGTCGGCTGCCAGGCGCGGAGAAATTGAACTTCAGGCTGCTGCGTGTTGCCAAGCGGACTCAGAACGAGCGCCGCGCACGACAGCATAACGATGCCAAAACGCTTGGCTCCGAAATTGCGTGATTTCAATGCGAATCCTCGTCTCACGGGGCCTCCTCCCGAGTACCCGGGGATATAGGAGGGAATTCTAGTCCTGTTTGGCCACACCCGTAAAAGGCATTTTGCCTTTAGAATCATTCAAATTTCACAAGAACCTGCCTGCGCGCCGCTCTTCGCGGTCGAGAATGCCTGGAACAGCAAATGTTATAGCGTCAGCACGATTGGCTCGGGCCGTAGGGGTCGGGCTGACCCTGGTTGTAGCCGCGCTCTATCTTCTCGGGATACCGCTTCTGGATATTCTCGAGTCAAAAACCTACGACATCCGCCTGCGAGCTCAGCGGGTGTCGCCTCCACGAGCGGTCACGATCGCAGCCATCGATGAGGCTAGCCTAGCTAAATTGGGCCGGTGGCCGTGGAGCCGCGCAACCCTGGCGAAACTTGTCGATCGGCTCGACGAGGTCGGCGCGAAGACTGTTGTGTTCGACGTATTCTTTCCGGAGCCCGAGTCCCTTGAGGCAGACGAGCAGCTTGCGCGCGCCGTCGGCGCCGGGCGCAAGGTCGTGTTGAGCACTGTTTTTCTGCTCAGCCGCGAGGACACGCGCCACTTGGGGCCGGAGCGGCTGGAGGAAGCGAAGCGCGCGATGGCAACGCACGCGATCGGAAGCGTGGAGCGAATCGGAGGTGCGCGCGAACAATTTTCCATGACGCCGCCGCTGGGCATCATCGTCAATATTCCGGCGCTCCAGAGCAGCGCAGCCTACGCAGGGCACATCAATGTCCTAGCCGATCCTGACGGGACCGTACGGCGCGTGCCGCTCGTGTATCGCTATGACGGCCGCTACTTTCCCTCCTCCGACGTACAGGCTGCGCGAGCCTTCCTGGGCGGGAAAGAACTGGTTTTGCATACGGCGTCCTACGGAATCACCGGAATCCAGATAGGCGACCGGTACATACCGACAGACGAGGCGGGCCGGCTGCTGGTGCGCTACCGCGGCCGGGCGGGAACCTTTGCTGTCGTTCCGATTGCCGACATTCTCGACGGCCGCGCGAACCTGGAGCTATTGCGTGATCGTGTCGTCCTCATCGGCACGACTGCCCAGGGAATCGGCGATATGCGCGTTACGCCCTATGGCGAACTTTTCCCCGGGGTCGAAGTGCGCGCAAGCATCATCGAGAATCTGCTGGAAGGTATTGTGTTGCAGCGTCCCGACTGGATGTCGATCGTGGACGTTGCAGCGATCGTCCTGCTAGGACTCGTGCTGACCTGGCTGCTTCCCCGCATGGGTGTTTCGGCCGGGGCGTTGCTCGCGCTCGGCGTACTGATAGCCTTCCTGGTCCTCGCCAACTATCTATTTAGAGCTCAGGGACTTTGGCTCAACGTCGTCTACCCGTCGATCCTGGTTGCGCTCGCGTTTGCCTCTGCAACGCTCGTGCGCTACTTCTCGACCGAGTCGGAAAAGCGCCACATCAAAGCGGCGTTCCAGTTCTACGTTCCACCCGCCGTGGTCGAAGAGATCGCGGCCGACGTGGGCAAGCTGCGGCTCGGCGGTGAGAAACGCGACCTGACCGTGTTGTTCTCGGATATCCGCGGCTTCACCTCCATGTCAGAGGCGCTCGCGCCGGAGGATCTGGTCAAACTCCTCAACGTCTATTTCACGGAAATGACAGAGAAGGTTTTCGATCACCAGGGATCGCTCGACAAGTACATTGGTGACGCGATCATGGCCGTATTCGGCGCACCGATCGCCGCGGCGGAGCACCCGCACCTCGCCTGCCGCACGGCGCTCGACATGATCCGCGCTCTGGACGTGCTGCGTGCCCAGTGGCGGCGCGACGGGCTTCCGGACATCGGCATCGGCATCGGCATCAACACCGGGCCGATGATCGTCGGCAACATGGGCTCGGTGAGCCGCTTCAACTATACGGTCGTCGGCGATGCCGTCAACCTCGCGTCGCGTATCGAATCGCTCAACAAAACCTATGGCACGAGCATATTGCTGAGCGAATACACCTACGAGAAAGTCCGCGAAGAATTTCCCAATACGCGCGAGATTGACCGGGTTCAAGTGCGCGGGCGCGAGCAGGTCGTGGGACTCTACGAACTCATCCCGGAGGGCAGGTACGCTATTCTCGACTGGCTGGGGGAGTTCGCGAGCGCTTACAAGCTGCTGCGGGGCGGCGACTTCGTTCGGGCGGCCAGGCGCTTCGAACAGCTGCACGCGAGGGTCGGTGACCCGGTGAGCGCGTACCATGCGCTGGCCTGCAGAACGCCGCGCCGGCGCAAATCGGACCAGTCGTAGGACACGGCGATCATGCCGAGACCACCCTGTCGCGGCCCCGAAACTTGGCGTCGTATAACGCCTCGTCCGCCGCGCGGATGAGCGCCTCGGGAGTCGTGCCATGATCCGGAAACGCCGCGACCCCCAGTGAAATGGTTATACCGCTCAAGTCATGGTCTTCGTATTTCAGCCTCAATTCCTGTACTGCCTTGCGGATATTCTCGGCACGTTGTGCCGCGATTTGCATTGATGCCTCCGGCAGGAGCACCGAGAATTCCTCTCCTCCGACGCGGCAGGCGATATCGCTCTGGCGAACAAATCCCTGCAATAGCAGACCGATGCGCCGCAGGACTATGTCACCCGCGCCATGGCCCAAGCTGTCATTGACGCGCTTGAAGTGGTCGATATCCAGCGTGATTATCGAGAGGGAGTGCTTCTTGCGGTCTGCCCGCGCCAGTTCGCGCAAAAGGAATTCCTCAAGAAAGCGTCGGTTGTACAAGCCCGTCAGCGGATCGCGGATCGATTGTTCGTGCAAGCTCTCGCGAACCCTGAAATTCGCGAGAGCAAGACTGATCTCTTCTGCCATGGCCATTGCAAGATTCAGGCTGGGCTCTATTGACACGGCGTCTTCTGAAGCTCTTGATTCGTCCTTCACGTATCGCAGATGCAAGAGCCCGAGCGTCTCGCCCTGCGCGAAAAGCGGCACACATAGATAAGGCGGCGCGGAGCTCGAATCCGGCTTCACGTGCCCGCACACGAGCTCGGCGCCCGGATCACGAACGCAGTGAGATTGCGCTTGGCGCAGCGCCCAGCAGTCCTGGATTGTGAATGCCTGGTGGTTTGGCCACCCGCCGCCCCAGCTTGCGACCGTCTCCACGTGCTTCCCCGGAGGGTGGACCAGATAGAGCCTGCCGATCGTGCTCTGGAACAATTGCGGACCAAAACATTCGACAGCCGCAAAAACTTCGGCTGGAGTCACGCTCGCCTTGAGATAACCGCTCAGCTTGCGAAAGGTGAGTTGTTGACGCCGAAGTTGTTCCAGGTCGCGGACCTGGTCGGCGTACATGCGCGTTAGGCGCGTAATCGTCAGCTCTTGGGCTTTTCTTTTCTTTCGTTCCCCGGCGTCCTTGATCGCGCGAACGAACGTCGAGGGGAGATCGCTGCGACTGGCCTTGAAAACGTTTTCGCTCGGCGTGCTCTTGAATTTTTGGACGGCGACTTCTTCGCCGACAGTCTCAAAGACGAAGATAATCGGGGTATCGGGACGCAGACTTTGGGCTATCGCCAGAGCAGTGTGTCCATTGAATTGCGGTTGGAACACGCTGCAGACTATTACGTCTGGAGCAAAGAGCTCCAGTTGTCGCGTAAAATCTTCGGATGTGGCGACCCATCGCGCTTCGCACGCTATTCCAGCACGGAGCAGGCTAAGAAACTGCGAATCCGCATCCGACTCGACGTCATCAACGATCAAGACCTTATGCATTTGTCATCGTCATTGCTCCAAGCGAGGAGCATCGACGGAAGCCTTGGAACGAGTCGGCGGACACAAGAACGGCCCGGTTTTTCAGAGTGTAATGGAAATCCACACCACTTGAGTGATCGGCTCTCGTCAATCTGCGAGCCGCGCGCGTTTCTGCTGTAATATTTGTCGCACGGGGCTGCCCGCGGGCGGCCTCTTCTCGAGGAGGGTTGCGGTGGCGGAACAATTGCCCGATACCTTTCCACGCCTTCTGCTGCATCAGGCGAAAGCGCGTCCCGACAGACCGGCGTTCCGCGAAAAGGACCTCGGCATCTGGCAGACCTGGGCCTGGGGGCAGGTGGCCGATGAAGTGCGCGCGCTTGCCTGCGGACTCGCGTCGCTGGGCTTTGAGCGCGGGGACAACCTCGCCATGATCGGCGACAACCGTCCGCGTCTCTACTGGGCCATGTGCGCGGCCCAGACGCTGGGCGGTGTGGCCGTGCCCATGTACCAGGACGCGGTGGCCCAGGAACTGAGCTTCGTGCTGCAGGACGCCGGCATACGCTTCGCCATCGTCGAAGATCAGGAGCAGGCCGACAAGCTGCTGGAAATACGCGAGCAGTGCCCGCAGCTCGCGCACATCCTCTACGACGACCCGCGCGGCCTGCGCCACTACGCCAAGCCCGGGCTACAGAGCCTGGATGCGGTCATGCAGGCCGGACGCGATTGGCATGCTCGCAAGCCGGCCTTCTTCGTCGATGAGATTGCCCGCGGCCGGCCCGATGACGTTGCGGTGATACTCTACACTTCCGGCACGACCGGCAAGCCCAAGGGCGTATGCCAAACGCATACCGCCTTCATCCGCGCGGCCGAGAGCGGCTGCAAATTCGACCGCCTCGGTCCCGAGGACAGCATCCTGTCCTACCTGCCCATGGCCTGGGTGGGAGACCACCTGTTTTCCTATGCGCAGGCAATGTATGCCGGATTCACGGTCAATTGCCCTGAGTCCGGCGATACCGTGATGACCGACATGCGCGAGATCGGCCCCAGCTACTACTTTGCGCCGCCGCGCGTGTTCGAGAACCTGCTCACTCAGGTGATGATCCGCATGGAGGACGCGAGCAAGATCAAGCGCGGCATGTTCCACTATTTCATGAAGGTCGCGCGTCGCTGCGGCGCAGAGATCATCGACGGCAAGCCGGTCGGCCTGGCCGACCGGCTGCTCTACGGTCTGGGCGACCTCCTCGTATACGGTCCGTTGCGCAACGTGCTCGGCATGAGCCGCATCCGCGTCGCCTATACCGCGGGGGCGGCGATCGGCCCCGACCTGTTTCGCTTCTACCGGTCGATCGGCGTCAACCTGAAGCAGCTCTACGGCGCGACCGAGACCTGCGCCGCGGTGTGTCTCCAGCCAGACCGTCAGATCAAGTTCGATACCGTGGGCCCGCCCGCGCCCGGTGTCGAAGTGAAGATCGCCGACAGCGGCGAAGTGCTGGTTCGCGGCGACATCCTGCTCAAGGAATACTACAAGCGTCCCGACGCCACGGCCGAGGCGCTGGACGCAAGCGGTTATTTTCACACGGGCGACGCGGGCTATTTCGACGCCGACGGCCACCTCAAGATCATCGACCGCGCCAAGGATGTGGGCAAGCTGGCGGGCGGCGCCCTGTATGCGCCTAACTACATAGAGAACAAGCTCAAGTTTTCCCCCTACATCAGGGAGGCCGTGGCATTCGGCCCGGGGCGCGATCGCGTCTGCGCCTTCATCAACATCGACATGGGGGCCGTGGGCGACTGGGCCGAGCGCCGCAATCTCGCCTATTCAGGCTATACCGACCTCGCGCAAAAAGACGAGGTCTATCAGCTGGTGCGCGAATGCGTAGAAAAAGCCAACGCGGAACTCGCCGCCGATCCGATGCTCTCGGAATCCCAGGTGCACCGCTTCCTGATCCTGCACAAGGAACTCGACCCCGATGACGACGAGCTCACGCGCACGCGCAAGGTGCGCCGTGGTCTGGTTGCCGAGAAGTACGCGGTGCTGATCGACGCTCTTTATTCGGGCAAGACCTCTCAGTTCATCGAGACCCAGATCCGGTTCGAGGACGGGCGCACCGGCAAGATCAGTGCAGACCTCAGGATTGCCGAGGCGCGGACTCTGGGCGCCGATGCGGCGCGGAGCGCGGCGTGACCGACGCGCGGCGCATCGGCGAACCCATACTTACCGTCGAGGAAATTTCGCTCTCCTTCGGCGGGGTGAAGGCTTTGCAGGGCGTCTCGTTCGACGTCCGCGAACGCGAGGTGCGAGCGATCATCGGCCCGAACGGCGCCGGAAAGAGCTCGATGCTGAACGTGATCAACGGCGTCTACCATCCGCAGCAGGGCACGATCCGCCTCCGCGGCCGCGAATTCCACGACATGGATTCGCACGAGGCGGCGGAAATGGGGATCGCGCGCACCTTCCAGAACATCGCGCTGTTCAAGGGCATGTCGGTGCTCGACAACATCCTCACCGGGCGCAACCTCAAGATGCACTGCAATTTTCTGCAGCAGGCGCTGTGGCTGGGCGCGGCAAAGCGCGAGGAGATGCAGCACCGGCGCGCGGTCGAGGAAGTGATCGACTTCCTGGAGATCCAGCACATCCGCAAGACCCCGGTCGGACGGCTGCCGTACGGGTTGCAGAAGCGCGTCGAACTCGGGCGCGCGCTTGCCGCCGAGCCAACGCTGCTGCTGCTCGACGAGCCGATGTCTGGCATGAACCTCGAGGAGAAGCAGGACATGTGCCGTTTCGTGCTCGACGTGAACGACCATTTCGGCACCACAATCGTGCTGATCGAGCACGACATGGGCGTGGTGATGGACATCTCCGACCGCGTGGTGGTGCTCGACTACGGGCGAAAGATCGCCGACGGCACGCCCGAAGAGGTGCGCGCCAACCAGGCGGTGATCGACGCCTACCTCGGTGTGGCGCACTGACATGAATGTGGGGTTCTTTTTCGAGGTGCTGATCGGCGGGTTGCTCGCCGGCGTCATGTACTCGCTGGTCGCGATCGGCTTCGTCCTGATCTACAAGGCCTCGGGCGTGTTCAACTTTGCCCAAGGCGCAATGGTGTTCTTTGCTGCGCTCACCTTCGTCTCGTTGGTTGAACGTGGAGTCAACTTCTGGCTGGCGCTCGTAATCACGCTCGCGGTGATGGTGGTGCTCGGCATGGCGATCGAGAAAGTGATGCTGCGGCCGCTGGTCAACCAGCCGCCGATCACGCTGTTCATGGTGACCATCGGCCTGACCTTCGTGCTTGAGGGCTTGTCGCAGTTGATCTGGGGCTCGCAGCCCCATGGCCTTGAGCTCGGCATCCCCGACGTGCCGATGGAATGGCTGTCGAAGGCGACCGGGATGAACGTCAGCCAGTTCGACATCTTCGGCGCGGTGGTGGCGGGGATCTTGGTCGCGGTGCTGGCGCTGTTCTTCCAGTACACTCGGATCGGCCGCGCGTTGCGCGCGGTGGCCGACGATCACCAGGCGGCCCTCTCGGTCGGCATCCCGCTCAAGCACATCTGGGCGATCGTGTGGGCGGTGGCGGGCTTTGTGGCGCTGGTGGCCGGCCTGATGTGGGGCGCGCGCAACGGCGTGCAGTTCGCCCTCACCTTCATTGCGCTCAAGGCCCTGCCGGTGCTGATCCTGGGGGGCTTCGAGTCGGTGCTGGGAGCGATCATCGGCGGCCTGATCATCGGGGCCACCGAGAAACTCGCCGAGGTCTACATCGGCCCGATGGTGGGCGGGGGCATCGAGTCCTGGTTCGCGTACGTGATCGCGCTGCTGTTCCTGCTGGTGCGGCCGCAGGGACTGTTCGGCGAGAAAATCATCGAAAGGGTGTAGCGATGCTCTACCGCGAAGCCGGCCAGTTCAAGTCCACCTACGCCGAAGACCAGCAGATCTTCCCGATCCGGCAGGACCGGGTGGCGGTTGCGTTGCTGCTTGCCGTTGCGTTCGTCCTGGTGCCGCTTGCCGCGAACCAGTACTGGCTGTCGGCGATTCTCACCCCGTTCCTGATCTTCTCGCTCGCCACGCTCGGCCTGAACATCCTCACCGGCTACGCCGGGCAGCTCTCGCTGGGCACCGCTGCGTTCATGGCGGTCGGGGCGTTCATGGCCTACAACTTCGTGCTGCGCATGCCCTGGCTCGGCATCATTCCCAGCTTCGTCCTGGCAGGGCTTTGCGCGGCGGCGGTCGGCATCGTCTTCGGACTGCCCAGCCTGCGCATCAAGGGTTTTTACCTGGCGGTGGCCACGCTCGCCTGCCAGTTCTTCGTGCTGTGGGTGATCCAGCGCTGGGGATGGATCACGAACCACAGCGCCACCGGGGTCATCACCGCGCAAAAAATCGAGATCCTCGGCTACGTCTTCGACACTCCGGTGGCGAAATACCTGCTGACCCTGGCGATCGTCGCCGGGATGGCCCTTCTGGCGAAGAACCTGATGCGCAGCGAGACCGGGCGCGCCTTTATGGCCGTGCGCGACATGGACGTCGCGGCGAGCGTGATCGGTATCCCGATGATGAAGACCAAGCTGCTCGCCTTCGCCATCAGCTCCTTCTACTGTGGCGTGGCGGGCGCGCTGTACGCCTATACCTATCTCGGCACGGTGGAGCCCGAGGCGTTTACCCTGGATCTCTCGTTCCGCATCCTGTTCATGGTGATCATCGGCGGGGTAGGCTCGATCCTCGGTTCCTTTCTCGGCGCTGCGTTCATCACCCTGCTGCCGATCCTGCTCAGCGTGCTGTCGGGGGCTTTCTCGCACGCCACCGGCATTGAGCCGTCTCACGCGGTGGTGTCCAACCTCGAGCTGATCATCTTCGGCGGGCTGATCATATTTTTCCTGATCGTCGAGCCCCACGGCCTGGCGCGCCTGTGGCAGATCGCCAAGGAAAAGCTGCGTTTGTGGCCGTTCCCGCACTAGACACTCGGAATGGCTGAGCTATACTCATTGTTCCACTATATGAAACAGGCCCATAGAGGGCCGAAGCTAAGGAGACAAGCTCATGAAACGCACTTCTCTCGCCTTTGCGCTGGCGGCCACGGTCGGCTTCAGCGGTAGTGTGCTGGCACAGACCAACGAGCAGTTCGTCCCCGCCAATTTTTACTGGGTCGGCCCCTATGCTCCGGGCGGCTCGGGCTTCGGCGGGGGCATGATTGACTACTTCGCCCTGCTGAACGCGCGCGACGGCGGCATCAACGGCGTCAAGCTGACCTGGGAGAAGTGCGAGACGGAATACAACAACGCCCGCGGGGTAGAGTGCTACGAGCGCTCGAAGAACAAGGGTCCGACCGGCGCCACGGTGATCCATCCGCTGTCCACCGGGATCACCTACTCGCTGATCGAGAAGGGAACGGCGGACAAGATCCCGGTGATCTCGATGGGCTACGGGCGCACCGATGCTTCCGACGGGCGCGTGTTTCCCTACATCTTCCCGCTGATCACCAACTACTGGTCGCAAAACACCGCCAAGATCAAGTTCATCGGCATGAAGGAAGGCGGGATGGACAAGTTGCAGGGCAAGAAGATCGTGAACATCTATCACGATTCCGCCTACGGCAAGGAGACGATCCCGGTGCTCGACGTGCAGGCCAAGAAGTACGGCTTCGAGGTCACGCACATCGCGGTGGTGCACCCGGGGAACGAGCAGCAGGCTCAGTGGCTGCAGGTGCGCCAGATCAAGCCCGACTGGGTGATCCTGCGCGGCTGGGGCGTGATGAACCCCACGGCGCTCAAGGCGGCGCAGCGGGCCGGCTTCCCGCGCGAGAAGATCGTCGGCGTATGGTGGTCCGGCGCGGAAGAGGACGTGATTCCGGCGGGCGATGCCGCCAAGGGCTACTTTGCCGCGGGCTTCAACCTGCCGGGCACCAATTTCCCGGTGATGCGGGACCTGCTCAAGCACGTCTACAAGGGCGGCAAGGGCGAGATGGAAGATAAGTCACGCATCGGCTCCATCTACCATACGCGCGGCATCGTCGCCGGTATCGTCACCACGGAGGCGATCCGCACGGCGCAGGAACGCTTCGGCAAGGGCAAGCCGATCACCGGCGAGCAGATGCGTTGGGGCATCGAGAACCTCAACATCACCGATGCACGCCTCAAGCAACTCGGCGCCGTAGGCCTGATGTCGGCGCTCAAAGTGTCGTGCATGGACCATGAGGGCGGCGGCCCGGTGAAGTTCATGCAGTGGGACGGCAAGAAGTGGAACGTCGTCACCGACTGGATCTCGACCGACCAGTCGATCGTGCGGCCGATGATCGAGGCCTCCGCCGCGCAGTACGCGAAGGAGAAGGGCATCACCCCGCGCGACTGCTCCAAAGAGAAGTAATCCTCGGCTGAAGGACAGAGGGGAAGGGTAGAGCACCCTTCCCCTTTTCTTTGTGAGCGCCTCCGCCACCTATCTTTCCGTCAGCAACGTCGAGGTCATCTACGACCACGTCATCCTGGTGCTGAAGGGCGTTTCGCTGCAGGTGCAGGAAGGCCAGATCGTGGCGCTGCTCGGTGCCAACGGCGCGGGCAAGTCCACCACGCTGAAGGCGATCTCGAACCTGCTGCGCGCCGAACGCGGCGACGTCACCAAGGGCCACATCGAGTTCATGGGCCAGCGCATCGACAAGCTCAATCCTTCGGAGCTGGTGAAACGCGGCATCTGCCAGGTGATGGAGGGGCGGCACTGCTTCCAGCACCTCACGGTCGAGGAGAACCTGCTGACCGGCGCCTATACGCGCGGCGGCGCCGACTTGGGCGCAGACCTGGAGAAGGTCTACCGTTACTTTCCGCGCCTGAAGGAACGCCGCAAGTCGCAGTCGGGCTACACCTCGGGCGGCGAGCAGCAGATGACCGCCATCGGCCGCGCGCTGATGGCGCGGCCGCGGATGATCCTGCTGGACGAGCCGTCGATGGGCCTCGCGCCGCAGTTGGTCGAGGAGATTTTCGACATCGTGAAGGAGCTCAACCAGAAGGAGCGCGTCAGCTTCCTGCTCGCCGAGCAGAACGCCAACATGGCGCTCAAGTACGCTGATTACGGCTACGTCCTGGAGAACGGCCGGGTGGTGATGGACGGCGCCGCCGCCGAGCTCGCCGCGAACGAGGATGTCAAGGAGTTCTACCTCGGCATTTCCTCCGGCGGACGCCGAAGCTTCAAGGACGTGAAACACTATCGCCGCAGAAAGCGGTGGCTCGCTTGAAATGAGGCGAACGATGAAATCGATCTTTGCACTGTTTCTCTTGGCAGTTTGCGCCGCGGCGTCGGCGCAGACCTACCCGACCAAATCGATACGCTTGGTGGTCGGCTTTGCCCCCGGCGGCGCCGCCGACATCATCTCGCGGATCATCGGAGACCCGCTTGGCCGCGCCCTCGGCCAGAGCGTCATCATCGACAACAAGCCGGGCGCCGCATCGAGCCTTGCCGCCGAATTCGTGGCCAAGTCGGCGCCCGATGGCTACACGATCCTGATCGCGAGCCAGAGCGGCATGATCATCAACCCGGTGATCAACCGCAACATCGGCTACAACACCGAGCGCGACTTCGCGCCGATTACCAAGGTCACCGTGTCGCCGCTCGTCGTCGCGGTCAACCCGGCGTTGCCGGTGCATTCTGTCCGCGAGCTGATCGCGGAGGCGAGGAAGGCCCCCGGCAAACTCAACGTGGCCTCCTCGGGCAACGGTTCCTTGCCCCACCTCGCCGCCGCACTGTTTTCCGCCCAGACCGGAGTCGAGATGGTTCACGTGCCTTACAAGAGCGGCGGCCAAGCGGTGCAATCCGTGCTTGCAGGGGATACACAGGTCACCTTCGCGACTTCGCCCTCAGTGCTGCCGCTAGTCCAGGCGGGACGGCTGCGTGCGCTCGCCGTCACCAGCCGCGAGCGCACGCCGCTGGTTCAGGGCTTGCCTGGGATGCAGGAGGCCGGACTCGCCAACTTCGAAGTCACCGTCTGGTACGGTTTCTTCGCGCCCGCCGGAACGCCTGCCGAGATCGTCAAGCGGCTGTTCGAGGCGACCAATCTGACTCTGCAAAACCCCAACCTCAAGCAAGCGCTCGCGCGCGACGGCACTGAAACCTCGGGCTCGCGTTCACCCGGAGATTTCGGCGAGTTCGTGCGCGAAGAGACGAAGTTGTGGACGCAAGTCATCCGCGCCTCCGGCGCCAAGTTTGACTGAGCAGCCCGGAGCGCCCGTGTTTGGGCCCGAGTCGATGCCCGAATACTACGATTCCCTCGAAAACCGCGATCCGCAGGAGCGCGAATGCGCGCTGATGGCGGCGTTGCCCAAGCAGATCGGGCACGCGATCACGAACGCTCCGGGCTGGGCGCGGATTCTTGCAGGAGTCGATCCCGCCAGTGTGAGCAGCCGCGCGGCGCTGGCGAAGCTCCCGGTAACTCGCAAATCGGATCTGATGAGCCTGCAAAAAGCCGAACGTCCCTTCGGCGGCCTGAATGCAACCCCGGTTGCGCAGCTCGGCAAGATCTTCGTCTCGCCGGGGCCGATCTACGATCCCGAGGGACGCGGCCGCGACTGGTGGCGCACCGCGCGCGCTCTCTTCGCGGCAGGCCTGCGCCCGGGCGATCTTGCTATCAATGCGTTTGCCTACCACTTCACCCCGGCAGGTTCGATGCTCGAAGCAGGCGCAGTCGCGCTTGGCTGCGTTGTCGTTCCCGCCGGAACAGGTCAGACCGAAATGCAGGTCGCAGCGATCGCCGACCTTCGCGCGAATGCCTATGTCGGCACGCCTTCGTTTCTCAAGCTGATCGTCGAAAAGGCCGATGAGCTCAAAGCCGACATCAGCTCCCTAAAGAAAGCAGCGGTCGCGGCGGAGTACCTTCCGCCCGCGCTGCGCGCGGCCATGGGCGAGCGCGGAATCCGCGTGCTGCAGTCCTACGCTTCGGCGGACCTCGGCTCGATCGCCTATGAGTCGGAGGCGTTGGAGGGGATGATTCTCGACGAAGGCTTGATACTCGAGATCGTGCGTCCCGGCACCGGTGATCCCGTATCCGACGGCGAAGTCGGCGAGGTGGTCGTCACCACTTTCAACGCGGACTACCCTTTGATCCGATTCGGGACCGGCGATCTTTCCGCGATCCTGCCCGGCGCGAGTGCCTGCGGCCGCACCAACACGCGTATCCGCGGCTGGCTCGGCCGCGCCGATCAGATGACGAAGGTGAAGGGGATGTTCGTCCATCCCTCGCAGGTGGCCGAGGTGGTAAAGCGGCACGCGGAAATCACCAAAGCGAGGCTCGTCGTCGACAACCCGGGGAAGATCGATCGGATGACGCTGCATTGCGAAGTCGCGGCGGCAAGCGATGCGCTGAAAGCGGCGATCGAAGCGTCGGTGCGCGAGATCACCAAGCTGCGCGGTGAAGTCGCGTTCAGAAAGCCGGGAGAGCTGACGAACGACGGCAAGGTGATCGAGGATGCGAAGAAATATGAATGAGCAGTTGCCTGGTGGAGAAAGGTCTGCTGAATAGCAGGAAACCATGGACGCAACGACAACCTCGATCTCGGCGTCGGAGCTTGGCCGCTATCTCGACGCGATCGTCGAACTGACCCGGCATCGCGATCCTCAGGCGCTTGCGGCCGCGCTGCTGAGGACTGTGCGCGCGAACGTCCCGGCGCAGCAAGTGCGACTGCTTGCCCTCTCCAACGACAATCGCGTCACGGAATTCAACGAGAGCAACCTTCAGAACGCGATGGTGTTCAACCCAATCGGGTCGGACGGCGAAAAACCGCGTCCTCTCAGCGAGGATGGCGATTTGCTCTCCTGCGTGCACACCCAGGGTCCCGTCAGCAAGGACACCGTCGGCGGCCTGCGTGTCGTGTTTCCGATCTTTGGTATGCATTATGTCCAGGGGTTGCTCGTGCTCGAGGGCCTGCGCGACGGTACGGCGTCGCACGCCCTGCTTGACAAGTTTCTGCGGGTCTACAGCAATCAACTATTCTTACTTTCGCGCGGCGAGGTCGACCCGCTGACGGGGCTCTACAATCGCCAGTCATTTCCTGAGCGTATGAGGCGGATCGCGTCGCGCGGGAGGACGGTTCGGCGCACCTCTGACGAGTCCGAGACGCGCCACCATTGCTTTGCGTTGCTCGATATCGATTTCTTCAAGAAAGTCAACGACCGTTTCGGCCACCTCTATGGCGACGAAGTGTTGTTGCTGTTCGCGCGCCTCATGGTCCGGTCGTTTCGCCACGACGACCTGCTGTTCCGCTATGGCGGCGAGGAGTTTGCCGTGGTGTTGGTCAACGTCGGGCTGGAAAACGCCGAGCGCTTGCTCGATCGTTTCCGCGCCGGGGTCGAGGCGTACTCGTTTCCCCAGCTTGAACCCAAAACGGTGAGCATCGGGGTCACGGTGGTCAGCGCGGAGCGCGACGTGGACAAGATCGTGATGTGCGCCGACAAGGCGCTCTACTACGCCAAGAATCACGGCCGCAACCAGGTCTGTTGCTACGAAAAGCTTATCGCCGAAGGCAAGCTCGAGCCGGTGACTATGGCCGAAGGTAAGATTGAGCTTTTCTAACATGGGTGCCGGGTGGGCGAAGAAGCCCAACGCTACGGTCATGTAGCTTGCGTGCGAAACCTCTTTCCGGAATTCGGGTCCTGGATCTGACGCGGCTGCTTCCCGGCCCCATGGCGACGTTACACCTCGCCGACATGGGCGCGGACGTCATCAAGATCGAGGACACGCAAGCGGGGGACTACGCCCGCGGGATGTCCTTTCTTTTCCGATTGGTCAATCGCAACAAGCGCGCGATCCGGCTCGACCTGAAGCGCCCGCAAGGACGCGAGGTTTTCCAGCGGCTTGCAAAGGTCGCCCATGTCCTCGTCGAAGGCTTCCGTCCAGGAGTCATGGCGAAGCTCGGCTTGGGCTACGACGCCCTCGCTGCAATCAATCCGCGCATCGTGTACTGCTCGATCACCGGTTACGGGCAGGACGGGCCCTACGCGGACCGTGCCGGCCACGATATCAACTATCTCGGGTACGCCGGCGTCGGCGACCAGATCGGGACTTCGGAAGCGCCGGTTGTGCCGAATTTCCAGATCGCCGATCTGCTCGGTGGTGCCTTGACGCCGGCGATGGGGATCCTTGCCGCGCTGATCGACGCGAGATCCTGCGGGCGTGGCCGCCATGTCGATGTCGCCATGACCGACGCGGTGTTGGCGCATGCGGTCCTTCCCCTGTTGGGATTTCTAGAGCACGGAAAAACGCCCGGCCGTGGCACGAGCATGCTCGACGGCGGGCTGCCTTGCTACAACCTCTACAGGACCCGTGACGGGCGCTACATGGCGGTGGGGGCGCTGGAGAGGAAATTCTGGGAG
Organism: uncultured Enterobacteriaceae bacterium; assembly: GCA_964430565.1. Taxonomy (GTDB): domain Bacteria; phylum Pseudomonadota; class Gammaproteobacteria; order Burkholderiales; family SG8-39; genus VBDM01. The sequence continues at coordinate 93,036 of CAYSFD010000005.1, forward strand.
ACGCTCTGCGATATACTCGGCTGCCCGGAGTTGAAGGGGAAGCATCTGGTCTACGGCGAAGACGCGCGGCCGGTGAAGGATCGAGTCGCGGCGATCTTTGCCACGCGAACGCAGCGCGAATGGAGCGAGTTTTTCTCCGGCGCGGATTGCTGCGTGAGTCCGGTGCTCAGGATGGAGGAGACCCTCGAGGACGCGCAGGTTAGGGCGCGCGGCATGGTCGTCGCGCAAGAGGGCCTGACGCAGCTCGCGCCTCCCGTCAAGTTCAGCGAATTCGAGTTTACGATCTCGCGCGCGGCGCCCGAACCCGGCGAGCACGCGGATGAAATCCTGCGCGAAGTCGGATACGACAAGGCACAAATCGATACCCTGCGTGACAGCGGAGTGATCTAGGAGGCGGTCAAGGTGAGATCTGTGTCGGTACTTGAAAGATGCAAAGGAATTGGAATTCTGGCGCTCGCGACGCTGTTGTTCGGCGCTTGGGACGTTCCCGCGCAAGTCCAGGAGAAGGATCTCGACACGCCGTACGTACCGACGCCGCAGGTCGTCGTCAACCGCATGCTCGAGCTCGCGGAGGTAAAACCCGGCGACAGGGTCATCGATCTCGGCTCGGGGGATGGGCGCATCATGATCACGGCCGCGCAGAAGTACGGCGCGCACGGCTTTGGCGTCGAGCTCAACCCGCGCCTCGTGGAGAGATCGAATGAAGAAGCGCGCCGCGCCGGCGTCGCGGATCGCATCAGATTCCTCCAGCAGGACTTGTTCAAGACCGATTTTCGCGAAGCGGACGTGCTCACGCTGTACCTCTTGCCCGACGTCAACATGGTGCTGCGCCCGAAGATCCTCGCGGAGCTGAAGGCAGGCACGCGAGTGGTCTCCCACGACTACGGCATGGGGCTTTGGCGTCCCGAGGTGGAGGAGACGATTCCCGCGCCCGACAAAACGGTCGGAGCGCGCAAGGAAAGCACGGTGTATCTCTGGATCGTTCCGGCGAAGGTCGAAGGGGCGTGGGAACTGGAAATCAAGATTGGCAGAAGGACAAGCAAAGTTCCGCTCGAGCTCAAGCTTGAGCAGCAATACCAGATGGTGTCCGGATCCGTGCGGGTACCCGGTAACGCCGCCGCGCCCATTTCGGCAGGAAGGCTCCGTGGCGACGAGATCCGGCTTGCGCTGCCCCGCGGCACCGTCGCGCGCGAACCGGTCGATCTGGTCGGCCGCGTTTCAGGCGATTCGTTGAGCGGATCGGTGCGGCGGGCCGACCGCGAAATTGCGACCTGGAGCGCGCGACGGCGGTCGTGAACATCAGCGAGGCGGTTACTGATCGGGAAGGCTGATCCTTCGCGGATCCACGACTACATTGCGATCACGGCTCTACTCAGCCTGAGGCGCCTCAGGTCTTGACGCGAGACTGACACGTATGTCACCATTGACACTTCTGCTTTAAGAGGTGGAAGCCAATGTCGGAAAAGGTAAAGGTATCGATGTTTCTTGATCCAGAGGTGGCGCGAGCGGTAAAGGTGCAAGCTGCGAGACAAGGAGTCGAGGGAGTATCAGATCTAGTGCGGAAGGTATTTCTGTGTGCGCATTGTCGCGAACCGATCACGGATGAATTCGTTGTAGGCATCAAAGCGGTCGCTCCAGAAACGTTCGGGGTTTTCTTCCACGCAAACCGGAAGGAATGTCGCTCTGCAAGCAGGGCCAGTTCAAAGAAAAAATGACAGATCTAGTAAGCCAATTGATTTGGCTGGTCGGCACCCTCGCGGTTTTCGCGCTGATTTCTATTGGAGGTTACGCGATCACTAAGATTGGAACTCTGATCGTCAGACGCTCCGTTGAGGTCGATCCCATTTTTCTTTTCGGTGGTGCGCTCGTGGCGATGTTTTTCCTTCCGTCAAGCGATCACGCTACCGTTGAGTCGCGTCTCATGCTCGCGGCGGCCTTAGTCGTTGGCGGTTTTCTCGGCGGGGTAGTCGGACTTGTAGTACATCTTTATTTGTCCCGAGACCCCTTACTGAAGTCTGCTGCTCGTCTCGAGGGAGAAGTAGTATCTGGAGATCATCGTAGCATCAAGGGTATTTCCGCACTCGCACGCTTCTTTTTCTTCCTATTGCTACTCGTCTGCGGAGCAATTGTCGTCGCGGTTAGGCTCGGAGACTTGCCAATTGTGAACCCGCTCATTACATTTTTTGCGCAACTTTTGACGTAAGCGCTATGTGCTGCCCAACAACACGTCGCAGCTGGCGCGCTGAAGCGCTGGGCTGAAGGCAACGTTCGGTTCCTGGTAGCGCGCATGCCCTTAACCACATTGGCCACTCCTCTCTGTCCTAAGTGCGACAGCGACCGCGTCGAATACGTCGGGCACGATGCTTACGCGAAACGCCGTAGAAAGCGAAATATCGTTTGGAAATGCGCCAAATGCGATCATCAGTTCTCCGATATCACGCGCAAAAGAGCGGACAGACTACGCAAGATGCAGGACTAACATCGCCATGCGACCCAACAGTAACTGTCCTAGTTGCAACGCCCATGTCCTCGTTGCCAGCGACCGCTCAGACGGGCACAGATGTGCTCACTCGGTGCTCGCCGCGAAGAAAGTGCTAGACGGTCGCGAGGCATACCCATACGACGAGGGGATATGGGCACCATTCCACTAAATCTTTTTCCTAACGACGAACTTGAGGACATCACCGCTGCGTGCGCACGTTACCGCATGTCGCTAGACGAGTTCCTGATCAAAGCGGAACAGGAGCCGCTGGGTGTTGGAGTGGCATCAATTCGTCGTCAGGTAGTCGTGCTCCACTCGGCATCAGGTAAGGGCCGTCGCTATGAAGCTGGACATGGATCGCACTGGACGGCGGACTTTGAAAATGACCTCGCAGACCTGTACTACACAAAGAAATAAATAATTGTCTCGCAATCAAATTAGGGGTGCCATTATGTATTGCCCTCAATGCGGTACGTTGGTGGCAGACGACGCCAAGTTCTGCTCTGGGTGCGGCAAGCTTATTAGCGCCGACGTGACGCAGAAATCGACCGAAGCGTCCACTGTCGCTACCAATGTCAAGAAACCCAGGACAATTTGGCTCTACATCGTAGCTGTCTTGCTCGTAGGCACTTACGCTGCCATGTTCCTCCCCGCTTTCGCGGGACAAAGCGTCAATCCACAAACTGGACCTGGTTCAATGCTTTGGACCGGCCTTCTCTTCTATCTTTGGTGGAAGCGGCGTGGCCGTAAGGGTTGGCACGGCGCTCTAATAGGGTCCGCGCTTGGTATTGTAGCTTTCGTCTTAGCAGCATTTATTGGGGGCGCTTTGCGTAGCGCAACTGGAGCTTGAGCGAGCATCACCTTGGCGAGTGGCGCGCAAGGCCCGTGATGTCCTCCTCGCTCGCCCCCTAGTTCGTCAGCGGAAACGCAGAGGGTGCTACGCCAGCAGCAGCCTGAATCTGCGGCCGGAACGCGTCCGGTACGCCTCGAAGTCGCGCCGGTCTATCGTGAATATCTCCGTGATCCCGGTCTTTTCGGCGATCAGCACGAGCGTGGCGTCGGCAAAATCCATCCGGTGGTAGCGTTCGAGCAGCGCATCGAGGTTCGGCACGTCCTCGACGGATAGGGCTTCCAGGCGCAATGCGCCGCGCCGGATGAAGGTGAGCAACGCACGCCTTCCGTCCCGCCCAAGGAAGTGACAGGCTTCCGTGACTACGGACCAGGTACTTACCAATGCAGCCGGGTTTGACTCAAGGACCGCCTTGGCCGCCTCGTGGTGCTCATCGCGGGCATGGAACAGTGCGACGAGCGGCCCAGTGTCAACGATGATACTTCGCACGAAGCTTCGAGCGGATCAGTGTCTTGACGTGGCCCGATACGTTGCCCTGTCCGGCCGGTGAGCGGTCGGATCCGAACAAATCCTTGCCCAGATCCCACGCGGAGGGCGCGCGTCGCTTGCGCTGCCGACGCACGATATACGCCGTCACACTCTGACGAATGACGTCGCTCGTCGTTTCCCCGGTCTCGGCGCAGTAGCGGTCGAGCGCTTTTTCCAGTTCGGTTCCCAAGCGGAGTGATTTGGGCACGGCAAGCCTCGTGTGTGATACAGAGTTTCTGTAGTGTATCACGACCACCTTGGTATTTCGATAGCCGTTGCCCTCTAACCGCCGCATTTACTGCCCCCTCGCCACCAGCAATCCCTCCTCCCGCCCGGCCGCGCCGGCGCGCTCCAGTTCGTTGACCAGCCATTGCGCCATCTCCGCCGGCCTCATGCCGAGGTAGCGCGAGTTGATCTCGGCGAGGATGGGCACGCGCGCGACGTAGGCCGGCAGCTCGGCGAGCGGCATCGAGCGTTTCTCCAGCAGCGAAAAAGAAAGCATCACCTTGGCGCAGTGGCGCGCCAGGCGCGTGATGTCCTCCTCGTATCCCTCCAGGCGATAGAACGCGCGCTCGAGCGCGGCGCCGGCCCCGCTGAAGGGCCGGCCGTGACCGGGAATGACGGTGTCGACCTCGAGCCGCGCGATCGCCTCCAGGGTCGCGCGCGTTTCCGCGAGGGCCGTGTCGCGGCCGAAGAGCTGCGGGAAGACCACACCGAAGCCGTTTTCCCAGAGCGCGTCGCCCGAAATCAGGACTCGCGCCTCGGGCGAATAGAACATCACCGCGTGAGTGTCGTGGCCGGGCGCGGCGATCACCCGCCATTCGAGCCCGCCCATCTGCAGCGCCTCGCCGTCGCGAAACGTGTCGTCATAGAGAAAGCGCTCGGCGCGCTGGTCGGCGATCGCGAGGAACAGCGCCCGCTCGTCCCACCCGTCGATAATCGGCGCCTCGCCCGCCGGGATGCTGGTCCTGCATCCGAACTTCCTCTGGATAGCCGCGTTGCCGCCCATGTGATCGGAATGGCAATGGGTATTGACCAGCCGCGCGAGCCTTTTCCCCGAGAGGGCGCGTTCGACGAGCGCCACCGTCTGCGCCGCGTGCGCGCCGTAGCCTGAATCGACCACCACCGCCTCCCCGCGCTGGTGCAGCACGACGTTGTTTGCCGAGAGCCAGCCGCGCTCGATGACCTGGATGCTTTCGGGCAGTTTCAACGAACCGTCCGTCTCGAGGGCAATTGCGCCAGCACTACGCTTCTTTCCCTGTCGCTCAAGGCCGACCAGGCGGCGATCTCATCGAGGGTGCGAAAGCAGCCTTCGCAAAGCTGCGTCTGCGGATTCATCTTGCACACGTCGATGCAAGGCGACGGGACGCCGCTTGGCCGGTCGTCCTCGCTCATGCGACTAGCTTCGCCGCTAGGGCGCGCGCCACCCTCGAGGCCGGCTCGCGGCCGAGCGCCTTGCAGATGAACTGCCCCGCGCGGAAGAGCTTCTCGAGATCGACGCCGGTCTCGATGCCGAGGCCGTCGAGCATGTAGATCACGTCCTCGGTCGCGACATTGCCGGTCGCACCTTTGGCGTAAGGACATCCGCCGAGGCCCGCCACCGAGCTGTCGAAAGTCTTCACGCCTGCCTCGAGCGAGGCGTAGATATTCGCCAGCGCCTGCCCGTAGGTATCGTGGTAGTGACCGGCGAGCTTGCCGATCGGAACCTTTTTTGCAACGGCCTCGATCATCGCGCGGACCTTCCGTGGCGTTCCCACGCCGATGGTGTCGCCGAGCGAGACCTCGTAGCAGCCCATCTTATAGAGTTTTCCCGCCACCCCAGCGACCGCCTTGGGCTTGACCTCGCCTTCGTAGGGGCAGCCGATCACGCAGGAGATGTAGCCGCGCACGCGCATTTTTCTCGCCCGCGCGGCTTCGATGATGAGGGCGAAGCGCTCCATGCTCTCTGCGATGCTGCAGTTGATGTTTTTCCGGCTGAAGATCTCCGATGCGGCGCCGAACACGGCGATCTCCTCCGCGCCCGCCTCGCGCGCGGCCTCGAAGCCCTTCATGTTGGGCACGAGCACGGGATAAGCGACGCCGGATCTTTTCTCGATGCCCGCCATTACCTCCGCATGGTCAGCCATCTGCGGCACCCACTTCGGAGATACAAATGCGGTCGCTTCGATCGCGGGAAGTCCCGCGTCGGCGAGCCGGTGGATAAGCTCGATCTTGACCGAAGTGGGAACGTCCCTCGCTTCGTTCTGCAGGCCGTCGCGCGGGCCCACTTCGACGATTCTCACTTTGCGCGGCAGGCTCATGCTTCAGCCTCGAAATCGATCAGCTCGGCCCCTTCGACTACCTGTTCTCCGACCCGATAAAGGATCCGGGCGACGCGGCCTCGATCCGGCGCCTTGATCGTGTGCTCCATTTTCATCGCTTCGAGAATCAGCAGGGTCGCGCCCTTCTCGACCCGTACGCCCGTCTCGACGAGAATCGCGACGACCTTGCCGGGCATCGGGGCCATGAGGCCACCGGCATGCGCTTCCAGCTCCAGCTCCTGAAGCAGCGGGTCGTACAGTTGTAGAGTGTGGTGCTTGCCGGGAAGGAATACATCGAAGCGGTTGCCCAGACGGACCACGCTGCCCGAGACGGTGGCATCGCCGAGCTGTACTGTCAGTTTGCGGCCGTCGCGACTGTAGCGCTTCACAGAAAGCGGTCTGCCGCCAAGGTCGAGTTCAAAACTCTCGCGTTGGCGGCGCACAGTGATCGCGTATTCGCGTTCGCCTTCCTGGAAGACGAGGACGTGATGATTGTCCTGGTTCAGGCGCCAACCGTCGGCGAGGCCCCACGGCGAAAAGGGGTCGCTCGAGCGCTGTCGCTCGTCGAGCTGCGACAGGGCCGTCAAGCTTGCGAGCGCAAGCGCTTCCTCGCCAGTCGGCCCGGGCGACGCCAGCAGTTCTTCGCGATGGCGCTCGATCAGGCCCGTATCGAGATCGGGGCGGACAAAATCCTGGTTCTGCACGAGCCGGAAAAGAAACCCGAGATTGGAAGTCACGCCCGCGATCTCGAACTCGCCTAGTGCCTCGCGCAGGCGGTCGATCGCCTTTGACCGGTCGTGGTCCCAGACGATGAGCTTCGCGATCATGGGATCGTAGTAAGCGGTGATCTCGTCGCCGGCCCGAACGCCCGTCTCCACGCGCACGTGCTCGGATTCCTGAGGCAGGACCAGATGCTCGACGCGCCCGGGGGCGGGAAGGAAGTCCCGGTTCGGATCCTCGGCATAGATGCGCGCCTCGATGGCGTGGCCGTTGATACGCAGGTTCTTCTGGGTAAGCGGCAGCTTTTCCCCCGCGGCGACCCGAATCTGCCACTCCACCAGATCGAGGCCGGTGATCATTTCGGTAACGGGATGCTCGACCTGCAGCCGCGTGTTCATCTCCATGAAAAAGAACGCGCCCGCACGATCGACGAGAAACTCGACCGTTCCCGCGCCCACGTAACCGACCGCCTTGGCCGCCGCCACGGCGGCTTCGGCCATCCTGCGGCGGAGCGTTTCGCTCATGCCCGGAGCCGGCGCCTCTTCGAGCACTTTCTGATGGCGCCGCTGCATCGAGCAGTCGCGCTCGAAAAGGTGAATGCAGCCGCCGTGCCGGTCGGCAAACACCTGGATCTCGATGTGTCGCGGACGTTCGAGGTATTTTTCCAGCAGCACGCGCTCGTCGCCGAAAGCCGAAGACGCTTCGCGCCGGCAGGCAGCGAGCGCCGTGGAGAAGTCCGCCGTGCGCTCAACCACGCGTATGCCTTTGCCGCCGCCGCCGGCAGCAGCTTTGATGAGCACGGAAAAACCGATGTGCTCGGCTTCCTGGAGAAGAAAGTCTGGGGCTTGATTGCCACCGTGATAACCGGGCACGATCGGGACACCGGCACTTTCCATGATCGCTTTCGCCGCGGACTTGTCGCCCATCGCGGCGATCGCCTTCGGAGGCGGACCGATGAATGTGATACCCGCACGCTCGCAGCGCTCGGCGAACTCCGCGTTCTCCGAAAGGAAACCGTAGCCGGGGTGGATGGCCGAAGCGCCCGAGCGCTTCGCCACGTCGATGATGCGCTCGCCGCTCAAGTAACTGTCCTTTGGCTCAGGCGGCCCGATGCGAAACGCTTCGTCGGCGAGCGCGACGTGGCGCGATTGCGCGTCGGCGTCCGAATACACGGCGACGGACCGGATGTCCATGCGCCGCGCGGTTCTCATCACACGGCAGGCGATCTCGCCGCGGTTGGCGATCAGGATCTTCGCGAACACAGGACTCGCTCTATTTCTTTCTCCCTGCGTCCTTTTCTTTCACCTGATTCGCCTCCTGCAGCCAGGCCGGCGAGCGCTTCTCGAGGAAGGCGCGCACACCCTCTCTGCCTTCTTCGGACGCCCGTGCGCGGGCGATGCGGCCAGCCATGTCGCTAATCAGATCGGGTGTTATCGGCCTGCTTACGACCGAGCGTATCAGGTCCTTGGTTACCGCCTGCGCCCCTGGCGCGCCCTTAAGGAGCTGGCCAAGAATCGCGTTGACGGCGATATCCAACTCCTCGGTCGGCACCAGTTCGTGCACGAACCCGATCCGATGGGCTTCCGCCGCAAGAAAGCGCTCTGCGGTAAGGAAATAGCGGCGGGCGGCGCGCTCGCCCATCGCCGCGAGAACGTAGGGACTGATGGTCGCCGGCGTCAGGCCCAGGCGCACTTCGGTGACTGAGAACTCGGTGTCGGTAGAGGCGACGGCAATATCGCAGGCGGCGATCAACCCCATGGCGCCCGCAAAGGCGGCGCCGTGCACGCGTGCTACCGTCGGCTTCTTCAGGGCATGCAGCCGCCTGAGCATGAGGCCGAAGGTCATCGCGTCGTTCCGATTTCCCTCGAAGTCCATCTCGCCCGTTCTCTTCATCCAGTTCAAGTCGGCGCCGGCGCAGAACACCTTGCCGCGGCCCGCGAGCACGACCACGCGCGCCGCGGAATCGGCTTCAAGCTCGCCAAAGGCGCGGGTGAGTTCTGCGATCATGGTTTCATCGAAGGCGTTGCGCACCTCGGGCCGGTTGAGCCAAAGGACGGCGACGCCGTTGCCGGTCTGGATTTCGATGGTTTCGTAGGTCATGGTGTCAATTCCTACATCCGAAAGACACCGAACCGCGTCTCTTCGATAGGCGCGTTGAGCGAAGCCGAGATGGCAAGCGCGAGCGTTCGGCGAGTTTCTTCCGGCGCGATCAAGCCATCGTCCCAAAGCCGCGCGGTCGCGTAGTAGGGATGTCCCTGGCGCTCGTACTGATCGAGAATCGGGCGCTTGAACGCCTCTTCCTCTTCCTTGCTCCATGTCCCGCCACTCGCCTCGATCCCGTCGCGCTTGACCGTGGCGAGGACCGAGGCCGCCTGCTGCCCGCCCATCACCGAGATGCGCGCGTTGGGCCACATCCAAAGGAAACGGGGTCCGAACGCGCGGCCGCACATGCCGTAGTTGCCGGCTCCGAAAGATCCGCCGATGATTACGGTGAACTTAGGCACGCGCGCACAGGAAACCGCCGTCACCATCTTGGCGCCGTCCTTGGCGATGCCGCCTGCCTCGTATTTCTTTCCCACCATGAAGCCGGTGATGTTCTGAAGGAAAAGAAGCGGAATCCCCCGTTGGCTGCACAGCTCGATGAAGTGCGCGCCCTTCAGGGCCGATTCGGAAAACAGGATGCCGTTGTTTGCGACGATGCCGACCGGATAACCCCAAATCCGCGCGAAGCCGGTGACCAGGGTCACGCCGTAGTCCTGCTTGAATTCGTCGAATTCGCTCGCGTCGACGATGCGGGCGATCACCTCGCGCACATCGTAGGGCTTGCGCGTGTCGGTCGGGATCACGCCGTGAAGCTCATCGGCAGGATAAAGCGGCTCGGCCGGCTCGCGCACGACGAGCCCCGGGTTCTTCGTCCGGTTGAGGTTGGCGACGATGGTGCGGGCGATCGCCAGAGCATGGGCGTCGTTTTGCGCGTAATGGTCGGCCACGCCCGATTGCCGGGTGTGCACTTCAGCTCCGCCGAGCTCCTCCGGAGAAACGATCTCTCCGGTGGCCGCCTTAACGAGCGGCGGGCCGCCGAGAAAAATCGTACCCTGCCCACGAACGATGATCGTTTCGTCGGACATCGCCGGCACGTAGGCGCCGCCGGCGGTGCACGAGCCCATTACCGCGGCGATCTGCGGGATGCGCTCGGCCGACATCATCGCCTGGTTGTAGAAGATGCGGCCGAAGTGGTCGCGGTCTGGAAAGACATTGTCCTGCTCCGGAAGGAATGCGCCACCGGAATCGACGAGGTACAGGCAGGGGAGCCGATTCTGCAGGGCAATCTCCTGCGCACGCAGATGCTTTTTAACCGTCATCGGATAGTAGGTCCCACCCTTCACCGTGGCGTCGTTCACGACCACCATGCACTCCTCGCCCGAGACGCGGCCGACGCCCGTAATGATGCCGGCGCCCGGCGCCTCGTCCTCGTACATGCCCAGTGCAGCAAGTTGCGAAAGCTCGAGGAACGGCGAACCCGGGTCGAGGAGGAGGCGCAGGCGCTCTCGAGGGAGCAGTTTTCCGCGTGCCTGGTGTTTTGCTCGCGCCGATTCGTCGCCGCCAGCGGCGCTGCGCTCGACCTTCGCGCGCAATTCGGCGACCCGTGCCGCCATCGCCCCGGCGTTCGCCTGGAATTCCTCAGAGCGCGGATTGAGCTTGCTTCGGATTGCCGGCATCGCGGTCCTATTTCCGTCCCGGAATGGGATGGCCGGGAAGCAGCTCGTAGGGATGCTTCCAGCGCGACTCGCCGCGAATGCGCGCCAGCCAGTCTCGGATTCCCGGATAGCGGTTCCAGTCGACCGCCAGCTCGTCGTCGAAGAAAAGATAGCCGCACGCCGACAGGTCCGCGATCGTGAGCTTGTTTCCGACGATGTACGGCCGAGCGCCGAGATGCGCGTCGAGCACTTTCCAGGCGCCTTCTGAGCGCTTGCGAAACTCCTCCGTCACTGCCTTGTCCGGATCGGAAGCCAGCACCCGCAGAAATCGGTAGGTGGCGGTGTAGCTCGTGAGCTTGTGGTTGTCCCACAGCAGCCAGCGCAGGATCTCGCGCCGCTGGACATCGTCGCTCCACCCGTAGCGTCCGAAGCGCTCGACCAGGTAGTCGAGAATCACCCCCGACTGGGACAGGCGCACGCTGCCGTGCTCCAGCACCGGCGCCTCGCCCATGACGTTGATCTCGCGGTACTCGGGCGTTCGAGTCTCGCCGTTGAAGTAGTCGACGAATCTCGCTTTCCAGTCCGCTCCGGCCAGCTCCAAGTAGAGGGCGGGCTTATAACAATTGCCGGATTGGGCAAAGCCGTAGAGCAGGTATTCTGCCATCGTTCAGTTGTTGAAGGACTCGGGAAGCTTTACCAGCCGCCCGTCTGTAGCCAGCGATCGATCTGATCCAGCCGGTCCGAGCCCCAGAAGGGCTCGCCATCGATGATGATGTAGGGCGAGCCGAACGCTCCGCGCGCGATCGCCTTTTCGACCTCGGTCCGCAAGCGGTCCTTGACTGCCTGATCGGCGAGTGCGCCGCGAAGCTCATCCGCGCCCAAGCCGAGCTTCGCGCACACGGCGACGGTGCCCTCCACGCTTGAAATGTCGATGTTGTCGACAAAATAGGCTCGGTAGAGCGCCCTGGCGAGCGCCTTGGCGCGCTTCGGGTCCTCTGCGTCCAGCCAATAGAAGGCGCGGCAGGGCGAAATCGACGAAATCGGAAAGACCGAGGGCGGACGGTATTCGACGCCGTGAAATTTCGCCGTGCGCGCAATGTCCCGCGCCGAGTACGCGCCCTTCAGAGGGATGGAGGGCAGGGGCTGCCCGCCGGTCGTCTTGAACACGACGCCGAGAAGAATCGGCCGCCAGGTCACCTCGCGGCCGTGTTTCGCCGCGAGCGCGTCGATTTTTTCGCTTGCGATGTAACCGTAGGGTGAGGAGAAGTCGAAATAGAACTCGATCGGGTTCGGCATGTTCGGCCTGTCCCGCGCCCTAAACCAGTTCGATCGCCATGGCCGTCGCTTCGCCCCCGCCGATGCAAAGAGTCGCAACGCCGCGCCGGCCGCCGGTTTTCCTGAGAGCGCCGATGAGGGTGACGAGGATGCGCGCGCCCGACGCGCCGATCGGGTGGCCGAGCGCGCAGGCGCCGCCGTGGACGTTGACGCGGTCGTGCGCGAGGCCGTGTTCCTTCATCGCGGCCAACGTGACCACCGCAAAGGCTTCGTTGATCTCGTAGAGATCGACCTTGCCGGAGGTCCAGCCGGTAGCGTCGAACAATTTCTTGATCGCACCCACCGGGGCGGTCGTGAACCAGCCCGGTTCATGCGAATGCGTGCTGTGGGCGACCACTGTTGCGAGGGGCGCGAGGCCCAGCTTGTCGGCGGTGGAACGGCGCATCATCACGAGCGCCGCCGCGCCGTCTGAAATCGAGCTCGAATTCGCCGCGGTCACCGTGCCGTCCTTGCGGAAGGCGGGTTTCAGCGTCGGTATTTTTTCGAAGTTGGCCTTGAACGGCTGCTCGTCCTGCTCTATGAAGCGCTCGTTCTTGCCCGCCTTTATTGCGAGGGGCGTAATTTCCCATGCGAAAGCGCCGTTCTTGTTCGCGCTCTGCGCGCGCTCAAGGGAGGCGATGGCAAATTTGTCCTGCTCCGCGCGGGTGAAGCTGTATTTCGCCGCGCAATCCTCGGCGAAACTGCCCATCAATTTTCCCCCGCCTTTCTCGTCCCTTGCGTAGGCGTCTTCCAGACCGTCGAGAAACATGTGGTCGATCACCTGCTGGTGGCCCATCCGATAGCCCGAGCGCGCCTTGGGGAGCAGGTACGGGGCGTTGGTCATCGATTCCATGCCGCCCGCGACCATGATGTCGTTCGTACCCGCGGAAAGCAGGTCATGCGCAAACATCGCCGCTTTCATGCCCGAACCGCACATCTTGTTCACCGTCGTGCAGCCGGTCGACAAGGGGAGCCCGGCGCCGAGCGCCGCCTGGCGCGCCGGCGCCTGTCCCTGACCGGCGGGCAGCACGCAGCCCATGATCACTTCCTGTACCTGTTCGGGCTTGAGCCCAGAGCGCTCGACCGCCGCGCGGATCGCGGCCGCGCCGAGCTGCGCCGCGGTAAAGTCTTTGAGCTCGCCTTGAAACGCGCCCAGCGGCGTGCGGGCGGCGGAGACGATGACAACGGGATCATTCAGCATGGAACACCTCCAGAGGACGTTCAGTTTGTTTCGGCAAAAAGTTCACGACCGATAAGCCAGCGGCGGATTTCGGATGTCCCCGCTCCGATTTCGTAGAGCTTGGCGTCGCGCCACAGGCGTCCGGTGGGGTAGTCATTGATATAGCCGTTGCCGCCCAAACACTGGATCGCCTCGCCCGCCATCCAGGTCGCTTTCTCCGCTGCGTAGAGAATGGCGCCGGCGGCGTCCTTGCGGGCGCTTGCTCCCGTGGAGTCGCCGCGGTCGAGCGCCTGGCCGACCGCGTACACGTAGGCGCGGCAGGCGTTCAGCGTGGTGTACATGTCGGCAAGCTTGCCCTGCATCAGCTGGAACTCCCCGATCGGCTGGCCGAATTGCTTACGCTCATGTACGTACGGCACGACCACGTCCATGCAGGCCTGCATGATGCCCAAGGGGCCGCCGGCGAGTACTGCGCGCTCGTAATCCAGGCCGGACATCAGCACATTCACGCCCTGCCCGACCTCGGAAAGCAGATTCTCCTCCGGAATCTCGCAGTCCTGAAACACCAGCTCGGAGGTGTTCGAGCCGCGCATACCCAATTTGTCGAGTTTTTGTGCAGTGGAAAAACCCCTGAAGCCTTTTTCGACGATGAAGGCGGAGATTCCTGCTTTCGAAGATGAGGGACCGGCGTTGGAGTCGGTCTTGGCGTAAACAACGAGGACGTCGGCGTCCGGGCCGTTGGTGATCCACATCTTGCCGCCGCTCAGGATGAACTTGCCCTTCCTGTATTCGGCCCGGGTTCTCATCGAGACGACGTCCGAGCCGGAGCCCGCCTCGGACATGGCGAGCGCCCCGACCCATTCGCCTGAAATGAGCTTCGGCAGGTATTTGCGCTTCTGCGCCTCGCTGCCGTTTCTCGCGATCTGGTTGACGCAGAGATTGGAATGCGCGCCGTAGGAAAGGCCTACCGATGCCGAAGCCCGGCTGATCTCCTCCATCGTGACGATGTGGGCGGCGTAACCCATCGCAGCGCCGCCGTACGCGTCCCCGACCGTGATGCCGAGCAAGCCCAAGCCTCCCATCTTTTTCCAGAGGTCCATGGGAAATTGGTTGGAGCGGTCGATCTCGGCCGCGCGCGGCGCGATCTCGGCGGCGGCGAAGCTCTGCACCGTATTGCGCAGCATGTCGATATCGTCACCCAGGCGAAAGCGCAGCCCGGGCAGCGTCGGCGGTGTACCTTTGGGGAGATTCTGAGCGCGGTCCATGCGAGACCTACGGGGAGCCAAAACTCTACTTGACGTTAACGTTAACGTCAACACCGTCCGGCGGGTTCACGCGGCGGCACGGCGCTTCCCGCCCCGGGCGGCGTTAAGAAGCTTGCGCGCCTGGCGCTCAAAGGCGCGAATCTCCCCGAGCACCTCCTCGATCTCCGCACTTTGGCGTTCGAGTTGCACGCGGCGCGCGGAGAGCGACGCGACGAATTTCTCCAATTGAGGCCGCTCGTCGGGCGCGGAATCGTAGAGCTCGATCATCTCGCGCACGTCCGCCAGCGAAAAGCCGAGCCGCTTGCCGCGCAGGATCAGCTTCAGGCGCACCTGGTCGCGCTTGGAGTAGATGCGTCGGCTGCCCTCGCGCCGGGGCGAGAGCAGGCCCTCGTCCTCGTAGAATCGAATGGTCCGCAGCGTGACGTCAAACTCGCGTGCGAGATCCCCAATCGAACAGTTTTCAATGGGGTCGCTCACGGGCGTGATCGAGGAGTCTGTAGCGTCCTTATCCATAATCTGGGAGAATCCCCGCCCTTACGAGCGGGAAAGCGCAATTCTACTCCCGGCAAAGTCCGAAAGAACCCCTGCATCCCACGAATGACTCCGGAATCCATCCTCGAATATCCTCAGTCCGCGCCGCCGACGGGCGGCGAAGCGATCGAGATCGCACCAGGAGTGCATTGGGTGCGAATGCCTCTGCCGTTCGCGCTCGACCACATTAATTTGTGGTTGCTCGAGGACGAAGTTGACGGTGCGGCCGGATGGACCCTCGTCGATTGCGGCATCGGCGATGACACGACGCGCGCTCTCTGGGAGCGGATATTCGCCAAACGCATCGCGGGGCGCCCCGTGAGCCGCCTCATCGTCACGCACCATCACCCCGACCACGCCGGTCTCGCGTCGTGGCTCGTCGAGCGCGCCGGCGCCGAGTTCTGGATGCCGCAAGGTGAGTATTTCGCGGCTCACGCGATGCGCGAAGGTCAGGCGGGATACGGCTACGATAATACCTTGGCGATGTTCAAGCGAAACGGGGCCGCGGGTGAAAGGCTTTCTCTGCTCGAGCAGCGGCGCAGCAACTACCGCAGCCGCGTGCCGGGTTTCCCCTCGGCGTATCGGCGCCTGATGGAAGGCCAGACGCATCGCATCGGCGGCCGCAGCTGGCGAGTCATCATGGGCTACGGCCATGCACCGGAGCACGCAGCGCTTTACTGCGAGGAGCTCGGCGTTCTTATCTCCGGCGACATGGTGCTTCCGAGGATCTCGACCAACGTCAGCGTTTGGGCCAACGAGCCCGAGGGGAATCCGCTCGCGCTTTTCCTCGATTCGATCTCGCGACACGCCGAATTGCCCGCGACGACGCTCACGCTGCCCTCGCACGGGTTGCCCTTCCGGGGCTTGCGCGAGCGCGTTGCGCAGCTCACCGAGCATCATCGACTGCGCTTGGCCGAGCTGCACGAAGTCTGCGATACCCCTAAAGCCGCCGCGGATGTGCTCGGCACGCTGTTCCGCCGCAACCTAGACACCCATCAGCTTTTCTTCGCCATGGGCGAGGCGATGGCCCACCTGCACTATCTCCGTTACGAAGGGCGTCTGGAGCGTTCAGTCGATGCCGGCGGCGTGGTCCGCTACGCCCAGTCGACTTCGTAGCGAGGAAGTGAGTTACGCCGGAGCGCGATCCAATTCATCGCGAAATCTCCGAAGATAAGCCAAGCCCTTGATCGCCCGGCTGCCATACCACGAAGTCATTTCTCCGTCGATCAAGGCGGTTTTCTTTCCGCGAAGCGCCGGGAGCGCGCGTATTTCGGCAAGGTGTTTTTCGCGGAACATGAAAGGCTCGCTCGACAGGAGCACGGTACCGATCTCGTCAAGCGCTGCGCCGTCGAGATCGATCTTCGGGTAGCGCTCTGCACTGCCGGCGGGTACGGTCTCCCAGTTGACCAGCGCGAGCATGCGCGAGATATAGGTATCGTGCGATACGGTCATCCAGGGGTTTCTCCAGATCAGGTAGAGCACGCGCTTGGTGGGGAACGCCGGCGTCGTGGAATTCAGCGCCTCGTAGGCATCCTTGAATCTGCCGCACAGTGCTTCGGCCTCCTGCTCGCGTCCGAATATCCCGCCGATTAAGCGGTAGAGCGCCGGGTTGTCGAGAGGTGAGAGAGGATGCGTGACGATCAGTGCGGGAACGAACTCGGCGAGCGCACGCGCATCCTCCTTCCTGTTCTCGTCGATGTTGAGGATGACGTGAGTGGGTCGCAGCGACCGCAGCTTGTCGAGGTCGACATCCTTGGTGCCGCCGACTTTCCGGACCCGCCGAACCGATTCTCGCGGATGGATGCAGAAGCCGGTTCGGCCAACGAGCTGTTCCGCCAGCCCCAGCTCGCAGACCAGTTCCGTAACACTAGGCACGAGGCTAACGATGCGCGCGTCGCCGTCCACCCGGACGTGTCGCGTGCCCGCTGCGTCGAGGAGTCCCGCCTCAGGGCCGATCACGGGGGCAGACCGCGCGGCTTGCGCGGCGCGTGTGCGAACAGCCGGTCGTAGAGCCAGCGGGGCAGGCGGCGAAGCACGACCGATACGAGTGCCATCTGCCAGGGAATGACCGTGAAACGGCGTTTTCTCGCGATGGCGCGGGCAATGCGCCGCGCCGCGTCCTCGGCGCCGATGATGAAAGGCATGCGATAGCGATTCACGGCGGTCATCGGCGTGCGGACATAGCCGGGACAGATCGTCACTACCGCCACGCCCGAGCCGTGGAGTTCCACGCGCAGGCTCTCCAGGTAGGCGATGGCGGCGGACTTCGAGGCGCTGTAAGCGCCGCCTCCGGGCAGTCCGCGAAAGCCGGCGACGCTCGCGATGCCGACCAGGGTTCCGCTCGCGCGCCTGCGCATGGGCTCGACAAACGGCTGGAATGTCGCCGCCATCCCGAACACATTGGTGTCCATGACCTTGCGGAAGCCGGCAAGGTCTTCCGAATTTTCGCCGGAAGTTCCTGCGCTGATGCCGGCGTTCGCGATGACGATATCGGGCGGACCGAACTTCTGAAGGAAATCTTCGGCTGCAGCCTGGAGGCTCGCGAGGTCGGTCACGTCGACGCGGTAGCAAGCACCGGCGCAGCACAGACTAGCGAAGATCGCCTCGATCGGGGCGAGGCGTCTCGCGCACAACCCGAGTACCGCCCCGTTGCGCGCGTAGCAGGCCGCGAGCGCTGCGCCGATCCCGCTGGAGGCGCCGGTGATGAAGACCTTTGGGAAGAGCAACAAGCCGGGCTAGCCGGAAGCGCTGCTTATCGCTCGCGCCCTTCTCACGAGCGTGCGGAATCCACCGCAGATCGCCGGATGATCCTCTTTTCCAACACCCGGTTAAGGTTTCGCCCTCGTGGACTGCTTGCGAGCTTCGCCGATAAGAAAGTCGGCCGTCGCCAGCATCCCCTTGCGCGAGGTGCTTGGTGTGACGAGGTAGCGGCCCTGAACCGCGAGAGCGGGAACGCCGTCCAAACGGTAGGCGCGGCTCATCTGTGTCGCTCGGCGCAGCCTGCTTTCGACCGTAAACGAGCGGAACGCGGCGTCGTATTTGGCCATATCTACCTTCTGTTTCCCGAGCCAGTCCGCGACCCATTTGGCAAAGGCATCGCCGCGCAGCCTCACGCCGCCCTGCTGGTGGATGGCGGCGAACAGCGGGCGGTGCAGCCGATCGAACTCGCCGAGGACTTCGAGGGTGTAGAAGATCCGGGCGTCGATCGCCCAATCCTCGTTAAGAATTCCCGGCACGCGCTTGAACTGCACGTCGCGCGCCAGGTGTTTGACCCACGGCTCAAGTTCTGGCTCGAGCGAATAGCAATGCGGGCAGCGGTACCAGAAAAACTCGATGACTTCGACTTTGCCCGAAGACTCGGTCGACTGTGGTGGCTTGAGTTCGACGTAGTCGACTCCCTCGGATGGAGAATGCTGAGCGTTCGCGGCGAACGCGAGCACCAAGCCGACAATGAGGCTCATTAGACGAAAAACCATGGGGCGTTCTCCAATTAATTCGAAGCGATATCCTTGATCCTGATCAGCGACGCGTCCACTCCATTCTGCACCAACTGCTGTCGGATGCGATTGATTTCATCCAGGCGCTTGAAAGGTCCAAGGCGCACGCGGTACCACACGCCTTTTTCGGCAAGGTCGGCCGGCTCGACGCTCGCCTCCAGCCCCATTAATGCAAGCCTTGCCTTGACGCTGTCAGCGTCGGCCGGATTCTGGAATGAGCCGGCTTGAAGGAAATAGGTGTCTTTGGACGCGCCGCCCTGCTTGGCCGCCTCGCGCACCTGGCGTTCGGTCACCTGCTCCTCACGCCCGGGGAGGATGCGGTAGAAATCAAAGCGCGGCTTCTCCTCGGCCGCAGCCGACTTGGAAGGATCAGGCAAGTTCTGAGCTACGGGCGCAGCCTTTTCCGGTGGGCGCGCCCTGTCGGAGAAAGGCATCGGCGTCTTGAAGAAAAAAATCGCAATCCCCGCGGCGACGCCCAGACCCAGAAGAAATCCGAAGAAAATGCCGATCAGAAAACTGCTCGAGGAATCCGGTCTGGGCTGGGAGATCTGCTTGTAATCGCGACTCATCGGTCAGGGGTCACATTTTCTCGGGCTGGTTTACGCCCAGCAGCGACAGTCCGTTACGCAGCACTTGTCGCACGGCAAGGGTAAGCGCAAGCCGCGCCAACCGCAGCGGCGTCTCTGCAACAAGTATGCGTTCGGCATTATAGTAACTGTGAAATTCTCCCGCCAGCTCTCGCAGGTAGAAGACAACCTGGTGCGGGGCGAGTTCAACGGCGGCGGTTTCCAGCATCTCGGCGTACTCGCCCAAGCGTTGCAGTAGCGAGAGCTCGCGCGCGCCGGTAAGCGGCCCGAGATCGGTCTCCCCCGGTGAATCGGCGTTGCCAGTATCGAGCGCTCTGACAAAGGTGCCGTCCTGACCTGCAAACTGAGCCTTCCATTGTTCAAGAACAGAGCATATCCGCGCGTGCGCGTACTGCACGTAATACACGGGATTTTCCTCTGATTGCGACTTGGCAAGATCGACGTCGAACACGAACTCGGCGTCGGCTTTGCGGGATAGGAGAAAAAACCGCACCGCGTCGCGTCCCACCTCGTCGATCAGCTCGCGAAGCGTGACGTAGGAGCCGGCGCGCTTGGAGATCTTCATCTCCACGCCGCCCTTCATCACCGTGACCATCTTGTGCAGCAGGTAATCAGGATAGCCCCGCGGAATCGCGTGCTCCCACTTGGAAGACGCCGCCTGCAGCCCCGCGCGCACTCGCGTCACGGTGCTGTGGTGGTCCGACCCCTGAATGTTGATCGCCCGGGTAAAACCGCGCTCCCATTTTGTCAGGTGGTAGGCGACGTCTGGAACGAAGTAAGTGTAGGTGCCATCCGACTTGCGCATGACACGGTCCTTGTCGTCGCCGTACTCGGTAGTCTTCAGCCACAGCGCCCCGTCCTGCTCGAAAGTTTTTCCGGCGTCGGTCAGGTCCCGAATTGTTTTCTGAACGCGGCCGTCCCGGTAAAGCGAGGATTCCAGGTAGTAATTGTCGAAGCGCACTCCGAACGCCTGAAGATCGACATCCTGCTCGCGCCGAAGCTCCGTCACGGCAAAGCGCGTGACGGCCTCCAGATCCTCGCCGTCGAGGTTGCCTGCCTCGAGGTACCTCTGGGCGATCTCGCCCACATATTCGCCGTGATACCCGTCAACGGGGAAATCGGCGCTGAGTCCCTGTCTCTCACGAATGCGCGTTTGAACAGAGAGTCCGAGATTGCGGATTTGCGCGCCTGCATCGTTGTAGTAGAACTCCCGCGTCACGCGCCAGCCCTGCGATTCGAGCAGAGCGGCCATCGCATCACCGAGCGCCGCTTGCCTGCCATGCCCGACGTGAAGAGGGCCGGTAGGGTTGGCCGAAACGAATTCCACGACTACCGATTGGTTGCGACCCCGCTCGGATCGGCCGAAATTCGCTCTTTGAGCCGATATGGTTTTCACAATGTGCTGCTTTGCGGCGGGGCGCACGCGCAGGTTGATGAAACCTGAACCGGCCACTTCGGCGCGCTCGAGCCACTCCGAGGGAGGCAACGCCGCCACCAGCTCAAGGGCCAGTTCCTGCGGGCCGCGCTTTAGCATGCGCGCGAGCTGCATCGCCGCCGGGCAGGAGAAATCTCCGTGTTGCGCCTGCTTGGGCCGTTCCAGGGAAATCAGCGTGCCTGGCTGCTGCGGTGCGACCTTGGCAAGTGCTCTCGTGAGCAACTCGGTGAGGTGGGATTTGATCTCGACGGACATGAAGGAGCAGAAAGGCTGCGCAATTATACCTAGGGCTTGATACCGTCAGACCTCTTGAGCGTAGAATGTCGCCGGCTTCAACCTCTAACATTAGGAGTCATAACTTGGGCAAAGGCGACAAGCGCACGTTCCGCGGAAAGGTCTTTAAGGGATCGCACGGCAAATCTCGTCCGCGTAAAGCAAAAAAAGCGGCGAAGAAATCCGCTTAGTTTCGCAAACCGTCAGAAGTCGAGCGGGTCGACGTCCAGATGCCAGCGCACTCCGCGCGAGGGCATGCGGTAAAGCGTTCCGCTCCATTCGCGCAGGAACGCCTGCAATCGCGGCCGCGAGCGCGACTGCAGCAGCACCTGTGCGCGCTCCATTCCCGCGAGTCGCGCGAGCGACATAGGCGCCGGATCGAATAGGGTGACTGAGGCGCCGTTCGGCGGGGCATTTCCGATCGCCGATTGAAGGAAGTGCAGAGCCCGATTCGCATCGCGGCTTTCCGCGCGCAGTGCAGCTTCAAAAACGAAGGGCGGGAAGCCCGCAGCTCTGCGCTCGGCAAGCACGGTCTCTGCAAAGCCCGTGAAGTCGTGGTTCACCAGCGACCGATACAGGGGATGGTTGGGATAACGCGTCTGGACCAACACCTCCCCGGGCAGGCTGGCGCGGCCTGAACGTCCCGCAACCTGCTGCAACTGAGCGAAAGTCCGTTCGCTCGACCGATAGTCGCTTGAGAACAGGCCGCTGTCTGAGTGGAGCACGCAGGCGAGCGTCAAGCGTTCGAAGTGGTGCCCCTTGGAGAGGATCTGCGTGCCGACGAGGATGTCGGCATGCGCAGCGCGCTCGAGAAGGTCTTCGAGTCTGCCTCGGGCGCGCACGGCATCGCTGTCCAGGCGAAGAATTTGCGCCTGCGGAAATTTTTCTGTGAGCGTACCCTCGACGCGCTGCGTCCCGCGCCCGAAGGTCTGCAGATCGGGGTCGCCGCATTCGGGACAAACGCGCGGGATGCCCTCGGCAAGACCGCAATGATGGCAGCGCAGCCGCCGCTCGGTCAGATGGACGACCATGTGCGCCGAGCAACGCTTGCAGCCCTTCACCCACCCGCAGGCGGGGCATGCCAGGACCGGGGCGTAGCCGCGCCGATTGAGGAAGACCAGCGACTGTTCGCCCCGGGAAAGGCGTGTTGTGAGCGCTTCGAGCAGAGGAGCGGCGAGACCCTCCCGGAGCGGATGCGCGCGAGTATCGACCAGGCGTATGAGCGGCAAAGCCGCTCGTTCGATGGCGCGGCGCGTGAGTTTCACCAGCTGGTATTTTCCCGAGGTCGCATGGTAGAAAGTCTCCAGCGACGGCGTCGCCGAACAAAGCATTGCCGGAACGCCGGCCGCCTGCGCCCGCGCGATAGCAAGGTCGCGCGCCGAATAGCGCACGCCGTCGCGTTGCTTGAAGGATGCGTCCTGCTCCTCGTCCACGACGACCAGGCCGAGCCTGGGAAGCGGCGTGAATACGGCAAGGCGTGTGCCAAGCACGATATCGGCGCGGCCGGAGTGGGCCTGGAGCCACCCGCGGGTGCGCTCCAGCTCCGTCGTGGCGCTCGTCTGGATGACGATGCAAGCCCCGGGAAAGCGACCCAGGAACGCGGTCTGAAGCGTTGGAGTGAGCGCGATCTCGGGCACCAGGATCAGGACCTGCCTGCCGCGGGCGAGAACTTCGGCGATAAGCTGCAGGTAGATCTCGGTCTTGCCGCTGCCGGTAACGCCGAAGAGCAAAGTCACCTGAAATTGTTCCAGCCCTGTGCGCACGCGGTCGATTGCTTGCTGTTGCTCCGTGGTGAGCTCGTACGCGCGGACAAAGCGAGGCTCGGACCGCGGCGGATCAACGGCAGCGATCCAACCGGCGTGGATGCAGCGCTTCAGCAGGCTTCGAGCGCTCCGGTCGAGTTCCGATTCGGAGGTTGGACTCTGCGCGAGCCGCGAAAGCAGAGCGCGCAGACGTTTGCGTCGCGCCGGCATGGTCGCAAGTGCATCCCGACCGGCCGGCGTCAGGACATAGTCGAGCGGAGCGGCGGGAATGGGTTTGGTCGAGCGCAGTCGCGGCGGCAAGGCTGCAGCCACAACTTCGCCGAGCGGGCGCTGGTAATAGTCGCTGCAGAACTGCGCCAGGGCAAGCCACTCGCGCGAAAGAGGCGGTACGTCACGCAGGATCCTGTCGACCGCGCGAAGCCGAGAGTCGGCGACCTCGGATTTCGCTGCGATGTCCACGATTACGCCGACACGAAGCTTCCTTCCGAACGGAACGAGGGCCCGATATCCGATGTCGGCCCGCGTCGCATCCTCCGCAAGGTAGTCGAACAGCGTCGGCAGCGGCACATCGAGTGCGACGCGCAGGACGATCATCGTCGGGAGTTCACGTGCGTTAGCGCCTTACTCAAACGGATTCTGTAGCTGTCTCCATGAAGTATTTGTTTACCTTGTGTTTTTTCTGTTTTTCACAGAATTTGTGGGTAACTGTGTGAGTAAGACCTGCAACGCGACTGTAACTCGCACTTCTGCAAGGAATTTCTTGCGCTGCCTAAAATGGTGGCGCGACTAAATGAGAAGTCAATACAAAGAGTTGCAAACCTCTCGAATGAAGTCCTCGAAGAACCACGCCAGACGTGGGGTTTCGAGGGTGTTGTGTATAAGTGACACTTTCCGTGCGAGCCCGAAAATTCCGGTTTTCAGCCCGTTGGATGAAATTTCGGGCTTAACTCGTGTACTGCAGCAACCAACGCAGCGACGTTTTCCGGCTGCGCGTGCTGCGGAACCCCGTGGCCCAGATTGAATACGTGCCCCGACCCACTCCCAAAGGAAGCGAGCACGTTTCCGGCTTCGCGCCGCACCACCTCGGGAGAGGTGAGGAGCACCATGGGATCGAGGTTGCCCTGCAGAGCCGTGCGTGCGCCGATGCGCGCGCGCGCATCGCCAAGATCCGCGCTCCAGTCGAGCCCCACGCAATCGCAGCCGGTTGCCGCGACTCTCTCGAGCCAAGGTGCGCCGCCTTTCGTGAATACAATCACCGGAACGCGCGCGCTGCCCTCGCCGAGTTTGAGCTCTGAGAGCACGCCTTGAATATAGGCGAGAGAAAATTCCCGGTAAGCCGCCGCCGAAAGGTTTCCGCCCCAGGTGTCGAAGATCATCACGACTTGTACACCGGCTTCGATCTGCGCGTTGAGCAGCGCCGCTACCGCTCGCGCATTGGTGGCTAGCAAGCGGTGCAGCAAGTCCGGGCGGCTATAAAGCATGAGCTTGACGGTCCGCCAGTCATCGCTCGCCCCGCCTTCGACCATGTAACAGGCAAGTGTGTAGGGGCTGCCCGCAAATCCGATGAGCGGCACGCGGCCAGCCAGGGCGCGCCGGATCTGGACTATCGCATCGGCAACGTAGCCCAGATGTTCGTCTGGTTCCGGGGCGGACAGCTTCGCGATCGAAGCTTCGTCGCGCACCGGTCGTTCAAAGCGCGGTCCCTCTCCATCGACGAAATAGAGCCCAAGTCCCATCGCATCGGGGATGGTGAGGATGTCCGAGAACAGGATTGCTGCATCCAGGGGAAACCGCTCTAAGGGCTGCAGCGTGACTTCGGTTGCGAGCGAAGGCGTCTTGCACAGAGCGAGGAAGCTGCCCGCCTGCCGGCGCAGATCGTTGTATTCGGGAAGGTAGCGCCCGGCCTGGCGCATCAGCCACACCGGGGTGTAGGGCGTGGGCTGCTTGAGCAGCGCGCGGACTAGCGTATCGTTTTGCAGGCGGTTCATTCAGTACGGCCACGGAACCGTGGCTACAGTTTCATCAGTTTCTTTGTGATGAACTTCCACTCTTTTGTGTCCACCGGGGTGATCGAGAGCCGGTTTCCGGGGGCAAGCAGGCGCATTCCGGAGAGCGCGGATTCACCGCGCAGCTCGGCGAGGCTTACCAGTCGCGTTTTCCTCACGAACTTTACGTCCACATTGACCCAGCGCGGCGTTTCTCGCTTTGCGGCTGCATCGAAGTAGGGGCTCTTCGCGTCGAATTGACTCGCGTCCGGATAGGGTGCCGAGGCGACTTCGGCAATTCCGGCGATGCCCGGTTCGGGGCAGCTGGAATGATAGAAAAAGACCTGGTCGCCGATGCGCATCCTGTCGCGCATGAAGTTGCGTGCCTGGTAGTTGCGCACACCCGACCACGCCGTGGTCTTGCCGGGAGCAGCGGCGAGAGCGTCGATGCCGAGTTCGTCGGGCTCGGATTTCATCAGCCAGTAGGGCACGGCTAGAGGTCCTTCGATTCACGGCTCTTTAAACCGAAACGCAGGCCCAAACGAAAACGCAGGCCAGCGCCTGCGTTTTCGTTGTCGGGAGTCCCCCGACGATGCCGCTAGATCCGATTCCTGAACCTTTCGGTCCGAGGTGGTCGCTTTCCGGTCACATCAGGTACATCCGACTAGGGACGCGCACAACAGTGACGCTTGAGTCCGCAACCAAATTCAAATATTGGTTCAAGAAGTTCCGGGTCTTTGCGCACACCACAGGGGACAATCTCTTAGGCGCCGCTCGAACTCCTCGCAGCCCCTACGGCGCGAGAGCCTGATCGAGCGTCGCTTCCATTGCGGCCATTCTACGCCTGAGCCCCTCGATGTCAAAACCGCTCACGTTGCTTCGCGAACTGAGCAGCTCGTGAGTGATGTTGAGCGCCGCCATCACGGCGATGCGCTCGGCGCTTGCCACCCTGCCCACGCTCTTTATTTCGGTCATTTTCCTGTCGAGATAGGCCACCGCCGAGATCAGAGCCTCGCGCTCATCCTCCGAGCACGCGACCTTGTAGGTCCGGCCCATGATGGTGACATCAAGGGTCTTGGGCTTGGGACTCATCCGAATGCGCTATTCGGGGATCTGCCTGAGCAGGTGCTCGAGTCGGTTGCGAGCGCCGTCGATCTTCTCGGCGAGCTGCCGCTTGTCGCCCTGGAGCGTGGCCAGCTGCGCTCGCAACCCCCGGACTTCATCACGCAGCCGCTGGCACAGGCGCGCGGCTTGGTGGATCTTCTCTTCCAGCGTGGCCAGTTCGCTCTCCATCGAGCACACTATAGTTTCAAAAATCCTGTTAAGTCAAGGTGTAAGGATTCCTTTTCAATGTAGATTCCAGATCAGTCCGCAACCCCACGTGTTGTACAATCAACGCGCTCGTTCGAGGTGTCCCGGCGCGTACCTCGCGCCGGGGTGAAACGGGAAAGAGGTGCGGCACCCAGTCGATCAAGGGAGCGATGCCCCTTGAAAATTCCCCGAGTCGGGGAAAGAAGTTTTCGATCGCCAATGCCTCTGCTGCCCCCGCAACGGTAAGTGTGCGCGGGCGTATCAACCCAGCGGCCGAAGTCCGGCGTTACAGAGTCCGGACCGAAGCCCAGCCACTGTGAGCGCGAGCTCGCGGGAAGGCGATACGCCCGATCCCATAAGCCCGGAGACCGGCCTCTAGCGACAGTCGGAAATGCCGCGGGGAGCGGCGCCAAGGCCCGCTCGCTCCGCCGCCGCATTTCCTCTCGCAACTTGACATGAGGCCTGCGGGGACGCCGGCCGGAGAGGAGTCCATGCAACGGTCTTTCATCGCGGCGCTTCTTGCTGCGCTCGCGCCGCTTTCGCTCGCTCAAAATTCTGAGGAACCCGCAGTCGTCGTTACCGCGACGCGTTTTCCGGAGCACAGGCTCGACGCGCCGATCGGCATGACAGTCATTACAGCGCAACAAATCGCCGAAAGCACCGCAAAAAGCCTGCCGGAGTTGCTTGCGCATGAAGTGGGCATTGTGACCCGGGACAATACCGGCAGCCCGGACTGGCAAATCGACATGCGGGGATTTGGGATCACGGGCGACCAGAACACGCTAGTGTTACTCGACGGCCAACGGCTGAACGAAAATGAACTCGCGTCAGTGCGTTGGTCGGCGATTCCCCTTGAGAGCATCGAGCGAATCGAGATCATGCGGGGATCGGGTTCGGTCCTCTACGGAGGCGGTGCCACAGGCGGAACGATCAACATCATCACCAAAGCGCCGCAGCGAAGGACAAGCGGGGCGAGCGCCGGAGCGAGCGTCGGGACCTACGCAACGCGGGAGTTCAGGGGCGGAGCGAGCGTCGCGGGCGAGCAGATTGGCCTGACCCTCTTCGCAAATGACTACGCGTCCGACAACTACCGCGCCAACAATCGGAACGAGCAGCGGAATGTCGAAGGCGACGTGCGTTGGTTCGGGATCAAGGGACAGGCTGCGTTCAAATTCGGACTCGATCAGCAGAAGCTGCGGCTGCCGGGCGCGCGCACGGCGCAACAGCTCGAATCCGATCCGAAGGGCGCGAGCACGCCGGGCGACTTTTCCGACCGCGACGGTGCGCGTGGCGCGCTAGTCATAGGCTACGGTCTGGGATTCGGCGAGCTTGCCGCCGAGCTCGGCTACCGCGACAGCGTGCGCACGTCTCTGTTGAAGGACTATTCCGGGTTCGGATTTCCAGATATCTATACCGACACCCGCACGCGCACCTGGTCGTTCACCCCGCGCCTGAAAATTCCTTACGAAGCATTGGGCAACCGCAGCAACCTGGTCGTTGGCATCGACGCGGACAATTGGGACTATGACTCGCGCAAGGCGACAAGCATGGATACGCTTGGAAATCCGACGGCGCGCGTCCTTGCGACTCAACGCAACGCAGCGCTCTACGCGCAGCAGAATACTGCGATAGGGGAGGACACCAAGATCACGCTGGGGGCGCGTCAGCAGCGCGTGACCACCACGGCGACGGACGTGGTGAATCCAGCCGCCTATGCGTCGGGATCGAAGACAAGCACGCCGCGCGCGTGGGATATAGCCTTGCGCCAAAATGTGGCGCAAAGCACTGCCGTCTACGGCCGTGTAGGCCAGAGCTTTCGCATCGCCACCGTGGACGAGGTCTACAACCAGTTCGGCGGACCGTCCTTCGATGCCATTGTCACGCTGCTCGAGCCGCAGACCTCACGTGAGCGGGAGATCGGGCTTGAGTACCGCGTGAGCGATCTGCGCTTCCGAGGCAGTGCCTTCCAGATCGATTCGGAGAATGAAATCTACTTCTTCTTTCCGACGTTTTCGAATATCAATCTGCCGCCGACGCGGCGCAAGGGGATGGAGCTTGAACTCAATGGGCGCGCCAGCTCAACGCTGACCTTCTTCGGAAACGTGTCGGCGATGCAGGCCCGCTTTGTCGACGGCAATGTCGGTGGCGTAGACGTTTCGGGCAACACGATCCCGCTCGTGCCACGAAATGCAGCCAATGCGGGATCGTCCTGGCAGCTGGCCGCAAGCACGCGCTTGAGTGGTGTGATTCGCTTTGTCGGCGGGCAGTACTACGACAACGATCAGGCCAATACTTTTCCCGGTCGCATGCCCTCCTATACAACCGCCGACGTGAAGCTGGCGTATCTCGTGGAGAAACTCAGTCTCGGCGCGTCCATCAGCAATCTCATGAACAGGAGCTATTACAGCTACGCGATTCGCAACGGTGCCGGTACCTCGTTCAACGCCTACCCACAGGCCGGTCGGAGTTTTCTCCTGAGCGCGGATTACCGATTCTGAGACGGATACAAAGTGTGCTTATGCTCCACGAATCGGAGCAGGCTCGCCGATCTTGAGGGGGTCGCCAAGCCGTGTCGCGGCGTTGCGGTCGCGGAGTGTCGGACGGTTTTCTGCTACTGTACGCCGCATGCATTACGGTCCCGCCGACGCGATCGACGTAACCCGGTTGCGGCGCGCGCTGGTGATCCAGCTCCGACACCATGGCGATGTCCTGCTCGCATCGCCGGTGTTCACGGTCCTCAAGAACCGCGTTCCTTCGATCGAGGTCGATGCGCTCGTCTATGACGAAACGCGGGACATGCTCGACCTGCACCCGGCCATCGATCGAGTTCATGTCGTGCGGGGCGATTGGAAGGATCTAGGCGCGCTGGCGCGCCTCGCGCAGGAGCGGCGGCTCTTTGCCGCTCTGCGCGAGCGTGGTTACGATCTCTTGGTCCATCTTTCCGAGCATCCGCGGGGAGCATGGCTCGCGCGCGCACTTGGCGCGCGCTACGCCGTGGCGCCCAATTTTGCCCGCAAGGCGCGCGCCTGGAAGAAGAGCTTCACTCACCTCTTCCCATTGCCTCCGCACGCGAGACGCCACCGAGTAGAGGTGAATCTCGACGCCCTGCGGCGCATCGGTATCCAACCCGGCGAGGGTGAACGAGCGCTCGTGCTGGTACCCGGCGAAGACAGCGAACGCGCCATCGAGGCGCTGCTGGCCGGACACGGTCTCGCGGCCCGAGGCTTCATCCACTTTCACCCGGGGTCGCGCTGGCAGTTCAAGTGCTGGCCGCCCGAGCGCGCCGCGGCGCTCATCGATGCGCTCGCGCGACGCGGCGAGCGCGTTGCACTTACCGCCGGGCCGGATGAGCGGGAGCTCGAGCTGATCGCCGAGATCCGCGGGCGTGCGAGCGCACAGGTTGCGGATTTCTCGGGAAAGCTGACGCTAAAACAGCTCGCGGCATTGAGCGCTCGCGCGAAGCTTTTCATTGGCGTCGATTCTGCGCCCATGCACATCGCCGCCGCAATGCAGACGCCGGTCGTGGCGCTGTTCGGCCCGAGCGGTGAGCTCGAATGGGGGCCTTGGCGGGTTCCGCACCGCGTCGTCGCCTCGGGCGTACATCCCTGCCGTCCCTGCGGCAACGACGGCTGCGGCGGAGGCAAGGTGAGCGAATGCCTTAGCCAGCTCCCGCTGGAAGCGGCGCTGGCGGCCGTCGATTCGTTGCTGCGACGATGACCCGGATCCTCGCATTCGCGGTTGCAGCATTGGCTGCGGCGAGCGCGCACGCGCTAAAGCTTAACGATGACCGCGGCATTACTGTCTCGCTCGAACGGCCGGCGCAGCGCGTTGTGAGCCTCGCCCCACATCTTGCGGAAATCGCCTTCGCCGCGGGCGCCGGGCCAAGACTTGCAGGCGTCTCGAGTTTCAGCCGCCATCCCAGCGAGGCGGAGCGGCTGCCCGTCGTGGCCAGCCACGGCCGGGTCGGTATCGAACGCCTGATCGCCCTGCGGCCGGATCTCGTGCTCGCCTGGCGAAGCGGCAATTCGCCGCTGCAGGTCGATCGGCTGGAACGCCTCGGCGTCCGCGTTTTCGTTACCGAGGTGCGCGCGCTCGCAGATATCCCCCGCATCGTCCGCCTGGTCGGCGTGCTTGCGGGCAGCGAGGCTGTTGCCGAAGCGCGCGCCCGGCAGTTCGAAAATGAGATCGCAGACTTGCGGGAGCGCTACGCAGCGGAGCGCCGCGTGGCGATATTTCTCGAGATCTGGCACCGTCCCATGCTAACCGTGAACGGTACGCACCTCATCAGCGATGCGCTCCGCCTTTGCGGCGGGCGCAATGTTTTCGCCGGTGCAAAAGCGCTTACGCCGCTTGTTTCCCGCGAAGAGGTCCTTGACGCGCGGCCCGAAGCGATCGTCACGGGCGGCTTCGGCAGCGAAGCGCCGCAGGCGTGGCGGGGCCTCGAGCTCGTTTCTGCGGTTCGCAACCGCAGGATTTACGCGATCGACCCGGACCTGCTTCATGGGCAGGGTCCGCGCGCGATCGAGGGCGTTCGCGCATTGTGCGAGCGGATTGATCTGGCACGGAGATAGCGAATGCGACTTGCCCTGGTTCGGCAGCGCTACAGCCCATACGGAGGCGCCGAGCGTTTCATCGAACGCACGCTCAGCGCCTTCGGAGGGCAGGGTGTCGCAGTGACAGTCCTCGCGCGCGAATGGGTCGGCTACCCGGGGAACGTCGTCAAGTGTGATCCGTTTCACGTCGGCCGCCTGTGGCGCGACTGGAGCTTCGCTCGCGCCGTGTGCCGTGAGGTCGCGCGCCGGCCGTTTGAACTTGTGCAATCGCATGAGCGCATCGCCTGTTGCGACATCTACCGCGCGGGCGACGGTGTGCACGCCCAATGGCTCGACAACCGCCGCACGGCGCTCGGCCCGCTCGGCCGGCTCGGCCTCGCGCTCAATCCCTATCACGGATACGTACTCGCCGCGGAACGGCGCGTGTTCGCAAGCCCGCGGCTGCGCGCCGTGATCTGCAATTCGCGCATGGTGAAAGACGAGATCCGCACGCGTTTCGGCACGCCGGAGGCAAAGCTCCACGTCGTCTACAACGGCATTGACCTCGAGGCGTTCAATCCGCGCTTGCGCGAAGCACACCGCGCGGCGATGCGAACCAAGCTCGGCATTCCACAGCACGCGCTCGTGCACCTGTTTGTCGGCGGCGGTTTCGAGCGCAAGGGCGTATTTCGCCTGATCGAGGCGTTCGCCCGCTCTGGACAACGGGACGCCCACTTGATTGTCGTCGGCCGGGACAAGGCGAAGGCAAGCGCCGAGCGTCTTGCGCGTTCGCGCGGCATCGCCTCCCGGGTGCACTTTGCGGGCGCGCAATTGGACGTGCAGCCTTGGTACGGTGCCGCCGACAGCTTCGTCTTGCCAAGCCTTTACGACCCGTTTCCAAACGCGGCGCTCGAGGCGATGGCTTGCGGATTGCCCGTTATTGTCACGCCGCAGTGCGGCACGGCGGAGCTGATTGACGAAGGCGTGAACGGTTTTGTGGTCGAGGCTTTGGCCATCGATGCACTCGCCGAAAGGCTCGCGCGACTAGATGTATCTACGGCGCAGGAGATGGGGCACAAGGCACGCAAACGCGCCGAGGGATTCAGTCTTCAATCCATGGCCGAACATCTCCTCGCGATATATCGGAGTCTGGTAGCGGTCTAGGCGGCGGTTTCCAAGCTGGGGGTGAGGTACTCGATCAGCTATAATTCAAAGTTTTCCGGTGCAGCCATGGCATCGTCCGACGCCACCAGCCTGCAGCTCTACCTTCGTCTCCTTCGCTACGTCAAGCCTTATTGGGCGCCGTTCGCGGTGTCCATCGCGGCAATGGTGTTGACGGCGGTGACCGAGCCCGCTTTCCCGGCGCTCCTCAAGCGGCTTCTCGACGGCAGTTTCGTCAACAAGGAAGACGACGGCCTGCTCGCCTGGCTCCCTGTTTTGATCGTTGGTCTGTTCCTGTTGCGCGGCATCGCTTCTTACGTTTCCGACTACGCGATCCACTGGGTGGCGGGCAAGGTCGTGATGGATCTGCGCAACGCGATGTTCGCCAATCTCGTGAGACTGTCGACGAACTATTACAGCAATAACACCGGCGGAAGCATCATTTCCAAATTCACGTTCGATGTCCAGCAGGTGACCGGAGCCGCGACCAGCGTGATCTCGGTGCTGTTCCGCGACTCGCTGGCTATCGTTTTCTTGCTGGGTTATCTCTTTTATCTCAACTGGGAGCTCACTTTGGTGGCGCTCCTGGTAGGACCTCCCGCCGTCGGGATTACATGGGCGATTTCAAACCGCCTGCGTTCAATGAGCCGGGCCGAGCAGGCAGCGATGGGCGATCTCAACCACGCATTGGAGGAATCCATCGGCTGCCATCGCGTGGTCAAGGTTTTCGGAGGGCAGGATTATGAGGGGAGGCGCTTCGACGCCGGCGCAAACAAGGTGCGCCGCTTCTCCATGAAAACGATGGCGTCGGCGGCAGCTAGCGTACCCCTGGTGCAGATCTTCGTTTCGATCGTGCTCGCACTCATCATCTATCTTGCAGTACGCCAGGCTGAGGCGGACGAGACGACGGTGGGCGGATTCGTTTCGTTCCTCACCGCGTTGCTTCTGATTCTTCCGCCGCTACGCCGGTTGACCGGCGCAAACCAGACCCTGCAGAGAGGGCTCGCCGCGGCTGAGAGCGTGTTCCGTCTGATGGACGAACCCCCTGAGCGCGATACGGGAACGCATCAAATCGGCCGCGCCAACGGCGAGGTCAAGTTCAGCGACGTGGGCTTCAGCTACCCGGGTAGCGCCCGTCGGGCTCTTTATGGTGTGTCGTTCTCGATCCAGGCTGGCGAAACTGTGGCGCTAGTGGGAGCCTCGGGGGCAGGCAAGTCAACGCTCGCCAATCTGTTGCCGCGGTTCTATTCTCCGGATTTCGGGCAAATCCTGCTCGATGGCGTCGACATCGCGACCCTGACCCTGGGAGGCCTTCGTTCAAATATCGCACTGGTCAGCCAGGACGTCGTGCTCTTCAACGACACAGTCGCCGCGAACATCGCCTACGGCCGGCTCGCGGGGACTAGCGAGGCAGAGATCGTCGAGGCGGCGGAAGCAGCGCACGCGATGCAGTTTATCCGCGAGATGCCCGAGGGACTCTCGACGTTGATCGGCGAGGATGGCGTGCGCCTTTCAGGCGGGCAGCGGCAACGGCTCGCTATCGCGCGCGCGTTTCTAAAGAACGCGCCGGTCCTGATTCTGGACGAGGCGACATCTGCCCTGGACAGCGAGTCCGAACGCCATGTCCAGGCTGCGTTGGAAACGCTCATGAAGGGCCGCGCTACGCTCGTGATCGCGCACCGACTGTCCACCATCGAGCGAGCCGACCGCATTGTCGTGCTTGATGCAGGCCGCATTGCCGAAGCCGGCAAGCACGCCGACCTCCTCGCTGCCTCCGGGATCTACGCGAAGCTCTATCGCCTGCAGTACTCGCGGGAGCTGTCAGCGTAGATGGGTCGCGCCGATTGGTGTCGCACTTTTGAGTATTGCGCATGAGAATTCTCCATACGGAGTCTTCATGCGGCTGGGGCGGGCAGGAGATCCGGGTTCTTGACGAGGCTCAGGGAATGTCGATGCGCGGGCACGAAGTCGCGATTGTTGCGCCGCGTGAAGCGCGAATCTACGAAGCGGCGCTCAAGCGAGGTCTAAGCGTAGAAGCACTGGCAATCGGCAGGAAGGCTCTCGTCGGCTTCCTTGCGATGCGGCGGCGGCTGAAAGCCGATCCTGTAGATGTGATCAACACTCACAGTTCGACGGACAGCTGGCTCGCCGCGCTTGCATGTGCGACCCTAGCCCGGGCCCCGGCGATCGTGCGCACGCGGCATGTTTCCGCATCGATATCGAACAACCTGCCCACCCGGTGGCTTTATCGCCACGCGACGCGGCACATCGTCACGACCGGGGAGGGTCTGCGCATGCAGCTTGTGCGCGAGAACGGCCTTCCGCCCGAGCGCGTTACCTCGATCCCGACTGGAATCGACACGGCACGGTTCGTTCCGGGTGCGAAGGAAACCGCGCGGCGCCAGACGGGCCTTCCGCCGGGGCGACGTCTCATCGGCATCGTGGCCACATTGCGCAGCTGGAAGGGTCATCGCTATCTGATCGAGGCCGTGCGCCGGCTGCCGGACGACGTCGGGCTGGTCATCGTCGGTGACGGACCACAACGGCGGAATATCGAATCGAGAATTCGGGAAATGGGTATCAACGACAGGGCATGGCTTGCCGGTAACCAGGATGATGTACTGCCCTGGCTCCAATCGCTGGACGTATTCGCGCTGCCGTCCTACGCCAACGAAGGCGTGCCGCAGGCGCTGGTGCAGGCGATGCTGTGCGGCCTGCCCTGCGTGACCACGGCTGTCGGCAGCATCGGCGAGATTGCGCGCGACGGAGCGACCGCCATCATCATCAGAGCCGAAGACCCGGCCGACCTGCAACGCGGGCTGGAAAGGGCGCTCGGAGACGCAGAGCTGTGCAAGCGCCTCGGCACCGCCGCGCGCGAATACTGCGCTGCGAATCTGAGCGTGGAGATCATGCTTGATCGCATGGAAAGGGTGTTTCGCCGTGTGGCGCATGAATAGCCCGGCAAGCCGAGCTGGTGCGCGCTTTTCTGTAGTTCCCCGCGCGGTGCTGAAGCGCGTCTTCTCCGGCAGGCGGCACAAGGCCGCCCAACCGCGCCGCATCCTGATCGCGCACCAGCTCCTACTCGGCGACACGCTGATGCTCACCCCGCTGCTGGCCCGTTTGCGGCGCCTCCATCCGGAGGCGGAAATCGTCATGACCGTTTCGCGGCGGCAGCTTCCCTTGTACACCTCTCGTCCTTATGGCGTGAGAGCTGTCGTCTACGATGCGCGCGACCGCGCGTCGGTGACTCGACTTCTCGAGCAGAGCCCCTTCGACGTTGCCCTGGTGCCCGGGGACAACCGCTATGCGCTGCTTGCTCTCGCGCTCGGCTCGCGTTGGGTGGTCGCGCACGCTGGCGACCGGCCCGGTTGGAAAAATCGGCTCGCTGACGAATTGATTCCGGTGCCCGCCGAGCCGACTGCGCTTTCCGACATGTTCGCATTGCTCGCGGGCGAAGAGGACGGCGCCGTTTACGATCCAAGCGACTGGCGTCGCCCCGAATCGGCACCCTTTGAGCGGCCGCAGCGGGACTACGCCGTGCTCCATGTCGGGGCGAGCTCGCCGCTGAAGTTGTGGCAGTCCCACAAGTGGCTGCAGGTCGCCGCCGGTATCGGAAGCAAGGGCCTGGAGGCGGTGTTCTGCAGCGGCCCCGGCGAAGGAAATCTGATCGCCGAGATCGACCCCGACCGGCGCTTTCGGTCCTATGCGGGGACGCTTGACTTGGTACAGCTGTGGCGTCTGCTCGAAGGAGCTCGGCTCTTCGTGGCCCTAGACAGCGGTCCAAGCCACCTGGCAAAGCTCGCGCACACGCCGACAGTGACGCTTTACGGTCCGGGCTCCGCCCAACTCCTCGGCCCGGGGCGTTTCTGGCGTGATCATCTCTATCGGGCGGTTACGATCGCCGATTTCCCGTGCCGCGACCAGCAAAGGTTGTTCAAGCGCGAGATTGCCTGGGTGCGGCGTTGCGGGCGCTCGCTCAAGGAATGCCCGTCGCCCGCCTGCATGCACGCGATCAACGCCGATGCGGTGCTGGCGAGTTGCCAGGCGCTGCTGCTATAGACTATGAACATGAAGCACTGTGACTCCTTCCCGCGCCACGGCGCTTTCATTTGGCACTGGATCACCCGAGCGAAACTGCAAGCACAAGGGGCCCAAAGTGGATCGCTGAACCCCGCTGACATTGGTCGCGCGCGCAGCGTGTTGTTTGCGGTATTCGCCCGATACGGCGACAGCGTCATTGCGTTCAAGGCGATCAACCGGTTCATCGCGCACTACCCCAATAAACGGTACGTCCTGATCACAACCCATCAAGCACGGCCCTACGCCGAGGCGCTGATCCACTATCCCCTGCAGTTGTTCAGCGTCAACAAGCGCAGAAATCCGATACGACTGTGGCGGCTGGTCCGGCTACTGCGGCGCGATCCCCCGGATCTCGGACTCAACCCAAAGAGCCACGGCAAGGAATCCGAGTACTTCATTTCGTTCTGCCGCCAATTCGTATTCTATCGCGCGTCTTCCAACTTCGAGCCGCATGAGAATCTCTATCGGCCCGTGTACGCCTATCTTCAGCTGCCTGATCCACCGGCAGCCGCACCGACGCCACCGCCTGCGCGCGCGCAACGTATCGTGATCTGCCCTTACTCCACTGCCATCCGTAGGAGTCTCGATCAAGACGATCTAGCCAAAGTTGTCCTCGCGGCCCGGAAACGCTTCGGCGCTCCAGAGATCGTCGTGGCCGGATTGCCCGGGGAACTGGCGCACATCGAAAACTTGGCGGTCGAGCAGTTCACATTGGGTAAATCACGTCTTGCGTCCGAACGATTCATTGGCTTATTGGCAACCGCGGATTTGTTCATTGGCGTAGACGCGGGACCTCTGCATTTGGCGGATGCACTCGGCCTACCCATCATCGCTATTTTCGGCCCGACCGCGCGACAGACCATTCTCGATCGCGACAGCCGCGCTCTGGTGTTGCGGCACCCGCGGATGGAGGGTGTGCTTTGCGACATACTAACCTGCGCAAATCCCCTCTGTGTACATCAGTTGTGCGCAGACTTGGCCCTGGAGCCTCCCATGCTCGTTAACTTTACGCAGCGGCTGCGTCTGGAAAGCACGCACTGCGCTATGGTCGGGTCCTGCTCCTTGAAAGATGGTTCTCCTCCTGCACAAGCAATCTGAGTCATGCCGTCGCCAGGTGCGTCGGCTCAAACGCCTTAACGCGCCGCGCTCCCGCGACGCACGCCTTTGTTGCGGACGGCGATCACGAATGGTGACCGTAACAGGTTTACCTCGCGTGTCGTCACTTCGAGTCATTCCTGCCGGCCCTGCGGGTTCGCCGGTTGCGGCAATAGCAAAGTCAGCGAATGTTTGACGACAATCCGCGTGGGGTCGGTATTCGCCGCCGCAAATCAGTTCCTGGAACCTATCGGTGGATCGTACCTTCAGCGGAAAAAACAATACCGTGAACCAGATTCTCAATTGGTTTGTGCGCACCTATCTCTATCGTGTGCCGGTTACCGAGGGTAAGAAACAGTTGCTGCGCCTGACGCGGAATTTGATATTGCCCGCGGGTGATATGGTGACATTCACGACACGGCATGGTTTCCGTTTGACCGTGAATCTTCACAATCCCGAACATCAGTGGATGTATTTCTACGGTGAGCATGACGAGCGCTACGAGATCAATAACCTGAAAAAACTTCTGTGTCCGGGAGATATCTGTTGGGACATCGGTGCCAATATCGGTTTCTTCAGTTGCCTGTTCGCATCGCTTGTCGGCCCGACGGGGCGCGTGATTGCGTTCGAACCGGTTCCGGCGACGGCCGACTTTCTCCAACGCAACGTGGAGCTAAACGGGTTTATTAACGTCATGCTCATTCGCAAGGCTGTGGGTGCTACCTCGGCGACTCAGCCGATCTACTATGGCGATGCGGCGAATGCCGAGGGCACGGCATCGTTTCTTTCGTCGCACGCGGAACAGCACTTCGATGTCGTGGAAATCGATACGCTCGACAACTTGAGCGGTAAGCTGCCGCCGGCAGATTTCATCAAGATCGATGTCGAGGGTTATCAGATGGAAGTGCTTAGGGGCGGCCAAGAATATTTTTCGAGACACAGTCCGATGATCATGGCCGAGCTCAAAGATCGCGACAGCGGTAAGATGCAGAAGGCACAGGATTTCTTCGCTGATTTCGCTTATATAGCGTATGAGTTCAAGAAGCATTCGCTGTGCCGGTGCGATAATATCGTCAGGTCCCGTAAGCGCAACTTTCTTATGGTCAGGCAAGACTCGCCGTATCAAACTCGCATTGAGCGCTTGGTACAGGATTGTTGATCAAGCCGCTCGCGCTTGAGGCGCTCCAACTCCCGACGGAGGGGCCTGGCGTCCCATTCCTCGGTGCTCAGCACGCGCGCCGCGCGCCGGAAGTAACCATTCCGTAACCATGTTCTCCTCCACACCCTCTGCCGCTGTCCGTGAAAGGCGCCCGCGCATCCTGGTGATCCGCCGCGACAATATCCGCGATCTCGTATGCACGACCCCGCTCATCGCTGCGCTGCGCGAGCGCTATCCTGACGGACATATCGGGGCGTTCGTGAATACGTATAACCAGGCGGTCCTTGCAGGGAATCCCGCCATCGACACTGTCTACGCGTACGAGAAGGGGAAACATCGCGGCGAAAAGCGATCCATCTTCTCGGTCTATGCCGATCGGCTGGGGCTGATCATGAGGCTGCGTAAGGAAAAATTCGATTACGCAATCCTCGCTACCCCGGGGTTTGAGCCGCGCTCGCTGCGACTCGCGAGGATGATTGGCGCGCGGCACGTGCTCGGCTATGCCGAACCCGACAAAGGCCATCAGCTGGTCGACATTGCGCTGCTGTACGACCGTGCCACGAATGCGCACGAGGTGGAGCAGGTGTTC
Organism: uncultured Enterobacteriaceae bacterium; assembly: GCA_964430565.1. Lineage (GTDB taxonomy): Bacteria > Pseudomonadota > Gammaproteobacteria > Burkholderiales > SG8-39 > VBDM01. The sequence continues at coordinate 131,371 of CAYSFD010000005.1, forward strand.
ACCCTGCTCAGGGCGCTCGGCGTGAACGGCTCGCCGCCCTCCGCGCGGGTATTTCCCGACGCCGGCGAGCGTCGCGAAATCGAGCCGGCGCTTGCCCGCCTGGGGCAAGGCGAACCCCTGGTCGGCGTGCATATCAGCGCCAGGAGGAGGATGCAGCAGTGGTCAGCCGAGAATTTCGCGGCGCTGATCCGCACAATCGGCGAGCGGCACGCGGCAAGATTTCTCCTGCTTTGGGCCCCCGGCGAGCCCGATAACCCCAAGCATCCGGGCGATGACGACAAGGCTCGCGCGGTTGCGCAGGCTTGCCAGGGGATTCCTGTGCTACCTTGGCCCACCGAATCGGTTTCCCGGCTGATCGCGGCCCTGTCGCTTTGCGACTACGTCGTATGCACCGAAGGAGGCGCGATGCACCTCGCCGCGGCGCTCGAAAAACCGATCCTGTGTTTTTTCGGCGACTCGTCGCCCGAGCGCTGGCGGCCATGGAAAGCGCCGCACGAGCTGGTGCAGCCGGCGAGCCGCGACCTCAAGGACTTGAGCGTGGCGCAAGCGGCGGCCGGTTTTGAGAGGCTCTGGCGCGCTCGGCCGCTGCCTCGCTCCTCTCCCTGAGCGCCGTCAAGGCCGCTTGCCGAGCGGCCTGGCGGCCGGAAACCGGGCTCGCGGCAATGGGGTTCAGACAAGTCGCATGGCCCTCGCGCGACCGAGCACCCATCGAGCGTATGCGATCTCGAATATCAGGAACGGGACGAATACGAAGAGCCGCATATCGGCGGGCAATCCGATCGAGACAAACGCGGCAATGCCCTGAACGACGGTCAGGGCATAGTGAAAAAGCGATACCGCTCGGTGGCTGTAGCCCAAGCTGTTGAGAAGCTGATAGAGATGGGTGCGGTGCGCGAGATGGACTTTTTCCCCCCGCGCGAGACGCCGCAGGAAAGTGAAAGCGGTGTCGAAAATGAAATGAAACAGCAGCATCGGGACAATGTAGAACGAAAGGTGCCCCAGATCGAGACTCGCGCCGACTACGGCCAGCGTCGCAAAGGTGAATCCGAGGAATGCACTGCCCACGTCGCCCATGAAAATCCGGGCGGGCGGGAAGTTGAAAATCAGGAAGCCGGCAGCGCCCGCGAGCAGCACGTACGCGCTCATGTATACGAAAACGCTCAACTGCTGAAAGGCGATCGCGCACAGGAACCCCGCCGCAATGACGGCGACCCCGGCGGCGAGCCCATCCAGGCCGTCCATGAAGTTGTACGCGTTCGTCAGCCCCAGGATCCAGAGGAAGGTGAGCACGTAGCCCAGCCAGCCCAGCTGGACCTCGCCCCAGTACGGAATCGCGAGCCTTGTGATGATGACGCCGGAGGCGAGCAACACGCTCACGCACAGCACTTGAGTCAGGACTTTTGCGAGAAAAGTCTTTTGCGTGACATCATCGACGTAGGAGACAACTGCCAGCAGCACGGCGGAAATCAGGTAGCCCCAGAAATACTGGTCGTCGATTCGCGCTATTTCGGCGACAAAATAAATGATCACGCTCCCCGCCACGAAGGTCGCGACGAAAGCGATCCCGCCCGATTTAGGGACCGGGCTGGTATGCGAAGAACGGGGATTCGGAACGTCCATCACCCGTACGAAGCGCGCCATGAAGTAAGTCAGGGCGACCGAGCAGAGAAATATAGTGAACGCAAAAGCGAGGTGGGTAAGAAGCTTGAGAAAATCCATCTCAGCGGCTTTCCGGCGGACGGTACTCCGGCACCAGGCGCGCGAGCTTGCTTCTCACTGCGTCGTCGTCGAGCGGCGCAGGGACTTCGAGCCAGGCAACGGCTTCGCGCACCCAGGATGGATCGGGCGCGGCGAGCGCCCGCATGGCGCGGACCTTCGCGTGGCGAGTGGCGAGCGTATGCTCGTTGTCCGCGAGCAGCTCCTCGTAGAGCTTCTCGCCGCGGCGCAAGCCGGTGAACGCGATCTTGATGTCGTCCTCGGTAAACCCCGAGAGTCGGATCATGTCGCGGGCGAGTTCCGCGATTTTCACCGGTTCACCCATATCGAGCACGAAGATCTCTCCCCCTTGTCCCATCAGGCCCGCCTGAAGCACGAGTTGGGCCGCCTCGGGAATCGACATGAAATAGCGCGTGATCTCGGGATGCGTCACGGTCACCGGTCCGCCGCGCTCGATCTGCTCTTTGAATTTCGGAATGACGCTGCCGGTCGATCCGAGGACATTGCCGAAACGGACCATGATCGTGCGCATGCGTTCTCCGCCGAGACTCTGGCACAGCAGCTCGGCGAGCCGCTTCGAGGCGCCCATGATATTTGTCGGATTGACTGCCTTGTCGGTCGAGACGAGCACCAGCTTTTCGACTCCGTTCGCGATCGCGGCCTGCGCGATCCGCCAGGTCCCGAGCGCGTTGTTGCGCACCGCCTCCCAGCCGTTGGCCTCTTCCATGAGCGGAACGTGCTTGTAAGCGGCGGCGTGAAACACGGCCGAAGGCCGGAACGCCTGCATCGCCTGCGCGAGGCGAAGCGGGTCCTTCACGTCGCCGATGAGACAGGCGATGGGCAAATCGCGCAGGTTCTGCTGGAATTCCTGTTCGGCGCTGTAAAGCGCCAGTTCGTTTGCCTCGAAAAGCACCAGGCGCGCCGGGGAGAATCGCGCGATCTGGCGGCAAAGCTCGATGCCGATCGAGCCGCCGGCGCCGGTCACCATCACCGTGCGACCGTGTAGCCACTCGCGCAGGCCCGCACTGTCCAGCGCAACGGGATCTCGGCCGAGCAGGTCATCGAGCTCGACCGGACGCACTTGCGAGTAGCTGACTCGCCCCGAAACGAGGTCCTCGTATGACGGAACGGTCATCGCCGGGATTCCCGCCCGGTTGCACAGCGCCATTGCGCGCCTGCGAGCTGAATGCGTCGCTCCAGGCATTGCGATGATCGCTTGGTCGATGTTGTGACGACCGGCGACCTCGGGAAGCGCCTCGAGGGGGCCGAGTACCTTGACGCCGTCGATGTCGCGACCCTGCCTGTCCGGGTTATCGTCGAGCAGGCCGACGAAAGTCCACTCCGGGCTTCGACCCAGGCTCTTCAGCAGACTTGCCCCGGCGGCGCCGGCGCCGAGCACGATCACGCGCTTGGAGCCGTCCAGGGTGAGTCGCGCAAGGCGACCCTCTTTCCAGGCGCGGTAGGCGATGCGGCTGCCGCTCATCAGTGCGGCGAGCAAGAGCGGATAGAGCACAACGACTGAGCGCGGAACCTCTGCGCGTTGGAACAGCACCACGATCATGGCGATGCCGAGCGCCCCAAGTCCGGCCGCAACCAGAATGCGCCGCAAATCGGTCAGGCTCGCGTAGCGCCACAGACCCAGGTACATCCCGGCTCGCCAAGAGAGGATCGCCTGCACGGGCAGGATCCAGACGAGATCGGCGAACATCAGGCTGGAGTAGTACTCCGACACCTCGAAGTTGAAGCGCAGTTGGTAAGCGGCCAGCCAACTGGCTGCCGCAGCTGCGACGTCGTGCAGAACCGTGATACCGGTCTGCCAGGGGATGCGTGCCGCTTTGGCTCGCCGTGGTCTGTCGGTGGGCTCGATCACGATGTCGGAGGGGGGCGCATCGCTCCTGCAGCGCGCCTCGCGGTCAGCGCGCGGCGGCGCGCATTACCTTTGCAACCGCGCTGGCGGTATCGCGCATGTCGGACTCGGCGAGGGTCGGGTGCACCATGAACATGAGACTCGTTTCGCCAAGTTCGCGGGCGACCCCGAGGCGCTCCGCAGGGCGCATCGACGGGGGAAAGGCCTTCTCTAGATAGATTTCGCTGCAGCTGCCAACCGCGCAGGGCACGCCTTCGAGGTTGATGGCTTCCACGATGCGATCGCGGGACCACCCCGTCCTTAACGCCTCGGGGCGTACGAAAACATAGTACTTGTAGTAGGCGTGGCCGATGTCGTGCGGCGGCGCGGTGACCCTCAAGCCGGAAGTGCGCGTAAATTCCTCCGTCAGGACAGCCGCGTTGTGCTGGCGGGCGCTGCGCCAGTCCGCAAGCTTGCGCAACTGCACGCGCCCGATCGCCGCCTGCATTTCGGTCATGCGCCAGTTCGTGCCGAAGCTCTCGTGAATCCAATTGAACGGTCCGGGTTTGGGCGCAGGCCGCCCGTATATCGCATGGCTTTTGCCGTGGTCCTTGTACGACCAGGCCTTGGCCCACAGCGCAGGATCGTCCGTCACGAGCATTCCGCCCTCGCCGCCGGTGGTGATGATCTTGTCCTGGCAGAACGAGAGCGCCCCGAAGTCGCCGATCGAGCCAACGGGGCGGCCCTTGTAGGTCGCGCCGTGCGCCTGCGCGCAGTCCTCGATGACCTTGAGCCTCCGATCGCGGGCGAGCGCCATGATCGGATCCATGTCGCACGGCCAGCCGGCGAGATGCACGGCGATGATAGCCTTGGTCCGCGGCGAGAGCACTGCGCGGACTGTGTCCGCCGTGAGGTTCTGGCTGTCCGGGTCGATGTCCGCCACGATCGGCGTCGCGCCGCGCATCACCACGCAACTTGCGCAGGCGATGAAGGTGCGGCTCGGCACCACGACCTCATCACCCGGGCCGACACCGAGCGCGTAGAGCGCGAGCTCCAGCGCCACCGTGCCGTTCGCGAGCGCGATCGCGTGACGACAGGCGGTGTGCCCGGCATATTCCTGCTCGAAGGCGCGGGCCTCGTTGCCGGTCCAATAGTTCACGTTTCCCGAAGCGAGTACGCGCGAGACCGCCTCGATTTCGTCCGGCGCGTAGACGGGCCAGGCGGGGAGTGGCGCGGCGCGCACGCGCACCCCGCCCTCGATGGCCAGACGCTCGGCGCGCGCCGCGGTCAGTCGGGCGCTCACGCCGCGAGCACCTTTGCGGGCGAGCCGGCGGCCCTGAGGTCGTCTGATACGTGATCGAGCAGCGTCGATCCGGCGCCGATCACGGTGTTGGCGCCGACCCGGATCCCGGGGATGACTATGGCCCCCGCGCCGATGAAACTGCCGGGCCCTACTTGCACACCGCCGCACAGGTGCACGCCCGGCGCGATGTGCACGCCGTCCCCGATCACGCAATCGTGGTCCACGGTGGCACCGGTGTTTACGATTACATTGGCTCCTACCACTGCGTCGGAATTCACCACCGCGCCGGCCATGACCACCGTTCCCGCACCGATCGCCGCGCCACGCCCTATGCGGGCGTCCGGATGGACGGTTCGAGCGAACTCGAACCCGTTCGCGCGCAGCCAGGCAGCGATTCGCGCGCGTGTCGCGTTGTCGCCGATCGAAACAAGCACCGAGGGCTTCCGCTTTGACCTCATTCTTAGAATGCTATCGGTTGCGCCGGATACCGTGTATCCAAAGAACGGTTTGCCATGCAGGGCGGGGTTGTCGTCGAGCAGGCAGGAGATTTGGTATCGGCCCTCGCGCTCGACGGCGTCGATCACCACTTTGGCGTGCCCGCTCGCACCGACGAGCACGAGGGCGCGCCTGTTAGCCATTGCGCGGCTCGCCGCGGTTGCCGGTGAAGCGCGGCATGGTCGCGTGGCCGGGCCGGCTGACGCCTTCCGGACGGATCACCTTGACGAACGTGAGCCAAAGGATTTTGAGATCGAGCCACAACGACCGATGGTCCACGTACCAGACATCGAGCCGCAACCGATCCTCCCAGGATTGGGCATTGCGCCCGTTGACCTGAGCCCAGCCAGTGATTCCGGGACGCACCTCATGCCGGCGCGCCTGCTCCGGGTTGTATAGCGGCAGGTATTCCATCAGCAGCGGACGCGGCCCGACCAGGCTCATGTCGCCGCGCAGGACCTCGATGAACTGCGGCAATTCGTCGAGGCTCAACTTGCGCAGCCAACGCCCGAGCGGCGTCAGGCGTGTCTCGTCCGCCAGCGGGTTCCCCTTGTCGTCGGTCGCGTGGTCCATGGTGCGGAATTTCGTGAGCTCGAACGGCTTAGCGTGCAAACCGGGACGCGTCTGCCGGAAAAACACCGGCGCTCCCATCGTCCAACGCACCAAGAGTGCGACGACCATCATCGGGACCGACATCGCGACGAGCAGCAGCACCGCGACCGAGACGTCCATCGCCCGCTTGAGCATGGCGTATTCTAGCGGATCACCGCCGGGTGGGTCCTATCGCCGAAGCCAAAAAGCGTTGCAGCTCTCCCACGATGGACTCCGTGCGAAAATCCCGTAAGACGCGCTCACGGGCGCGGCGACCCAACGCGTGCCGCAGCGCGGGATCGGTTGCGAGCCGGACCATGCAACGGGCGAGATCTTCGACGTTGCCCGCCTCGAACAGCAGCCCCGTTGCGCCCTCCTCGATCGCATCCGTCACGCCGTAGATGCGCGATCCGATCGAGGGAATCCCGCAGGCCGCCGCTTCGATCACGGTCACGCCGAAGCCCTCGCGGTAGCTCGGCAGGCAAGAAACGTCGGCCGCGGCCATGTAGCCTTCAGGGTGGTCGGTGTAATCTACGAAGCGCGCGTGGGTGGCAGCGGCACCAAGTACTTCCTCCATTCGAGTGCGGATGCCGTCCTCGTCCGGACCCACCACGAGCAGCCGAACGTCGTGTCCTCCTGCCACGGCACGCACGAACGCCGCGGCGAGATCGAGCACCCCTTTGTCGCGGGTGAGCCTCCCGAGGTACAGGAACACCACGGCGTCGCCGTGCAGGCCAAGCCGCTCGTGAACCGCTTTCCTCGCCTCGATGTCGGGCCGGAAGCGCAACGCGTCCACCCCAATCACCGAGCCCCTGCCTAGAACCCGGGATTTTTTTGCGCTCACCACGCCCTCGGCGATAAGAAAGTCGCGCTGCGATGGGCTGTCCACCAGGACGTGGGTTGCGCACCCGGCGACGACACGGTCCATCAGCTTGAGGAACCAACGCGCCGCGCCGCGTCGCGTGACCCAGACCTGACCGGTGAAGGTGTGCACCCGTACCGGAACTCGAGAGAGGAACCCGGCCAGCATCGCCAGGAGGCCGGCTTTGGGCGTGAGGGATTGAACGGCGGCGAAGCGCGATCGCCGGATCACCCGCACCAGGCGCGCGAGCGCGACCAGATCGCCCAAGGGCGAGATGCGTCGCTTGATCGGAAGCGAGATGAAATCTATCTCGGGGCCTACCGGCCGCGGTTCGCCACTGGCGACATTTGCGATGGCGGTCACCTCATACTTTTCCTGCATGGCGGCGAGGTGCGGCGCGACGAACGCCCGCAAGGTCATCGGCGACGCCACCACGATGCAGATTCTCGCTTTCAAGACGCGTTCCGCGCTTCGGCCCAGGGATGCCCTGCTTTCCACGCGCCTCAGCGGCTCTGTTTCCAGTTGCGGACCAGTTCGCGCAGACCTGCTTCGAAGCTCACTGCGGGATCATAGGCAAGCTCTTGCTTGATCCGGTCCGACGCATAGCTGGCGTGTTGGGTCAGCGCGTCAAGATTGCGATGGGAAAGGGGCATTCCAGGCAGCTTTCCAAGAATGCTTGCGAGAATCCGCAGCGGTGCCTCCGGCAACCGAAGGGCGGGGCGCCGAACGCCGATTTCGTCGGCGACGATCGCAACCAGATACTCTATCGGCATCTGGTCCGAAACGTTGTAGATGCGGCCCGCAGCGCCGTCGCAGCTGCCGCAAAGGACCAGCGCGGTGGCGACGTTGTCCACGTGGACATAATTCATCGTCGCCTGCGCGCGTCCGACAAAGCAGAACAGACCGCGATCGATCATCGCAAACAGCTTGAAGAGCGACGTTCCCGGCATCCCGATTCCGAAGATATTCGACGGACGCAGGATGGCCACCCCATATCCTCCGGAGGCCGCGGCAGTTCGCACCAGAGCCTCCGATTCGGCTTTGGTCCCGCCGTACACGCTATCCGGTTGTAGCGGGCTGTTCTCGATGATTCTGCCGGAACGAACCGCCCCATATACCGCAGCGCTGCTCAGGTGCACCCAGCGGCCGATCCTGCCGGCTGCGAGCCGCACGAGGGTGTGGGTGCCTTCGATATTGGTCGCTTTCATCCTGCGCTCGTCGTAAATTTCGGCGGCGCAGTGGTAGAGCACATCCGCGCCGGCGACGAAATCCGCGGGAACCCCCTCTGGCTGCGCAAGGGTCCCTCGAAAAGCCCGGACCGCGGGCAATCGACAGACCGCCGCTCCGGGATCGCGGACCAGCACGCGCACTGTGTCGCCCCGCGCAAGATGCCTTCGCACCAGGGTGGTGCCGACAAAGCCGGTGGCGCCGGTAACGGCTATTTCCATTTAGTTTCCGTCCTGGCGCTCGGCAGCGGATGTGTATCGTCCGCCGGCGAGGAAAAACGCGATCTTGAGCGTTTCGAGCACGACGTTTCTGGCGACGTCCTGGTTCGTCCACCAGCGCCGCGGGTAGGGTTCGCGGGGGTCGGCGACCACGATGACACGAACCTGAGGCAGAACGCTGCGGAAAATCATCTTCACCCGGCGCACGTGGTAGGGCGAGGTGACGACGAGCAGGGTGCGCCGCGGACCCAAGGACAAACCGCGCGCGGCAACCACCTCCTCCACGGTGCTGACGAATCCGCTCCCATGCACGCGGATGCGGTCTTTGGGCACGCCTTTCCTGACGAGTATCTCCTCATAGAGCTGTTCCTGGGGCGGAAACGGGATGCCCATTTCCTCGAGCAGCTTCTGGCTGTGGCTGTGAGCGGGCCTTGGTACATATACGACCGGAGCGAGCCCCCTGGAAAACAGCTCGGCGGCTTGCAACGCCCGGGAAGGCTCGCCGGAGAGAAGCAGTATCGCGTCCGCCGCCTCCGGGCGCTCGTCGATGAACAGCCATTCGGTCGCGAACAGCAGAAACAAAGCGCCTCCGGCTGCGGCGAAAATGGCAAAACCCGCAACGATCCAGGCGCAGCGCGAAGTGCCTTTCATCGCGGCTTCCGCGTGAGCGTCCAGCGAACGCCGTCCCGCAACCCGAGCAAATACCCGATGATCGGGGAGGGCGTCCGCGCCCGCACAGCCTGGTGCCCTGCCTCCAGCAGCAGGCCGGCCAGAAGCAGCAGCATGGTGAGAGGACTACCGGCGGCCCGCCGCTTCTTGTAGAAGACCAGAAATTCCCGAAGCTTGCGGCGCTGCCGCGATCCGAGCACCGCGCGGTTCAGCGGCGACATCCGGTGCTCGAGACGCGCGTTGGGATTGATGAAGAAGCGCTCGCCGAACCGCTGTGCGGCGCGGGTGGAGAAGTCGATATCCTCGAGCATGAAAAAGTCGTTCTCCACGTCGAACCTGACGGCCACAAAGACCTCGCGGCGGTACGCGGAAAGGCCCCCGCTCAGGTAGTCGCTCGGGATGAGCGGCAGACCCCTGCCGCTTGTGACACCGTGCACGCCGACGCGAACGTCGCGGAAGATGCCGCGGTGAAAGAAATGGAACATCCGCACGTAGCCGGCAGGCAACGGGGGCAGGTTGGTCACCACACCACAGCAGCCCAGCATGCCCGGCGTGTCGAGGAAGCCCCGCTCGATCTGCGCAACGTAGTCCGGCTCGAGGACAACGTCGTCCTCCAGAAAGCAGACGAGGTCGCCGCGCGCGCGCCGGACCGCCTCGGCTTTCGCCGGCACCAGACCGCGTATGCCGCTGTCGTGCACGTAGCTCAGAAGGCTGCGCAGCGGCGAACCCTCGAGCGCGGCTTCCACGGCGGTGCGCGAGGCGTCGTCCAGGCTCTGGTCCACGATCAGCAGTTCGTCCGGAAGACGTTGCTGGTTGCGGATCGATGTCACGGCCCGCGCCAGATCGGCCGGGCGATTTTTCGTCGGGATGACCGCCGTGATCAGCACGCGAGCACCACTCTCGCCATCTCGGCGATGCCCGTCTCGTCGGGGGTCCGCAGATAGCTGCCGCCATAGCTGCGCGCCGCGCTGCGCAAATGTTCGATCTCGTCGGGCGGCATGGCCGCGAGGCGCTCGATGACGGCGACCAGCTCTTGCGCGTTTGCCGCGCCGAACCGGCACGCGATACCATGGTCCACCGGATCTCCGCTCGGGACATCGCCGATGTCGAAAAAGACGGGAATGCGCCCGTAGCGCATGCCTTCCAAGGCGACCGTGGAGGAGCTATAGACGATGAACGAGACCCGCCCGATATCCTCGGACAGCGTTCTTCCTTTGGACAGCTCAACGCTTCCCTCCCATTGGATCTGGTCGAACAGGTCGTCCACGGCCATTGTCGGATGACGGCGGATGATGAACGGCAGAGGCAGGCGCCGGGCGGCGAACGCGGTGGCCTGCATCAGTGCCCACGCCTCGGCGCGAATCGAAGAGAGCGTAACGAGTACAGCCGGTTGCGCAGCGTCGCCGAGGTGGCCGTCCATGGTCCGTAGCGCTACGCCGGTGGTGATGCGCCCCGCGAGGCCGGGGAGGCGGCCAGCCAGCCACTTCGCCGTGACCTCCCCGCAGGTGACGATACGGTCCGGCAGGTCGCGTCCGCCTGCGGGATCGCGCTCGAGCCGAAAGGCCAGATGGCGTGGGGTAATCGAGGAGTGTTGATAGCCGATCGAGCGGCGCACGCCCTGTTTACGACAGGCGGCCACAAGGTGTTTTTCCCATGTGCGGCACTCGAACGGAAACATCACCGTTTGCGGTCGCAGCCTGTGCACCATCGTGGAAAACGCGCGACGGCACAACTCCAGCATCATTGGTTCCCCGCGCGCGATCTCGCATCCGGACAGGTACTCGGCAAGCAACGCATGGTCGGGGTCCGAGAATTCAAATGCAGGTCTCCGGCGTGTCACGGCGCAGGCGACGGCGTCGAGCGCCGTGTGCAGCAGGTCTTGCCATGAGACGAACGACTCCATCGGGAAGGCTCGGGCATTCCGCGGAAAGCGCACACGCCAGCCTTCCGCGAGAAAAACGGTGACTACTGGCGCAAGGCCGCCGAGGTGCTCGGCGAATCGTCCGAAATAGACATCGGGACATCCCTCGGCCGGCGCGGCGCCGAGCGTGAATATGAGGACGCGGGGATCGGAAACGACTCGCGGCGCCGCTGCCGCGCGCAGCGCCGATCGCGCGAACCGCAGCCAGGCGCCAATGCCTGGCCGGCGCTTGGTCCGCGCCGCGTGCGCTTGCAGGAAAAGGGCCGCGAACAGGCGGTTGGTGCCAGCGTCGGTCGCCAGGACGAAAACCCGGGCAGCGGACTCGCTGCGGGTGAGCGCGAGCAGCAGGAACACGAGCTGCACGTCTTCGTATTCTGGAACCGACAGCGGGACGCGCGCGGTGTAGGCAAAGCGGCCTGCCGGATCGCTTTCGGCCGCCGCCCGGAAAAAGCGGTCGCCTTCCCGTCCAGCTTCGGGACGCAGTTCCGCAATCCCGAGCAGGTCGCGGTGCCCCCGCGTCTGGCTGAGAGTCCCGATGCGGCTCAGGACGGGTGCTGGAGTGCGGCTGCGACCGCAGACGGCGAACACGGCGTTCGCCGTCTGCGACAGGTCGTCGAGGAAGGCGCCTTCTGTCGATAGCAGGCGCACCTGCATTTGCCGGGCCTGGGCGTTACGCGCCGCCTTGCCCGCGGTAGCGGTCGCTGAGGCGTTCCGCTTCGAGTTGCTTTCCGTCCGCGAGATTGTAGAGGTCCGTGTTCGACAGCTTCACGGCTTCCTCGGGCGGCAAGTTGTGACGGTTGGTGTAAACCAATGCGTCTGCGTGCGGCAGCAACTGGTCGCACTGGTCGCAGTACGGGAACAACCCGAATTCCTTGGAGCGATGGGCGTAGCGCAGCAGGCGGTATTTCGGTCCGTTGAGGATCTCCAGAATGGATTGCTGGAAAGCATTCCCGAGGATGATCTGGTTGTTGTAGTCGTAGCAGCAGGGGACGACCTCTCCGTTCCACTGGATCTGCAGCGGTCCGTTTTCAGGGCGGCCGCAGCTGTTCTTGATTGCGAGGTCTTCCTGGCGGTGCCGGTAGTCGCGACCATCGCCGTAGTTGTGCGGCTTCCAGATTTCTATCGCGTCGACCTTTGGCTCCCAGAACTCCCTGAACGCACGCGTGTCGCTCTTGTTCTCGGGCAACTCCAGGTAGGAAATCTGGATCTTCGTTTTCGCGCCCATTTCTTCCCGCAGCCGCAGGAATTCCATGAGGCCCTTCATCGTGCGGTTGAAGTCGAGTCCCTGCATGACGGCGTTGTAAGTCTCCGGCTGCATGCCGTAGAAGCTGATTCGCATTTCGTCCAGTCCGGCCGCCAGCAGGCTGCGCGCGCGCTTACTGTTGAGCGCGGAACCGTTGGAAATAGTGTAGGTGGCAAGCCCCTTCGCCTTCGCATAGGCGATCTTCTTCTCGAGCTGCCTGTCGAGCATCGGTTCGCCGAAACCCTGCAGCACGACCTGCTTTGCGCCCAAGACGACGATCTCGTCAATGCTCTTCTCGTACTTGGCCTGGTCCATGATGCCGTGCTCGCGGCCGTGTTCGTGCTTGTCGCGCGGGCACATGATGCAGGTCGCATTGCAGTGGTCGGTGACTTCATAACGGACTTCGGGATGCAGCAGCCGCGTGATCGGTACATCCACGGGGATCGCCCTGAGCTTCGCGGAGACGCGGTCGGCTGGTAGGGCGACACTTCCGTCGTTGAGGAGACGTTCGTCGCTGTAACGGTCAGCCTGCTTGATCGGTATGATGACGGACGACATGGGAAGTCCCTAGGGGCAAAATGCCCAAGAAACACGGGATTATAGCGTGCACCGCTGTGACCACCAACTGCGCCGCAGAGCGTTGTGGTGACTTGTGAGTCACTCAACGTTGCCGACGCGACGCCCACCGCTTGCCCAGCCGCCGACGGTGGGGAACAAGGCTCGGTGCATTCGGTAGAAGAAATGCGAAAGCCAGCCCCGGCCCCGAAAATGCGGCAGGTAGGCGGACAGCGGTATCTGCGAGCGCAACCGCGTGGTGACCGTCTCGGCTGCACCGCGATCGAGAAGGTCGCGGTTCGGCTCGAAGAGCTCGAGCGCATAGTCCAGATAGCCATAGAGAAGACATACCGACAGCGCGCGCAGCAGCTTCGAGCTGCGCGCCGCGTGATTCTCGATGGCGCCAAGCTGGCGCTGGAAACTCTCTTCTGTTTTCAGGTAGAGCGCGTCGCCAAACACCAACTGGCCCTTGGGCCCGCCATAGCGCGCTCCGACGGTACGCTTCCAGTAGCTTGGCCTCAGATCGAAGAGTTGAAAGCCGAGTCCGCGCAGGAACTCATCTACCGCGCCGAAGAGAGGTTGGTCCCGATACAGTGGAGCGAATGAGACCTCGACTTCGGCTCCAAAGATCGAACGTGAGAGCGTTTCGCGACCACCTTCCAGAATTGGAAGCTCCGCGCCCTGTGTGTCGATCTTGATGAAATCGGGGTCAGGGACATCATGGACGGGGAGGATGCGGTCCAGGGCATCCGCTTGCAACGGAAGTCGGCGCACCACTTCGTAGCGCCCGGGGTCGGGAAAGCGATTGAGAAACTCCCAATTGGGTTCGAACAGTGAGGAGGTTCCGGGTACGCGCGCCACGTTGAGACGCAGAGCGGTTGGTTTCGCGTGCAACGCGGTGTTGATGTAGTAAGCCCTGTTTGGGTCCGCTCCTGCCGCGAGCCGCGCGTGCTCTTCCGGATCCGGCTCGAACCCGATTACCCGCAGATGGGGGCGCGCCGGCTTCCAGTTGGGCTGCAGGCCGCCGCGTGCGCCAACGTCGATGAGCGTCAGCGGATGTTCCGCGTAGCGTTCATGAAGAAGGGGGCCGAAGAAAATGTCCACGGAGTAATGATGAGGCAGGGCTGAGGGCCTATCAGTGAGTCGCTAGTATAATCAACCCCGGTCATCTCAACAAAAGGCAGGGGATCATGTTGCTTGGCAGTGGCGGGTTCACGGTTCGTCAGCCCGGACTCCTCTACCGCGTTGCGAGCCGCATTGTCTACCACGATAGTTACGCCAAACGCCGGCTGATCCCGCCGCTCTCCGCGCAGCAGCGCACGCTGATCGAACAGCTGCGCGATGAAGGCTGCATCGTGCTCGAGAACTACCTTTCCAGCACGCTGCTATCCGGTTTGCAGCACGAGTTCGAAACCGCCCTGCGCGCCCTGAAGTTCGATACGCCGTGTCTCGCACAGACGCGCGTCGATCGCGTTCGTCACGCGGCGCTAATCGACAATTTCATGTACGGTTCGCCGCAGCAGTTCAAGGCTCAGGGTGTCGCCTTTGACCTGGAGGAAGCCAAGGATTACGAGCAGGTTTTGCGTGAGTTCAACCCGTCCACCCTGACGGCGTATCCGCTCGGGTATTCACAGGCCTTCCGGGACGTTTGGCTCGACCCGTTCCTCCTCGGACTCGTGAGCGGGTGCTTGGGAATGGTTCCGAAGCTGTCAGAAGCGTACGTGCGCCGTAATTTTCCGGCCCCGTACCGCACGATGAATCATTTCTGGCACCGCGATCTCAACTCGCCGTCCCATCTGCTGAAGATCTTTTTCTTTTTCACCGATTGCGGGCGCGACACGGGGCCGCATGAGTTCATCAGGGAGAGCCACCGGCGGCTCGACGTGTTGAACGGGCGGCGCTATTTCACCGACGAAGAGATCGACCGGGCGCACCCTGTCGGCGACCCGCGGCGGCTGGTCAGCGAGGTCAAAGCCGGGACCGTGGTAATTGAGGATACGCGGGGTTTGCACCGCGCACGGATGCCGCAGACGGGTTTCCGCGACCTGGGGTACGCCATTTTCACGCCGTTGCGGCCGTATTACCCCCACCGCAACTACGAGTTCCCCCGCTCGGCGCATGAGCAGTACTCGGAATTCCAGCGAGCCTTCATACCAGAGGCGATGTTGCTCTGACCGAGAGTTCCTCGCGGGCTAGTAGCTCCCGTCACGTTGAAACGCCCCGTGCGTCGTCGGGTTTTGGGTTACGGTCGCACGAACACCGCGTTAAATACATCCCGGCCTTCGCCTCGCGTCGCTATCAGGGTCTTGTGCGCGAGCTTAAGCCCGCAGGACTCAACCAGATCCACCAGCGGCTCGTTCTCGTTGATCTCGATCAACAGTGATCTGAGCTTTGGATTCGAAAATGTGCGCAGGCCGCCGCGTATGATGCGCTCTTCGTTGCCATCCACATCAAGTTTGATGTGATCCGGAACAGGGAAACCGAAACGCTCGATCAATTCATCCAGCGTGAAGGCGAGCACAGCCTGTTCGAATTTCGGAACGAAGCGCTCCTTGCGCCAATCGACCGGTTCGCCAAGCGCATGTAGTGCAGCTCCGCTCGCCAAGTCGTGAAGGTTGAGGAACTCCAGACCCGTCCTGTCGTGCAGGCCGACGTTAAGCGCCTTCACACGGCGCCCGAGCCCGTTCACCAGGATATTGCTGTTGAGACAAGCATAATTCTTCGCCTCGGGCTCGAAAGCGTACACGTCGCAGGTTCGGTGCATCGCCGCATACACGCTGAACACTCCGATGTTGGCGCCGATGTCGAACAGAAGCGACCCCCTCTCGAGGGAATCAATCCAGTGGATCGTCTCCGGTTCCTTGGTCGCGAGCGTCTCGGCTCGCAACAGGTGCAGTTCCTCGTTTGCGTCAAAAATCATCCGGGTGCCGTTGATCTCGACGACCTTTACCGCCTTGATCCGGCCAAGGAATGCGCGGTAGATGCGAAACGGCCGGTCGAGCCCCAGCAACGCGATCAAGGCGTCACTAGTCTTATCGAAGATCGCGCGCTTGAAGCTCATAGGATCGAACAATCAACCATTCTCCGGTGATTCCTTGAATATTGATGCGACCCATGAGCTCAGTTCGCCAACGCCCGAAAGTATTGGGATTCCATGTGCTCCGCGGTCATCCTTCTGTATCCACCCGGTCGGATCGAAGTAGACACTCTGGATGCCTTGCTCTCGCAAGTAAAGCGCCGCTGATGTGAACGGCATGGATATGACTCCTTTGCACCTCTCGATGACTCTGACGGCCGATACTCCCGAGTCGACCGGCAACAACCCGCCAGATTGAGCAAGCTTTTGAACAAGGTCTTGGTATCTTCTGACACCGATATTCCCAATGTCACGCTTACGCTTAAGGACCATCGTGACCTTGAATCGTGCAAGAACTGCATGAGCATCTTGCAGAAACCGGATCTGTATATCGGGGTGCGCGGCGACATAGTCGGACAAGGTCGAGAATCCAAAATGGGCAGATTTCCTCTGCGGCTCGATGTCGAAAACGGCGATCGATCTTTCAGGAAACGCAGGCGGTGCGGTTGAAGATGCGGTGAACCATATTGGCCCGACAATCTTGATCGTCGCGCCGGGATCGATGTCCCGACGAACGAGATTTGCCTGATAGTCGTCCCATACGAGATAAACCGGCCACGATGCGGCGCCCCACTCGTATCGTTGCGACTCGTATCCTCCGGGAAGTTTTACCTGTTCGGATGTTGAGTAAAAGTAGCAGAGAATTCTGGAACCTTTTCTTTCCGCCTCGTAGGTCCACATTGGACGATAAATAGTCCCTGAGTAGTGAAACAAGTAGTCGGCGGCAAGCACATTGGCATCGCACAATTGAATTACTTTCGCTTTTGCGGCTTCAGCGAGAACCATTGCGTGCCACCATCGACCGCGCAGAGCGTCCAGTGCGGCAACAATCATTCCCTTGAGCCCCCACGCGAGGAAGCGGCTGATGGCTAGAGTGCCTCTCAGAGAATGAAAAGGGCGGCCGATGTACTCGACTCGCAGCTCATCAACCCCGCGCGTTTTTCTTGCACCACTCACGGCGTGACAGAGGGTGCCGAGGGAGGCTGCGCGCCCGTCCCAACGAGCGTACCAGGTACAGATGTCATGGCTACGACCGTCCAAGCCTGGCTGTGGGAGGTTACCCGCGGCAAGCCCTTCAAAGTACGCGTATCGATCTCGCACAGCAGGTTGTCGGCGCATGGTTGCCCAGAGCGATATCGCAGCGAGTTGAGCGATCGACAGAACACCGTATCCGAAATACAAAGTGACATTTCCCGCCCACGCGAGCGATGACCACTTCCTGTCGACTTTGAGGCCACGCCTTGTCAGAATCTCCTGCCATGCCTTGGGTAACGGGTAGGTGAGCGGTTCGGATTTCCGGCCGAGCGAAAAGAGCATTGCCTTGTTTAGGCCGATGCCGGCGCAGCGCTGTAAAAGATACTGACGGATAAGAAGTTCAGCCTTTGAGTGACTCGCGCCGAATACGTGCTTTGACGCGGATCGCTCGATCTCAGCGAACAAACAATCCACGAGGTCCGTCCTGATCTGTCGTACAAGTCCGAGCTGACCGGAACGCTTCAGAAGCGAATAACCTCGCATCGAAGCGCGCAGCCGACGACGGCTCGCGCGCCGCAGCATCTCACCCAAAATAGGAATTCCCACGGCCGATGTCCTGGGTAGCCCTCGATACGAGGGGCCGAATATCGAAACGGCGATCTCGGCAGCTTGGGTCTGGAAGAATCCGATCCAGAGCCAGCGTTCAGCTTATGCTGATCCAACTGATATGTGGCTCGAAGGGAAATGACTCCAGTTTATACTTATTGAGATCCAAAGCCTGAAGCAATGCCCGGGTTTCGCCGGGCCATTTAGGGTCGTTTAACTCATCGAAGGCGATGATCGCCCCCATCGGCATTCTGGGCAAAAACTCCCTGATCGCGAGCAAGGTCGGTTCGTACAAGTCAAAATCCAGGTACAGGAGAGAGACCAGTAGGTGCTGATTTTCCTTGACAAACTCCGGGATCGTACGCATCGCATCCCCCTTGATCAGCTGCACCTTCTCCTGGTGGGGAAGCAGCCGCGTCGCTTCCATTGCAGAGATGCACTGCTTCAGCTCTTCCAACACGTCGTAGGTGGGCTTCAATCTGCCGACCTCTGCTACCGCTCCTGATCCAGTCAGATCAGCGGAGGAAACGGATGGAAACCCTTCGAAAGTATCGAACCCGTAGACCTTTCTCAGAAAATTATAGGGCTCAAGCGTTTCCGAGATCTTGGCCCAAGCCATTACTCCGGCGCCCTGATACACCCCACACTCGACGATGGACCCTTTTAAGTCGGCAATTTTCTTGAATAACTCATACTGAACCAGGAAACGCGCAAGCTCATGACGACGGACGTATTTCGTAAAGTACGCGAATCGTTCATCAAGGAGGGGGCTTAGGCTGGTCATGCTTGTTCCTTTAGAGGGAAAAGTTGCACTAGACGTGCCGGAGATGTGGAAAATCGCCTTCGGACTAGAAACCTAGTGAACTGACTTCGTATCCACCGCAGAACCTAGGTTTCCGTCCAAGATCATTGAGGCTTGATATGCCCTTTGGGGTCGCCGGTTACCGGCATGCCTAGATATTGGTGGAAGCTATCAAAAAGCTTCTTCTGGTGCTCGCCTTCAAAGAACTCTCCGACTTTCCACATATCGCTTTCGTGCCAGGATCCCGCGAAATGCAGAAAGTAGTTCGCGTACAGAGAGGCTTCAATGCACTCCCGGATCAAATCGGGATTGTCGCGGCCGACGTCATACAAGAACGGGTATTTCCAGGCCATCTCAAAGGCCCATATGGCTTGATACCTGTAGTCAAGCCAGGAAACCCTCCCCCAATTCTGCAGTTCGTAATTCATGTGCGTCTGGTCGCCGTCATTGGTAACCGATCTCACGTGCCGATCGTACTTGTTGAACCAGCTGCGCATGACCATGGAGTGGTTGTCGAGATTGAACATGATCAATCCCATGCATGCTTCGTCGATCTGCACCGGCAGATCGTGGTAGCCGTACAACTGCTTCAACGACATGAACAAGGCCGAATCCAGCGGATAGCCCTCGTCGTAGTGGGTATGCCGCAGGAACGCGAGCCTCCGCAACACCTCATCGTACGGATAGGGCAGGTTGCTTCTCAGGGATACAAGCCCGATCGTCCCAGGGTTGTATGACTCGAAAATGTTCGGCGCCACATGGTTGATCAGGATATCGGTATCGAGGTAGCAGATGTTGTCCGCCGCCAACGATGACGCCCTCACGGATTCACCGATCAGCATCTTTTGCCAGGTGGCTTTCTTCCAGTGCGGGTCACTTCTTGAAACCAGATCTTCATCGAACACGATCAAACCCAAGCCGTGACGCAGGCAATACCTCTCCCATCCCGGCAATGCATTTGTCTTCCATGAATCATAGTGGTCATCCCCGATTGCTATGGTTGCAAGCGCGTTCCTTGACTGGCCCGGTTCAATCAGGACTTTCATCACCAAACACCCCAACCGCCATCCACCGAAATGTTCTGACCCGTCACGTACGCAGAAAGATCGCTCGCAAGGTAAGCGATCGCGCCCCGAAAATCGTCCTCGGTCGCCATGCGACCCAACGGAGTTTTGTCCTTGTACCGCGAGACAAACGCTTCCGGCTGGCCTCTAAGAACTCCACCGGGAGATATGGCGTTAACTCGCACATGCGGCACCAAAGTCGTCGCCAACCAGCGGGTGAGCTGAATGAGTCCTCCCTTCGATACGGCATACGCCGCCGGGTTACTCATGTTCGTACCTTCGTACAAGCGCCAATCAGGGCCATACTCGCCGTAGATCGAAGAAATATTGACGATGCTTGCCCCTTCGGCGACCTTGAGTAGAGGTGTCAAGGCCTGGCAAGTTTCAAACACGGCAGTCAGGTTTACCTCCAGCGCACGACGCCAAGTTTCGACAGTTTGGTTCTCAAATGGAACTGCCCATCCCTTCAAGTCCGAGGCCCCCACAAACGCGGCGTTATTGACGAGGATGTTGAGTCCCTCGCCACTGCTTCTTATCCAGTCAATCAGCGCGGCACGCTGGGTTTGGTGTTCAAGATCGCAGTGCCTCCCCCGGACCTTCGTTCCCCAGCGTAAGGAAAGGGCCTCGGAAAGACTTTGAAAATCCGTACCCGGGCGGTCCACCAGCACCAAATCAGCACCAAGTTCGGCCAATGTTTCGGCCATCATCCTGCCCAGACCTCCCGCCGCACCGGTGATCAGGGCGCGGCGGCCTTTGAGGTTCATGAGTTCTCTAATCGTGGTCACAGTTTCCGATCTCTGGCATTCAAAAGGCATTCGGCAATCTGAAAATCCAGCAGCGTGTCGATGTCAATCGCGCGTTCCGGAGGGACATGTACCGCGCGAACGCGCCCTTCGAACAGCGAGTTGTGGCTCACCACGAACTGCGGTCGCACAACGTACCCAACTGTGGTCATGTCGTAGACCGTCGGCGCATCCTGGCGCTGCGCTATCGTGGCCTCCGGTGGCATCACAAGCTCAACCGTGTTGTCTGGTCGGCGCTTCACCATATTGAAATAAGGGCTTCGATGAGCGTCGGTTATCGTGATCACTATGTCCCCGTCGCCTTTCTCGAACTCATCGAGGCAGTTCTCGATATCGACCGGTATTCGAAGCGGAGCTGTGGCCGGTACAACCACCAATGCGTTCGGGTGGATTCCGTCGACTTTTTGAAGGAAGTTCAATGCATGGCGCCAGACCAACCACTCTGGGCTGTCGTCACGGGCAAGTTCTGGAGGGCGGACAAACGGCACCTGAGCTCCGAATTTTCGCGCTATCAATGCTATTTCCTCGGAGTCGGTAGAAACGATGACCCGACTGATCCGGTCCACGGCGAGCGCGTGCTCGATCGACCAAGCAATCAGTGGCTTGCCCGCCAGCAGCCGAACATTCTTGCCTGGCAAACCCTTTGATCCCCCTCGCGCGCAAACCAGTGCAGTCGCTCTTATGCTTTTCTGCGCCATGACATCGTCAGTTTACATACGCCGTCTCGCCGCTCGAATCGGACCGCCGCGCGGCATCGATAATTCGCATAACTTCAAGCCCATCTCTTGGAGACACCGATACCCGTGACCGGCCTGCAATACAGGATAGAAAATGCTGCCACTCGGCTCGATATGTTTCGTCGCGTTGCGGCAACTGCCGGAACACTTCCTGCCAGCTTTGTCCTCCCGGCACAAAATGCCCCACGCTTCCCTGTAGGGCGTTCCACCGCAATGAACCGTTGTCGCCAATCGCTGTGCAGAGACGCGTCGTGTCATGCCGCACAAAATCCATATTCAGACTTGCGATCAACTGACGATCGTCACGGTTCTTCGCAAATCCCAAAAGCAAGTGGGCAGTATCCTCGACATCAATGGCCAGGCTACTCTGACGGCGAAGCGTGGCATTAACCCACTCCACTTCTCCGAAAATCCAACGCAGGTAGTCCAGTTCATGGCTAAGCTCCAGCAAGACACCGCCCCCCAGGCTCTTGCGGGCCGATACGCTCATCCGGTAGTCCGTATCAGGGCGCCAGGATGGAAGATACTGCCCCGTCTCGCATCGCACAGACAGAACGTTTCCAATGAGTTGGCTCTCGATCGATTGCTTAAACTGGTGCATGGCTGGCTGGTAGCGTAAGTTGTAGCCGGTCAGGCAAACGGCGTTGTGTATTCTGCACGTGGCTTCCAGTTCTTCGATGCCCTCCACTGACGTCGCGATAGGTTTCTCTATGAGCATGTGAACGCCGATTTTCGCCAATGGCAGCGCCACCCCAATGTGCAGGGGCGCTGGATTGGCGATTACCGCAATCTGGGGCGAAAAAGCTATGGCATCCTGGAGCCTCACCAGGCATCCGGTCGCGTGTTGTGGCACCTCATCGCAGGCGGTATGGCGCAGGACCTGAATATTCGCGCGCGGAAAAAGCTCGCGACCCAATCCAAGGTGACGTTTGCCGATGCTGCCGTAACCCACGATCAATATACGTTCAATCTGCACAGAACCGCCGCAGCATCTTCAAGCCTACCTCACCACTCTTCTCAGGATGAAACTGGCACCCGACGATGTTGTCCCTCGCGATCACGGCTGCGATTCGGTGGCCGCCATACAGACTGGCGGCCAAGCGATGTGACGCATTGCTTGGCACAGCCGCAAACGAATGAACGAAATACACGGCTTCACCCGGCCTGTTGTCGTGCAGCAGCGTGTTGCTCCAGGACGGAGCAAGGCCATCCTGAACCAATGCGTTCCATCCAATATGCGGAATTTTCAGCGGTTCACCTGACGACGCATGCGGCGGCACAGGAACCACCCGGCCGGGAATCAGACCTAGTCCAGACGATTCGCCGAATTCTTCGCCAACGTCCAGCAGCAGTTGCATGCCGAGGCAGATGCCCAAAAGCGGGGTTCCCCGGTGCGCCACCTCTCGAATCGTGTCGGTAAGTGCCAGGCGATGCAGCGCTTGCATCGCATCCCCGAACGCGCCGACCCCGGGAAGCACGACTCTCGATGAGGCCCGTATTGCGGCAGGATTCGAGCTTAAGGTCACTGCGGCACCGCAGTGCTCCAGTCCACGCTGGACGCTGAGCAAGTTGCCGACCCCGTAATCTATTACGGTGACTTCAGGCGCACTCATAGTCTCTGACTCTCAGCCCCGCCGACTTCGCCGCCATCCTGATTTCGCCAATCGTGGCGCGGTTGTAATGGAGGATATCGGCCATAGCCACGGCATCCGCGGATCCGTCTCTTACTACCGACACAAGATCTTCCGAGCATCCCATCCCGCCGCTGGCGATAACCGGAACGGCAACTGCCCCAGTAACGGCCTTAACCAATGCGATATCAAATCCCTTTCGCGTGCCTTCGCGATCCACCGAAGTTAGCAACACCTCGCCTGCGCCGAGCGCCACACCGCCCTTCGCCCAGTCCACCACATCCAACCCCGTGCGTTCCCGGCCATTGTCCGTATAGACCTCCCAGCGATTTGGGGCGATTTGCTTCGCCTCGATTGAAAGGACCATGCACTGACTGCCGAACCGGTTTGCGATCTCGGTGATCAACTTTGGGTTCGCAACGGCCCCAGTATTCACCGCAACCTTGTCGGCGCCCGATCGCAATACTTGCGTCGCATCAGCCACAGAGCGGATGCCGCCGCCCACAGTCATGGGCACGAAAATATCCTTTGCCGCCTCCCTGACGACATCCCCCAGATGGTTACGGCCATAGAGGCTGGCCACACAGTCCATGTAAATAAGCTCATCCACCCCCTGTGCGTAGTAGCGCAACGCGTGCTGGTTCGGCGAGCCGATCACCCGCAATCCCTCCAGGTGAATCCCTTTGATGAGGTTCGGCCCCTTGATATCCAGACGCGCGATCAGACGGATGCTATTCACAGGCCCGGCTAGCTCTATCCGCCTGCCAAACGGGATGCCGCAGTTTCCACTCGCCATTCTCGATAAGCCAAATGTGCGGCGACCGGAATCGATTGGCCAATCGTTCAAAATACTCTCGGGCCATAATCGGCTGCTCGAACATCTCTGAAGCCTCTGCGAACTCTTTCTTCGGCAGGCTCAAATACCCAAACAACTCGTCCGCGAAGCGATCCGGAAACTCGTGGTCGAATCTCTTGACCAGAGCAACTCCCTCCGCACGGGTAATATCGCCCGACCGAATCTCTTGCGCGGCGTCGTAGCTCGCTCGACCAATTCCGAATTTAACGCCGGTCGTGTAGTAATGCAGATCGTCAATCTGATCGTCAATGCTGTTGTACTTTGAGTATGTTCCCGGGGTTCGCTCCGGCGAGGCTTGAAAGCCCCCGTGCTCCACCGCGTAGTAATAACAGGCTTGCGGGTGCCACTTCAGGTAGTACCCGAGATAATGGACTTCAACATGATGCTCGGAAATGCGACTGGGATCGGCCGGGAGATACGGCTGAAGGTCGCTTGGGTCAACGCCGAAACGGGATTTCAAGTCACTAATTGAGACGCCGCCCAGATAGATCTTCGATTGATCATCGGCCGTAAAGTATGACCAGTCGCGCGTAGCGGAATCCGTATCGCCGATTGGATTTCCGTATTCCGCCTCGTTCTCTCCATAAAACACGAGGGGAACGTTGAATAGCAGCGCCATTTTGGGCGCAAGAGCCTTCTGCCCGAACATGAACGCCTGAAAGGGATGGAACAGCAGTTCGGTAGATAGCCGGGTCAACAATCGATGTACGCGCCCGTTCGGAGTCATCAAGTAGTTGTCATGGCCGGCATGTATCCATGACTGGAAGTTCTTCCACCCCCATTCCGTGTAGAGATGAGGCGCCCACGTTACCGTCAATGGGTGCATGCCATACTTGTTCCTCAGAAGGTGCGAGGCATAAAAACTGTCCTTTCCCCCGGATCCAGGCACTATGCAATCATAAGACCCATCTCCCTTTCGATGACGGTTACACAGTTCCCAAAGCTGCCTTTCTCGCTCCTTCCAATCAATGCTCTGGTGCTTGCGTTCGGCAAAGGTGCATGCATCACAAACACCCACTGCGTCAAAGTTGATCGTCTGTTTCTTGGTTTCCCTAGTGTGCTTGTACTCAACGGCCGAGTTGGGACGCTGATTGGAGATCACGCACTTCTTGCAGTAGATGACTTTGTCTGGAAGGCCATACAGTGTGTTGGGATTGTTATTGCTTGCCGCAAACGGCGCGAGGTCTACTGGTCCCGGATAAGCAATCTTTTCCATCAATTTCACCTACCGACTTGCGTGGACGCCCGGCTAAAATCATCAGGCCTTCCTACATCCAACCAAGGTTCATGCATGGGATATGCAAGCGTGCGCAAGGCTTTCCCCTGCAATCGTTCAAATAGCGCCGGCATGTCACAGCGTTCATCTCGATTCAATTCATCCAGCACAGAAGGATCAAGGGAGTAGACGCCGGCATTGATCTGAGTTCGTGCAATCGGCTTTTCTTCGAAACCAATAATCTCCAAGCCTCTCGTCTGCACGACCCCAAACGGATGCTGCCACTCGTGAAGTCGCACGGCCATAGTCGCCGTCGCAGTATGTCGGACGTGGAAATCCAGAAGCTCTCCATATCGGATATCGGTAAGCACGTCGCCATTGCTTACTATGAACGGGAGGATGGGGCGCGGATCGAGTAGACCCAGTGCGCCAGCCGTGCCCAATGCTGATCTTTCACGCAGATACTCAATGCGTACCTGCCAGCGATCGCCGTTGCCGAAGTGTTGCTCTATCATGTGGCCAAGATAGCGGATGGCCAAGACAAAGTGCATGAAACCCTCAGCCTTGGCACGCTCGATAATGTGCTCCAGCATAGGTTTGCCGGCTACCTGCAGCAGAGGCTTAGGTACTGTTTCGGTGTGCGGGCGAAGCCGCGTACCCAGGCCGCCCGCCATAATTACCATCATGTTGCTTCGCACTGGCGGAGTGCCCATGTCATCCCACAGGTGCAAGCCCACAAGGCGATGGACTTCATCCACCACCGGTAACTGATGAATCCTGTTCGCGCGCATTAACTGGACCACTGTGTCGCGGCTCATTTCCGGCGGCACGACCCATGAGTCCCGATGAATGATGCTGTCGATTCGGCTGTTAAGGTCCGAACCGCGCAACAGACCGCGCCGGATATCGCCGTCGGTAATCGTTCCGACCAACTTGCCGTCCGGCGTGACCACCAAGACGATCTGAATGCCGACTTGATTCAGGTTCTGAATAGCTTGCTGAATCGTCGAATCGGCGGGCAATAATGCTCGCTGCCAGATCGAGTCGGATATTGCGGTCATTGTCGATGATCCCAGATTAAACCTGCGGCCCAAGAAATTGCTTCTTCAGGATGTCATCGAGTCGATGGCTCCTGATCGTTTGCACGACCTTCTCAGTCGCCCCGCCCTCGCCATATGGATTGACTACACGAGCTAGCATACTTTGGAAATCAGCCTCGAAGAGTCTCTGAATGGCCCTGGAGATGCTCACACGATTGGGCTCGCAGTCAATCACGCTATCTGCCCTTATCCGACCCCGCTGGCGATCGCCGATATTGACAGTTCCCCTCTTAAAGCTCGGCGCTTCCGTCAACCCGCTCGAAGAATTCCCGACCACTCCATCCACTTGACGAATACACGATAGATAGCGCAGGTGGCCCAGGGAAGTGTGCGCACAGGCGTTCGCATGGTCCTGCACAAAGGCACGGATCATTTGAATCAGGATCCTGCCGTCCGTGTCAGCGTTTGGCAGGGAGAAAATCAGATGGGTATCCTTCATCTCTTCCAGCACAGCCAGCAACTCCGCCATCTGATCCGCGGCGGTAGCATTCTCAAGCGTTACGGGATGGAATGTGACCAGCAGATTCCGTTTGCCAAGCTTGAATCCGATGGACTCCTCAAGCTCTGCGCGGTCAAGCAAGTTTAGTCGTTTGATGTTGTCGATCCCGAGACCGCCCACCAGAAAAACACGCTCAGGATCCTCCCCGAGCTGAATCACCCGTTGGCGGTATTCTTCCGCAGCGACAAAATGGAGATGCGCCATCTTTGTGATTGAGTGCCGCATTGCGTCGTCAATCACGCCTTCTGTGAGCTCGCCGCCATGCAGATGCGCAATCGGTATTCTGGTGACCATTGCGACTGAAGCGGCAGAAAAAATCTCGAAGCGGTCCCCGAGGACCAAAAGCAAGTCAGGCTGCAATTCTGCAAACGCATCGGCGAGCCCGATCATGCCAAGCCCCATTGACTTGGCCACTCCCGCTGGCGTGTCAGAGCTCAGCAATATTGGCACCTTGCGATCTATCCGGAACCCGTCTTTCTCAATCTCGCGATAGGTAAGCCCGAATTCCGGCGACAGATGCATACCGGTGGCGACGATCTGAAGCGTCATTTCGGGATCGCCTGCAATACCGCGCATCACCCAGTGTAGAAGGCCGTATTCGGCGCGAGTTCCCGTGACTACGCAGACCTTCCGGGTCATATCTCGATCAACTCATCCACAGCAAAATCGCGGGGTGCTTTGCGACCCAGCACTTCATCCCAGCGCATGGGTGATATGCCGGTGCCGGGGCGCTTGGCGATCAGATTGAACTCGGTGAATGCCTCTCCGGCCCGAATGGCGCGGCCGGCGACGAGTGATTTGCGAGTGACAGAAATGTTCTTTGCTTCGCTCGCGCTCGGACGCTTGATTCCATCGCCAAGCGCTCGCTCGATGTTGCGAATCGCGACAACCATGTCCCTCAGTTCCTCGGGCTCCAGGCTTGCTTTGTGATCGGGGCCGGGAAGCTTGCGGCTAAGCGTGAAGTGCTTCTCGATGATGCGCGCACCAAGCGCCACGGCCGCAATCGGGACTTCGATGCCCAGCGTGTGGTCCGAATAACCCATCGAAACGCCAAATGCATCACGAATAGTGAGCATGGCCCGAAGGTTTACATCCCCCATTGGCGTCGGGTACTCGGTATTGCAGTGGAGCACCGTGACTTTAGTGCGTGCCGTGCCAGCCTTTTCAAGGACGTTCAGTGCGTCTTCAATCTCACCAAGGTTTGCCATCCCCGTGGAAAGAATGACCTCTCTACCCAACGAGCCTAAGTAGCGCAGGTACGGCAAGTTCGTGATTTCGCCAGAGGGAATCTTGAAGAAGTCCACTCCAAGTTCAACAAGCAGGTCGATGCTTTCCTTGTCAAACCCACTGGAAGAAAAGCGAATCCCGCGGGCGTTGCAGCGGGCCATCAGTTCAGCATGCATGACGCGGCTGAGTTCAAGGTGACGGAGCATTGAGTGCTGGGACTCATTGGCATCGGCGGTCCGGGACTGGTACTCGGCTTTTCTCGCTTGCGCGGTCACCAGTCGATCAGCGCTAAAGGTTTGGAACTTGACGACATCCGCTCTGGCAGCGGCAGCGGCATCGACAAGGTCGCGGGCAAGAGCCATGTCGCCGTTGTGATTGACGCCGGCCTCGGCGATGATAAGGACGGGACTATGCACCTTTACTCTGCCTTTAGAACCTTGGAGTGGTCGCGGTGGCTCCGTAGCACCGGTACGCACATGCCAACAATACAACCCATGCCCAATGTGATGCCTTCGCGCAACACGGCGCCGCTTCCGAGGAAGGTTCCAGTGCCGACGGTGACACCACCGTTGACTATCGCACCAGTAGAAATGTGGCAGTGATCCCCGATGACTGCATCGTGCTCAATAAGCGATTGACAATTGACTATACAGTTCCTGCCTATGCGGGCACCGGCGTTGATCAGTGCACCATGCATTACGATGCTTCCCGTCCCGATCTGGGCATGCGGAGATACGTACGCTCGGGGCGAAATAACCGTCGGCAGCGTGAAGCCCAGTTCCAGGAGTTGCGTAAACAAGCGTATTCGCACCTCGGGGGTCTCGATCTGCCCGACGACGATCAGCGCGTTGTTGCATTCATCCTTTAGCAATCTCAGGGCTTCGTCCGTTCCCAGTACAGAGAAGCCAAGCACCTTGCTCCCCACTTCTCTAGGCAGGCCAACCAGTCCAACGATGGAGTAGCGCCCCTCCTGCTCCAGGACATCAATGCAGGAACGGGCATGACCGCCCGATCCCACGAGGAGTATTGGAGGCTTGCTCACGCTGCGGTCTGCGCCAGGTGCGCGCAACCCCCGTCTCCCGAATCGATATTCAATATGGCCGCTCTCTTATGCATGATCCTGGGGTTCCTCAAGCTTCCTGGACACCGGACCCGCAAGCATCTCCGTCGGGGACCCTGAGGAGACGATACTTCCCTTCTCGAGGCGGTAAATTCGATCGCAATGCTCGACCGTCGAAAAACGATGCGCCACGATGAAGATGGTCTTCGCGCCATGCAGCGAGCGCACGGCCTGCATAACCCCGGTCTCGGTTGCGGTGTCCAGGGCGCTTGTGGCCTCGTCGAGCACCAGCACATCCGGCTCGTGATACAAGGCGCGGGCGATGCCTATGCGCTGCCGCTGCCCGCCTGAAAGGCGGATACCGCGCTCGCCCACCATGGTCTGTATGCCGCCCGGCAGCTCGCCGACGAATGTATCCAGCTGCGCTGCGCGCAACGCGCGCCAGATTCCCGCATCATCGATGGATTCGTCAGGCAGTCCAAACGCAATATTTCGTCGCAACGAATCGTCTGTCAGGAAGATCGTCTGCGGGACATATCCGATTTGGTCCTGCCATTCGCGCAAGCAGGTACGAATGTCGACGCCATCCACGCACACTTCGCCTCGCGATGGAATGAGAAGTCCGAGGAGGACGTCAACGAGCGTGCTCTTTCCGGCTCCGCTGGAGCCGACAAAGCCGATAGTTTCGCCGCGACGTACTTCAAAGCTGACCTCCGCCAACGCGGGTTGGTGACCCCTTGGATACATGTAGGTGACGTTGCGCATCTCAAGCGACGCGTGAAGGATGCGCTTTGAACCAACGTGAACGGTTGAAACTGGCGCACTATCGGGCGTCAGTTCGGCATTCAGCGTATTGATCACCGGCAGCCCGTATCGCAACGACTGCAGGGATGCCAGGATTCGACTGAGCGACGGCATCAAACGAAACGCCGCGGCAGTGAACAGTGCCAGGGTGGGCACGAACGCCTCAACAGCCCGGCCCTGGCCGACCATCGCCAACACCAGGATCGCCAGTCCGACTACCGCGAGGACTTCGAGCCAGAGCCGAGGCAGCTGACTCCACGTTGATGCTGATTGGCCGACCGCTGCCGCCTCGGCGTTGTGCACTTCGTACTGCGCCAGAAACTCGGCTTCACGGCCGAGCAACATCAGCTCCTTGACGCCTCCGAGACCCTGTTGTAAATGCTGAATCCGCAATCCCTCGTGCAGCTGCCGCGCCTCTCCCCAGCGCAGAATCCGGCCGCGCATCAGGTAATGGATACCCCACGGTGCAATTCCCATGACGGGAAGAACAATCAACGTGCCAACCGGCTCGACCGTGAAAAGGAGTACGCAAAGCCCGAACAGTACGAGCGCCTCCGTCAGCAGTTGCATGCCCGGAAGCATGGCATTGAAGGTAAACACCTGAACCTCACCTGTAACGTTGCGGATCAGCTCGGCCGAGTTCCGCTCCAGATGAAAAGTGTATGGCCGGCGAAGATATGAGGTGAACAATCGCTGTGATAATTGCCGCTGGATTCCAAAGGCGAACCGCATTTGTCGCCACGTCAGGAATCCAAGGAAGATCGACTTGCAGGCATAGACTGCTACGAGAACCAGCATCGCGCCGACGATGACGATTCCGTGTTCCGGCGCACCGAACAGGATCCAAATCTCACGAAGGACAGCGTATTTGCTGACAGCATCCGGCTGTGAAAGTAACCCGATCACCGGAATAACCAAACCCACACCGACGGTCTCAAATGCCATTCCGACGACCATCAACCCCATGATG
Organism: uncultured Enterobacteriaceae bacterium; assembly: GCA_964430565.1. Taxonomy (GTDB): domain Bacteria; phylum Pseudomonadota; class Gammaproteobacteria; order Burkholderiales; family SG8-39; genus VBDM01. The sequence goes on from CAYSFD010000005.1 coordinate 161,503, forward strand.
AGCCATCCGGCGCGCCGATCGTCCGGTGTCAGCAGCGCCCAGATACCCCGCAGCATCGATTGCGGATCGCCGACCGCTGCGGTATCGCTCATAGGTTGTAGATCTCGGCCTTGTAGGCCGCCAAATTGGCAGGATCGCGAAACCACTCGCAGGTGAGCGCGAGGCCACGGCGCAACCCCTCGCGACCGCCGTACTCGGGTGCCCAGCCGGCGAGGTCGCGCGCCTTGGAGTTGTCCGCCCAGAGGCGCTCGACCTCGCTGAGAGGAGGCCGCACCCGCTCGGCGTCGGTCTCGATCTCGATCTCCACCCCCATCGCCTCGGCGATCAGCCGGGCCGTGTCGCCAATCGAGATCTCGAAGTTGCTGCCGACGTTGATCACCTCGCCAACCGCCTTGCTCGATTCCATGATAGCGATGAAACTGCGCACCGTGTCTTGAACGAAACTGAAATCGCGCGTGGGATGCTGCGCGCCAAGGCGGATGCGGCGCTTGCCGCCGGCAATCTGGGTGATGATCGTCGGGATTACCGCTCGCGCAGACTGGCGGGGACCGTAGGTGTTGAACGGGCGGATGGTCGCGACCGGTACGCCGAAGGAGCAGAAGAACGAATAGGCGATCTGGTCCGCGCCGATCTTCGAGGCCGAGTAAGGCGACTGGCCCTGCAGCGGGTGGTCCTCGGTGATGGGAACAAAGCGGGCCGTCCCGTAGACCTCGCTCGTCGAGGTATGCACCACCCGGGCCGTGCCAAGCTCCCGCGCCGCCTGCAACACGTTCAACGTACCCTTGACGTTGGTGTCGACGTACGTGTCCGGGGAGTGATAGGAGTATGGGATCGCGATCAGGGCGGCAAGGTGCAGCACCCTATCGCAGCCTTTCATCGCCTGGCGTACGCCGTGGGGATCGCGCACATCGCCAGCGAAGACCTCGAACTGCCCGCGTACATCCGGCGTCGCGCGGTCGAGCCAGCCCCACGAGTTGAACGAGTTGTAGAAGACGAAGGCGCGGACTCGGTGACCGGCACGCACCAGGGACTCGACGAGATGCGAACCAATGAAGCCGTCGGCGCCAGTGACAAGTATGCGTTTGCTCATCGATCACTCCGGGCGCGAGACGCGGCGCAGCTCGATCTCGCGCTTGAGATTTTCAATCTCGCGCTCCAGGTTTTCGTATTCATTCACCTTGTATTTCAAGAAGCGCACCGTGACGCGGGCTTTCTCGGTGATACCGCGGCGGGTCAGCAGGTACATGTAGGCCTGCTTGTTCTGGCTGTTCTTGAAGTTGTTGGCTTTGACCATGCCCTTTTCGATCAGAGCTTGCAGGCAATAGTTGACTTTGCCGAGGCTGATGCCGAGCGTGCGCGCGAGGTCGCGCTGGCTCATCTGCGGGTCTTCTTCCAGGAGGCGCAGGATCTTGTAACGGTACTCGTCGGAAAGCATGCTCCGGGGGCCTGCGTTCAACGGTTGAACAGAGGCCCTATTAGACCGCGAAATGGCCCGGCTGGCAAGCGGGGGCTACAACCGGGTGAGCCAGGGATGCGAAGCGGGGAGGCGGCCGATTCGACCGTGCTTGATGCTTCGTAGATTCATGCAGCGCGCATGGAAGCGCGCGCGTGGAGGTTTAGTGCTCTATCGCCTCGTGCTTCAGGATTTTGGCGAGCTGCTGGCGCGTCATCCAGCTGGGATTGGTGTCGCTGGAGTACTGAAAATTCTCGGCCACCGCCTTGCCGCCAGTTTCTTTGAGGTATTTGGCCCTATCCCACCACCGTGCCGCCGGCTGTATGGCGTAATGATCGCCGAACTCGGCGGTGTGCAAAGCGTCGTCCAGAGTGATCATCAGCTCATGCAGTTTCTCACCGGGACGGATGCCAATGATCCTCGTCCTGCACCTGGGTGCAATTACTTTGGCGACATCCGTCACCTTCATGCTCGGAATCTTGGGAACGAAGATCTCGCCGCCGCGCATGCGCTCGAGCGACTCGATCACGAATTGGACGCCCTCGCCGAGCGTGATCCAGAATCGGGTCATGCGCGGGTCTGTGATCGGAATCACACCCGTGGCGCGCTGCTGGAGGAAGAAGGGAATGACGCTGCCGCGCGAACCGATGACGTTGCCGTACCTCACGACCGAGAACATCGTGCGGTGCCGTTCGTCCAGTGCGTTGGCCGCAATGAACAGTTTGTCGGAGCAGAGCTTGGTCGCCCCGTACAGGTTTACGGGATTGGCGGCCTTGTCGGTGCTGAGCGCGATCACGCGCTTCACGCCCTGGTCGATACTGACGTTGATGACGTTCTCGGCGCCGATGATGTTGGTCTTGATCGCCTCCATCGGATTGAATTCGGAAGCCGGGACTTGCTTCATGGCGGCCGCGTGAATCACGATTTCGACGCCATCTATCGCGCGGTAGAGCCTCTCCTTGTCACGTACATCCCCCAGCATAAAACTGAGCTTGGGGGACTTCAGCTGCTGCCGCAACTCGAATTGCTTCAGCTCGTCCCGGCTGAAGGCGACCACCCTCCTGGGTTTGCAGCGCTCCAGGACTACTTTAAGAAAACGCTTGCCGAACGAGCCGGTTGCGCCGGTCACCAGGATTGATTTGCCGTCCAGGAAGGGCATGGTTAGTCCGCACTTATTGCTTGAAGGAGCTCTGACTGCCGCCCCGCAAGCTGCTGGTGATGCAGAGCTTCAAAATATTCCTTCGGTGTTCCCAGGCCGGAACCGAGGGCGGCCCGTGCTTTAGTGTTGTCGAGCGACATGTCCGGCGGTCGTCGTGCCGTAAGACCGGCTTGCGAAATTCTACCATGATGGATCAGGGTTTCCGGCAAAGCGAAGTGCCTTGCAAGTCGCAGCGCAAAATCGTATCTGGAGAGACGCTCGTCCCCGACCACATTGAAGATACCCGATGCATTGCTTTCTGCGAGGCGGTGGATACTGACGGCGAGGCGATCGGCCAGAATCGGGGTAAAGAATGCATCGTCAAAAATCGTCAGGGGCTCACCCTTGCTCAGACTGTAAAAAATCCAGTCGCTGAACGATTGCCGGAATCGATGTCCCCAGCCGAAGAAATTGGTCCGTACGATAAGTGCTTTCGGTTGTGCCTCCATTACCCATTGCTCGGCAAGCAGCTTGGTCCGTGCGTATACATTGAGCGGTTCGGGAACGGCGCTCTCTGTGTATAACGGGCGCGTGCCGGCGAATAAGTGATCAGTCGAAATATGGACGAATCGTA
>CAYSFD010000006.1:0-6468 GCA_964430565.1 uncultured Enterobacteriaceae bacterium
TCGACGGGGGAGTTTGGCACCTCGATGTCGGCTCATCACATCCTGGGGCTGTAGCCGGTCCCAAGGGTATGGCTGTTCGCCATTTAAAGTGGTACGTGAGCTGGGTTTAAAACGTCGTGAGACAGTTTGGTCCCTATCTGCCGTGGGCGTTGGACGTTTGAGGGGGGCTGCTCCTAGTACGAGAGGACCGGAGTGGACGAACCTCTGGTGTACCGGTTGTCACGCCAGTGGCATCGCCGGGTAGCTATGTTCGGAAGAGATAACCGCTGAAAGCATCTAAGCGGGAAACTCGCCTCAAGATGAGACGTCCCGGAGGGTTAACCTCCCTGAAGGGTCGTGGAAGACCACCACGTTGATAGGCCGGATGTGCAAGAGGAGTAATCCTTTCAGCTAACCGGTACTAATTGCCCGTGCGGCTTGATCCTATAACCTTGTTGATGCGGCACCGAAAGGTGCCGCATAACTTCCGCGCAATCGAACGGACCTCGCGGCCGTACATTGCGCGGGCAAAGGAATCCACGCAATATAGTTGCAACCCTTGCTTCTTCCCGAATTGGCTTCGTCGCGCAAGCGGCGGGGCGACAAGTTATGTCTGGTGCCCACAGCGCTCTGGAACCACACCTTCCCATCCCGAACAGGACCGTGAAACGGGGCCGCGCCGATGATAGTGCGAGGTATACCGCGCGAAAGTAGGTCAGTGCCAGACTCCCTTTGAAGAAAAAGCCCGGCCTCGAAAGAGGACCGGGCTTTTTTGTTGGGCGCGCCGACCGGCGCGATGTCAGCGCAGGGCTGCGGCCCCGGCAGCGGCGCACGCTTCGTCCTCTGCACTCGACCCGCCTGACACGCCAAGCGCGCCGATCAGCTTGCCATCGACGATGATCGGCAAGCCGCCTTCGACCGGAACGACGCCGGCGAGGCCCAGCACGAGCAAGCCGTCGCCGCCGCGGGCAAGCCGCTCCTGAAAGGTCTTCGTTGGGCGTTTGAACAACGCGGCCGAGCGCGCCTTCGTCTCCGCGATCGCGACGCTGCCGACTTGGGTCTCGTCCATCCTCTCGAGGTAGACCAGGTGGCCACCGGGGTCGGCTATCGCGATTACGACAGTCCAGCCATTCGCTCGTGCGGGCGCCAATGCCGCATCGGCGACCTTCTTCGCTTGCGAAGTCGTGATTGGGGGGCCATACGGCGGCAGCTTGGGTCCGGCTGCAGGCCGAGAGGTTGAATCCGATGTACTCACGTGTCGCTCCTCCTCAAAACAATAGCGCGGTCGTCAGCGAGACTGTCCGCCCAGGCGGCGATACACCTCGTGCGCGATGACGAAGTCGTTGCGGTCGAGGCCGAGGCCACGGCAGGCGTTCATCATTTCGTTTGCGGCGGCCGCGAGCGGCGCGGGGCTGCCGAGCTTGCGCGCCATTTCGAGCACGAGCAGCATGTCCTTCTGCTGCAGCGTCACGTCGGCAAGCGGCACAGCCGGCATCTTACCGTCGAGGATGAACGGCCCGCGGTAGCCGAGCACCGGTGCGGCTGCTACGCTCTTGAGTACCGCATCGAGGGCTGTTTCGCGAGCGATACCGCCCTTCTCGGCGAGCGCAACGGCCTCGCCGAATGCGATGACCTCGACCATGAGCAACAAATTGACTGCGAGCTTCATCAGGACGGCTTGGCCGCTCGCGCCGATGTAGGTGACCTTCGGGCCGATTGCGCGCAGTACCGGCTCGATGCGCTCGAATGCCGCCTTGTCGCCGCCGATCATCAGCGACGCATTGCCTTGCTGCACCGTCACCGGGCTTCCCGACAGTGGGGCATCGAGCATCGCAGAGCCGCGCGCGGCGAACGCGGCTGCGACCTCGCGCGTGACTTCAGGTGAGATCGTGCCCATGTCGACGTAGACGCCGCCAAGCCGGATGCCGGCGAGAACGCCGCTCTCGCCGAGCGCAACCGCTTTGACCGCGGCGCCGTCGGTTACGATCGAGAACGTGACTTCGGACGCCGCAGCTACGGCAGCCGGACTCTCGGCCAGTTGCATACCACGCTCGATCAAGGGCGCCGCGCGCTCCCGCGACCGGTTCCAGCCCGTCACCGTGTATCCCGCTGCGAGCAGACGGGGGACGATGACCTGCCCCATCGCGCCGAGCCCCACAAAACCGATGTTCACCGATCCCCCTATCCTCGAGCCTTCGAACAGCTGGCCGAAGCCAAGCGTCGGGTTCACGCAGAGGCGTTCGCCGGCTGCGTCATCGCGGCAAGCGCCGCGGACCGTTCCACGTCGCACTACGGCATGTCAGTCGGGCCAGAGGATATTAGCATGGGATTTTGCGAGGCTCTCTTCGGGAGACGGCAGAGTGCTTCTGGGCTGAGTTTGGGGCTGAGTCTCCTGACGCCAGATATTTCCGACCGAGCATGTCTCCGAGGATTCTTCCTGAGCGCAGCAAGGCGTCCTTGGTCGCTTCCGCGCGGGAAAAAATCAGCGCACCTTCCAGCGTTCCGAGAATCAGCTCGGCGACCTCCAGGCGTTCGGCCTCGGGCACTTCTTCCAGTCCCGCCGCGATGATGTCTTGCCACGTCATGAAGATCGAACGGCAGACAGGTCGCAGACTCTCCGAGTCGCCGGAAAGCTCAAGCGTTACCGCGGCGACCGGACACCCTTTTGTAAAACTACTCGCTTCCAGATTTTGCGCGGCATCGGTGAAGAGCTGCTCCACCTTTCTGGACACAGACTCGTGCTTCTGAAAAATCTCGCGGAACCATTGACCCTCGAATCGCTCGGCTTCTTGGAGGGCGACGGCGGCGAGTTCCAGCTTGCCACCGGGGAAAAAGTGTTAAAGCGAACCTTTGGCCGTGGCGCTTTCCGTCACGACCTGGTTGATTCCCACACCCGATAGTCCCGATTGACTCAACAGGTCCAGTGTGGCGCGGATTATTCGGTTCTTCGGTTCGGCAGATTCCATTCCGAGAAAACCTATATAGACCGGTCTATATGGGCCGTGTCATACGACACAGCTTGTCTGGAAACTTTTCAATACTATCTTCTGGTCGTTCGACTGCAGGCGTTCATAAAAAAACCTTTGACGCATATTCAGCCTGCAATCAACGGCTCAGCGATCGCAGTCCGAGCGTAACAACAAAACGCTCGTGGGTCGCAACAATAGTTGGCAGTACCCGAGCAATACTTTTATCAACCGCTGAGTTCCGGGCTTGCCCGGGATTCATGTTGCTGGTTCGATGAGGGTACGATCATGAAGAGCAAGTTCGTTGTGCCGCTATCGTTGGCGGCGTCAGTTCTCAGTCTTTTTTTCTTTCAAATCGAAATGGCCTCCTCGCAATGGGGTGGCGGTGGCGGCTCGCCCTTCAGAGCCAGTGATCCTGGCGTGCGCGGCGAGCCTGCGGGTGCCGGCGGGCCGATTGCGGGATTGAGCATGAACGAGACCGCGTTCTTCAACCTCGGCAAGGAAGACTTCGAGGAAGCCGAAGACGTCGCCGATGGCGTGGGACCGAGGATGAACTTGGACGGGTGCGGCGGTTGCCATTCGCAGCCGGCTACCGGCGGCACCAGCCCGTTCGTGAATCCTCAGGTGGCCTTCGCCAGAAAGGACGGCGGCACCGACTCCGTTCCGTCGTTCATCAAGTCGAACGGGCCGATTCGCGAGGCGCGGTTCGTGAGGAACCCTGACGGAACGCCAGACGGTGGCGTGCACGCGCTGTTCACCATCACCGGCCGCACCGGCGCGAACGGCTGCAATATCAGGCAGCCGGACTTCGACCGGGAGATCGCTCGCAACAACGTGATCTTCCGGATTCCCACGCCGGTGTTTGGCGCAGGTCTGATCGAGCAGATCCCGGACGCGGCGATCCTCGTCAACCAGGCCAGCAGTGGGTTTCAAAAGCAATCGCTGGGAATCAAAGGCAAGGCGAACATACTGGTCGCGGGTAACACGATCACCGGCTTGACCAACAACAACGGCAATGACGGTACGATCGCGCGCTTCGGCTGGAAGGCCCAGAACTTCTCGCTGCTGCTGTTCTCGGGCGAGGCCTACAACGTCGAAATGGGCATCACCAACGAGCTCTTTCAAATCGAACGGGACCAGACCCCGGAGTGCCAGTTCGCGATGGTTCCCAACGACGTGCAAAACATGGACGCGACCACCGTCCTCGAGAGCGTGACGGCAATCGAGAATTTCGCCAACTTCCAGCGCTTTCTTGCCCCGCCGATGTCCTCTGCCGATAAGCCGGGCGGGGCCGCCTCCATCGCCAAGGGCAAAACCGCGTTCAGCGACGTCGGGTGCGCGCTGTGCCACACGCCCGCGCTCAAGACAGGCAAGCTGATCACGGTGCCTGCACTGCGCGATCAGACGGCGAATCTGTTCTCCGACCTGCTGGTCCACGACATGGGCGTCGGGCTGGCCGACGGGGTCAGCCAGGGTCAGGCAGGCCCCAGGGAGTTCCGCACCTCGCCGCTATGGGGGTTGGGGCAGCGGGTCTTCTTTCTGCACGACGGGCGCACCTCGGACCTGGTCCGGGCCATTCAGGAGCATTCGAGTTCGGGCTCGGAAGCGAACGGGGTCGTCTCGAACTTCAACAACCTCAGTGAAGGCCGCAAGCAGGATCTGCTGAACTTCCTGCGCTCGCTGTAGCGAAGTTGAAAGTAAACCCCGCGTCGAGCAATCGACGCGGGGTTTTTTGCGCGGGTGAGGCGTGGTGGGCGGTGCAGGGATCGAACCTGCGACCCCTCCCGTGTGAGGGGAGTGCTCTACCGCTGAGCTAACCGCCCGAAGCGAAGGATTCTAGCAAACCCGCCACTCCGCCAGCGGCCTTGCTCCGGGCCATCGCGTAGAATGCGGCGATTCGCTCGCCGCCATGATCAGAACCCGCTTTGCCCCGAGCCCGACCGGCTACCTCCATATAGGCGGGGCGCGCACGGCGTTGTTCTCGTGGGCGTACGCCCGAAGCCACGGCGGCAAATTCATCCTGCGCATCGAGGACACCGACCTCGAGCGCTCAACCGAAGCCTCGGAAAAGGCGATCATCGACAGCATGCGCTGGCTCGGGTTGGACTGGGACGAAGGGCCCTTCTTCCAGATGAAACGCCTTTCCCGCTACAAGGAAGTCGCCGAGACGCTTATCTCGCAGGGAAAAGCCTACCGCTGCTGGGCGACTAAGGAAGAGCTCGACGCGATGCGCGAGCGCCAGCGAGCACGCGGCGAAAAGCCCCGCTACGACGGGCACTGGCGCCCCGAGCGCGCCAAGGCCGTAGGACTGGTGCCGCCTAACGACAGGCCGCCCGTCGTGCGCTTCCGCAACCCGGATGAGGGCGAAGTCACCTTCAACGACCTCATCAAGGGGCCGATCACGATCGGCAATACGGAGCTCGACGACCTAGTGCTGCTGCGCTCCGACGGGGTTCCCACCTACAACTTCGGCGTCGTCGTGGACGATCTGGACATGAACATCACTCACGTGATCCGCGGCGACGACCACGTCAACAACACGCCGCGGCAGGTCAACCTATTCCAGGCCATAGTCGGAACGGGCGCCGCGCTGCCGAAGTTTGCGCACGTGCCGATGATCCTCGGCGCCGATGGCGAGCGCCTCTCCAAGCGCCACGGCGCCGTGAGCGTGATGCAATATCCGGAGGACGGCTATCTCCCCGAAGCGCTCGTGAACTACCTGGCGCGGCTCGGTTGGTCTCACGGGGACGAGGAGGTGTTTTCCAGGGACCAGTTTGTCGAATGGTTCGATCTCGCGCACGTGAGCCGTTCGGCCGCGCAGTTCAATCCCGAGAAGCTGCGCTGGATCAATCACCAGTATCTCAGGCAGCGCGCGGATGCCGATCTCGCGAATCTCGTTGCGCCGCGCGTCGAGCGCGACGGCGGAAAATTGAGCTCGGGACCGGAGCTTTCCGCGGTCGTCGCCTTGTTCAAGGAGCGTTCCGAGACGCTCAACCAGCTGGCCGAGCAGGCGATGATGTTCTACGGCAAGGCCGCGCCGACGCGCGAGCAACTGGAGCAGGGCCTTACCGACGAAGTCCGGTCCGCGCTAAGGGAGCTCGCGGCGCTGTTTTCGAGGATCGAGGACTGGCGCAGCGAGTCCGTCATGGGTGCAATCCAGTCCGTAATCGACGAACGCAAGCTCAAGCTGCCGAAGATCGCGATGCCGCTGCGCCTGATCGTGTTCGGCCGCACGCAAACTCCGAACATCGGCCCGGTGCTCGCGCTCGCAGGGAAAAAGCATGTTCTGGAGCGTCTTCAGGAGCACTTGGGCGCGTGATATAATTCGCGCCCTTGCGGGGGGGTATAGCTCAGCTGGGAGAGCGCTTGCATGGCATGCAAGAGGTCAGCGGTTCGATCCCGCTTACCTCCACCAAACCGGCCTGCGGCCGTCGTAATCGTAAGAGTCCTTCTGGTCCCCATCGTCTAGAGGCCTAGGACATCGCCCTTTCACGGCGGTAACAGGGGTTCGAATCCCCTTGGG
>CAYSFD010000007.1:0-53935 GCA_964430565.1 uncultured Enterobacteriaceae bacterium
CGGACTCGGCTCGATCGGCGCGGCCGTCGCGGAGTCGGCGAGCCGGCTCGGCATGCGCGTGATCGGCACGCAGCGCGACCCCAAGCCCACGCAACACGTCGCCGAGATCGTCCGTCCCGCGCGGACCGAGCAGGTGCTTCGCGAGGCCGATTTCGTCGTCGTGCTCCTGCCGCTCACGCCCGAGACGCGCGGCTCGCTCGGCGCGCGTGAGCTCGGCTTCCTGCGGCCGAGCGCGTATCTCGTGAACCTCGCGCGCGGAGGAATCGTGGACGAGGACGCGCTCGCCGAGGCGCTCAAGAGCGGGAAGCTCGCCGGCGCCGCGCTCGACGTCTTTGCAAAGGAGCCGTTGCCGGAAGACTCGCCTCTCTGGGACATGGAGAACGTCATCATCACCCAGCACCAGGGCGGATTTTTCGACGGGTATCCGCGCTTCGCGATCCCCGTGATCGAGGAAAACCTGCGCAAGTGGCTGGCCGGGGATGTGAAGAGCATGATCAACGTGGTGAAACGGTAGCTGAGCATGATTCCCCTCCTTGGACAAGGAGGGGAAATTGCATTAAGTTCGCACTGCGCGCTGAGCTGGAGAACCCATGGCTGAAGCATCCGAACGCATCAATCACCCGATCTCGACCGCGGAACTGGAGCGTCGCTGGGCCGCAGTGCGCGCCGCGATGACGGAGCACAAAATCGACGCGCTCATCATGCAGTCGAACAACGACTGGATGGGCGGCTACGTCAAGTACTTCACCGACGTGCCCGCCACCAACGGCTATCCGGTCACCGTCGTCTTCCCGAAGGACGAGCGCATGACGGTGATCGGCCAGGGTCCGATGGGCGTGGTGCGCGAGTTTCCTCCGCAAGGCGACGGCGTGCGGCGCGGCACCGCGCGCTTCATGGGCATGCCTTCCTACGCCTCCTGCCCGTATACGGCGGAGTACGACGCCGAGCTTGCGGAAAAAGCGCTTGAGAAGTACTCGGGCGGAACCATCGGCCTCCTCGGGCGCGCCGCGATGTCCTTCGCGCTCGGCGATTACCTGCAACGCAAATTCACGAAAGCGAAATTCGTCGACGCCTCGGACATGGTCGACCGCATCAAGGCGGTGAAGAGCCCCGAGGAGCTTGACTGTATCCGGCGCACCGCCGCGCTGCAGGACAAGGCGATGGAAGAGACCTTCGCCGCGGTCAAGCCCGGCATGCGCGAGTTGGAAGTCGCCGCAGTCGCCGAGCACGCCGGCCACAAGTACGGCAGCGAGCAGGGCCTGTTTCTCGCCGGCTCGGGCCCGGTCGGCACGGCCGCCGTGTTCGCCAACCGCTACCAGCAGAACCGCGTGCTGCGCGAAGGCGACCAGTTCACCCTGCTCATCGAGAACAACGGCCCGGGCGGCTTCTACACCGAGCTCGGACGCACCTGCGTGCTGGGCAAAGCCTCGCAGGAGATGAAGGACGAGTTCGCCTTCGTGTTACAGGGGCAGAAATTCACGCTTGACATGATGAAGCCCGGCGCGAAGTGCAGCGAAATCTTCGCGGAATACAATGCCTTCATGAAGAGGAACAAGCGCCCCGAGGAAAAGCGCCTGCACTCGCACGGCCAGGGCTACGACATGGTCGAGCGCCCTTTGATCCGGCACGACGAAACCATGAGCATCGGCAAGAACATGAACATGGTCTGCCACCCGACCTACGTGACCGAGAGCACCTACAGCTGGTGCTGCGACAATTTCCTGATCGGCGAGACGGGCGTGGTCGAGAAACTGCACAAGTTCCCGCAGAAGATTTTCGAACTGGGTTGAAGCGCCCGGTTCCGAGAGGAGAAACGCATGAAGACCCTAGCGCACGCCCTATTGCTCGCAACGCTGACTGCGGCCGCAGCCCTCGCCAACGCCCAGTCCTGGCCAACGCGGCCGGTCAGGATGATCGTCTCCTTCCCGGCCGGCTCGGCGCCCGACATCATCTGCCGTTTCGTCACCGACAGGCTCTCGCGCGCCGTCGGCCAGCAGATCGTGGTCGACAACCGCCCCGGCTCAGGGAACGTCATCGCGGCGCAGGCCGCGGCGCGCTCCGCGCCGGACGGCTACACCTTTTTCTGCGCCACGGCCGCGACGCTGGTTTCCAATCCGCACACCTTCAAGGCGCTGCCTTACGACCCGGTCAAGGATTTCGTCCCGGTGGCCATGATCGCCAAGGGTCCCTTCTTCGTGCTCACGCACCCCAGCGTTCCCGTCACGACGCTCGCCGAGCTCGCTGCCTACGACAAGGCGAACCCGGGGAAACTCGCCTGGGCCACCGACGGCTTGAGGAACTTCACCGGCATGATGGCCGCCTGGCTCAACAAGGTCGCAGGAACGAATATCCTCACGGTGCCCTACGCGACCATGCCGCTCGGAATCCAGGACACGATTGCGGGCCGCACGCAGCTCGTCATCCTCGCGGTGCCGGCCGCGGCGCCGCGGATCAAGAGCGGCGAGCTGCGTCCGCTCGCGGGAAGCTTCGCGAAGCGCGTCCCGGGCTACGAGAACGTGCCGGCGATCGCCGAGACCTTTCCCGGATTCGAGCTGGTCGGCTGGTTTCTCGTCGTCGCCCCGACCGGAACTCCGGCGGAAATCGTGCAGCGGGTCAACCGCGAGATGGACAAGATCCTCAAGGATCCTGAAACCGCGCAGCGGCTGCGCGGCCTGGGCTTCTTCACCGAGGGCGCCGAGACGCCCGAGGCGGTCGCCGAATTCATCCGCGCCGATTCCGCGAAATGGGGCAGGATCGTGAAGGAAATCGGCATCCAGCCGGAATGAGTTCGCCCCAGGCCCGTTGACCGCGTCGGTGCTAGGATGACTCGACAAATTTCCCGAGGAGAAAGACCATGAAGCGCATCCTTGTTGCCGCGGCAGCTCTCATCGCAGCATGCTCGCAAATCCCGTCGATGACTTCGAGCGATGTGCCCGCGTTTCGCGTCGATCCCTACTTCCCGAAGCCGCTGCCGGAGGAGAACGGCGTCCAGCTCGTCGTGGGACAGGTGGCCGGGATCGCCGTGAATGAGCGAAACGGCCACGTCTGGATCGTGCATCGGCCGGCATCATTGCTGCCCGACGAATGGGACGCGAAGGCGAAGAAGCCAGTAACGCACCGCTGCTGCAAGTCGCTGCAGCCGGTGGCGGAGTTCGATACGGCGGGAAACTACGTCCGAGGCTGGGCGCCGCAGGGCGCGGGCTTCGAGTGGCCCAAGACCGAGCACGGAATCTATATCGACCCGCAGGGCAACGTCTGGATCGCTGGAAACGGGAACGAGGACAACCAGATCCTGAAGTTCTCCCCGGACGGGAAGTTCCTGATGCAGATCGGGCGCGCGGGAAAATCCGAGGGCAGCAACAGCCGCACGCAGCTTGGACGCCCAGCGCACATGGTGATGGACGCAGCGGCGAACGAGCTTTACGTCGCCGACGGCTACGGAAACCGCCGCATCGTCGTGCTCGACGCGGGCACGGGCGCGTACAAGCGGCACTGGGGCGCATACGGCGCCGCACCGAGCGACGACAAGCTGCCGCCCTACGATCCCGCGCAACCGCTGTCCAAGCAGTTCGGCAACCCCGTGCACTGCGTGCGGCTGTCCGGCGACGGCCTGGTGTACGTGTGTGACCGCGTCAACAACCGCATCCAGGTGTTCGACCGGCAGGGCGGTTTCAAACACGAATTCCGCGTCGAAGTGCAAACGCTCTCCAACGGCTCGGTGTGGGACATGGTGCTCTCGCACGACGCAGCGCAGAAGTACATGTACGTCGCCGACGGCGCGAACGGGCGCGTCTACATCCTGCGGCGCTCCGACGGCAGCCAACTCGGGAGCTTCGGGCGCACCGGCCGCATGGCGGGCGAGTTCAAGTGGGTGCACAACATCGCCATCGACAGGCAGGGCAACCTCTTCACCTCCGAAGTCGGCTTCGGCCGGCGCGTGCAGAAATTCGGGCTCGCGGGCGGGGCGTTCTAGTTGCACGCCATCCCGGGCGCACTACATCGTTGCCTGCGGTTCGGCGTCTGCCTTGCCCTCTGCTCCATGATCGCCGCTGCCGGGGGCGCCGAACCGTCGCTCCAGATCTGGCTCAACCCGGGCTTTCTGTCCTACCACTCCGACCGCAGCCAAGACTACCGTGAAGACAACATCGGCTTCGGGGCGGAGGCGGTGTTCGCGCCCGACCATGGTTTTTTCGCCGGCACCTTCCTCAACAGCGATGGGGACAGAAGCCGCTACGGCATGTATCAGTGGCGCCCCTTGCACTGGCAACTCAAGAGCGTCAGCGTAAGCGGCGGCTTGATCGCCGGTTTCATAGACGGCTATCCCAAAAACGACGGCGGGTGGTTCTTCGGGGCGCTGCCCATGTTTTTTTTCGAGGGCGAGCGCTTCGGCGCCAATTTCGTGATCGTGCCCGCTTCCGAGCCAGAGCACCGGCTTGTGGCGATTCAACTGAAACTTCGAGTGCACTAGAGGGACTCTCACTCGCTTCTCAGTGCATCGAGAGGATCGAGGCGCGCGGCACGCCACGCGGGCAGCACACCCGCGGCGAGTCCGACCGCGACCGCCATCAACTCCGCCGCGACCGCATAGCTCCAGGGCGTGTGCACGGGCAGAGCGGGCACGGCGAGCTTGAGCGCCCAGGCGATTCCCACGCCAAGCGTCAACCCCGCCGCACCGCCGAGCGCGGCGAGCAGCGCCGCCTCGCCCAAGAACAGAAGCAGCACACTTCGCTGCGTCGCGCCCACGGCGCGCAGCAAGCCGATCTCGGAGGTGCGCTCGGCGACCGCGATCGTGAGGATGGTGAGGATGCCCACGCCCCCCACCAGCAGCGATACCCCCGCGATGGCCGCGACCGCGAAGGTTATCGCGTTCAATACCGTGCCGAAGACTTCGAGCATTTTCTGCTGTGGCGTCACCGTGAAATCCTCGCCGCCATGGCGCGCGATCAGGATCCTCCGGATGCCGTCCACGACCTCGTCCACCGGGGCGGTCGGCTCGTAGGTGACGTGGATCTCCATCAAGCTCTCACGGTTGAACAGATCCAGGGCGCGCCCGGTGGGGATGTACACGGTGTCGTCGAGGTCGAAGCCGAGCACCTGGCCCTTGGGCTCCATGACTCCGATCACGCGATAGCGCTCGCCGCCCACGCGCACGCGCGCCCCGAGCGGGTTTTCCCCGCCGAAGAGTTCGCGAGCGACCTTCGCCCCGAGCACGACGAAGGCGCGCGCGGCGCGCGGATCGTCATCGGGCAGGAATTCCCCTGCCGCAACCCGCATGCGCAGCGCCTCGCTGAAGTTATGGCCGACGCCTGAGACCATGACGCGGCGCGTTTTGCCTGCGACCGCGACGTCGGCGTTGCCCGACACCGACGGATCGGTGAGCAGCACGTGCGGCGCACGTCGGATCGCGATCGCGTCGTCGATCGAGAGCGGCCGGATCGTGTTGATGACCCCGAGCGAAGCCCCGCCGTGCGTCTGCGTGCGTCCGGGAGTCACGCCGATGATGTTGGTGCCGAACTGAGTGAACTCGCTCACGACGAAGCGATGCAGCCCCTCGCCGATCGAGGTGAGCAGGATCACCGCCGCGATGCCGATCGCGATGCCAAGCGCGGTGAGCGCGGTGCGCATGCGGTGTGCAACGAGCGTTCCGGTGGTGAAGCGCACGAAGTCGGCCGCGAGCATGCTTACCGCCTGGAGAGGGCAGTCACCGGGTCGAGCCGGGCCGCGCGCGCCGCCGGAGCGACGGTGAACACCGCCGCGGCGACGATGGTCGTCAGAGGCGCGGCGAGCACCGCCCACCAGGGCGCGGCGAAGGGAATCTGCGGATAGAGCTGGCCGAGGAAGATCTGCCCGACCCCGCCCACCGCGAGGCCGATCGCCGCGCCACCGAGCGCGAGGAGCGTCGCCTCGGTGAAAAAGGTGAGCCGGATCTGGGCGCCGGTCGCGCCGAGCGCCTTCAAGAGGCCGATCTCGCGCCGGCGCTGCGTCACCGCGATCAGCATCACGTTCATGATGAGGATGCCGGCAACCGCGAGGCTGATCGCGGCGATCCCGCCCACGGCAAGGGTGAGCGCGCGCAAAATGCGGTCGAAGGTCGCGAGCACCGCGTCCTGCGTGATCACCGTCACGTCGCGCTCGCCCTCGTGGCGCTCGCGCAGGATCTCGATCGCGTCCTCCTTGGCGGCGAGCACCTGCTCGCGGCTCTTCGCCTCGACGAGGATGCGAAACAACGACTCGCTGTTGAACAGCGCCTGCGCCGCCGTCACCGGGATCATCACGACTTCGTCGGTGTTCACGCCGATCGAGACGCCCTGGCGCGCCAGCACTCCGATCACGCGAAAGCGCCGGTCGCCGATGCGCAGCCACTCGCCCAGCGCGGGCTGCACGCCGAAGATCTCCTCGCGCACCTTGGCGCCGAGCACGCACACCGGTTGCGCGTGACGCGGGTCGCCCGAAGGCAGAAATAGTCCCTGCGCGATCGCCATGTGCCGCACCGGCAGCAGCTCGGCGGTCGAGCCCAGGATGGGCGACTCGCGCACTTTTGCGCCCCAGCGCACGTCGCCGGTGCCGACGATGAGGGGCGCGATCAGTTTCACCGCGCGGCTGCGCGAGAGCGCGAGCGCGTCATCGAGCGTCAGATCGCGCGGCATCTTGCCGATGATGAAACCCGGATTGACGCCCGCGGTTTCCGAGCGCCCCGGGAGCACGATCACGAGGTTCGTGCCGAGAGAGCCGAACTGATCGAGCACGTACCGGCGCGCACCCTCGCCGAGGGTGCTCACGACCACCACCGCGGCGACCCCGATCGCCATCGCGAGCAGAATGAGCGCGGTACGCCCGCGCGAGCCGGTCACGACCTGCCAGGCGAAGTCGAGTAGGTCTCCGGCTCTCATTTGTCCTCGCTCCGAACGTCGCTCACGATTTTCCCGTCGATCATGCGCAGTCGCCGGTGCGGGCGCGAACCGATCTCGGGATCGTGCGTGACCAGGATGACGGTGCCGCCGGCGTGATGCACCCTTTCCAGCACCGCCATCACCTCCTGCCCGGTGCGGCGGTCGAGGTTCCCGGTCGGCTCGTCCGCAAGGATCACCGCGGGCTGCATCGACATCGCGCGCGCGATCGCGACGCGCTGGCACTGTCCTCCCGAGAGCTGGTCGGGCCGGTGATGGGCGCGATCCTCGAGGCTGTATTCGCGCAGGAGCTGCTCGAGCCGCGGCGCGCGCTTGGCGGGATCGACCCCCGCGAGCACCATCGGCAGCGCGATGTTCTGTGCCGCGGTCAGGCGCGGCACGAGGTGAAAGAACTGGAAAACGAACCCGATCTTCTCGCGCCGCACGCGCGCGAGCTCGTCGTCGGTAAGACCGGTGACGTCGCGCTCGTCCAGCGCGTAGGTGCCCGCGTTCGGCCGGTCGAGCAGCCCGATCACGTTGAGCAGCGTCGATTTTCCCGAGCCCGACGGACCCATGATCGAGAGGTACTCGCCCTGGCGTATCTCGAGATCGACCGCACGTAGCGCGTGCACCTCCTCGTCGCCGACGACGAAGACGCGCTCGATGCCGGCGAGACGGATCATTGCCGCTTCGCGGCGTCCTTCGATTCCGCGACGGCGCGCACACCCGCCTTCACGCCCTCGCGATCGAGGGACGTGACCACGCGCTCGCCCGTGGCAACGCCCGACTTCACCTCGGTGTATTCCCAGTTGGTGAGCCCGATCGCTATCCTGCGCTCTTCCAGCTCGCCCGACGCGGGCAGGACCAGCGCGCGATTGCCGGGCATCAGCGCGGGAGTAGGAATGCGCGTGACCCCGTCGTGAGCATCGATCACGACCTCGATGTCGGCGCTGTAGCCGACCAGCAGGTGGCGCGCTTCCGCGGGCTCGTCGAACTCCACCTCGATCTCCACCGTGCGCGCCTGCTTCTCCAGCGCAAGCACGTAGGGCGCGATCCGGCGCACGTGGCCCTTGAAATGCCGCCCGCGGTAGGCATCCAGAGAGATGCGCCCGGTCATGCCGACCTTGAGCTTCGCAGCATCTACTTCATCGATCGGCGCGGAGACATAGAGGCAGGAAGCATCGATCAGGTCCACCGCGGGCAGCGTCGGGATTCCGGGCGGCGAGGGCGTGAGATATTCGCCCACCTCACCGTTCACCTCGGCGACGATCCCCGCGAACGGAGCGCGCAGGACGGTACGGGTGGTGTCGGCCTGCGCCGCGACAATCCGCGCCTGGGCCTCGCCGACGCCGGTTCGCGCCGATTCGCACGCGGCCGCGCGCGCTTTGGCGTCGGAGTCGGCGCGCTCGGTGAGCTGCTCCGATGAGAAGCCCTTTGCATGCAGCTCGCGCGAGCGCTTTGCCTCGCTCGCCGCGATCTCGGCGATTTGGCAGGCCTCGGTTACGCGCGCCTTTGCGGTCTCCAACTGTTCGCGCGCGACGCGCTCGCGCGCGGTGAGGTCGTCATTCCAGAGTTCGAGCAGGACCTCGCCCGCCTTCACCTGCGCACCCTTCTTCACCGGGAGCCGGGCGATGCGCCCGCCCGTGGGCGGCGCAAGCTTCGCGCGCCGGCACGCCATCACCGAGCCCGCACGCGTGTTCGCGACCGTGGTCTCGACGCGCCCGGCCTCGGCCGCGGCGACGATCACCGCGACTGGCTTCGACCGGGTGGCGAACCACGCGGCTGCAGCGAGGACGGCGAGGACGGCGAGCGCAGTCAGAAACCGAAGCGGCGTTCTTGGAGGAGTTGCAGTCGCCATTGAAGCAAATGTACCGCTTCCATTCCCCGCTGTCTTGATCTGGCGCAAAGCAGCGCCTGCGCAGACCTGGCGCTTCGGCTCGCAGCGAACGCCTTCATGCCCCTCGGCTCGAGACTTACCCCCGGCGCGACAAGGCGGCCCAGACGGCGCCACGCATCGCGGGCATGGGCAAGTCTTCGACCCCAAGCGCATCGCACAGCGCGTTCACCACGGCGGCGGTCGCCGGCACGACGCCGCCTTCGCCCGCGCCCTTGATCCCCAGCGGATTGCCTGCCGTCGGGTCCTCGGCGTGTCCCAGCCGAAACGCGGGCAGATCGTCTGCGCGGCAGATGCCGTAATCCATGAAAGTGCCGGTCAAGACCTGACCGCTCGCCGCATCGAACGCAACGCCTTCGCACAGCGCCTGGCCCACGCCCTGCGCAATCCCTCCATGGGTTTGGCCTTCGACGATCATGGGGTTCACCGCGCGGCCGACGTCGTCCACCGCCGTGTAGCGCGTGACCCGCACGGTGCCGGTATCTGGATCGATTTCGAGCTCGCACACCGCCGTACCCGCAGGAAATGCCGGGATGCGTCCCTTGAAGTCTTGGGTGGAGGCAAGCAGCCCGCGCATGTCCGCTGGAAGGGCTCCCGATCCGATCGCGCGCGCGAGCTCGAATAGACTGACCGACCGATCGGTCCCGGCGATCCGATACACACCCTCTTCGAAAACGAGGTCGGCCGCGGCGGCTTCGAGCATGGCCGCGGCCGCCCCCCGCCCCCGCTCAACGATCTCCGCCGCAGCGCGAACGAACAGCGTGCCGGCAATCCGCATCGAGCGGTCGGAGTGCGTGCCTCCGCCCACTCTCACGAATCCGGAATCGCCGTAGCGGATTCGCACGGATTCCATCGCCACACCGAGCTG
This sequence comes from uncultured Enterobacteriaceae bacterium, assembly GCA_964430565.1. GTDB lineage: Bacteria > Pseudomonadota > Gammaproteobacteria > Burkholderiales > SG8-39 > VBDM01. The sequence goes on from CAYSFD010000007.1 coordinate 9,650, forward strand.
ATCGGCGATCACCTGGGCAAACGTCGTTTCGTGGCCCTGCCCGCTCGACTGCGTTCCGACGATCGCTTCGACCGTGCCGTCGCCCTTCACCGCAAGCGACGCCTGCTCGACCGGCGCGCCTACTGGCGCTTCGATGTGGTTGGCAAGGCCGATGCCGGCGAGCCTGCCGCGTGCGAGCGCAGCGGCGCGCCGCTGCGGAAAACCCGCCCAGTCCGCGTCCGTCAACGCCCGATCCATATATCCGGCGAAATCACCGCTGTCGTAGACCAGACCCATCGCACTTCGATACGGAAGCATTTCGCGGCGCACGAGGTTTCTGCGGCGTATCTCGATACGATCGATCCCCACGCGTTTCGCCGCCATATCGAGCAAGCGCTCGATCGCGTGCGTCGCCTCGGGCCGGCCCGCGCCGCGATAAGGCGCAGTGGGCACGGTATGGGTGAGCGCACCGCGCACGGCGATGTGCGCGGCCGGGACCTGGTACACCGTAGTCAGGATGCGCATGCCGTTCCCCATGGGAACAAAGCTCACCGTGTGCGCGCCGACGTTGCCGATAAGCTCGACGTCGTAGGCGAGGATGTGCCCTTCGGCGTCTAACGCGAGCGCCGCTCGCATCACGTTATCGCGGCCCTGGTAGTCCGACAGAAAGGCTTCGCCGCGCTCGCCGGTCCATTTCACCGGCCGACCGAGGCGCTTCGCCGCCCAGACCACGACGACCTGCTCCGGATAGAGATTGTTTCTCAGGCCGAATGCGCCGCCGACATCCGGCGACACGACCCGCATGCGCTCTGGAGGAAGCTTGAGCGCCGCGGCAAGAACGGCCTTCAAGCGGACGACACCCTGGTTGCCGGAGATGAGGGTGCAGATGCCGGTGGCGGCGTCGAAGTCACCGAGCGCCGAGCGCGGCTCCATCTGACAGTTCGCGACACGGTTGTTGACCAATTCGCATCGCACAACGTGCGTGGCCAGCTCGATCGCCTTGCGTGCCGCATCGGCGTCGCCGAATTCTGCGGAGACGCACAGATTTCCCGGTACGTCGTCCCAGAGCTGCGGCGCGCCCTCGCGCAACGCCTCCACCACAGATACGACCGCAAGCAGCGGCTCGTATTCGACTTCGATCAGCTCGGCCGCGTCGCGCGCCGCGAGGGCGGTCTCGGCCACCACTACGGCGAGCGGTTCACCCGCATAACGCGCGCGCTCCAGCGCAAGCGGCCAGTGAGGCAGCTCGATGACGTGCGCGCCCCTCGGTGCGGCGAAAGCCAGCTTGTGAACGTCGAGGGCATCGACCGGATTGGCTGCATGATCGATGCCCCCAAGACCGTCGGCGAGGTAGTCCGAGCCGGTCAGCACGGCGAGCACGCCGGAGGTGCGCCGCGCGCGGGTCGTGTCGATGCGTAAAATGCGCGCATGGGCGTGCGGCGAGCGCAGGAAAGCGCAGTGCGCCTGTCCTTCGAGCCGGATGTCGTCGGTGTAGTGCCCGGCTCCGGTGAGAAAGCGGTAATCCTCGACGCGCGGGATCGGCCGGCCGACGTAGGGCTTCATCGCGCGCGAATCTGCGCCGGCTCTTCCGCGTCGATCAGAACGAAAGCGATGCGGCAGGTTTCCCTGCCGCGGTTCACCCAAGCATGGTTTGTCCCCTGCTGCACCAACACGTCGCCCGCCTCAAGGTGCACTTCGGAGTCATCGAGCAGCATGTCGATCTCGCCTGAGATCACGACTGCGTAATCGATGCTTTTCGTGCGGTGCATCCCCGCGTGTCGGGTTGGTCGCGCCGCCGAAGTGCGATGCGCGATGCCCATCTCGCGGATCATCGCTTCGTTGTCGAACAACTCCCCCTCCGCGGCCGGAGGAAAATCGACAACGCGGAAAATCGATCCTACCGGCGGAGGCGCCACCCCGATGTCGCGATCTGCGCGATCGGCGCCGCCGGAAATATCGACTGGCGATTCGTCGGTCACCCACAAGAGCGTGGAGGTGACGCCGCTCGCAGCTCTGAGCTTCGCGTTGAGCGCAGCGCCGTCGATCGCAACGACTGCTTTTCCGGTTGCGTCATGGCCGGTCACCACGCGCCTCGTCGGTTGCGTCATAAGTCTTCTTCCCGTCAAATTGATAGGGGAATCAGTCTGCGCCAGCTGATGCTGGAATCAGAAGGGATGCGAACCGAGGCGCGGACCCTGGATCGGCGCCGCGCGCTTGCTATGTGCGCGAGGTTGCGGCCAGCGGCCGGAAACAGAATTTCCGCTCTGCCTGCGATATCGCGACAGTGTTTCGCGCCGAAACGCCCCAGTGATCGTTCCGCTTGGGGGGCCATTTCCAGTCTTCCGGAGTTCCGATCCTGTAGGAGCTGCTCACGCGCTGGACTTCCGCGGTGTACTCGATGGCCGCGCCGAAAGGAGCCACGAAATAGGCGAAGACGTTGTTGCCGGGCCCGTGACGCCCCGGACCCCAAAAGGTTTCGACGCCAGCGTCTTTCAACCTGCCGATGCCGCGCATGACGGCGTCAATGTCGGTCATCTCGAACGCAATGTGATTGAGCAACGAATTTTCAGCCTGGGCGTAGGCGATCACGTGATGTACGCGATCGCATCGCACGAAATTCATGAACCCGGTGCGGTCCGACAGCCGGAAGCCCAGCACATCGATCGCGAAGCGCGTGCACGCCTCCCGGTCCCGAGCATTGAGGACCACATGCGTGACCTGCATGGGCCTGTCCCGGTCCGGGCGCAGTCGTTTCACACGTTTTTTTTCCGTGACAAACCGGAACACGTGGCCCTCGGGGCCCTCGAGAAAATACCCCGAGCCCCCGCCGGGTTCGTCGAAGTCACGCACGGGACCGGGCGACGCGCCTGCCACGGAGGCGCGTTTTCTGATTCGTGCAAGTTCGGCTTTCGAGCCCGAGAAAGTGATCGCGGCCACCGCGGGTTCTTCCGCCTGCGCGACCGAGACAACGTAGGGGATGTCCTCGGTGCCGCGAAGATAGGAGACGCCGTTTCGCGCCCCGGCCTCCAGCAGACCCCAGGTGTTCTGCAAGAACCGGACTGCTGATTCCCGATCGGGTACTTCAAGCTCGATGCTGCGTAGCCTCATGTTTGCGTCGGTCTGGATTCACGGTGTTCGAATCGACCGCAGTGTAGGGAAAAATAAAATACTCCGCAAGACGGCTGTGCCGCCGGTAGAGGGCCATTTCGGGCTTGAGGGACGCTCGTCGGCCCCGAATCCGGATACAATCGCAACCCGGTTTAGAAAAGGTGCGCGATGAAGAGTCGGAATAGCTTTGGGACGGCCGACCATCGGACATCCGTATCGCTGCTCCGTGCAACGCTTGAGTCCACGGCAGACGGCGTGCTGGTTGTCGACAACCTTGGCAAGATTACGACCTACAACCAGCAGTTCGCCGACATGTGGCGCATTCCTCCCGAGGTCCTTTCCTCCGAGAACGATGAGGATGCGCTCAAGTGCGTCCTCGACCAATTGAAAGACCCGGAGGGGTTCCTCGCGAAAGTGCGGGAACTCTACGCGCATCCCGGTCAGGAGAGCTTCGACACGATCGAGTTCAAGGACGGCCGGATCTTTGAACGCTACTCCAGGCCGCACCTGGTGGAAAAGCAGACTATCGGCAGGGTATGGAGCTTCCGCGACGTGACCGAACACCGGCGCGCCGAGGAGAAGCTGCGCGAGAGCGAAGAGCGCTTTCGTCTCATAACTGAAAACGTGGGCGACCTGATCGCCATGGTCGACACCCAGGGCCGGCGGATTTATAACAGCCCTTCCTACCGGACCCTCTTCAATGACGGCGTCGAGCCGGGATCGGACTCCTTCAAGGATGTCCACCCCGAGGACCGCGACCGCATCAAAGCGGTCTTCCAGGAGACGATTGCCACAGGCGTAGGGCGGCGGACCGAATTGCGCTTTGTACTCCATGATGGCAGCACCCGCTATATCGAATCGGAAGGCCGCGTCATCCGGGATTCCGCCGGCAACGTGTCGAAGGTGGTGCTGGTCTCGCGCGACATCTCCGAACGCAAGCGCGCCGAGCAACGCGAGCGCATGGAGCACGCCGTCACGCGCGTGCTGGCCGAATCGGACACGCTGGCGGACGCTATCCCGAAAATCCTCCAGACCATCTGCGAGACCCTCAACTGGGACTGCGGAGCGCGCTGGAGCTTGGACGAGCGGGAGAAAAACATAACCTGCGTGGAGACGTGGAGCATCCCCGACAAGGCCGTAGCCGATTTCGTGGCCCACGCGCGCCAGGTAACGCTCGAGCCGACGCGCAGCAGTCTGGTGAGGCAGGTCTGGGTCAGCGGCGTACCTAACTGGATCCCCGACGCGAGCAGCGACAGGAGCTTCACGCGGGCCCAGTCCGCCGCAAAGGCGGGGCTGCACGGCGCATTGGCCTTTCCGATCCTGGCGGGCAACGTTACCCTGGGCGTGCTGGAATTCTTCAGCCGCGAGATCCGCAATCCCGATCCATCGCTCCTGCAGATGGTGCGCGTGATCGGCAGCCAGATCGGGCAGTTCATGGCGCGCAAGCAGGCCGAGGAGAATCTGCTCTACGTCGCGACGCACGACACCCTTACCGGACTGCCCAACCGCTACATGTTCAACCAGCGCTTCGCGCACGCGCTGAACAACGCGCAGCGCTACCGCAAGTCGATGGCGCTTTTACTCCTCGATCTCGATCGCTTCAAGTTCATCAACGACACGCTCGGCCATCCATTCGGGGACCGGCTGCTGGTCGAGGTGGCGAGCCGGCTGCGGATGTGCCTGAGGGAAAGCGACACGATCGCGCGCTTCGGCGGCGATGAGTTTGTCGCGCTCATCGAGGACTTTGACGAACCCGGCGACGTTGTGAGCGTCGCGCAGAAGATCCTCCACGCCTTGCGCTGGCCGTTTCTGCTCGAGGGCGAGACCTGTCACATCTCGGTAAGCATCGGAATCAGTCTGTATCCGAACGACGGCGCCGATCTCTCCAGCCTCCTGAAGAGCGCCGACATCGCGCTCTATCGCACCAAGGAACAAGGCAAGAACAACTATCTCTTTTATTCAGAGGACATGAACCACCATTTGGCCGCGCGGATCGCGAAGGAGACCAAGCTACAGGGGGCGCTCGAGCGCAGCGAGTTCGTGCTTCACTACGAGCCCAAGGTCGAGATCCATACCGGCCGCATCACGGGGATGGAAGCGCTGATCCGCTGGCAGCATCCGGAACTGGGACTGCTTCCCCCCATCGAGTTCATCGGACACGCCGAGGATTCCGGGCTGATCGTTCCGATCGGGGCCTGGGTGCTCAGGACCGCGTGCGCGAACAGCCAGAAGTTTCAGAACCGTCTTGCCGCCCCGCTGACGGTTTCGGTGAACCTCTCTGTGCGCCAGTTCGAGGACAAGCATCTGCTGCGGGAAATCGAACGCGCCCTGAAGGAAAGTTCGCTCAAGCCGGGTAGTCTCGAGATCGAGATCACCGAGAGCATGGTGATGCGGGATATCCAGGGCTCCAAGAAGATCCTCGAAGGGATCAAGTCGATGGGCATTCGCCTGGCGATCGACGATTTCGGCACGGGGGCCACATCCCTGGTGTCGCTCAAACGGTTCCCGTTCGACTGCATCAAGATCGACCGCTCATTCATCAAGAACATCCCGCACGATCCGGACGACGTCGCGATCACGCAGTTGATCATCGCACTGGCGCACAGCCTGAGGCTCAAGGTAATCGCTGAGGGAGTAGAAACCCGCGAGCAGCTCGATTTTCTCACCGAGCTCGGCTGCCACGAGTTCCAGGGATATTATTTCCCCAAGGCACAGCCCGCGGACGATTTCTCCAAGCTGCTGCGCGAGAACGCGGGAGCAGGAGCGGCGGCAACCAGCTGAGCGCAGTCCTCAGACGACCAGCTCGCCCCCTTATCGCGGTGGTGGTGGCGGCGGAGGGAACGGTGGTGGCACGTCGGAAGAACCCGCAGGCGGCACGGAAGTAAGGCGGCCCGACACGGGAACCTTGTGGCCTTTCGCGTACATGCACTGCACGAAAGCGTGGTCGTAGCGCCGCTGGACCGCGTACGCCGAAGCCTCTCCGGCGCCGGCCCCGGCCGCGGACCCTACGGGAAGCCCGCCGCCGGCGCCGGCGGCCGCGCCCACCGCGGTTCCGGCTGCGGCGCTCTTCGCGGCGCTGTCGCTGGCCGCCTGCGAAGGCGAGGTTCCTCCGACTTGCACGTGCGCGTAATCGCGGCACTCCTGGTCATCGTATCGAAACTGGTCGAAGCTCTTGCCCGTTCCCGGCAACACCAGCACGCTGGGACCTGTCGGTATGCTCACGCAGGCGCCAAGCACAAGCGCTGCCGTCAGACCGAGCGAAAATCGCAGGAGCTTCATGCTTATCCGTCCGGCGCTAACCGCCGGGCGGCGGCTGCGGCGTCACGCGCTGCCAGCTCCCGGTGCATTCCTTGACGTACGGGTAGTAGGTCTTGGATTCGGCGCAGTAGTACCAGTAACCCTGGGGCTGCGGCGCCGCGTCCGTTTGCGGACTGCCCTGCTCGATGTAGGTCGTCGGCTCGGCTGGGACCGTGATGACCGGCGGATAGTAGTAATACGGCGGGAAGTACCCCCAAGGATAATATGGATATGGTGCGCCGATGACCACTCGGTAGCGGACGTGCCCGCCGCCGTGATGGGCAAACGCAGGCGCGCTCGCAATTGCGCTCAACAGAACCGCACTCAATGCCAACGCCGCTTTCACGCGTTTCATGATGGCGCCTTCCGTCTGACCGCTAGAGCCGCATGCTAGCAAGGATGCCTAAGCGTAGGAGTAACGGTTTGTCACAAGGTTCGACCGACCCCACAGCCCCGAGGCTACAAGGAATTCGGCCTGGGACGGGAAGCTGGCGCGGCGGGCCGGATTCAGTCGATCTTCGCCCCTGAACGCTTCACGACTTCGGCCCACTTGGCCGAGTCCTTGCGTATCGTGTCGGCAAAGTCCTCGGGCGTGCCGCCTGCGGGCTCGTCGCCGATTTCGCCGAACCTCGCCTTGAAGACGGGCGAAACGATCGCCTTGTTGATGGAGGCATTGAGCTTGTCCACGATGGGTCTTGCCATGCCTGCGGGACCGATCACGCCGCTCCAGGTCGCCGCCTCGTAGCCGGGGATCCCCGCCTCAGCGATGGTCGGCAGGTTTGGAAAACCGGGCGATCGTCTCGGGCCGCTCACGGCGAGCGCCTTGACCTTGCCCGAGCGCGCATACGGGGAGATCGAGTTCAAGCTCTCGAACATGACCTGCACGTGGCCGGCAATCAGGTCGTTGATGGCCATCGCGCCGCCCTTGTAGGGCACGTGCACGATCTCGGTGCCGGTCATGTATTTGAAAAGCTCGCCGCCGACGTGTCCCGGCGAACCGTTGCTCGAGGACGCGTTCATGAGCTTGCCCGGGTTGTTCTTTGCGTAGTCGACCAGCTCACGCACCGAATTCACCGGAAGCGAGGGCGACACCGCGAGCAACAGGTGCCCGCGAGTCACGAGCGCAATGGGCTGAAAATCCCGCTCGATGTTGTAGGGAAGTTTCGCGACCATGTGGCGCGTGATCGCCAGCGCCCCCACCGGCCCCATTCCGATCGTGTATCCGTCCGGCGCGGATTTGGCGGTGAAGTCGAGCCCGATGGTCAGTGCGCCGCCGGGGCGGTTCTCGACGACGACCGGCTGACCCAGCGACTGGGGCATTTCGGCGGCAAGAATGCGAGCCACCGTGTCGGTGGCGCTTCCTGCCGCCTGGGGAACGATGAGGCGCACCGGCCGCTCAGGATAATTTTGGGCGATAGCGCCGGATCCCAGCCCAGCCAGGAAAACGAACAGGCAACGACGGACATGTCGTTTAATAACGCCAGGATTCATCATCGCTCCCAAGCTTGCCGAGAATCGAGTCAAGGCAACTCGATTTTGTTCGCCTCGACGATCCGTTTCCATTTGGCGATTTCACCTTCGACGTGGCGGCGCATCTCCTCCGGGCTGCTCGCGGAGGGGGTGCCGCCCCATTCGGCGAAGCGCGCGCTGATGTCGGGAAGCGCGAGCACACGCCGCACTTCGCTGTTGACCCGCTCTACGATCGCGGTCGGCAGCCCTGGCGGACCGGCGATGCCGAGGAACGAGTTCGCCTCGTATCCCGGCACGCTCTGCGCAACCGTGGGCACACTCGGCAGCGAGGACGAGCGTTCGAACGAAGTCACTGCGAGCGGCCTGAACTTGCCCGCCTGGATGTGCGGGTACGAGTTGGTAAGCGCGTCGATGAGGAGCTCCATGCGGCCCGAGAGCACTTCGGTCAGGGGTTCGGCGCCGCCGCGAAACGGCACATGCTGCATGTGCAGGCCCGCCATGGAAACGAACATCTCCCCCGCCAGGTGGAAGAGCGTCCCCATTCCCGGAGAGGGGTAATGCAGCTTTCCCGGGTTGCTCTTCACGAAGCCGATGAACTCGTCGAGCGTCCGGAAGCGCGAATCGGAGCGCACCGACAGCACCAGCGGGTAGGTCACTACCGTCGAAATCCAGGAAAAATCCCGGACCGAATCGTAGGGAAGCTTCTTCGTCGTCGCCGCCTGCGTGACGAAGGCGCCGCTCACCACAAGCAGCGTATAGCCGTCGGGCACGGATTTGGCGACGAACTCGTTGGCGATGATGGAGCCCGCGCCGGTTCGGTTTTCGGGGAGCACCTGCCGGCCGAAGCCTTCGCTCATCTTCTGCGCCATGATTCGCCCCACGACATCGACGTTGCCGCCGGGGGGAAAGCCGATGAGAAGCCTGACCGGCCTCGCGGGGTAATCCTGCGCGAGAGCGGCCGCGCACAGCGGTGCGATCAGCGCCGCAAGAGCGACTGCACAGGCGCGCTTCATCGCTCAGTCGGCGCGGATGTTATTGTCGCGAACGACCTTGCCCCAACGCTGCATCTGGATTTCGAGCCACTGCGCCAGTCCCTCGGGCGGGCCGACGACGAGGTCTATGCCGAGCGTCTCGGTGAGAAGCTTGCGCACGTCGGGCTGGTTGAATGCCTTGACGAGCTCGGCGTGGAACTTGTCGATGATCGGCTTGGGCACGCCGGCGGGAGCGAAGATCGCCCACCAGGCGAGCGCGGAAAAACCCGGCAGGCCCTGTTCGGCGAGCGCGGGCACGTCGGGTAAGGCGCGCGAGCGCGTGTCGCCGGTGACCGCGATCGCGCGCAGCTTTCCGCCTATCACGTGCGGGGTGATCACCGCCACCGAGCCGATGGCGAGATCGATCTGGCCCCCGACCGCGTCCGCCGTCATCGGTCCGCCGCCTTTGTAGGGGATGTGAATGAGCCTGATGCCGGAGGCCTGCTGCACCAGCACCATGGTCAGGTGCCCGAGGCTGCCGTTGCCGACCGAGCCGATGCTCAGCGTGCTCGGTTTCGCCTTGGCCGCTGCCACCACATCGGTGAAGCTCTTGTACGGCTTGGCGGCGGCCGTCGCGATCGCCATCGGCGCGGTGCCGATCAGCATCACCGGCGCGAGATCCTTCACGGTGTCGAACGGCAGGTTCGGGATCAGGAAAGGATTCACCCCGTGATAATCGAAAACGAAAATGAACGTGTAGCCGTCCGCGGGCGACTTGGCGACGAAGGCGGTACCGATCGTTCCGGACGCGCCGGACCTGTTCTCGACGACGAACGGCTGGCCCAGGGAATCGGAGAGCTTCGCGGCGATCAGGCGTGCCATCGGGTCGGTCGATCCGCCCGGCGGATACGGCACGATGAATTTCACCGGCTTGGTCGGCCACGCGACTTGCGCGGCCACTGGAAGCGAGGCAAGCGCTGCGAATACCATTGCGCCCGCAAGCGTGGCGCGAAGAAGGTTGACCATGCGTTCTCCCCCTCTTGAGTCGAGATAGGGGCAGGTTACCATTCCTCGCCGGTATAATCCACGGGGCGACTAGATCGGGTAACGCGAGCGAAAACATCCATGAGAATCGCAATGATGGGCTCGGGCGGCGTGGGCGGTTTTTTCGGCGGGCGGCTCGCGCACGCAGGCTACGACGTGAGCTTCATTGCGCGCGGCGCGCATTTGGCCGCGATGCGCGAGCGCGGACTTACCATCGAGAATGAGCCGCAGGGCGATATTCGCCTGCCGAAAGTGCGGGCCACCGACGACCCGGCGCAAATCGGTCGAGTCGATCTCGTAATCATTTCCGTAAAGCTGTGGGACACCGAGTCGGCGGCGAAGCAGATCAAGCCGCTCCTCGGACCGGAGACCGGCGTGCTCTCGCTGCAGAACGGCGTGATCAAGGACGACATCCTGCGCCGCGAGCTCGGCGAAGCGGCCGTCATGGGCGGCGTCGGTTACGTCGCCACGCACATCTCGCGGCCCGGCGTGATCCACCAGACGGGCACGATGCAGCGCATCGTCCTGGGCGAATACGACGGCACGAAATCCGCGCGCGCGACGTTTCTCCACGAGGCGCTGGTGCGCGCCGGCGTCAACGCGGAGCTGAGCGAGGACGTGCGCAGAGCGATATGGGAGAAGTACGCGTTCCTGGTCGGGCTATCGGCGACCACCACGACTATGCGCGTACCCATCGGGCCAATCCGGAACAATCCGCAGACGCGCGCATTTCTGCGCGAGCTGATTCGCGAGACCGTTGCCGTCGGCCGCGCTCATGGCGTCGCATTGCCCGAGGATTACGCCGAGAACCGCCTCGCGTTCGGCGACGGGCTTCCCGCCGACATGACTTCGTCGATGCATCACGACCTGGAGCGCGGCAATCCGCTCGAAGTTAATTGGCTTTCGGGCGGCGTAGTGCAGCTTGGGGCGGCGAAGGGTATTCCGACGCCTGCCAACCGCGCCGTGTGCGACATCCTCGCGCTGCACGCCGGCGGGAAGAAAACCTGATTGACCGCCCCCCGGCTCACGCTGCGTAGGATTCGCGCCGTCGGCGTCGACGTGCCGATGAAGCTGCCGCTCGGAACGAGCGCAGGCGCGATACGCTCAGCGCCGCTGCTCTTGATCGACGTCGAAACCGAAGAAGGCGTAACCGGCCGCTCGTATCTTTTCTGCTATCTTTCCGCCGCCGCGCCGGCGATCGCCGCCCTGCTCGGCGAAATCGAGCGAACGGTCAAGGGCGAGCGCGTCGCGCCCACCGAGCTGTGGGACAAGCTCGCGCGCCGCTTCAAGCTGATCGGTGTGCAGGGCATCGTGCGCATGGCGATGTCCGGAATCGACGTCGCCTGCTGGGACGCGCTCGCCATCGCCGCCGGAAAACCGCTCGTCACTCATCTCGGCGGCGTTCCGAAATCGATCCCCGCCTACAACAGCAACGGCCTTGGGCTGATGGCGCCCGAGGCCGCGGCGGACGAAGCGGAGAAATTGCTCGAGGGAGGATTTCGCGCGGTCAAGCTGCGGTTGGGCTATCCGACGCTGGAAGCCGATCTCGCCGCGGTGCGCGCCGTGCGCAAGCGCCTCCCGGACGATGTCAAGCTCATGGTGGATTTCAACCAGGCGCTTTCGCTCGCCGAGGCGCTACTGCGCTGCCGCGCGATTGACGGGGAAGGCATAGCCTGGATCGAGGAGCCGATCCGGCACGACGATTTTCGCGGCTGCGCGGAGCTCGCCCGGGCGCTCGCGACGCCGGTGCAGATCGGCGAGAACTTTTCACTGCCCGAGCAGATGGCCGAAGCGCTCGCCGCGGGCGCCTGCGACTGCGTCATGCCCGATCTCGAGCGCATCGGCGGAGTGACCGGCTGGCAGCGCGCTGCGGGCATCGCCGCGGAAAAACGCGTTCCCATGTCCTCGCATCTTTTTCCGGAAGCGAGCGCGCACCTCCTCGCCGTCACGCCGACCTGCCACTACCTCGAGTACGTGGACTGGGCCAATCCGATACTCGCCGAGCCGCTTGCCATCGTCGGCGGGGCGGCGCTCATTCCCGATCGCCCGGGAAGCGGAGTGGCCTGGGACGAGAAAGCGGTGAAGCGCTACACCATGGCTTGAGCGAAGGAACCTCTGAACAACTCCACCGTTCGTGGTGAGCTTGTCGAACCACGAATAGAAACTGCGCCAGATAAGGCCCCCAACCGTTGCCCTTCGACAAGCTCAGGGCGAACGGACTCATTCAGAGCTCCCCGAATCGGCCCGTCCGCACGCAGCCTTCACTCCGGAGTCAGCGTCCAGTGGACGTCAACCGTACGGCCGCCGCCGCTGAGGTTGAAGAAGCTCTCTTCCAGCCGCCCGTCGGGCTTTGCGGTGAACGGCCCCGCCGGCGCCGGCCACCAGAGCACTCCCACCTGCAGGGAGATCGGCTCGGTCGTCTTGTTGATGTTGCAGTTGGTGGTGCCGCTCATCGTGTCGATCTTGTTCCCGCCCGCGATGTAGCTGCCGTCCTGAATCGTCATGAAGCCATCCGCCGACAGAAGCGCACCCGAGTACGTCAGGTGGGTCTCGCAGCCCGCCACGCCGTCGATGATGTCCAGCCGGGCGTTCACTAATCCCGCCGAAGGCTGGTAGGCGCCATCGTTGATGTTGTAGAGCATGCGCACGCCGGCGGTTGTGGTGAGGATGTCCGTCAGGCCGCCGCTGTCGTTCACCTGGGTCGAGGTGATGCTGCCGTTGTACGGCGGGCGCGCATCTACCCAGACGTTGGCGCTCAGCAGCGTCTTGCGGCCCGAGGTCTTTTCGGTCATCGACGCGCTGACGCTCACCGGGTTGTTGGGGGGCGTGGCGTTGGGCGCCACGTAGCGGGCGGCGTTGACGCCGGTCGACATCACCGTGCCCACCGTGGCGTTGCCGTTGGTGACACCGTTCGCCGCCCACTCGTTCACCACGAACAGATCGTCTTCGTCGGGCGCGCAGGTCACCACCAGCGAACTCAGCTCGTCGTCGCCCGGGCCCGTGGCAGGCTTGCGCGCGCACACTTCGACATGGAGGTCGACGGCGCCGCCCGAGGCCAGGCTGGTCGAAACCGGCCTGAGCTGCCAGCCGGTGAGCTTCGTCACGTCCGTGAAGTGAGTGGTCTCGCCGGCGATCGTCTTCGCCGCCGCGTCGCGAGTGACGTTGTTGAGCGCCGCCCACTGGCCCAGGTTGTTCTGAAAGGCGATCCCAAGCGCAGCCACCTCGCTGCCGGCGATCTCCGACTGCTCGTACTTGAAGGTCAGCTTCACCGGCGCGGCGAAGGTAGTGCCGTCGGGGCTGAGCCGGTAGCCCACGCCCCTGCCCTGCGGCGACTCGTTGTTGATCGCCTGGATGGAGAGCGTCTGCGCCGAGGCCAACGCGCCGCTCGGAACCTCGAGAGTGAGCCGCCCGTCGAAGCTGACCAGCGTTCCTCCCGTGGTGGGCACCATCTGCTGCACCATGGCGCCGAACGGCTTGCCGACCGGAGTTACCGCGACCGGCGGCGGAGGCGCAGGTGGCGCAGGTGGCGCACTGCCTCCATCTCCACCCCCGCCCCCCCCGCCGCCGCCGCAAGCGGTGAGGACCAAACAAATGAGCAATCCAGAAAACGCGGCTAAGCTGTTTGAAAAACGCCCAGACTGAAACACGGCCATGGGTAAGTCCTCCCGGTGTGGTGGCAATCCGCTAGCGACGCCTGATCGGTGCGCCCACTTCCGGGGCGCTGCGCAACGGGCGTTACAGCAAATCATGCGCTCGCAATGCGAGCCGGGTCAAGCGCTGAAGAAGCGGGCTCAGCCGTCGAATCAGTTCGCCTTTGCACCCGGGACCCGCAGCCGCATGATGCGATTGATCTCCCCGTTCAACTTGATGGAGCTCGATGCGTGATTGGGTGGAATACCCACCGAATGAGTTGGATCAAGGCCGCCGTCGCCGTTCTTCTCCCACTTCAGTTCAGCATCCCGGCGCGCGCCGACGGTGGCCCTTTGGGCATCGACCATCGCTTGCCGCTGGACGACACCGGCATCTGGAAACAGACCAACGAGCGGGCGCTGCGCTATCTTCTGGTGGGCGGCACCCTCGGCATCGCGGTCTGGGAGGGCGGCGAAACCCGCCTGGGGCAGACCGCCTGGAAAGCGCTCGATGCGACCCTCTCCGGAACCGTCGCCGTGACCGTGGCCAAGAAAATCTTCAGCCGCACCCGTCCCCGGGACAACGACGATCCCGGCCTGTGGTTCCAGGGTTCGGGAAACGACAGCTTTCCCTCCGGCGCGGTGACGACGGTGACGGCCGTCATTACTCCCTACATTGCGGAATACCACCGCGACACCCCGGCGGTCTGGGCGCTGGCAATCCTCCCCGTCTATACGGGGATCGCGCGCATGAAAGCGCAGGCGCACTGGCAGACGGACGTGCTGGCCGGAATGGCGCTGGGCGGCGCGCTCGGTTACTACGCCCACTCACGGGACAGTTCGTTCATCCTGCAGGTGCTGCCCGGCGGCGTGATGGTGGGTTTCAAGAAGCGCTTCTGATGCGGCCGCGCCGTGAAGTCGAATCGAGAGCGAGACCACGGTCGCGCGGCGCTCACACCGGCTCGAACCTGAGCCGCCGGATCTTATCCATGTTGAGCCCCTCGATGCGGATCAGCGCGGTCGGACCCGCGCGCCGCGGCGAGTGCAACTCGTGTTCGTTGTACAGGTGCGCGCTACCCGGCGTCAGTTTGTACGATCGGACCGGGCGCGCCTTGCCCGGTTTGTCCGCGCTTGCGGGCGCGACGATTTCCCAGTCGGTCATGTGGGTTTCGCCCCGCGCCTGGCCGTAGATCGCCCAGGAAGGTCCATGATCGTGCGGTGGGCTGTCCTTTGCTGCCCGGTACGCGTGCGCGAGGATGCAGAAGCGCAGCTCGGGGTCCTCGTAAAGAATCTTGCGCTCGGGCGTCGTTTCCGTGAGGTGCACCGTAAGGAAACCTGCGTCCTTGAGCACCCCCTCGAGAAGCGAGCAGATCTGCCGGCGGCCCGCCGGTCCGGGGTCGGTCTTCAAGATCTCGTGGCATGCGGATGCAAACCGCTCGAGGGCAGGATCCATGGGTTTCGGCAAAATCATGCGCTCGCCCGGCGAACTGCGTCAAGTGCTTGAGAATTTCCGTGCATGAGTCGCCACGAGGTCGGCAAGCTGCACGCCAAGCCCGCTCTCGAGTATCGCTACGGTCTTGGATTTCACGGGACTGCTTCTAGAAGTGTTCCGGAACTTCCGGCATGGGAAGGCCGAGGCGGATCTTGAGCCCCTTGATCGTTTCCTTGACCACACCGGCAAGCGGCAGGCTCAAGCGCGCCAGATCGGCCTCCTGCAAGACGATGCTCATGTCCTTCTCCGCCCAGGGCATGCCGCTGCGCTCGGCCTGGGTGTCCATCGCCCAGTTTTGGGCGCTGCCGTGAGAGAGCGCCTCGCGCAGTCGCTGCGGGTCAACGCCGAGCGCTTTCCCAAGCCGCAGACCTTCATCGTTCGCCGACATGCAGGCCCAGAGGATGAGGTTGTTAACCATCTTGCCGACCTGGCCCGCCCCCGCCGGCCCCAAATGGAAGATATCCGAGGCGAACGCGCTGAATGCGGGCCTGCACGCCTCGAAGGCGGCGCGATCGCCCGCCCCGTAGATGAGAAGCTTTCCGGCGACCGCGGCAGCTTCGCCGCGAGCAAGCGGAATATCGAGAAGAACGGCATTTCGTTCATCCAGGCGCGCCGCGAGCCGCTTGGCATAGCGCGGCGCGACCGTCGAGCCGAGCGCGACGACCAGACCCGGCCTCGCGCCGTCGAGCACGCCCCCAGTTCCGAAAATGACCTCTTCGACCTCGCTGTCGAAGCCGACCACGATGATGACGAGGTCGCTCGCCTGCGCGACTTCGCGCGCCGAGGCCGCGCTGCGCGCCCCGCTCGCGCGTGCCTTCCCCTGCGCTTCGGCAAGCGGATCGTAACCGATCACCTTGAACCCCTTGGCGACCAGATGCCCCGCCATCGGGCATCCCATCTTGCCAAGGCCGAGGATTCCTACCGTTTCGATGGAGTTCATGGTCTTTGAAATCTCTATGAAGGCGACGACGATCCGCGCGCCGCGAGACCCGCAGGCTCGCTAGTCAATCCGCACGCCGGCGTCCCGGACGACCGTTGCGTATTTGCGAACCTCGGACGCGAGGAACGCGCCGAACTCCTCCGGCGTCGCCGGCGCCGGCTCGAAGCCTTGCGAATTGAGCCGTTGGCGCACGTCCTCGGTCGCGAGCGCGCGGTTGATCGAGAGGTTGATCTTGGCGACGATCTCCCTGGGCGTTCCCGCGGGGGCGAGTATGCCCGTTGCGCTGGGCACGTCAAAACCCGGAACGCCGGATTCTGCGATCGTCGGAATCTCCGGTACGAGTGCCGAGCGTTTCGCCGTCGTCACGGCGAGCGCGCGCAGCTTTCCGGCGCGGATGTGGGGAATCGCTGCGACGTCGGCGATCAGGAAATCCACCTGGGCGCCGAGCAGCGCGACCAGCGCAGGCGCGGTCCCCTTGAAGGGAACGTGAACGAACTTCGTCCCCGTCTGCGAGGCGAGCATCTCCGTCGCAAGGTGCGGCGCGGCGCCGCTGCCCGAGGACGCGTAGGAGAGCGCTCCGGGCTTGGATTTGGCAAGCTCGATCAACTCCTGCACCGAGCTTGCCTTGACCGAGGGATGAACGACGAGGATGAAAGGCGCGGTGGCCACTCGCGCGACCGCCGCGAAGCTTTTCACCGCGTCGTAGCTCAGGTTCTTGTAGAGCGCCGCCGAGACGGCGTGCGAGATGGGCCCGGTCAGATAGAGCATGTAGCCGTCGGGCGCCGAGCCCGCGATAAAAGCCGCCGCGATCGTCGTTCCTGCGCCCGGCTTGTTCTCGACGAGCACGGGCTGCTTCCACTCGTCGCTCGTTTTCTCCGCGACAATCCTCGCCGCGGCGTCGGCCGATCCGCCCGGCGGAAACGGAACGATGATTTTCACCGGCCGCGCCGGAAAGGCCTGCACTGCGCTTGTCGAAGGGGTCTGCGCGACCGCGCCTGGCGCAGCGGCGAGCACTACCATCCAGGAAATGAGCGTTGTCCACGTTCGCCGGCGCATCTGAATCTCCCACAATCCGAAACAGGATGATGCGCGGTCGCACAGTGGAATACAATGCAATGGGATCGAACCAATCCCAATAGTCACTCGCATGAACCGAAACCCGCTTTTCCCGTGCTTGCTCGCCACGGCCCTTTTTCTGACTCTGGCTCCCGCCGTCGCACCGGCACAATCGGTTCCCTCGCGACCGGTAAGAATCATCGTGCCGACCTCGCCGAGCGGCGCGACCGACGTCTTCGCGCGCGCCCTCGCCCCGCGCCTTGGGCAGATGTGGCGGCTGCCGGTGCTCGTCGAGAATCGCCCGGGAGCGAACCAGATAGTCGGCGCCGAGTATGTTTCGAAGTCGGCGCCCGACGGCACGACGCTCCTCATCTCGGACGCCTCCTCGTTCGTGATGAATCCGCACCTGTACAAGAAGCTCCCCTACGACGGCCTGAAGAGCTTCACGCCGATCACGGTCCTGGTGCGCTTCCCGTGGGTCATCGCAGTGCACGAGGCGGTTCCGGCGAGCACTTTCCAGCAATTCGTGGCGCTCGCGAAGGCGAAGCCGGGCTCGCTGTCGTATGGCTCCCTCGGCCTCGGTTCCTCGGCGCATATCAGCGGGGATTACCTGAAGAACCTGCTCGAAATCGATATCGTGCACGTGCCCTACAAGGGCGCGAGCCCCGCGCTCACCGATCTTCTCTCCGGCCGGATACAGATGATGATGGTGACGCCTTTCCTGGTCGATTCGCACGCGCGCGGGGGCAGGTTGAAGCTCCTCGCCGCGACG
Source organism: uncultured Enterobacteriaceae bacterium (assembly GCA_964430565.1). Lineage (GTDB taxonomy): Bacteria > Pseudomonadota > Gammaproteobacteria > Burkholderiales > SG8-39 > VBDM01. Next base: position 27,408 of record CAYSFD010000007.1, read on the forward strand.
ACTGCGCAGCGGATTCCCGCCCTGCCGCAGCTCCCCACGGTCGCCGAATCCGGCGTCCCCGGCTACGAGGCCGGGACGTGGTTCGGCCTGATGGGACCCGCCGGCATGTCGCGCGGCATGGTCGCAGGGATATATGCGGACACGATGGAGATTCTCCGCAATCCGGCCTTCCAGGAACAATACGTGACCAAGCAGTGGTTCGAGGTCGTCGGCAACACGCCCGCGGAGTTCGCCCAGTTCCTCAAATCCGAGTACGCGCGCTGGGATCGGCTGATCAAGCTTTCGGGGGTTTCGGTCGAGTAAGCCTGGCGCTCGCGCCCGCTCAGGCACCGCCCCACATTTCGCGCGCCACTTCCACCACGAGGGCAAGCTTCCGCCACTGATCGTCCTCGGTCAGCAGGTTGCCGTGGTGGCTGCTCGAAAAACCGCACTGGGGACTGATGCACAGGTCTTCGAGCGCCACATGCTTCGAGGCCTGCCCGATACGGCGCTTGAGCTCGTCTTTGTTCTCGAGCACCGGCGTCTTCGTCGATACCAGTCCCAGCACCACTTTCTTTCCCTCGGGCACCAGGCGCAGCGGCTCGAAGCTCCCGGCACGCTCGCTGTCGTATTCCAGGAAGTAGCCGTCCACCTTGGTCTCGTTGAACACGGCCTCTGCGACCGGGTCGTAGCCGCCTTCGGCAAGCCAGGTGCTTTTCCAGTTGCCGCGGCAGGTGTGCATCACGATCGTCATTCCCGGCGGCCGGTTGGCGACGGCCGCGTTGACCGCCTGGGCGTACATGTGCGGGAGCGCGTCGGGATCGTCGCCGCGGGCGCGGCAGCTCGCGCGGAACTTTTCGTCGCACAGGAACGAGAAGCTGGTGTCGTCGATCTGCAAATAGGTGCAGCCCGCCGCCGCCAGGTCCTTGATCTCCTCCTGGTAGACCTTGCCAACGTCCCTCCACAGTTCACCCAATTCCGGATAGGCCTCCCGGCTGATCGCCGCCCGCCCGCCGCGGTGATAGAGGATCGATGGCGAAGGCATGGTGAACTTGGGCGTGTTCTTTGCGACCGACTTCAGATACTTGAAGTGATCGAGCATCATCGGGTGAGCGCGGCGCACGCGGCGCCTCACCCTGGGCGTGTAGCGCGGGTCGTCGGACCCGGCGAACTTGTAGGATTTCTGGTCGAGCTCGATCTCGACGCCGTCGATTTTCCCGAGGAAATCGTGATTCCACCAGCCGCGGCGATACTCGCCGTCAGTGATGCTCTCAAGACCGAGCGCTTCTTGACGCGCGACCGCGTCGCGAATGCAGCGATCCTCGATCGCGCGTAGCTCCTCCGCCTTCATTTCACCGCGCTCGACTTTCGCGCGCGCGTCCTTGATCTCGGCGGGCCGCAGGAGACTGCCGACCTGGTCGGCCCGGAACGGCGGTTTTGCGTTCGCGCTCATCGTCACTCTCAGCCGGGATTGACCGCAAGCGTTCCCCAGTTGACCATGAACCCCTCGGAGCGCTCGAGAAAGCTCGTGAGCACCGCGAGCATGCGCTCGGGCTGGTCGACCTCGATCGCGTGCGCCGCGTCCCAGACGTATACGAGATACGAATACGGCAGGCGGCTCTTGAGGAGCTGCACGCTTTCCTTCGGGATCATGCGGTCGGCGGTGCCGTGAAGGATGAGCGTGAGCTTGTCGATCGAAGGCAGGCGCGCGAGCAGCTCCTCGTCCGTGTCGGGCGTGGTGCCGTAGTGCTGCAGCATCTTGCGATTGCCGGCTTCCTGCTCGACCGGCTTCGATTCCGGCGGCAGTTTCTCCGGGTGCAGGAAAAGGAGCTTGCGCAGCGCCTCCGCGTCGACGGGCCGCTCGCCTTTTCCCTTCGACCGGAAACCCGCGGGACATTCGAGCACGAGATGATCGACCAGATCCGGCCGCTCGGCCGCGAGCCAGGCAGCGAGGTAACCGCCGAACGAGCAGCCGATCACGTCGCAGCGACCGCCGATCACACTGTCGATGAATTCGCCGACGAGTTTCGCCAGTCCCGGCATCGACTTGACCGCAGCGTGCGCGCTCGTACCGTCGAACCCTGGCATGACCGGAACATGCAGCGCGAAGGACTTCGCGAGCTCGTCGAGAACGCGCGTCCAGCGCACGCCTCCCGCCGGATGCAGGTAGAGAAGCGGCCGGCCTTTGCCCGCTAGGTAATAGCTTATCTCGCCGGACGAAAGCGAGACTTTGCGCAGTTGAGGTTGCATGATTTTCCTGTCCTAGAGATCACGCACGTGCGGCAGCACGCGGTCGCGGAACAGCTCCATGCCACGCCGGATCACCTCGTCGGGCAGCGTGCCGACTTTCACGGTGAAATTGAACACGCCGTGGCCGAGCTCGCCGTGAATCCGCTTGATCTGCTTGACCACGGTCTCGGGACTGCCGCACAGCACCGTGCCGCGCTCGATCGCCTCCTCCAGCGTCTGCGTGCGGCGCTTGTCGAGCCGGCTCTTCCAGCGATCGCGGCTCTCCTCGTTCTCGAAATAACGCGTCTTCTGCAGCACGATGCGTTGCGAGGCCTGCAAGCCGCCCATCAGCACCTGGTCGAAGTATTTCAGGCCGTGTGCCATCCAGCGCCGCGCCTCATCGTCCGTCTCCGCGATGCAGGTGTGCATGCCGACGAGCACGTTCTCGGGCGTCGGTTCCCAGCCGTTCGCCCTCGCCGTCTCCCGGTAAATGCGGATGTTTTCCTTTCCGCTCGGCAAGTCGGCGAGCAGCACCATGCCCATGGTCGCGCGCACCTCGGCGGCGAATTTCGCCGAGTCCGCGTTGCTCGCCGAGATCACCAGCGGCGGGTGCGGCTTTTGCATCGGCTTCGGCCAGATCGACACCTGCCGGTACTGGAAGTGCTTGCCTTCCCAGCCGAAGGGCTCGGGCTCGGTCCAGCACTTGAGAATCAGCTCGACCGCCTCGCGCTGCCGCTCCCAGGATTCGCCCGGCGGGATATTGTAGGCGAGGTACTCGTGCGGAATGCCGCGCATCAAGCCCGCGACGAGCCGGCCGCCGCTCATGCAGTCGAGCATCGCGTATTCCTCGGCGATGCGAATCGGGTTGTTGAGCGGAACGAGGTTGCCGATCATCGCGATTTTGACGCGCTTCGTGGGATAGACGAGCGCCCCGCCGATGAGATTGCAGTTGGCCATCATCCCGTAGGGACTGAAGTGGTGCTCGTTGCACCCGACCCAGTCGAAGCCGCAAGCTTCCGCGTGGATCATGCTCTCGACGTAGGTCCGGTAGAGCGCGCTCGCCTTCGCCGGGTCGAAGTAGCGGTTGGGGAACGGCCAGTCGTGAGACTCGAGCTCCAGATGCGTGTAGGGCATCAGGTGGAAAAAGCAAAACTTCATCGGCGTTCTTGTTCCGATCGTCGGGGGCCCGGACTATATACCGCATTCCCGGCCCGATGTCAGCGCGAAGAGCGGGCGGAGGTGGGCGGATGCCCGATCGCGGCTTGGTCGGGACGCAGAGATCCGCCTCCCGATCTTTCGCGACTACTCCTCGGATTTCATGCGCTCGGTGACATCGGTGATCACTCCGAGCCGCGCCGGCTTGCCGTCGAACTCGAGATTGGAGGAAACGATTTCGACATTGAGCAGCTCGCCGCTCTTCTTGCGATGCCGCGCCGCGCGCTGCATGTAGGCACGGCTCTGGTCCTGAAAATCCTTGAGCAGTTGGGCGATGTCCTCCGGGGGGCGCAGCTGCTCCGCGGTCATCGACAGAAACTCTTCCCTGGAATAGCCGTAATGGTCGATCGCCGCCTGGTTGACGGCGAGGAAGCGCAGCGTCTTGTTTTCCACGACCCACATCGGATTAGGATAGATGTCAAAAAGCATCCGGTAGCGCTGTTCGCTGTCTTCAACGGCCTTAAGAGCGCGCGCCTTGTCGGTGATGTCCTTGCCGATGCCCTGGTAGCCCTTGAAGCTTCCCTGCGCGTCGAAAATCGGCTCGCCGCTCACGCTCAAATAGCGCAGCCTGCCTGAATCATCGCGGGCAAGGTACACGAAATCGGAAAACGACTCGCGGCGCTCGAGTTTTTCTCGATGTTGCTGCCAGACTTTTTCCGGAAGCGGCTCTAGATTGGGAAGCTCCCAGCGCGCCTTGCCGATGAACGCCGCCGGGTCCATGCTCCGTCTTTCCAGTCCCGGCAGCTCGATGAACCGCAGGTTCTCGTCCTGCACCCAGTACCAATCCGAGCTCAGCTCCACCATGCGGCGGAACCGGAGCTCGCTCGCCTTGAGCGCGTCCTGGGCGAATTTCAGATCGGTAATATCGTGAACCAATGCGACAACGCATTGCGGTACGCCGGCGCCGTCGCGCACCACCGTTGCCACCATCTCAACCCAAATCGGAGAACCATCCCTGCGCAGATAACGCTTTTCGTAGAGGCGCGACTGGGCCTGCCCCGACAACAGGTGCTCCCGGAGTTCCAGATTGGAATCCAGATCGTCTGCTTGGGTGATGTCCCGGATGGTTCTCTGCAGCAGCTCCTGCTCGCTGTAGCCGAGCATGCGGCAAAGCGCCTCGTTGGCGTGCAGAAAGCGGCCGCCGATCGATCCGACGGCGACCCCCACCGCGGCCTGACCGAACAGCGCACCAAACATGGCTTCGCCGCTCGAAATGGCGAACTTGTCCTGCTGAATTGACGTCATGTGATGACAGACCCTCCCAGGTCGGCATGGACTCTGGTGTCGCCCAACGCGCGACATCGGTCCAACCCATTCGTCACGCAGAAAGTGTGCCACCTGCAGAGATTTGGCGGTATGAACTATGTTACGGAACGGGGCCGGTTCCGCGCGCCATCGGGCTTCTCAAGCTACCGAAAATCAATCGATAATGCGAAATACGGCCGCGTCTCCAACGGAAAAACACATGAAATCACTCTCGCGCCTGGTCGCAATAGTCTTGCTCGCTTCTCCCGCGCTTTGCGGGGTCGATGCTCTCGCCCAGAGCTATCCGGCGAGGCCGGTGCGCATCGTGGTGCCGTTCCCCGCGGGCGGCGCCGTGGACACCGTCGCCCGGGCGCTCGGCCAAAAGCTCACCGAAACATGGAAGCAGCCGGTACTCGTGGACAATCGCCCCGGCGCGGGCGGGAACATCGCGGCGGATTTTGTGGCCAAAGCCCCGGGTGACGGCTATACCGTGCTCATCACGACGCAGGGCTTCGCGATCAGCCCCGGACTCTACAAGAAGCTTCCGTACGACGCGCTCAGAGACTTCCGGCCGGTGACGCAGCTCACTTCCTCCTTCGTGGTCCTGGTGGCGAGTCCCCAGCTTCCAGCCGCATCGGTAAAGGAGTTGATCGTTCTTGCGAAATCCAAGCCGGGTGCGATCAATTACGGCTCGACCGGCATCGGCGCACCGCCGCATCTGCTGGGCGAGCTTTTCAAGAGCATGACCGGAACGGATATGCTGCACGTCCCTTACAAGGGCGATGCGCCGCTCACTCAGGCGCTGCTCGCAGGCGAAGTTCAGATTGCGTTCATGCCGCTCGCCGGCGTCCTGCCTCACATCAAGTCCGGCCGGCTGCGCGCCCTCGGGGTGAGCAGCAAGGCACGCTCGCCCACGATGCCCGATGTGCCGACCCTGATCGAATCGGGCGTTCCCTTCGAATTCATCGGCTGGCTCGGCATCTTCGCCCCGGCGGCCACGCCGTCCGACATCGTCGCTCAACTCCAGTACGAGCTGGCGAAGGCCGCCGTCGCTCCGGACATGCGCGAACGCTGGCCCAACTGGGGATACGAACCGGTGGGCAGCACGCCCGAGCAATTCGCGGCGAAATACAAGGCCGACCTCGCGACCTACGCAAAAGTCATCCGCGACGCGAGCATTCCCCTTCAGGACTAGGGCGATCTTCTACTCTGCGGGCGTCACCGCCCCAGCGTTTCGTTCAGAATCCGTGCGAGCCGGATGCCGGCCTTTCTGATCTGGATCTCGATGAGTGGCGCCGCTTTAGAGTAATACGCCTGGTCAATCGCAAGCACTCCGCCGATCTTGTTCGAGCAGGCAGTCGCCACCGGAAGCAGTGGATACACGAGGTTTTTCGCAATTTGGTGGCTGTCGCCGATCCAATCGGAAATCGAACCTCTCTCCCAGTCGTTTCGGTCCCGGTCGGCGACCGCCACGGAGACGATGGCGCGTTCGCCGCCGCGCTCCGCTATCAACCGCCGCAGCATGTGGACGTCCCAGATTGCGTGCAGGTTGATGCTGCCGTAGGGCGGGTTGTCGCGCTCCCCGAAGAAGGAGACCTGCACCCGGTTCCCGCCGCGGTCGCCGCGGTTACTCGCGTGCAACGGCTGATGAATATCGCCTGCGAGGTGGACCAGCCACTTGAGGGCCTCATTCCTGTAGCGCCGGCTCGCCCGTTCGTCTGCGAGGATCTCGATCTGGCGGGAGAGTTGCGCCGAGGCGCAGCGGCCGTTGCGGCAGTATTTCTCATACGCCGACGCTCCGCAAAGCGGGATATCGTCGTAGTGCCAGGAACCTCGCCGCTTGCCCCATTCGGTCTCCTTGATTTCGTCGGCCCAGTTCGCGACCTCGCCGAGCGTGCGCCGGCCGGAGGGCTGGCCGTCGGCGAGGCGATCGTTCCTGAGCAGATCGAGGACTTCGGTGCTCGCTTTCGCGTTGAGAAAGCTCGCCGCGATTTCGCCGACCATACGATGCCCTTCGGGGCCCCACGCAATGGCCGTCGGTGCCGGCGCCAGAAGGACGAGCGCTGCGAGGATGCGCGGTGTCAGCAAGGAACCGTCATGCGGCTCACTGCGGCTTGAAGCCGATGTCGCGTGCGAGCTTGCCGTACTTGGCGTAGTCGCTCCTGATCATGTCGCCGAAGAACTCCGGCGGCTCGGTCACGATGATGAGGCCCGCGGCTACCATCTTCTCCGAAACGTCCGGCAGTTTCATCGCGCGGTTGATCTCGTCGTTCAACCTTGCGACGATCTCGCGCGGCGTCGCAGCCGGCGCGACATAGCCGAACCAGCCGCGGGAGTCGTATCCCGGCACAGCCTCGGCGAATAGCGGCAGCTCGGGCTTGTTCGGCACGCGCACCGGATTGGTGACCGCGATCAGCCGCACCCGGCCCGAGAGCACGTGTGGGGAGAGGCTGGTGTAGGCGCCGATCCCCAGCTGCACCTGACCTCCCATGACGTCGGTGATGATCTGCGCCGCGCCCTTGTAAGGAATGTGCTGGAACTTGAAGTCGCCCATCACAGCCAGGTGTTCGAACGCGAGGTGCGGAAAGCCGCCCTCGCCGTTTGTGGCTAGGGTCAGCCTTCCGGGGTTCGCCTTGGCCCAGGCGACCATTTCAGCCGCCGACTTGAACGGGACGCCGGGATTGGCGACGACGGCAAGGTAATTCGTCGCGAGGATCGCAACCGGGACAAAATCCTTGAGCGGATCGTACGGAAGCTTTTTGTAGGTATGCGGGGCCACCACGAGATTGCCGCCCTGTCCGACGCCGATCGTGTAGCCGTCAGCGGCGGCGTTCTTGAGGACCTCCAGGCCGATCTGCCCGCTCGCGCCGGCGCGGTTCTCGACGATGACCGGCTGCCCCATGCGCTCGGACACCTTCGGCCCGATAAGCCGCGACAAGATATCGGCGGCGTCCCCGGGCGGGAACGGGACGATGACCTTGACGGGTCTGGAAGGGTAGGACTGCGCGAACGCCGCGGAGGCGAACCCCAAGGCAAACGCTGCAAGCACCAATACGCGTAGCTGTCTCATCCTCGCCCTCCTCATCCGATTCCGATAATTTATTTTACGCCGAATGTCCGCCGTTTCCGGTTGCGCAGACCTGCGACGAACTACGCGCTGAGATCATCAGGACAAGCCGCGAGGGCTGAACTTCGGTCGGCCGCTTCCTGAAGCGCAGCGGATCCGGCGCCCAAAGTGGGCTGCACTCCGGGTGCCGCTGGCTCATTGCCGGCAATGCGCGATGCCGTTCATCAGGAGCCCCTTGGCTTCGAGCCGGGCAAAATCCATGAACGCCCGGGCCGTTGCCGATAGCTGCTTACCCACCGGGTAGGCGAAGTGCCAGTGGTTCTCGAGGGGGAAGCCCTCGACGTCCAGGCAGATCAGTCGCGAGGGTTCGGGTTCCAGTCCGAGCGTGAACCGCGACATGATCGACACGCCCAGGCCGGCCAGGATGGCTTCCTTGATCGCCTCGTCGGTGCTGAGCTCCATTCTGATTCTCGGGGCAAGCCCGCGCTGCTCGAACAGTTTCGTCACGAGCAGACGCGTCCCGGACCCGGGTTCGCGCATGAGGAAGGGCTCCGCGCCGATGCGCTCGAAGGCGATCTGCCGCGCGTTGGCGAGCGGGTGGTCGTTGCGCGCGAAAACGACCAAGGGGTTGGGTAGCAGCGCCTGCGTGACCACATCGTCCCTCGAGAGCGGGGCGGCGAAGATGTACAGATCGTCCTCGTTGATCGCCAGTCGGTCGATCAGCGTCTTGCGGTTGTGAATCTCAAGGGACGCGTCCACTCCCGGATAGCGCTCAATGAAAGCGCCGAGCATGCGCGGGGCGAAGTACTTGCCCGTCGAGCTGACGGCCAGCCGCAGATGCCCGTTCTCCACGGCGCGCATGCCGTTCAGCGCTTCCTCGATTGCCGAAAACGCACGGAATACGTCATCGCAGCCCGCATAGAGGCGCTGGCCCGCGTCCGTGAGGTAGACGCGCTTGCCGACCTGTTCGAACAGCGGCAGGCCGACCGTCTCGGCGAGCTTCTTGATCTGCACCGAAGCCGTCGGCTGGGCGATGTGAAGTTCTTCGGCGGCGCGGGTGAGACTTCCCAGCCTCGCGCTCGCCTCGAAAACGCGAAGCTGGGGAAGCGTTCCGTGCTTGAGGTAGCGTCGGATTCCTGGCTGCAGCATGGCGGTCCTCCTCGGATCGATTGCCATACCGCCGTGCCATAAACGCACAGCGGCCTTCACCTCAAGGATGAAGGCCGCTTTCGGAAACAGACCTTCACCCCATGGGCAAAGGTCTCGCTTGCACGTAAGAAGAAGCAATGCTGACGCGACCGGGGGAAGAACCCGTCTTGACGACCGCGTCACGGCAGCCACCGGCTGCCGAAGCTACTCCCCTTTGGAGGGGGCGCCCGGCTTTCGCCGGGACACACAACTTACTTATAGCAGAGCAGAAGTTGCCGATCAAGGTTTCTGGCCGAATCGATTCATTACGAATCGTAATTCCAGCCATTGAGCAATGTTCGCTGCCATGCGGTTCCTTAATGGAATCCATGGCAAATCTCAAATTTTCTTCCCTGTCGCCGCCACCCATACTCAGGTGGAACGAAACCTGAAATGACCCATGCGGCAAGTCTCGCCCGAGGATCGCAGAGATTAAGAGGAGGCTTAGATGCAAGACAGAGACTCTCACGCCAAACCGATCGAAGAACTCGCCAGCGGCTTTCAGACGCACCTCGATCGAGGCCTGACCGGGCAGGAGGCCGAGGGGCGTCTCGGGAAGTTCGGTCCCAATGAGCTGACCGAGCGCCCCCGGCCGGGATTCTTCGCCCTACTCTGGGACCAGTTCAACAATTACCTCGTGATCATTCTGATCATCGCGGCGTTGATCTCGCTCGCGCTCGGAGAGTACGTCGACTCCGTCGCCATCATGTTCATTGTCGTGCTGAACGCCGTGGTCGGAGTCATACAGGAATCGAAGGCGGAACAGGCCCTAGCGGCGCTGAAGAAGATGTCCGCCCCCAATGCCCAGGTCATGCGCGACGGCCACCAGATCACGATTCCAGGCCGGGAGATCGTCGGGGGGGACATCGTCCTGCTGGAAGCCGGAAACTTCGTTCCCGCGGATCTGCGGCTGGTCGAGAGCATCAATCTCAAGATCGAAGAGGCCTCGCTGACAGGCGAATCGGTGCCGGTCGAGAAGAAAGCCGCGGTGGTGCTGGACAAGGAGATCCCCCTGGGGGACCGCAAGAACTCCGCCTTCATGGGCACGCTGATCACCTATGGACGCGGCAAAGGACTCGTGACCGGCACGGGCATGAACACCCAGATCGGTCTCATCGCCGAGATGATCCAGTCGTTCGAGGCCGAGGACACGCCGCTGCAGAAGAAGCTCGAGCACCTGGGCAAGGTTCTCGGAACGGCGTGCCTTGCCATCTGCGCGCTGGTGTTCATCTACGGCCTGTTCCGCGATACGCACCTCGCCGATGCTCTGAACAGCGGCTTCCTGAATTATCTGGAAGCCGAGAAGAAGGACATCATCAATCTGTTCATGACCGCGGTGAGCCTCGCCATCGCCGCGGTTCCGGAAGGTCTCCCCGCCATCGTGACCATCTGCCTCGCCCTGGGGATGCAGCGGATGATCAAGCACCATGCCCTGATCCGGAAGCTCCCCGCCGTGGAAACGCTCGGCTGCGCTACCGTGGTCTGTTCGGACAAAACGGGCACCCTGACGCAGAACCAGATGACCGTCGTTCAGGCGTGGGCAGGGGGCAAGCGGTTCCGCATCACCGGAGAAGGCTACAGCCCGAGCGGAGAGTTTTTCGTCGGCACGGAGCCCTTCGTTCCGCACACCGATCCGGACGCAACGGTGCTGCTGCAGGGCGCATTGGTCTGCAACGACGCGAAATTGGAGGAAAAGTGCGACGAAGCCGGCAAGCCCTCGTGGCAGATCATCGGCGATCCGACCGAAGGCGCCATGGTCGTTGCCGCCGCAAAGAGCGGTTACCGGCGTGACGAGATGGAAAGAGCTCTGCCCCGGATTCAGGAGATCCCCTTCGATTCGGACCGAAAGCGGATGACCACGATTCACAGCCATGACGGCGGCGAGGCCCAGCCTTCGGTTTCCGGCTTCAGCTATCCGCCGGTTTTCGCCTTCGTCAAGGGAGCACCCGATGTCATCCTTGACCTGTGCGGCCACAAGCTGGAGAGCGGTCAGGCCGTCGGCCTGACGGAGGACACGCGCAAGGCGCTCCTCGAGCAGAACCGCGATATGGCGAGCAACGCACTGCGGGTGCTCGCAGTGGCGTATCGCCCGCTTCAGGAAGTCCCGGCAGTCGTGAGCCCGGAAACCGTCGAGAAGGATCTCATCTTCATCGGGCTCCTGGGCATGATCGACCCGCCGCGGCCGGAGGTGGTCGAGGCGATCAAAGTAGCCAGTGGGGCCGGACTGAAGAGCGTCATGGTGACCGGCGATTACAAGGACACCGCCGAGGCCATCGCCCGGGACATCGGCCTGCTGACCCCGGGCGGGTTGGTGCTGACCGGTCCCGAGATAGAAAAACTGAGCGACGAGGAACTGGCCGCGAAGGCCGACAAGCTCGACGTATGCTGCCGCGTTTCGCCCCAGCACAAGACGAGGATCGTGGACGCGTTCAAGGCGCGCGGCCACGTCGTGGCGATGACCGGTGACGGCGTGAACGATGCGCCTGCCCTGAAGCGCGCGAATATCGGCGTCGCGATGGGCATCACCGGCACGGACGTGGCGAAGCAGACCGCGGACATGGTCCTCACCGACGACAATTTCGCCAGCATCGTCGCCGCCATCGAGCAGGGGCGGATCATTTATTCCAACATCCGCAAGTTCGTGTACTTCCTGCTCGCCTGCAACGTCGGGGAAATCCTCATCATCTTCGCGGCAATGCTGATGGGCTTGCCCATCCCATTGCGGCCGGTTCAGCTGCTTTGGCTGAATCTGGTGAGTGACGGCGCGCCGGCGCTCGCCCTGGGGCTGGAGAAGGGCGATCCCGACATCATGAAGCATCCGCCGAGATCCCCGAAGGAGCCGATCATCAACAGGGATATGGCAATCGGCATCGGCGTTATCGGGGTTGTCGACGCCATTGCCATTCTCACGGTCTTCTATCTGGCCCTGCAGCGCTACCCTGATCAGTTGGCGGCAGCCCAGACCATTGCGTTCGTTACTCTCTGCAGTTCGGAGCTGATCCGCGCGTTTACCGCCCGGTCCGAGTACCACAACGTCTTCTCCATCGGCGTGTTTTCCAACCGCTGGATGGTCTGGGCCGTCGCGGTGTCGTTCCTGCTGGTCCTGATGGTGGTGTACGTGCCGTTCCTCAGGCCGTTCTTCGACACCGTGCCGCTTACTGCGGGCGACTGGCTGTTGATGCTGCCGTTCTTCTTCGCCTCGCCGGTTGCGATGGAGCTGCTCAAGGTTTACTTCCGGAATCGAACGGCAAGGCCGATGGAAACAGCGCAGCAGGGCGCAAGTCTCGCATCGATCTCGCAACAATTCTCAGGAGGGAACACCATGCTGAAGGTACTTATCCCGGTCGACGGCTCCCGCAATTGCCAGTTCGCGGTGAAGCATGTCATCAAGGAATTCATGAACAACACGGCGATGGAGATTCACTTGCTGAACGTTCAGCCGCCGTTCAGCAGATACATCGCGCGCTTTGTCAGCAGGAAGAGCCTCCACGACTACCACCGCGATGAGTCCGAAAAGGCGCTGGGCCCTATCAAGCAGATGCTCGGCGGCTTCAGCATTCCCCACTCGGCGCACGCGGCGGTGGGCGAGAGGGCGAAAACCATCACCGATACGGCCCGCCGCTTGCGCTGCGACCACATCGTGATGAGCACTGCACGCAAGAACTCGCTCACCCGGCTGGTCGAGAACTCGGTCATCAACAAGGTGCTCGAGTTGACTTCGGTGCCGGTCGAGGTGGTCGCGGGCGAGGAAGTGTCGAAGTGGGAACGCTACGGCATCCCCGCCGGCATCGGTGCGGCGCTTGCACTGGTTTTCGCCGCAGTGGACTAATGCCTTGCGCAGAGCCGGGACAGGCTCCGCAGAGACAACGGCATTTGCTATCGCGTGGCGTCCAAATGCAGTGCTTTCGCGAGCCATGACGAGACAATCGCCTGGATCGCTTCTTCGCGCCCGTTGTAGAAGTGATCGCACCCAGGAACGATTTCCACGTCGCACGGACCGCCGGCGCCAGCCCTGAAATCCTCGGCGGGGTAGTTCTCCCGCAATTCCTTGTCGCCGCGCACGTAGAGCGTCGGGCATTTGATCTTCGGCGCGAGCGCGAGGCCGTCGGGCGTCTCGGTGAGACGGTCGAGGTAGCTCTCGGCGCTGATCGCGTACCACCAGCCCGGCATCAGCATCAGCTCGCGTCCGCGCCCCGACGCAACCAGCTCCCTTGCACGCGCGGTGAATTCCTCGATGCGGTCCTGCGCCATGAGGCCGGCGCGGCTGGTGCGCTCGAGGATGTTCTTGCCGCCCAGGTGCGCCGAGAGCAGCACCAGCGCCGGTGTCCGGGGATGATCGGCGACGTGCTGCACGGCGAGCAAGCCGCCGTTGCTGTGCCCGATCACCACCGGCGCGGAAAATCCCCGCGCGGCGAGCCAGCGCGCCGCGGTGCGGTTGTCCTCGATGCCCTCGCGGGCGAGCTGGAACGCGCCGCCCTCCGGGACGCGGCTCGCGCGCGTGCTGAGGATGTCGTGTCCGCGGCGGTTAAAAGCGAGGCAAGCGAGGCCGAGCTCCACCAGCGCGGGCGGCAGGAAGCGCATCGCGCAGGTGTAGAAGTTCATGGTGTTGCCGTGAAACAGCAGCGCGGCGCCGTTCGCCCTTCCGCTTTCCGGCTCGTAGAACAGGCCGTCTAGGGGAATCGTGTCGGTGGCGATGGAGACGAGCTCTGTGCGCATGGAAGGCCGGCCCTACCGTGACTGGTCCAGATGTAATCCGATATGGAAATGGCTTACTTTTATGATAATATCCTACTTTACTTAAAGATATGGAACTTTCATGGATTCCTACATGACCGTCAAGGGCCAGATCGTCATCCCCTCCAAGATCCGGCGGAAGTTTGGAATCAAGGAGGGGACGCGTGTGCAGGTGGACATTGATGAGCAGGCGCATCGAATCATTCTGACGCCCGTCACGCGCGATTACATCCACAACCTGCGCGGGAAATACAAGGGCAAGCGCTTGTTGACGGCGTTGGCAGCCGAGAAAAAACGCGAAAGGGAGCTTTGATGCCGCGCAAGCCAAAGGCGCTGGTGCTCGATTCGTGGGCGGCGCTGGCATATCTCGGCGACGAAGCGTCCGGACAGGAGGTCGCCGACCTGATTACGAGCGCCCATGAAAACCGCACTCCCATGTATATGTCCATCGTCAACGCGGGAGAGGTCTGGTACATCCTCGCCAGGGAAATTTCCGAGGCGCAAGCCGACAGCGCGATGACCGATCTGACAGGTCTCGGTATCGAATTGGTCGACGCGGATTGGCCCCTCACGCGGATGGCGGGAACCTTCAAGGCGCGCCACAGAATGTCCTACGCGGATTGCTTTGCCGCAGCACTCGCGAAGGACCGCAAATCCGACCTCGTGACCGGAGACAAGGAATTGAAGCAGGTCGAAGGGGAAGTCAGTATCCGCTGGCTTTGATTATTTTGCAGGAATCACGGGCAGCAGCACGGATGCCTGCCGTTTCGCTCCGAAGTGCAGCGTGACCTTGCCGCCGAAGATCGCAGGCGGCCGGTCAGTGGGGTCGTCGTGGAGGAAAGGTCCGCAGCCGCGCATGGGATTTTTCATGTTGGAGAGCGTCGCCGCCTCGCCTTCGTGCTCGTAGTCTTTTCCGCGGATCGTAAGCGCGATGCGGTAGCCGGCCGGCACGACGATACACGTAGGCCAGATCTCGACGTCGAGCTCGTAGACCTTCCCCGGCTCGAGCGGCTGCTTCTCGTCGTGCGCGTGGTACGGCCGGTAAGGCAGCGAGCGCCCGGGATCGAGCTTGCGCTGCGAGGCGCGCAGCCAGCCCTGCCCGACTGGCGTACGCGGATCGAGCGCGCCCTGGAACAACGCTTCCTTGCCCTTTGTGTCGAACACGCGCAGCACGGCGAAGATGTCGGCATCGACCGTGGACGAGGAGACGAACAGCTTCAGCGCAGAAGGTCCGGTGATCTCGGTCTCTTTTTCAAGAGGCGGCGCGGAGAATGTGACACCTTCCCCCATTGCGTCGTAGGTAATCGCCTTCTCGGCTGCGGCTGGAGCAGGCGACAGGCGCAAGCCCTCCGCATCGAGATAAAAGTGCGTCCACTTCGTGCGCGCGAGCGGCCACTCGTTTTCACCTCGCGGGACGAATTTTTCCCCGGGG
The DNA here is from genome assembly GCA_964430565.1 of uncultured Enterobacteriaceae bacterium. Classification (GTDB taxonomy): domain Bacteria; phylum Pseudomonadota; class Gammaproteobacteria; order Burkholderiales; family SG8-39; genus VBDM01. Next base: position 42,497 of record CAYSFD010000007.1, read on the forward strand.
TGGCGCACGTTGAGCAGCACGCGCGGCTGCTTGTCCCAGCCGTTGGCGATGCCTTTCAGAAAATGATCGAAGAAGCGCTTTTGCAGCTCCACCCCGTAGTCGGTATAGAACGGCGCCCAGTGGGAGCTGCCGTGCACTTCCAGCCATTTTTGCTTCGACGCGGCGCCCATGAAGCCCTCGAAATTGCCGCGCGTGTGCAGGCCCTGCCCGCCCCAGTTCGAGGCCGACAGCAGCGGCACAGTGACTTTCGACAGGTCGGCGGTGCGCTCGCGGTAGTACGGACCATCCAGTGGCCGCGAGAGCAGCTCGGCCCACATGTTCTCGCGGTTCTTTGCCAGCTCGCCCTCGGCAAGCGTCTCGGGGCCGCAAACCGTGTCACCGGTGACGCGGCTCCTCGCGCCGCGCTCACCCTGCCCGTGCTGCACGGTCTTCACCTGCATCTCCTGCCAGTTCTTGCGGAAAGTGCAGATGATGCCGCCGTGGCGGTTGCCGTCGCGGTAGCTGTCGCACCAGCCCTCCCACACGCAGATCGCCGCGAGGTGAGGCGGCTGGCTCGCCGCGGCGCGCCACTGGTTGCTCGCGTAGTAGGAAATGCCGTTCATGCCGACCTTGCCGCTCGACCATGATTGCGCCGCCGCCCACTCGATGCACAGGTGGATGTCGCGCGTCTCGCGCGCGTTGTTGTGGCACAGGTATCCCGGCGAACGGCCCGCGCCGCGCGAATCCACCCGCACGCAGGCGTAGCCGTCGGGCACCCACTTCTCGGGATCGACGACTTCCCAGTTTGCATACCAGTTCGTCGTGCCCGACACCGCGTCGGGATTTTCGCGCGCCATGATCTCCCAGGCGGTCTTGTAGCCTTCCTGGAAGGCGAGACCTTTGCCGTACGGCCCGTAGGAGAGGATCACAGGGTAGCGTCCTTCGGCAACAGGACGAAAAACATCGGCGCGCAGCTCGAGGCCGTCGTCCATCCTGATCGGGACGTCCCATTCGATCCGCATGCCGTCGCCGATCTGGGACTCAACTGCGCTCATCGCCTCTCCAAGCAGATCGCGGAATCGGCAATTCCAGCCCGACAGTTGCTCAGCCCACGAGCCGCGTATTGGCGAGATCGAGGCGGTCGGTTAGATTGCGCACCAGAGCACGCGTCAGGTGAAGCTGCGCGCTCAGCTCCATTTTTGCGAGCGCTTCCGGCCTGAACTTGGCGACCAGGAGTTCGGTCATCGAGTCCACGGTCGCGTGCCTCATCATGTCGCCGCCGCGGATCCAGGCCATCTCACCGAAGCATTCGCCCTCGTTGATCATGTTGAGCAGGCGCCCCTGCATCGTGACCTTGGCTTGGCCCCGGCCGATGAAATAGAAACTCCTGCCTTTGGTGTTTTCGCGAACGATGGTCGAATTGGCTGGCACCCGCGCCCACTCCCCGGCGCGGGCAAGGTCCCAGAGCTCCATGTCAGATAGCTCCGATAGCATGGCGACCTTCTTGAGCGCGACGTACTTCTCACTGTCCGGGACCATGCCGGGCGGCAACACTTGCTGGCCGACTCTCGCGAGCTCGAGCGCGAACTCTGCCCAGCTGGGGTAGCGGTGCTCGGATTTCTTCGCGATCGCGCGCAGCACCACGGCGTCGATCGACTTGGGTAGGTCGGCCCGCAGCTTGCTCGGCAGCGTCGGATCCTGGCTCTGGATTGTTTTCAGAAGCAACTCGAGACTGGGCGCCGTGTAGGGCTTCTGCCCAGTCAGGAGCTCGTAGATCACGACCCCGAGCGAGTACATATCGCTTTGGAAGTTGAGTTGATGGCCCGCGATCTGCTCGGGCGACATGTAGTTCGGCGAGCCCATCGACGCCGTCTGTACCACCTGGCTCTTGCGCAAGTAAGCCGCACCGAAATCCGAGATCTTCACGTCGGTGCCTTCGCCTTCGGCAATCATGAGGTTCGCGGGTTTGATATCGCGATGCACGATGCCTTCCTTCGAGGCGTAGTCGAGGGCGCCGCAACACTTGAACCCGATCTGCAGCACGTCGGCGACCGGAAGCAGCTTGTCCTTGGTGACGTACCTGGAGAGATCGCCTCCTTTTACGTACTCCATCGCGATGTGCCCTGAGTCTTTCAGGACCACCGCGTCGAGGATCGCAACGATGTGCGGATGCCGCAGCTTCCCTGCAAGCGATGCCTCGTTCTGGAACTGCGAGCGATACACGGTGCCGAACTCCGGGTCGCGAAACACCTCGGGCTCGATCGTCTTGAGCGCGACTTCGCGCCCGGTGAAGGTGTCCTTCGCAAGATACACCGTTCCGGTCGCGCCCTTGCCGAGCGCTTTCTGAATGTCGTACTTGCCGACCTGAAGGCTCAGGTCCATCTGAAAAGCTGTTTCGGCCACCGCTCCACCCGCCCCATTCCCGCAATTCGAGTTATGGGTATGATTGTGGCATAACCTGACAGGAGAAGGGCGCAGGAAACACCGCGCATCGGGGCTCGATTCGGGACAAAATGCCCGCTGTGGTATAGGTCGGGTATCACTGAGAAAGGATCCAACCATGAGAACGAATCGCGCCCTGAGTCTTGCGGGCGTCGCGGCCGCGCTGCTGCTCACCCTGGCGGCTGAGGCTACGAGGGCGCAGTACCCGAGCCGGCCGATCCGCTTGCTCGTGCCCAATCCCCCTGGCGGCGCCACCGATACGATCGCCCGCGTAGTTGCCCCCAAACTCGGCGAGGCGCTCGGCCAGCCGATAGTCGTGGAGAACCGCCCGGGCTCGAACGGCAACCTCTCCAGCGAGCTCGCCGCAAAAGCCGCGCCCGACGGATACACCCTGCTCCTCGGCCAGGACAGCCAGATCGTCATCAGCCCGCATCTTTACGCAAAGATGCCGGTCGATACGCTCAAGGACCTCGCGCCCGTCGCCTCGCTCGTCACCACGACGATGGTGCTCGCGGTCAACTCGGCGGTGCCGGCGAAGAACTTCTCGGAATTTCTGGAATACGCGCGCAGCGCCAATCCGCCGCTAGCCTACGCGTCGATCGGCAACGGCAGCCAGCACCATCTCACCATGGAAATGCTGAAACTGCGCGCCGGCGTCGATCTGGTGCACGTGCCGTACAAGGGCGGCGGTCCCGCCACGGTCGCGCTTCTCGCCGGCGATGTGCCGGTCATGTTCGGCGGAAATTCCGTCACCGGGCATATCAAGGCGGGGAAACTGCGCGGCCTCGCCGTCGCGGGGAAGCAACGCTCCGGGACCTTTCCCGAGCTGCCGAGGCTCGCCGAGTTTTTTCCCGGATTCGAAGTTCAGGCATGGCTCGGAATTTTTACCGCGGCCGCAGTCCCGGCCGCGGTACTCTCAAGGCTGCACGGCGAAACCAACCGACTGCTCGCCAACGCAGACATGCGCGACAAGGTACGCAACGTCGGCGGGCTGGAACCTTTTATTTCCACGCCCGAGGAATTCGCCGCGCTGATCCGCGCGGAATATCTCAAGTACGCCGAGGTGGTGAAGGCCGTCGGCGCGAAGATCGACTAGGGAACTACATCGGTCGACGCGTGGCTTTCCAGCCCTGTGACTTGCCGGCCGATTTGACCGTCCCTTCAATCGCGTTTGCGTTCACCTGGCCGCGATATTCGGCGCCCGCGGCGATGAACGTAATCTGATCGCCCCGCAAATTGCCCTTGGAAATCGGCGCGACGACGTTTCCGGACGTGAGCGTCCCGGAGAATTTCTGGAATTCCTGCTTGAGGGTGAGCTCGCCCTGCGCCGTTTGCCACCTGCCATCGACGCGGGCGGGGACTATCCACAAGTAGGCCGTGCAGTAGCTGTCGCAACCGAGTTCGGCGGTCTGGTCGGGCTCCCAGTCCCCCATCCTGAACGTATTCGAGACGATGCGGGTTCCCGGCTTGAGGGTGAGAATCGTCGGGCGGAGCTTGAGGTTGAGTTCGGTCAGCAGGAACAGGCTGATCACGGTGGCTCGAGACAGGTCGCTCTTGAAAATGTCTGCTTCGACGAAGCTCGCCTTGTCGCTCACCCCCGCCGTAACGGCGTTGCGCTTGGACAGTGCGACCATTTCGGGGTTGTACTCGATGCCGAGCGCGCGCGTTCCCCGCTTCGCGGCTGTGATCACGGTGCGGCCATCGCCTGAGCCAAGATCGATCAGATAATCCCGGGGCGTGACCTTCGCCATATCGAGCATCCTGTCGACCAGCTCCTGAGGCGAGGGCACCCACACTACGTCCTTGCCCGCCTGGCCGACTTCCGGCTTGAATTCGGCTTTCGGCGTCTGCGCGAAGGAGCAGACCGCGACTGCGGCAAGCACCAACGTTGATAGCCCTCGACTCGCGGAATGCCATGCGAACATCTTTCTTCTCCAGGTAGTAGATTTGGGGGAAAGGGAAGGCCGGCAGCATGACGCAGCTCCGACCCCGGCGCGCCACGGTCAGTTCCGCGCGTTCAGTGGCGGCCTACAGAGGAACCTTCGTTACCCGTACTTTGCTCAGACGGGATGATGACCTTGCCTTGCTCGCGCCGTCAACCCCTGCATGAACTGGGAAGGAACTGCAACAAAGTCACCGATGTGCCGTCGGCGACCGAGCCGCAGCGCCACCTTCTTACGGTGCTCCCCGCCACGGCCCGAGTTCCGGTGTTGTCGAGCGGCGCCAGAGTGAGATCGTGGAAGTCGATCCGCAGGTCGTTGAATCCCCGCAGCGACGCCTTGATCAGTCCATCATCCTCTGTGACGATCGAATCCACGTACACGGACACGGGCACGCCTGCGGCGCTTTCACAGCCCCAGTTGTTCGCGCCGGGCGAATCGCTGCCGGAATTATAGATTTCCGAGACCATGTTGCGGCAGGTGCCGAATGCAAATAACGCCTCCGACATCTTCACTCTGACCGTGTTGACCCGGATGCTCGGCAACACCAAGGCGGCGAGCACCCCGATGATCATGGTCACGATCATGACTTCAACAATGGTAAACCCGGCCTGTTTAGTGGTTCTTCGCATAAGACGTACCGTAAGTCGTCACACTGTCCCCGGTTTGGCCGCAAGCGCCATGCCAGACAGGCGGGATTTCAGTAAGCTCATGATATTGATTATGAAACAGGTCGGATTTCGCAGCAAGTGAAACCCAATGCTCCTTCGCAGACGCCCGATTTCGGCAAAATCTGACGCGGGGTGTCGGGGGACACCCCCTCGAACCTCAAGCTACTTCGTAGGCTTTCCCACCTGTATGCGCATCGCGGTCATCTTACCGTCGGAGCCGGGCGCGGCCGTGAGATTCACCGCCGCGCCGGGGACCAGTTGCGAGCGGTCCCCGGGGACGAGCATTGAAATGGAAGCGTTGTCGGGTACCACGATCTTCTGCGAACCACCCTCGTAGCTGAGGGTCAGCTCGCGGCCCTTGGCGGACTGCACCGTCGCTGACACGGTGGCATTGGTCATGGTCTGATCGTCCCGCCCTTCAAAAGGCCGGTGGCCCGGGTTGACGGGCTTGGGAAAGCGGCGCACCTCGAAGGCGCTGAGTGCGCCGTCGGCGCGCTTCGTCGAGGTCACGCCGAGGAAATCGCCCGGCTTGATGTCGGTGAGCGCAATCGGCTGGGTGAAGACGATGACGGTTTTCTCGCCAAGCCCGATATCCACGCTCCTGCCGTCTCCGGACTTTACCGAGAACACCTTGCCGTCGGAGGCGGTGATGGTGCCGCGCACCCGGACGTCGGTTTGCGCGAGCGTGACGGTGCCTATCAGAGCCAGCGTGCACAACGGCAATGCAGTGCGAAATTTGATCATTTGGGGACGCCTATATTAGGGGAATGGGTCGCGAAGCGCATCGGGGGCGCGGCCGCAACGCTGACAAGCGCGCAAAACTTTGTCATAGTCTGCATGAAACTCCGAACCTGTTCGATATTACCCCAACTGGGCGAGAGACCTTTTTGTGACCGACCTGAGCAGGCCCGAGGGCGCCGCAGTCAACCCGATCGGTCAGCCGGTGCGGCGCAAGGAAGATTCCCGCCTCCTGACCGGAGCCGGCCGCTTCAGCGACGACTTCAGCATGATCGGGCAGGCTTATGCTGCGATGGTGCGTTCGCCTCACCCGCATGCGCGCATCCTTCGTATCGACGCGGTGCGCTCGTGCGCGATGGCGGGCGTTCTCGGCGTGTACAGCAGCACCGACTGCGCGGCTGACCGCCTCGCCCCGATTCCGCACAATCCCCTGCCCTCCACCAGGGACGACATGAAGCTCACCGGCCCCAGCGGCGGCGGAATCTTCGAGGGCCCTCACCTGCTGCTTCCCGCGGAAAAGGCGCTGCACGTGGGCGAAGCGGTCGCGATGGTGGTTGCCGAAACGAGAGACGAGGCGCTCGACGCCTCCGAAGCCGTCGAGGTCGAGTACGAAGAGCTGCCCTGGGTGACGCACTCGGAGAACGCACTCGAAGCGGGGAGAAACGGGGTGCCGGCCGTGTGGAGCGAGGCGCCGGACAACGTGCTCGTTGACACGGTATTCGGAGACCGCGAAGCGACCGATCGCGCGTTTGCCTCTGCGGATCGCGTCGTCAGGATGAAATTCCAGATCGGACGATGCACCGCCGTCGCGATCGAGCCTCGCGCGGCGCTTGGATCCTATGACGCGGGCAGCGGCCGCTACACGCTCTACGCAGGAGGCGGCGGCGCCGTGCGCTATAAGCGAGACCTCGCCGCCGTGCTAGGAATCGACCCCGGGAAATTGCGCGTGGTCACCTGCGACGTCGGCGGAAATTTCGGGTCGAAGAACCGCGTCTACGTGGAATACGGGCTGGTGCTTTGGGCCTCCCGCAAGCTCGGCCGGCCGGTGAAGTTCACCGCCACGCGCTCCGAGGCGTTCCTCTCCGACTTCCAGGGGCGGGACCTCGTCAGCCAAGTGGAGCTCGCGCTTCGCTCCGACGGAAAATTTCTCGCGATGCGCGCCTCGAACCTCTCCAATGTCGGCGCGCGCTGCGTTTCACTCTCCCCGCTCTCGAAGGGATCGGGGCTCGTCACCGGCGCTTACGACATTCCCGCCGCGACGCTCAGGAGCCGCGCCGTCTTCACGACCACGGCGCCGACCAATCCCTATCGCAGCTCGGGCCGCCCCGAAGTCACCTTCGCGCTCGAGCGCCTGATCGACACCGCCGCAAAGGAGCTGGGGCTCGACCGTGTCGAGCTGCGAAGAAGGAACCTGGTTCGCCCCGAAGCGATGCCCTATCGGAACGCCGTGGGAATGGTCTACGACAGCGGCACCTACGAAGCCAACATGGACCTCGCGATGAAAATCGCCGACTGGAGCGGTTTCGAGGCCCGCCGCAGGGCCGCAGAGGCGCGCGGAAAGCTCCTTGGGCGCGGTCTCGCGAACTACGTCGAGTCTTCGATCGGATCTCCCAAGGAACGCGCCGAGATCACCGTCACGCCCGCAGGTCGCGTCAAGGTCGTCATCGGCACCCAGGCTTCGGGGCAGGGCCACGAGACGAGCTTCGCGCAGGTCGTCGCCGAGCTTCTTGCCGTGCCTCTCGAAGTCGTGGACATTGTCTCGGGCGACACCGATGTCGTAAGCGTCGGCGGCGGCTCGCATTCCGGCCGCTCGATGCGCCACGCCGCGACGGTGTTCTCGATGGCCGCGAAAGATCTGATCGAGAACGGGAAGCGAATCGCCGGGTTCTTGCTGGAAGCGGGTCCGGCAGAGGTCGAGTTCACGGACGGCCGCTTCCGCTCGCAGCGGGCGAGCAAGTCGTTCGACTTCATCGAGCTCGCGCAGGAAGCGGCAGCAGGTCTTTTGCCCAAGCAGCTGGCAAATGGGCTCGCCGTCGTCGCCGATAACGAGATGCACGATCCGGTATTCCCGAACGGCTGTGCGATCTGCGAATGCGAAGTCGATCCGGAAACCGGCTCGGTCGACATCAAGCGATTCACGGCGGTCGATGACGTCGGACGCTGCATCAACCCGATGATCGTCCACGGCCAGACGCACGGCGGCGCCGCGCAAGGGATCGGGCAGGCGGTCTCGGAGATCTACCACGTGGACCCCGCCACCGGGCAGCCGCTATCGGGCTCGCTCATGGATTACGCATTGCCCCGAGCGGACACCGTGCCTTCGTTCAGCACCGAGATCGTGGAGATTCTTTCGCCGACCAATCCACTTGGCATCAAAGCCGGCGGCGAAGGTGCGACGACGCCCGCGCCCGCGGCCGTCATCAATGCGATCGTCGATGCGCTGGGTGAATACGACATTCGCGACATCACCATGCCCGCAACGCCGGAGAGTGTCTGGCGGGCGATTAAGAAGGCCAGGACATGAACTCGGCACGCACGCTTGGGGCGCTCGCCCTACTTCTGGCCGCGCTTCCCGCCTTCGCCCAAAGCTACCCGAAAGGTCCGGTTCGTGTGATCGTGCCTTTCCCAGCCGGGGGTGGCGTCGACACCGCGGCCCGCATCCTCGGGCAGAAGCTCGCCGAGAGCCTGGGCAAGCCCTTCGTGATCGAGAATCGCGGCGGCGCGAACGGCAACATCGGCACCGAGGCCGCTGCGAAGTCGCCGAGCGACGGCTCGACGCTGCTGTTCACGGGCGCGGGCTTCGTCACCAATCCAGGCCTTTACAGAAGCGTCCCCTACGACCCGGTGAAGGACTTCGAGCCGATCAGCCTGATGGCGCTCGGACCGAACGTTCTCGTCGTGCATCCCTCGCTTCCGGCAAAATCCGTGCAGGAACTGATCGCGCTCGCCAAAACACAGCCCGGAAGAATCGGCTTCGCGGGCTCGGGCTCTGGCAGCACGCCGCACCTCGCGGGCGAGCTCTTCAACGTGATGGCGGGCGTGCAAATGGTGCACATTCCCTACCGGGGATCGGGTCCGGCGATGATCGGCCTGCTCGCGGGCGAGGCGCCCGTGATGTTCCTCCCCGCGATCAATGCAGGCGGGCACGTCGCCGCGGGACGCCTCCGCGCGATTGCGGTTACGAGTCGGGAGCGGCTGTCCGCCATGCCTGATCTTCCGACCGTTTCCGAAGCGGGCTTGCCCGGCTACGAGTCCAGCCAGTGGTACGGACTGCTCGCCCCCGCCGGCACGCCGCCGGCGGTGCTCATCCTGCTCAACGCGCGGGTCGCGACGATCATGCAGGACGCGAGCATGAAGACCCGCATGACGAACGACGGGCTCGTCCCGATTGGATCCAGCCGCGAGGATTTCGCGGCGCACGTCCGCCGAGAGACCGACAAGTGGGCGAAAGTAATCGCCGCATCCGGAGCAAGAGTCGATTGAAGGAGAAAACCGCATGAGCGACCTGGATTTCAGCAGGCCCGTCGGCGAGCCGAGGAAGACTTCGAGCTACGACCCCGCCGTGGCGCTCGAGTTCTTCGGTACCGCCGGAAAAACGCAAACCGTCGCACGGGGCACGACTATTTTCGCCGAGAACGAGAAGGGCAGCCGGCTCCTGTTCCAGCGCGACAGGATGTACCTGCTGTTGGACGGAGAAGTCAACCTGATCGCGAAGGACAAGGTGATCGGGATCGTCAGGAAAGGCGAGATCTTCGGCGAGATGGCTTCGATTAGCCAGACGCCGCGCAGCGCGGCCGCGGTCGCGAAGATAGATTGCCGCGTCATTTCGCTCGACGACAAGCAATTTCAGAACGCCCTGCGCAAGAGGCCCGACTTCGCCCTCATGCTGATGAGCGTCATGATCGGCCGCATCCGCAACGCGATCGGCCAGCTGAGCCAGGACAGCGCGACTTCGGACGCCAAGCCCGGGGAATCTGCAGTGTTCGACAAGACTGCGCTCGCCATTCTCGCCCGCGCGCTCTCTCAGACGACCGTGCGCTACGAGCGCACCACGGCGATCGTCAAGGAAGGCCAGATTGGAGTGCTGATGTATGTGGTGCTGGAGGGCCACCTTGCCGTGTCGATTCAGGGCAAGCTCGTGGAAAAAATAGGTCCGGGAGGCGTGTTCGGCGAGATGGCGCTGGTCGACCGCACGCCACGCCTCGCCACCGTCGTAGCGGAAACTCCATGCGTGCTGCTCGCTATCGCGCGGGACACGTTCCTCGACCTGATCAGGGCAAGCCCCGAGTTTGCCGTATCTCTGCTCGGTGCGGTGGGCGAACGGGCGAAATTCATTGCCTCCCGCGACAAGTAGCCGAGAGGCGAAGCTCGATCGAACTACGGGTTGCCGATGTAATCGCGTTTGGCGACCTCCACGCCGTTGTGGCGCAGGATGTCATACGCGGTAACGACGTGGAAGTAGAAGTTCGGCAGCGCATAGCCGAGAAGGTACTGCAACCCCTTCCAATCGATCTCGCGAGATCCGAGCTTGAGATGGATGTTCTTGTCTTCACAGCCATCGATTTGCGCGGCCTTGATCGTCTCGACGAAGGCAATGGTCTTCTCGATTCTCGCCTTGAGTTCCGCGAAGGTTTCTTCGGTGTCCTCGTGCTTCGGCACTTCCACCCCGGCAAGGCGCGCCACCGCGCCCTTCGCCGTGTCGCAGGCGACCTGCACCTGGCGCTTCATCGGAAACATGTCCGGGTAAAGCCGGCAGCCGAGCAACACCGACGGCTCTATTTTTTTCGCTTCGGCGTGGGCCTGTGCCTTGTCGAGGATGGCCGAGAGGTTCTTGAGCGTATTGACGAAGCGCGGCGCGCTCGCCTGATACATCGAAATGGTCATAGGGATTCCCAAAGGGTAAACGAGCGCAGATTGTAGCGCCCAAAACCCGCTTAGCGCAGCGCCGGGCGTAGTTACGCGTGCAGCCGGCTCACGCCGAACGCCAAATCATCGCCCGCAAGCGCCGCAAAATCGAGATCGGTGCACAGCACCTGCTGTAACCCATCGGGCGCCTCGAAATCGAACGAGAGCGTTACGCACAGCCTGGGGCCCGTGACCGCCAGGTAGGGTCGCGTCATCTGGACTTTTCCCGGGGTTTCGATCGCGCGGCGAAAGTAGGATTTGGTCTGCCAATCGGTGCCCGCTGTCGGCGTCATCTGATCGAAGCGCGGGTCGCGGGCTTGCACGTTGCGATCGGCCTCTACGTTCGCGCCGATCTGCAGTCCATCGCGGCCGATCAGGTAGCAGCGTTGCGTACACGGCAACTTCAGCAGCACCTGCACTGCTTGCGGGAATTCGGCGCCCAGCGACAAATCCTGAACCGCATTCTTGAGGGCGGCCAGATAGGGTTCGAGACGCGCGTGTTGCCGCTTCTGGACTTCTGTGATGTCGGTGCGGTAATCCGCGATCAGCCGCGCGAATACATCGCGGCGCGAGTCCTCCGGCAGCAGCTCGGCGCTCGGCGGCGCGAAATATTCGCCCTGAACCAGATCGGCATCGGCGTCGGTCGCGCAAAGCGCCTCCGCCTCGGTCTCGATCCCCTCGACGCACACCAGCGCCCCCGCTTCGTGCAGCACCGAAATGATCCCGGCGAACATGCGCCGCGCCAGCGGCTCGACCGTCACGCG
>CAYSFD010000008.1:0-57243 GCA_964430565.1 uncultured Enterobacteriaceae bacterium
CCAGGTACCGGTAGTTCCAGATTTCTTCGTCCTTCTGCGGGACGGCGAGCCTCCATGGAGCCTTGCCGACGCGTTTCTGCACCTCCTCCTGGGTCATTCCCGGCTTGAGCTGCCGGAAGTCCTCGTCATGCAGCGTCCAAAAGTCCCTCATCCCGGCAAAGTCCGGGTGAACGCAGCCATTCAGCGCCAGGACCGCTGCGAACCCGGCCAATAGTTTGGAAACGTTTGTCATGGCCTGCGTGCCGGTCAGTCGTCTGAAAATGCCCTTCATGGCCGTCTCCTGTGAAGTTATGCCGATGCGTTAACAATTCCATATACTCCTTTATTCCCTGATTGGATTCCAGTTTGATCGGTCCCGATGCGCTACGTCAGCACCCGCGGGGTTGCCAAGCCGCAAGCGTTCACCGAGATCGTACTGGAAGGCCTTGCGCCCGATGGCGGCCTGTTCGTGCCGGAGGCTTTGCCCAGACTGAGCGCGGATGAGCTTGCTGCGATGCGCGGCATGAACTACGCGGAGCTCGCCTTCGCGGTTCTTTCGCGATTCGCGGACGAGGTTCCCGCCGCCGACCTCAAGCGGCTTGTCGAGAAGACCTATACCAAGGAAAGTTTCGGCAGCGAGGAGATCACTCCGGTCAATAAGCTCGAGCAAGGCCTTTATCTCCTGGGCCTGTCCAACGGGCCCTCGCTCGCCTTCAAGGATCTCGCGCTCCAGCTCCTCGGCAATCTTTTCGAATACGTGCTGGAGAAGCGCGGCGCGCGGCTCAATATCGTCGGTGCTACCTCCGGCGACACCGGGTCTTCCGCTGAATACGCATTGCGCGGCAAAAGGAACCTGCGCGTTTTCATGCTCTCGCCGCACGGGCGCATGAGCGCGTTTCAGGCGGCGCAAATGTACTCGCTGCAGGACGCAAACATTTTCAATATCGCAATCCGAGGTGTGTTCGACGACTGCCAGGATATCGTCAAGGCGCTCTCCGGCGATCTTGCGTTCAAGGCAAGGCACCGGCTCGGCGCGGTCAACTCGATTAATTGGGCGCGCGTCGCGGCGCAGGCGGTGTACTATTTCAAGGCTTATTTCGCCGTGACCCGGGCTGACGGGGAATCGGTGTCCTTCGCGGTGCCGAGCGGCAATTTCGGCAACGTCTATGCCGGGCACGTGGCGCGGCAAATGGGCTTGCCGATCCGCAAGCTCATTGTCGCCACCAACGAGAACGACGTGCTCGACGAGTTCTTCCGCACCGGACGCTATCGCGTGCGCAAAGCTTCCGAAGTCAAGGCGACGAGCAGCCCTTCGATGGACATCTCCAAATCTTCGAACTTCGAACGCTACGCTTACGACCTCATCGGGCGCGATCCGGAGAAACTGAAAGTGCTGTGGACGCAACTCGATCGCGAAGGTGCCTTCGACCTAGCGGGTACCGAGTTTTTCGGGCGCGTCGCGGACACCGGTTTCATTTCCGGATCGAGCACGCATGCCGACCGTATCGCGACGATCCGCCGTGTCTGGAAGGACTACGGAGTTATGGTCGATCCGCACACCGCCGACGGCATCAAGGTCGGGCTCGAGCACCGCGAGCAGGGCGTGCCGCTGGTCTGCATGCAGACCGCTCAGGTCGCAAAGTTCGCAGAGACCATCCGCGAAGCGCTGGGCGAGGACCCCAGTCGGCCTGCCGGTTTCGAAAACCTTGAAAAACTTCCGCAACGCTTTGAGGTGATGGAAGCCGATGCGGGCAAGATTAAACGCTATATCGCGCACCACACCCGCTAGTTCCCTTGTGCCGCAGAGAGGTGGGGCTTGGGATGTGAGGCTTGTTCCCGCTACAATCACCCTTATGAGCTCCGTCCTCTCGAAAGAAAAAAACGTCCTCGGCGGTCCGCTGCTCGCCTGCAGCTATGCGCCGCTCACGGGTTTTTTCCGCGACGGCTGCTGCGCGACGCACGACGTCGAAGGGGTCGCGCACTTAGTCTGCATCAAGACGACCGGGGAGTTTCTCGAATTCAGCCGCTCGCGCGGTAACGATCTCAGCACGCCGCGCCCGGAGATGCGCTTCAAGGGCTTGAAGTCCGGCGATCGATGGTGCCTGCACGTACTGCGCTGGGTCGAGGCTTACAAGGCCGGCATGGCGCCGCAGGTCGTCCTCGAAGCCACCCACGAAAACGTCCTCAGGTACGTTCCCCTCGAAGCGCTGAAGAGCTGCGCGCTGGATTTGCACTGATTTTGCACTGATGCGTTTCCAAGCTCGCTAGTTACCGGCCGCGTGAGCGTGGCTATCGCCCCCGTTATCGGCGCGGGCGGCCCGGAGCAGGACGACCCGGCCGCAGTTGCCCGGTTGCGGAACGAGCTGCAGCGGCGCGGCATCGATTCGGCGTATTGCGCCGATGGCGCGGCGGCCGTCGAGTATCTCCCGGCCGATTGTGCGTGGTGGTCGTCGGCGAGACGCTCGGTTATTAGGAAACATCTCTCGGCTCCGAAACAATTTGCAACGAACCTCCCGCCCGCAGCAACAGTTTGGAAACGACTTCGCGGGACAATTGCGCTTCGTTCTTCCAAACCATTCGAAGGAGAGAATCATGCTTGAAGACGGAAAGAGAATACTGCTGGCGGGGCTGCTGGCCGTCGGCCTCGTCGGTGTCGGATCGAGTTGGGCCCAGATGGGCCCGCGCGGCCAAGGCCAGGAAGGCCAGGGCCCGATGCGCGGCTTCGAGAAGTTGCACAAGGAACTCAACCTCAACGCGCAACAGGAAGAGCTGTGGAAAAAGGCGCAAGCCGCTCAGCGCGACGCCTTCCGGTCGACGCGTGCGAAGGGCGAGGAGACGCGTGCGAAGCTGCGCGTCGAAATCGACAAGCCCGGCGCGGATCTGAAGCAGTTCGCGCAGTTACGCGACCAATTGCGCGCACAGATGCACGCCCAAATGGAGGCGGCGCGCAAGCAGGTACGCGCGACCTGGTTCGTCGTGTACGACGCGCTCGACGCCAATCAGAAGGAGCGGGTGCGTCTGGCGATCCGCGACGGCATGGACCGCGGCGGACGCATGGGACGCCATCATCGCGGTGGAGCGCACGGCGAGGCCTTGGGCGAGCGCTCGGGCAGCGAGCACGTGCACGGCTGATCAAGCCGGGAATTCCAGCAAGGCAGTACCAGCCGAAGCGTCGAAAGCTGTCGATCCGCGCCGGGTTATTGACCCGGCGCGGTCTGCGGCACCGGGCTCAACCTGAAGATCTGCGGCGACGAGGGGTCGATGTTCGCCCGGATCCAGCGCGTCTGCGGCGAACCGAACACGATCACGCGGGTGAAGTTGCGCAACGGTTGATCCGTCGCCGGATCGGCGATCGGCTGGTCGAGCCTGTAGAAATGCGAGTCGCCGTGCACGAAGAGGAGCGGCCTGCCGAACCTCAAAGCGAGATCGCGCAGCGCGTTGCGGAATTCGGCGAAGCCGTCGCGCCCGCGCCCGCGTCCCCTCATCTTTCCCCCGAAGTCCGGATCGGCCTGCCCGAAGACGAGCATGCCGGCAAGGTCGCGCCGCTCGGCGAGGCCCCGACTGTCCTCCAGCCACGCCAGCACCGCGGCCATGCGCTCGCGGTGCTCGGCGTCCATCGCAGCCGTCCTGCCGAGATTGTTGTTGCTGCCTTGCACGTTGACGCTGACGAAGAGGACGTTGCCTGCGATCCAGCGCATGTGCTCCCGATATTGCGCGTAGCGCCCCGACTGCCGTTCGAGTTCGATGGTGCGTTCGCCCAGGCTCCGGTCGCCCGATTGGAACAGCTCCCGGAGTTTGTCGAGCCGCGAGAGGGGATCGAAGCCGGTGCGGTGGCAGTCCACCCAGTCGTTGTCTCCGGGGACGATCACGAACGGGTGCTTGAATTTTTCGAATTGACGCTTTCTCGCCTCGAACCATCGGTCGGTGCAGGGGCCGACCCCCGAAGTGATGTCGCCGACGTGAATCACGAATACAAGCTGCTCGCGGTTCATCTCCTCGATCATCGCGTCGAGCGCCAATGCTTCCAGCGTACTGTAAGGCGTATCGCCGATCAGCCCGAACGCGAATCCGCTGCCCACGGCCGAAGGCAGGGGCGGCGGGGTGTGCGCCGTGCAGCCGGCGATCCCCAGCAGCAGGACGGAGAGCCGCCGCTTCACAAGCGCTTCAGTTTGTAGAGCAGTTCCAGCGCCTCGCGGGGGGTGAGTTCGTCCGGATTCGTTGCGTCTAGTGTTTCTCGCAGGGCATCGGCTTCCTTCGGCGGCTCGGCCTCGGGCTTTCCTGCGGCGAAAAGATCCGACTGGCCCCCGAGTGTGAGGCTGGAGTCCTCCAGCATCTGCAAATACTTGCGCGCGTTGCGGATCACCCCCTTGGGGACGCCGGCGAGTTGCGCGACCTGCAAGCCATAGCTCTGCGACGCTGGACCTTCCTCGACTGCATGCATGAACACGATCGTGTCCTTGTGCTCGACCGCATCCAGGTGGACGTTGGCCGCTTCCTTGTATTCGAGCGCGAGGCGCGTCATCTCGAAGTAGTGCGTGGCGAAGAGGGTGAGCGACTTATTGCGCTCGATCAACTGCCGGGCGATCGCCCAGGCGAGCGCGAGGCCGTCGAAGGTCGAAGTGCCCCGCCCGACCTCGTCCATCAGCACGAGACTCTTGTCGGTCGCGTTGTGCAGGATGTTGGCCGACTCGGTCATCTCGACCATGAAGGTCGAGCGGCCGCCGGCGAGGTCGTCCGCCGCCCCGACGCGGGTGAAGATCTGGTCGATCGGTCCGATCCGCGCCGATTTCGCGGGAACGAAGGAGCCCACGTGCGCCAGGAGCACGATGAGCGCGACCTGCCTCATGTAGGTGGACTTGCCGCCCATGTTGGGGCCGGTGATGAGGAGCAGTTGCCGGGCAGGGGAGAGCCGCGTGCCGTTGGCGATGAACGGGTCGATCTGCGCTTCAACGACCGGATGACGCCCGGCATCGATCTCGATCAGGATCTCGTCGGTGAATTCCGGCCGGCAGTAATCGCGCGCCGACGAGGCCGCGGCGAAACAGGCCAGCAGATCGAGCTGGGCCAGCGCGCGCGCGATGCGCTGCAGCGCCGGGAGATGCGCCGAGAGCAGCCCGAGCAGCTCTTCGTAGAGCGACTTCTCCAGCGCCAGCGCGCGGTCGCGTGCCGAGAGCGCCTTGTCCTCGAATTCCTTGAGCTCCGGCGTAATGTAGCGCTCGGCGTTCTTGAGCGTCTGCCTGCGCCGATAGTCGGCGGGCACTTTTTCGGCGTGAGCGTTGGTGATCTCGATGTAGAAGCCGTGCACGCTGTTGTAGGCGACGCGCAGGTTGGGAATGCCGGTGCGGCTGCGCTCGCGCAGCTCGAGCTCGGAGAGAAATTCGCCGGAGTGCGTTTGCAGCTTGCGCAGCTCGTCCAGCTCCTTGCTGTAGCCGTCGGCGATCACGCCGCCCTCGCGCACCATCGTCGCCGGTTCCTCCAGCACCGCGCGGCGCAGAAGCGCCAGGCACTCGGTCGGTGTCAGCAGATCGTCAGCCAGCGCCGACAGCAGCGACGCCTCCCCTGGAACCGCACGCGCAAGCTCGGGCAGTAATCCGAGGCTGTCCCGCAAGGACGAAAGGTCGCGGGGCCGCGCGTTCCTGAGCGCAATGCGGCCGGTAATGCGCTCGACATCGGCGAACCGGCGCAACAGCTTATGAATCCCGACGTGAGCCTCGCCGAGCGCGGCGACTGCCTCGTGGCGCGCGGCGAGCGTCTTGCGGTCGCGCAAGGGATGGTGCAGCCAATGCCTCAGCAGCCGGCTTCCCATGCCGGTCGCGCACTCGTCGAGCAGCGAAAAGAGCGTCGGCGCCGGCTCACCGCGCAGCGTCTCGGTGATTTCCAGATTGCGCCGGGTTGCTGCGTCCATGCGAACGAACTCGCTCACGCGCTCCGGGATCACCGCCGCGACGTGGGAGAGCGCCTGCCCCTGGGTCTTGCGTGCGTATTCGAGCAGTGCGCCGCAGGCGCCGATCGCGGGCTCCAGCTCCTCGCAGCCGTAGCCGGCGAGGCTGGCCGCGCCGAGCTGCTTCAGCAGAAGCTTGCGCCCGGTGTCGAATTCGAAATGCCACTCGGGGAGCCGCGTGAGCGCGTAGCCGGAGAGCGCGGGATCTTCGCCGGCGGTTTGCGCGAGCAGGATTTCCGCCGGGCCGATGCGACGCAGCTCGGACGCGAGGATCTGTGGAGCGATCTCGGTGACGCGCAGATCGCCGCTCGCGAGATTGAGCCAGGCCAGTCCGACTGCGCCCTTCGTGCGGGAGAGCGCGAGTAGAATGTTGTCGGCCTTGTCCTCGAGCAACGCCGAGTCGGTGAGCGTGCCGGGTGTGACGATGCGCGTGACCTGCCGGTCGACGGGACCTTTCGAAGTCGCCGGATCGCCGATCTGCTCGCAGATCGCGACTGACTCGCCGATGCGCACGAGCTTCGCGAGATACTGATCGACCGCGTGATACGGCACGCCCGCCATCTTGATCGGCGCGCCGGCCGAGGCGCCGCGCGTGGTGAGCGTAATGTCGAGCAGGCGCGAGGCGCGCTCCGCGTCCTCGTAGAACAACTCGTAGAAGTCGCCCATGCGGTACAAAAGCAGCACATCCGGGTGCTGCGCCTTGATGCGCAGGTACTGCTGCATCATCGGGGTATGTTGAGCAATGTCAGCCATCAAAAAAAGCCTGTTTTCCCTCTGATTTCATAGTACATTAGCGTTTATCGAAG
Source organism: uncultured Enterobacteriaceae bacterium (assembly GCA_964430565.1). Lineage (GTDB taxonomy): Bacteria > Pseudomonadota > Gammaproteobacteria > Burkholderiales > SG8-39 > VBDM01. The sequence goes on from CAYSFD010000008.1 coordinate 6,727, forward strand.
TCCGACAATGTTCTCTGGAATCCGGCATAAATGCGAAACGTCCTGCGAAACGTTTCAACCCTTACCACGCTGGCCTGTGAGCGGCTGAAACGCGGTTCCCTCGGCGACCCCACCCATCCCGGCCTGCGAATCATGGCGCGCCCGTCCGGCGCCAAGGTGTGGATCTACCGTTTCCGTGACCCTGCAGGGAAGATGGCCCAACTGCTGATCGGGTCATTCCCCGCATTATCCCTCGCCGACGCGCGCAGCGAGTGGCGAAATCACCGCGCCACCCGCGACAAGCACGGCGATCCGCGCGACGAGGTACGCCGGCGACAAGAGGCTGCCAAGGTGGCGGCGATACGCGGCAAGGGCTACACGCTGACGCGCGCCGCAGAGAGCTATCAGAAGGAGCACCTGTCCAAGCTCGCGCGGGGCGACGAGCAGTGGCGCATTCTGGAGCGCGAGATCCTGCCCGAAATCGGCAGTGTGCTGCTGGCCGACCTCAAGCCCTCGCAAGTCATGGCGGCAATCGTTCCCATGCGCAAGAGGGCGCCGCGCGTGGCGGCCATGGGCATTTCCGCGCTGCGTGGCGTGATCAGGCACGCACGCAGCATGAATCGGCTGGACCTGGATGTTGCCGACCCGACGGCGGGCATACCGACCATCCCGCAGGGCAAACGCAGCCGGGCGCTGAGCGATCCCGAGATCAGCCTGCTGCTGCGCTGGCTGGACTCCGGCGCGGTGTCCCGCACGATTGTCGATGTGCTGCGACTCACGCTTTACACCGGCGCCCGCAGCGGCGAAGTCTGCGCCATGCGCTCGCGCGACGTGGACATCGATGCGAAGACCTGGACGCACACCCAGGGCAAAACCGGCGACGTGAGCGTGACGCCCTTGTCCGCGCCCGCCGTCGAGATCCTGCGCAACCGCCTTGGCGAGGAGTACGTCTTTCCGGTGCGTGGCAACCCGGTCAATCAGAAGGCGTTGAGCGTGGCCTTGTTCGCCTCGCGGCAGGCCGGCGACGCCTGCCCGATAGACCACTGGACCTCGCACGATCTGCGCCGCACCACCCGCACCGGCCTCGCGCGCCTGGGCTGTCCGTTCGAGATCGGCGAATCCATCCTTGGCCATCGGCTGCCCGGAGTGGCCGGCGTCTACAACGTCTATGCCTACGCCGACGAGATGCGCAAGTGGCTGGATCGGTGGGCCGAACATGTGGCGGGAATTGCCGCGCCGCGGGCTAAACCGGGGCGCGCGAAACGCTAAGGAGTGCGCCGCATAGCACCTTGATTGTTGTGACCTTGGGAGTGGCGATGGAAAACACGAAAATTCCGCAAGACATGAAAGATGCGCTGCTCAAGTTTGATGCCGCCGCAGAAGCCATAGTCAAGTCATTCCTCGACACCGTGGAGTCGCAGGAACCGCCCAAGATCATCTATCACTACACCAATGATGTTGGCTTGAGGGGCATCTTGGAGTCTGGCCAGCTTTGGCTATCTGACATTTTCAATCTCAATGATCCCTCCGAGTTGAGCCACGGCTTTTCCCATGCGGTCAAAATCTTGAACGACAAGGCAGCCGAAGGCCCACCGGAAAGCCAGGTGTTCGCCAAGCATTTCGCGGCCTTCCACCAGGGCGGAATGCAAGGCAGCGCCCATTACTTCGTTTGCTCGTTCAGCGCGGACGGCAATGACCTTGGCCAATGGCGAGCCTACGCAGACAACGGGCGCGGCTACGCTCTCGGGTTCGATGCCAAAGCGTTGGAAGATGGTTTCACAAAAGAGAATGGCGTCGCGATACCAAACAACTGCACTTTCAGCGTCACATACAAAGACGCTGTGCTTGCGGACATTCATCGCCAGATGATCGAAAGCATGTTTGATCTGATCTCGCTGCCGCGAGGCAAGAAGTTGGAGAGCGCTTCCCTCAACGGCTATATGAAGGAATTGTCCGTGACTCTGTCGGTACATGTGCTGCGTGCCGCACTGTTTTTCAAACATGAGGCTTACCGCAACGAAAGCGAATACCGGTTCTTGCAGATTCACAGAGCCGATGTTCCGCCCCCCGAAGTGAGACGGAGATACCGCGCCTACGAACTGGTCAAGTACAGAGAATTTGATTGGAAGCGCTTGCAGGCTGGGGCGTTAAAGCAAATCGTTGTAGGCCCTGCGGCAGACCGCACGAAGGCGACGCGATTTGCTACAGATTGCCTGGCTGCATGCAACGTGGAAGACGTCGAAGTCGTGTGCTCGGATATTCCGTACCGGGCCGTATGATTTTTGCGAAACAGATTCACCCCTCGATCTTGAGACCGAACCGCCGCACGATCCCTGCCAGCGATACTTGGGTGTGGCCTCGCTCTTTGTCAGCCATGCGCGCGTAGGTGCGCCAGCGCATCCCCTTCGGCTTCGGTGGAAATGGCTCCATCATGTTCGCCGTGCCGCCCAACCGCTTGCGGATGTTTTGCGCTTGGCGCAGTGCCCGGTCATCGGCGGTCTCCCGCTGGCTGGGATAGGCCAGGCGGTAGCAGTGCCGGCAGGCGAAGATGCCGCCGCCGTACAGGATCGCCACGCGACGCCCGCATCCCGCCGCCGGGCATAGAAACCACGCCCGCTGTCCGCCATAAGTGCAGGGCGACCAATCCAGCCGCACCGGGTAGTTTTCTTCCTTCCATTCGCCGCCGCTGCTGCGTTGCCGATAGGACAGCACGACTCGATCCGATTCGCTTCGCACCTGGATGGATGCCACCGCTTCACCGTTGCGCGTCCACTGCCAGCTAAACGCCCGGCCCGGAGTGAGGAAGCCATCGCGTTGCCAGCGCCGCACGTCCAATGACCGGTAATCGTCGGTTGCATTCTTCCCGCTTTGATTGCGCCGGCCGCTTCCCATTCCACCCATTTTTTCTTCCTCTCGATTTTGCCGAAATCATCAGGCTATCCCGCTATTTCTGCACCCTCATGGACAGTGCAATATCGCGGAAAGGCACGCCCCGCTTGGGTTTCCAGGCATTTCTATGGTTTCCGTCTTCTGTCAATTTCATTCCCGATTTCGCGCCTTATCGCCCGCCGCGAAGCTCTTTCAGCTTCAAAAGCATGGCCAGGGTGCGTTCGAATTTGCGGTCAAGATGCGTTTCGTAGCGCGTCAGCTTCTCCAATCGATGCACTTGCAGCCCTTCACCCAGGGCTTGCGCCTTGATCGCCTCATGGTGCCGTGCTTCTTTTTCGATGCGCACGCAGACCGGTTCGAGATGATCGCGGATGAAATCGGCCAGCCCTTCGGCGGTCGCCGGGTGTTCCTCGCCCCCGTCCTCCATGAACGCTTGCCACCACTCGCGCGAATCAGGCATCAGGGTTCGCAACGCTTTGTCATAAGCATTTGCGCCGTCGCGCCGCAGGATCGCCGCGGCTTTCTCGGTGGCTGCCAGATCGTGTTGGGCATCGCGCTGGCGCTCGGCGACTTCGTCCAGCGTCAGCGGCATCAAATCCCGAAGGTCGGTGCCCTCGCCGGATAGCCCAAGCTCGAATGGCGCCGCCGCCGGGATCACGCCTTCGGCATCGCGCGCCGCGCCCTTCAAGCCCTTGTTGATGTTCGCGCCCTCGGCCTGCAACACCCGGCGCTTGCGCCAGATGATCCCGGCCAGTTCTTCGACCAGATGCGCCTCGGTCGCCGCGGCAGGTTGATGCTCTTCCACCAAGGCCGTGAGCAGCGCCCGGTATTCGGATGCATCCTCGTGCGCAAGCACGGTATGGCGGCTCAGGATGCCGTGCTGCAGGGCGTTGAAGCGCACGGCCTCGTAGTTGCCGCCCTTGCCACCTGGGGCCGCTGGCGGGGCTCCTGCGGTCGCAGGGGAGGGGATCACTGCGGTATCGGTTTCAAGCGTTGCCATGGTCATCACCTTTCTGTATCAGTCCCGGCCAGCGTTCCCGGCCCGGTCGGCGGTCCGTGTCTTCCGGGCGTGGTGCATAGCCCTCGCATCGGTGCGGCAGATCGCGTATGGGCTCATAGGTACGGCTTGCCACGATCTCGCCGCGTCGCGCAGCGAGGCACAGCCCCCGGCCAGTCAGGTTCGCGCACTGGTCGCAGCGCCGCCGGTCATCGTCAAAGCCCCAGGGGCGCGGCACTTCCGCCGCCCGCCCGATGAAGTAGCTTCGCGCATCGGCATCGGTGCGGCACTTCTCCAGCAGGTCCGCAATGATCGCGGGATCGGTTTCCTCGATATGTGCGAGCCATGCGCGGATTGCCGATTCTTCGCCTGGCGACATCGGCACAGTGGCCTTGTTGGCGGCCTCGATTTCCCGGAAACCCGCCGCCGTGGCACTGCCATTACTGCCGATAGAAACCCGCGAAATGGCAGGTGCGCGCGGTTCGCGCACTGCCGTTACTGCCGTTGGATTTCTTTCGTCAGCAATGGCAGTAGCTGGGCCAGCACCTTGCGGAATTTCACGCTTTGCGCGATCAAGCCAGTTGGTCATGGTCGCCCTTTGACTTGGCCGCCTTTGCGGTCTTCGGATTGATGAAATAGCGCCAGGTGCGCCGGCCGGTTCCCGGCCCCGCGCCGCCGACTTCATCCGCCCGCAGCCAGTCTTCATCCTCCAGCCAGTCCAGCGCCGCTTGCACAGCCTCATCGCTGGTGAGGTTGCGCCACTGGTTGCGACGCACGTCCCGCGCCGTGAAGCCATCGATCAGCTTGCCTTGGCGCACCTTGTCTGCCAGGGCTTGTGCCGCGCGCAGCCCGTCGTCGGTCAGGAGGCCGTAGCAGCGCCGCGCATGGGCTTCGAGGTAGTCGCACCATGCCGCGGCGCGCAATGCCGCCTCCGCTGTCACCGGCCCGCGTTGTCCGCTCGCCGCGCAATCGGTCAGGTGCAGAATCAATGCCAGTGCGGGAAACAGCTTGTCGAACTTCGCCAGGTGTTGCGCGATGATCGGGTGATCCTCGGCAGGGAGCCGCGCCCGGTGCAGATCGCCCGACCACTCGATGAAGATTTCCTGCGCCGCCTCATCGAAGCGGAAATACGGGAACTTGGCGAAATCATCGACGGGCGCTGCGCCCCACGCCACCGGGTCGAAATCGGCCAGTGTGTCGAATACGGCAAAGGCCCGGTCGCGCGCCTCCTTCGCCGGGACGCGGTCGCGCCACTCCCAGGCCCTGTGATCGGGAAAGACCAGCAGTTGAAACCGTTGCAGCATGCCGTCATTGGCCAGTGCGTTCGCGGCCTGCTCAAGGTAGCCGGTCAACTTGTCCGGCTGGATGCCACCGAAGATGGACACGCACAGATTGGGGATGAAGATCGAACCCCGCCCGATCCGGTCGGTATCGAAACTCGCATTGCCATTCCACGCTTCCAGGTAGAAAGCCCGTTCGCCTTCCCGGCCTTCTTTGTCCCAGGACGCAATCAGCCCGACCAACTCATCCCGCATCACCAGCAAGCCCGAAGGATTCTCGCGCAGCAATTCGCCCAGCTTCTCGACGGTCGTGTCGTTGGACTTGTAGCGCCGCAGGATCGGCGCTTCCGGCGCCTGTTGCCGATGCCCTTGCAATTCGCGGGCAATGCCGTCCAGATCGCCCTTCTTGGCATCCTTCGCCGCCGCCTTGATGCGATGTTCAATGGCTTCCTTCTTGGCCTCGAATACCGTTTTTTCAGAGTCGAAGGCTTCCACGTCTGCCCGGTGCGCTTCCATCGCGCGCGCGATCAGACGGTCAAGCGGTTTCAGCGCCGCGCCGATGGCGGGGGACTTCTTCGCCGAGGGCAAGCCCACGATTCCGCCCCACAGATTCGGCACGATCAGCCACGAATCGCGGGACTTCGGCTTGATGGCGCAACGCGCACCGATGATCGCCCCCAGCGCCACCAGCGCCCCTACAGCGATGAAATCGGGCGGGCAGGGCATCCGGTCGGCCTCATCCATGATCCAGCCGCGCAAGGCTTCAGGCAGCAGCGTGTCCGGGTCGAAGGCGGGCACCGAATGCAGTGCCGCTTGAATGGGTTTCGGTTCCGGCCATGCTGTGCCTGCATCAAGGCCCGCAGTGCTCGGGGCTTGCGCGGCCGACACGTCGCGCCATGGCGCTTCTGTACATGAGAGCGCGAGTACATCCGCCGCCTTGGCATTGGGGTTCGCGGCCAGCCAATCCACCGCGTCCGCCTTCGGCTCCATATTCAGTGCCGCAACGTCGATCACGCGCACCGCGCAGCCCTGCGCCCGGAGCGCGCCCGCCACCGCTTCGGCATAGCGCTGTCCGGCTTCGTCGTTGTCGGGCCAGATCGTCACGGTTCGCCCGGCCAGTGGCCGCCAATCGGTTTTGCCGGCGGAGTCCGCGGCGCCGCTGGTGGTCGCAAGCGCGCCCGCTTTCGTCAGCGTATCGGCGCACCATTCGCCCTCGCACACGATCACCGGATCGTCGGGCCGGGTTGCCAGATCGTGCAGGCGGTAGAGCGGTTTGCCGTCCGGGTAGTCCGGTTCGCCCAGCGTATAGCCTTCGCCAGTGAGCCGAATGGGGCGAATCCACTTGTCCCCGGTGTCGGGATTTTTCAGGCGAATTCGCCAATGTAATGGGTTGCCGTCCGGGTCCGTGTATTCGTGCAGGGCTTGCGGCTTGAAGCCTTCGCGGATCGCACCGGCGGCAAGACGGCGCGCAGCTTGCTGGAGGGTCTCGGTCATCGCGATTCCTCCCAGGCGCCCAGCGCCCGCGCCGCCTCGATGAAGCGCAGTCCATGCCGCTGCATGTGGAAGGCCAGCACGTCTCCGCCATGCGCCCCGCACACCATGCAACGAAAGGCGCCGGTATCCAGGCGTACCCGCAGGCTGGGCTTGGTGTCGTCGTGGAACGGGCAGACGGCGGATTTCCATTCGCCGCCGCCGATCAGTTTCAATCCCTGCTCGTGGTAATACCCGGCAGGTGTCGGCAGGCGGTCGCGCTTGAAGGCGAAGGCGGGCCGGTTCAGTCCCCGCGTGGGGTTCGCGTGTCGCATGGTCCGCCCCTTACGCAGCAGCTTTACGCGCTGCTTCCAGCTTCGCGACCAGGGCACGGATTTCTTCATCCGACTTGCCGGCGATGCGCGCCGCGTTCAGCGCCGCGACTTCGCTGGAGGGCCAGCCCACCGCCCGCGCGCCGAGGCTCACCGGCTTGGTGAAGAGCCCTTGAGCGATGCGCAGATAGTGCGTTGAACGGGAAACGCCGGTTTCGGCTTTGACGGCGGGGAGCCGCAGGATGGTATGCGTCATCTTCAATCCTTTCTGACTGATAAGGGACTTGCTGAGACGCAGCGTAGTTGGGCGATTTGGGCGAAGGAACGCACTGACAGCGCCTTCGCTATGCGTATCTATTCCTTTTAAATCAAATACTTATTTTTTTTTCGTTGGCACCGCCTTGGCCGTGCCGGGTTGCCGAGGAAACTGCGATTACCTAGGCCGGTCGGGCCTGAGAGTTGGGCGAAATAATTCCGCCCAGCTTTTTGTATTGCGTGTCCAATTTCTGTGCTTACCGTCGCGTCAGATCAACAATAGTGAAGCTCATACATGTTGACTTGCCTCGGTGAACGATGGCCCTTGGGAAGGGTGAGTGGCCTGAGGCTAGCCTTTGAGGATAAAGCGTTGCGGAACCGACTGGTCACGCACAGATGGCAAGCTTTTTCGCAATTTGCGCCATTTCCATTACAAGATTCTCATAGCGCGTCTGATCTGGTGCCGTCCTAAATGATGACCTCAGATAGCCTGCCGGCGAACGCTCTTTCCCTGTCAGCGGCAAGTTCCCCAATACCATTTCTTCGAAGCGACTCAGTGAATGGCGGCTCTTATGAGCGAGCGCATTGCGGACAAACATTAGCTGCTCAATAGTTTTCTTTTCCGGCTTGTCCAAAATTGTGAAAGGCAACCCGGCTCGGAAGAATGCATGTGCCCGCTTTTCCGTGGAATCGTAGGGGAACCAATCGACAAAATTCTTCCCGCCACACACTACGTCTCTAGCTACGTTGTCAGATTGAAACGTTACCCGCGGATGCACTTTGCTTGGTAGGGATAGTCGCCCGACAAGAAGACCAAGAAATAACTCCTCGATAAAGCGCTCAAACGAAACTATTGCGTCCAGATATAAACCGACATAGACCTGTTCAATGTCATGCCTTTTAATTTCTCCCTCGAAGAATAGTTTTTCCAACTTGCGACGTGTGCTATCCAAGCGGCGAAAATGACCGGCAAGGTCGTCCGATAATTCTGAGGCCATTTTGGCCACGGCACTACCTTACGGCGCGACAGTCAGGGTTTTCAGATAACGGACAACAGTAGTTCGTGAGCTGAGGTGGGTAGTTCGCCTTGCAACCGCTTCCATTACCAGGTCTGGCGCCGTTTTTTTCTGCATTAAATCGCCAGCACGCTTAATCATTGCGATAGCTTCCGGAGCAATGGTGTTCGCTCGTGCTTTCCCAGATAGGGGCTTTGACGAGTAAAGAAGATCATACAAAACCGCAAACAAGGAATAGAAAAGGGTCTTTCTTTTGAACGGGGTAAATCGCAAATCTTCCCCGAATTTATCTTCAATTAGTTCCATTACTTGCCGAAATCGGCGCTCCACTTCCTCACGCTCTGGAAACTCGGCATCTTTGTCCTTGTAAATCCTACCGATCGCACTTTGGCTTTTTCCAGTAATGCCCTTTAGCATTAACATTGCGAATTCTGAAGTCAACTCGACTTCGTCCATCCGCGCGATGTTGTATTCGGTAAATATTTTCCATCCGCGCCATCGGGCGAGTTGCTCGGAAGCCAGTTCAAAGACGGATGTTTTGAATTGACCGAAGTATTCGGCATTGCGGAGTTCCTGATCATTTAGCTTTACCCCAGTCGCATTCATCCGAGCGAATATCTGTAAAACTTCCCTATCGTCCACGCTTGAAGGCAGTATGTGGACACTGAATTGATAATCAAGAATTCTCTGACGAACGTCGTCCGGTAACTCTGCAAAGGGTTTATCGGCAATTTCTGGGTTATGTACTTTTTGAACCTCGAAATAATCCCGTTCCTTCTTATAGTCCGTTAGAAATTTAGCGGCAATGTACGTGATGAGCGTTCTGATTCTCTGTTGACCATCGACCACTTCTTTTTTTGATTCGAGGCTAGTTAGATCGGTTTTTTGATCACGCAGAAATATGATCGGGATTGGGAGGCCACGCATGATCGTATCGATCAAGAACGATTTGGCTCCCGCTGTCCATACGGGACGGCGTTGAAAGCTCGGGCTCAAAACAAGGGCATTATTTTTTTGCCACGAAATAAAATCGCCCACCGTATATACAGTCTTCACCATTTCCCAAGTCTTCATGCCCGCTTCCTTAGTATTTTGGAATTACAGAATTGCACCCTCTCGATACCTTTTTCAAGAGATCAGCGAGCGGAAAATGATTATGAGTCCGCATAACTGCTCGTGCAATAGCGCCGTCAATGGCGAAACACCCGCTTCGCCCCTCGATGCATCCAATGCTATTTTTGGAAACTCAATCACCTAATCTCGCTACTCCTCATCTTTTCATGTGCTTGCGAATCGTTTCGGCGCTGCGGCCGTCAGGATTATCGGTCTTCGCAATTTGCAGCGAGCACCACACGTCAGACTTGTCCCGGTGCTTGCGATGAAGGGCGCGGTACGCCTTCTGCCAGCGCTCGTGCATGGCTTGCGTACCGAGCTTGCGCGCATCGCGCCGTGCCGTGGATGATCGGTAACGTTCTGCGGATTCGGACACCGGCGGCAGGTCCACCATGTCAAGGATCGCAGCCTGATCGATACGCGCGTGATCCTCTTCGAAATTGACAACCTCGCTTAACGGGCGCGTATGCCCCGAGACTCTCAGCGATACCGACGCGCCGGTTTCGAACTCCACTGTGCCGAGTCGCTTCTTGCCTTGCAGTTTCCCGAGCGTGAATACGCCGCTGCTTTGGTCCCGCTCCGGTTTGCCTTTGCATCCGAGCGCGCCTGCAAGCCATTGCGCAACCTGCGCATCAGTGATCTGCCATTGGCGCAAGCGCGAGATAGGAATCTTCACCCGGCCCATATCGGCGGGCTCGTCGCAAGCCACGTAGGCCCGCGCCGGTTGCGCGTTTTGCGCGGCCAGCACATGCACGGGCTTGAAACAATTTTCCTCACAACCAGAACATTCCACTCTCGTGGCCGGAATAGTTGGCGCGATCCATCCTGCTTTCTGAAAAATCTCGATCGCGCCCTTCGGCCATTCGCGCACTTGTTCCCAGGTGAGGACGCTATCGCCCTCGAAACCAAGGCGCTGAATAAGCTCTTTCAGCACTTCCGCCAGCGTCATGCCGTGTCGCTCTCCGCTTCGGTTGCCGGCGCCATCGGTTCGATGCCGGAATCGACAAGCATCTTGCGGATAATCAAGTCTCGACCGTCGTGGCGCAGGGCGCACCAGTTGGGAGAACTGATTTTGAAGCTGCGCACGCGCGCGCGCATGCCGGGCGTGCGGGCAAACGTGACTTTTATCTCCGCCTGCGTGACGTAATAGGGCGGCAGCGTGAGCTTGTCCATCAGGTCATAGACCGCCTTCGGGTCTTGCTTGGTCTCCGCTTCCACGGTGACACGCCGCTTTTTGCCGGACTTCAGGCTCAAGCGAAGCATGTCCACCACCACCGATTCGATGCCACTTTCCGGCAGATACTTGAACACAAAATGCCGATTTGCCAATCCATCCAGGGCATACACCCGGTTATCGTCCGCAAACTCATTCAGACCATCGAACTTTAGAATGGCCGTTGCGAAAATCTTTTGCAGTTCGGGCACCGACTTGGTGTTACGCGGTGCGTAGATGTCCAGCGAGCCCTCGTCTTGGGAATAGACAAAGATGATCTCGAACGCAGGATGGCGGGCGCGCGCAGAAAGGGAATTGCGCACCCACTCCATACCTGACTGGGCAAAGTCCTCGGGGTAGGCGAAAAAATATTCTTTGTCGTAGCGGCGGAAGACCTCCACCTTGCAATTGCGTCCGCGGCCTTCCTTGGTGTGGAAATGATGGCTGATCGCCTTCTCCAGCCGCTCGGTGTCTTCATCCTCCACATGCGGCTGCAAGTGGGGCAGGTCACTACGCTTCTTCCAGAGCGATTCGGCGATGTTGTCCGAGTGCAGAAACAGCGTGGCGCCTTCCCAGTAAAGCTTGTGGTCCAGGAATGCCCACATCGCCGCGCCATGAAATCCGTCGATCTTAGAAATGGCTATAGGGAATGCCGTGTCCTGGTGAAAGTCCGCTTCGTCAGTTAGCGCCGTCACCCCACCCTGGCTGGCCATGCCTTCAACGTCCTGGCATTCCGCCTCGATCTGGGCCTGCTTGTCGTCCGGCAATGCCGTGACGGCCTGGAAGATCGGCTCGACCTCAGTTTCCTTCAGTTTGTCGAAGTCGATGCCCTGCAGGACACCGTGCTTTTCCTGAAAATAGCGGGCCAACAGCGCATTGGGGGTACGCCGAAAAAACTGCAAATGCGAGTATTGCCCGGCCATGCTTTAGCTCCTTGGCGCGAGTAGGACTCGACGCCATTGGATGATGTCGGATTTTACTGTACATTGCAGTATATCGACATTACAAACGCTGCATAGAGGGCGCCATGGCCAAGGCCAAGTCCACCACGCTGACATTTCGTATCGAACCGGGCCTGAAGGAAGGGCTCCGCGCTGCCGCCGACCGCGAGCACCGTTCCATCGCCAACATGATCGAAGTGCTGATTCGGGACTATTGCGGACGCAACGGCATCACGATCCAGGAGCAGAAGGCGCTGCTACTGGAGGACGCACCCAAACCGCAATCACGCAAACGATAGCCATCGATCACTCACCAACACTAGGCCGATCATGAGCATCCACTCCCTCTGCAATCCGCGTCCGTCTGTTTTTGCTGCCGACAGACGAGCCACTGTCCTCAACCTCGATACGTTCCTTAAAGGGCAGGTCAATGGCCCGGAATTCTTTGAGGAGAACTTCTTCACCAACGGCATGCTTACGCTGGTGGACCGGGCGTTCCGCCACTTGGGCGGGTCCGGCGCAGGTTCTTCGGTATTCCTGTTGTCGCAGGCGATGGGAGGCGGCAAGACGCACAGCATGATTGCGTTGGGACTGTTGGCGCGTGATCCCGAATTGCGAAAGAAAGTTCTCAGTGGCGAGCAAAACCCTGCTCCGAAGCTCGGCCTTTGTCGCGTGGCCGGGTTCAACGGGAGAAGCACCGATGCCGCGGGCGGAATCTGGGGATCGATAGCGGACCAACTCGGAAAATCCGAGCAATTCGCCCGCTACGTTTCGCCATTGCTCAGTGCACCGGGCCCCGAGGCCTGGAAGCAGTTGCTTGGCGGTGAACCACTCGTTCTTTTTCTTGACGAACTCCCGCCATATCTGGAATACGCGGTGGCGGTCTCGGTCGGGAATAGTGACTTGGGAGTCGTTACGACGGCGGCGCTCGGAAATCTCTTTGTGGCCGTCGCCGAGATGAACAATGTGTGTCTGGTCCTTTCCGATTTGGCTGGAACGAATTTCAGCCTCGGCCAAGCAAATCTCAACGCCGCCTTCAGTCGGGCGGTCCAGGGGATTACTTCGGAATCCAAGCGAATCGCCGTCCCAATCACCCCGGTCAATCCGAACGGCGACGAGCTGTATCACATATTGCGCAAACGCCTTTTCGAGACTAATGCGCCAGAGCCTGAAATCCAGAAGGTCGCTGGGGCTTACCGTGAGGCACTGCGCGAGGCGAACAAGATGGGCTTGACCACCACTTCGCCTGAGGCCCTTTACACCCGCGTCGTTGACGCCTATCCGTTCCATCCCGACCTCCGGGAACTCGTAGGCAAGTTCAAGGAAAACGAAGGTTTCCAGCAAACCCGCGGTGTCATCCGACTCATGCAGATGGTGGTGTCCGACCTCTGGAAGTCAAAAAGGGCTGAGAAAATTGACTTAATTCATCCCTACGACCTCGATTTGAATCTGGATGAAATTGCTTCCGAGGTGCGCACCATCAACCCGTCGCTCAGTGAGGCCATCGCCCACGACATTGCACATAGCGGCGATGCCGAGGTTGAGCAGATCGATCTCGCCAATGGCAATTCCGATGCGTCCGACGCAGCCCGCCTGATACTCGTTGCCTCGCTTTCGACTACGCCGGGCGCCATTCACGGCCTACGTGAATATCAACTCGTCGATTGTCTCCAGCGTCCCGGGCGCGACTTATCCACCTTCAAGGCCAACGTCCTCGACAAACTGGCCACCCGCGCTTGGTATCTGCACAATTCAGCCGACGGACGGCTGTTCTTCAAGAACCAGCAGAACCTCGCCGCCAAGCTGCGTTCGACGGCGCTCTCACTCCACGCCGAAACCGTTGACCGGATGCTTCGCGAACATCTGGAGTCCTATTTTTCCGCTTCGCTGCGCGACTGTTACCAGGTCATCAAAGTTTTGCCGCCACCCGATGAAGTTCAGGTCGAGCAGGAAAAAACCACACTTGTCATCGTGCGGCCGGGCGGACAGGCGAACCAGTTGCCCGTTTCCGCCGACTGGCAGGCGTGGTGGAACCAGCAGCAATACAAAAATCGCATTCTCTTTCTCACCGGCTCGCGGGATACCTTTCAGAAAGTGCTCGATTCGGCCCGGCAAACTCGTGCGCTGCAAAGCATTGAAGACGAACTCAAGGCGGAAAGCACGCCTTCCGACGACCCGCAGTGGCGGGCGCTCGATGCGCTGCGGGATCGCGTGGGACTGCAATTCACGGCAGCACTGAAGGAAGCCTTCGACCAGATTGTCTATCCTTCCATCAATTCCGCCCTGCGAACCACCGGCACCGATCTCGCCTTTGCCGGCAACCAGAATGGCGAAGCCACACTCCGCCACACCCTCGAAGGTGCTCAGAAATTCACTACCAAGATCGATGAAGACAGTTTCCGTTCCCGCGCAGAGGCCCGCCTGTTCGGGTCACAAGAGACCAAAGTTGTGCTCTGGTCAGACTTCAAACGCGCCGCTGCGGTCAATACCAACTGGCCACTTCACAAACTTTCGGCGCTCGATGATCTCAAAGCCGAATGTTTGCGCCGCGGGCTATGGCGCGAAGAGGGCAATCACATTCGCCGTGGTCCGTTTCCCCCGCCCGTTCCCGAGGTTTCTGTTCGTGAACTCTCCACGCAGGAAGACGGCGAGGGGATAACCTATCTGAAAATCGAACCGCTGCATGCGCCTTCAGTTGTTTATGAAACGGGCGATTCCGACCCCACAATTGCTTCCAGTCCGGTGCCGACGCCAACCCGTTTTGAGGCGACGGGCATGCGTTACCGATTTCTGGCCTTCGATCCCGCCGACCAGACGCGCGTAAGCGTGGTGAAGGAATGGACCGCAAAGCTCAGGCTGAAATACCAGCTACACAACCGCGGCGATCATTACGAAGTCGAGTTGCTCGCACTGCCCAAAGCCAATGGAACCTCCATCCGTTACACAACGGATGGTTCCTCGCCAACCAGCGCGGGATTTGCCACTTACGATGGTGTCTTCCGCGTTCCCGCGAAGTGCCGCGTCGTGTGCGCCTTGGCTGTGTCCACCGGTTATGACCTGAACTCCGAACCAATCCGCATCGCGATTCCGCAGAAAGGGCAGGAGCGTCCGCCCATTGATCCCATATTGCCGGCCCGCTGGACCCAACAGACCAAACTGGATGACGCCGGGGCGGTCTGGGACTTCATCCAGCGATTGGAACTCGCCGCAGGTGTCAGCGCCCATGACATCAGCCTCACGGCCGAGAGCAACGACGGCCAGCAAAACGTGGAGTATTCCGGCGCCTTGGATGGCGGCTACGCTGCCGCCGCCGTGAAATCCGTCGCGGATAAGCTCCAGGAAATCGTCGGCGGCGGTAGTCTACGAATGACGATTGGCTCCCTTGGCTTCCCCACCGGGCAGGCGCTTCTAGATTGGCTCAAGGCCACCAATCAGCCGTTTAATGCCGCCAAAGTAAGTCAAACCGCAGGCCAATGAGCATGGCACGCAACAGTTCATCGTCAGCCCGCAAAGTCGTCGGCCTCGGCTTTCTGCCAGAGGAAGCCCGCCACGGCTTTTTGATCGATATACCGAGGGGCAGCGGGGGTAGTGACATCATCTGCATCACCGAGCACCGGGGCGATGACCTCGACCATCTGGGCGCCCGCGCGGTGGATGCGCCGTCACCCAACGACCCTTCGCTGCGAGTTGTCATCGACCGTACTCGCTGGCAGGCAATCGCCCCGGCGTTCTGGGAAGAGGCCAATCGCCGCTTGCGCGCCAACGGATTGCCAAGCGCCAAGTTTCAGAAAAACCCCGGCAAGCCCGTGCCCGTGCATCCGTCGCTGGGCAAGGAACTCTGCATCCTTTGCTGGGCGGTGGAAGACGCCTCACCCGACGACATTCCCAATGCCCTGCGCAACTGGGAGGCGCTGGCCCCCGAGGAGCGCTGGTGGCTTTACACCATGACTGTGGCCACCACCGGCCAAGCCATGCAGAAAGGCGTGGGCTGGCGTAAGGCACTGCGCGCCGCCATTGCTGACAATCCTTTCGTCAAAGGCGAGGGCCTTTCGCCTCGCGCGCGCCGCGAGCTTCTTGGCCATTCGCAGCTCTCACTCTCACTCTGACAGGCTTCGTTTCTGCAATGTCCACTTTTATCGAAACGCAATTTCCTATTGCTCGCCTTTCCGCGGAGTCTTACAAGGAGCGTAAGGCGGGAGCTGGCCAAACGCTCACTACGCTTGGAAAATGGTGGGGCCGCAAGCCACTCATTCTCGTCCGCGCTTCCATCCTCGGCATGTTGATGCCCGCTTCGGCTAACGCGAAAAAAGACCGCCAAATATTCCTTAAGATACTTACGATGGACGACGACGGCGCTTGGCAGCGCTGCAGGGGCGAGATCCCAGCGGCGGCTTGGCGTGAAGCGGCGTCGCAGGAAGTCCAAAAAGAATACTTTGGCGCTCGCGGATTCAAGCAAGGGCTTACCGACGAGGAAAAGGAAGATATCTGCGCCCAAATTTGGGAATCGCTCACGGACGCACATCGACGCGCTCTCGATGCCCAGCGAAGACGGCCCGTTGCCGACCGTACCGCCTTCGACGTTCTGCCTTATACCGAGCGCCTCAAGCACTGCGATCGTCCGGAAAATATAGCAGGTCCCACGTCTGAGGCTTGGTCGGAGATTAACCGTCATCTTGGCACCACGGCCACGTCGCTTTCCGGTCTTATCGACCAACTTGGTCAACGCACCTTCGGGCATGTGCCCCGTGTTGGCGATAGCTTCTGTGGTGGTGGTTCTATTCCCTTCGAGGCCGCCCGTATAGGTTGTGCGACCTATGGCTCCGACCTTAATCCCGTAGCCTGCCTGCTAACTTGGGCCAGTCTCAATCTTCTTGGTGGCAGTAAAGAGATGCACGAAGACGTGCAGCAAGTGCAGAAGGAGGTTTTTGCTGCTGCAGACCGGCAAATCAGAGAATGGGGTATCGAACACAACGACCGCGGAGAACGTGCTGAGGCGTACCTTTACTGTGTGGAGGTGAAGCCGGAAGGCTGCGACTACTACATCCCCCTCGCACCAAGCTGGGTGATCTCCGAAAAATACCGCATTGTCGTCACATGGCACCGAAAGGCTGCTACCGATCGATTGACCCCTGAAGTCGTTACCGTTTCTGAGAGCGAACTTAAGCTCTACAAGAATAAGAAAGGCGCCACCGCAGTAAACAGTCGCGTCATAGATCCCTTCGATACTAGCCGCTCGTGGTCGGTGGAAGCACTGCGTGGACCAGAGGGGCTCCGTCGGTGGACTAATGAAGATCTAGTGCCCCGCCCCGGCGATGTATTTCAGGAACGCCTTTACTTCATCCGCTGGATCAACGCGAAGGGTAAACGCCGCTACGCTGCGCCTGACGCTACCGACCTCGCCCGCGAAGCGAAGGTTCTCGATTTGCTACGCGAGCGCTTTGCTAACTGGCAACGCGATGGCTTTATTCCGTCCATGGCGATTCCTGAGAAGGGCGCGGAAACTGATCGGCTTTTCCGGGAACGCGGCTGGACTCATTGGCATCACCTCTTCACGCCACGGCAGCTACTGGCATATGGAGCCTACCTAACTGGATTGCGGAAGACCCACTCCGTCGAAGCAGCAGTAAATTTGAGTTTGAAGCTTGCAACGCAAACCAATTGGAACTCCAGATTAAATATATGGAACGCAAATCTTGGGAAGGGCAGTGGGGTTGGCTACTCTGAACAGACATTCGCCAATCAAGCGTTGAACACTCTATATAACTATGGCACACGTTCGTTCGGGTGTTTGGCCGAATCATTGTTGAGTACTCTGCCCTCAGTGGAGTTGGCCTCCAAGCAAAATGTGATTGTTTCAGCGGACGCCCGCGACGTCCGAGAAACGTGTGATCTTTGGATCACCGATCCGCCCTACGCTGACGCTGTTAACTACCACGAACTCGGCGATTTCTTCCTAGCGTGGTATGACAGGCAGCTCGCGAAGATCTTTCCCGATTGGACGCCCGACGCCAGAACCGAACTTGCCGTGCGAGGCGATGGAGAAGATTTTCGCCGTTCCATGGTAGAGATTTACCGTAACCTCGCGCAGCACATGCCCGACAATGGCCTGCAGATGGTCATGTTCACGCACCAGAACCCGGCAGTCTGGGCCGATCTTGGCATGATTCTTTGGGCCGCCGGGCTCAAAGCGACGGCAGCCTGGACCGTTAGCACCGAGACAGCCGCTGGCCTCAAGAAAGGCAACTACGTTCAAGGCACTGTATGCCTTGTCCTGCGCAAGCGCGCCAATAACGAACCGGGCTTCCTCGATGAAGTTTATCCGCTGGTTGAGGACGAGGTGAAGCTCCAGATTACGTCGATGCAAGCCCTCGACGAAGGCGGCGAGCCCAACTTCAACGACGCCGATTATCAACTCGCCGCCTATGCCGCCGCGCTCAAAGTGCTCACCCAATACGGCAATCTTGATGGGAAGGATGTCGAGCATGAAGTCTTCGCTGAGCGCACTAAGAACGAGAAAAGCGATTTTGAGACCGTTATCGACCGCGCCCTCGGCATTGCCTGCGATACGCTCATCCCCCGTGGGTTGGATTATTCATGGCGCGAGCTTTCACTTGTAGAGCGCTACTACCTCCGTTCCCTCGACATTGAGAGCCGTGGAGAACGTCGCAAAGGCATGTATGAAGAGTTGGCTCGCGGCTTTGGCGTGACCGATATACGGCCCCTACTGAAGAGCGACAAAGCCAACGGTACGCGGATGTTCACACCTTCTGGCTTGGCGGCGAGCCACCTCGCACCTATCCTAGCCGCGGAATCAGATACGCCCGCACTGCCGGCCCGCCGTGGGCGCGCTGGCGCGGGAGCGCCGCACCCGTTTGCCGCTTCGCCACTTCGACATCTAATGTTTGCGGTCCGCGAAACCACTGCTGCCGACAACAGCCCGGAGCCCGGCCGCCAATACCTGCGCGACACCTTCGGCCAGGGTTACTGGGGCAAACGCGAAGGTTTCATCGCACTGCTTGAATGGCTCGCCGCGCTGGGCAACGCTGAGGGCATGAATGAATGGATCGCCGATTCCGATTCCGCTCGCATCCTCGCCGGACGCCTGCGTAACGACCACGCCTGATGCTGCAGCGCCACTCCAGCCGTCGAAACCGGCTTGACCATGCTGTGCTGAATCAGCGCCTGGAGGGCGCCGCTTCCTACGACCGCATCGCCGGCTATTTTCGATCCAGCCTGTTCGAGGTGGCCGGGGAAGCCATTGCGAAAGTGGCTGGCCCGGTGCGCATCATTTGTAATTCGGACCTTGATCCGCAAGACCTCATCACCGCTGCAGCCGCGCAAGCAGCGCTGCGCCGGTCTTGGTGTGCGGGCATGCCCGAAGACGCGCCACCCAGTGCGATTCCGCGTTACCGCGCCCTCTACGAAGCCCTGACAAGCAAAAAGATGGTTGTGCGGGTGTTGCCCGATTCCGCGTTTGGCCTGATTCACGGCAAGGCCGGAGTGGTGCGGCGCGCGGACGGCTCAGCCACCGCTTTCCTCGGCAGCGTCAACGAAAGCGCCTCGGCCTGGAAGGTGAACTACGAGCTGCTGTGGGAAGACAACGACCCTGACACTATTGCGTGGGTGCAGGAGGAGTTCGACGCGCTCTGGAATGATGCTCGCGCGGTGGACCTTGCCTGCTGCCCGTTCATTACGCAAGACGTGCAGCGCATCATCGCTCGCAAGGTCATTGAACCCGCAGACGTGAAGGCTATAGCCGACCCCACGGCCGCCGCCGCTTCGGCTGCGGTCGAAACTCCGGTCTATCGCCGCGAACAAGGGCTCTGGCCGCACCAGAAGTATTTCGCCCGCTTGGCTCTGGAACGGCACCGGCTTGGCGGTGCGCGCCTGGTGCTCGCCGATCAGGTCGGTTTGGGGAAAACCGTTCAGCTCGCGATGGCCGCGCTGCTCATGGCGCTAGACGATCCTGATGGCGGCCCGATATTGGTGCTCGCCCCCAAGCCGCTGCTGCAGCAATGGCAGGATGAATTGATGGAACTTCTCCTCCTGCCCTCGGCGCGGTGGAATGGCCGCGCCTGGGTGGACGAGAACGATCTGGAATACCCGTCAGAGGGTGTGAAATCGCTCGGCAAATGTCCACGCCGGATCGGCCTGGTTTCGCAGGGCCTAGTGGTGCGAGGACTGTCGGAGGCGGTGAATCAACTATTAAGCCGGCGCTACACCTGCGTCATCGTGGATGAATCGCACCGCGCCCGCCGCAGTAAGGTGCCGAAGGTGGACGCCCGAGCCGATGAAATCAACGAGAAGGCGGAACCCAATAAGCTCATGGCGTTTCTATGGGAGATCGGACCAAGGACCAAGAGCATGCTGCTGGCAACAGCGACCCCGGTGCAACTTCATCCGGTCGAAGCCTGGGACCTCCTCAATATCCTTTCTCACGGAAACGACAGCGTGCTCGGCGGGTGGACGCAGACCAGCCCATGGTTTCAACCCGCCCATTGCCTTGAAATCGCCACTGGCGACGCAGTAGTACCGACTGCTGATGTTCACGCTGGCTGGCAATACGTTCGCGACCCGTTGCCGTCTCGGTTTGAAGATCCGGCATTCGACCGTATCCGCCGAACCCTGGATGCCAGGGACACGAGCTGGCAATTTACTCCCGAGAGTATTGAGAAGCTGTCACCCGCGATCCGCCGGGTACAACTCCAAAATGGGCTGTTGCCGATCTACGGTGAAAGCTTCAATCCCATGCTGCGGTGCATTGTGCGCCGCACTCGTGCCTACCTCGAAGCGACGATCAATCCGGCCACCGGAGGGTATTTCCTTCCGAAGGTGGCGGTTAAGCTGTTTGGCGAGGAAGACGAAGGCGCACTTGTACTCGGTGGCTACCTGCGCGAAGCCTATCAGGAGGCCGAAGCGTTTTCCTTGCTCCTGCAGCAACGAGTGAAAGGTGCGGGATTTTTCAAGACCCTTTTATTGCGACGCCTCGGCAGTTCGATGGAAGCCGGACGCCGCACCGTGAGTAAGCTCCTTGGTGAAGAGCCCGACACGCCGACCGATGAAGATGAGGATGACACTGAGGAAGAGACGCCGCCCCAGGTCGGAAGACCAGCACAGGGCGCCAGCGATTTCAAGAACTTCACCGACGCGGAGCGAGCATCGCTGGAGCGCTGCCTCAAGCTGCTTCGAGAAGGCGGGAATAACGATCCAAAGCTGGACGCGCTGATTGGCTATCTTCGTGGCACCTACCCGGGCGTTACCCGTCGCTGGCTTGACCTGGGCTGCATTTTGTTCTCGCAGTATTACGATACCGTTCGCTGGATCGGCGATGAAATGGCGAAGCGTGCAGAGTTCGCAGGCATGGACATTGGCCTCTACGCTGGCAGCAACCGCTCCGGATTGTGGCGTGATGGCAAGTTCCAGCGTTGCGACCGGAATGTTCTGAAAGACCGTGTCCGCGCCGGCGACCTCAAGCTATTGCTCGGGACCGACGCCGCCTCGGAGGGCCTCAACCTTCAGCGCCTTGGGACACTCATCAATATCGACTTGCCCTGGAACCCGACGCGACTGGAACAACGCAAAGGTCGCATTCAGCGCATTGGCCAAGCGCGCAGCGAAATCTGGATTGCAAATCTCCGATACCGCGACTCGGTCGAAGACCGCGTCCACCAGGTGCTGGCCGACCGTCTCGAAGCGATACACGAACTTTTCGGCCAGATCCCCGACACGCTGGAAGATGTGTGGGTGCAAGTAGCGCTCAATGACGAGCAGGCCGCCAATCAGCTCATCGACCGGACGACTGCAACGCGGAATCCGTTCGACGCGAAATATAGCAAGGTGGAAGACGCCGACTGGGAAACATGCGCTTCGGTCTTGAACAGTTTCAGCATGAAGGAGTTGCTGTCGCAGGGGTGGTGAGGGATTGCCGCTAAAGCATTTGACCGCTCCGTCACGCCGCTTGCGATAAACCCCGCAACCGCCGCGCCGTCGCTACGCCTGCGCGGATTCGACCGCCGCCAGCGCGCATAAGGCCGCGCCCTGGCTCGGTGCCTTCGTTTGGCGCTGTCCCTGCTAATCCGCCGCCCCTTCGCCACTGCGGGCTTCATGCTGCGCATCAAGCCCTTGCGGCTCGCAGGCGGCTACCGCGTCGCGTGTGCCACCGCGCCAGAGCGCAAAAGGCCGCGCACTGGCTTTGTCGCACTGGCAAACGCTGTCCCGGCATCGGCGGCTTCTGCTCTGTCCAGGCGTGAGCGCGTGCTGCCCGCCGCCTGTGCCGTCGGCCATAAAGCCGGCCCACGGCTCCGTCGGCTACGCCAGTGAACACCAGTCAGGGGCGCTTGCGCGCCCAGGGTACGAACGCTGGTCTGGGGTAAATCGGCTGCGCCGATTCAACATAACGCGGGGTTGTGCAAAGTACGGGCAGTCGCCAACCAAGTTGGCTTGGTGCCCGCACCGCTACGGCCTGCGGCCTTCGCGCCCTGCGGGTTCGCACAACCAGCGTTATGTCTTGCGCCCCAGCCCAGCTACCGCAACGTCCGCTTCGCGCACGTTGCTCAACAGCCTGATCAGCGCACTCGCGCTGGCGCGCCAGTGCGTTCGTCTAGTCAGGCGCTGCGCGCAGGGTGGAGTGTGGCCCCCCGCCCACCCGGCGCGTCACTGCGCGCGGGGCTTCAGCCGCTTCGCGTCTTGCGCTCCCCGTGCTCGTGCCCCGCCACCCGTCCGCCCCCAAGGGGGCTCCCCGAAATAGGTGTGTGCCGCGTCACGCGCGCGCGCGCGACGCGATGTCATCGTTGCGCCGGACGCTGTGGGATCGCCTTGAACGCCGCGCTGTGATTGTGTTTGCAGCCCTCATTTCGCGCTCTCAGAATGCGAGTTGCACGGTGCTTCCACCCTCTGGAGCACCGCATCATTCAAGGAGAACCGCAACATGAACAAGACCGACACCATCGACCACATCGCGCTGTCCGCCGATCTTTCCAAGGAGGCCGCAGGGCGCGTTATGGACGCCTTCGAGGCGCGGCTGAAGGCGCACATCAGCGAAGGCAAGCGCGTCGTTTTCCGGGGCTTTGGCAGCTTCTCGCGTGGCTTGCCGGCGCAGAAGACCGGGCGCAATCCGCGCACCGGAAAGCCGATCACCTACACCGCCTATCACAAACCAAAAAGCCTGCCAGCCGTCGGCGAGACCACGCTGCGCAATGAAATCGCCGCCGATGCGCAAGTCAGTCTGGATGAAGCCGGCCGCGCGCTCGCCGCGTTGCGCGCGGCGATCACCACCAGCATGAGAAAGGGCGGCATCGCCACCTTCTACGGCTTTGGCCGCTTCTACGTTGGCAAACGATCCGCGCGCAACGGCCGCAATCCCCGCACTGGGGCGAGCGTCCTGATCCGCGCCGCCAGGGTGCCGCGTTTCCGCGCCTCGAAGACCGGCAACGCCGGCGGCAAGTTCAGCGCGGGGGAGAGGTTGAAGGCGGCGGTGAACTGACGCGCTTCGTCCCGAAGCTCACCAGCCCGCCGGCTTGTGGATCGTCGTCCCCGGGATGGGGTTGGGGAGCTGGCTCGATTGCAGCATCCAGGTGCGGATGGGTTTTACGAAGTCCGCGTGCGCCCGCAGTTGACGTGAGGTCTTGCGCAACGGCGCGCCCGGAGTGACCAGTCCGATCAGCTTGAGATTCTGCGCCTTCACCATGCGCAGGGATTCGGCCAGGTCGGAGTCGTTCGACACGATTACGGCGCAGTCGTAGGCGTTCTGCCATGCGTCGTTGAGGACATGCAGGGCCAGGTTCACGTCAGACCCTTTCTCTTCGTTCTTCCATACAGCAACGCTAGGCGGCGGCGGATTGGCGTGCTCCATGGAAATCCGGTGGCGCAGGAAGTGCCCGTAGTACAGATCGACCAGAGGGCAATGGGCTTGAAGGGCGCGTAGATAGGCGTCTTGCCGGTCTTGCACGGTAGGATCGCTGGTTGAAGGCTGAACGCGGGCGGTGAAATACTTGATCTTTACCAGCGTGTTCTGCGGTCCCAGCAATTTTTGGAAAAGCGCCACGGGGTCGAGCCACTTCCATGGCGTGCCCCGGACCTCGCCGTAGTAGAAATTGAAGCCGTCAACGTAGACGATGGTACGGTAGGGGCCTTTCGCCATGTCATTCATCTCCCCAAAAAGCAAGGGCCTCCGAAGAGGCCCCGCGCCCGGCAGCAGAACCACCGGGGAAGTAGTGCGTGCATCATAGCAAACAATGCCGGCGAAGGCCAAGGGCTTCCGGGGGCATCAGGCCGCTGATCGCCTGGTGTTTGCGACCTGCGAAACGCATTGCGAAACGTTTACTGAAATGGACGAAATTGCCATTCTGTACAAACCCCGCTGCATCATCGGGGTGTGCGCCGCGAAGGAATCGGCGGGAGCGGGCGCTTCGGGTTTCATCGCCCCTATTCTAGTGTCGTGAACCGGAAATTACTTGAGGCTGACCCTTCGATGTACAACGTGCGGCAGCTCCGTCGCGAGCAGAACGAAACTTACTCGACCTTCGCGCCGGAGTCTTTCACGACCTTGGCCCATTTGGCGACTTCCTTGTGGAGGAAATCGCCGAACTGCTGCGCTGAGCCGCCGACCGGTTCCACGCCCGCCTTCTGGAACCGATCGCGGGCTTCCGGCGTGACGAGGAAGCGCTGGATCTCGCCGTTCAGCTTCTCGATGATGTCGCGCGGCGCGCCGGCCGTGGCGACTACGCCGAACCATGCGGTGATCTCGTAGCCGGGCACGCCCGATTCCGAAACCGTTGGCAGCTCGGGCGCGAACGAGGAGCGCGCGGATGTCGTGACGGCAAGCGCGCGCAGCTTGCCCGCGCGCACGTGGGGCAGGGCATTGGGCGCGTTGTCGAAGAACGCCTGGATTTGCCCGGCGATCAGATCGGTCATGGCCGGTGAGCTGCCCTTGTAGGGGATGTGGACGATATCGGTGCCGGTCATCGACTTGAACATCTCCATCGACAGGTGATTCGAGGAGCCGCTGCCCGATGAGGCATACGCGAGCTGGCCGGGCTTGGTTCGCGCGAGCTTGATGAAGTCCTGCACGGACTGCACAGGCAGCGACGGATGCACGACCAGCACGTTCGGCGTCGCACCCGCCTGAATGACCGGCATGAAGTCGCGCGTGATGTCGAGCTTCGCTTGCGGGCGCAGGCTCTGGAGCACCGAGAAGGGCAGCGCGACGACGAGCAGCGTGTAGCCGTCGGGCGCGGACTTCGCCGCGAACTCGGTGCCGACCAGCGAACCGGCGCCCGGCTTGTTCTCGACCACGCCCGGCTGGCCCCACGCCTCCTGGAACCGCTGTCCCAGCATCCGCCCGAGCGAATCGTTGAACGCACCGGGCGGAAACGGCACGACGATGCGGATCGGTTTTGCCGGGTAGCTTGCGGCGCCCTGCGCGAAGGCGGCGCCACAGCCCATCGCCGCGGCGCCGGTGAGGACCAAGCTGGCGAACTGCCCGATTCGATTCATGATGTCGTTCCTCCTATCATGTGGTTCGTGCCACGTGCGTTCAACCCCGCTAAAGTGGACTCAGGCCGGAAAGGTAATCGGCGAGGATGTCGAGCTCGCGCTCGCTCAAGGCCTGTACCGCAGCGGCCATGTTGCCGTCCCAGTCGGGGCGGGTCTTGGCCTTGAAGCCGCGCAACTGGGTCTTCAGATACGCGAACTGCTGGCCCGCCAGCCCCGGAATGTGCTGAAGGCCCAGGAGCGCGGGGCCGTGGCACTGCACGCAATGATGCTGCTGGGCGAGACGCGCGCCCACTTCCGCGTTCTCCCGGGAGGTCTTGTGCGTGGGGGCCGCCGGCTTCTGCCGGGAGAAATATGCCGCCAGCTCGTTCATGTCGGCGTTCGAGAGACTGGAGGCCATCGGCGACATCAGCAGATTCTTGCGGATGCCCTCGCGAAACATGTAGAGCGACGTCGAGATGAACTGCGCCGGCTGCCCGGCGATGGACGGCATCGCCGGGTCGGTCGAGTTTCCGCCGAGGCCGTGACAGGCGACGCAGGCTTGCGCTTTCCGCGGGACTTCTTCGGCGAGCGCCGCGCGGGCAAGAAAAAAAAAAGAAAACGCGGCGGCAAAGAGCACCGCCGCGCTTCTGTTACTGCGACTGCAAATCACTACTTCGCGTAGCTGACGCGGAAGATGATCCCGTTGTGGTCATCGGACACGAGCAGCGAGCCGTCGCGCATCACCATCACGTCCGCCGGCCGGCCCCACATCGGCGGATCGGCCTTCTCGTCGGTGAGGAAGCCCGTCAGGAAGGGCTCCATCTTCGGAGTGCCCTTCTCGTCCAGGGTCACGCGCGTGACGTTATAGCCCTGCTTGATGGTGCGGTTCCACGAGCCGCGCATGGCGATGAAGATGTTGCTCTGGTACTCGGCCGGGAACATCTTGCCCGTGTAGAAACGCATTCCAATGGGCGCGATGTGGGCGCCGAGCTTCAGCGCGGGCGGCGTGAACTCCTTGCAGTCGCGGCCTTTGCCGTACACGGGATCGAGGGTGTCGCCCTGATGGCAGAACGGATAGCCGAAGTGCTGGCCCTTGCGCGTGACGACGTTGAGTTCGTCGTGCGGCGATTCGTCGCTGAGCCAGTCGCGGGCGTGCTCCGTAAACCACAGCTGCCTGGTCTTGGGATGCCAGTCGAAGCCGACCGAATTGCGCACACCCATGGCGACGTTCTCCAGCGTGCCGGACTTCGGATCCACGCGGGAAATCGACCCCTCCATGTAGCTTGGCATGACGATGTTGCCGGGCGCGCCGATGTTGAAGTAGAGCTTGCCGTCGGGTCCCATCGCGAGGAACTTCCAGAAGTGGCCGGGCGCCTTGTTCGGATCGAGGTTGTCGATCACGACCTTCGCTTCAGGCGGGCTGTCGAGGCGGTCCTCGATGCCGTCGAAGCGCGTGATGCGGTTGCGCTCGGCGACGTAGAGCGTGCCCTTGTTGAATACGATCCCGTTCGGCGTATCCAGACCCTTGAGGATCGTCTTCACCTCGCGCTTGCCGCCGCGGTCGACGACTGCGTACACATCCTTCAACTGGCGGGTGCCCACGAAAACCGTGCCTTTGCTGCCCAGGGCGAGCGAGCGCGCGTTCGGCAACCCCTCGGCCCAGACTTCGACCTTGAAGCCGGCCGGGACCTTGAGCTTGTCGATCGGGAGATCCTTGGCGGCCTTGCCGGTCGGGTGAATCGCGAACGGGTGCAGCGTTGATTTTTCCTGTTCGCCCGAGCGGCCCTGCGCCCAGGATGGGGGTGCCTTGGCGGCGGCGGGAGCTGCGGGGGCAGGCGGTTGTTGTGCGAATGCAGCTGTGCTGACTGCGACAAGAAATGCGAGGGGTACAGCCTTGAATGGGTTCATGGGTCTCCTCCGATTTTTTTACAGCGGACCTAGTGTATCCAGACGCGAGGATGCAGGCAATGGCTTCGAATGGCGCCATGGCTGAGCCCGAACGGTGCATGTTCTTGCGGTGCAGCACATTGGGCAGAGCGGCGCATCCACGGGCTTGTCGCTTGACAGGATCGCGGCCTTGATTCTATATAGACACTGTTTCCCCGCATCACTCCCATCCGCCCTCAGGCGGACTCAATAACGACAAGGAGGAGCACATGAAGAAATTGCTGACAGGTTTCATTTCCCTGTTGTTGCTCGGCGCCGGTGTTGCCTGGGCGCACGACGATTCGGACGACGATCGAAGCGCGGTTCGCAGGTT
This sequence comes from uncultured Enterobacteriaceae bacterium, assembly GCA_964430565.1. Lineage (GTDB taxonomy): Bacteria > Pseudomonadota > Gammaproteobacteria > Burkholderiales > SG8-39 > VBDM01. Next base: position 33,945 of record CAYSFD010000008.1, read on the forward strand.
CGCGACGCTGCCGGACGGCGTGCGGTTTCCGGAGGGGATCACCGCCAATCCGGCGAACGGCGACATTTATGTGGCCACGTTTGATGGTGGAAACCAGAACAAGTTGTTGCGCTACAACCGGCACGGCCACTTGGTCGCCCAACGCGACTTCGGCGTCGAGCCGCTCCTCGGCCTGGAATTTGATCGCGTCAACAAGAAGGTGTACATCGCCAATGTTGGCAACTTCGTCGGCACCGCATCCAGGATCCAGCGCATCGCCGCGAACTTCAACAGCTCGACCGCCATCGAGCCCGTTGCGGACATCCCGACGACTGGCGCACCCGGCGAGCGAGTTGTGAATAACCCAGACGGCAGCGTGGACAAAATCACGTTCGGTTTCGGCGCTCGTGTCCCCAATGCTCTGACGTTCGACAAGCACGGAAACCTGTACGTCTCCGACTCGTTCCAGGGCGCGATCTTCAGCATCGACAACCCGAACGCGTGTGTACCGAACTGCACCGCGCATAAATGGGCGCACGATCCGCTGCTCGCCACGGCCGGCTTCCCGCCTTTCGGCGCGAACGGCTTGGCCTTCAACGAGCACGACGCCGCGCTTTTCGTCGCCAACACGGGCGATGATCGGGTTCTGAAGGTGGATCCAGTGACCAAGATAGTGTCGGTCTTCGCGGAAAGCATCAACGGCGCGGACGGTATCGTCTTCGACCGGCGCGGTCGTCTTTGGGTCGCCGCGAATCAGAACGACGAAGTCGTGGCGCTAAACACGAAGGGCCGAGTGATCGTTCGCCTGGGCTCGTTCGAGGGAATCGGCCACGACGGATCGCCGAAAGGATTGCTGTTCCCGGCGAGCCTGGTGATCGTCGGCGATGAGATGTTCGTCACTAATCTGGCTCTGCCCCTGAACAATGTCGCTGGCGATGAGCCCGAAGAAGACGTTACGCGCTGGACGGTTTCGCGGATCAGACTGCCCCACTGATACCGTAGTCACGCGCCACAAAAAAACTGCGCGACGGGATTTCTCCCGTCGCGCAGCCGTTTTCCGGATACGAAGTAGCGGAGCGATGAAGCGCGCGGCAGCGCGATCCTCATTTGATCCGCCACAACTCGCCGGCGGACAGGTCCGGATGCTTCGCCAGCAGGGCACGCCTGCCTTCTTCGGCGCGCTTTTTCCAGCCGCGGCCGCGCCCGACGGCGTCGCGCCAGGCTTTGTTGAAGCGCGCTGCCTCGCCGTTGGCGAGGTGCCACTGCGCCAGCGCAGCGGCCTGTTCGAGGTCCTTCGCCGCTTTTACACGCTCGGCCATCGGGCGCTCGCCGTGGACGATGAGCTTGTGCACGGCATAGCGCTCCGGCGCCGGGATGTTGACCACGCAGGCCCCTTCGCGCGCGAACAGCGCGGCCTGCGTTGTGCCGGCGAGCGGGAACTCCATGAATTTCAGCGGCTCCAGCGCGAGGCCGAGTTCGTCCAGGACTCCGGTCTTTCCCGAGCGGGTTTCGCTGGTGAGGAAGTCCAGGCGCAGTTCCGGGTCGGCGGGATTGCGATACTGCGCGCTTGCCTTGCCCGAGAATTGCCGGATCGGCAGTAGCCCCATTTCGAGCGAGGTCAGGGCATCGTGGACCGAGATTCGCACGTTCGCGGGTAAGGCTATCGAGACGTTGCGCCCGGCGTGAGCGAAATCCACGTCCTGGGTGCGCTCGCTCGCGATCCAGCGCGCGCCCAGCATATTGCCCGTGGCGATGAAGGCGTGCGTGCCGATGAGCACGCCGCCCGCGCGAAAAAAACCGTAGGCAGACAACTGTCTGATGATGCGGTAATGCTTGGGCGGTGTCGCCGCGCAACCCAGCGCTTGGGCGGATTGGGCTGCCGGCGCCAGTTTCCTGGGCGCCTTGACTCGCTTGAAGCGCGACACCAGCGCGTTCACGCGTTCGTCGTCCGGCCCGACATAGACCATGCGAACCTTTCCGTCCACGTCGCGGTAACCGAAGTAGACATAGGATCGCCCGTGGATGACGCGCTTGTGGAAGGCGCCTTTCAGTCCTGCCAGCGCCTCCAGCTCGAAAGCGCGAGCCTGTTCCAGCAGCTCGCCATAGGCGGTCTGGGCCGAGAGGGACAGTTCCTTGTAGAGAGTGCCGTTCATGGCGGAAACGTACTATACAAATTTGGAAATGTATAGTAAATGGACAGCGACCTTCGGTTACATTCGAGTCCTGCCTCCTTGTCGTAGTACTACCCCACCACGTGACATCCGCAGTCACGCGCCATAAAAAAAACTGCGCGACGGGATCTCTCCCGTCGCGCAGAATTTGCTTGGCGCAACGTGCGTTCCGCGCGCCTCGGCTTCCCCGAAGAAGGGTCGGAAGCTTAGTCGTCGTTCCCCAGATTCGGGATCCCGGCCGCGAACCAGGCGCCGGCCGGGTTGCGGATCAGCAGCACGGCACTGTCGCACGGGTTCGGCGGGACTGGCAAGAGCATGTCGTCGATCCGGAAGTCGCCGTTAGCCTCGAGCGGGACCAAGCCCGAGTCGTGCGGAACGTTGCCGTCGTTGGCACACAACAAGGTGGCGCGGACGCTCTGATTCGCGTTAAAGCCGATGTTAGTGCCCCCGCCCAGCAGCAGGCCTTTTCCTTTGACCCTGATGCGCCCGTCGACCTTCACGTCGGCCCTGAGATCGGCGATCACCCAGATCTGCCCCGGTGGCTGCACTCCACGGACAATGTTCCGATTTACGACTTCGGCCGTCGCCGCGACGCCCACGCCGCTCGAGACGGGAATGACGCCGATGCCACCCTTGAACTTCACGAGGGAATCGTCTGCCGCCGCCGACAGCGGATACACGACCCCGAGGAACAGCAAGAAAGCCAATATTCTCTTCACCATGGTAACTCCTCCTTTTGTAAGTAGCGGGACTTCAAGGCGAGAACACCCCCGACGAGCGGTGTATTCCATTACACGGCGATGAAGAGGTCGTTGCGACGGATTTTCCGTATGATAGTCAGCCATGGACGCAGATGTCCTGCTTCTCGCCCGCGCGCAGTTCGGGCTGAATATCGGGTTTCACATCCTGTTCCCGAGTCTGACCATCGCGCTCGGGTGGATCCTGTTGTATTTCCGCATACGCTACGCGCGCTCGGGCGACCCGGCGTGGCTTGCCACCTACAAGCTCTGGACCAAGGTGTTCGCGCTTTCCTTCGTGATGGGCGTGGTGAGCGGAATCACCATGTCGTTCCAGTTCGGCACGAACTGGCCGGGTTTCATGCAGAAGGTGGGCAACATCGCCGGGCCGCTGCTCGCCTACGAGGTGCTCACGGCGTTTTTCCTCGAGGCGACCTTTCTCGGGGTGATGCTCTTCGGCATGAACCGCGTGCCGGGCTGGATGCATATCTTCTCGGCCGCCATGGTCGCGCTGGGCACGACGCTCTCGGCGTTCTGGATCCTCGCGCTCAACTCGTGGATGCAGACGCCCGCCGGCCAGGTGATGGATGGGGGCCAGATCATCGCAGGGGACTGGATGCAGGTGATCTTCAACCCGTCGTTTCCCTTCCGGTTGACCCATATGCTGCTCGCGTCCGGCCTCACCGCCGCGTTCGTCGTTACGGGCCTGTCGGCGTGGCGGCTGTTGCGCGCGGGCGAAGACGTCTCGGCGCGCAAAACTCTGCGCTTCGCTCTGCTGTTGGCCGCCGTGCTCGCGCCGCTGCAGGTGTTCGTCGGCGATCTGCATGGGCTCAACACGCTGGAACACCAGCCGGCGAAGATCGCCGCGATCGAAGCAATCTGGAAAACGCAAAAGGGCGCTCCGCTTGTGCTCTTCGCCGTTCCGGACGACGACAGACGCAGGAACGACTTCGCGATCGAGATTCCCAAGGGCGCGAGCTTGATCCTCAAGCATGACGGCGACGCCGAGCTAAAGGGCATCGACGCCTTTGCGCCCGACACGCCGCCCGTGGCTCCGGTGTTCTTCGCGTTCCGCGTGATGGTCGGGATGGGGATGCTGATGCTCGCGCTCGGGTGGGGGGGAGTCTGGATGACGCGCCGCGGCATGCTGCCGCCGCGCTGGCTGCTGTGGACCCTGGCCGGTTCCACCTTCGCCGGGTGGATCGCGACGCTCGCAGGGTGGCTCGTCACCGAGATCGGCAGGCAGCCTTGGCTCGTCACCGGCATCCTCAAGACCGCCGACGCCGCGGGAGGCGTGTTAGGCGCGCAACTCGGCGCGAGCCTGACTGCCTACATCCTGACCTACGCCGTGATGCTGATCGCGTATTTCGTGGTGCTCACCCATCTCGCGGGCAAGGGAGCGCACACATGAATCTCGACCTGCCGCTCGTCTTTGCGTTCATCATGGGACTGGCGATCCTGATGTACGTGGTTCTCGACGGCTACGATCTCGGCGTCGGCATGCTGATGCCCGCGGCCGATGCGCGCGAGCAGGAGCTGATGGTCGCCTCGATCGGGCCGTTCTGGGACGCGAACGAGACCTGGCTGGTGCTGGGCGTCGGGATTCTGCTCGTCGCCTTCCCCGTCGCGCACGGCATCGTGCTCGGCGCGCTGTACCTGCCGGTTGTGGCGATGCTCATCGGCTTGATGCTGCGCGGCGTGGCGTTCGAATTTCGCATCAAGGCCGAAGGCTGGCACCGCGAGCTGTGGAACTGGCTGTTCTGGTTCGGCTCGTTTCTCGCCTCGTTCGCCCAGGGGCTGATGCTCGGGCGCTACATCATGGGTTTTCACGCGGGGTTCGGCTATTACCTGTTCGCGACGTTGGTGGGCGCGAGCCTGTGCGGTGGCTACGTGTTGCTCGGCGCCACGTGGCTCATATTGAAAACCGAAGGCGAGCTCCAGAAGAAGGCGCTCGGCTGGGCGCGCTGGGGCTTGATGTGGGTCGCGCTCGGCGTTGCGCTGGTGAGCCTCGCCACGCCCCTCGTGAGCCAGACGGTGTACCTGAGGTGGTTCGATTTTCCGCGCACGCTCGCGCTGATGCTCCTGCCGTTTGCGACGCTCGCCGCGGGCGTATTCGTATGGTTTGCAATCGGGCGCATGAAGCGCGGTGCGCCCGAACCGGACTGGATGCCGTTCGCAGGGGCTGTGACGATCTTCGCGTTCGCTTTCGCCGGTCTCGCCTACAGCCTGTTTCCGTACGTGGTCATGGATCGCATGACCATCTGGGAAGCGGCATCGCACCCGTCCTCGCTCAAGGTCATACTCGTGGGCGTGGTGATCGTGCTCCCCTTCCTCGTCGCCTATACGGCGTTCGCCTACCGCGTGTTCCGCGGCAAGGCGCGCTCCGGCCTGTACGAGTAAGGGTCGGCTCCAATCGGCGTCACTGCACCGCTTTCCTGTAGTAGCTCTCGTCGATGTACTTCGCCGGATCGGTGAGGTTCTTCTGGGGCTTGGCGAATTCGCTGCGCAGCTTCAGCACCGTGCGTGCGCCTTCCAGGTCGAGCTTGGCTTTTTTCTGGAAACCTTCCTTTTCCCCAAACATCACTTCGTAGGCCTTTTGCGCCGCCGGGCGCGGAGCGCTCGGGATGTACTTGATGTAGATCGAAACGGCCTCGTCTTTGTTCGCCGGCTGCTGCAGCCAGTCCATCGCCGCGACGTACGAGCGGATGAAGGCGACCAGCTGGTCGCCGTTCTTCGCCGCCCAGGAGCGGCGCGCGACCCCGATGGAAGCCTGATACGGGCCGAAAGTCGGAGTCGTGTCGCCGAGCCGCGTATAACCCTTCGATTCGGGCAAGAGTTCCGAAGGCGAGGTGATCATGGTGCCGGCGATTCTCCCTTCCATCAGCGCCTGCACGCGCGCGGGCGTCCCGCCCAGGCGCTCGACCTTGTAGTCGCTCGATGACAGGCCGTTCATCGCGGCGAGCTTGTAGAGGATGAAGGCGAATCCGGTAGTCGCCGCGTCCACGCCGACGGTCTTTCCCTTGAGATCGGCGTAGGTCTTGATGTTCGGCTGGGTCACGAAACGCAGAGAGCCGGAGTAGCCGCCCATGAAGGCGAACAGGTCGGGCTGCGTCGGCAGCTCGGTTTCCCCTTGTCCTTCCTGGTAAGCGACGACGTTGTCGTACGCGGTGGTGCCGAGGTCGTAGGTTCCGTTCATCAGGTTGCGGATCTGCTCGACGGAGTTCGGCGTGAAGGAAAGCTTCACGGCAATCCCGTTCTTCGCGAACAGCCCTTTTTCCTGCGCCGCCCAGATCGGCCAGTTCCCGCCGCCGCCGAAGGCGATCACCTCCAGCGGCTTGGGTCCCTGCGCAACAGCGGCGCCGGCTGCGGCGATGAGCGTTATGGCGATTGCGAGTCTCTTCAGCACGTTCATGGTCTCCTCCACGGGAATGTTTCGCAAATTTCTTCCGACCACAGTATAAGCCTCATCGCCTCCGGCGCGGATCGAGGACGTCGCGCAATTGGTCCGCGACGAGATTGATACTAGCGATGGTGGCGAGCAGCGCGATCCCGGGGAAGAAGCTGATCCAGTAGTGGCCCGAAAGCAGGTAGGTGAAGCCGTTCGAGATCAATAGGCCGAGCGAGGGCTCCGTGATCGGCAGCCCTAGGCCGAGAAACGAGAGCGTCGCCTCGAGCGTGATCGCCGCGGCGACCTGGACTGCGGCGAGCACCAGCAGCGGCGGCAGGCAGTTCGGCAGCAGGTGACGGAAAATGATGCGCCCGCTCGAAAGCGCGAGCGAGGTCGCGGCCTCGATGTATTCCTTGCGGCGCTCGACCAGGGCGGCGGCGCGCGCGGTGCGGGCGTAGAAGGCCCATTGCACGGCGACGAGCGCGACGATGATCTTGTCCAGGCCTTGTCCGAGGACGGCGAGCAGCACCAGCGCGATGAGGATCGAAGGAAAGGAGAGCTGCAGGTCGGCCAAGCGCATGAGGAGCGCGTCGAGCCAGCCGCCGAACCATGCGGCGGCGAGGCCCAGGCTCACGCCGATCGCCAGCGCCAGCGCCGTGCTCGCCACGCCGACTGCGACGCTGGTGCGCAGGCCGTAGAGAATGGCCGAAAGCATATCGCGGCCCTGGTCGTCGGTGCCAAGCCAATGAATCCCGCCCGCCCTGGAGCGCGCGAGTGGCGGCAGGCGCGAGTCGAGCAGCTCGAGGCGCGCGAGGTCGTAGGGATTCTGCGGCGAGATCCAGGGCGCGAGCAGCGCGGCAAGAACGATCAGAGCGAAGAGCGCGAGCCCCACAACAGCGATGCGGCTCGCGGCGAATTCGGCGGCGAACTGGCGTCCGGGCGTCACGTCGCCTCACCGAGCCGCACCCGCGGATCGAGCCACGAGTAGGCGAGATCGACCAGGAGGTTGATCGCGACAAACAGCGTCACGACAATACACAGATAGCCGACGATCACGGGCCGGTCGAGCACGTTGATCGAATCGATCAGGAGCTTGCCCATTCCCGGCCACGCGAATATCGACTCGGTGACGACGGCGAAGGCGATCACCGAGCCGAACTCCACGCCCACCACGGTAACGATGGGGACGAGGGCGTTCTTGAGCACGTGCACGCCGACGATGCGGCTTTCCGTCAACCCCTTGGCGCGGGCGAACCGGACGTAGTCCTGCTGCAATGCTTCGCGCGTGGCCGTGCGCGCAAGGCGGATGATGAGCGCGAGATTGAACAGGGCGAGGTTCGCGGCGGGGAGGATGAGATGGCGCAGACCTTCGAGCGACAGAAAGCTCACGGGGATTCCGAGCAGGTTCGAGGTCGGGCCGCGGCCCGATGTCGGCAGAACGCCGAGCCAGATCGAGAACACCATGATGAGCATCAGGCCGACCCAGAAGGTCGGCAGCGAGAATCCCAGGATCGAGCCCGCCATGATGGTCTTGCCGGCCGCGGAGTCCGGTTTGAGTCCGGCCCATAGTCCGAGAGGGATCCCCAACAGCACAGCGATCAGCATCGCCGCGGTCGCAAGCTCAAGGGTTGCCGGCATGCGCTCGAGGATCAGGCCGATCGCCGGCACGTTGAAGGCAAAGGAATTTCCGAGGTCTCCGGTCGCGGCGTGCTTGATGAAGGCGAAATACTGATCGAGGAGCGGCCTATCCAGGCCAAGCGCCGCGGTCGCGCGCGCGATCTCCTTCTGATCGGACTGGGGATTAACGAGGATGTCCATCGGATTGCCGATGGCATACACGCCGGTGAAAACGAGCAGGGACATCACCCCGAGCACCGCGAAGCTCTGCAGCACGCGGCGAACGATATGGGAGAACATGGCGACGCGCTCTACTGCGGCCGAAATTGGTGCGCGAAGGTAAATTCGTCGGTCCGCGGCGCGTAGGCGAGCGGCTTTCTCATCGCCCAGGTCGTGATCTGGTGATGCAGCGGGATGACCGCGTAGTCCCGCATGGCGAGCCGCATCGCGTCGCGTGCCAGCGCCTCACGCTTCTTTTCATCGACGCTGGCGAAGGCGTGCTCGAGCAGCTCGTCGACGCGCGGGTTGGAATAGCCCGACCAGTTGAACGCGCCGAGACCCTTGTCCGGATCGACGGTGGCGACAAGCGAGCGTAGCGCAAGATCGCCCGAGAACGAGCCCCAGCCGAGCATCGCGAAACCGAACTCCGCGTTGCGTCCCTTGGTCAGATACGTGCTGATCGGCAGCGCCTCGACGCGGGCGCGCACGCCGATTCGCGCGAGCATCTGCGCCACGGCCTGCGCAATCTGCTCATCGTTCACGTAGCGGTTGTTGGGCGAGGCTAGTGTGATCGCGAATCCGTCGGGGTAGCCCGCTTCGGCGAGCAGGCGCCTTGCTCCTTCGGGATCGTAGGTTTCGGGTTTCAAGTCCGAGGCGTGCCCGAACACCGGGGGCGAGACGAGGTTCGAGGCCGGCAGAGCCGTGCCGTCCATGAGGCGCTCGACGATCGCCTGCCGGTTGATCGCTTTGGAGAGCGCCTGGCGCACCCGGACATCACGGAACGGATTGCGCGCCAGGGGCCGGCCCGCCTTGTCGGCGAGTCCCGGCGGAGTCGTGTTGCGCTGGTCCAGGTGAAAGAAGATCGTGCGCCACGAAACTTTCTGCGCGGTCTGCAGTGTGGGGTCGCGCCGGATGCGCGGCAGGTCCGCGGTGGGGACCTGCTCGATCGCATCGAGCTCTCCGGACAGCAATCCGGCGAGTCGCGCCGGATCGGTCGGAACGATGCGGAATACAACCTTTTCCCAGGCGCCGCTTTTCCCACTGGAGCCTTCCCAATAGCGGTCGTTGCGCGCGAGCTCGACGCGGTCGCCGCGAGCGAAGCGCACGAACCTGAAAGGACCCGAGCCGATCATCGCTTTGCCCGAATCGAAATCCTCGGGCCGGGCGCCGGCCGCGGCTCTCTTCGAGACGATGAACACCGAATTGAGGTCGTAGGGCACCATCGCATAGGGCGTCGCGGTGGTGAGCCGCAAGGTGTGCGCGTCCACGATCTGCTTGCCGACGATGCGCTGCGTAAAGGTCCGAAACTGGCCGTTGGGGACCTGGAAAGTGCGCTCGATCGAGAACACCACGTCTTCGGCAGTGAGGTCCGACCCGTCGTGAAACTTCACCCCGCGGCGCAGGCGGAATTCCCAGGTGTTTGGGTCGAGGGCGCGCCACGAGGTAGCGAGCCCCGGGATGAGGCGCGCGTCTTCGTTCACGTGCGTCAGCGCGTCAAACACGTGCCAGGAAATGTTCACGTTCGGCTGGAGATTGAGGAAGTGCGGGTCCATCGAGGTGACGTCCGCGGCGACCCCGATCCGCAGCTCAGCGCCTTGAGCGACCGAAACCCAGAGTAAAGCCGAGGCGGCCAGGATGCGAAGCAGGCGCATTGCGTCTTAGCGCGGCGGTTGCTTCGCCGAAAGCGGCCCGATGACCTGAAGCAGCTGCGCGAAGATCTTCGGGTTGCCGCAGATGATGCGGCCCGAGTCGAGATAGTCCGCTTCGCCCTGAAAATCGCCGACGAGGCCGCCGGCTTCCTGCACCAGCAAAACGCCGGCGGCCATGTCCCAGGCCGAGAGGCCCATCTCCCAGAAGCCGTCGAGCCGTCCCGCGGCGACATAGGCGATGTCGAGCGCAGCGGCGCCGGCGCGGCGAATGCCGGCGGTGCGCACCGTCAGCTCGCGGAACATGGCGAGATATTCGTCGAGGCTTTTCAAGTCGCGAAACGGGAACCCGGTACCGATCAGCGCTACGGCGAGCTGCGTGCGTTTGGAAACGCGGATGCGCCGCTCGTTCAGGTATGCGCCGTGTCCGCGGCTTGCCGTGAACAACTCGTTCTTCGTGGGGTCGTAGATCACCGCCTGGGTGATGACATTCTTGTGCCGCAACGCGATCGACACGGCATACTGCGGAAAACCGTGGATGAAATTGGTGGTTCCGTCGAGCGGGTCGATGATCCAGGTGTACTCCGATTCCCCGGAGCTCCCGGCAGTGGCGCCGGACTCCTCTGCTAGAATTGCGTGGTCCGGATAGGCGCGGCGCAGCACCTCGATAATCGCCTGCTCCGCGGCATGGTCCACCTCGGTGACGAAATCATTGTGCCGTTTGCGCGTGACGGGCAGCAGGTCCACGTCGCGCGCCGCGCGGCTGATGATACCGGCGGCGCGCCGCGCGGCCCTCACGGCGATTCCGAGCATCGGATGCATTGCGAATTCCTGAAAGTGAAAAGAGCGCTACAGCGAAGCGCTGGATTCTAGTATGAAAGCCGCACAGCCGCTGTCGCGAATCCGCGTCGTCCTCTCGCGTCCCTCGCATCCCGGCAACATCGGCGCGACGGCACGCGCGATGAAGACCATGGGACTCGCGCGACTTTATCTGGTGCGTCCGAAGAGCTTTCCCCACGCTGACGCGCGGGCAATGGCTACGGGGGCGCGCGACGTGCTCGAGTCGGCGCAGGTGTGCAAGACACTCGCCGAAGCGCTCGCGGGAACGACGTTTTCGGTCGCTTTGAGCGCGCGCCCGCGCGAGCTTTCTCATCCGCCGCTCGCTGCGCGCGCAGCGGCCCGGGAGATCGCGATGGCCGCGCGGCGCGAGGAGGTCGCGCTGGTTTTCGGCAACGAGACTGTCGGCTTGTCGAACAAGGAAGTCATGCAATGCAGCCGCATCGCGCGCATCCCGGCCGACTCGAAATACGCCTCGCTCAATCTCGCGCAGGCGGTGCAGGTGATGGCCTACGAGGTGCGCTTGGCAACGCTAGCCCCGGCCGCGCCGTCGCCGAAAATCGAGTACGCAGCTCACGAAGACATTGAACGTTTTTACGCCCACCTGGAACGCAGCCTCACCGCCAGCGGCACCCTGCACCCGAGGGATCCGCGCAAGCTCATGGACCGATTGCGGAGGCTGTTTGCTAAGGCGCGGCTGGAGAAAGTGGAGATCAACATCCTGCGGGGCATGCTGGCGGGATGGGACAAACAGAACCTCCGCCGGAAATAGTTGACCAAATCACTAAGGTTTCAGATAATTTCGTCTAATTTCAGGAAAAACCGATGTTTGCCCGAATTCGCGAAGACATAGCCTGCACCTTCGAGCGCGATCCCGCGGCGCGCTCGACTTGGGAAGTCATCACCTGTTATCCGGGGTTTCACGCGCTGCTGATTCACCGTTTCGCGCACCGCTTATGGCGACTGAGGATGCGCTGGCTCGCGCGGTTCGTCTCTCATGCCTCGCGCTTCCTCACCGGCATCGAGATCCATCCGGGGGCGGCGATCGGGCGCCGCGTATTCATCGATCACGGCATGGGTGTGGTCATCGGGGAGACCGCGGACATCGGCGACGACTGCACGCTGTATCACGGCGTGACGCTCGGTGGGACTACTTGGAACAAGGGTAAGCGCCACCCGACTCTCGGCCGCGGGGTGGTCATCGGGGCCGGAGCGAAGGTGCTCGGGCCCATCGCCGTGGGCGACGGAGCCAGGGTCGGTTCGAACGCCGTGGTGGTGAAAGACGTTCCGGCAGGAGCAACCGCATTGGGGATCCCGGCGCGCGTCATCCTGGGTGAGCAGGACAAGACCCGAGAGGAAAAGGCGGCCAAGCTGGGATTCTCTGCTTACGCCGTAACGGCCAAGGCGGAGGACGATCCGCTCGCCAAAGCGCTGCAGGGCCTGCTCGATCACAGCGTCGAGATGGACAAGCGCATCGAGTTGATCTTGAAGCAGATAGAGCAACTTCAGGCCGAGCGGGACGAATCCCAGAAGCAGCTTCGGCTGGGGCCGAAAGTGGTCAACAAGTAGGCGGTCAGCGATTAGTTGACTTAATTTGTCGGGATTTGATATAGTCGAGCGAATTTATCGGGTATTCCCAGGGTGCGACCATGAGAATGACTACCAAAGGACGCTTCGCGGTGACCGCGATGCTGGACTTGGCCATGCACGGGGGAAAGGGTCCGGTGGCGCTCGCCGGCATCAGCCAGCGACAAAGTATTTCGCTCTCGTACTTGGAACAGCTTTTCGGCAGGCTGCGCCGCCATACGCTGGTCGAGAGCGTGCGCGGGCCCGGCGGGGGCTACACCCTGGCGCGCGATCTCGAAAACGTATCGGTTGCGGACATCATCACGGCGGTGGACGAGCCGCTGGATGCGACGCAGTGCGGCGGGAAGGAAAACTGCCACGAGGAGCGGCGCTGCATGACCCACGACCTGTGGGCGAAACTGAACGACAAGATGTACGAATACCTGGATTCGGTGAAGCTCTCGGACCTCGTTGCGCAGCAGGCAGCGCGCAAGGAAACGGTGAAAGTGATGCAGGACAGGCGCGGCAAGGAAGCCGCGGTGGCCTGACGCGGGACTGGCGGAGAAAGCGATGAAATTTCCGATCTACCTCGATTATTCAGCGACCACGCCGGTGGATCCGCGCGTGGCGCAGAAGATGATTCCCTTCCTCACCGAGCAGTTCGGCAACCCCGCGAGCCGGTCGCACGCGTTCGGCTGGGAAGCGGAAAAAGCGGTGGAAGAAGCGCGCGAGCATGTCGCGGCGCTCTTGAACGCCGACCCGAAGGAGATCATCTGGACCTCGGGCGCGACCGAAGGCAACAACCTTGCCATCAAAGGCGCGGCGAATTTCTACAAGGGCAAGGGCAAGCACATCGTCACGATGAAGACCGAGCACAAAGCGGTGCTTGACACGGTGCGCGAGCTCGAGCGCCAGGGATTCGAAGCGACCTACCTTGATCCGCAACAGGACGGTCTGCTCGACCTGGAAAGATTCAAGGCGGCTCTCCGCCCCGATACCGTCCTCGTGTCGGTGATGATGGTGAACAACGAGATCGGCGTGATCCAGCCGATCGCCGAGATCGGCGAGATCTGCCGTGCGAAGGGCATCATCTTCCACTGCGACGCGGTGCAAGCCGCCGGAAAAATCCCGGTCGACCTGCAGAAGCTCAAGGTGGATCTCCTGACCGTCACCGCACACAAAGTCTATGGACCGAAGGGCATCGGCGCGCTGTACGTGCGTCGCAAGCCCCGCGTGCGCATCGAGCCGCAGATCCACGGCGGCGGTCACGAGCGTGGCTTGCGCTCTGGGACGCTCGCCACGCACCAGATCGTCGGCATGGGCGAAGCTTTCCGCATCGCCAAGCTCGAGATGGCGGCCGAAGGCGAGCGCATCCGAAGCTTGCGCGACCGGCTGCTGAACGGCTTCAAGGACATGGAAGAGGTGTACGTCAACGGCGATATGGCACGGCGCATACCGGGCAACCTCAACATCAGCTTCAATTTCGTCGAGGGTGAGTCGTTGATCATGGCGATCAAGGACATCGCGGTGTCCTCGGGCTCGGCGTGCACATCGGCGAGCCTCGAGCCTTCGTATGTCCTGCGGGCGCTCGGACGCTCGGACGAACTCGCGCACAGTTCGATCCGTTTCACGATTGGGCGCTTCACCACCGAGGAGGAGATCGACTACGCCGTCAACCTCCTGCGCGCCAAGATCGGCAAGCTGCGCGAGCTCTCACCGCTGTGGGAAATGTATAAGGAAGGGATCGACCTGAACACCGTGCAGTGGGCGGCGCATTGAGGATTCAGGGAAGTAGCAAAACCTAGGAGCAAGACCATGGCATACAGCGACAAGGTACTGGACCATTACGAGAACCCGCGCAACGTCGGTTCCTTCGACAAGGGCGACGAGCACGTCGGCACCGGCATGGTCGGTGCGCCGGCCTGCGGCGACGTGATGAAGCTGCAGATCCGGGTCAACGATCAGGGCGTGATCGAAGACGCCCGCTTCAAGACCTACGGCTGCGGCTCTGCGATCGCATCGTCATCGCTCGTCACCGAGTGGGTGAAGGGCAAGACGCTCGACCAGGCGGAAACGATCAGGAACACCCAGATTGCGGAAGAGCTGGCGCTGCCGCCGGTCAAGATCCACTGTTCGATCCTCGCCGAGGACGCGATCAAGGCGGCGATCGTCGATTACCGCAAGAAGCACGGGCTGGAGCAGCATGCGGAGAAGGAAGCCAAGGCGGCCTGAGGACGATACGAACAAGGGGGCACCCTCCCTCGTTTATCCTCCAAATCAGACAGGACAGATCAGGACCAATGATTACCCTTACTGAACGCGCTGCGACTCACGTTTCGAATTTCCTTGCGAAGCGAGGCAAAGGTGTGGGCCTGCGCCTGGGCGTGCGCACCTCGGGCTGCTCCGGGCTCGCCTACAGGATCGAATACGCCGACGCCATCAACCCGGAGGATCAGACCTTCGAGAGCCACGGCGTGAAGGTTGTCGTCGATCCCAAGAGCCTGCAGTTTCTTGACGGCACCGAACTGGACTTTACCCGCGAAGGGTTGAACGAGGGCCTGAAGTTCAATAATCCCAACGTGAAGGATGAGTGCGGCTGCGGCGAAAGCTTCAACGTCTGATTGCATGCGGCGAAGCCGCATGAATCCCCACACGATGGAACGGACGCAAGGCGCCGTTCATCGTGCGGCCAGATGAAAGGGGCAAACGCCCCTTTTTTTGCGAACTCCGATGCCGGTCAATCTCAATCACAACCACTTCGACCTGTTCGGCATCCCGGCTCAGTTTGCGGTCGATGCCGCCGAACTCGATCGCCGCTATCGGGAGTTGCAGCGCGAGGTGCATCCGGACCGCTTCGCCGCCGCTCCCGAGGCCGAGCGGCGCGTATCCATGCAGCGGGCAACGCGGGTGAACGAGGCTTATCAAACTTTGAAGTCGCCGTTGCGGCGGGCCGTCTATATCCTGCAATTGCGCGGTGTGGATCCGAAGTTCGAAACGAATACGGCGATGCCCGCCGGATTCCTGATGGAACAGATGAGCTGGCGCGAGCGCATCGAAGCCGGCTCCGAAAAGCCCGAAACCCTGCTTCAATTGAAGGCCGGGTTGCGCGACGAGAGCAGAAAGATCTATGAGAGACTTCATGGTCAATTGGACGAAGGCCGCGATGACGAAGCCGCCTCGCAGACCACCCGCATGCTGATGTTCTACGAAAAGCTCGACGACGAGATCGAAGACAAGCTCGCGGAACTCGAGGCATGAATTTCAGGGTCTGAAATGGCGCTGCTGCAGATCTCCGAGCCCGGACAGTCGCCGGCCCCGCACGAGCACCGGCGGGCCGTCGGCATCGATCTGGGCACGACCAATTCGCTGGTAGCGACGGTGCGCAACGGCATCGCAGTCGTGCTCAATGACCATGAGGGGCATGGCTTGCTTCCTTCTGTCGTTCGCTACCTACGGGACGGACGCACGATGATCGGCCGGGAGGCCGATCAGGCGCGCGATCCCAAGAACACCATCGTATCGGTGAAGCGCTTCATGGGCCGTGGGCTGAAGGACGTCGTTCACGTGGAAAACAGCCCTTACGATTTCCTCGATACGCCCGGGATGGTGCAAATCCGCACCGTCGCAGGCTTGAAGAGTCCGGTCGAGGTCTCCGCGGAAATACTCAGGGCATTGCGCGCGCGAGCCGAAGAGTCACTGGGCGGTGAGCTCACGGGAGCGATCATTACGGTCCCCGCGTATTTCGACGACGCACAGCGCCAAGCCACAAAGGACGCGGGAAAGCTTGCGGGCCTGAACGTGCTGCGGCTCTTGAATGAGCCGACCGCGGCGGCGATCGCCTACGGCCTGGACAACGCCGCGGAGGGTATTTACGCGATTTACGATCTGGGCGGCGGTACCTTCGACATTTCGATCCTGAGGCTTTCGAAGGGCGTGTTCGAGGTAATGGCGACCAACGGTGACGCCGCGCTCGGCGGCGATGATTTCGACCACAGACTGTTCTGCTGGGTGGTCGAGCGCGCCAAACTCGCGCCGCTCTCGCCCGAGGACACCCGCTTGCTGCTGATCCGGTCGAGGGACGCCAAGGAACTCCTGACATCTCATGCCGAAGCGCGCATCACCGCCTCGCTCGAGAGCGGCGAGGTGGTTGACATGACCGTCACACAGAAGGATTTCCAGGATATGACCCGGCCCCTGGTCGGGAAGACGCTGGGGCCCGCGCGCAAGGCGCTGCGCGACGCTGCGCTCGACGTCGCCGATGTGAAGGGCGTGGTGATGGTCGGCGGCGCAACCCGTATGCCGCACGTGCAGCAATCGGTCGCCGAATTGTTCCGCCAGACTCCGCTCACCAACCTCGACCCGGACAAGGTCGTGGCGCTCGGCGCCGCGATTCAGGCCAATGTCCTCGCCGGCAACAGGGCTTCCGGGGACGACTGGCTTCTGCTCGATGTGATCCCGCTTTCGCTCGGCGTCGAGACTATGGGTGGCCTCGCGGAAAGAGTTATTCCCCGCAATTCCACGATCCCCGCGGCGCGCGCGCAGGAGTTCACCACCTACAAGGACGGCCAGACGGCGATGAGCATCCACGTGGTGCAGGGCGAGCGCGAGCTCGTCTCCGACTGCCGCTCCCTCGCAAGGTTCGAATTGCGCGGAATTCCGCCGATGGTCGCCGGTGCTGCGCGCGTCCGCGTCACTTTCCAGGTGGACGCCGACGGCCTGCTCTCGGTTGCGGCGCGCGAAGCGACGACCGGCGTCGAGGCTGCAATCGCGGTCAAGCCTTCCTACGGGCTCACCGACGAGCAGATCACGCAGATGCTGAGGGACTCCTTCGATCACGCCAAAGAGGACGTGCACTTGCGTGCCTTGAAGGAACAGCAGGTCGAAGGCGGACGGATGATCGAGGCGACGGAGGCAGCGCTGCGCGAGGATGCCGATCTTCTCTCGGCGGAGGAGCTGGCGACGGTGCGCGCGGAGCTGGAGGCGTTGCGCAAGACGCTATCCTGCACCGATCATCGCACCATAAAATCGGCCGTCGAACGCGTCAACCGCGCCACGGAAGCGTTCGCCGGGCGGCGCATGGATCGATCCATCAGGCGCGCGCTCGCCGGCAGGAAAGTCGAGAGCCTCTGATCCATGCCGCAGATCATCGTTCTCCCGCACGAAGAGTTGTGCCCCGGCGGCACAGTCATCCAGGCAAAGTTGGGCGTATCCCTTTGCGACAACCTGCTGCAGAACGGTATCGAGATCGAGCACGCCTGTGAGAAGTCCTGCGCCTGCACCACCTGCCACGTAATCGTGCGCGAAGGCTTCGATACGCTCGATCCGTCAGAGGAAAAGGAGGACGATCTGCTCGACAAGGCCTGGGGGCTGGAGCCGAACTCGCGGCTTTCCTGCCAGGCGCTCGTCAAGGACAGCGATCTCACGATCGAAATCCCGAAATACACCATCAACATGGTGAAGGAAATCAAGTAGGCATCGGGGGCTGAACATGAAATGGACCGATACGCTTGACATCGCGATAGCCCTCTCGGAGAAGCACTCCGACGTGGATCCCTTGTCGGTGCGCTTCACCGACCTGTCCAAGTGGGTGCAGGAGTTGGACGGCTTCGACGACGATCCGGGCCGCTGCGGCGAGAAGATCCTCGAAGCGATCCAAATGGCCTGGATCGACGAGGTTTAAGTAACGGTGCGGCGCTTGCCGCAGTCCGACCGTTCGGCCGCTAAGGCCTCGTCACCCGCGCCGTCTGGGTTCGCGCAGGGCCGGGTTGAGCTTGTCGATATCGGTCTTAACCTGCTCGCGACTGCGCTCGTAGATGAGCTCCCGCCCTCTCACGCTGCCGGCATAGGACAGGCCCATACGAGTCGGAGTCAGCTCGCATTTGACGTTGTGGATGCCTTCGCCGAGCACCACCTCGATCCGGTCGGCCCGCTTGCTGTACACGACGACGTCCAGGGTCTGCCCTGTTTCGGTCACGCGCACCTTGATCTTCTCTGCGATCGTCATGGGAACCGGCAGCATAAGGCAAAATGCGCCCCATGGACACGCAGGTACTCGTTGTCGGCGGCGGGCCGGTCGGGCTCACCCTCGCCATCGACCTCGGCAAGCGCGGCGTGCGCTGCACGCTGATCGAGCAGAAGGACGCGCCGCAGTTCCTTCCCAAGATGGAGCGCTGCAACGCGCGCACCATGGAAATCTTCCGGCGCATGGGCATCGCCGACAAGGTGCGCGCCGCAGGGCTGCGCGCCGATGTCCCGATGGATGTGTTCATCATCCTGTCGCTGGCTGAGCCGCCGCTCGTGCACCAGCGCTACCCTTCGGTGGAAAAGGCGCGCGCCGAGATCCGCGCCTGCAACGACGGCAGCATGCCGCTCGAGCCCTACCAGCTCATTTCGCAATATACGCTCGAGCCGCTGCTGAAGTCGATCGCCGAGGCGCTGCCCTGCGTCACCGTGCGCTACGGGTGCCGACTGGAATCCTTCACGCAGGACGAATCGGGCGTCACCGCGCAGGTGAAGAATGCGGATGGCGCGGGTCGGACGAGCAGCGGTGCGATCCGCGCGTCGTACCTCGTCGGCTGCGACGGCGGATCGAGCACGGTGCGCAAGCAACTGGGCATTAAGCTGCGTGGCGAAGCCAATCTGCTCGAGTTTCGTCAGGCGCTGTACCGCTGCGACGAGCTGTTCGATCGAATTCCCATCGGCAAGGGCCCCGGCAGGGGCCGGCATTATCACGTCGCCGACGGAAACAGCACCTTCCTCATCATGCAGGACTCGACGCGCCACTTCACACTGCACTCGGTGGTCGAGCGCGACGAGGACATGAAGGCGATGTTCGAGCGCACCGTCGCGATTCCCGTGAAGTACGAAATGCTCACCTGCGCTCCGTGGCGGCAAAACCTGCTGCTTGCGGACCGCTATCGGGAAGGCCGCGTGTTCCTCGCCGGGGATGCCGTGCACCTGGTGATCCCGACCGGCGGCCTGGGAATGAACTCCGGCGTCGGCGACGCGATCGATCTTTCCTGGAAGCTTGCGGCGACGCTGCAGGGCTGGGGCGGGCCGGCGCTGCTCGATTCCTACGAATTCGAACGGCGGCAGATCGGGGACCGCAACGTCGGCGCTTCGCGCTACGCTTCGCTCGGACGGCGCAAATGGCGCGCGCAATACCGGCCCAACATCCGCGACGACACGCCGGAGGGCGTCGCCACGCGCGAGAACCTCGTGCGCGTCGCGAGCGTCGAACAGCCCAAGTCAAACGAGATGATCGGCGCCGAGCTCGGCTACCGCTACGTGAATTCGCCCGTCGTCTGCGACATTCCCGGCGGGCCCGAACATCTCTTTCGCACCTACGAGCCGACCACGTGGCCGGGCGCGCGCCTGCCGCACGTATGGCTCGCCGACGGCTCGCCGATGCAGGACCGCGTTCCGTTCGAGGGCTGCACGCTGCTGCGCCTGGGCCGCACCCGGGCCGACACCTCGGCGCTGGAGGAAGCGTTGCGCGCCTGCGGCGCGCCGCTCACGGTGCTTGAACTACCGGACGACGCGCCGAGGCAGGTGTACGGCCACGACCTTTTGCTGCTCAGGCCCGACCTGCACGTCGTGTGGCGCGGCAACCGGCCGCCGGAAGACGCGCGCGAAGTCGCGGCGGTGGCGACGGGGCAGGGGGAAGGGTGAGCGCAGGCCGCAACGTTAATCTATACTGCGCGCGCCTTTCCCTTACATAGGAGCTGACTCGTGCTTCAAAAATACTTGCTGATTTCCGGCGCCTGCCTGGTTCTTCTTTTCGGTTGCGCCACGCGCCAGACAACCGACGCGCCGTCCCCTGCCGCTTCTCAACCCGCACCCAGCGCGAAAGCCGAGCCTGCCCCGGCACCCAGCGCGAAAGCCAAGCCCGCCCCGGCGCCGGGGAGAACAGACGGACGGCAAGTGAAATCCAAGGACGGCAAGATCAGCGGGGAGATTTTCGGCACGCCTGCCGCCAAGAGCAAGTTTGCGCAAGTGGAAATCGGCATGAGCAGGACCCGGGTCGAGAAATTGATTGGAGGGCCCGACGATTCGGAGACTCATATCACGGGCAGATCTTTCCAGCCGTTTTATTTCGGTGGTGATACGCAGCGTTATCAGGCCTTTTACAAGGGCGAGGGCCAGTTGACCTATTCCAACAGCAGCATGCGCAGCGCTCCGGAGACGCTGATCATCATATCGGTCGACCGCAAGGCTACCGGTCTCTCCCGCCGCTGACTTTCTATCTGGCGAACCAAAGATTCCCGGGGAGCCACAACCAGCAGGGGCATCAGGCTGCCCCGTTCTTAGCGCCCGCGTGCACTCGTCGGCACGACGAGTGCCGTATTACTTCATCTTCTTTTCGTCGCGCTTTGTCTTGTCGGCTTGCTGCGGCGTTTCGTCCGGCTTGCTGTAGTCGCCGATGACGCTTTTCAGCGGACAGACTGTGAATGCCGGACATTTCCTGCAT
This sequence comes from uncultured Enterobacteriaceae bacterium, assembly GCA_964430565.1. Lineage (GTDB taxonomy): Bacteria > Pseudomonadota > Gammaproteobacteria > Burkholderiales > SG8-39 > VBDM01. Next base: position 54,575 of record CAYSFD010000008.1, read on the forward strand.
CCGACTGCTATTGCGACGGGACATAAGGTCATCTCATTTCTCCTCTAGGCAGCGGTTGCGCAACAGCCGTCAGACTACTCCCAACGTAGAGACGGGCGCAACACGCGCGCCTGGGGCTTCAAAGAGCTAGAGAGCGGCTGCCAATTCCAGCGTAAGCCGGGCCGCCGGTACTTCTTTGCATCCGCTGGCATTCTGACCGGACCAAAGCGGAGAGAAATCACCCGAGCCTTCGCTCTCGGCTCTGGCGCGCAAGGGGGCGATGGCCGAGGTGGCCAGGGGAAACGCAGGCGCGGCGCTGCAGATGGGCCCGAGCTCCTTCATTACATGGTTCATGATTCCGCGGGCGGGGCGGCCCGTGAAAAGGTTGGTGAGCGCGGTGTGGCGCGCGGCCTCGCTCTTCAGCGCTGCGCGATGCACCGTGCTGGTGGTGGCTTCCGGGCAAAGCATGTAGGCCGTTCCGATCTGCACGCCGGCCGCGCCCAGCGCCATGGCCGCCGCGGCGCCCTGCGCATCGGCGATGCCGCCGGCGGCGATGACCGGGAGCTTCACCGCGCGCACGATCTGCGGCAACAGCGCGAACGTGCCGACCTGGGTGCTCAGATCGTCCGACAGGAAAATGCCGCGATGCCCGCCGGCCTCCAGGCCTTGCGCGATGACGGCGTCGACCCCGTGCGCTTCGAGCCAGAGCGCTTCCTCAACGGTGGTCGCCGAAGAGAGCACCTTCGCGCCCCAAGTTTTGACTCGTGCCAGCAATTCCGCCGATGGCAAACCGAAATGAAAGCTCACCACGGGCGGCTTGAATTCGCCGAGCACGTCGGCGGCTTCGGCACTGAAGGGTGAGCGTCCCGGCCCGGCGGGAATGATCGCCGGATCGATTCCATACTTCCTGTAGAAAGGCGAAAGCGCCGCCCGCCAGACCGCCTCGCGCTTGGCATCCGGCGTGGGGGGAGTGTGGCAAAAGAAGTTCACGTTGTAAGGTCTACTGGTCCGCGCTCTGATTTTCGCGAGCTCATCGCGTATAGCGTCGAGGCTGAGCGTGGCGCAAGGCAGCGAGCCGAGACCGCCCGCATTGGATACCGCCACCGCCAGCGCGCTGCCTTGCACACCCGCCATGGGCGCCTGAATGATCGGGAAGTCGATGCCGAGGAGCTGGGGCAGCTTCATCGCTTGATGCGAGAGGACAGTGGAGATCTTTCCCAGATTACTCCCAACCCGGCGCTGGTGCAGGCACCGCCAGCAGCTGTCAGGGCTCTTTGCTTTTCCCGGCTTCCGCGAGTTTGCGGCGCCAATCGCTGCGGCGCGAGATCTGGGTAATGGCGGACAAGGTCAGCAGCCCCGCGCTTACCGCCAGCAGCACCAGTGAGATCGGGCGCTGCAGGAAGATCGCCCAGTTGCCGTCGGACATGATGAGCGACTGGCGCAGCGACATTTCAAGGATCGGCGCGATGACCAGGCCGAGCACCAGCGGCGCCGGGTCGAATCCGAACTTCTTCAGGCCGTAGCCGACGGCGCCCATGATCAGCATGATCCAGACGTCGATGATCGAGTTGTTGACCCCGTACACGCCGATGACGCAGAACATGATGATGAGCGGATACAGATACGCATAGGGGATGCGCAGGAGGTTCACGAACACGCCGACCAGCGGCAGGTTGAGCGCGAGCAGCATCAGATTGCCGACGTACATCGAGGCGACGAAGCCCCAGAACACGCTGGGATGATCGTTCACCAGCGTCGGTCCCGGCGGCACGCCGTGGATCAGCAGCGCCGCCATCAGCACCGCAGTCACCGGCCCGGTCGGGATGCCGAGCGCCAGCATCGGCACGAAGGAGCCGGTCGAGGCCGCGTTGTTGGCCGATTCGGGCCCGGCAACGCCGGCGACCGCGCCCTTGCCGAACTCCTCCGGTGTCTTCGACACGCGCTTCTCCAGCGCGTAGGACATGAAGCTGGAAATGATGTGGGCCGAGCCCGGAATGATGCCGATGACGAAGCCGAGCACAGAGCCGCGCGCGATCGGCAACGCGGACGCCCGCCATTCCTCGCGGCTCGGCCACAGCTCGCGCAGCCGGGGGCGGATCACCTCGGTCGTCACCTGCCGGCTCGGCGTGGACAGGATCTCGCCGAGCCCGAACAGGCCCACCGCGACCGGCACGATGCCGATGCCGTCGCCGAGCTCGGGAATGTCGAACGAATAGCGGAAGTGGCCGCTCATCACGTCGATGCCGATGGTGCCGAGCAGCAGTCCCAGGGCGGCCATCAGCAGCGTGCGCAGGAGCGAGCCCGTCGACATGTAGGCGAGGAAGATGAGCCCGAGTATCAGGAGCGCGGCGTATTCGGGCGGGCCGAATCCCAGCGCGAAGTCCGCGATCGGTGGCGCCACCAGCGTGAGCAGCACCACGCCGAAGGTGCCGGCGACGAACGAGCCGACCGCGGCGATGCACAGCGCGGCGCCGGCGCGGCCCTTCTTCGCCATGGCGTTGCCGTCGATGCAGGTCATTACCGAGGCGGCTTCGCCCGGAATGCGCAACAGAATCGAAGTGGTCGATCCGCCGTATTGCGAGCCGTAATAAATACCGGCGAGCATCACGATTGCATTGGTCGCGTTGAGACCGAAAGTGAGCGGCAGCAGGATGCTGATTCCGGCAAGCGGTCCGGTCGTGGTGCGGGTC
>CAYSFD010000009.1:0-41991 GCA_964430565.1 uncultured Enterobacteriaceae bacterium
TCGCGACATTCTTCGTCGTTGCGGCGGGCATCTCCTCGGTATCAACGATGCCGGTTGACGCGATCCCCGACCGTTCGGACGTTCAGGTCAGCGTCTACACCGAGTACCCCGGCCAGGCGCCGCAGGTGATCGAAGACCAGGTCACTTATCCGCTCACGACCGCGATGCTCGCGGTGCCGAATTCCAAGGTAGTTCGCGGGCTCTCGGTGTTCGGCGCCTCGTTTGTTTACATCATTTTCGAGGACGGCACCGACATCTACTGGGCGCGGTCGCAAGTCCTGGAGTATCTCAATTACGTTTCGGGGCGCCTGCCGCGCGGCGTCACAGCCTCGCTCGGACCGGACTCGGCGGGGGTTGGCTGGGTATACCAGTACGCGGTCCTGGCGAAGAACCGCACGCTGGAGGAATTGCGCGCGATCCAGGACTGGTTCATCCGTTATCAGCTCACCAAGGCGCGCGGGGTTTCGGAGATCGCCAGTGTTGGCGGTTTTTCCAGGCAGTACCAGGTGACGGTTAACCCGCGATTGCTGCACGCCTACGGTGTGCCGCTGATGAAGGTGATACAGGTAATCCGGGACAGCAACCGCGATGTCGGCGGCCGCGTCGTCGAAATGGCTGAGACCGAATACGTGGTGCGCGGTCGCGGCTACTTGCGGGGCGTCGCCGACATCGAACTGCTCGTGGTCAAGGCAGAGGGTGGCACGCCGGTGCTGATCCGCGACGTGGCGCGCGTGGAACTCGTGCCAGAGGAGCGGCGCGGGATCGCCGAGCTTGACGGTGAGGGTGAGGTGGTGGCCGGTATCGCAGTGGCGCGCTTTGGCGAGAACGCACTGGACGTGATCGACAACCTGAAGGGCAGGATCGCCGAGATCTCGGCTGGGCTGCCGGAGGGCGTCTCGATCAAGGCGGTCTACGACCGATCAGAGCTGATTCGCCGAGCGATCGGCACGCTCACCTGGACGCTCTTCGAGGAGAGCCTGATCGTGGCCCTGGTGTGCATCGTGTTCCTGTCGCACGTCAGAAGCGCGCTCGTAGCGATCATCATGCTCCCCATCGGCGTGTTGATTGCCTTCATCGTGATGCACAGAATGGGGATCAATTCGAACATCATGAGCCTGGGGGGCATTGCCGTCGCGATCGGCGCCATGATCGACGCGGCGATCGTCATGATCGAAAACGCGCACAAGCGCCTGGAGCGCCTCGCGCCTGACGCGCCGCGACTCGATGCGATCATCAATGCAAGCAAGGAGGTGGGGCCGGCGCTGTTCTTCAGCCTGCTCATCATTACCGTGTCGTTCACGCCCGTATTCACGCTGGAGGCGCAGGAGGGGCGGCTGTTCAGTCCGCTCGCCTACACCAAGACCTTCGCCATGGCGGGTGCGGCGCTGCTCTCGATCACTCTGGTGCCCGTACTGATGATGCTATTCATCCGCGGCCGCATTCCGCCGGAGCGCAGTAACCCGTTGTCGCGCTTTCTGATCTGGGGCTACCGGCCGATCATCAGCGCAGTGCTCCACTGGCGCAAACTCACGGTCTTCGCCGCAATTGTCGTGCTCGGGATCACTGTTTATCCGGCACTGAGGCTTGGCGCCGAATTCATGCCGGTGCTGAACGAGGGGACACTCCTCTATATGCCCACCACGCTGCCGTCACTGTCGGTGACCAAGGCGGCAGAGATCCTGCAGGCCCAGAACAAGATCATCAAGGGCTTTCCCGAAGTCGAATCGGTCTTCGGTAAGGCTGGGCGCGCCAATACGGCCACCGATCCGGCACCGCTCGAGATGTTCGAGACCGTGATCAACCTGAAACCCGAGAGCGAATGGCGCCCAGGCCTGACCATGGACAGGCTGATCGCGGAACTGGACGCGGCACTGCAGTTTCCCGGCATCGCCAACGCCTGGACCATGCCAATCAGGGCGCGCATCGACATGCTTGCCACCGGAATCCGCACGCCGATCGGCATCAAGGTGTTCGGCAAGGACCTGACGGAGATCGAGCGCGTGGCGAAGGAGGTCGAATCAGTGGTGAAGGGAGTGCCGGGCACGACCAGCGCGTACGCCGAACGGTTGACCGGGGGTTACTACATCGACATCGAGCCTGACCGCATCGCGCTTGCCCGTTATGGGCTCGCCGTGGGCGATCTGCAGGATGTGATTTCCACGGCACTCGGCGGTGACATGGTCACAACCACCGTGGAGGGCCTGGAGCGCTATGGCGTGGTCGTGCGCTATCCGCGCGACTTCCGCAGCGATCCGCAGGCGATCGCCTCCCAGGTCCTGGTGCCCGTGATGGGCGCTGCGGCGCCAGCCATGAGCGGCGCGATGCTGCCACTCGGGCAACTGGCGAAAGTACGGCTGGTCAAGGGCCCGCCGAACATCCGCACGGAAAACGCGCTCCTTGCGGCCTACATCTACGTGGACATCCGCGACCGGGACATCGGCGGCTACGTCGCCGACGCGCAGAAGGCGGTGAGCGAAAACGTCAAGTTCCCGCCGGGCTATTTCGTCACCTGGAGCGGACAGTTCGAGTACATGGAGCGGGCGAAGGAGAAGCTCAAGGTGGTCGTGCCGCTCACCATCGTGATCATCTTCGTTCTGCTGTACATGAACTTCAGGCGGCTCACCGAGACGCTGATCGTCATGCTCTCGGTGCCGTTCGCTCTGGTGGGAGGCATCTGGCTGATGTATCTGCTCGACTACAACATGAGCGTCGCGGTTGCCGTCGGCTTCATCGCGCTGCTCGGCGTTGCGGCGGAAATCGGCGTGGTGATCCTCATCTACATCGACCAGGCGCTTGCGGCCGCGAGCGCCAGGCGCGAGGCGGCCGGGGAGCGCGTGACCGGCGAGGACTTGCACGAGTCCGTCATCCAGGGCGCGCTGATGCGCGTGCGCCCGATCATGATGACGGTGGCGGCGATCGTCGGCGGGCTGCTTCCCATCATGTGGGGCACGGGAACCGGTTCCGAGGTGATGCGCCGCATCGCCGCGCCGATGGTCGGCGGCATGGTCTCGGTCACGGTACTGGCGCTGCTCGTGATCCCCTCGATCTACGCCGTGGTCAAGGGCTGGCAGCTTCGCCGCGCGCGCGAGGGCGCCGCGCCCGCGCAGGGTACCGCCTCGGGATGAGCCGTGAAGGTCGTGACGCGAAACATCGGCAGGGCAGTCGCCGTGCGCGTGCGGCTCGCCAATCGTGCCCGCGCGGATTGCTCGTCGGAATTGCAGACTTGGAAAGGCTGGAAAATGCCGCGGCGTTTTCAAAAAGGCGATGTGGGAACTGTCATGGTGGTCATGATGGTGGCGGTTATGGTGATTGCGTTTTTCTCGCCGTGGGGCATGCATGGCGGCGGGCGAGACCGTCACATGTCCGCAGCGCCGCCCGCGGCCGAGGCGAACAGATCGGCTCTGGATCTCTTGGACGAAAAGTACGTTCGCGGAGAAATTTCGCGCGAAGAATACCTGCGCAAGCGCGAAGACTTGACGGAGCCGCGTTGAGGGTGAACGACGATAAGCTCAGGATCGGATGTACGTTGCCGCGGCCACGATCTCTTACTGCGCGATCCCCGCCGACGTCGCGCCGGTCATCGGGAAATTCAAGAGCGTTTCCGATGTTCCACCACTTCTAACCCCTAATGAAAGGAAGCACTGACATGAAACAAGCGTATCGTTTTTTTCTCGCCGCCGTTCTTTCTCTGTTTATTCCATTGAGCCATGCCCAGTCCAGCGGCATGAAAGGCATGGATATGAAGGGCATGGACGTGAAAGACATGGGGGGCGAGAAGAAATCCGAAAGCACAACGCACAAAGGTGTCGGCACGGTGAAGAAGGTCGATCCCGCGGCCGGCAAGGTGACGCTCGCGCACGGCCCCGTTCAATCCATGAAATGGCCGGCGATGACCATGAGCTTCACGGTCAAGGACAAGGCGTTGCTCGGCAAGCTTTCGCAGGACAAGAAAGTCGAGTTCGAGTTCGTGCAGCAGGGGTCTGACTACGTGATCACCTCGGTCAAGTAAGATGGTGCGCGCGCCAGGGTTGGTGCCGCAACTGGAGCAGGCATGATAAGTAAGCGGCCCGACCCGACCCGGCTGCGGCTGCTGGCCGCGGCAATCGCGCGCGGATATGCCGCGCGCCATGGGAGCAAGGACGGTCCGCTCTGGTTTCCGGAATTCGCTCGGCGTATCCGGCACCGGAAAAAAGCGCCGCCGGGTTTGATGGTAGCAATTCATCGATGAGTACCATGCAACCCTCTGCACGCATGCGCGACGAAACAGCGTGGACGCTGATCTTTGCTGCCTGGCTGGTCGCCAGCGCCTCGACGCTTGGCGCGCTGTTTTTCGGCGAAGTTATGCAATTGCCGACCTGCGCTCTGTGCTGGTACCAACGCATTTTCATGTTTCCGCTGGTGCTGATACTGCCAATCGGACTCTTTCCGTTCGACCGGAAAGTGGTCCGCTACGCGCTGCCGTTGGCTGCGCTCGGCTGGCTTGTCGCCGTCTTTCACCTGCTGCTGATCGCCGGGGTGATCCCCGAAGGCATCAAGCCCTGTACGCAGGGGGTGCCGTGCTCGGAAAAGGTGATCGAGTGGTTCGGTTTTGTGACAATTCCTCTGTTGTCGGCCGTGGCTTTTTCAACCATCATTGCATTGTTTGTTCTGGCATATTTCCGGGGTTCAAAATGAAGCAGAAAACGATGTTCATCGTTTCCGCCGTAATCCTGCTGCTGGTGTTCCTGCTGGGAACGCTGCTTTACATGAGCGTAAAAACAGACCAGTCCGCGCAACTGGCCGAGCGCAATCGCACGCATCTTGTGCGAATGCACTCACCTACACTCGGCAAGGCCGATGCGCCGGTCGTGATCGTCGAGTTTCTCGATCCCGCCTGCGAGACCTGCCGGGCATTCTATCCGCTGGTCAAGAAAATGATGGCGGCGAATCCCGACAGGATTCGTCTGGTGCTGCGTTACGCGCCCTTCCACCATGGTTCGGACAAAGTGGTGGCGGTGCTCGAGGCAGCACGCAAACAGGGAAAATTCTGGCCGGTATTGGAAGCATTGCTGGCTGCGCAGGCCGATTGGGCGCCGCACCACACGGCGCAGGTGGCCTTGGTCTGGAAGCACCTTGAGGGACTCGGCCTGAATCTCGGGCAGATGAGAGCCGACATGGTCGCACCCGAAATCGCCCGCGTGATTGCGCAGGACCTTGACGATGCGCGGGCGCTCAACGTTACCAAGACTCCGGAGTTTTTCGTGAACGGCAAGCCGCTACCCACCTTCGGTTACGAGCCGTTGAAGGCGCTAGTGGACGAGGCTCTGACTTCCACAACGCGTTAGCCGGCATTCAGTAAAGTCTGGATGGTCCGCCGAGCGCGAAGCGGCCGACGAACTCGACCGCTCCGCACGCGTCGGTTACTGTTTCTTTCTCGGATCGTCCGCCGGGTTCAGGTAGGTCAGGCCCCACGGACCGACGCCGTGCAACTGGATGATGGTCTCCTCCTTCGTGTAGCCGAACATCGGCGTGCCAGGCGGCATGATCGCGAAGCTGCCCGGTCCGAGCGCCCGGGTCTTCGCCGGGTCGTAGCTGTCCCCGGCAGTGAAGTAGAAGGTGCCCGAGAGCACCGTCACCCGCTCGTACGCCGGGTGTGTATGGGGCGCGACTTTGGTGTTCTCCGGCAGCCTGAGCCGGAAGGTGAACGGGACGGCCTTGTTGAGCGGGCCCTCGACGACCGCGATCTTGGCGCCCGGCGCGACGGCCGGGGCGTCCGCCCACTTGAGCTCGGCCGGCACCACCATGAGGTGGTCGGTGTGGGCTTGTGCGCGCACGGCCGACGGCCCCAGTGCGCCGAGCGCAACGGTGACCGCGGCCAAGGTCGTAACGATTGATGCTTTCATGGTGTTCTCCTGTGATGTGGGTCGATGTCAGAACGAGAACGCCTGGCGATCCTGGGCGGCGGCAAGCACCGCGGCGGCGCCCATCCACTCGCCTTTCTTCAGCATGTTCTCGTCGGTCACGCCGTGGGTCTTCCCGCACGGCGGGCAAATGCCGATGCGCCCCCCGTTCTCGGTGAAGGTCTTGAGGAGCTCGGCAACCGACGGAAAGCTCTTCGCAACGACCTTGTCGGCCGCGCCTCGCTTTCCGAGCTCCGCGCCGTCCACCGTGAGCCACAGCAGCACGTCGGCGCCGGCCGCGAGTGCACTGTTGGCGAGCACCAGTGGGGTCGCCACACGGTCGGCGTCGCCGTCGTAGTGGGTTACGGTGAACAGATATTTCGTGTTTTGCGTCATAGTCAGATTCCTCCTGGGGTCGGTTGAAAAATCGCCGGTGCCGGCGGGTGCTCCCCTCGGCGCCGACGGCAAAGAACTCATTACTTGATGGCCACGAGCGAGACGCTCTTGACGCCGTATTTCTTCGTCGCGCCCTGGGCGCTTCTCGAGGTGAACTGGTACTGCGGGTTATCCTTCACCCGCTTCACCCGGAGCCCCGCGGCCTCGATCGCCGAGACGTAGTCGCCGACCTGCATCGCACCGCCGATGCAGGCGGCCCACAACGTCGGGTCGCCGGTGATGCCGTCGGGAAGCGCGACTTCGGTGACGATGTCGGCAAGCGCCAGCCGGCCGCCGGCTTTCAGCAGGCGCGCGGCCTCGCGGAAGACCTCGCCCTTGTCTGGTGCGAGGTTGAACACGCCGTTGCTGATGACCGCATCGCACGACGCATCGGCGAGGCCGGTCGCCTGGATGTAGCCCTTGCGCCAGCTGACGTTGCCGAACCCCGCCGCGGCGCGCAGGCGCTCCGCTTTGGCGAGCTGCTCGTCGGTCATGTCGACGCCGATCACGGTGCCGGTCTTGCCGACCTTGCCGGCGGCGATGAAGCTGTCCGTCCCCGACCCGCTGCCGAGATCGGCTACGGTCTCGCCCGGCTTCAGGTCGGCGAGGTCGAAGTAGTAGCCCACGCCCGCGAACGAGTCGATGGCTTCGCTCGGGATCGCGTCGAGGTCGGCGGGCGCATAGCCGAGCCGCTCGGCGAGTACGCGCCCCATCTCGAAGTGGAACTCGCCGTGCGGATCGAGGGCCACGTCGCGATACATCGCCTTGACTTTCTGCTCGAGCGAAACAGTGTCCACGCGCTGAGTGACTTTGGTTGCGGTAGTGGTAGTCATTGCCGGGATCTCCTTGGTGGTTGACCTGTACGAAGAACGCTGCCTTCATCGTCCAAGACGCGGTCGCCGCGCAATCGGTTCCACCGATCCCCTGCGTGTGTCGGAATGCTCCTTGCGAATAAGGGCTTACAATTGCGGCGGCTGAAGTGGCCGGGGGCGGCGCTGGGTGTCGCGCGACAGTCGATGGAACCGATTCGCCGGCCGGCGCGTCCTTGTGATTAGGGGAGGTGGGATGGGCATCTCGCGCAAGGCTTTCGAAGAGCAGGTGCTCGCTCTGCTGGGGAGCCTGAACGGTGTTGCCCGGCGGCTCGCGAGCAACCCCGCCGACGCCGAGGATCTCGTGGCTGAAACGGTGCTGCGGGCCTGGCGCGCGCTCGATAGCCTCGAGAACGAGGCCGCGTTCCGCGCCTGGATTTTCCGCATCCTTCACAACACCTTCGTGAGCGAGTTGCGCCGCGCCGGCGCGCGGCCGCGGCTTGAGTCCCTCGATTGCGACGAGGCCGAAGAAGAGGCAGTGCAGTTCTCGATCTTCGAGCAGATGCACCAGCCCTTCCTGCTCTGGTTCAGCAACCCGGAGCAGGAGTTCCTCGACAAGCTGCTGCGCGAGGATCTCGACCGGGCGCTCGCCAGCCTCCCGCAGCATCATCGGGTGGTGGTGATCCTTTCCGACCTCGAGGAGTTCAGCTACGGGGAGATCGCCGAGGCGCTCGGCATCCCGGTGGGGACGGTGCGCTCGCGCCTGGCGCGCGCCCGCGGGGCGTTGCAGAAGATCCTCTGGCAGCAGGCGCGGGACTACGGGCTGAACGCGGTCCCTGCCGCGTTGCGCGAAGCCGACGAAGGCGGCGCGGGTGCGCCGCCACAGGCAACTGCCGAGGCGGCAGGGCGTAAAGAGAAAGGGTCCATCCGATGACCAAGCACGAGATCGAGTGCGAACAAGCGCTCAGGCAAATCTTCGAGTATGTCGACCACGAGCTCGGCGAGGCCGAGCGCGCGACGTTGGAACGACACTTGCACACGTGCCACAGCTGCTATTCGCGCGCAGAGTTCGAGGCGCGGCTGAAGGCGAAGCTGGGCGAGCTGAAGAAGGACGGCCCGGACGGGACGGTGCGCGAGCGCATCAAGAACCTGTTCGAGAGCTTCTAGGCCTGCCGAGCTATGGTCGCCGTCTTCAGCAATAACAAGGAGTTCATTTTCAAAGCCGTGGTCGAGATGTACACCGACGTGGCCACGCATCCCGGGAAGACGTTCCATTTTCCGACCGGACGCCTCGCCTGCCTCTTCGTGGGTTACCCGGGCGCCCAGCTCGACCTCCTTCCCGCCGCCGCTCCGGAGTCGTTCGCGGGCGTCGGGTATCCGTTCGCCGCGGGCGCGATCCGGGAGGGCGACCGGGTTCTCGATATCGGTTCCGGCTCCGGGACCGACACTCTGATCGCGAGCAGCCTGACCGGCCCGCGCGGCAAGGTCTATGGCCTCGACATGACGCTCGCGATGCTCGACAAGCTGCGCCGGAACGTCGCGGCGATGGGCGCAGCCAACGTCGAGCCGATCGAGGGAAACGCCGAGCAGATCCCGCTGCCGGACGCTTCCGTCGACGTCGTCACGAGCAACGGCGTGCTCAACCTAGTGCCGGACAAGCCCCGCGCGTTTGCCGAGATTGCCCGCGTGCTCAAGCCGGGCGGCCGGCTGCAGATCGCCGACATCTCGGTCGCCACGCCGGTGTCCGACAAAGCGCGCGCCGACCCGAAGCTCTGGGCCGAGTGCGTGGTCGGCGCGGTGGTCGAGGATGACTACCTCGCGCAACTGCGAGCGGCGGGCCTGGACGCCGAGGTGATCGGTCGCCTCGATTATTTCGCCGGCAGCGTCAGCCCCGACACGCGCCGGGTCGCCCACGGCCTTGGCGCCCACACCATCGTCCTGCGCGGGGCGAAGGCGTAGCCGGTTCGCGCGCGATCCGGCGGTGATTGTCGCTTCCGATCACTCGGGTTGCAGGACAATCACGGCCATACCCGCGAGGGCGATGCCCGCACCGGCGAGATCCCAAGTGGTCGGTCGTGTTCCTTCGATGGCCCATAGCTGTTGCACCGTTCCGGCAGAAGAGCAGGCCGCCGACCCGCGCTATCGCCGCATCCTGTGGATCGCGCTCGCGGTGAACGCGGCGATGTTCGTCGTCGAAGTCGCGGGGAGCTTCGCGTCGGGGTCGGTGTCGCTCCTCGCCGACGGCGTGGACTTTGCCGGGGACGCTTCGAATTACGCCCTGTCTCTCGCCGTGCTTTCCAGGGGTCTTGCGTGGCGCGCGCGGGCCGCGCTCGTGAAGGGCTTCTGCATGGCCGCGTACGGCGTGTTCGTGCTCGCGGCCGCGGCGTACGGCGCCTGGAGCGGCGTGCCGCCCGAGCCGTTCACCATGGGCGCCATCGGCTTGCTCGCGCTTGCCGCCAACGTCGGCGTGGCCGCACTGCTCTACGCCTATCGCGCCGGCGACGCCAACATGCGGTCCGTGTGGCTGTGCAGCCGCAACGACGCCATCGGCAATGTCGCCGTGATGCTTGCAGCGCTCGGGGTACTCGGGACCGGGACGGTTTGGCCTGATCTGGCGGTTGCCGTCATCATGGCAGCGCTGGGTCTCTCGGCGGCGCGAAACGTGATCGCGCAGGCGCGGTCGGAGCTCGCCTTGGCCAAGGCGTCGCACAACAACGCCCGAGCGACTGACGGCGCGATCCTCTAAAGGAACACATCCAGATAGGCGTGGCCGGCCGACTGCGTGCGACAACCTGCGCGCTTCGGACGTGATCCCCGCATGTACTGCGCGTCGCGATCCATTGGCGACGGTGGCGGAATACGGCTTATTGATCTGGATCAATCGAATTGCCGGCCGATCCTTTACATTCAACTGGAGGACAGTTCACTGTGGCCGCCATAGGAGCGTGTTATGAAAAAGATTGCATTGATAATCAGCTTGGTCTTTGCCGCGGCGCCCGCCGTGGCCGCCGATCCGGCCAAGATCGACTGGTCGAAGATTCCCGTCGCCAACGTAACGCTGTTTTATCCCGGCCAGTCGTCCTACGAATGGTTGCGCACCGCCGCCCATCCGGGATCAGGCGTGGTCCAGACCGGCGGCGCATGTGTCACCTGCCATACGGGCAAAGAAAAGGCCATGGGCGACAAGATCGTCAAGGGCGGCCCGTTGGAGCCGATGCCGGTCAAAGGCAAGAACGGCACCGTCGACCTGAAGTTCCAAGCTGCCTACGATGCCACGAGTGCCTACCTTCGTTTCCAATGGAAGACGCTGAACCCGCACCCCGGCACGGAGCACCAGTACCTGCGCTTCGATGGCAAGGAATGGAAGGTCTACGGTTACCCCAAGCTCGACAAGGTGGTGCAGGAAGGCAAGCAGCCTGGCATCTACGAGGACCGCATGACGATCATGATAGATGACGGCAAGGTGCCGCTGTTCGCGCAGCAGGGCTGCTGGCTGACTTGCCATGACGGCCAGCGTGATATGCCCAGACAGTTCACCGGCGACGAGATGAAAGCCAACGCGCTGCTCAGCGCGCTCAAGAGGAACGACGTGCGCAAGTACCTGCCCGCCAGCCGCAATGATCCGTCGGACTGGAAGAGCGGCAAGTCAGTTGAAGAGATCAACAAGATCAAGGCCGCCGGCGGTTTCGTCGATCTGATCCAGTGGCGCGCGCACCGCTCGCACCCGGCCGGCATGGCCGACGACGGCTACGTCCTCGAGTGGCGCAACTTCGACTCGGGCTCGAACATGTTCGGCGGAAATGCCGACGCGAAGACGCATGCGCCCAGATTCATGTGGGACGAGAAAAAGGTCGGCTACAAGTCGATCACCGCCGACCAGTTGCGCAAGGGCGAGCATTTCCTGATCCGCGAGCAGAACGCGGTGCCGTTTGATCCCAACGCGGGCTGGAAGGAGGGCGACATGATTCCCGATTACTTCGTCAGCCGCGACAACGCCAAGGGGTCGGCCGCCGACAACAACGCCGTCTCCAGTTGGAGGGACGGCACGTGGACCGTCGTGGTCATCCGTCCTCTCGGCCTCGCGAATGACGACGACAAACCCCTCAAGGAGGGCGGCGTCTACAACATCGGCTTCGCGGTGCATGACGACAACATCACTACCCGCGGTCATCAAGTATCGTTCAACAAGACCCTCGGGATCGGCGCCAGGGCCGATATCCAGGCTGTCAAGCTTCCTTGACCCGGGCGCTCCCGGCCACCCGGCCGGCGGCGAACGCCCCGGCGGGCCAATAGAACTCTAGCGGGAGGATTCTGGAGCGCCGCGATCGACGGGCAAACCGGCGCTTTGCCACTCCGGATAGCCGTCGGCGAGGCGCCGCGCCTTGCGGCCCTTCGAGCGGAGCATTTCGACCGCGTCGAACGAAAGCAGGCAGTACGGGCCGCGGCAATAGGCCACGATCTCGCGATTCGCGGGCAGCTTGTGCAGTTGCTTGGCCAACTCGGGTAGCGGCAGGTTGATTGCGCCGGACACATGCCCGGCGGCGTACTCCTCGGGAGGGCGCACATCGACGACGGTCACTGCGCCCCGACGGGTGAGCTTTCGCAGCTCGTCGGCGGACACCGGCTCGAGGTTGTCCTTCTTCCTGAGAAACGATTTGATGAGCCGCTCGACGTCGGCAAGATTGTTTTCCGCCACCTCGCGCAGCGCCATCAGCAGCCTGACCACCCCGCCCCCGGCGATCCGGTAGATCACGAACTGCCCGTCCTTGCGGGAAGCCACCAGCCCGGCCTTGCGGAGCTGCTGCAGATGCTGCGAGGTGTTGGCCGCGGTCATCCCCGTGAGCTGCGCCAGCGTATCCACGCTGCGCTCGCCCTGCGCGAGAAACTCCAGCAACTCCAGCCGGTTGCCGCTCGAAAGCGCCTGGCTGACGCGCGCGAACTGCTCGAACAGCTCGGTCTTGAACTCCCGGTTTGACATGCCGCTCATGATATGCAAGTATTCAAGCGATCAATTGTTTAAGTGTATCACTGTAAGCCATGTCCCTCGACGCGTTTCTTCTCGGCAACGACCCGGCGATCCGACTGGGGTTCTTCCTTGGCATGTTCGTCCTGATGGCGACATGGGAACTGCTTGCGCCGAGGCGCGTCCTGGGAGTCTCGAAGCCGGCTCGCTGGACCCATAACATTGCGGTTGCCATTATCAACGTCCTCCTGGTCCGCGTGTTGTTCCCGTCGGCCGCGGTCGGCGTAGCGGTATTCGCCGGCGAACGCGGCGTCGGCCTGCTCAACATGTTCCCCGTCCCGGACCTGCCGGCGTTCGCGTTCGCTCTGCTGGCGCTCGATCTGACGATGTATCTGATGCACCTGATGTTTCATGCCGTGCCGGCGCTCTGGCGCGTGCACCGCGTGCACCATGCCGACGTGGACTTCGACGTGACGACCGGAGCCCGCTTTCATCCGATCCAGATCGTCCTGTCCCTACCGATCAAGTTCGCGGTGATCTTCGCGCTGGGACTGCCCGTCCTCGCGGTGCTCGTGTTCGAGGCCGTATTCAACGCGCTGTCCTTGTTCAATCACGCCAACGTGCGCATTCCATCGGCGGTGGAGCGCGTGCTGCGCTGGTTCCTGGTCACTCCCGACATGCACCGGGTGCACCATTCCGTCGATGCAACCGAAACCAACAGCAACTTCAGTTTCGTGCTGCCCTGGTGGGACCGCCTGTTCGGCACCTACCGCGCCGAGCCCGAGAGCGGGCACGAGCGCATGACCATCGGGGTCGAGCAGTTCCGCACCGAGCGGGACTTCCGGCTTGATCGAATGCTGGTCCAGCCGTTCCGCGACGACGTCGGCGCTTACCCCATCAACCGGAGATGGAAAGCCGGCTGACAGCCATACCAAGAGTGGACGCTGGCAGAACGTCGCTAGACATTCGCGCGGTTTGACCCAGGTCAACATGGCATTGGCGCTGGCGGTGTCTCATACGACCATGAATATTCTTTTCATCCTGAATGATCCGCCGTATGGCACGGAGCGCAGCTACAACGCGCTGCGGCTGGCAGGGTCGCTCGTCAAGGCGGTGGGCGAGGAAGTGCGCGTGTTCATGCTGGGCGACGCGGCATCGTGCGCGAAATCGGGGCAGAAGGTGCCCGAGGGTTTCTACAACATTCAACTCATGCTCAACCGCGTAACGCGAGGCGGCGGCAAGGTCGGGGTGTGCGGCACCTGCATGGAGGCGCGTGGCGTTTCCGAAGCCGAGCTGATCGAGGGTACGCAGAAGAGCACCCTCGCGGAGCTTGCCGCCTGGACGCAGTGGGCCGACAAAGTGCTGGTGTTCTGAGCCATGGCAGCCGGCAAGACGGTTCTGATTCTCGGTGGCGGCATTGGAGGCATCGTCGCCGCGATACGGCTGCGGCAGCGGCTCGCTCCCGAGCATCGGGTGGTGCTGGTCGAGAAGGAGGCTGATCACGTCTTCTCGCCGTCGTTGCTATGGCTGATGCTCGGGCGGCGCCGTCCCGGCCAGATCTCCCGCCCGATTGCCGCGCTGGCCAAGCGCGGAATCGAAATCGTCCGCGGCTCGATCGAGCGCATCGACCCGGCCACGCGAACGGTCCGCGTAAATGGCGCGGAAATGGCGGGTGACCATATGATCGTTGCGCTCGGCGCGGAGCTCGCTCCGGAACTCGTTCCCGGTCTTGCGCAGGCGGGGCACAATATCTACACGCTCGCCGGGTCCCAATCGCTGTGCTCGGCGCTGCCGAAGTTGAGCAAAGGCCGCCTCATTGTTCTGGTCGCAGCCATGCCCTTCAAGTGTCCGGCCGCCCCCAACGAGGCGGCGATGCTGCTCGAATACGATTGCCGCCGGCGCGGCGTCCGCAAGGACGTCCAAGTGGACCTCTACACGCCCGAGCCGGGACCCATGCCCGTAGCCGGACCCGAGGTGTCTGCGGCGTTGCGGCACATGGTCGAAGCAAAAGGCATTGGCTATCACCCCGGGCACGCAGTGACCAGCGTTGATCCCATCAAGCGCCAAATTGCTTTCGCCAACGGCGCCGAAGCCGATTTCAATCTGCTCGCCTACCTGCCGCCGCATCGCGCGCCAAAGGTGGTACGCGAGGCCGGAATGTGCGGCGAAAGCGGCTGGGTCCCCGTAGACCGGGGCACGCTGGAAACCAAGTTCCCCGGCGTCTATGCAATCGGCGACGTGACGGGAATCATGCTCACCTCGATCGGCAAGCCGCTGCCCAAGGCGGGAGTGTTCGCCCACAACCAAGCGGAGGTGGTGGCGCATAACATCGTCCGAGCCATCACGGGTAAGGGAGAGCAGCGGCGGTTTTCGGGTGACGGCGAGTGCTTTGTGGAAACCGGCGACGGCCGCGCCGCTTTCGGTAGCGGCAACTTCTACGCCGACCCTGCGCCGGCGATCCGACTCAAGGGTCCGAGCATGATGCTGCATCTCGGAAAAGTGATCTATGAGAAGTTCTGGCTTTACCGGCGCTTTTGATTGAACAGCGTGATTTTGCGCGCTCTGCTCAGAGGCGTGTTCGAAGTTCCACTACATCTTCAAGGAAAAAGCGATGAAAAGGCAATTGGTGATGACCGCGGCAATGCTCGCCTTTGCGGCGGCATCGGTCCACGCCCAGATGTCGGGCGGCACGAAGGGCACGCCCGGGCAGGGCATGCCGGGACAGCAGTCGCAGCAGATGATGGGCGGTCAGATGATGAATCAGGAGATGATGCGCGAGATGTCCCGAATGATGCATCAATTGAACGACACGATGAGCGATATGTCGCGCACCATGAGTCAGCAGCAGCATATGGATCAGACCCACACGCGCGACATGTCGAAACTCATGGCGGACATGTCCGTCACGATGCGCGAGATGTCGCAACAGATGGCGCAGGGCAAGATGGATCCGGCGATGACCAAGCGCATGAGGGAGCGGGCGGAACAGATGAACCGCATGCTGGAGGAAATGAAAAAGGGGCAGCGCTGAGCCGTGAGCAGTAACGATGACGCTTCGGGGCAGTTGTGGCCGAGCCGCTGTCCGGTTTCGGCGGCACGGCGCGGCGCGACCGCGTGCCGATCACGTAGCGCTTTGCCTGGCGCTCCTCTTCGCGCTTGCGGCCGGCCTTGCCGGCGGGGAGGAGGGGCGCGCCTATTTCGAATTGAATGCCGGCTTCAGGACGGGCGACTTCGGCACACCCACGCGCAGCGATCTCCTCTACCTCGCCCCGACGCTCGGCTATGCGGCGCCACGCTACGATTACAGTGTGACCGTCCCTTACCTGACGCTCAATTCGCGGACGGCGAGCGGGTCCACGACGCAGTCCGGCATCGGAGACACGGTCACACGCGGCGGACGCGAGCTGGCTGCGGGGACAGACTGGTCGCTTTATGGGTCGCTTGCGGTTAAGCTGCCGACCGGCGACGAAGCGAAAGGATTCGGCACCGGCGAGGCCGACGTGGGCGCCTTTGCGACGTTCGGTCGCGACTTCGATTCGGTGCGCTTGAACCTGCTCGGCGGCTTCATCAAGACGGGCGATCCACCCGGGCAGACGCTTCCCGACCTGTGGACCTACGGGGTCGGACTGGCTACCTGGGCGGGTGCGACGCGTCTATACGGCTCGATCGAGGGCCGCACGGCAAGCGTGTCAGGCGCGCCCAACCCGCTCGAAGTATATGTCGGTGCCATGCATCCGCTGGGCACACGGCAATGGCTCACGGGCACGGCCTTCGCCGGCCTCAACGACGGCGGGCCGCGCTACGGAGCGAGTATCGGATTCGTGCACTGGTTTTGAGGGTATTGCGTGGCTACGAGGCGACAGGTCCTTAAGACATTCGGCGCCGCAGCGGCGGCATTGCTGCCAGGCTGCGGTGGCGGCGGAAGCAATGGTGCAGACGGTAGTGGTGAACCGGTTGTCCCTACGACGCCGTTCGGTCGACCGCTGACCATCCCGCCGGTGCTCGCACCGACGTCGTCGGATGCGACCAGCGACTACTACGATCTCAATATCGCAGAGACCGAAGTTGAAATCATTCCCGGCAAGTCCACACGCGTCATCGCCTTCAATGGCATAACGCCCGGCCCCACGATCCGCGCCCGCGTTGGACGCCAGAGCATCGTCAACTTCCATAACGGCCTGCCGGCGACCAGTCTGGGAGGTGTGACGGGCAAGACGGTGATCCATTTGCACGGCGGTCACACGCCGTCGGCGGACGACGGCTTCCCGATCGACTATGTCAACCCCGGCGCCAACCGCACCTATACCTATCCCAACAACCAGCTCCCGGCCACGCTGTGGTACCACGATCACACCATGGACGTCACCGGTCCGCATGTGTGGTACGGCATGGCGGGCTTCTACCTCCTTTCCGACGACTACGAAGAGAGCCTCGGCCTGCCGAGCGGCGAGCACGAAGTTCCGCTCGTGATCCAGGACCGCAACTTCGACGCCAACGGCCAGCTCGTTTACACGGATGACATGTTGGGCGAGACTGGAAACACGATCCTCATCAACGGCGTTTTTCAGCCGTACTTCAACATCTCCGCGCGCAGGTACCGTTTCCGCATCCTGAACGGCTCGAACGCTCGTTTCTATCGCCTGGCGCTCAGCAACGATCAGTCGTTCACGGTAATCGGTATGGAGGGCGGGCTGCTGCCCGCGCCGGTCACGGTCACCTCCATCACGCTTGCTCCGGCCGAGCGCGCTGACGTGGTGATCGACTTCTCGGGCATCGCGGTCGGTTCCAACGTGACTCTGTGCAATACCCTGGTGAGCAGTACCAGCACCGTCTACAACCTCATGCGCTTCAACTGCACCACCACGGCGACGGATACGAGCGTGGTGCCATCGACGCTGCGGCCGCTCACAAGGCTCGATCCCGCCACGGCGACGGTTCAGCGCAATTTCGCCTTAGCGGGCATGATGGGTGCAGGCACGTGGACCATAAATGGTGCCGCCTTCGACCCGAACACCGTGATCGCGAGCCCCAAGCTCGGCGCCACCGAAATCTGGCGCTTCACCAACATGGGCATGATGATGGGCATGGACCATCCGATCCACATCCACCAAGCCGTGTTCCAGATCCTGGATATCAACGGGGCTGCGCCGCCAGCCACGCACGCCGGATGGAAGGACACGGTGGTCGTGCCGGCCGGGGGCAGCGCCCGCATCATCGTGAAGTTCACGGATTACACCGGCAAATACGTGATGCACTGCCACGTTCTGGAGCACGAAGACCACGCCATGATGGCTCGGTTTGACGTCCTGTCCTGAGCGACCCGGCGGGGAGGTCCAGTTGCAGCGCGTTCGAGCGTGATGGCTGCGAACGCAGGGAACTCCGATTTCCAGCTACGCTCAAACTCTGGTTAGGCAAAAAGGGAGATAGGCTTCGCCTCAACCCTGGGGTAAGCTCCAACGCTTGATTCGTATGCGCATTGCGCGTTTTCTGCCGGTACTGTTGCTGATCGTCTCCGCGCTCGCCCACGGCGCCGAGCCGGAGCTGCTCGAGCCCGACAAGGCGTTCCGCTTCGCCGCGCGGTTGATGGACGAGCGCTCGATCGAGGTGAGCTATCAGATCGCGCCGGGGTACTACATGTACCGCGACCGGTTCCGCTTCACGGCGGCGCCCGCAGAGGTGAAACTCGGCAACGCGCGATTGCCCGACGGGAAGCGCCACCGCGACGAGTTCTTCGGCGAGGTCGAGACCTACCGCGGTAGCCTGCGCATCGTGCTGCCGTTCGAGCGCGCGGACGCGGGCGTGCCGGCGATCGTGCTCAGCGCGGTTTCGCAGGGCTGCGCGGACGTCGGCGTGTGCTACGTGCCCTACGAGCACCGGGCCGAGCTGAAGTTGGCGTCACTAGTCTCAGGGACGGCGCGGACAGACGCGCCGGCCACGTTGTTTGGCGGCGCAGCGCCCGCGGCAGGCCTGGACGAGAGTATTGCGGCGCTCTTTGGCGGCGGGTTCTGGCTGGTCGTGGCGAGTTTCTTCGGCTTCGGGTTACTTCTCTCGTTCACGCCCTGCGTATTGCCGATGGTGCCGATCCTCTCTGGGGTCATTGTCGGCGCAGGGCAGCCCGTCACCAAGATGAAGGGTTTCCTGCTCGCATCAATCTACGTGTTCGGCATGGCGCTGACCTACGCGGTCGCCGGTGTGGCGGCGGGGCTGTCGGGTGCGATGCTCTCCGCGGCGCTGCAGAACCCCTGGGTGGTAGGCGCATTTGCCGCGGTGTTCGTGGCCTTGGCCCTGGCGATGTTCGGCGTCTACGAGCTGCAGTTGCCGGTGACGCTGCAAAGCCGCCTCGCGAACGCGAGCAACCGCATGCACGGCGGGCACGCGGCAGGGGTGTTTTCGATGGGCGTGCTCTCGGCGCTGATCCTTGGACCCTGCGTGGCCGCGCCGCTTGCGGGCGCGCTGCTCTACATCGGCCAGAGCCGCGATGTCGTGCTGGGCGGCTCGGCGCTGTTTGCGATGGCGCTCGGCATGGGCGTGCCGCTGCTCGCGGTCGGCGCATCGGCCGGGACGCTGCTGCCCAAAGCCGGGCCATGGATGGGCACGGTCAAGCGCTTCTTTGGCGTGCTGCTGCTGGGCGTGGCGATCTATCTCGTCTCGCCGTTCATTCCCGTTTCGGTGCAGATGTTCCTGTGGGCCGCTGTGCTGATCGTGACCGCGATCTTTCTGCGGGTTATCGATCCGCTGCCGGCTGACGCCCACGGCTTCCAGCGGTTCGCCAAGGGCGTCGGCGTGGTCGCGCTCATCGCCGGTGTTGCCTACCTGGTCGGGGCGTTCTCGGGCAGCCGCGACATCCTCCAGCCGTTGTCGGGCCTGCGCGTCACGGCCGCCGAGGGCGGCGGGTCTGCAGAAACGCCGTTCCAGCGGGTCAACAACCTGTCCGAGCTCGACGAGCGCATCGTCGCAGCCGCGGGCCGCACGGTGATGCTCGATTTTTATGCCGACTGGTGCGTCTCGTGCAAGGAAATGGAGCGCTTCACCTTCGGCGATGAGCGCGTGAAGGCGAAGTTGCGCGACATGGTCCTGTTGCAGGCCGACGTCACCGCGAACACTGCCGAGCATGCCGCCCTGCTCAAGCGCTTTCGTTTGTTCGGCCCGCCCGGCATCATCTTCTTCGACCGCGAAGGCCGCGAGATCCCGGGCCTGCGCGTGATCGGTTTTCAGCCCGCCGAGCGCTTCGTGGCGGTGCTCGACCAGGCTTTGAGCTTCAAGCGCTGAGGGTCGCGGGCTGAAACGGACAGGGCCAATAACGCTCACCCGGCCGGAATCTCCGTGAGTTTGTACCCGTCGCGCTGGCGCTTGAACCGTCACCATGTGTCATCCAGGCGGAACTCCCGCGCGCTATTACTGTCACTGGCCGTGTGATGTAGAAAGCAAACCTTGCCCGCAGGGTTGAATCTCTCTTAGAATGCCAGCCATGCTCGCTTGCACAAAAAGAATCGCGTTCGTGCTGCTGATCGCGACTCTGCCGTTGCAGGCGTTCGCCGCGATCGTAATACCGCGCTGCCAGCAGGACATGGCGGCCGCCCACGATCACGCGCATCACGACGGGTACCAGCACGATCGTGACGCCCCGGCGCAAGATCATGATCATCCATTGACATCGAACGATCTCACTTCAGACCATTGCGGCGCCGGATCTGCATTCGCGCCGCCAGCAGCAAGTGTCGGCTGGGCCAGTGGTTCCATGGTCCAGCGCGATAGTTTCACCGCAGCACACTGCTTCGGGTTCGTCCCGGAACAGCCGCAGCGCCCCCCCCTCGCCTGATTCCTTCCCGCGGCACCAGCGTCGGCGCTCGTCAAGTCTGAGCGCAGCGCCCGTCTCCGCACGTCGACCGGCCGCGCCGGTCGTTGAGCATTCCGTTTTCAGTATCACGACGTCAACGAGGACGCCATGCGTCGAATTTGGGTCTCGATCTTGCTGCTCCTTGCGCTGCCGGCGCACGCCGAGGACACGCTGCGCGATGCGGTCGAGCACGCCTGGGCGCGCCAGCCTGGTGCTCGCGCCCAGCCTGCGCGCGGCGAAGAATTCGCAGCCAAGCGCGAGGCCGCTGAGGCCCTGTTTCCCGAACCGCCCAGCCTCAGCCTCGGCAACCGCAACGATCGCTTGAACCGCAACGATGGGGTAAGCGAATGGGAAGCGGGAATCGCGTTGCCGCTGTGGCTGCCCGGGCAACGGGCGCGTCAGGCGTCGATCGCCAATGCCGAGCGGGATCAGTACGATAGCGGGCTCACGGCGGCGAAGCTAAAAATCGCCGGCGAGGTGCGCGATGCCTACTGGCAGGTGCGGCTCGCCGAGAACGAGCTCGCGCTGGCGCGACGCAAAGCGGCGGACGCTGCAGCGCTCGCGGCCGATGTCGAGCGCCGCGTCAAGGCCGGCGACCTGGCGCGCGTCGATCTCAACCAGGCGCAAGCGGCGGAGCGGTTGGCGCGGGCCGCGCTGATCGAGGCCGAGATCAAGGCATTCAAGGCGCGGCAGGCGTTTGCAGTACTGACTGGCATTGCCGCGTTGCCTGCGACGGAAGAAAGCACGGCGCCGGCCAAAACCGAGCTTGACGATCATCCACTGCTCGCGCCTTTGCAACGCGCCGGGGTGACGGCCCAAGCCAAGCTCAACGAGGCCGCTCGAAGCCTGCGGAACAATCCGGAAATCGAGCTCGGCACGCGGCGCGAACGCAGTGCGTTCGACGATCCCTACGCCAATTCCATCGAGGTGCGTTTCCGGCTGCCGTTTGGGACCGACGCGCGCAACAAGCCGCGCATCGCCGCCGCCAACGCCGAGCTGATCGAGGCACAGGCCGCTTACGGCGTCGAGCGCGCCAAGGTCGCCGCCGAAATCGAGGCAGCGCGGCGCGAGCTGGAACAGACCCGTATCGTGGTGCGGCTTGCGGAAACGCGGTTCGCGCTGGCGACCGACACGCAGCAGCTGCTGGCCAAGGCCTTTACGCTCGGGGAACTGGATCTGGTCAGCCGCCTGCGCGCCGAGAACGAGCGCTTCGAGTCCGAACTCAGTTTCACGCGCGCCAAGATCGAGGGCGCACGTGCGGTTTCGCGTTTGAATCAAGCTTTGGGAGTCTTGCCATGAGAGGGTTTGCTATATTGTTGTTGCCGGTGTTGGCGCTATTGCCGGCCGCAGCCTTTGCCGACGAAGGTCACGGCGGTCACGGCGCGCCGTCGTCGGCGTCCCCTGCCGCGCTCGCGCCGCGTGTCGAAGCGAGTTCGGAGAGTTTCGAGCTGCTCGGAGTGCTCGAAGGCGAGAAGCTCACCCTCTACCTCGACCGCTTTGCCACCAACGAGCCGGTCACGGATGCGGCGATCGAAATCGAGAGCGGCGCGTTCAAGGCAACGGCGCAGCCGGGCGGCGAGGGCGCCTACACCGCGCCCGCCGCCGCCCTGACGCAGCCGGGCCAGTATCCGCTGGTGTTCACCATACGGGCCACTAACGAAACCGATCTGCTGAACGGCACGCTCGACGTCCCCCCGCCGCCGGGCGCCTCCAACCACCCGCACCACTGGACCGAATGGCTGGTCTGGATCGTCGGCGCCCTGGTCGCGCTGGCCGGTATGGCATGGCTGCTGCGCCGCAGGATGACTCGCAGGGCACCGGCATTGGCGGTCATTGCAGCAGCCGTGATCCCAGTGTTGCTTGCGGTCGCAACTTCAGTGCACACGGACGAAGGCCACGGCGCAGACAAGAAAGGGGCCGCAGCCTACGCACCGGTGGGTGCAGGCGAGAACGCCGCCCCGCAGCGCCTCGCCGACGGCGGTGTGTTCATGCCCAAACCCGTGCAGCGCCAGCTCGGCATCCGCACAGTGGTCGCCGAGACCCGCGAACTCGCGCAGAGCATCGAGCTGAACGGGCGCGTGGTGGTCGATCCCAATTTCAGCGGGCGCGTGCAGTCGAGCCAGGCCGGGCGCATCGAACCCGGGCCGCACGGGCTGGCAATGCTGGGGCAAAAGGTCAAGAAAGGAGATGTGCTCGCCTACATCAAGCCGGTCGCCAACGCCATCGAGCTCGGCAACCAGCGCGCGCAACTCGCGGAAATCACCTCGCAGCATGCGCTCACAGGGAAAAAAGTAACGCGCCTCGAAGCGCTCGAAGGCAGCGTGCCGCAGAAAGAGATCGACGCCGCGCGCGCGGAGTTCGAAAGCCTCGCCGAGAGAAAGGCCGCCGTCGGCGGGAGCCTCTCCAACCGCGAAGCGCTGGTCGCGCCAGCAGCGGGCGTCATCAGCGCGGCCTCTGCGGTCGCCGGCCAGGTGGTTGAAGCACGCGAGGTGCTGTTCGAAATCGTCGATCCGCAGCGGCTGATGGTCGAAGCGCTCGCCTATGACGCGGTCATCGTTGCCGACATCGCCGGCGCGAGCGGCGTGCTGCCCGCCGGCGGGGCGCTGCCGCTCGCTTTCGTCGGCGGCGCGCGGCAATTGCGCGAGCAGGCGCTGCCGCTGCTGTTCCGCATCAAGCCGCCCTCGCCGCCGCTGGCGGTCGGCCAGCCGCTCAAGGTCGTGGCCCAGACCCGACGCACCATCAAGGGCGTGGCCGTGCCGCACGCGGCGCTCACCCGGAACGGCGCGGGCGACACCGTGTTATGGGTGCACGTCGGCGCCGAGAAATTCGCTCCGCGGAAAGTGCGCTTCCAGGCGCTCGATGGCGCCAACGCCGCCGTCACCGAGGGTGTCGCCGCGGGCGAGCGCATGGTGACCCAGGGCGCCTCGGCGCTCGCGCAGGTGCGTTGAGGCGGCGCCATGTTCGACCGGATCATCGACGCGAGCCTCAAGCAGCGGCTGTTCGTGCTGGCCGCTTCGCTGCTGCTCGTTTTCTACGGTATCCTCACCGCGCGGCAGATGCCGGTCGATGTGTTTCCGGACCTGAACAAGCCTACCGTGACGCTGCTCGCCGAGGCGGGCGGAATGGCGCCGGAAGAAGTCGAGCAACTGGTGACCTTCCCGATCGAGACCGCGATGAACGGCATGCCCGGCGTGACGCGGGTGCGCTCGGTGTCGGGCATCGGGCTCTCGGTCGTGGCGGTCGAATTCGACTGGGGCACCGAGATCTTCCGCAACCGCCAGCAGGTCGCCGAACGCCTGTCGCTGGTGAAAGAGCAACTGCCCGAGGGCATCGCGCCGCAGATGGGGCCGATCGCCTCGATCATGGGCGAGATCATGCTGGTCGCGCTGCCCGCCGATCCGGCGCGCGTGAATCCCATGCAGGTGCGCGAGTACGCCGACTGGGTGATGCGCCCGCGGCTGCTCACCATTCCGGGGGTGGCGCAGGTCATTCCGATCGGCGGCGAGGTCAAGCAATATCGCGTCGAGCCCGATCCGGCGCAAATGCAGGCTTTGGGGGTCGCGCTCGAGCAGATCGAGTCTGCGCTCAAGAACTACGCCGCCAACACCAGCGGCGGTTTTCTCGAGAGCGGCGCGCGCGAGTACCTGATCCGCAACATCGGCCGCACGGCGCGGCTTGCGGATCTGCAGAACCTGGCGATCGCCGTAAAAAACAACCAGCCGATCCTGCTCAGGCAGGTCGCGCAGGTGAAGTTTGCCGCCGCGGCGAAGCGCGGCGACGCGAGCTACAACGCCAAGCCCGCCGTGATCCTTTCGGTGCAGAAGCAGCCCGCCGCCGACACGGTGAAGCTCACACGCGATATCGAGGCCGCGCTCGCGGACCTCGGCCGGTCGCTGCCGGCGGGCCTGTCACCGCCGCAGATCATTTTCAAGCAGGCCGACTTCATCCGGGCCTCGGTCACCAACGTCGAGGAGGCGCTGCGCGACGGCGCGATCATGGTGGCGGCGGTGCTGTTCCTGTTTCTGCTCAACTTCCGCACCACGCTGATTTCGCTCACCGCCATCCCGATGTCGATCCTGATCACCGCGCTCGCGTTCAAGCTGATGGGGCTTTCGATCAACACCATGACGCTCGGGGGCCTCGCGATCGCGATCGGCGCGCTGGTGGACGACGCCATCGTCGGGCTGGAGAACATCCTGCGGCGGCTCAAGCGCAATATCGCCGACGGCGCGTTCAAGCCGGCGCTGGAAGTGATCGCCGCGGCCACCAAGGAGGTGCTCTCCGGCATCGTCTACGCCACGGTCATCATCGCGCTGGTGTTCGTGCCGCTGTTCGCGCTCTCCGGCATCGAGGGCCGCCTGTTTGCTCCGCTCGGCGCGGCCTTCATCGTTTCCATCCTCGCCAGCATGCTGGTTTCGGTCACGCTCACCCCGGTGCTGTGCTACTACCTGCTCGCCCGGGGCGCGGCGTCCGCGGGCGACGATGCGAAAATACCGTGGTGGTCGCTGCGCTTCAGCCTGCGGGCCAAAGAGGAATACAGCCCGCTGGTGAGAAAGCTCAAGGCGTGGGACGCACGCATCCTCTACTGGTCGTTCGATCGCGCCAAGCCCTTGCTCGGGGCCGCGCTTGCGGCCGTGCTGCTCGCCGCCGCGACGGTGCCGTTTTTCCCGCGCTCGTTCCTGCCGCCGTTCAACGAGGGCACGCTCACCATCAACCTGCTGCTCAATCCGGGAACCTCGCTCGGCGAGTCGAACCGCATCGGCACCCAGGCGGAGCTCCTGATCGGCCAGGTGGCGGAAGTGATCCACGTCGGACGCCGCACCGGGCGCGCCGAGCTCGACGAACACGCCGAGGGCGTGCACTACACCGAGATCGACGTCGATCTGAAACGCTCCGAGCGCAGCCGTGACGCGGTGCTGCAGGACATCCGCAGCCGCTTGAGCGTGCTGCCGGCGGTGGTCAATGTCGGGCAGCCGATCTCGCACCGGCTCGACCACATCCTGTCGGGGGTGCGCGCGCAGATCGCGCTCAAGATCTACGGTGACGATCTCGACACGCTGCGCGCTCTCGCGACGCAATTGCGCGACCGGCTGGCGGCGATCCCCGGCATCACCGACCTGCAAATCGAGAAGGCGGTACTGATCCCGCAGCTCAAGCTGCGCGTCGATTACGATAAAGCGGCCGCCTACGGCGTGACGCCGTCCTCGGTGCTGAAGGCGCTCGAAACGCTGCTGGGCGGCGAGAAGCTGGCGCAGGTGATCGAGGGCAGCCGCCGTTTCGATCTCGTGGTGCGCCTGCCCGACTCCGCGCGCGGAGCGCAGGCGCTCGAGCGGCTCCTGGTGGAGACGCCCGGCGGCCGCGTCCCGCTCTCACGCATCGCCGAGATCGAGGACGGCGACGGTCCCAACCAGATCTCGCGCGACAACACGCGCCGGCGCATCGCGATCTCGGCCAACTCCGACGGCGCCGACCTCTCCGAGATCGTGACGCGAATCCGTGCCGAAATCTCCGCCAGCCCGCTGCCCACCGGTTATTTCACCAGCCTCGAGGGCCAGTTCCAGGCGCAGGAAGAAGCGACGCGGCTGATTGCCCTACTCTCCGTGATGTCGCTGCTGCTGATTTTCATCGTGCTCTACACCCGCTACCGTTCCGCCGCGCTGTCGCTCATGATCATGGGCAACATCCCGCTCGCGCTGGTCGGCAGCGTCATCGCCCTCAAGATCGCCGGCCAGCCGCTGTCGGTCGCCTCGATGATCGGCTTCATCACGCTCGCCGGCATCAGCACGCGCAACGGCATCCTGAAGGTGAGCCACTACATCAACCTGTGCGCGTTCGAGGGCGAACAATTCGGCAAGGAGATGATCGTACGCGGCTCGCTCGAGCGCCTGACGCCGGTATTCATGACGGCGCTGGTGGCGGCGTTCGCGCTGGTCCCGCTGATGCTCGCCGCGGACGAGCCGGGCAAGGAAATCCTGCACCCGGTGGCGGTGGTGATCTTCGGCGGGCTGGTGAGCTCCACCCTGCTCGACACCGTCATCACGCCGGTGATGTTCTGGCTGTGGGGTGAAAAGCCGCTCAGGCGGCTGCTCGAC
This sequence comes from uncultured Enterobacteriaceae bacterium, assembly GCA_964430565.1. Lineage (GTDB taxonomy): Bacteria > Pseudomonadota > Gammaproteobacteria > Burkholderiales > SG8-39 > VBDM01. The sequence goes on from CAYSFD010000009.1 coordinate 26,016, forward strand.
GAACATGCGAAGCAAGCCTTTTAAAGCACGTTGCACGATAAATCCACCTGAATCCCGGAAAGGAAACTACTCATGAAACGGATCAATGCTGTCATTGTCGCCACCGTCCTGTTTGCTTGCTCGTCTTTCGCCCGCGCGGATGGACCCGCGACCGGTCCGAACGGCGGCCAGGTAAGAGATGCCGGGAAATATCACCTGGAACTGGTCGTCAAGAATACCGCGTTGACGGTGTATGTCACCGGCGCCAAGGACGCGAAAGTTGCGACCCAAGGCGCGACCGGCAGCGCGACGGTGCTCGCCGGCAAAACCACTTCCAGCGTCAAGCTCGAGCCGAGCGGAGGGAATGCGCTCGCCGGCGGCGGCAGCTTCCAGACGGCGCCGGACATGAAGGTCGTGGTGTCGGTCACGCTGCCCGGCCAGCCGCCGGTTCAGGCGCGCTTCACGCCGCTCGAGAAACCGAAACCTTCGGCCAAAGCGGCTGCCAAATGACGGCGCACTCCGGAAGCGAGGCAGACGGATGATACGAGAGCGAGATGACATTTCCTGCAGTCACGCCTGCTTGACCCAGGTCAAGCTCCGGGGCGCGTGCCGGCGTATCTTTTTTAGAATCGGTGTTCCGTGACGAAGAAGGAGGAAACCATGCTTACGAGACGTAGGTTCGCCTGCGCGGCGGGCGCGGCCCTACTGCTTGGCGCGCTTCCGCAAGCGCGCTCGCAGCACGCGCCGCTGATGACCGTATATAAGAGTCCGGCCTGCGGCTGTTGCGGAGAATGGGTGAAGCACATCCAAGCAAACGGCTTCCGGGTGGAAACGCGCGAGCTCGACGACGTGGTGCCGCTCCGACGGCGCTACGGAATCCCCGACCATTTGGCGTCATGCCATACGGCGGTGGTCGGCGGATACGCGATCGAAGGGCATGTGCCCGCCTCGGACATCCAGCGGCTGCTGCGCGAAAAGTCGAAGGTGAGAGGCTTGGCGGTGCCGGGCATGGTGGTGGGGTCGCCCGGCATGGAGCAGGGGCCGCCGCAGCCGTATGCGACGCTCGCATTCGACGATCGCGGCAGCCGGATCTTCGCGAAACATTGACGAGTCGCTGAAGGGAACAAACATGGACCGTGCCGACACACGTAACCTTTCGGGGCGGATCGCAACGCCGCCGGACCAGGCCTACCCCTGGTACGTCCGGTTGATATTCGCATTGCAGCGCGCGAAGTACGGCGCGGAACTCCAGTCGGCGCGGCTGTGGGGCCGCTTGCCGCGCGCTTTTCTCATGCTCACGCTGCTTTATCGCTCGATCGACCGCAAGAGCTCGCCGATCGATCCGGCATTGCGCTCTCTCGTGCAGGTGCGCGTCTCGCAAATCAATTCGTGCGGGTTCTGCGCCGACCTCAATGGGGCGGCGGCCCTCGAGCGCGGCCTCGAGCCGGCCAAGCTGGCGGCGCTCGCCGACTGGGAACAATCGCCAGCGTTCGACGAGCGCGAGAAGGCCGCGCTCGCCTACGCCGACGCCGCCACCGATCCCGCACGGCGCGTCGACGATGCCTGCTTCGCCCGGCTGCGCGCTTTCTTCGACGAGCAGGCGGTGCTGGAGCTCACCGCGCTGATCGCGTTCCAGAACATGTCGAGCAAGTTCAACGCCGCGCTCGCGCTTCCCGCGCAGGGCTTTTGCGCGATCCCCAGGGACATCCGCAGATGAGCGATTGCTTCGTCCCGGCTGGACGGGCGCGCATCTCGTGCACAAGGAGTTGATGAAATGTCAGGTAAATATGCGTTTGGCAAGACAGTGCAGATGTCCTACGACGAGGCGATCGGGCGGGCAACCGAGGCGCTCGCCAAGGAAGGCTTCGGCGTGCTGACCGAAATCGACGTTGCCGCGACCTTGAAGAAGAAACTCGGCAAGGAAATACCGCCGTACAAGATCCTCGGCGCCTGCAACCCGCAGTTCGCGCACCGCGCGCTCGATATCGAGCCGCAGATCGGCGCGCTTCTGCCCTGCAACGTGGTGGTGCGCGTGGACGCGGGCGGCAAGACGATCGTGGAAATCATGGACCCGCGGGCGGTCCTGCAGCTCGTCGATCGCCCGGAGATCGCCGCAATCGCCGGCGAAGTGCGAGAGCGCCTGGAGCGCGTGCTCGCGTCGCTGTGAGACGGGCCGCTTGCAATGGGGAGAAGAAATCGGCGGCGCGCCGAAGGCGCATGCCATATGCACAAGCACCTGAACGCCTTCGCTCTCGCGTTTCTCATTCAGTCTCTGGCGGCCGGAGGCAGCCTCGCCGCGGCACCGCTCACAGGTCTGGCGAGCATATGGGAATTCCAGATTGCCTTCGATCCGCACGGGCATCCGCGAGGAACCGTGCCGTACCAGCTCGATTGACTCATTTAACGCCCAGGAAGGAGTCACTATGAAAGCTAAAGCATGTTTTGGAGCTCCACCGTTTGGGGAAAGGACCCTTGAGATGAGAAACTTTCTGATGGTCACGCTGTTCACTGTTGCCGTCGCCGCTCCGCTCGCCTATGGCGCCGACGAGCATCATCCCGAGAAGGCCGGCCCTGCGCCAAAGGCCGCCAAAGCGCCCGCCAAGCCGAAAGCCGAGGACAAGGCTGCTCCGCAGATGCAGGACCACATGAAAAAGATGCAGGATCTCATGGCGCGCCTGCAGAAAACCACCGATCCGGCCGAGCGGAAAAAGCTCATGGAGGAGCACACCAAGGCGATGCAGGAAGGCATGCAGATGATGCGCGGCATGGGCGGGGGAATGATGCAGGGCATGGAAAGCGGCATGATGGGCCAGGCGCCGAAAGACGGTGCCGGAAAGCCCGGCATGGGCCGCGGTGCGCCGATGTCGCCGGACATGATGGAACGCCGCATGGACATGATGCAGATGATGATGGAGCAGATGATGCAGCACCAGAAGGCACTCGAAGGCACTCCTAAGTAGGCGGTCCGCAACCAATCCGGCACCGATCCAGATGCTGAATGCGGCAGAGAACTGCATGGTAAGACCCCTGCTCAGACGCGCTTTGCTCTGGGCGGGGCTGTCGCTTGCATTGAATCTCGTGTGGGAAGTTGCGCAACTGCCCCTTTACACGATCGCTAGTGATCCTAGCGTCGCACCAATTGCCTACGCGGTCCTGCACTGCACGCTGGGTGACGGGATTATCGCCGCGGCGGCTTTCATCCTCGCCGGATTCATTCTCCGGGATGCCGACTGGCCTTCTTCCCGACCATGGGCTGGCGGCGCGGTCGCAACATTCTTCGGGGTCGCCTACACGGCCTACAGCGAGTGGTACAACGTGTACCAGGCTGGTGCCTGGGCCTACTCGGCGCACATGCCGCTTGTCTTCGGGATCGGGCTTGCACCGCTGCTTCAGTGGCTCGTTGTTCCGGTGGCGACGCTCCTGATCGTGCGCGCCTGGGATCGCACCCATGCGCATAAGGCGCCGAGGGCGACGTTGCCGGCAAGACTCTAATAACTCAACCCGTGGGAAGGAGATTGTCATGGCCAGCATGAATCCCTGGAAAACCGGCGTCACGCTCGCGCTGACGCTTGCGATCACCTATACCGTATGCGCGATCGTCTACGCGCTTGCGCCGGAACGCGGGATCGACTTCCTGAACGCCCTGTTTCACGGCCTGGATTTTCGCAAGCTCGTCACAGCCGGGCCTTTCACATTCTTGATGTTTGTCTACCCACTGTTGGTTTTCGTCGTGTGGGGATTCCTGGTCGGCGCGCTCTACGCCTGGTTGCACAATCTTCTTCACGGCGGCGGGAATCGCTGAGCGGAATGGTTACTCAAACATAAGCTTCGGAGAGAGAGTTGATGGATATGCCGCGCCAGGAACATTCGCATCACGATCATCCCGGCCACTCTGGCCACGCGAGCGCCCCTCATCCGGGGACTGCGATCGATCCAGTGTGCGGAATGACGGTCGATGTCGCCACCGCGAAGCACAAGCACTCCTTCGGCGGCTCGGCCTGGTATTTCTGCAGCGAGCATTGCCTGGACAGGTTCGCCGCGACGCCCGAGCGGTACGCCAAGGCAAGGCGGGAGCCGACCGCGACACCCGGCGCGATCTACACCTGTCCCATGCACCCCGAGATCCAGCAGACGGGCCCGGGAAGCTGCCCGAAGTGCGGCATGGCGCTCGTGCCGCTCGTCCCCACCGCGGCGGTCGAATACACCTGTCCGATGCACCCGGAGGTTCGCAGTCCGACCCCCGGAAATTGCCCCAAATGCGGCATGGCGCTCGTTCCCGTCGCGGGAGCAAAGGAAGACGACTCGGAACTTCGCAGCATGACGCGCCGTTTTTGGGTCAGCGCCGTGCTGACGGCGCCGCTTGCCGTAATCGCCATGGCGCCGTATTTCGGGGTGATGGAACCGTTTGGAATTCCAATGCGCATGCGGATGTACGTAGAGCTCGCGCTCGGCACGCCGGTCGTGCTCTGGGGCGGTTGGCCTTTCTTCCGCAAGTTCGCGCTTTCTCTCAAGAACCGCAGCCCGAACATGTACACGCTGATCGGGCTGGGAGTGGCGCTCGCCTACGTGTTCAGTATCGCGGCGGTGTTCGCACCCGGCCTTTTCCCGCAAGAATTCCAGGAGGGCAGCGGACAGGTCGGCGCCTACTTCGAGGCGGCCGCGGTCATCGTCACGCTGGTGCTGCTGGGCGAAGTGATGCAACTGCGCGCATTGGGGCAGACCAGCCGCGCGATCCGCGAGCTGCTGGCGCTCGCGCCGAACACGGCGCTGCGCATCGAGGCCGATGGGCGGGAAGTCGAAGTGCCTCTTGCCGAGGTGCAGGTCGGCGACAAGCTGCGCGTGCGCCCTGGCGAGAAGGTGCCCGTGGATGGGACCTGCCTTGAGGGTTCGTCGAACGTGGACGAATCCATGGTCACGGGCGAACCCGTTCCTGTGGCGAAGAGACCGGGCGGCAGAGTGACCGGCGCGACGATCAACGGCAAAGGCACGCTCGTCATCCGCGCCGAGCGGGTCGGCGCCGATACGCTGCTCTCGCAGATCGTGCACATGGTCGCCCAGGCGCAGCGCACGCGCGCGCCCGTGCAGCGCCTCGCAGACCTGGTGGCCGCGTATTTCGTCGAAACGGTCATCGCGATCGCGGTCCTGACCGCGCTCATCTGGTGGTTCTTCGGCCCCGAGCCCAGGCTCACCTATGCGGTGGTTAACGCGGTAGCGGTGCTCATCATCGCCTGCCCCTGCGCGGTAGGCCTGGCGACGCCGATCTCGATCACGGTGGCGATGGGACAGGGCGCGATCAACGGGATCCTGTTCCGCAACGCCGAAGCCGTGGAAAAGCTGCGCGAGATCGACACGCTGGTCGTGGACAAGACCGGCACGCTCACGCTCGGCAGTCCGCGGCTCGTGGACCTGATCGTTGAGCAGAGCATCGTGGAAAACGAAGCGCTTGCCCTGATCGCGAGTCTCGAGCGCGCAAGCGAACACCCGCTCGCGCAGGCCATCGTGAAGGGCGCGGAAGACCGCGGCCTGCGCCTGTCACCGGTGGAGAAATTCGAGTCCGTTACCGGCCAGGGCGTACGCGGGGAAATCGCCGGCCGGAAGGTCGCGGTCGGCAGCCGGCGATTCATGGAATCGCAGGGCACCCTGCCTGCTTCGCTCGCCGACAAGGCCGATGCGCTGAGGACGCAAGGCAAGACCGCCCTCTACGCAGCGATAGACGGGCGCACGGTCGCGGTGATCGCCGTGGCCGATCCGATCAAGGAAACGACGCCGGAGGCGATCAAAACGCTACAGTCCGAAGGCGTGCGTGTGGTAATGCTCTCGGGCGATTCGCGCAAGACCGCAGAAGCGGTCGGCCGGCAGCTTGGCATCGATGAAGTGATCGCGGAGGTGCTGCCCGAGCAGAAAGTCGATGCGATCAAGTCGCTGCAGAACAAAGGCCGCGCGGTCGCGATGGCGGGAGACGGCATCAACGACGCGCCAGCGCTGGCTCAAGCCAACGTGGGCATCGCGATGGGCACTGGAACCGATGTCGCAATCGAGAGCGGCAGCGTGACGCTCGTCAAGGGCGACCTGCGCGGCATCGTGAAAGCGATCCGCCTCTCTCGCGCGACCATGCGCAACGTCAAGCAGAACCTGTTCTTTGCCTTCGTCTACAACGCGCTCGGCGTTCCGATCGCGGCGGGTGTGCTCTATCCCTTTTTCGGGCTGTTGCTGTCGCCGATCTTCGCCGGCGCCGCCATGGCGATGAGCTCGGTATCCGTGGTCACCAACGCGCTGCGGCTGCGCCGCGTGAAGCTCTGATGCGCGAATACCACTACGTCTGGCTGATCTGGTCGGTGGCGTTTCTCTGCCCGTGGGCGTTGTTGTGGGTCGCTTTTCCGGCCCAACGCGCAGTCATGTGGAAAACGAGCCTGTTCATGGCGCCGTTCGGGCTCACCGAGCCGCTGTTCGTCCCCGAGTACTGGAACCCGCCGAGCCTGTTCGACCTCGCGCAGCGCACCGGCTTCGACATCGAGAGCATCATCTTCAGCTTCGCGATCGGCGGCATCGGCACCGTGCTTTACAACGTCATCACGCACAAGAACCTGCAGCCGGTCGATGCTGCGGAACGAGGCCATCATCGGCACCGCTATCACAAAGCCTCGCTCGCCGTACCGTTCGTTCTGTTTCCCGCGCTGTATTTCCTCCCCTGGAATCCGATCTATCCGGGCATCGTGGCGATGGCGCTGGGCGCAGCGGCCGCGGTGTGGTGCCGGCCGGACCTGAAGTACAACACACTGCTCGGTGGAGTGCTGTTTCTCGTCCTCTATACCGTCCTGTTGCTGAGTCTTAAATGGTCGGCCCCCGGCTACATCGAACAGGTATGGAATCTGCAGGCTTTGACCGGCATCGTGATCTATGGCCTGCCGCTCGAGGAACTGCTGTTCGGCCTCTCGTTCGGGCTTTACTGGACGGGTGTATACGAGCACTTCACTTGGAAAAAGTCGGCAAGGGTATGAACGACGCGCTTCATAAGAGAACCAGCACTCGAAGGTTGGCTGCCGCGGAGGTCGCCGCCCTGCCGCTGTTCGCAAGCCCGGGAAAGCGCCGATCTATTGAGAGTGCGGAAACGGGCATGAACAAAAGAAGCTCGAGCGTATGGCAATCGACAAGACGATTTCGTACGGCAATTACTTCTCGATGGGCAGCCCCGGCCCTTACCGCATCGAGATCGAGATTTTCCGGCCCGACTCGACCAGCGCGGTGAAGACAAGCTTCGAATACTCGCATCCTCGCCGGTAACCTATCTCAGAAAAGGAGTCACTTGTGCAGCATGCGCATCAGCACGAGCCGGACGGCGGCAACGGAACGAAATCCAAGGTCAAATGGGTCTTTATCGGTTTCCTCATCGTCGCCGCGTATTTCCTTGTTACCGAGCACAGGGCACACCTCTTCGGGTGGCTGTCGTCCTATGGGATATGGTTGTTGCTGCTCGCTTGTCCCTTGATGCATCTGTTCATGCACGGCGGACACGGTGGACATGGCGGGCACGGCAGCCACCGCGATGACGGCGATGCACAATCGGATCAGCAATCGAAAGGGGAAAGGCCATGAACCATACGGACGCGCCCGCCTACGGGCTGTGGTCGCTGGTAATCATCAACTCGCTGGTGTTCATCATCTTCGCCTTCAGTTTCGCCAAGCCGCAGAGCCCGCGGGACTGGCGTTCATTCGGCGCATTTTCCGCATTCCTCGTAGCGCTGTTCACCGAGATGTACGGCTATCCGCTGACGATCTATCTGCTCTCGGGTTGGCTCACGAGCAAGTTCCCGGGGATCGATTTCCTTTCCCACGACGCCGGGCACCTGCTCGAGGTCATGTTCGGGTGGAAGGCAAACCCCCATTTTGGCCCGTTCCACTTCCTGAGCTTCATGTTCATCGGGGCTGGTTTCTGGCTGCTCTCCGTGTCGTGGAAGGTTCTTTACGCAGCGCAGCGCGCGCGTCGTTTGGCCGTTTCCGGACCTTACGCGCGGGTCCGGCATCCCCAGTACATGGGGTTCGTCCTGATCATGTTCGGCTTCCTGGCGCAATGGCCGACGCTGGTCACGCTGATCATGTTTCCGATCCTCGTCTACATGTACGTGCGGCTGGCGCGCAGGGAGGAACGGGAAGTGCTCGCCGAATTCGGCGGCGAATACCGCAGCTACATGGCGCGCACGCCGGCATTCATTCCCAGGCTGGGCAGTTTCAGCGGAGGCGCAGCGAGCTAAGGCCCCAGAGATCCGCACCGAACCGCTGAACACGTAGCGAGGGACCAGATAATGACAGGCGCTCCTCGTATCGGCGTGGTGTTAAGCTCGGGCGGCGCGCGCGGCGTGTACGCCCACACCGGTTTTCTGCTCGCGCTCGAGGAGTTGGGCATTCCTGTCAGCGCTTGCGCCGGATGCAGCGCGGGCGCCGTGGTGGGCGGCATTGCCGCGAGCGGCGCCGATCTCCACGCCTGGTCGGAAACGCTCGCGCACCTCGATCCGGCGCGTTTCTGGAGGCCGGACCCATGGCCGCGGCTGACATGGCAACTCGCAGTGCGCCGCGGCCGCCGCTTCGTCGGCCTATCCGGAACCGAAGTGGCCGTGGAATTCTGTCGCAGCCAGTTGGCTGTGCCGCGATTCGAGGCGTGTCGCTATCCCTTCCACACGCTCGCGATGAGCCTCGGGCGCGGCCGCAAGGTCATGTTCTCTTCGGGGGAGCTCGCTCCGCGCATGGTTGCGAGCGCGGCGATACCGCTGCTTTATCGACCGGTCGAGATAGACGGCGACTGGTACTGCGACGGCGCGCTTGTCGACCTGGCGCCTATGGATGCGATCTGCTGCAAGCACCATCTCGATGCCCTCATCATTCATCACGTGGCGACGCGCTACGCGGGACCGGAAGCGCTGATGCGACTGCAGGAGCGGCCTTGGGCGTTCCTCGAGATACTCGGGCGGCTGCTGTTCGGGCGCCGGCCGTGGTATCTCTCCGACGCGCCCCTCACGTTTCACCGTTGTCCCTGCCGATGCGGCGCGGTGGTGATCGTGATCGAGCCGAAGTTGCCCGAGCTGCCCTGGCCCATGACCGAAGGCGGCCCCGCGGTGCAGGCCGCGGCGCGCACGCAGGCCGAGACGCTGCTGCAACCGTATCTCGCGGCACTGCTGAGTGACCCGCGTCAGCAACTTCCCGTTTCATCGGCATCCCGCGCGGACGCGGTCGCGGTGCCGGAGGAGGCCTGTGGAGACGACTAGACAAAGAAATTCAGAGGCGTGTTCGATGCTCCACCTTTTGTAACCAATACTATTTATGGAGGTGTGCCATGACTGACTTCTGGAAAGTGCATGCGTTTTCTCTGGCGACGACTTTGGGTGTGGCGTATGTCTTATGCGCCATTTTCGATGCGCTGTTTCCGCCCTTCGGGCTGCTCGCCGGGCTTGCGTCGGCCAGCCCGTGGCCAATCTCCGGCAGTCCCCTCGCCTTCCTGACGGGATTCGTGCTGTTCACCGTCGCCGGTTTTGTGCTCGGCGCGCTCTATGGAACCGCGTGGGGATTCTGGAGCAAGCGACTGCGGTGAGGCGACGTCATGACCCCGAATTTAATCAACAGGCATGCGGCATGAGAAAGATTTACGTGGATGGTTTAGGGCCATGTTAATTCTTCAAGCGGTCGCGCAGAAGCTCGGCGTCGTCGTCGAGCGCGGGACAACGGGTCCTGCATACCTCGCCCTGGTTGCTGCGCTTGCGTTCGGCCTGACGGTATCCATGTCGGTGCCGTTCGGAGGAGTGCTCGCGGTCGCGGTCCTGCTCGCCGCGGCGCGGCACGCCGATCAGGCAGTGAGTAAGTGACCAGCGCTTCCAGAAATGAGACGCTGTCGCGAAGTCAGGTTCGCACCGCCGCGAAACTTGGAAGCTGGAGTATTCAGTTCCTCGGCGCGACCGGAACCGTCACCGGATCCAAGTATCTGCTCCGCGCCGGCGACTGCGAGATCCTTGTCGACTGCGGCCTGTTCCAGGGGTTCAAGCAACTGCGGCTGCGGAACTGGGCGCCGCTCCCCTTCAAGCCCGCAGCGGTGTCGGCGGTCGCCCTTACCCATGCCCATCTTGACCACAGCGGCTACCTCCCGCTCCTGGTCAGGAACGGCTTCATCGGCAAGATTCATTGCACAGAGGCGACGTACGAACTGTGCCGCATCCTGCTGCCCGACTCCGGGCGGCTTCAGGAGGAAGAAGCGGAATACGCCAATCGCCGCGGATTCTCGAGGCACAAGCCCGCGCTGCCGCTCTACACCGAAGAGGACGCGCAGCGCTCACTCACGCACTTTGCCCCGGTCGAATTCCACAAGGAGATCGAGCTTGGCGGCCTGCGCCTGAGATTTGCTCCCGCCGGCCATATTCTCGGCGCGGCTATCATCTCCCTCAACGACGGCGCGCGCACTGTGGTGTTCTCCGGCGACCTCGGCCGTCCCAACGACCCGATCATGGTGGCGCCGTCGGTGGTCCGCCGTGCGGATTACCTGGTACTGGAATCGACCTACGGAAACCGCCGCCACGATCCCGAGGATCCGCGGGAAAAGCTCGGGCGGGTGATCAGCAAGACCGCGGCGCGCGGCGGCGTCGTGGTGATTCCGTCCTTCGCCGTGGGACGTGCCCAGTCGTTGCTCTATTGCATTCATCAGCTCAAATCCGAAGGCGCGATTCCCGCCGGCCTGCCCGTATACCTCAACAGCCCCATGGCGGCGGATGCGACCCGGATCTATCACCAGTATCGCGCCGAGCACCGATTGACCCCGGAAGAATGCCGGGCGATGTGCAGCGCGGCGGTGATCGTCAACACGGCGGAGGAATCCAGGCGCCTGAACGAAAAACGCGGCCCGATGGTTATCGTCGCGGCGAGCGGCATGGCCACCGGCGGCCGGGTCGTGCACCACCTGAAGGCTTTTGCGCCCGATCCGCGCAACACCATCTTGTTCTCGGGCTTCCAGGCGGGCGGCACGCGCGGCGCCGCGATCGTCGCGGGTGCGGATTCCGTGAAGATCCACGGCGCATATGTTCCCATCCGCGCTGAGGTCGACGTCATCGAGAATTTCTCGGCGCACGCCGACTGCGCTGAAATCCTCGACTGGCTGAAGGGCTTCGAGCAGGCTCCGCGCGGGACTTTCATCACGCATGGTGAGCCGGCAGCGGCGGACGCGCTGCGCCACCGCGTGGAGGAGAGTCTGGGCTGGAGCTGCCGCGTGCCCGATTACCTGGAATCGGCGAGCCTCGAATGAAATCTCGATCCGCTGCAACTGCAAAGGGCGCGAGCCACGGCAATTTCCTCACCTTGCGCTACCTCGGCATCGACACCTATCAGCACCACGTCGTGTTCATGCGCAGCGACTGCCATATCTGCCGCTCGGAGGGCTTCAGTACGCAATCGCGCGTACTGGTCGAGCTTCGCGATCGCGCTATCATCGCGACGGTCAACGTCGTGTACAGCGACCTGTTTTCGGACGGCGAAGGCAGTCTTTCGGAGTCGGCGTGGCGCGCCCTGGGCGCGAAGCCGGGCGACGAAATCAGGCTTTCGCACCCGGCGCCGGTCGAATCGCTCAGCCATGTGCGTGCGAAGGTCTATGGCAAGCCGCTCGACGAGGTCGCCATGCTCGAGATCGTGCGCGACATCAGGGCGGGCCGCTATTCCGACCTGCAGCTTTCGGCATTCATCACCGCCTGCGCGGGAAACCACCTGGACCTTTCCGAGACCGTGGCGCTGACGCGCGCGATGGTCGCCGTGGGCGAGCGCCTGCAATGGCCGGCGGCCCGGGTGATGGACAAGCACTGCGTCGGGGGTCTGCCCGGGAACCGAACCACGCCGATCGTCGTTTCGATCGTGGCCGCGTTCGGGCTCACCATACCGAAAACCTCGTCGCGCGCGATTACCTCCCCCGCCGGGACCGCCGACACCATGGAAACGCTCGCGCCCGTGGACTTGAGCGTCGAGGCGATGCGCAAAGTCGTCGAACGCGAGGGCGGCTGCATCGTCTGGGGCGGGGCGGCGGGCTTGAGCCCCGCGGACGACGCTCTGGTGCGGGTCGAGCGCCCGCTCGAACTCGACAGCGAGGGGCAGCTCGTCGCCTCGGTGCTGTCGAAAAAAGCCGCTGCGGGATCCACGCACGTCGTCATCGACATGCCGGTCGGTCCGACCGCGAAAGTGCGCTCGAAGGCGGCGGCGGAATTCCTGAGCGGCCGGCTGCAAGAGGTGGGTGGCGCAATCGGCCTCAATGTCCGCGTCGCGATTACCGACGGGACCCAGCCGGTCGGAAGGGGAATCGGTCCGGCGCTCGAGGCTCGCGACGTGCTGGCGGTCCTGCGCGGCGAGGCCCAAGCGCCGCAGGACCTTCGCGAGCGCGCGCTGATGCTCGCAGGGCTGATTCTGGAGCTGTCGCACGGCGTCCCGCGAGGCGTCGGCAGGCAGCAGGCCGATCTTCTCCTGGACGACGGCCGGGCGTGGAGCAAGTTCCAGGCGATCTGCGAGGCACAGGGCGGAATGCGCACGCCCTCCCATGCGCGCCACACTCGTCCTGTCGTCGCTCCGCATGCCGGGCGCGTTGGGGTCGTCGATAACCGGCGCCTTGCTCGCGTCGCGAAGCTCGCCGGCGCCCCGAATGCTCCCGCCGCGGGCGTGGAATTCCTCGCCCCCCTGGGGTGCGCGGTGGAAAGAGGCCAGCCGCTCTTTATCGTGCATGCCGAAGCGCCCGGCGAACTCGAGTACGCGATGGATTATGTGCGCTCGCAGCCCGGCATCGTTTCGATCCTGGAGTCGACGTGACTACGATTGTGTTTTCCTTTCCGGGTCACGAGGATCTTGCGCGCGTGATTTCGGCTCGGCTGGATGCGGCGAGCGGAATGCCATATCCCCTCGTCGCCCTCACCCGAGAATCACGCGCACTTTGTGGGCTTGACCATCATTCACGAGCGGAACGCGCGTCGGGCTGTCCGGCAGCGTCTTGCCGTCCAGCTCGGCGCTGGCGACTCCACGGCTGACGCCATCGGGGTTCTCGACGGCAATCTCGTAGCGCGCAGAGCGATACTTGAAGACGATCTCGAATCGGGGCCACTCCTTGGGTATGCAGGGGGCGAGCAGCAGGAACGCTCCCTGTAGACGAAAACCGAGGATCGCTTCGATGCCGGCCCGGTACAGGCACCCGGCCGTGCCGGTGTACCAGGTCCATCCGCCGCGCCCGGCGTGCGGGGCGACCGAGTAGACATCGGCGGCGACGGCGTAGGGCTCGACCTTGTAGCGCTGCACGTCGGCTCGCGTGCTCGTGCGGCGGATTGGATTCATGAGCGCGAACACCTCGGCGGACTTGTCTCCCTGGCCGAGGGCGGCAAAGGCAATCACCGACCACGTAGCGGCATGGTTGTATTGGCCGCCGTTCTCCCGAATGCCGGGCGGATAGCCCTTGATGTATCCGGGATCGAGCGGCGTCCGGTCGAAAGGCGGCGTAAACAGTAAGGCCAGACCGTCGCCGTGATTGATGAGCTGTTCGTCCACCGCCGCCATGGCGCGAGCGGCGCGAGCCGGATCCGCCGCCCCGGAGATCACGCTCCAGGACTGCGCAATCGAGTCGATCCGGCATTCATCGCTCGTAGACGAGCCGAGCGGCGTTCCGTCGTCGAAATAGCCACGCCGGTACCAGTCGCCGTCCCAACCCTCGCGCTCGAGTGAGATTCGGAGCGCAGCGGTGTGCGACAGCCACTTCGCGGCGCGCGCCTCTTCACCTCGAGCTTTCGCCAAAGGTGCGAACGCCGCAAGGGTTGCGTGCAGGAACCAGCCGAGCCAGACGCTCTCGCCTTTGCCCATCTCGCCGACCCGGTTCATGCCGTCGTTCCAGTCGCCCGCGCCGATCAACGGCAAGCCGTGTTCGCCGACAGCGAGGCTCTGGTCGAGCCCGCGCGCGCAGTGCTCGAAGAGTGTCGCGCTCTCGTCCGCGATCATGGGCTGGAAGTAGGCATCGTGCTCGCCGGACTGCAGCACCTGGCCTTCGAGAAATGGAACGGGCTCGTCCAGCACTGCGATGTCGCCGGTCGTCTCGACATAGTGTGCGGCGGCGTAGGCGAGCCAACTCCGGTCGTCGGAAACGCGTGTGCGGACGCCTTGGCCGGAGTGCGGCAGCCACCAATGCTGGACATCGCCCTCGACGAATTGCCGGGCAGCGGCGCGCAGGAGATGCTCGCGCGTCAGCGCCGGTCGCGACAGGGCGAGCGCCATGCCGTCCTGGAGTTGGTCGCGGAAACCGTAAGCGCCGCTCGCCTGATAGAACGCCGCTCGCGCCCACACGCGGCAGACGAGCGTCTGATAGAGCAGCCAGCGATTCAGTATGATGTCCATGGACCGATCCGGCGTTTTCACCTGGACCGTGCCGAGCACATCGTCCCAATACCCGACGACGTCGCGCAGGACCGCATCTAGATCGGCCGCCCGGTAGCGAGCGATCAGGGATTGCGCATTGGCCGTTGTCGCGGCCTCGCCGATGAAAAAAACAATTTCCACCGTGCCGCCCGGCTCAAGCTCGAGCGTGGCTTGTAGCGCGCAGCAGGGATCGAGGCCGGCGCCGACCCGCTGCGAGAGGACGGATTCCCCCGCGAGCGCGGCCGGGTTGTCGAGCGTGCCGTTACGCCCGAGGAATTCCCGGCGGTCGCCGGTCCAGGCGGTCTGTCGTCCGCCCAGGTCCGCAAAGGCGACACGCGAACCGAAGGTCATGTTCCAGGGATTGCGCGCGAGCATCGCGCCGGTCTGCGGATCGAGTTCCGTGACGGCCGAGAACGCAGACGCGCCGCGCGACGCGCCGAGCACCCACTCCACATAGGCCGTGACCGAAAGCCGGCGGGGTCTCCCCGACGTGTTCCGGATCGTCAGCCGTGAGATCTTGATCGGATCGGCTAGCGGCACGTATTGCAGGAGATCGAGCGCGATGCCGTGCGCGGTGTGCTCGAACCGGCTGTAGCCCTGGCCGTGTCTGGCGGTATAGGGCGCGGCCTCGTCACGGATCGGCAGGGCCGTCGGGCCCCACAACTCGCCGGACTCCTCGTCACGCAGGTAGATGACCTCGCCCGGCCGATCGCTGACGGGGTCGTTTGACCAGGGCGTGAGCTGGTTCTCGCGACTGCCAATCGACCAGGTGTAGCCGCTGCCCTCGACCGCGACCTGAAAGCCGAAGGAGGGATTGGCGATGACATTGATCCACGGGGCCGGCATCGAACGCCCGGCGCCGAGGATCGTCACATACTCCCGTCCGTCCGCGGCGAATCCGCCGAGCCCGTTGAAGAATTCGAGGTTCGGCGGCACCGGCACGGTTTGCGGCACGTCTGCGGGCGGCACGCGCCTCGGCGGCGGCGCGGCGGTGGTGGCCGCTTCCGGGAGACGTTTGAGCTGTTCCGATAGCGTTCCGTGTCGTCCGCCCAGCACGGCCCGGGCCATGGAGAGAAGCAGGGCGCGCGTCTCCATTGAAACAAGATCCGCACGCAGCACGAACACGGAGCCACGCGCGACGTCCGCTCCGATCTGCGGTCGGGACCGGCTCGTCCGAACCAGCGTCTCCAGGGCGATCTGAAGGTCCTGGATATACGAGGGTGCCCGCTCGTTCAGGATCACGAGATCGACCGCGAGCTGCTTCAGCCGCCAGTACTCGTGGGCGCGAAGCAGTTGCCGCACGATCTCCACGTCCTCGGGCTCGTCGATGCGAACGAGGACGATCGGAATGTCCCCGGAGATCCCGTGCGCCCAGAGGGCCGCGGGGCCGCCCGTGTGACGCGTGAGCACGTCGGTGGAGGGTCGGAGCGTCCGGTCCGAGTAGAGAATGCGGCCGGCGAGGCTTTGAAAGAGATGCGCCTCATCGGGTCCGATGCCGAGATGACGGAGCTGGACCTGGGCCTGCGTCCACGCCAGCGTGGCCGCGCGCTCAAACGTCGCCGGATTGTTGTACTCGTCGGCCAGTGCGAGGGCCTCGTCG
>CAYSFD010000010.1:0-174812 GCA_964430565.1 uncultured Enterobacteriaceae bacterium
CGGCCCACAGGGACCGGGCGAGCACTTTACCTCGGGTTGCTGTCGAAGTGTAGCCATGAAAATGACGGTCCATTCATGAATATGCTACATTTCGACACCATGATACGTCGTTCAGACGAAAACGATCCCAGGGATCAGCACTTGATTGCCCTGCTGCGGGAGGACGCCCGGCTCTCCACCGCCGCGCTCGCGCGGGCACTCGGCGTGGCGCGGACCACCGTGGTCGAGCGCCTGAAACGCCTCGAGCGGGACGGCGTCATCGCCGGCTACACGATCCGCCTCGATCCGCGCCGGGAGCGGCGGCTGTTGCGCGTGCATGTGCTCCTCAATGTCGATGCCAAGAAGGGCGACGCCGTGGTGGAGGCGCTGCGCGCGCTGTCCCAGGTGCGCGGCGTCTACGCGATCAGCGGCGCCTTCGATTGCCTGGCGTTCGTCGAGGGCGAAACCACCGACGAAATCGACCGCGTGCTCGATGCGATCGGCGCGCTTCCCGGCGTGAGCCGCACGCAGAGCTCGCTGGTGCTGTCGGTCAAGTTCGACCGGCGCTGATCGGTGTCGGAGTGGTGTCTGACACGACTCTGACACTACTCCGGCACCGGCCGGCGGCTGGGGGCCCCTTTCCCCGCGTGCCGGATCGGCTACAATGGCCGCTCACGCCCCGAGGAGCGTTGCAACCCGCGCAGCTGCCTGCTGCCGGGCCAGGCTTGGGGCAGGAAAATTAGGGTCAGACTCGAATTTCGCGGGGCGTCCTGCGGCCGTGGGCGTGTTCCTCCCGGTGAAAATCGAGCCTGACCCTGATTTTCCCTGCAACTGCGCTCGTTGAACCGCGGCTTGGGATTTCCGCGGGACGGCGAGTGAACTCCGCCCCGGCCACCAAGTCGCTCGACAAGGAGTGACGCATGAACGTCGTAGCCGACCAGGGCCTGCAGGACTTCCACGTCGCGGACCTCGCGCTCGCCGACTGGGGCCGCAAGGAAATCGCCATCGCCGAGACCGAGATGCCGGGGCTGATGGCTATTCGCGAGGAGTTCGCGCCCGAGCAACCGCTGCGCGGCGCGCGCATTGCCGGCTCGCTGCACATGACCATCCAGACCGCGGTGCTGATCGAGACGCTGCAGGCGCTGGGTGCGCAGGTGCGCTGGGCCTCGTGCAACATCTTCTCCACCCAAGACCATGCCGCCGCGGCGATCGCCGTGAAAGGCACGCCGGTGTTTGCCTACAAGGGCGAGTCGCTGGAGGAATATTGGGACTACACCCACCGCATCTTCGAGTGGCCCGGCAACGCCTACTCCAACATGATCCTGGACGACGGCGGCGACGCGACGCTGCTGCTGCACTTAGGCGCCCGCGCCGAGAAGGATGCCTCCCTTATCGCCAAGCCCGGCAGCGAGGAGGAGAAATTCCTGTTCGCCGCGATCAAGGCCAGGCTCGCCCGCGACCCGAAGTGGTATTCGACCCGTCTCGCGCAAGTGAAGGGCGTGACCGAGGAGACCACTACCGGCGTGCACCGCCTCTACCAGATGCACAAGGAGGGCAAGCTCGCCTTCCCGGCGATCAACGTCAACGATTCGGTGACCAAGAGCAAGTTCGACAACCTCTACGGCTGCCGCGAATCGCTGGTGGACGGTATCAAGCGCGCCACCGACGTGATGATCGCGGGCAAGGTGGCCCTCGTCTGCGGCTACGGCGACGTGGGCAAGGGCAGCGCGCAGGCGCTGCGCGCGCTCTCGGCGCAAGTGTGGGTGACCGAGATCGACCCGATCAACGCGCTGCAGGCGGCGATGGAAGGCTACCGCGTGGTGACCATGGATTACGCCTGCGACAAAGCCGACATCTTCGTCAGCGCAACGGGCAACTTCCACGTGATCACGCACGATCACATGAAAAAAATGAAGAACCAGGCTATCGTCTGCAACATCGGCCACTTCGACAACGAGATCGACATCGCCTCCATCGAGCAGTACAAGTGGGAGGAGATCAAGCCGCAGGTCGACCATGTCATCTTCCCCGACGGAAAGAGGATCATCCTTCTCGCCAAGGGGCGGTTGGTGAACCTCGGCTGCGGGACCGGACATCCCTCCTATGTGATGAGTTCGTCCTTCGCCAACCAGACCATCGCGCAGATCGAGCTGTGGACCGAGTCGCAGAAAGGCTCCGGCAAGTATCCGATCGGCGTGTATGTGCTGCCCAAACACTTGGACGAGAAGGTGGCTCGGCTGCAGCTGAAGAAGCTGAACGCGACGCTGACCGAGTTGAGCGACGCGCAGGCGCGCTACATCGGGGTGTCGAAACAGGGTCCGTACAAGGCGGATGCCTACCGGTATTGAAGGCGGCAGGATCGCCGTGCTGGTTGACCTCGGCAGTATCAATGGCTGGGCCGTGCTCGTCGCCGCGGTGGTCAGCTACGCGATCGGCGCGGTCTGGTATGCGCCGCCCGTGTTTGGCAAGCGCTGGCTCGCCGCTCTCGGCAAGTCCAAAGACCAGCTCGGCGATCCGGTCAAACCGATGGTCGCTCAGTTTTTCCTGGCGTTGGTCATCGCGGCAGTGCTCGCCGCGGTAGTCGTACGCTTCGGTGCGGTGACCTGGATCGAGGGCGCGGCAATCGGTTTCGTGCTCTCGGTCGGACTGGTTGCCACGTCCCTGTTGACCGAGTGGATGTTCTGCGGTTTCAACATGAAGCTCTACTGGCTTCAAGTCGGCTACAAAATCGTAACTATCACCGCGATGGGGGCGATCCTGGGGGCGTGGCGATGACCTCTATTTGGAGCAGCGACTATTTCGAGATGGCGCTGCACCTGGTCGTCGCGCTTGCGGCCGGCGGGATCGTCGGTCTGGAGCGCAGCTACCACGGTCGGCCCGCGGGCTTTCGCACTCACGCGCTGGTGTGCCTGGCCTCGAGTCTATTGATGATCCTCACCGTGTACCACGCCAGGTGGTTCGATGCACCGTTTCTCGAACGCGTCGCGATCGACCCGACCCGGATGGCGCAGGGGATCATGACCGGCATCGGCTTCCTCGGCGCGGGCGTGATCATGAGAGAAGGGCTCACGGTGCGCGGCTTGACTACCGCCGCGTCGATCTGGATCACCGCTGCGATCGGCATCCTGATCGGGGTGGGTTTCTACTTCCCCGCCGGCATCGCCACGGCACTGACGCTCATCGCGTTGTCGGTATTTCGCTGGATCGAGCGCAAGATGCCGATCGAGTTCTACGCCAATCTCACGGTGGGGTTCTTTCGCAACGCCGCTCTGCCAGAAGTCGAGCTGCGCGCGATGGTGGAAGGCAAGGGGTTTGTCGTCGCCAACATGAATTACAGCGTCACCGACGAGGGCAAAGTTTTCGAGTACGAGATGGTGATCCATTCACCCAACCGCGACAACACTCGCCATCTTTCCCAAGCGCTCAACGCCATGCCTTCAGTCACCGCTTTCCGCATCGCGCCGACCGGAGACTAGGCGCTTGATTGCGCGGAAGGCGCCGTCGCGCAATGGGAGGGACTCATGCCGCGAGCGATTTGGAACGGGGCGGTAATCGCCGAGAGCGGTCATTGCGAAATCGTCGAAGGCAACCAGTACTTTCCGCCGGGGGCGGTGAAGCAGGAGTACCTGAAGGAAAGCCCGACGCATACCGAATGCCATTGGAAAGGCACGTGCAGCTACTATGACGTCGTTGTGAACGGGGAGACGAATCGCGACGCTGCCTGGTATTACCCTGATACCAAAGCCGCCGCCGACAATATCAAAGGGTACGTTGCGTTCTGGAGGGGTGTGAAGGTCGAGGCCTGAAACGCGCTTCACCGGCTACAGCTCGTACGTTTCGGCCTTTCCGGCAAGTGCGGTGTCCACGAGCTTCTTCGTCAGCTGAGGCGAGAACAGCTCGATGAAGTCATAGGCGAATCCGCGCAGCGCAGCGCCGCGGCGAACGGCGACGCGCGTGGTCATCGTGCCGAACAAATACCCCGCGGAGATCGCGCGCAGGTGCCGATCGCGTTTCTCGTCGAATGCCACGGCGGCGATGATGCCGATCCCCAGGCCCAGCTCCACGTAGGTCTTGATCACATCGGAGTCCACCGCCGAGAGCACGATGTCGGGCGCAAGGCCCTGCGCCCGGAACGCCTCGTCGATGTGGCTGCGCCCGGCAAACGCCAGATCGTAGGTCACGATCGGGTGCTGCGTGAGCATTTCCAGTGTGACGCGCTTTTCCTCGAGGAGCGCATGCTTCTCGGGCACCACCACGCAGTGCTGCCATTGATAGCCGGGCAGCGCGAGCAGCTTCGGATACTGATCCAGCGCCTCGGTAGCGATCGCGATATCGGCTTCTCCGGAGACCACCATCGCAGCGAGCTGCGGCGGGCTGCCTTGCTTGAGGGTCAGATGCACCTTCGGGTAGCGCCGCTTGAACGCGCTGACCACTTTGGGCAGCGAGTAGCGCGCCTGAGTATGCGTGGTGGCGATGGTGAGCGTGCCCGCCGCCTGGTCGCGGAATTCGCGCCCGACCTGCCTCAGGTTCTCCGCTTCCTGCAGCAGGTGCTCGATGACCTCGACCATCGCCCTGCCCGGCTCGGTCAGGGAAACGATGCGCTTGCCGTGTCGCACGAAAATCTCGACCCCGAGCTCGTTTTCAAGCTCGCGGATTTGCCGGGACACCCCCGGCTGCGAGGTATGGAGTCTCCTGGCTGCCTCGGTAAGGTTCAATCTCTGCCTTACCGTCTCCCGGACGTAGCGTAATTGTTGAAAATTCATGATCTTAGTTAATGTGTTTTGGTTATAAAAGTCTAACACAAAAGTCTTTTGAGGTATTAGGCGTCAACGCTAGGATGACCCCCTTTGGCGGAAACTGCGATGGATTGGCTCTACACGCTTTCGGGATTCGCAATCGGTGCGATCGTCGGCCTCACCGGCGTCGGCGGCGGCTCGCTGATGACACCGCTGCTCGTATTGGTGTTCGGCGTCGCCCCCGTCACCGCGGTGGGAACCGACCTGCTTTTCGCCGCACTCACCAAAACCAGCGGCGCCTGGGCGCATGCGCGCAGGCAGAACGTGGACTGGAGCATCGTCTGCCGGCTCGCCGCCGGCAGCGTTCCGGCTTCCGCCGTGACCTTGCTACTGTTGCACGCGTTCGTACCCGATCACGGCGAGCTTTCGACGATCGTGAGCGTGGGGCTCGGCGTTGCCCTGATCCTCACCGCAGGCGCTCTCCTGTTCAGAGACAGGCTGCGCGCCTGGTCGGCTCGGCATGCCGCGCCACGCGAAGTCTCCACGCCGCAGCGAACGATAATCGTCGGCGCCATTCTCGGCGTGCTGGTCGCGGTCTCTTCGGTGGGCGCCGGCGCGCTCGGAGTGACGGCATTGTTCTTCCTTTATCCGGGCCTCGCCGCGGCGCGCATCGTCGGCACCGACATCGCTCACGCCGTGCCGCTCACGCTGGTCGCCGGGCTTGGCCACGCCGCAGCCGGAGCCGTCGACTGGAAACTTCTCGTTGCCCTTCTCATCGGTTCTCTGCCCGGAATCTGGCTAGGCACCGCGCTCAGCCAGAAGATTCCCGAGCGGCTGCTGCGCACCGCGCTCGCCGGGATGCTGGTGCTGATCGGCGGCAAGCTCGCCTTCTAAAAGCCCATGTATCTCTACGACGAAATCGACCAGAAACTCGTTGACGAACGCGTCGTCCAGTTCCGCGACCAGACGCGGCGTTTCCTCGCCGGGAAACTTTCGGAGGACGAGTTCCGCGCGCTGCGCCTGCGCAACGGGCTCTACATCCAGCGCTACGCGCCGATGCTGCGGATCGCGATCCCATACGGCCTGCTCTCGACCAAGCAGTTGAGAAAGCTCGCGCACATCGCCCGCACTTACGATCGAGGTTATGGCCACTTCAGCACGCGTCAGAACCTGCAGCTCAACTGGCCGAAGCTGGAAGAAGTGCCCGAAATCCTCGCCGAACTCGCCACGGTGCAGATGCACGCGATCCAGACCTCGGGCAATTCCTTCCGCAACATTACCGCCGACCATTTCGCGGGCGTCGCGCAGGACGAGATCGTGGACTCCTTTGCCTGGTGCGAAGTGATCCGCCAGTGGTCCACTTTCCATCCGGAGTTTTCCTACCTCCCGCGCAAGTTCAAGATCGCAGTCAACGGCGCCAAGTCCGACCGCACCGCGGTCGAAGTTCACGATATCGGCCTGCATGCAGTAAAAGATGCGCGCGGCGAGGTCGGATTCCGTGTACTCGCCGGCGGGGGCCTGGGACGCACGCCGATGATCGGCTTTGTCATCCGCGAGTTCCTGCCCTGGCGGCATCTGCTCACCTATCTCGAGGCCATCCTGCGCGTCTATAACCGCTGCGGGCGGCGCGACAACATCCACAAGGCGCGCATCAAGATCCTGGTGAAGGAGCGCGGCCCCGAGAAATTCCGCGAGGAAGTCGACGCCGAATGGGCCCACCTGAAGGACGGCCCTTCGACGCTCGTTGCCGAGGAGCTCGCCCGCATCGAGAGCCGTTTCACCCGCCCCAACTACGCGAATCTCCCCGCCATAGACGCGCGACTCGAAGCCGCGCTCGCCTCCGACTGGGCCTTTGCGAGCTGGCGCGCGCGCAACGTCTTCCCGCACAAGAGAACGGGCTACGCCGCAGTCACTCTTTCCCTCAAGAAGACCGGCATTCCCCCGGGCGACATCACGGCCGACCAGATGGATCGCGTCGCCGACCTCGCCGACCGCTATTCGTTCGGCGAGCTGCGCGTCTCGCACGAGCAAAACCTGATTTTCGCCGACGTCCGGCAAAGCGATCTGCATGCGCTCTGGCGGGAGATCAGGTCGCTCGGTTTCGCGACACCCAATCTGGGGCTCCTCACCAACATCATCTGCTGTCCGGGCGGGGACTTTTGCTCGCTTGCCAACGCCAAGTCGATCCCGGTCGCGGACGCGATCCAGCAGCGTTTCGACGATCTGGACTACCTGCACGACATCGGGGAGCTCGACCTCAATATCTCGGGCTGCATGAACGCCTGCGGACACCATCACGTCGGCCACATCGGCATCCTCGGCGTCGACAAGAACGGCGAGGAGTGGTATCAGATCCAGATCGGCGGCAACCAGGGCGAGGTCCGTCCCGGGGTCACCGCTTCCCTGGGCAAGGTGATCGGCCCTTCCTTCGCTCGCGCCGAGGTGCCCGACGTGATCGAGCGGCTGGTCGATTGTTATCTCGAGCGCCGCGACAGCGACGCCGAGCGCTTCATCGACGTGGTGCACCGCGTCGGCGTCGAACCCTTCAAGGAATTCGTATATGGCAATGCTGATCAAAGAGCGGCGCATCGTCGCGGACAACTGGCGGCTGCTTGAGCGCGGGCCGGCGGGCGAGCTGCCCGAGGTCCCGCAGTCGGGCGACGCGATCGTGCCGCTCGCGCTGTGGCTGCAACACCGCGAAGACTTCCTCGCTTATCCGGGGAGGATCGGCCTGTGGCTCGACGCGAACGAGGGGCCGGAAGCGGCCTCAGGCGACCTCTCGCGCTTTCAACTTATCGCCGTGAACTTTCCAAAATTCGGCGACGGGCGCGCCTATTCCATCGCGCGCCTCTTGCGCGAGCGCTACGGCTACGAGGGCGAGCTGCGCGCCATCGGCGACGTGCTGCACGACCACCTCACCTTCATGGCGCAGTGCGGCTTCGACGCGTTTGCGCTGCGAGAGGACCAGGACCCCGAGGAAGCGTTGAGCGCTTTCGATGACTTCAGCGACGGCTACCAGACCTCCGCCTTGCGGCCGGCGCCTCTTTTTCGCCGCCGGCTCGCCGCAGGCAAGCCATGAGCGAAGCGCTGAAACGCAAGACCGTCGAGCTCGAGCGCCTGCTGGTGCGCGTCGCGCTGGAGCATTCGCCCGCGGCGCTCGCCTCCAGCCTCTCGGCCGAGGACATGGTGATTGCCGACGCCATCCTGCGGCACAAACTCGACATCGAGATCTTCACGCTGGATACGGAAAGACTGCATGCCGACACGCTCAACGTGATCGAAGCCATCCGCAAGCGCTACGGTTACGCGGTACGCGTCTTTCGTCCCAATCCGGTTGCGGTCGGAGAATACGTCGTGAAAGTTGGCCGCGACGCCTTTTACGAAAGCGTGGAACTGCGCAAGCGCTGCTGCCATATCCGCAAGGTCGAACCGCTCGATCGCGCGCTTCAAGGCATGGAAGCCTGGATCACCGGCCAGCGCCGCGAACAGGCAGCGACGCGCGCGGAGCTCAATTTGCAGGAATACGACGCGACAAACGGCATAGTGAAGTTCAACCCGCTCGCCGACTGGAGCGAGGACGAAGTGTGGGCGGTGATTCGCGCCAACGATATTCCGTATAACGCGCTCCACGACCAGGGCTACCGCTCGATAGGCTGCGCGCCCTGCACCCGCCCCACGGTGGCAGGCGAAGACCTACGCGCCGGACGCTGGTGGTGGGAGCAGCCGCAATCACGCGAATGTGGGCTGCATCTGGCTGCGGACGGGCGTCTGGTACGTGCACCCGAATTGACAGCATGAGTGCAGTCCTCGAGAAATCGTGCGTCGCGCACACCCCTCTACCCGTCCGCAGTCACCTCGACTGGCTCGAGTCCGAGGCGATCTTCATCTTGAGGGAAGTCGCAGGCGAATGCGCGAACCCGGTGCTGTTCTTCTCCGGCGGCAAGGACTCGATCGTGCTGCTGCGCCTGGCGGAGAAAGCGTTTCGCCCGGCGAGGTTTCCCTTCCCGCTTCTGCACATCGATACCGGGCACAACTTTCACGAGGTGATCGCGTTCCGTGACGCGCGCGCGGCGGAACTCGGCGAGCGCTTGATCGTGCGCTCGGTCGAGGAGTCGATCGGCCGCGGCACGGTACGGCTGCGCCGGGCGGACGAGAGCCGCAACGCCGCGCAGTCGGTGACCCTCCTTGAGGCAGTCGAGGAGTTTTCCTTCGATGCCGCGATCGGCGGAGCGCGGCGCGACGAGGAAAAAGCGCGCGCCAAGGAGCGTGTGTTTTCTTTTCGCAACGAATTTGGACAGTGGGACCCGAAGAACCAGCGCCCGGAACTGTGGAACATCTACAACACACGCGTACACAAGGGCGAGCACATGCGGGTGTTCCCGATCAGCAACTGGACCGAGCTCGACGTGTGGCAATACATCGAGCGCGAGCGGCTCGCGGTGCCGTCGCTCTACTATTCCCACCTTCGCCCAGTCATACGCAGGAACGGCCTGCTCGTGCCGGTTACCGACATCACTCCGCCGCGTGATGGAGAGACGGTGGAACAGCTTTCGGTGCGCTTTCGCACCGTGGGCGACATCAGCTGCACCTGCCCGGTCGAATCCACTGCAGCGATCGCCGCCGAGATCATCGCCGAGACAGCGCGCTCCACCGTCGCCGAACGCGGCGCGACGAGAATGGACGACCAGATCTCCGAAGCGTCGATGGAGCGGCGCAAGAAGGAAGGATATTTCTGATATGACCATGCTGGGTGAAATCGAGCGCAATGCGCACGGCGTCGAAGACGGCGGCGCAGAATTGTCGAACACACGAGGCGTGTTGCGCTTCATCACCGCCGGCAGCGTGGATGACGGCAAGAGCACGTTGATCGGGCGCCTGCTGCACGACACGAGCGCCATTCTTGAGGATCAGCTTGCGGCGGTCGCACGCGCCTCGCAAAAACGCGGGCAGGGTGAGGTCGACCTGTCGCTGCTTACCGACGGCCTGGAGGCCGAGCGAGAGCAAGGCATCACCATCGACGTCGCCTATCGCTACTTCGCCACGCCGCGGCGCAAGTTCATCATCGCCGACACTCCCGGCCACGAGCAGTACACCCGCAACATGGTGACCGGCGCCTCCACCGCCGGTGCCGCGGTGATCCTCGTCGATGCGCGCAAGGGCGTGCTGCCGCAGACACGGCGACACACTTACATCGCACACTTGCTCGGAGTGCGCCACATCATCGTGGCGGTGAACAAGATGGATCTCGTCGGCTACGACCAAACCGTGTTCGAACGCATTCGCCAGGACTTCCTCGTATTTGCATCGAAGCTCGGCATTGCCAATCTGCGCTTCGTCCCGATCTCTGCGCTACGCGGCGACCTCGTCGTCGAGCGGGGAGCAGAACTCCTCTGGTATCGCGGCCCGACGCTGCTCGCCGCCCTAGAGGAAATCGAGGTTGCCGACGAGGCAGCCGTCCTGCCGCTTCGCTTTCCGGTGCAACTCGTGGTGCGGACCGGCGCGGGAGGCGACTTTCGCGGCTACGCCGGCAGGCTCGAATCGGGGGTGCTCGTCCGCGGCGCCGATGTCCTCGCCCTGCCCTCGGGACGGCGCACTGTCGTCAAGGACATCGTTTCGCTCGACAGGTCGCTGCCCGTCGCGGTCGCCGGAGACTCGGTTACCCTGCTCCTCGCCGACGACATCGACATATCACGCGGCGACCTGCTCGCCGACCCGGTCCTCCCGCCGCGCTCGATGAAATCAATCGAAGCGCGCATCTGCTGGCTCTCTTCCGGGATTCTTGATGCACGGACTCTTCCAGCAGCCCGTTTCGTGCTCAAGCACACGACGCGCAGCGTGAAGGCAAAGCTCGTTTCGCTCGACTACCGCGTCGAGATCAACACGCTCCAGAGACAGGCGGGGCCCTCGGGACTCGCGATGAACGATATCGCGCACGTGTCCCTGGCGCTCGCCCAGCCTGTGTTCGTCGATCCCTACGGGTTGAACCGGGCCACCGGCTCCTTTATCCTTATCGACGAAGCGACCAACCAGACGGTTTCCGCAGGAATGATCGATGGACGGGTTTTGGATGGGTAAAGTTTGCCAGGACGCGCTCGATGACGCAGTCCTCATGGAATACGACGAGCACCAGTTCAAGCAGGTTCTTACGAATCTGGTGGGGCAATTGGAGAATCCCTACCGCGAAAAGGCGGAGTAGTCGCTTTCAATCTCGCCTCGCGAGCCAAACCCCCAAGGCCGCAAAGACGACGAACGCGGCAAGCGTCCACTCCGGGATGCTAAAGGAGAATAGCGTCCAGTCAACTTTCCCGCACTCCCCCGAGCCGCGCAGGACGCGACTCAGCCCCTCGATCGCGCCGAAGGTCGAGAGCAGATAATCGAGCGCAGGACCGCAAGCGGGGCGCTGCTCGGGCGGGAGGTACTGAAGCCACACATGGCGTCCCGCGACCGCGATGCCGAGCGCCGCAATGAGGGCGATCGCTCCGCCGTAGAGGCCGGCGCCGACGCGGCCCGCGGGATGATGGAGGGCGGCGGCAAGGAATGTGATGCCGACCGCAAGAAGCGCCAGCCGCTGGATGATGCAAAGCGGACAAGGCTCAAGCCCGACGACGAACTGGAGGTAATAGCCGAAGGCGAGCATCCCCGCGCAGGCGAGAAACCCGATAAGGTTGCCGATACGCCGGGAAAAGAGGAGCCTAGTCATGGAGACAGAGCCTAGCATCGCCGCGGTTTTTGCGTATCGCGAGCCGACCGCAGCCCCGCGCACCCACCGCTTTCAAGGAGTCGTGGCTTGAGAAAACGCTTTGCCCGATGTGAAGACCTGGGGCTTACGCGAGCCGAGTTCGCCGTCCTCAGGCGGCTTTCCACTCCGGAGAAAATCCAGGGCTTTCTCAACGCGCTGCCCGCCAATTTCGAGAACGGCGGGGAGACCTGCATGTCGGTGCGCGAAGTGCTGCGCCGGCGCCGAGCGCACTGCATCGAAGGCGCGATGCTCGCCGCCTGCGCGCTGTGGGTGCACGGCGAGCCGCCGCTGCTGCTCGACCTTCGCGCAGTGCGCGACTACGACCACGTCGTCGCCCTTTTCCGCCGCGGCGGCTGCTGGGGCGCGATCTCGAAAACCAATCCGCCCGTGTTGCGCTGGCGCGACCCGGTCTACCGCAGCCTGCGCGAGCTCGCAATATCGTATTTGCACGAATACGCCAACAAGCGTGGCCAGAAAACGCTCAGGAGTTACGCCGGGCCGTTCGATCTGCGCCGGTTCGAGCCGAAGCTCTGGGTCACCAACGGGAGGAATTGCTGGGACATCGGCGAGACGCTCGATGAGATGCGCCACATCCCGCTCGTCACAAGAAAGCAGTCGCGCACGCTGCGCCTGCGCGACGCGATGGAGCGCAAGGCGGGCGCGTTGCTCGAACACCGGCGACCGCGGAGGTAGAACCATTTGTCATCCCCGCGAACGCGGGGATCCAGTGTCGCGAAAGTCTCTGGATTCCCGCTTCCGCGGGAATGACGGCCGGTGGGGTTACCGAATGCTCTTCGCTTTGCGCACGCTCTCGATCAGTGAAGTTCGCATGAGGACCTGCTTGTGCAACACAGGGTCGGCGGCGGTGCGGCGTAGCTCGTCGAAGTAGGCTTGCCGGACTTTCGGGTCGCGCTCTTCCAGCCGCTTCTTGTTGGCCACGGTCTGTTGCTGAACATACTCGATGTTGATCGGGCGGCGACGCCGCTCGTAGCGGTCGAGCAGCGTCTCGTCCGCCTGCCGGCTGGACACAAGATGCAGGGTCTCGGCAAGCTCCATCGCGTCGTGGATGCCGCAGTTCAGGCCCAGCCCCCCGACCGGATTGTTCACGTGCGCGGCGTCGCCAGCCAGGAACACCCGGCCCTTGCGGAAAGATTTCGCGACACGCTGGTGCACCCGGTAGATGTTCCGGTGCACGACAAGTTCCATCGGGTGATCTTCGTAGAGCTTTTGCAGCCGCCGGCGCACGGCGGCGTCTGAGAAGGCTTCCTCGTCGCTTTCGTTCTCGCGGGCAGGGAACACCGCGCGCCAGCGTCCCTTGAGGTCGTCGCCCATGACTTTGAAAAGGTTGGTCCACTCCTCCGGGTCGGAGATGTAGCTGCGCTGGCAGCAGCCGAGCGCCGCCTGGAAGTCGAACAAGGTCGTCAGCACCAGAAACCGCTCGGGCCAGGTGTAGCCCTCGAACTCGATGTCCAGGCACTTGCGCACGGTGCTGCGCCCGCCGTCGCAACCGATGACGTAGTCGAAGACATGCTCTGAGCTCGGCGTGGTGACGCGCACGTTCTTGGCATCTTGTGCAACGTCGACGACGCCCGTGCCGAGCCTTAGCTCGACGTTGGGCATCGCCGAAAGCCTGCGCAGGCCGATCTCCGCGAGCTTGTGCTGTTCGGTCTGAATGACGTAGGGGTAAGGCGTCTCGTCGCGCAGCACCTCGTGGTCGAACTCGGCGACGAGCGTTCTCGTCGCACCGTCCCAGAACTGGAAATGTCGCGCGACAAGACCCACGGACTGGAATTCCTCGAGGAGCCCGAGCTCTGCGAGCATCTCGAGCGTGGAGGGGTGCGTAGTCGCTGCGCGCGGGCTGTGGTCGATTTCGCGCTCCGCCTCGAAGAGCGAAACTTGCATGCCTTTCAGTGCACAGGCGATCGCCGCGACGACGCCGACCGGACCCGCGCCGACGATGCAGACCTGCGCCGTCATCGGAACGGCCGGTCAGTGCGTTCCGGCTGGCCCGCCGCTCGCCGGGACGACTTCGCCCGACGCGCGTTTCGAGTGGTCCGCGGCGAGCAGCACGTACATCGCGGGAACGACGAAGAGTGTGAACAGCGTCCCGATCGAGATCCCGCTCGCGATCACCAGCCCCATGTGGGAACGGCTCACCGCGCCTGCGCCGCTCGCGATGAGGAGCGGAACCACGCCGAGCACCATTGCGCCCGTGGTCATCAGGATCGGGCGCAGCCGGATTCCCGCCGCGTGCTCGACCGCTTCGCGCCTGGAGTAGCCTTGTATTTGAAGATTGTTGGCAAATTCGACGATCAGGATGCCGTGCTTGCTGATGAGCCCAATCAGCGTCACCAGGCCCACCTGCGTGTAGATGTTGAGGCTTGCGCCGCCCACGCCCAGGCTCACGAAGATGAGCGCGCCGCAGATCGACATCGGTACCGAAACGAGGATGATGATCGGGTCGCGGAAGCTCTCGAACTGCGCCGCGAGCGCGAGGAAGATGATGACGAGCGCGAAGAAGAACGTGACGAGCAGTCCGGCCGACTCCTGGATGTACTGCCGCGACGGCCCGGCGTAGTCCACCGAGTAGCCTTGAGGCAGTGTCTTCGCGGCGAGGTTCTGAAGGAAGGCGATCGTTTCGCCCTGGGTGAGACCGGGGAACGGGACACCGGCGATCGTCGCCGCGTTCTGCTGCTGAAAGCGGTTGAGCGCCTGCGGAATGGTTTTGGTCGTGATATGAACGACGGTCGAAAGCGGGATCGCCTCGCCGTTCCCCGCGCGAATATAGGTGCTCCTCAGCTGGTCGGCGTTGAGCCGGTCGGCCTGCTGCACCTGGGGAATGACCTTGTAGGCGCGATCGTGGAAGCTGAAGTAGTTGACGTAGCCGCCACCGACGAGGGAAGACAGGGCCCCGCCCACGTCCTTCATGGTCAGCCCGAGTTGTGCCGTCATTTCCCGGTCGATGACGATAGTCGACTGCGGCAGGTCGTATCTCAAGTCGTTGTTGACGAAGATGAACATGCCGCTCTTCTGCGCTTCCAGGAGAAAGGCGGATGCCACGTCGTTCAGCCGCTCGAAAGGCTCGGTCGTTTGGATGACGAACTGCACCGGAAGGCCGAAAGCTCCGGGAAGCGGCGGCGGCGGGAATGCCGCAGTTTGCAGGCCGGCGATTTGCTCGAGCTCTCGCTGCACGACCGGCAGAAGCTGGGTAGCCGTCGCCTTGCGCTCGTTCCAGGGCTTCAGCACCATGCCGGCGATCGTCTGCCCCGGCATGTCGAGCTGGAACACGTGATCGGTTTCCGGGTGCTTCGCGAAAGTCTCGTACACGGCGCGGGTGTAGAGCTGTCTTTGCTGCAGCGTCGAGTTGGGCGCGCCCTGCGACGCGCTGATGATCACGCCCTGGTCCTCGGGCGGCGCGAGCTCGGACTTGGCGGTGGCATACAGGAAATAGATGCTGACCAGAACGACCAACGAAAACACCGTGGTCACGGGCACCCAGTTGAGCGTTCCGTGCAGCAGGTGCTCGTAGCGCCGGTGCAGGGCATCGAACGTCCGGTCGAGCAGCAGCACGAGTTTCGTGTCCCAGCCCTTCTGGTTCGGGTCGTGCGGCTTCAGCATGCGGGCGCACATCATCGGCGAGAGCGTCAGCGCAACGACCGCCGACACCGTGACCGCGCCGACCAGCGTAAAGGCGAACTCTGTGAAGAGCGCTCCGGTCAGTCCTCCGAGAAACCCGATCGGAACGTACACGGCCACAAGCACGACGGTCATGGCGATGATCGGATTGGCGAGCTCGCGCGCGGCAAGGGTCGCCGCCTCGGTCGGCTTAATGCCCTCCTCGAGATGGCGGTTGACGTTCTCCACCACGATAATGGCGTCGTCCACGACCAGCCCGATGGCGAGCACCAGCGCAAGCAGCGTCAACAGGTTGATCGAGTAGCCGAGCGCGAACATCATCGTGAACGTGCTGACGAGCGAGAGCGGGATCGCGACGATCGGGATCACGACCGAGCGGATCGAGCCGAGAAAGGCGAACACGACGAGCGTCACGATGACGAGCGCCTCGGCGAGCGTCCAGATGACCTCGTCGATCGCGCTGTTCACGAACTTGGTCGAGTCGTAGACGACCTCGCCGTGCAGGCCTTGAGGCAGTTGCGCCTTGATCGGCGGAAAGGCGTTGCGCACGCGTGCGATCACCTCGAGCAGGTTCGCGGCCGGCGCGACGCTGATGCCGATATAGACGGCCTTCTTGCCGTCGAAGCCTACCTCCGATTCGTAGTCCTCCGAACCGAGCGTGACATTTGCCACGTCCTCGAGCCTGACGACCGCCGCTCCCCGCTGCTTGATGACGAGTTTTCGGAACTCCTCGACGGAGCGCAGATTCGTGGAGGCAGTGAGATTGACCTGGACCATCTGGCCCTTGGTCGCGCCTACGGCCGACAGGAAGTTGTTGGCGGCAAGCGCCACGCTCACGTCGGCCGCGGTGAGGTTGTAGGCAGCGAGCTTGTCCGGATCGAGCCAAGCGCGCATCGCAAAGAGCTTCCCGCCAAGGATCTCGGCGGTCTGCACGCCCTCGACCGCCTGCAGCTTGGGCTGGACCACGCGGATCAGGTAATCGGTGATCTGGTTGGGCGGCAGCACGTCGCTCGCGAAGCCGATGTACATCGCGGCGACCGTCTGCCCAACCTTGACCGTGAGGACCGGCTGCTGCGAACCCGGCGGCAACTGATTCAGCACCGCGTTGACCTTGGTGTTGATCTCGGTGAGCGCCTTGTCGACTTCGTAGTTGAGCCGCAGGGCGGCCGTGATAACGCTGACGCTCTGGCGGCTCACCGAACTCATGTAGTCGATGCCGTTCGCCTGGGCGATCGAGTTCTCGAGCGGTGTGGTGATGAACCCGGCGACCAGCGCCGGGTCGGCGCCGACGTAGGTCGTGGTCACTGTCACGACTGCGTTTTGCGTGCGCGGGTACTGAAGCACCGGCAGCAGGCCGATCGAGCGCAAGCCCAGAACGAGCAGCGTCAGGCTCACGACCGTCGCGAGGACCGGCCGCTCGATGAAGATGTCGGTGAATTTTCTCATCGGACTACCCCGCTCATCGGTCCTTGGGCTGCGGGGCCGGCTCGTTCGCCGGCTGGATCGAATTGTTGACGATAACGGGTACGCCTCCTGAGCGCAGCTTGAGCTGCCCGGCGGTGACCACCGTGTCGCCCTCCTTGATTCCCGAGAGGATCGCGACCTGGTCGCCGCGCGTACCGCCCGTCGTGACGAACTTCTGCTGCGCGACGAGCGACGCTTTCCCGTCCTGGCCCTTCTGTTCCTCCACGACGAATACCGTGTCGCCGTATGGGTTGTAGGCCACCGCGGTCTGCGGCAACGTGATGAAGCGCTGCGGACTGCCGGCGGCGATCGATACGGTGGCGAACATCCCGGGCAACAGGTTGCGCTTCGGGTTGCGGAGTGTCGCCCTCACCTGGACGTTGCGCGTCGCCGGATCCACCCTGGGATCGATCGAACTGATCTCCCCGGCGAACTGCGCTCCGGCAAAGGCATCGGTCTGTAAGATGATCTTTTGCTTCAGCGCGACTTTCCCCAGCGACTTCTGCGGCGCGTAGAAATCCACGTAAACCGGGTCGAGCGCCTGCAGCGTCACGAGCTTCGTTCCGGCGGTGACGTATTGCCCGAGGTCCACGGCGCGAATCCCGAGGCGCCCTGAAAACGGCGCGCGCACGACCTTTTTGTTCACGAGGGCCTGCTGCTCGGCGACCTGCGCCCTGGCGCTCTTCAGGTTGGCGGCATCCGCGTCCACCACAGCCTGGCTCACCGCCTGAAACTCGAGCTGCTTCTTGTTGCGCTCGTAGTTGGCTTCCGCGAGTTCGGCGGCGGCCGCGAGCGATTGCATCCTCGCCAGGTCCGATTCGGCGTTGAGCTGCACCAGAGGCGCGCCTTCCTGAATTTCCTGCCCGGACTGGAAGTGAATCGCTGTGACGACTCCCGCGACCTCAGGGGCGATGTCGGCGCCGCTTACCGCGCGCAACGTTCCCACGGCCTGGAACCCCTCCTGCCATTCGGTGAGTGCGGCCTTGGCCGTGGAGACGGTTTGCGGCGGAATGACGCCGACCGGAATGAATTTACGCATCATGGTCGGCTTGACGAGGAGTTGCCAGACCAGTATTCCGCCGAAAAGCAGACCCACTGTCCCCAGCATGATGATCATCCGCTTGGTCATGAATGCGACTCCAAAGAAATTCTCTCTCGCCGAACGCGGTCTCAGTTCGCGACGGTGGACGGCGCTTCGCGCCCCGGCTCGCCGCGGCGCCACCACCCGCCGCCGAGCGCCTGGAAGAGCGCCGCGGTGTCCGCGTAACGTGCGGCCTGCGCCTGCACCAGGCCGATCCTCGCCTGCTCGTACTGACGCTGCGCGAGCAGCAGCGCCAGATAGCTCGTCGAGCCGAATTCGAACTGCTTCTGAGTGACTTCGAGGCTTTCGCGTGCGGCGGCCTCTGCCTCCGCCTGCGCCTTGAGCGTGGCCGCGTCGAACTCGAGCGCGTGCAGCGCGTCGGCCACGTTCTGGAACGCGCCGAGCACGGTCAGTCGGTACTGGGCGAAGGCCTGGTCGTAGGCGGCGATGGCGCCGCGCTTTCTTGCCTGGAGCTGGCCGGCGTGGAAGATCGGCTGCAGCAGGCCCGCGGCGATGTTCCAGATCTGCGTGCCGGGGTCGAAGAGGTTTCCCGCGCCGATCGCGGCGCGGCCATAGCTTCCGCTCAAGGTGAGTTGCGGGAACATTTGAGCCTGGGCAACGCCGATGCGCGCGTTCGTCTGATGGAGGATCGTCTCGGCCGCGCGGATATCGGGCCGCTGCCGCACCAAATCCGAGGGCAGGCTCACCGGCAGCTCCTGCGGCAGCCGTAATGCCGCCAGATCGAGCTCCGGGAGCCCCGCCTGTCCGGGAAACCTTCCGACGAGCACCGCAAGCAGGTTGCGAGTCTGCGCGAGCGCCTTTTCGAGCGGCGGCACGCTCGCGCGCGTCGCCGCGAGCGGCGCCCGCTGCGCGAGCACGTCCGCGCGCGAAACTGCGCCGATGGCGAACTGCTTCTCGACGAGCTGCAACCCGCGTTCCTGCAAAGCGAGAATCTCTCGCGTTGCGCGTATCTGCTCGCGCAGCGATGCTTCGCGAAAGGCGGTCGTCGCGATGTTCGCCGTGAGCGAAAGGTAGGCGGCCTCGACCTGGAATCGCTGGAAATCGATACCCGCCTCCAGCGCTTCGAGCTCGCGCCGCGCGCCGCCGGCGACGTCGATCGCGTAGGAGACGTTTACCGAGGCGTTGTACAGATTGAACACGGTGGGGGGAATCGACGGATTTCCAAACGTCGCCCCGCTGATGCGCTGGCGCCTCGCCGAAAGGCCCGCATCGACGCTCGGATAGAGCACCGCGTACTGCGCGTTCAGATTCTCCTGAGCCTGACGCAGCGCAGCCTGAGCAGCATCGAGCGTCGGATGGCCGGCGAGCGCGGTCTGCATGAGACTGTCCAGAGCCGGCGATCCGAAGAGCTTCCACCACTCGGCGGAGATTTCCGCGCCAGGCTCAAAGCGCTGGGCGTCGCCGCCGCGCACCGGGGCGGCTACGGTTTGCAAAGGCAGCGGCTTTTCGGTGTAGGCGGAGGCGGAGAGGTCGTCCGGCGCGCGGTAGTCGGGGCCGACCGCGCAGGCCGCAAGCAAGGCGCCGGTCGCCGCAATCGCGGCACGGCGGAGAGTCTGGAGGGAGACGGGTTTCATCTCTTTTCCTTCGTCCGCTATTTCCCTGATCTGAGAAAAAAGCCAGCGCCGTACAAGACGGCTTCTGAGATCGGTGCCCGGCGTCAAGCTGCCACGCGGCCCTTCTGCTTTTGCTGCGCCGCCTTGGCGTGCATCGCGGCGTAAGCTCCGTGCGCGGCGGCCTCCGCGTCGCCCACGTGCACCGGCAGGCCCATGTCTGAGAGCACCGAACCGAGCGCCGACAGGCACAGCATGACGTTGTCCGGACGGCAGGAGTAGCCCATGATGCCGATGCGCCAGATCTTGCCCGCGAGCGGGCCGAGGCCCGCGCCGATCTCGATGCTGAACTCGTTCAGGAGCGTCTTCCTCACCTCGGCTTCGTTCACGCCTTCCGGGCAGCGCACCGCATTCATCTGCGGCAGCTGGTATTTCTCGTTCACGAGGAACTTGAGCCCCATCGCTTCGAGCCCGGCTTTCAACGCATTGTGATGCCGCTGGTGGCGCGCCCAGGAGTTCTCCATGCCTTCCTCGCGAAGCAGCAGCAACGCCTCGTGCAGGCCAAAGAGCGAATTCGTCGGCGCGGTGTGGTGATAGGTGCGCGCAGTCGACCCCCAGTAGCCGAGGAGCAGATTCATGTCCATGAACCAGGAGTGGATCTTGTCCTTGCGCGCCTTGACGTAATCGACTACGCGCTCGGAGAAAGACACCGGCGAGAGCCCCGGCGTGCAGGAGAGGCATTTCTGGCTCGCCGAGTAGATCGCGTCGATCTCCCATTCGTCCACGAGCACGGGCGAACCGCCGAGCGTCGTCACCGCATCCACGATCGCAAGCGCGTCATACTTGTGCGCGATCGAGACGAGCGTCTTCGCGTCCGACTGAACCCCGGTGGAGGTTTCGCCGTGTATGAACGCGACGACGCGCGCGTCGCGGTTCTTCTTCAGCGCATCCTCGAGCTTGTTCGGATCGATGGGAGCACCCCACTCGTCCTCGACGACGATCGCCTTGCCGCCCATGCGCTCGACGTTTTCGATCATGCGCCCGCCGAACACCCCGTTCCTGCACACCACCACCTTGTCGCCGGGGCGCACCAGGTTGACGAAGCAGTACTCCATTCCCACCGAACCCGGACCCGACAGCGGGAAGGTAAGTGGGTTCTTCGTCTGGTACACGTAGCGAAGCAGGCCTTTAAGCTCCTCCATCATCTCGACGAACACCGGATCAAGGTAGCCGATTGCCGGCTGGCTCATGGTCGTGAGCACGCGCGGATGGATCTCGGTCGGACCCGGACCCATGAGCGTCCTCTGCGGTGGGTGAAACGAGCTGATGCGTTTGGCGGGGGCGAAATCGTTCATGGCTTCCTTTCCCGAAAGAGGCGACCCGAACAGGATGTCGTCGGGACGCGATTTGACTTTGACCGGCTTCTTCGCGGAAGCCTCGTCCAGCACATCGACGGCGTGAATTCCGCCGTTGGTGACACGCTCGACTTCGGTCGCCCAGCGCGCCGGAACATAACCGCATTTGACCCAGTTGTTGACCACGGCGCGGTCGAGCCTGAACGCGCGGGCGACTTCCGCTTGGCTGCCGAAGATTGAGACGAGGCGTTCTGCGCAGTTCATGGCCTACCGCGCAAAGTTATCATGTCAAAGTAATTTTGACAAGATACCCATGCCTAGAGCTAAAGGGCGGGCTTTTCGTCCCAGAGGCCGGCTTTCGCTTCGTTCGGCTCCGCTTCGGGCACCTTCGTGTCGAACGTGCGCGCCGGGCCTACACGGCCTATCAGCGGCAGCTTGAGAGCCGGATCGAAGGGATTCAGCCCAAAGGTAAGTCCCAACAGGTTGAATTCGAGACCTTCGACCGAGCTCCCGGTCAGGCCAAGCAGGCCAAACAGCGAAAGCTGGAAGCCCTTGCCGCTCGGCGCGGATCCGACGAGCTTCGCGCCGGAATAGTCCTTGCCGATCGCAGTCGGCGGCAGATCGGCTTCGAGTTCGGGGACCGCACGCAGTACCCAGGCGGTAAAGGTATTGGAATTCGGACCCGGCCACATCGTGTACTCGCCGGCCCAGGGATAGGCGTGCGCGGCCTTGTCGATGCGCTCGATCAGCTCTTCGACCCCCGCGCCGCGTTTCTCGGCGATCACCTCGGGCTCCGACCCGAACCAGCGCGCATCAGGCGCGCGATGCCGCACCACCAAGGCCGTGTCCTGCCAGCGCAAGCGCCAGCCGATGATCTCGTACACCGTGTACTCCGTCGCGGCGGCGGGTTTCACGGCAATCCAGGTGTGAACCCCGAACACGCCGCGAAATCCCCGCACGCGAGCTGCATAGATCTGGACAATCGGCTCGGGCGTCGTCGCCGCAGCGGGCGCGAGGCCGACCGGCTCCTGGCTTGCGATGCGCCAGTCCTGCGCGGTCACGCGGCCGACTATGGCAGGGACGAGCACGACGCACCCCGCGACGACCAGGTAGCCCATGATTCGCATGCGACGCCTCATGCCTTGCATCTCAGGCTTCCCTATCGAACGCGTGGTCGCCCTCTTCGGGCGCCTTCCCCGCGGCGCGCACGGCGGCGAAGTCGAACAGCTTGCGATCCATGAGGTGCGAGGGCACGAGATTCGACAGCGCGCGGAACATCGAATCGATCCGCCCGGGATTGCGCTTCTCCCACTCCGCGAGCATGTTCTTCACCTGCTTTCTTTGCAACGTCGGCTGCGAGCCGCACAGGTCGCAGGGGATGATCGGGAACTGCTTCACCTCGGCGTAGGCTTCGAGATCGCTCTCCGCCACGTACGCAAGCGGGCGAATGACGACGTGCTTGCCGTCGTCCGATTGCAGCTTGGGCGACATCGCCTTCATCTTGCCGCCGAAGAAGAGGTTCAAGAAAAATGTCTCCAGAATGTCGTCGCGGTGATGGCCGAGCGCGATCTTGGTCGCGCCGATCTCGCGCGCGACGCGGTAGAGCACGCCGCGGCGCAGCCGCGAGCACAGACCGCACATCGTCTCGCCTTCAGGGATGACGCGCTTCACAACCGAATACGTGTCCTGCACTTCGATCCGGAAGGGAATGCCGAGCGATGTCAGATAGTCTGGCAACACCTGCTCGGGGTAGCCGGGATGGCGCTGATCGAGATTGATCGCGACGATCTCGAAGGCGATCGGCGAGCGCCCGCGCAACTTCATCAAGACATCGAGCAGCCCGTAGCTGTCCTTGCCGCCCGACAGGCACACCATGACGCGGTCGCCCGGGCGGATCATGTCGTAGTCGCCGATCGCCTCGCCGACCAGGCGGCACAGGCGCTTTTCGAGTTTCCCCGCCTCGAAGCGCTGCTTGCGGGCGAAGCGGATTTTTTCTGGTGCGTTCATGGAGAAAGTCCCTGCTGGAGTCGCCGATTATCCCGGAATTGCGTCGGCTGCACCAACGCGCAGGTGGGCGCCCTCGCCAGCAGGTCATCGCTCAAAGATTGATGCTCCTGCCGCCGTCCACGGCGATAATCTGCCCCGTCACGTAGGGCGCTTCGGCGATGAGATAGTAGACGGCGCGGGCGATGTCGTCGGGGTCGCCGGTGCGCCTCAAGATCGTGTTCGAGACGACGCGCTGGCGCGCGACCTCGTCGAACGACCCGTCGTCGGGCCAGACGATAGGACCGGGCGCGACGCCGTTGACCCGCACCTCGGGCCCGAGCTCGCGTGCAAGCGAGCGCGTCATCCCCGCAAGCCCGGCTTTGGCTATCGAGTAGATGACGTAGTTCTTCAGCGGCCGCTCGGCATGGATATCGGTGATGTTGACGATCGCACCGTTGGTCTTCTTCAAGTACGGCGCGGCCGCCTGAGACAGGAAAAGCGGCGCCCGCAGATTGGTGCCGATCAGGCTTTCCCAGTTCGCCTGCGTCATTTCGCCGACCGGCGTTGGGAAAAACGTAGAGGCGTTGTTGACGAGTGCATCGAGCCGCTCGAAGCGGTTGACAGCGTTTCTGACGATCTCAGCGGGGCCCGCGATGTCGAGCAGATCGGCCTGCACCAGCGCCACAGAGTTTGCGCGAGCAGCGTTCAGCTCGGAACGCAGCGCGTTAGCCTCTCGCTCCGATCCCCGGTAGTGCAGCACGAGGTTCGCGCCTTCGCGGTGCAATCGCCGAACGATAGCGGCGCCGACGCGCTTCGCGCCGCCGGTGACGAGCACAACTTTTCCTGAAAGCGATTCGGGCATGGCCTAGAATGATACCGGAATAGTTCGACCACCTTTCCCATGGCGCTGCCCGAACCCACGCCCGACGCGCGCGAGCACAGCGAGCGCGTCGCCGCGCACATTCGTAGTGAAATCGCGGCGAGTGGCGGCTGGATCGGCTTCGCGCGCTACATGGAGCTCGCGCTCTACGCTCCGGGCCTCGGTTACTACAGCGCCGGTGCGAAAAAGCTCGGTAAGGCCGGAGATTTCGTCACGGCGCCCGAGATCTCGCCGCTCTACGGCCAGACGCTCGCACGGCAGGTGAAGCAGGTGTTGGACGCAGGGTTCGACGAGGTGCTCGAAGTGGGCGCGGGAAGCGGCGCGCTCGCCGCGACGCTGCTCGAGGAGTTGGAACGCTCCGGAAAAACGCCGCGTAACTATCTCATCCTCGAGCTCTCAGCCGATCTGCGCGAGCGCAGCCGCGACACGCTCGCGGCAAGAGTCCCCCATCTTCTCGAGCGCGTGGCGTGGCTGAACCGCTTGCCGCCGTCGTTTTCCGGGGTCGTGCTCGGCAACGAAGTGCTCGATGCGATGCCGACCCACGTGGTCCGCGTTCAGGGCGGGAAAGTCGAGGAAGGCGGGGTCGGTATGCGAAACGACCGCCTCGACTGGTCCTGGCGCGTGGCCTCGGGCGAGCTGCTCGATGCTGCGCGCTCGCTCAAACTGCCTGAAGGCTTTCGCACCGAGATCCCCTTGGCCGCGCGCGGCTTCATGCGCTCGCTCGCGGGCGTCCTGGAAAAAGGCGTGGCGCTGTTCGTCGATTACGGTTTCCCGCAAAAGGAGTACTACCACGCACAACGCAAGGACGGAACGCTCATGTGTCATTACCGCCACCATGCGCACGCCGATCCCTTTTTCCTTCCGGGACTTCAGGACATCACCAGCCACGTCGATTTCAGCGCGATTGCCGCGGCCGCGCGCGAGGGCGGGCTCGAACTGGCCGGCTACACCAGCCAGGCGCAGTTTCTCGTCAACTGCGGCATCACCGAAGTGATGTCGCGCACCCCGGCCGAAGACGGAGCGCGGTTCCTCCCGCTTGCCAACCAGGCAAACTGGCTGATGAGTCCCGCGGAGATGGGCGAGCTTTTCAAGGTCATCGCGCTCGGCAGGGGATACGCCGCACCGCTGCTGGGTTTTCGCGAAGGCGATAGAAGGCAGGCGCTGTAAGCTGTAGCCTGTCTGTCGCGACTTAAAGAGGTTGCGTGGGAGAGGAGACCTCGATGGAAGCGATACGGCAGGACCCGGCGGGGTGGGTGAAGATCCATCCGCTTGTCGTGCGCATTACCCACTGGATCAACGCGTTCGCCATCCTCATCATGGTCGCCAGCGGCTGGCGCATCTACAACGCCTCGCCGCTCTTCGGCTTCAAGTTCGCGAACGAGCTCACCCTGGGCGGCTGGCTTGCGGGGGCGCTGCAGTGGCACTTCGCCGCGATGTGGCTGCTGGTGCTGAACGGCATCGTCTATGTCACCTACGGCATCGTTTCCGGCCACTTCCGCAGGAAGCTCCTCCCGCTGACGCCCCGCGCGGTGCTGCGCGACGCGCTCGCCGCGCTGCGCGGCAAGCTCGCGCACGATGACCTCGCCGTGTACAACGCGGCGCAGCGCGCGGCCTATCTCGCGATCATCCTGTGCCTTGTGGTGCTGATGCTCTCGGGCCTCGCGATCTGGAAGCCGGTGCAGCTGCAGGAGATCGCGGCGCTCATGGGCGGCTACGAAGGCGCGCGCCTGGTGCATTTCTTCGCCATGGCCTTGATGGTGTTCATCGTGCTGGTGCACATCGTCATGGTGATTCTCGTGCCGCGCACCTTTCCGACAATGATCACCGGCCGAACAAGGAGGACTTCATGAAGAAGCGCACCATGGAAACGAGCCTCACCGCGCACCCGGGAAAGCTCATTCGCTCGATCGAGCGGCGGCTGTTCCTGAAGTCGAGCCTGTCGCTCGGCGCGCTCGCGCTCTTGTCGGGCTGCGATTTGACCGAAGACGAGGGCGTGCAGAAAGTGCTCCAGGGGATGTCGCGCTGGAACGACGGCGCCCAAGCCTGGTTGTTCAACCCGAACAAGCTCGCGCCGGAGTATCCGGAGAGCGCGATCACGAAACCCTTCCCCTTCAACGCCTATTACCGCGAGGACGAGGTACGGGTCGTGGACGGTTCGAGCTACCAGCTCGAACTGTCGGGCCTGGTCCGCGACAAGAAGCCCTGGACGCTCCCCGAGCTCTACGCCCTGCCGCAGACTTCGCAGATCACGCGCCACATCTGCGTCGAAGGCTGGAGCGCGATCGGCAAGTGGAGCGGCGTGCGCTTTAGCGATTTTCTCGCACGCATCGGCGCCGACACCACGGCGAAATACATCGGCTTCGAATGCGCCGACGACTACACCACGAGCATCGACATGGCGACCGCACTGCACCCGCAGACTCTGCTCACCTTCCGCTTCGCCGACCAGATCCTGCCTCCCAAGTACGGCTTCCCGATGAAGCTGCGCATGCCGACCAAGCTCGGCTTCAAGAATCCCAAGCACATCACGGCGCTGTACGTGACGAACGATTATCCGGGCGGCTATTGGGAGGACCAGGGGTACAACTGGTTCAGCGGCTCGTAAGGAATGCGTCCCAGTATAATCGCGGCATGCACCTCGCCGCCGCGCTGCCCGTCGGCCTTCTCCTCATGGCGGCGAGCGCTTCCGCCCAGGACTTAGTGCAGCTTATCGAGCAGGCCAAGAGTCGCTGGGCCGAGAGCCCGCACGGACCGATGCTCGAGCGCATTCTGCCGCCCACCTTCGGGCTGCCGCAGCTTCCCGCGCCGAGATCCCGCGGCGCGCGGCTCGCCGTGCAATATTGCGTGCAGTGCCACAACCTGCCCAACCCGGCGATGCATCACGCGGCGAAATGGCCGATGATCTTCGAGCGCATGGTGGTGCGCATGAAAGGCAGAGGCAACATGGGCGAGCTGATGCGCGAGATGATGGCCGGCGTCGAAGCCCCGACCGAGGAGGAGGCGGAACTGCTGCTCGCCTATCTGCAGAAATACAGCCAGCGGCCGCTCGACCCGAAAAAGTATCCTACTGTGAATCGCCCGGAAGGCCAGTCGTTCAAGCTCGCCTGCCAGCAATGCCACGTGCTTCCGGACCCGCAGCGCCATAAGGCGTCCGAGTGGCCGGCGGTCGTGACGCGCATGGAGAAGAACATGGAGTGGATGAACCGCGTGGTAGGCAACCAGCCCGATCCGCGCGAGATTCAGCTCAAAGTCGAGGAAATCAACGCCTTTCTCGTCAAGCACGCGAGGAAGGGTTGACGTTTCAGCTCGGCGAAAGCTTAGACACGCGCCTTTATGCTCGAGGGCAGGACTATGAAGTCGCTCGTTTTCTCGAGCGAGTTCATGGCAGACAGGAGCGCCGGTGGTGGCACGACGAGCTTGCGCTCGACCAAGTCTAGCCATCCTCCGGCGCTCGTGACCCGCGCGCTAAGTTTCCCATCGGGCCGGAATATCTCGTGCCGAAGGAGGAAGCGGCTGCCGTCCAATGCGTGGCCCGCGAGTGCATAAGTCACCGTGATTTCTTGCTGCAGCCCGACTTCCTTGAAGTACTCGACCTCGTCCTTCATGACCACTGGTCCGATTCTGAGCCGCAAGAACTCCTCTATGGGAAAGCCATTTTCCATCAGGAACATCTGTCGTACGTCGGCAGTCTTGTCGAGGTATGCCGTGTTCTTCATGTGGGAGTTGAAGTCCATATCGGCCCAGCCTGCATAAAGCGTCTTGGTGTACATATGATTGCTCCAGAGTGCGCGAGTAGGTCCTCGGTGTGTCCAAATGTTCGCACCTGAGGGGCCGAGCGCCGCAGGCGCTTAGTACTCTCGATGCGCAAGGTTAGCTCGCTCTTTCCGTCCATCTTGAAGCTCACAACCCCGTCGGTTTCATCGCCCACCTCGAATTCGCAAATTCAGAGACTACGTTTACTCCTCACGAAGGAACGGCCATCCCGCGCTTGACCGCCGGCCGTGCACCGATCGTGTCGAACCAGCGCTTCACGTTCGGCCAGGCATTCAAGTCGGTCTTGTGCCACTCGTGGCGCGCGACCCAGGGATACGTTGCAATGTCGGCGATCGAGTACTCGCCCGCCAGATATTCAGATTCGCCCAGCCGCTGGTCGAGCACGCCATAGAGCCGGTCTTTTTCCTTGGTGTAGCGCTCGATCGCGTAGGGTACCGGTTCCTTCGCGTAGCGCAGGAAATGGTGCACCTGGCCGAATATCGGGCCGACGTGGCCCATCTGGAACATCAGCCACTGCAGCACCACGTACTTCTCGTGGTCGCTCTTCGGCAGGAACCTTCGGGTTTTCCCTGCGAGGTAGATGAGGATCGCGCCCGATTCCATCATCCGTATGGACTTTCCGTCGGGTCCGTCCGGATCGACGATGGAGGGAATCTTGGCGTTCGGATTGATCGCAACGTAATCGGGAGCGAACTGCTCGCCCGCGCCGATGTTGATCTTGTGAGTATTGTAGGCAAGCCCGCATTCCTCCAGCATGATGGAGACCTTGCGGCCGTTGGGCGTGCTCCAGGTGTAAAGCTCGATCATCGTATTCCTCTGCGACTCCGAAAGCCGCGGAGTTTATCCTGAAGCGTGGTGGTACAGTAAAGCCATGCTGAAATGGGTGTCGATGCTGATCGTCGCGCTCGTCGTTCTGACGGTGCTCGCGCCCTGGCTGGCGAAATACGGCCTCGGCCGGCTGCCGGGGGACCTCACGGTGCGCTACAAGGGGAAGCTCTACTACCTGCCCTTCACGAGCACCATCCTGCTGTCGCTCGCCCTAACGCTGCTCACGCGTTTCATTTAGCGCTCCCTCGTCTCGCCTTTTTCAGGCGAGCGCTTCAATCGCGGCAATCCGCGCGCGCCGCAGCGTTGCGGCGATCTCGGCTTTCTCACTTCTCGCGGCGATTCTCCCGGCATCGACGCCGGCAGCGACACCCAGCGCGCGCCGCAGCAACACGCGCGGCAGGTAGGGCGTTTCCCCCCAGCCTCGTTCGCCGCGCTGGAGGCATTCGGTAAGCGCAAGCAGCTCGCCGAAACGCTCGGGCCGGCGGAAAGCGTCGCAGCGCTCGAGCAGCTCGAGCAACTCGGAGACGGAAAGCGCAGCGGCCCGCCTGATCGTCCCGGTGTGCCGCTCGGCAAGGAGCGCGAGATCGCGGCAATCCCCGGGCGCCTTGAGACGCTCGCTCACCGCGCGCGCCGCCTCCGCGGAGCCTGAGCGCGAGGCAACCAAAGCGAAGCGCGGCGCGAGGCCCAAGCGTTCGGAGGAGGCGCACTGGAGCGAGCGGACCAGA
Organism: uncultured Enterobacteriaceae bacterium; assembly: GCA_964430565.1. Classification (GTDB taxonomy): domain Bacteria; phylum Pseudomonadota; class Gammaproteobacteria; order Burkholderiales; family SG8-39; genus VBDM01. The sequence continues at coordinate 28,755 of CAYSFD010000010.1, forward strand.
ACCCGCGCGGCGTCGTTCGCAGGCCGTCCGTGCTCGAATTCAAGCTCGAGCTCCGGAAGGAGCTTCTCGAGGAGTCCACTTTGCGCAAGCACCGGGAACATCAACCCGGGATCCCCTTCCATCAGGCCCCTGGAAAATTCCTGCCATATGCGCTCGGGCACCAGGGCATCCGCCTCGCCGTTTGCAACCATGGAACGCATCAACGCCATGGTCTCGGGCGCGACCGCGAAGCCGAAGCGCGCAGCAAAGCGCGCGACGCGCAGGATCCTCACCGGATCCTCGACAAAAGCGGGGCTCACGTGCCGCAAGAGCCCGCGCTCGAGATCGGCCGCGCCGCCGAAGGGATCGACTAGGTGCCCGGCTTCGTCGCGCGCCATGGCGTTGATGGTGAGATCGCGCCGCTCGAGATCCTGCTCGAGCGTGACATCCGGCGCGGCATGGATCTTGAATCCCTTGTAGCCGCGCGCGACCTTGCGCGCGGTGCGCGCGAGCGCGTACTCCTCGTGGGTGTGCGGGTGCAGAAACACCGGGAAATCCTTGCCCACCGGCTTGTACCCCAGGCGCTCCATTTCCTCGGGAGTGCTGCCGACGACAACATAGTCGCGATCGGCTACGGGAAGGCCGAGTAGCTCGTCGCGCACCGCCCCGCCCACCGCGTAGACTTTCACGGCGTCGCGTACGGCTCTTCGGCCGCGATAAACACGATTTCGAGTTTTGCCGCGTCCGTCCATTCGCGCACGCTGCGAAGAACGCGCAGCGACTCGGCGTAGGCCTGCGCTGCCGTGGGAAGCTCGACCGCGTAAGTGGCGAAGCGCATCGCCACCGGGGCGAAGTACGCATCGGCGGCGCTGAAACCCCCGAACAACAGATCGCCGTCCGCGCCGAAATTCCTGCGGCATTCCTGCCAGATCGCCGCGACCCGGTCGATGTCGCGCCTTGTGTCGGGATTCATGCCCTTCCCCGGGTGCCTGCCGCGTACGTTCATCGGCATCGAATGACGCATCGCCTGAAAGCTCGAATGCATTTCGGCGCAGACCGAGCGCGCCACCTGCCGTGCCCGCTTCTCGCGCGGCCATACGTGTTTTTCCGGAAACAATTCCGCAACCGTCTCGCAGATCGCAAGCGAATCCCAAACCGGCTCTCCATCCACGATCAGCACCGGAACCTTGCCGACCGCCGAGTAGCGCTCGATGCCGATCACGCTGATGTCGGGGCTGAACTCGAGCGGCACTTCTTCAAAATCGATTCCCAGCTCGCGCAGCAACACCCAGGCCCGCATCGACCAGGATGAGTAGTTCTTGTTGGCAATAACGAGCTTCAGCCTCGCCACAAGACTTTCGCCGGCTAGCGGCCGGCCCTATAGCGAAACCAGCTGTAGCGCGAACGGGGGTACACGCCGCGAAGATACTCCGGCGCCACAGCCTCGAGGGCCGTGGGCTCGATGCCGAAAGGAAACGCGCTCTTCGAGACGCTGTCGACTTTCATCGAATGATAGTTGTCGCGCGACATGAGCTTGCCGGGGAGCCATTCCATGGCCCAAGCCTGGCGGTAGGAAAGCCGGTCGGAAAGACCGATGATGGGCCGCGGGTGGCCGCTCGTGGTTCCGGCGTACTTCACAAGCTCGTGCAGCGCGTAGACGTGCGGTCCGCAGAGGTCGTAGCGTTTGCCGATGCTGTCCCGGTCCGACAAGCTCGCCCTGAAACAACGCGCCACATCCTCTACGTATACAGGCTGAAAGCGCGCTTGCGGGCAGGCAAGCAGCATCACCGGCAGCCAGCGCTGCAGCTTTGCGAACAGGTTGAGAAAACGGTCCTCGGGTCCGAACACGACCGAGGGCCGGAACACCGTGACCGCCAGCTCCTGCTGCGCCGCGAGCACCCAGGCTTCGCCCTCGCCCTTGGAGCGCAGGTATTGGCTGGGACCTTCGGCATGCGCATGCAGGGCGCTCATGTGCAGCAAACGCCGCACGCGGTTCTTCTTGCACGCCTCGACGATCTTCTTCGGAAGTTCGACGTGGACGCGGGCGAAGTCCGGGCCGTAGGGCTGTCCCCGGCGCCCCTGCAGAATCCCCGCCAGATTGATCACGGCGTCGCACCCGGCGGAGAGGCGCGCGAGCGTCTCCGGGTCGTGCACGTCGGCCTGGACCACGTCCACCGTCGGCAGCAGGATCAGGTGCTTGGCACGTTCGCGCCGGCGCGCCGGAACCGTAACGAGGTGAGCGTCCTCGACCAGCTGACGCACGAGATGCCGGCCGATGAAGCCGCTGCCGCCGATGACCAGAATGCGACTCATGGGAAAATTCTTACTGCACAGGGTACGGAGTGGATTATCTCACCCTGCCATCGTCCTCTGTGGCGGAGTGTCCCCGCGAACTACAGTGCGGGTTCGTCCTGCATTGCCATGACGCCTTGCCCGTTTTTCGGAGTGACCGTGCCGAGGCGCGTTTTGAGCGGCGTCTGTTGCGTGCCGAGCACGGCGGCGTAGTAGACGGTGTTCGTCATTACCTTCTTCACGTAGTCGCGCGTCTCGCCGAAAGGTATCGTTTCGGCAAAGATCGCTCCCTCGATCGGGACGCTTCCGCGCCACAGGCGCGCGCGCGTAGGCCCTGCGTTATAGGCGGCCGCAGCGAGCACGGGGATCCCGTCGAACTGATCGAGCACGTGCTTCAGGTAATACGTTCCCAGCGCTGCGTTCATTTCCGGCTGGTGCAGGCGCCCCTGGGAGTAGTCCTTCATGCGCATTCTTTCCGCGACCCATTTCGCCGTCGGGCGCATCACCTGCATCAGGCCTGACGCTCCCGCCGAGGATTTTGCGCCGGTGATGAAACGACTTTCCTGGCGCACCACGCCCAGGACCAGGGGCTCCTCCAGATCGCGCTTGCGCGCTTGCTGAGCCAGCACCTCGCGATACGGGGCAAGGTAGCGGACGGAGAAATCGTGGACAAGGACCGTTCTGTCCGCGGTACTGATGGCGCGGTCCCAGGCTTCATTGCGGCGCGCAAGCTCCGCTGCCGCCAGCAGGCGCCAGTCGTCCATCCCGCGGATGGTCCATAGCCACTCGCGCGTGGCCTCGCTGCGCATGTCGAGACGATAGAGCGCGAGCGCTCGCTTGAGGCCGGGGACAGCCGCGATGTCGGCGATCTTCCCCTCGGTGGGAAATGGGGCGCGCTGAGGAATCCGGAACGCGATGCCGAGCTCCTCGGCCGCAAGGCGCCCATAAAAGTGATGCTCACCCGCGATGCGTCCGAAGTAACCCTCGGCTTCCAGCGGATTGCCGAGCCCGCTTTCGGCACGTCCATACCAATAAATCCACGTAGGATTGTTCCTCGCGGCCTGAGACATGCGCTCGATCGAACTTCTCACTTCGGCCCACTTCCCAGTCCTGAGCGCGATTCGCGCGCGCCAGGCGAGCTGCTCGTCGCCAAGCGCTGCGTCCCCCGCTTCGCGAAACCAGTCGAGGGCTTCAGGCATGTGGCGGCGTGCTCCGTTCGTGGCCAGCATCAACCAGACAGTTTTCTGATCCGCGGTCGAAAACGCCTCGCGCCGGCTCTCGCTCCAGAATCCCGCGGCAATCCGCGGATCGTCGTGGGCGCCCAGCGTGAGCGCCGCGATGAGCAACTCCCGATCGGCCACCTTGCCGGGATTGACCTGCGGACTCCTGAGAAACCGGATCGGCGCGCGGATGACGGCGTTGAGTCGCTGCGCTTCGATCGCTTCGCCGCGCGGCACAAACTCCATGGAGCGCCTGGCCGCACCCAAAATCTCCGCATCGACCAGCAGCCGGAACCGGGCCCAGACTTCGGGAGTGTCAAGCCGGCCAGCCTTGAGCATTGCACGGGCCAGAGTTGCGCAGCCCTCCGGAAGTTCCCGCGGCGCATTCCAGAAGGTCTTGAAATGCGCGTGAATGGAAACCTCCTCGCGGTCTTCGCGATTCCATCGCGAAAGAAGCATGAAGCACGTCACTTCGGGGTCATCGACGGACAGCGCCGGGTACTCGGCCTGGAACGCATCCCATCGACCGCTCTTGCCTAGGACCTTGAGCCAGTCGACGCGCAGTTGCTCGGCGAGCAGGGTATTCGGATATCTGGAGAGGAAGTCACGCACGTCCTCCGCGGGCGCGGCCGGAAGGCGCAAGAAAAGCTGCCAGTACTCGACGTAGGGCTCGAGCAGGTAGCCCTTCAGTTTCGGAGCGAGCGCGACCAGCCTAGCCCGGCTGCTCGCGTCGAACGCGGCTCGAGCGGCAAGGAAAGCTGCGTCCTGCGGATCCAGTGTCGCCGCGTGGCTCGGTACTTGCGCGGCGAGGATGACCGCTGCGGACATTGCCCGGAACAGTGACGGCGTCAAATTACACCCCCTGTTTATAGAATACCATGGGCGAATTTAGGGGCCCCTGTACCATTTTCCACGTTGAATTCTTTCATGTTGACTAAATGACTCCTTCCGAGCTTTCCATCTGGCGCAAAGGCGAACGCGCAAGGCTTTTGAAGGAGCGCGAGGCGCTCACCAATGAGGCGCTCGCTGCGCTGCGCTCGCGCATCGACCATCACCTTGAACGCGCCTTCCCGGATTTGGTGCACGGAATTGTCGCATTCTGCTGGCCTTACAAGAACGAATACGACGTGCGCCATCTAGTCGCGGCCTTGCGCCGGCGAGGCGCAACCACGGCGCTGCCGGTTGTCGTCGCGCCCAAGACCCCGCTCATCTTTCGCGAATGGGCCCCTGGCGTGGAGCTCGCCGAGGGGCGGCTCGGCATCCCTTATCCCGTCGGCTCGCCCGAAGCAAGCCCCGATCGTGTGCTGCTTCCGATGCTGGGATGGGATGGAGATGGGTATCGTCTGGGCTATGGCGGCGGTTTTTTCGACCGAACGCTGGCGGCGCTCGCGAAGCGGCCGCAGGTCATCGGGCTTGCTTACGAGCAAGCCTACCTGCAGACCATCCATCCGCAGCCGCACGACATCCCCATGGATTTTGTCGTCACCGAGCGCGGGGTGTACCGCCGCGAGTCGCAGGGGCTGAAGTTCCTCGACGATCCACAGGCTGTTTCTTCGCCGCCGTGCTACGCGGGCGAGATCGCTCCGGACTATTTCGGCGAGGAGCCGAAACGCTAGTTTGCCGGGAGCCATCATTCCCGCGCAAGCGGGAATCCAGTGTCTTGAAACCGCTCTGGATTCCGGCTCGCGCCCGCTACGCGGGCTTGGCCGGAATGACGTTCGAGCTACCCGAGGAACAGCCGATACGCCGGATTGCTGCTTTCGTCCACGCATGGATAACCGAGCGTTACGAGGAACCTGCGAAACTCACTCATGTCGCCCCGCGGTACTTGCATCCCGACCAGCACGCGACCGTAATCGCTCCCCTGATTACGATAGTGGAACAGGCTGATGTTCCAGTCGGTGCGCATGTTGGAGAGAAACCTCATCAGCGCGCCCGGCCGCTCGGGAAACTCGAAGCGGTAGAGGAGTTCGTCGGCCGCGCCGCGCGCCCCCTTGCGGATTGCGGCGGGCGCGTGTCCTCCGACCATGTGGCGCACGTGCAGCTTCGCCATTTCGTCGTCCGACAGGTCGAGCGTCTTCAGTCCCTCGCGCGCGAGGATCTTGACGATGCGGGCGGTCTCGTCGCGGTTGTGTACTTCGACCCCGACGAACACGTGCGCTTCCTTCGAATCGGCGATGCGGTAGTTGAATTCGGTTACGTTGCGCGCGCCGAGCGTCGCGCAAAACTTCTTGAAGCTCCCGGGGCGCTCAGGGATGGTGACGGCGAGGATCGCTTCGCGATGCTCGCCGACCTCGGCGCGCTCGGCGACGAAGCGCAGGCGGTCGAAATTCGTGTTCGCGCCCGAGGCGACGGCAACCAGTCTCTTGCCGCGCACGCCGGTCCGCTCCACGTAGGCCTTCGCCCCGGCGATGGCAAGCGCCCCGGCGGGCTCGAGGATCGTACGCGTGTCCTCGAACACGTCCTTGATCGCGGCGCAGATCTGGTCGGTGTCGACGAGGATCATTCCGTCGAGCAGCTCGCGGCACAGGCGGAACGTCAGCTCGCCGACCTGCCTGACCGCCACGCCGTCGGCAAAGAGCCCAACGTGATCGAGCACCACTCGCCGGCGCGCTTTCAGCGAGCGCGCCATCGCGTCGGCGTCCACCGGCTCGACGCCGATCACCTTGACCGCCGGGCGCAGCCGCTTGATGTAGGACGCGATGCCCGAGATGAGTCCGCCCCCGCCGACGGGCACGAACACCGCGTGCAGTTGCGCCGTCTGGCGCAGGATCTCCATCCCTATCGTGCCCTGACCGGCGATCACGTCGGGATCGTCGTAGGGGTGAACGAAGGCAAGCTTGCGCAAGCGCCCGATGCGCCTTGCTTCCGCATAGGCCTCATCGTAGGTATCGCCCTGCAAATGCACTTCCGCGCCGCGCGACCTGACAGCGTCCACCTTGATCTTGGGCGTGGTCAGCGGCATCACGATCACCGCCTTGCAGCCGAGCTTCTGCGCCGCGAGCGCCACCCCTTGCGCGTGATTGCCAGCTGAAGACGCGATCACTCCGCGAGCGAGCGTCGCCGGCGGCAGGTTCACCATCTTGTTGTAGGCGCCGCGGCACTTGAAAGAAAACACCGGCTGCATGTCCTCGCGCTTGAGAAGCACACGGTTGCCCAGGCGCGCCGAGAGGTTCGGCGCCACCTCGAGCGGAGTTTCCACCGCGACGTCGTACACGCGCGCCCTGAGAATCCGCTCCAGATAATCGTTTTTCATGCGATCTTTTCCTACCCCCTAAAGGGGGATCCTTCGTGGACCCCCCTTTAGGGGGTGGAGCGACACTCTACACGAGGCCGATATTTCCCACTATGCTCGCGGCGTGGAGAACCTCCTTTCGCCCGAAGCGAGCCTGTGGTCTCTTTTTGCGGCAGCATTTGTCGCCGCGACGCTCGTTCCCCTGAGCTCGGAGGCGGCGCTGTTTGCGGTGCTGAAGATGCACGGCGAACTGCTCTGGCCCGCGCTCGCCGTGGCGACGCTCGGCAACACGCTCGGCGGAATGTCTTCCTACCTCATCGGCCGTTTCATCGGTTCTAAGAAACCGCTCACCCAACTCGAGCGCGTGCGGCGCTACGGAGCGCCGCTGCTGCTGCTCGCGTGGCTGCCGATCGTCGGGGATGCACTGTGCGTCGCGGCAGGATGGCTCCGGCTCAACTGGATTGCAGTCGCCTTGTTCCAGGCCGCCGGCAGATTCGCGCGCTACGGGCTGATTTCAGCCGGGGCCTTGTGCTGAAGTCTCCCCGACGACGAGCCAGGTCGCGCCGATCACCAGGGTCCCGCCCGCGAGCATGGACGGCGTCAAGACCTCGCCGAGAAAAACGACGCCCCACAGCACGCCGAATGCGGGGATCAGGAGAGTGACGGTCAGCGCGCGCGCCGGCCCGACGTTGGCGATCAGGCGGAAATAGATCAGATAGGCAAGCGCCGTGCAGGCCACGGCCAATACCAGGACGCTTGCCACGATGCCGGGGCCGAAAGCCTCCGCGCCCGGCCACGCAGCGAGCCCGGGAGAGAGGAGCAGCGCCGCGCCGACCTGGCTCCCGGCCGCGAGAGCGAACGGTTCGATCCCGGCGGCCTTGCGGCGAGCATACACGGCGCCAAGGGCGTAACAGCAGGCACCGCCGGTGGCGGCCAGCGCGGCGAGGACCACGTTCGCATCCGCGACGACCGGACCGAATCCAACGAGCAGCGCGACCCCGGCCACGCCGATCAGCGCCCCGGTCCCCCGGCGAAGGGTGAGACGCTCGTGCAACCACAATGCGGCAAACACGGCGCCGAACACCGGACTGGTCGCGTTGAGCACAGCCGAGTAGGAAGCCGGCAGATGCACCGCGGCGTAGGCAAACAGCGCAAACGGCGCCGCGGAATTGATCGCGCCGATCGCGAGGTAGGATCGCCACCGGCCGGCGAATTCGACCCGCCCGCCGGTCACCCACGCCCAGGCAAGCAGCGCCGCCGCCGCGATCGCCAGGCGCGCTTCGGTAAGAAACAGCGGCCCCAGCACCGGGGCGGCGATACGCAAGAACAGGAACGATGCGCCCCAGAGGGCGGCGAGCGTTGCAAGCCTGAGAATGTCGGCGGGGCGCATGCGGAGACTCTAACCCGGCTGCGGCGCTCTCACCACCCGATGTGCCGCGCAGAGATGCCCTCCTGCTCATGGGGTGCGACCGTGGGTAGAATGTCGGTTCGGGAGGAGTGAATGCCGAAACCCTCGAAGAAAAAAGCCAAGCAGGCGTTTTGGGAACGCGGCTACCTAGCGCACGGATACTGGCTCGTAAAAGAGCGACTGGGGCAGGTCAAGCTCGGCCCGAAGAAAGAATGGGACGGTGTCTATCGCTGGCAAGCGGGCGGCCATGCCGGCGAGGCGGCGACGCTCGAGGAGGCCAAGCGCGCCGTGGAGCAGGCGGTGCTAGTCGGGGCGAGCCAGCTGCCGCTGTTCGAGAAATAAAAAGCCCGGTGGTCTCCCACCGGGCGGATACGTCAAATCTTTCGATTTAACTTATTGTAGCAACGGCTCTCACCCCGGATTACTACAACGGTTCGAGTATCAGGGAGGAAACCATGTCTGTCAAGGCAGCGGGCTCGCTCACCATCGGCCTGGATATCGGGATTGCATCTGTAGGCTGGGCAGTCCTTGCGCCCGACCGGATCGTAGCGCTTGGAGTGCGCGCTTTCGACAAAGCAGAGACCGACAAGGAAGGAGATTCCCTCAATTTGGTACGCCGCATGGCTCGGCTCATGCGTCACCGTCTGCGTCGCCGGGCCTGGCGGCTAACCAAACTGGCGAGACTGTTGAAGCACGAAGATCTGATCGCGGATGCCAATCTGTTCAAGAGCCAGAAACCATTTCCGAAATCTCTCTGGGTGCTTCGTGTTGAAGGACTCGACCGCCAATTGATCAGCGAAGAATGGGCGCGGGTAATCTATCACCTTTGCAAACATCGGGGGTTCCATTGGATCAGCCGCGCCGAGGAAAAGCAGGCCGAAGCAGACAGCAAGGGCGAAGGCGGCAAGGTCAAGCAAGGTCTCGCAGGTACTGCGAAGCTGATGCAAGAGAAAAGTTATCGCAGTGCCGCCGAAATGGTGCTGAGAGAGTTTCCTGATGCCCAGCGTAACAAGCAAGGCGACTACAGCAAAGCGCTCTCCCGCGATTTGCTCAGCAAAGAGTTGATACTGCTGTTTAAGCGACAGCGCGAATTGGGCAACCCTCACGCGGGCGCGGCGCTCGAAGTGGCAGTCCTCGGCAACGGCGACCGCAAGAGCGGTCTGTTTTGGGCACAAAAGCCTGCGCTGGCCGGGGCCGACCTTCTGAAGATGCTCGGCAAATGCACGTTCGAGAAGGAGGAGTACCGCGCGCCGAAAGCTAGCTTTACTGCCGAGCGTCATGTCTGGCTGACGCGGCTCAACAATCTGCGCATCGTCGTGGATGGCAGCACCCGGTCGCTGAACGAGCAAGAGCGGCGGATCGCCCTGCCGTTACCCTACACCTACGACAGCGACTTCACCTACAAGCGGCTGCGCAGTGCGGTGATAAAGGCGGGGTACCTGCCCGACTCATTCCGTTTCACCGGACTGTCCTACCCTAGCGAGAAACAGAAGGTCGAGGAAAAAGCCAAAGACCCCGAAACATCCGCATTGGTGAAGCTTCCCGCTTGGCAGACGCTGCGCAAGACGCTGAAAGATGCGGGATTGGAAAATGAATGGCAAAGAATATCGGCAGCCGCGCTAGAAGGACAACCGGAATTGTTTGACCAGGTTGCCTGGGTATTGAGCGTATTCAAGGACGACGACGAAGTGGCCGCCGAACTGAGCAAACTAGCCTTGCCGAATACCGGGAAGATGGTCGATGCCCTGCTCGATGTCCGTTTCGACAAGTTCCATGCCCTGTCGCTCAAGGCGCTGCGCCGGATCGTGCCGCACATGGAAACGGGCCTGCGCTACGACGAAGCCTGCGAGAAGGCCGGCTACCACCATAGCCAGCTATTTAAGGTAGGCGAAGGTATGCACAAATATCTGCCGCCTTTCTATTCCGGGCGCGACAAGAGCGGGCGCATGGTGTTCAGCCAGGACATGGACATTCCGCGTAATCCGGTGGTGCTGCGCGCGCTCAATCAGGCGCGCAAGGTGGTGAACGCGCTTGTCCGCCAGTTTGGTGCGCCGGCGGCGGTTCACATCGAAATGGCGAGAGACTTGTCGAGACCCCTCGACGAGCGCAGGAAGATCGAGAAGGAGCAGGATGAATACCGAGAGAGAAACGACAAGGACAAGGCCTTGTTCGGCGAGCACTTCGGTCAAGCGCCCAAAGGTCCTGAATTCGAGAAATGGCGGCTATATCGTGAACAACAGGGCAAGTGCGCCTACTCGATCACGCCGATCGACATTGAGCGTCTACTGGAGCCAGGCTACGTGGAAGTCGATCACGCCCTGCCCTATTCCCGCAGCTTCGATGACAGCAAGAACAACAAGGTACTGGCACACGCCAAGGAAAACCGCGACAAGGGTAATCGCACACCTTACGAATACCTGGGCGGTGCTGAAGACAGCCCACTCTGGCGGCAATTCGTCGCCTTCGTCGAATCGAGCAAAGCCTACCGCCTCGCCAAGCGAAGCCGCTTATTGCGCAAGGACTTCGGTGGCAAGGAAGCAGAGGAATTCCGCGAACGCAATCTCAACGATACCCGCTACATCTGCCGCTTCTTTAAGAACTACGTCGAGCGTTATCTGCAACTCGCCGAGGATAGCAAAGCAAAACGCTGCGTGGTGCTGAGCGGACAAATGACCTCCTTCCTGCGCGCCCGCTGGGGCTTGATAAAAGCGCGCGGCGACAGCGACCGCCACCATGCGCTTGATGCTGCCGTGGTCGCGGCATGTAGCCACGGAATGATAAAGCGCTTATCCGACTACGCCCGGCGTAAAGAACTGGATCAGGTCCGCGAAGGATTCGTTGATGTGGAAACTGGCGAGATCGTCAATCCCGCAATGTTCCAGCGATTGCAGCAGCACTTTCCGGATCCGTGGCCGCATTTCCGCGACGAGCTACTGGCTCGCCTAAACATCGACGACCCTGCACTGTTGCGCGCCGACATAGGAAAGCTGGAAACTTACCCGCCGGAAGCGCTGGAAACATTGCGCCCATTGTTCGTCTCACGCGCACCGCAGCGGCGCAACGGCGGCGCCGCCCATAAGGACACCATTTACGCCCAGCCGGAGCGCCTAAAAGCGAACGGTGGCGTTACACAAAAGGTGCCCCTCGTCAGCCTGACGCTGAAAGACCTCGACAACCTCATCGACCCTCACCGCAACGAAAAACTCTACGCTGCCATACGTGCCCGGCTACAGGAGCACGGCGGCAAGAGTGACAAGGCCTTCGCCCCTGGCAATCCTCTGCACAAACCAGATCGCGACGGCAATCCCAAAGGTCCGGTAGTACGCGCCGTCACCTTGGTGATAGACAAACTGTCGGGTATTCCGGTGCGCGGCGGCATCGCCAAAAACGACAGTATGTTGCGCGTGGACGTGTTCACTAAAGGCGGCAAGTTCCACCTTGTGCCGGTCTATGTACATCACAGTGTTGCGAAGGTGCTACCGGATCGTGCGATTGTGGCATCCAAAGACGAAGACGAATGGACATTGATCGACGACAGCTTCGATTGGTGCTTCTCGCTGTATCCAAACGATCTCGTACGAATCCGTCAGAAGGGCAAAGAACCGATTCTTGGTTATTACGCGAGTTGTCACCGAGGGACAGGGAATCTTAATATCTGGGCACATGACCGGAACCGCCTCGTAGGTAAGGATGGAATGCTTGAGGGTATCGGTGTCAAAACGGCACTTGCTATCGAGAAGTTTCACGTTGACGTTCTCGGCAAGCTCTACCCCACTCGCGAAGAAAAGCGCCGTGACCTGGCGTAGCGTGGTTGTCTCACTGCCAGCGAAGCTTCGGCGTGAGCATTATTCGCTGGCCATCGAGCAGAACGAAACGGCCTTCGTGCCGTTCGAAGACATCGCGGTGATCGTTCTCAACCACCGCGAAATCACGCTCACGCACCCGGTGCTATCGGCTTGCGGCGAATATGGAATCAGCCTGTTCGCCACCGGCGACACGCACCACCCCAATGGTGTGTTCCTGCCTTTTCTCTCTCATTCGCGCGCCACGCGCGGACTGCGCCTACAACTGGATATGACGCGCCCGCTCGCCAAACAGGCTTGGGCGGCGATCGTGCGCCGGAAGATCGCCAATCAGGCCGCATGTCTCACGCTCGCAAATGCAGAAGGCGCTGACCGACTGGAGTCCTACGTGCGGCGAGTGCGCTCGGGCGACAACGAGAATCTGGAGGCTCAGGCGGCAGCGTTTTATTTCGCAAAACTCTTCAACAAGAACTTCCAACGCGGCCAGGAACGTTGGGCCAACTCTGCGCTCGATTACGGTTATGCGGTGCTGCGCGGCACGATTGCTCGCGGCTTGGTGGCACATGGGCTGCTGCCCTCCATTGGGCTCTACCACGCCAGCGAACAGAACGCGTTCAATCTCGCTGACGACCTTATCGAGCCCTTTCGGCCGCTGGTCGATCTCTACGTCGCCAAGCATCGCGCGCCTGATGACTCCGAGCTGCAACCCGCGGACAAGGCCGCCCTGGTGGGCCTACTCAACGTGGACATGGCGACACCTCGCGGAGTGATGTCAGCGTTGGACGCCATCGAACACGCGGTGGAAAGCCTTGCGCGCATCTATGAGAGCGGTGCCAAGAGCGTCCTGGAACTCCCTACGTTAATCGGCCTGCGGCAGCATATCCGCGAGTCATGACGCATGAGCGCGGGGACGCGACGACATATGCGCTTGCTCGTGCTCTTCGATCTTCCAGTGGTTACGCGCGCCGAACGTCGCGCCTATACCGTATTCCGCCGCTTTCTCATAAATGACGGCTACGACATGATCCAGTTCTCGGTGTATGGGCGCATCCTCAATGGCAATGATGCCGAGGAAAAGCATATGAAGCGCCTGATCGATAACCTACCGCCCGAAGGGTCTGTGCGTTGCTTGACCGTGACCGAAAAGCAGTACGCCAGTACGAAACTTCTTGTCGGGCTCCCGCTTTTTCAGGAAAAAACGGTCAAAGCCAACCAGATGCTGCTTTTTTGAAGTGGATATTCCAAATAAGAAACCCCGCCAGCCTAAGCTGTGCGGGGTTTTCCGCGAGGACTATTGTAGCAATCCGGGGTGAGAGAGGGAGCTACAACCGCCAGAGCTACTAGCGTCCTGGTTTCGTAATTGTAGCAATCCGGGGTGAGAGAGGGAGCTACAACCCCCAACTCAATGGACTGGTGCTGGAGCCAATTGTAGCAATCCGGGGTGAGAGAGGGAGCTACAACCGTGAGTCTGAGTAGTCCAATCCCGGTGTTATTGTAGCAATCCGGGGTGAGAGAGGGAGCTACAACTCAATCAGCAAAGGAACGCCCTCCAGCTCGATTGTAGCAATCCGGGGTGAGAGAGGGAGCTACAACGATACGCGAGGGCGGGACGTTGTCAGCCACATTGTAGCAATCCGGGGTGAGAGAGGGAGCTACAACCCGAAGATGTGGAAGTCTCTGTAACCCAGAATTGTAGCAATCCGGGGTGAGAGAGGGAGCTACAACATTGCCCATCATGGTGTTTCTCCTTTGTCAATTGTAGCAATCCGGGGTGAGAGAGGGAGCTACAACGTTTGGGAAAGCGCCGCTCTTGAAGCACTTATTGTAGCAATCCGGGGTGAGAGAGGGAGCTACAACCATGCCCGAGCACCTGCGGCTCTACGTTTTATTGTAGCAATCCGGGGTGAGAGAGGGAGCTACAACAAGCGGAAGCCCGGAACCTTTTGACCGCTAATTGTAGCAATCCGGGGTGAGAGAGGGAGCTACAACGCGACCAGAATGGGTAGGCACGGTCGCGATATTGTAGCAATCCGGGGTGAGAGAGGGAGCTACAACACCGAATGGAGCGCCTGGCGCGCTCGCCGTATTGTAGCAATCCGGGGTGAGAGAGGGAGCTACAACTACAGCGGGGCGCGCTTGGCCTCGTAGTCGATTGTAGCAATCCGGGGTGAGAGAGGGAGCTACAACTTGGATAAAGGACTTGCCATGATGACGGCTATTGTAGCAATCCGGGGTGAGAGAGGGAGCTACAACCACACGCGCGGCGCTGCGTGCCGCCGCCGAATTGTAGCAATCCGGGGTGAGAGAGGGAGCTACAACTCCAGCGCATGTAGCCATTGCTGGTGAGCGATTGTAGCAATCCGGGGTGAGAGAGGGAGCTACAACGATTTCGAGCCGGCGGAATGAATCCGCCTCTCGAAATCGGCGCGCTCACGCGCGCGGCCTTTAAGCGGGACTCCCGCTTTTCGCGGGAGTGACGGAGGAATCAGGCCGCGGTGAGCTTCGCGTATTCCAGCGCGAGCCACTTCATCCCCTGCCTGCCGAAGTTGATCTGCAACCGCGCATCCGTGCCCGACCCTTCCGCGTTGACGATCACGCCCGATCCGAACTTCGGGTGCAGCACCGACTGGCCGATGCGGAATCCGTGGCCCGGCATCTGGGTTTTGGGGACTCTTGCAGGCTCGCTCGCCCATGCCACGTCATCGAACCTGCCGTGCCCCATTCGCGGCGTCAGGCGCTTCACGACTTCCCCGGGGATCTCGTCCAGGAAACGCGAGGCCACGTTGTAGCGGGTCTGCCCGTGCAGCATGCGCGTCTGGGCGAAAGACACGTAAAGCCGCGTCCTTGCCCGCGTGATCGCGACGTACATCAGGCGCCGCTCTTCCTCCAGGCCGTCGTCCTCGTTGATGCTTTGCTCATGGGGAAAGAGGCCCTCTTCCAGCCCGGTGATGAACACCGCGTGAAACTCCAGGCCTTTCGCCGAGTGCACGGTCATCAACTGCAGCGCGTCCGTACCCTCGGCCGCCTGGTTCTCACCGGATTCCAGCACGGCGTGCGCCAGGAACGCCGAAAGATCGTGTTCCTCCGCTTCGTTCACGAAGGCTGCGGCCGCGTTCACAAGCTCCTCCAGGTTCTCGACGCGGTCGGCGCCGTCCTTTTCGCTCTTGTAATGCGCGACCAGCCCGCTTTTTGCGAGCATCACCTCGACCGCCTCGGGCAGGGGCAGCCCCTGCGTTTCCGCCTTGAGCGATTCGACGATTAGCAGGAACGCGGCGAGCGCCGCGCCGGCCTTCCCGGAGAGGCCGGATGCCGCCTTGTAGAGACTGACCTCGCCCGATTTGGCCGCGTCCTGGAGCTGCTCGAGCGTCCTCGCGCCGATCCCGCGCGTCGGAAAGTTCGCCACGCGCATGAAAGCGCCGTCGTCGTCGGTGTTGGCCGCGAGGCGCAGGTACGCGAGCGCGTGCTTGATCTCCATGCGCTCGAAGAAGCGCAGTCCCCCATAGACGCGATACGGCAGGCCGTTCGAAAAGAGCGCGTGCTCGATCACGCGCGACTGGGCGTTCGAGCGGTACAGCACCCCCATGTCGGCAAGGCGCAGTCCGTCGCGCCGCAGCAACTGCACCTCCTCGGCGAGCCAGCTCGCCTCGTAGCCATCGCTCTGCGCCTCGTATACGCGCACCGGTTCGCCCTCGCCCGCGGCGGTCCACAGGTTCTTGCCGAGGCGCTTGCGGTTGTGGGTGATGAGCGCATTGGCCGCCGCCAAAATATGCCCGTGCGAGCGGTAGTTCTGTTCCAGGCGAATCACGTTCTCGACGCGAAAGTCCCGCTCGAACTCGGCCATGTTGCCGACGTTCGCTCCGCGGAAGGCGTAGATGGACTGATCGTCATCGCCGACTGCAAACACGATGTTCTTGGGCCCGGCGAGCAGCTTGAGCCAGCGGTACTGCAAGCGGTTGGTGTCCTGGAACTCGTCCACCAGGATGTACTGGAAGCGGCCGCGGTAATGCTCGCGCAGGACTTCGTTTTTTGACAGCAGCTCGTAGGTTCTGAGCAGCAGCTCGGCGAAATCGACCACGCCCTCGCGCTGGCACTGCTCGTCGTAAGCGGCATGGATATCAGCGAAGCGGCGGGTGATCTCGTCGGTAATCTCGACGTCCCTCGCGCGCTTGCCCTCTTCCTTGGCCGCATTGATGAAGTACTGCGCCTCGCGCGCCGGAAACCTTTCCTCGTCGGCGTTGAGCGATTTCAGGACACGCTTGACCGCGGCGTGCTGGTCCTGGGAATCGAGAATCTGAAAGAGCTGCGGCAGGCCCGCATCCCGATGGTGCGCGCGCAAGAAGCGATTGCACAGTCCGTGAAAGGTACCGACCCACATGCCGCGGGTGTTGATCGGCAGCATCGCGGAAATCCGCGCGAGCATCTCCTTTGCCGCCTTGTTGGTGAAGGTCACGGCGAGAATGCCGTTGGGGCTGACCCTTCCTGTCTGGACCAGCCAGGCGATGCGCGTGGTGAGGACGCGCGTCTTACCCGAGCCGGCTCCCGCGAGGATCAGCGCCGACTGGTCGGGAAGCGTGACTGCGGCGAGCTGCTCGGGGTTGAGGTTGTCGAGGAGCGACATCGGGGGACGCGAAAGGCGTCATTTTACTTCAGCCCCCGCCCGCCCCTGCTTGAAAAACAGCAGCAGCGCAGGCATTCGCCTGCGCCGCTGTGATCCAGATGTTCGCGCCCGCGCCTACAGGCCGACTTTGTACTCGCCCTCCGCGATGCGAGCCTGCTTCAGGCTTTCCGCCACGGACTCGGCGTCTTTCTTCGTCTCGAAATTGGACAGCCGCACGTTATAGACGCGCTGATCCTTGAGTCTCGCCGGGATGACCTCCGCCGGATATCCCGCCCGGCGCAGATCGTCGTACAAGGTCAGCGCCTGGTTGTGGGTCAGACCGGAGGAGGCGGTGATCTTCCATTTGCCGCCGCGTTTCGATATGCCCTGGCCCGGCTGCGGTTCGGTCTCCGCCGCCCATTCCTTGAGCTGATCCAGCGGCACCGTCGCAACCGGTTGCGATTGTCCCTTTTCGCGAATGTAGAAGGACAGCGGCTGATCCATGCCGATCGGGCTCTCGCCGGGAGGCGTGACCTCGATTTTCCCTTCGATCAAGCAGACGATCTGGCGGTCGAGGTCGGACTTGCCCCACAAGTCGGTGCCGCGGATGCCCACGGTCAACGTCGCGACAGTAATGCTGACCTCGCGCCTGCCGCGGAACTTTGCGCCCGCCTGCGTCGTGAAGCGAAACGCCCCTTGCGCGACTTTCATTGCCGCCTCGAAAACGCTGTCGCCGCGCAAACGCATCGCGTCCAGGCCGAGCGACCCTTTCTCGCCGAGCTTGACCAGGCTCCCGTCCGCCATCATGAGCAGCAGGCGCGAATTGGCTCCGGTCTTCAACTGGTCGCGGTCCCTGAGTTCCATTCCCGGCACGAGCGGAGTGCTTGCGCCGCCGCGCTCGACCCAGGCGGGCATCTGCACCGCTTCGACCACCGCGAGCGGAGCAGCCTTTGCCGCTTTTGACTTCGTTTCGGACTGCGCCAACGCGGCGCCCGTTGTGCCCAGCGCAAACGCGACGAGCGCAGCGCCGATCGAGAATTGCTTCTTCATTGTTGCCTCCCTTGTGTTTCCGGTCCGAATTCTTACGAGGCGAACGAGGGGGCGGATGCGGCCTACCGCATACACGCGCGGTTATAATTCACGTTTTCCGCCAACTCCTGTCATGCAACCCCAGTATCAGCCTGAAGTCGTCGAGCGCGAAGCACAGGAGCACTGGGACCGGACCGGGGCCTTTCGCGCCGTGGAAGAGCCGCCCGGGAAGGGCGGCCGAGCGAAGTTCTACTGCCTGTCGATGTTCCCTTACCCCTCGGGCAAGCTGCACATGGGGCACGTGCGCAACTATACCATCGGCGATGTGATGACCCGCTTCCACCGGATGCGCGGGTGCAACGTCCTTCAGCCGATGGGATGGGACGCGTTCGGGCTGCCCGCGGAAAACGCGGCGATGGCGAACGGCGTGCCGCCGGCAAAGTGGACCTACGAGAACATCGCGACCATGAAAAAGCAGCTCCGGTCGCTCGGCTTCGCGATCGACTGGGAGCGCGAGCTCGCCACCTGCTCGCCGGACTACTATCGCTGGAACCAGTGGTTGTTCTTGCGCATGCTCGAGCGCGGCCTGGTCTACAAGAAAACCGGCGTGGTCAACTGGGACCCGGTGGACCAGACCGTGCTCGCGAACGAACAGGTGATCGACGGACGCGGCTGGCGCACCGGGGCGCTCATCGAGAAGCGCGAGATCCCGATGTACTACATGGCGATCACCAAGTACGCGGACGAGCTGCTCGCGGCGCTCGATTCACTTCCGGGATGGCCCGAGCGCGTGAAAACGATGCAGACCAACTGGATCGGAAAGAGTCACGGCGTCAACATCGCTTTTCCCTACGAGTTGGGCGGGAAGAAAAAACTCCTGCGCGTGTTCACCACGCGCGCCGACACGCTGATGGGAGTGACCTTCTGCGCCGTGGCCGCGGAGCATCCGCTTGCCGCGCACGCCGCAAAGTCCGACGCGAGGCTCGCCGCCTTCGTCGAGGAATGCAAGCGCGGCCCGGTGATGGAGGCCGATCTCGCCCAGCTGGACAAGAAAGGCATGCCCACCGGCCTTTTCGTTACCCACCCGCTCACCGGCGAGCGCGTCGAGGTCTGGGTCGGCAACTATGTGCTCATGGCCTACGGCGAAGGCGCGGTGATGGGCGTGCCCGGCCACGACGAGCGCGATTTTGCCTTCGCCAAGAAATACAGGCTGCCGATCAAGCCGGTGATAGCCGTAGAGGGTAATGTATACAGCACCGATGCTTGGCAGCCTTGGTATGCCGACTACGGCCGCTGCGTCAATTCGGGCAAGTACGACGGGTTGGACTACCAAGGCGCGACCGATGCCATCGCCTCGGACCTGAAAGCGAAGGGGCTCGGCGACAAGCAGATCACCTGGCGCCTTCGCGACTGGGGCATCTCGCGCCAGCGCTACTGGGGCACGCCGATCCCGATCGTTCATTGCGGTGCCTGTGGCGACGTGCCGGTCCCGGACGATCAGTTGCCGGTCGTGCTGCCGGAGGACCTCGTCCCGGACGGCACCGGTAACCCGCTCGCAAAGTCGCCTTCGTTCCTGAACTGCAAATGCCCGAAATGCGGAAAGAGCGCCAAGCGCGAGACCGACACCTTGGACACTTTTGTGGACTCGTCCTGGTATTTCATACGCTTCGCCTGCCCGGACCAGAAGAAAAGCATGGTCGATGAGCGGGTGAAGTACTGGATGCCGGTCGACCAGTACATCGGCGGCATCGAGCACGCGATCCTGCACCTGCTCTACTCGCGCTTCTGGACCAAGGTCATGCGTGACTTGAACCTCATCTCCGGCGTGAACGAGCCGTTCGCGCGCCTCTTGACTCAAGGGATGGTGCTGAACGAAATCTTCTACCGCAAGGAAGCGAGCGGCCGCATTGCCTACTACAACCCCGCCAAGGTGGACCTCGAGCACGACGACAAGGGCCAGCGCAGGGGCGCGGTGCTGCGCGCCGACGGCAAGCCGGTCGAGTCGGACGGCATCGGCACCATGTCGAAGTCCAAGAACAACGGCGTCGATCCGCAGGACCTGATCGAGAAATACGGCGCGGATACCGCGCGTTTCTTCATCATGTCGACCAGTCCGCCAGAGATGACGTTGTTGTGGTCAGACGCCGGGGTTGCGGGTGCGTCGCGCTTCCTGAGCCGATTGTGGGAATCGGCATACGAATTTCGCCAGACAATCCAGCCCTATCTGCCACCCAAGCGTACGCTGCCAAGTGCAAGATTGCCTGAGGGATTGGCCGCGACACGCCGCGAAGTGCACCTCAACCTCAAGCAGGCGACTTTCGACGTGCTTCGGTCGCAGTTCAACACGGTTACCTCGGCCTGCCAAAAAATCCTGAACGCGTTGCGTACCGCACCGAAAGAGTCGGCCGCAACGCACGCCGAAGTTTTCGAGGAAGGGTTGTCGATCCTGCTTCTATTGCTGTCACCGATTTCCCCGCACATTTCTCACTACCTCTGGCGCGAACTAGGTTTCGGCGAGGACGTCCTCAAGGCTTCCTGGCCGGAGGCTGACGCAAAAGCGCTCGAGCAAGACGAAATCGAGCTCGTGCTCCAGGTGAACGGCAAGCTCCGCGGCCACATGCTTGCGCCGAAATCCGCCGGCCGCGAGCAGCTCGAGCAGCTCGCGCTCGCCCACGACGCGGTAACGCGCTACACCAACGGCCAGGCGGTGAAGAAGGTCGTGGTGGTCCCGGGAAGGCTCGTCAATGTGGTCGTTTGATTTCCGCGTCTGCGCGCTCGCCGCCCTCCTGGCAGCGATCCTGACGCTGCCCGCCGGTTGCGGCTTCCACCTCCGCGGTCAGGCGCAGCTCCCCTTCGACACGCTCCACATTCCGGGCAGCACCCCGCTCGTGGTCGAACTGAAACGCAACGTCGCCGCGGCAAGCAAGACGCGCCTTGTCGCCAGCCAGAGCGATGCGCAGGCCGTGCTAAGCTTCACCCAGGAGGCACGCGAAAAAACAATCCTCTCGTTCAACACCTCGGGCCGGGTAAGCGAATACCAACTTCGCTATCGTGTCGGGTTCCGCGTCACCGATGGCAAGGGCGGCCAAGTGTACCTGCCAACGAGCGAAATCCTCCTGACGCGCGACGTGTCCTACAGCGACGCACAGGTGCTCGCCAAGGAGTCCGAGGAGGTGCTGCTCTACCGGGACATGCAGAGCGACATGGTCCAGCAGATCCTGCGGCGGCTGGTCGCGGCAAAACCCCTATCGCCCCCGTCTGAATAGAACTGGCTGCCATGGCCGCGCTCAGACTCGATCAGCTCGAATCCCACCTCGCGCGCGAGTTGCGGCCGCTGTATACGATCCACGGCGACGAGCCGCTGCTTGCGCTTGAGGCCGGCGATTCGATCCGCGCGCGCTCGCGCGCAAACGGATTTTCCGAGCGCGTGGTGTTCACAGCGGAACGCGGTTTCCACTGGGGCGAACTCGGCGCAAGCGGCGCGAACCTTTCGCTCTTCGGCGACAAGAAGCTGATCGAGCTGCGCCTGCCCTCGGGGAAACCCGGAGTCGACGGCGCCGAAGCGATCGAGGACTTCTGCGAAAAGCTCTCGCCCGATATTCTCGCCCTCGTGTCGCTACCGCGGCTGGACAAGGCCGGGCAGAACTCCGCGTGGTTCAAGGTTCTCGAGGCGAAGGGCGTGGTCGTCAACATCTATCCGGTCGATCGCACGCGTTTGCCCGAGTGGATCGCGGCGCGGCTTGCGCGGCAGAAACAGAGCGCGGCTCCGGAAACCCTGCAATTCCTCGCCGACTGCGTCGAAGGGAACCTCCTCGCCGCGCACCAGGAAATCCAGAAACTCGCGCTGCTCCTGCCCGCCGGAGAGCTGGATTTCGACGCGGTGCGCGAAGCGGTGATGAACGTCGCGCGCTACGACGCGGGGAAGCTCACCGAAGCGATGCTCGCAGGCGATCGCACCCGCCTTGCGCGCATGCTCGAAGGCCTGCGCGGAGAAGGCGAAGCGCCGCCGCGTGTCCTGTGGATCCTCGCCGAGGAAATCCGCGCCATCTGCCGCGTGCAGCAGGGGTTGGCGAAAGGCCGTTCGCTCGTGGACGTCTGCCGCGAATCGCGCGTGTGGGGCGACGCGAGACAGACGCTCGTTGGCCGGGCGGCGAAGAACCTTCCCCGTCCCGCGCTCCTCGCCGCACTCGAGCATGCAGCCAAGGTTGATCGCGTCGTGAAGGGCGTAGTCAAAGGCGATGCCTGGGATGAGCTGCTACAGCTCGGATTGAGGTTCGCGACATCCTGAGGAGGGGAAACTGACAGTCTTCGCTCGGCCAGCGTAAAATTCCCCCATGAACGCCCCTTCGGACATCAAGTCCTACATGCTCGAGGTCGGCCGGCGCGCTCGCGCCGCCGCGCGCGAGGTCGCGCGCGCGGACACGGCTACCAAGAACGGCGCGCTCACCGCCGCCGCCAAGGCGATCCGGCGCGACGCGAAGAAGCTCCTCGCAGCGAACGCCGACGACGTGAAGGGGGCGCGCGTCGCGGGCAAGGACGCGGCCTTCATCGACCGCCTCACGCTCACCGACAAGAGCATCGAAGCCATGGCCGAGGGTCTGGAGCAGGTCGCCAAGCTCCCCGATCCGGTCGGTGAGATCAGCGAACTGAAGGAGCAGCCCTCCGGCATCAAGGTCGGCAAGATGCGCGTGCCGCTCGGGGTGATCGGCATCATCTACGAGTCGCGCCCGAACGTCACCGCCGACGCCGCGGCGCTGTGCATGAAAGCGGGCAACGCCTGCATCCTGCGCGGCGGGTCGGAGGCGGTGCGCTCGAACCTGGCGATCGCCGCCTGCATCCACGAAGCCTTGAGTTCAGGCGGCCTTCCCGAGGACGCGGTGCAGGTGGTCGAAACCGCCGACCGCGCCGCCGTCGGGCAGCTGCTCTCGATGAACGAGTACGTGGACATCATCGTGCCGCGCGGCGGCAAGGACCTGATCGAGCGCGTGATGGCCGAATCGCGCATTCCGATGATCAAACACCTGGACGGCGTGTGCCACGTCTACATCGACGATCGCGCCGATGTCGACCGCGCGATCCGCATCGCCGACAACGCCAAGACCCAGCGCTACGGCGTGTGCAACGCCATGGAGACGCTGCTCGTGAACGAGTCCATCGCGCCGAAGGTGCTGCCGAAGCTCGCGAAGATCTACACCGACAAGGGCGTGGAGTTGCGCGGCGACGAGGCCGCGCGCAAGCTCGTCCCCGCGATGAAGCCCGCGAGCGAAGAGGACTGGTACACGGAGTTTCTCGCGCCCATTCTCGCGGTGCGCGTGGTGCGCGATCTTGATGCCGCGATCGAGCACATCGGCAAATACGGCTCGCAGCACACCGACGCGATCGTGACCGAGGACGAGGCGCGCGCAAAACGTTTCCTGCGCGAGGTCGACTCGAGCTCGGTGATCGTCAACGCCTCGACGCGCTTTGCCGACGGCTTCGAGTACGGTCTGGGCGCCGAAATCGGCATCTCCACGGACAAATTACACGCGCGCGGTCCGGTGGGCCTCGAGGGCCTCACCTCGCAGAAGTACGTGGTCTTCGGCAGCGGTCAGATCCGCACCTAGAGGCAGGCCTGAAGAACTCTCCTACCGCCGTACGGGCGTCGCGTTCCACCGAATGAGCGCCCCGATCGGCATCATGGGCGGCACCTTCGACCCGGTGCACTTCGGGCACCTGCGCCTTGCTCAGGAAGCGGCCGAGATCCTGGGCCTTGAGCGCGTGCGCTGGGTCCCCGCCGGCCAGCCTTGGCACCGCGTCGCGCCGCTTGCGCCCGCGGCGCACCGCCTGGAGATGGTGCGCCTTGCGATCGAAAACAACGCCCTCTTCGAGCTGGACGACGCGGAGATTCGCCAGACCGCGCCCGGCTTCACCGTCGAAACGCTCGAACGATTGAGAAGCGAATTCGGCGCGCAGCGCCCTATCGTGCTTCTTCTCGGCACCGACGCCTTCCGCGGTCTCACCTCCTGGGAGCGCTGGCGCGATCTCTTTCCCCTCGCGCACATTTTTGTGGCGCAGCGGCCCGGCCATTCACTCACCCCGGGCGGAATGCACGCCGCGCTCGCTGCCGAATGGCGCAAGCGCGCCGGCACCCCCGATGCCCTGCGCGAGCGGCCGGGAGGGGCGGTGGTCACCTACGGCACCACCGCGCTCGACATCTCGGCGAGCGCGATCCGCGCCCACTTCGCCCAGAAGCGCAGCCCGCGCTACCTCCTGCCCACGGCCGTGCTCGACTACATCGAGGCGCACGGGCTGTACGCCAAGGAAAACGGCACCCCCGGATGATCGACATCAAGAAGCTCCAAAAGGCCGCGGTCGCGGCGCTCGAGGACATCAAGGCACGCGACATCGAGGTCTTCGACGTCGCGCATCTCACCTCGATGTTCGACCGCGTGATCATCGCAAGCGCCGACTCGGCGCGGCAGCTGAGAGCGGTGTCGAGCCACCTCAGGGAGATGGCGAAGGCGTCAGGCGGTCAGGTCTACGGCGTGGAAGGCGAGGACGGCGGTGACTGGGTGCTGATCGACCTCGGTGACATCATCGTGCACATCATGCAGCCGGCGGTGCGCTCGCACTACAATCTCGAGGAGCTGTGGGGTCAGCCCAAGCCCCGCAAGCCGCGCGCCAAGCGCACAGGGCGCAGACGCACGGCGAAAGAGTAACGTGCGCCATGCGCACGATAACGACGCCCGTGCGCATGGCGCACGCTACGAAACTATGAAACTGCTGGTGGTCGCCGTGGGGGTACGGATGCCGCGCTGGGTGAACGAGGCTTTTGACGAATACGCGAAGCGCATGCCCCGGGCCTTGAGAATCGAGTTGGTCGAAGTGCGTCCCGAGCCGCGCACGGGAGGAAAACCTGTCGCAAAGCTGCTCGAGGCGGAAGCCGGGCGCATCGATCGGGTGCTGCCGCGCGGGTGCTCGCGCGTGGCGCTCGATGAGCGCGGGCGCGAATTGAGCACGGCCGACTTCACCCGCTGGCTCGACAGCCAACGCCGGGACGGAAGCAACACCGCCTTTCTTATCGGCGGCGCCGACGGCCTCGCGCCCGCGGCGAAGAGCGGCGCGCAGTTGCGCCTCTCCCTCTCGGCGATGACGCTGCCGCATGGCCTCGCGCGCGTATTGCTCGCTGAGCAGCTCTATCGCGCGAGCTCGATCCTGCACAACCATCCGTACCATCGCGAGTAATGGCAACTCCTCCTCCCCCCCCTCCCCCTCCGAGGACGAAAATCTACCTCGCCTCGCGAAGCCCACGGCGGCGCGAGCTCTTGAAGCAGATCGGCGTGTCGTTCGAAGTACTGGTGCTGCGCGAGCACCCGGCGCGCGGCCTGGACGTCGACGAGTCGCAGCATCCCGGGGAGTCGCCCCACGACTACATTCGCCGCGTTTCCCGCGCAAAGGCGGAGGCTGGCTGGCGCAGGATCGAGCAGCGCCGGCTGCGCCGGTTTCCGGTGCTCACCGCGGACACCGTCGTGTGCGTCGATGAGGAAATCCTCGGCAAGCCCGCCGATCGCGCCGACGCCGCGCGGATGCTGCGAGCGCTCTCTGGGCGCGAGCACCGCGTGCTCACCGCAGTCGCGCTCAAGTTCGACGAGCGCGTCGAACTTGTCGTAAGCGAGAGCCGCGTGCGCTTCTGCGAACTCGCGGAGCCCGAGCTCGAAGCCTACCTCGAGAGCGGCGAGCCGACCGACAAGGCGGGCGCCTACGCGATCCAGGGGCGAGCGGCGGCGTTCGTCACCGAGCTGCACGGCAGCTACACCGGGATCATGGGGCTGCCTCTGTACGAGACGGTGCAACTGATCCGGAATTTTCGCCCGTGACCGAGGACATCCTGATCAACTGCACGCCGCAGGAAACCCGCGTCGCGGTGATGCAGGCGGGCGTGCCGCAGGAGCTGCATGTCGAGCGCGCGGCGCACCGGGGTCTGGTGGGCAACATCTACGTCGGACGCGTCGCGCGCGTCCTGCCCGGAATGCAATCGGCCTTCATCGAAATCGGCCTGGAGCGCGCCGCGTTCCTGCATGTCGCCGACATCTGGGAGGAGCGGCAGGCTACGCCCGGCTCGACCGGCAAGCCGATCGAGAAAATCCTTTCCGAAGGCCAGCCGCTGCTCGTGCAGGTGATCAAGGACCCGATCGGGACCAAAGGCGCGCGCCTTTCGACCCAGATCTCCATCGCCGGCCGCGTGCTCGTCTATTTGCCGCAGGATCCTCATATCGGTATTTCACAGCGGATCCAGGACGAGACCGAGCGGCAATTGCTGCGTGACAAGCTGCAGCAGCTCCTGCCTCCCAGCGAGACCGGGGGGTTCATCATACGCACGATGGCCGAGAACGCGAGCGACGCGGAGCTGCGCGGGGACATCGAGTATCTGAGCAAGCTCTGGCACGGGATCCGCGGCCGCGCTTTCACCTCGCCCGCTCCTACGCTCCTTCACCAGGACCTGTCGCTGGTGCAGCGGGCGCTTCGCGACATCGCCGGGGAGAGCACCGGCCGCATCGTCATCGACTCGCGCGAGAATTTCCAGAAGCTTCAGTCCTTCGCCGCCGAATACACGCCCAAGGTGCACGCGAAGCTCGAGCACTACACGGACGAGCGGCCGCTCTTCGACATGTTCAACGTCGAGGACGAGATCGAGCGGGCACTCGCGCGGCGCGTGGAATTGAAGAGCGGCGGATACCTGATCCTCGACCAGACCGAGGCGATGACCACGGTCGACGTCAACACCGGCGGCTTCGTGGGCACGCGCAACTTCGACGACACGATTTTCAAGACCAATCTCGAGGCGGCACAGGTGATCGCGCGGCAGCTGCGCCTGCGGAACCTCGGCGGGATCATCATCATCGACTTCATCGACATGGAGAACGCCGATCACCGCGCCGCGGTGCTCGCCGAGCTCGACAAGGCGCTCGCGCGCGACCGCACCCGGATCACGGTGAACGGATTCTCGGGGCTGGGCCTCGTGGAGATGACGCGCAAGCGCACGCGCGAGTCCCTCGAACGCGTCCTGTGCGAGCCCTGCTCGACCTGCGGCGGTCGCGGCGTGGTCAAGACCGCGCAGACCGTGTGCTACGAGGTCCTGCGCGAGGCGCGCCAGTTCAGCGCGCGCGAATTCCGCATCATCGCTTCGCAGTCAGTGATCGACCTGTTCCTGGAGGAGGAGTCGCAGTCCCTGGCGATGCTCGGCGACTTCATCGGCAAGCCCGTGTCGATGCAGGTCGAGACGGGCTACGGGCAGGAGCAGTTCGATATCATCCTGATGTAACCCGTGGAAAGTACGAGTTTTCGGCGGTGCTCGTCGCTCCGACCGCGGGCGGGGGCTAGGCACAAAGGAATGGACATCGGAGAATACCTGTTTATACAATCGCGGTTTCCCCGAAACCAGCACGCTCTAAAGGAGGAGTAATGAACGACCGAGCCAAGTTCGACGATCCCCACCTCGAAAGCCTTCTGCCGAAGATACCGTTCTCGCGGCGCGGCTTCATTGCATCCACCATCGCTTCGGGTTTCGCCCTTGCAGCGGGGCCGGTCGCGGCGCAAACCGCGATCATCACGCCCGCCGATGGCTTGGACGTCGGCAGCGCCCTGATCCCGGTAACCGGCGGGAATCTGCCTAGCTACTTCGCCGCACCCAAGAAGGCGGGCAGCTATCCGACGGTGATCGTAATTCCGGAAGTCTTCGGCATGCACGAGTACCAGAGGGACATCTGCCGGCGCCTCGCCAAAGCCGGCTACTACGCCATCACCCTCGATCCGTTCTTCCGCATCGGCGACCTCTCCAAGATCGCCGACATCAAGGAAGTGGTAGGCAAGGCGAACACCCTGGCCGATGGCCAGATGCTGTCGGACCTGGATGCGCTGGTGGCCTTCGTCGAAAATCAGCCCAAGGCGAACGCGAAGAAGCTCGGCATAACCGGCATGTGCCGCGGCGGGCGCACCGTGTGGATGTACACCGCGCACAGCAAGAAGATCAAGGCGGGCGTGTCGTGGTACGGCGGGCTGAACCCGATGCCTCCGGCGATGCCGCTCACGCCGATCGACATCGCGGACAAGCTGAACGCGCCGGTGCTGGGCCTTTACGGCGGCGCCGACACCGGCATCCCGCTCGATGCGGTCGAGCGCCTGCGTGCCGCGCTCGTCGCATTCGGCAAGGAGAAGGAATCGATGATCCACGTCTACGAAGGGATGCCGCACGCCTTCCATGCCGACTACCGCGCGACTTACCGCAAGCCGGCGGCCGACGACGGCTGGAAGCGCATGCTCGCCTGGTTCAAGAAGCACGGCGTGGCCTGAACGCCAGAGCTGGAAACAAGAAAGGGCGCCGAAAGGCGCCCTTTTCTTTCGTGCGCACGGCGCACGCTACTCGATGACCCCCAGCCTCCCGTTATGCGAGCCCATATACCAGTACCGCCCCTGAGCGTCGACGATCGCCTTGCGAATACCGACGTTTTTCGAAGGCAAGTTGTACACGTGAAGCTTTTCCGTTTTCGGATCGAGCATCACCACCGTGTCGGTCTGGATTTCGTTTGCGAACACGCGCCCATCGCCGTCGATGGTGACCGCATAGGCCCCGCCATTCGGCCCGGCGGGCAGCTCGTACTCCTTGATGATCTTCACCGCCGCCGGATCCACGTGCGCTAGCTTGCCGTTGCCGTAAAGGGTGACCCACAGCGACCCGTCGGGCGCCGTAGCGACGCGCCGCGGCCGCGACCCCGGGCCCATGTAGAGATCCGAGATCTTCCCCGTCTTCGGGTCGATGATCCCCATCCTGTCGGCATTCATCCGGCACACCCAGACCTTGCCCTGCTTGTCGATCGCAAGGCCGTAAGGCCCGCCCGACATGCGGTATTCCTTGATCTCGCCCGTTTTCCTGTCGAGCCGGCCGACCAAGCCGCGTTGATTGGTAAACCAGATCATGCCCGCATCGTCGATCACTAGCGTGTGCGGGCTCCCGCCCGAGGGCGCCTTGTGCTCCTTCACCTTGCCGGTCGAGGGATCCAGCTCGCCGATGGTGCCGTTGCCGTTGCCGGTGTACCAGACCTTGCCGTCTTTATCGACAAGCAGCCCGTGCGGATTCGCGCCCGGCGGAAGATCCCATTCGTTGAATTTCTGCGTCTTGGTGTCGAAGCGCGCGATGCGATTTCCCTGCATCACCGCGATGTAGATATTGCCGTCGGGGCCCGGCGCGGGATCGCGGGCGAATTTCGGCGTCGGCACCGGCCACTCGGAGATTTTTCCGGAGAGCTGTTTCGCCCCCGGGGTCAGGCCGTAGTTCGAGCCGCCGGCGAACGCACCGGAGGCAAACAGAAGAACCGCAAGGGCTGCGCAGTTTCGCATCGGAACCTCCGGCTGGAATCAAGACCTGGTGTGTCTGGAGCGCCTAAGAAACTTCCAGGCGGCCCGCGATATTCCTCGGCGGGAGACTCAAGACGACAGGCACGGTGGACGCCTCCAGCTTGAACTGGCCGACTATCCGCACCAGTTCCCGCGCCTGATCGAGCAGGGCCTGCGTCGCGGCGTTGACCTCTTCGACGAGGCCGGCGTTGCGTTGTGTATTTTCGTCCATGTGCACGACCGTGCTGCTGATCTGCTCCATTCCCGAACGCTGCTCATGGGTCGCGTGGGAAATGTCGGCGACGAACCGCGACACTTCCTTCGCCGCGGCGACCACTCCCGAGATCGCGGCGCCTGCTTCGTCGGCGAGCTTCGCTCCCGCGGCCGCCTGCTCGACGCCGTCTCCGATCAGCACCCTGATTTCCTTCGCCGCGCTCGCGCTGCGCTGCGCCAGCGCCCGCACCTCCGAGGCAACGACCGCGAAGCCGCGCCCCTGCTCGCCCGCGCGCGCCGCTTCCACCGCGGCGTTGAGCGCCAGCAGATTGGTCTGGAATGCGATGCCGTCGATGACCCCGACGATATCCGTCATCCGTTTCGACGCGGACTGGATTCCGCCCATGGTCTCGACGACGCGGGTCACGATCCTCCCGCCGTTCTCCGCGTCCGCGGCGGCTTTGTTCGCCACGGTGCTCGCCGACTTTGCGTTGTCCGCGTTCTGCTTCACGGTGCTGGTGATCTCCTCGACGCTCGCCACGACTTCCTCGAGCGAGGACGCCTGTTCCTCGTTGCGGTGCGACAAATCGGTGTTGCCCTTGGCGATCTCCTCGGACGCCTCACTCACCACCCGGGCGCCGTCCCGGATGCTCGTGGCCGTGTCGTGAAGGTTGCGCTGCATGCGTTCCAGAGCCGCGAGCAGGCGGCCGGTCTCGTCCTGCGACCCGGCTTCGATCTCGCCGGTGAGATCGCCTGCGGCGACGCGCTCGGTGATCGCGACCGCGCGGCCGAGCGGCCGCGTGATACCGCGCCCCAGCCACAGCGTGGCGAGCACGCCGGCGGCAAGGGCCGCAGCGAGCACCGCGGCCATCTGATTGAGGGCCCGCGCCGCGCCGCTTTCAGCGGTGTCGGCACGCTTCTGCGCGAGCTCGCCGGTCATGCCGGCGAGGCGCGTCAGATCCGATACGACTTCGCGCTGCATGGGGAGCAGCTCCGTGAACACGGTCGAGCGGGCTCTGTCGTATTCGGCGTTCTCCACCTGCTCCATCACGCCACGCACTTTTTGCGATATCGCGTCCTGTGCGCTCGGCAGCTTCGCGACGAGCGTGTCCAGGTCCGGCCGCCCTTTGGCATGGCTCGTCAGCACCGCCGCCGCCTTTGCATAGGCCTCCTCGCTGCGACCGAGCGCCTGACGCGCGCTTTTTTCGGCGGAGACGTCTTCTTGCGCGACGAAATCGCGAATCGCCACCGCCTGTTCAAGCTGCGCTGCCTGCATCGCGCCTGCCGCGCCGGCGAGCACCAGATCCTCTCGCGCGAGCGCGGCGGCCTGCGCACCCGCCTCGCGCAGCGCGACGAAGGCGACCGCCGCGACCACCAACATCATGGCGAGCAACGCGCCGAAGGCGAGGGTGAGGCGAGTGCGGACGAGCATGGCGCGAGGCTCTTATTTGATGGTCTTCTTGCCCGCCGGGGAACGGAAGAAATCGATCATCGTCTTGGCCGTCGGGTTGGGCGCACCGATGGTGACGAACCCGAGGGGACGGCGAATGACCGTGCCCGGGACGACCCTGATTTTCTCCGCGCTTTCCTTCACCACGGCTTCGCTGTAGGGCGCGATCGCGCCCGGGTTAGCGCCGGTCAGCTTGAGTTGCTCGAGGGCGGTGCGGATGTCGGTGGTGCCCGGCGCGAACGCGGCGCCTTCGAGCACGGATTTTTCGACCGCCGCGCGCACCGCCTGCCCGGTAGCCGGGGCGAATACCTTGATCGGGAGGTCTGGACCCTTGACCTGTTTCCAGTTGCTGATCTTCCCCGTGAGAATGGCCTTCATCTGGTCCTTGCTGAGCGAGGGGACGCGGTTGGTCTCGTGCACTACGAACACGATGTTGTCCGTGGCGACCTCGTGATACACGAGGTTGGCGGGCACGGTGAGCGTCCTGCCCATCTCCGCGGCGGCCTTCTTGGCCGATTCGAGCGCGTCCTCGAGCGATTCGCCCGCAGCGGCCACCGGGACCTTGCCCTCGATCAGCGCGATCATGCCCCTGCCGGTACCCGGTCCGTAGATCTTCAGCTCGACGCCGGTTGCCGCCTTGAGCGGGCCGGCGCCCGGCTCGAGAATTCGCTTCTGGACCGTCGTCGCCCCCGATACCTCCAGCGTCTGGGCGTGCGCCGCGCCTATTGCAAGCGCGACAATCACCGCTCCCAGTACCTGCCGTTTCCGAATGCCCGTCATGACTGTTCTCCTTCGCATCGATAGCACCATTGAGAGATCCAACCTTGCAGCGTCTTTCATTTGCGCGTGCAAAGAACGAGAAGCTTCTTGCTTCGGGGATGCCCCTGCCTGAGCTGTTGACTGGCGCGCCCGGCGCGAATCGAACGCGCGACCTATGGCTTCGGAGGCCATCACTCTATCCCCTGAGCTACGGGCGCGGGGAGGAAAATTATACACTGCGCGACTCTGCGGCCGAAACCGGCGAAGAAGCGAAGGACGAGTCGATGAGGCGCATCGCTTCATCGACCGATGCCGCGAAGTGCAGACTGCGGCCGACGCTCGGGCGCAGCACGCCGTAGGCGCGGAAGCGCTCGATCATGGCGACAAACGGCTGCCAGAAGCCGTCGCTTGCGCACAGGATCACCGGCTTTGACTGCAGGCCGAGATCGTTCAGCGTGAGCATTTCGATCAACTCGTTGAGCGTGCCGATTCCGCCGGGGAGCGCGACGAAGAGGTCGGCGGCCTCGGTCATGCGCTGCTTGCGCTCGGCCAGAGACTCCACGATCAGCAGCGTGCCGATGTTCTCCGCGGCGCGCTCGGGGCGAATCAGATGGCGCGGCATGATGCCGAGCACTTCGCCGCCTGCTGCGGCTGCAGCGCGCGCCGCGATCCCCATGAGACCCCGGCCACTGCCGCCGTACACCAAGCGCAGGACTCTTGCCGCGCACGCGGTCCCGAACTCCTCGGCCAGCTCGCGCGCAGAAGCCGGCAGGTCCTCGACCGCCGAGCAGAACAGGCACACCGAGCGCTTCATGAGGCTTACGTCTTGATCACGGCGTCCAGACCGATGTCCACCGCCGGCGCCGATTGCGTGATGCGGCCTACGGAGATGAAATCCACCCCGGTCTCGGCAATGGCACGGATGTTTTCCAGCCGCACCCCGCCCGAGGCTTCGAGGGGGATACGCCCGCCGGAAAGCGCCACTGCCTGGCGCATGTCCTCCAGTCCCATGTTGTCGAGGAGGATCATGTCGGCGCCCGCCTCGATCGCCTCCCTCACCTGCTCGAGCGTGTCGCATTCGACCTCGATCTTCGTCAGCACCGGCGCGCCGGCTCGAGCGCGCTCGACCGCGGCGGTCAACGAACCGCACACGCTGATGTGATTGTCCTTGATGAGCACGCCATCATCCAGGCGCAGGCGGTGGTTGCGCGCGCCGCCCAGATGCGCGGCGTGCTTCTCCAGCGCGCGCAAGCCGGGGATGGTCTTGCGGGTGTCGATCAGCACCGCGCGAGTGCCCGCGACGCGCTCGGCGTACTGCGCGGTGAGCGTGGCGATGCCGGAGAGGTGCTGAAGAAAATTCAGCGCGGTGCGCTCCACCGCGAGCAGCCCGCGCGCCGGACCTTCGACCCGTCCCATCGCGGCGCCGGCCTTGACGCGCTCGCCGTCCTTCACGCGCAGCTCGACGCGGCACTCCGGCACGCGGCGGCGGAACACCCGCGCCGCAACCTCGAGACCGGCCACGACGATGTCCTGGCGCGCGTTGAGCGCGAGCTCAGCGCGCGCATCAGCGGGGATCACCAGCTCCGAGGTCAGGTCGCAAAAACCGATGTCCTCGGCGAGCGCACGGTCGATGATTTCTTCGACGGCAAGGGGATCGATCATGGGATGGCCCGGGCACGAAGCGCCGCAAGGTTGTTCGCCTCGAATTATCGGTCTTCGAGAAAACCGCGGCAAGCTGCATTCTTCGGACGGTCCGTTGGAGCTACAATTCGGGCTTTTCTACGCCCCACCGAGGCGCCAGAATGTGCAGGAACAAGTCCCCGTGATCGATCATCTCGATCACATCGTCCTCACCACGGCGCACACCGAGCGGTGCATCGATTTCTACACGCGGGTGCTCGGGATGAAACTGGAGCGCTTCGGCGAAGGCCGCATGGCGCTCAAATTCGGCAGCCAGAAGATCAATCTCCACGAGAAGGGCAGGGAGTTCGAGCCCAAGGCGACGCTCGCCTTGCCCGGCACGCTCGACCTTTGCCTCATCGCGAACGTGCCGCTCGATGAGGTGATCGCGCGCTTGAACGCCGCTTGCGTGACCCTCATCGAGGGACCGGTGATGAAAACCGGCGCCAACTGGCCGATTCGCTCGGTCTATGTGCGCGACCCCGACGGGAACCTGGTCGAGATTTCCGAGCGCGCCGGCTGAAACTGCGTAAGCGCGGGGAAAATCCAAACGAGCACAGAGCCTAGGCTGCGCCGCCCTGCGCCTTGCGCGGTGCTTGCCAAACCCGCTCGGCCGTCGCCGGCATGTCGAGCGCACGCACGCAACGTGTAGCGGTCCGTGCCGACATCGTAGGCGCCGACCACGCCGCGCGTCTCCAGGTACTGGGCGTGCACGCGACTCACCACATGCCGTGGGCTGATATGATTATCTGCCTGCGCTGACAGCCGTTGGTTCGTTTTGACCCGTCCCGAAAGGCACGACATGAGTTACACCCTGCCCGAGTTCCTCGCGCACGCGCTGGCGCTGGAACAGGAAGCCGCCGAGAGATATCTCGAGCTGGCCGACATGATGGAGTCCTACCGCAACGATCCCGTCTCCTCGTTGTTTCGCGACATGCACCGTTTCTCGCTGATGCATCGCGACGAAATCCGAAAGCGCGTGGGGGAGATCGAATTGCCTCAGCTCAGATCCTGGCAATACCGCTGGCGCTCGCCGCCCGAAGTCGGGGGCGAGGAAGCCTTCGACCACACGCTGGAGCCCTATCGCGCCCTGAAGTACGCGCGCGAGAACGAACTGCGCGCCATGCAGTACTACCGCTCGGTCGCCGCGGAGTCGCAGGACGCCGAACTCGCACGCCTGGCGAAGGAGTTTGCCGACGAGGAAACCGCGCACGTCGAGGCCCTCGACAAGTGGATCGCGCAGACTCCCAGGCCCGCGGCGACCTGGGAGGAGGATCCCGATCCGCTGCAGCCCTCGGGCTGAGCGGCGGCTGAAACAAGATACAGCTCTTCGCCGGAACGGGCGCATGATGAAACCGCCCATGGAGTCCGTGGTCTCGACGGCCGCGGGCTTTGCCCTTGCGGCGTGCGTCACCCGATGTCGCGTCGCGCCTGGGCGACCACGCCGGCGAGGTCCTCCGGTCGCGCCGGTGTGCCCTCGCCGGTTTCAGGCACGGGCGGCTCTTTCGGCGAAGCAATCACGTTGTGACGCCGGATGCCCCAGATCAGGGCAGCCAGGGTGATTGCGCCGGTCCACCAGACCAGCGTGTCGTCCGGATGGAACAAGCTCGCGAACGAGACCACCGCGAACAGCAAGCGCGCCGCGACATCAGCCTTCCAGTTCTCGAAACATCGCCCGAACATCGCGAAAGCGACGCCGCAGGTGCCGGTGGTCACGACCAGGACGTCGCCGATCTGCCCCCAGCCGGGCTTCACGACCAGATCCGAGCGGGTGAAGATCGCAAACGTCAGCAGCGTGATCGGCAGGCAGATTTTCAGCGCCTCCCACATGGTTCGCATGAACGACGCGTTCGCGATTCGAGCGCAGACCGCGGCCGTGAGCGACGTCGGCGGCGAGAGCTCGCCCCAGACCGACAGGAAGAACACGAAGAAGTGCGCAACCCAGGGATTGATGCCGAGTTTCGTCATCGGCGGCACGATGATCACCGCGCCGATGATGTAGGTGGCGGTCGGCGGCAGGCCGGTGCCGAGAAGCCAGCCGAAAACCCAGGCCATCAGGATCATGGCGACGATGTTCCAGGCGCCGATGTCGAGCAGCATCGCCCCCATCCGGTTGATGAAGCCGGTGACCGTGAACAAGCCGATCATGATGCCGAGCGTGGCGAGCAGCAGCGTCAGGTAGGAGGCCATCTCGGCATGCGTTTCGATCGCGCGCCGAATGCTGCCGAACAGCGTCTCGCCCGCGAGGAAGGGGTCCTTCCGCACATACTTGAAGTAGAGAAAGACCGCGATCAGGACTCCGAGCATCCAGCTCGCGGTATGGACCGCCGCGCGCAATTCGCCCCTGCCGAGGAAGCCCATCAGATAGATGAGATAAATTACGGAGCCGAAGAAGATGCCGGTCGTCACCTTCTCGTAGAGCGGCACCTGCGGCTTCTCGATCCTGCCGGCCGGCAGCAGACGTACCGACAGCAGGTAGATCGCAACGCCGATCGAAATGTAATAGATGAAGGAGAACCCGAATCCGCGCAGCACGACGTCCCAGTAGGGCACGCCGAGGAACTCCGCCATCAGGAACGCGGCGGCCCCCATCATCGGCGGGTCGATCAGCCCGCCGATCGACCCCGCGGTCTCGACCGCGGCGGCGAAGGTCGGCGGCGCGCCGTAGCGGACCATCAGCGGAATGGTGATGGTGCCGACCACGGCGGCGTTGGCCGAGCCGCTGCCGCTGATCAGCCCGATCGCGCTCGAGCCCACCACCGCGGTTTGCGGCATCATCCGCCGGGACCGGCAGAACAGCCGCACGACGTTGATCATCGCGTGCTGCGCGTTGAAGCCGTTGGCGACGCCGGCCAGCAGCAGGAAAGCGGCGATCAGCGTGAGCGCGAGCTGGCCGTAGATGCCGTAGATGCCGGTGGAAAACTCGACCGTGGAGGACGTGACCACGCGATAGAAGGTCGTCCCCGGGTGCCAGAAGAAGTCGAGCGAGCGCGGAAACACGTAGCCGTAGAGCGTATAGACGACCATCACGACGTTGACCCAGAACAGCACCGGATGGGCGAGGCGCGTCATCTCCATCACCAGCAGGAACATCAGCAGGCCGACGACGAAATCCTGCTGCGTGTAGGTGCCCTGGCTGTAGATCGCGATCCTCTCGAATTCCCACAGGAAGTACCCGAACGCGTAGGCGGCGATCGCGATGTAGAGCACGACGATGACGCGGTTGACCTTGGGCGGCAGCCGCTTGTACAGGTATCCCTGCTGAACTGTGAACAGGATCTGCAGGACCAGCGCGACCGGGATCAGGCGCGCGGCGAGCTCCAGCGACCCGCCGAGCCCGGTGTAGAAGTACCAGACCAGCCAGACGACGAAGACCAGCGAGACCGCGAATATCAGGTTACCGATATTGGCGTGGCTCTTGAGCCGGGCAATCAGCACACACCTCCCCCATTCGGCGCAAATCGCATGCGCCTTCCCGACCGCCGCCGGGCAGACTGTTTACGCGCTTACTTCGCGACTTTCCACTTGTTGTTCCAGGCCTTGTGCTCCCTCAGAAACTTGGCGAGGCCCGGGTGCACCGGGATGTCCGGATTGGCGTTGATGCCCTGGACCTGCATGCCGACGAAGTCCCTGGCCATCGGCGTGAAGCCCGGCTCGCTCTTGGCAAGGTCGTCCCTGTTCTTGTAGAACGCGCTCAGCATCTTGTAGACCACGTCCTCCGAGATGTTCGTTCCCACGTTGTAGCCGAACAGGATCGGCACGCCCATGAGCGTCGCAGGGCCGACGTTCTTGCTGAACGCGCCCTTCGGATCGACCTCGACGACCGCGAGGCCCGCCGCCTTGATTTTCGCGATCTCGTCAGGGCAGGGATTGACGACCCTGAGGTCCATCCGTATCTCGGTCTCCTTCCAGTAGGACGCGAGCGAGCGGCCGGCGGTGGTGTAGGTGGCGGAGCCGACGACCGTGCCGGACTCCATCGCGTCGGCATTCGACTTGAGGTCGATCTGGACGTGCTTGAATTCGTAGCCGAGCACCTTGTAGATGCGCTGCCAGTTGAGCCAGTTCATGAAGCCGGCGTTGGTGTAGAACACCGGCTTGCCGCTGAAGTCGCGCCAGCATCTGAACTTGTCGGCGTCCTTGGCCGCAACGGCCATCATCGACTCCATCGGATAGGCGTACCAGGTGTGCGCGATCTCCGGCATCTTGGGCTTGTAGTCCTTGAACCCGCCGATGCGCTGGTGGAATTCGGACATGCCGATGTCGGCGGTGTAGGCGATCTCGCCGTTGCCGTCCATCACCGCCTTCATGCCGACGGTGGGGGACCCATACGGCTGGACCGTGACGGTGTACTGGCCGCCGAGCGCCTCTTCGACGATTCGGGTCATCGAGGCGGCGATCTGGTAGCCGTAGGAACCCACGGCCGAAGTCGCCCAGCGCAGCGACTTGCGCTCCTGCGCGTGAGCCGGCGCGAGCGCGCAGACGGCGAACACGGAAGCGAGCGCCGCTGCGGTTGCCGTGAAGCGGTAAGCCGAGCTTTTCTTCAACATATCGTCCTCCTTCGAGTGATAGAAAATCAATCTGCCGTTGCCGGCGCCCTGTGTAATCTAATGCTGCAGTGATGCCTTATCGGTGCACCATGCACCCGGTTGCGATCAGGGTGGCCAGCGCGCGTTCGACCGTCCCGCCGCGGGCGTTACGGCAAATCATGCAGTCCCTGGGCACGCCAGGTCAAGCACTGCCCGAGTTTCCGATGCAACCTCTTCACCGAGGGAGCGGTGGTGGACTATCATCCTCACTATTGGTGCGCTTCGCAAATGAGAATAGCCTTCATCTCCGATCCGTTGCCTTCGTTCAAGATTCACAAGGACTCGACCTACGCGATGATGGTCGAGGCCGCGCGGCGCGGCCACGATCTCTTTTTCACGATGCAGGAAGGCGTGATGTGGAAAGCCGGCCGCGTCATCGGAGAGACCGCGCGTCTGACCCTGACCGGGGAGAAGGACCTCTGGTATCGCGCCGAGCCGCCGCGGCAGACAGCGCTTTCCGAGTTCGACGCGGTGCTGATGCGAAAGGATCCGCCCTTCGACGCCGAATACCTCACCAGCACCTGGCTCCTCGAACTCGCCCAGAACGAAGGGGCGAAGGTATTCAACCATCCGCGTGCCCTGCGCGATCACAGCGAGAAGCTAGCCATCGCGGAATTCCCGCAATTCGCCGCGCCGACGCTGGTGACGCGCCTGGAAAAGGAACTGCAGGAGTTCATCGATTCGAACGGCGACGTGATCCTCAAACCGCTCGAAGCGATGGGCGGGCACTCGGTGTTCCGCGTCATCGACCGCGACCCCAACCGCAACGTCATCATCGAGACGCTCACCGGCTACGGCGCCACGTCGATCATGGCGCAACGCTACATCCCGGAGATCCGCGACGGCGACAAGCGCATTTTGCTGATCGCGGGCAAACCGGTGCCGCACTGCCTCGCGCGCATCCCCAAACCCGGTGAGACGCGCGGCAACCTCGCCGCCGGCGGCACCGGTGTCGCGCGACCGCTTTCGGCGCGCGATCTCGAAATCGCCAACGCACTCGGACCCGTGCTCGCGGGCCGCGGCCTGCTGCTGGTGGGCCTGGACGTGATCGGCGACTATCTCACCGAGATCAACGTCACCAGTCCCACCTGCTTCCGGGAAATCACCGACCAGACCGGCTTCAGCGTCGCGGGAATGTTTCTCGACGCTCTCGAGGCGGCGTGCGCCGCGTAGCGCAGCGATCATGGTGGGAATTCTCATCGTCGCGCACGGCGCCTTCGGCGAGGCGCTCATTCACGGGGCGAGCCACGTCCTCGGCAAGCGCCCGCTGCAGGTCCAGCAACTGGGGGTGACCGTCCACGACGATCCGGACGCCATCCTGCCTCAGGCGCAGGAGCTGGTGCGCCGGCTCGACAGCGGTCAGGGCGTGCTGGTCTTGACGGACATCCTGGGGGCGACGCCTTCGAACATCGCAACGCGACTGCTCAAGCCCGGAAAAGTCGAAGGCGCGTCGGGGGCGAGCCTGCCGATGCTGATCCGCGCGCTCACCTATCGCGACGGACCGCTTGCCGGCGTCGTGGACAAGGCGGTCAGCGGCGGCTGCGAAGGCGTGGCCAGGTTGAGCGCCGATATTTCCCATGCCGCAAGCCGAAGCTGAAATCGTCAACAAGCTGGGGCTGCACGCGCGCGCCGCGGCGAAGCTCACGCAGCTCGCCGGCGCCTTCGCCGCCGACGTGTGGCTGTCGCGCAACGGCCGGCGCGTGAACGCGAAGAGCATCATGGGCGTCATGATGCTCGCCGCCGGCAAAGGCGCCCGCGTGATCATCGAAGCCAACGGCACGGACGCCGAAAGCGCGCTCGCCGCCGTGGCGCGGCTCATCGCCGAGCGCTTCGGAGAAGCGGAGTGAGGCTCAGGTGAAACCCGCCGAAACTCCCCAGGCGACGGGCGCGAGCTTCACCCTGCACGGCGCCGGGGTCTCCGGCGGGATCGCGATAGGCCGTGCACACCTGGTCTCGACCGCGCGCCTGGAGGTCGCGCACTACGAGATCGCACCCCAGGATATCGAAACCGAGATCGAGCGCTTCGACCGCGCGATCGCACAGGTCCACGGCGAGCTTGCCGCGCTGCAAACGACCATGCTCGCCGGCGCACTGGCGGAGATAAAGGCGATCCTCAACCTGCACGCGATGCTGCTCAAGGACGCCAACCTTTCCTCGGTGCCGCGCGATCTCATCCGCAATCGCCGCTGCAACGCCGAATGGGCGCTGGTGCTGCAGATGGACTACCTCACTTCCCAGTTCGAAGCGATCGAGGACCCTTACCTGCGCGAGCGCAAGCAGGACATCGTGCAGGTGGTCGAGCGGGTGCTCAAGGCCATGCTCGGCACCGGGCACGCGCCTTCCGCGCCCTCGCACGAGGAAGATCTCATCGTGGTGGCGCACGATCTGTCGCCCGCCGACATGATCCTGTTCAAGCAGCACCAGTACGCAGGATTCGTGACCGACCTGGGCGGGGTCACATCGCACACTGCCATCGTTGCGCGCAGCCTCAACATCCCGGCGATCGTCGGCCTGCACCACGCGCGCAGCATGATCCGGGAGGGAGAGGCCCTGATCGTCGATGGCCGCGAGGGCGTGCTGATCGTCAATCCGGGCGAGCAGGTGCTCGAGGAGTACCGGGAGCGCAGCCGCGCGATCGGGATCGAACGGCAGAAGCTGAAACGCCTGCGCACCGCGCGCTCGGCCACGATGGACGGAGTCGCGGTCGAGCTTCAGGCCAACATCGAGCTGCCGCAGGATGTGAAAGAGGTCAAGGAAGCGGGGGCCGCCGGAATCGGGCTTTTCCGCAGCGAGTTCCTGTTCCTCAACCGTGACGATCTACCCTCCGAGGACGAGCAGTTCGAGGCCTACCGGGAAGTCGCCGACGCCATGGACGGACGGACGGTCACGATACGCACGCTCGACCTCGGGGCCGACAAGAGCATCAACGGCGCCGACCGGGGCGGGCCGAATCCGGCGCTTGGACTTCGCGCGATACGTTTTTGCCTCGCCGAGCCGCAGATGTTTCAGACGCAGCTGCGCGCGATCCTGCGCGCCTCGCGCTTCGGAAAAATTCGCCTGCTCATTCCGATGCTGGCACACGCGCACGAGATCGAGCAGACGCTCGCCGCCGTGCGGCACGCGAAGGAAACGCTCGACGACCAGAAGGTCCGCTACGACCAGCGCATCGCGGTCGGCGGCATGATCGAGGTGCCGGCTGCGGCGCTTTCGCTCAAGTATTTCGTCCGCGACCTGGATTTTCTGTCGATCGGGACCAACGATCTGATCCAGTACACGCTCGCGATCGATCGCACCGACGATACGGTGGCGCACCTGTACGATCCGCTGCACCCGGCGGTGCTACAACTGATTGCGCAAACCATACGCGCAGCGAAACGCGCCAAGATCCCGGTTGCGGTGTGCGGAGAGATGGCGGGCGACGTGGCCATGACGCGCCTCCTGCTGGGCTTCGGCCTGCGCGAATTCTCGATGCATCCTGCGCAGCTGCTCGCGATCAAACAGCAGGTCTCGCGTACGCGGGTCCGGGACGCGGAGGCGCTGGCCGCGCGCGTCTGCCGCACCCACGACCCCGCAAAGGCGCGCGCGTTGCTCGCAAAGCTCAACGCCTGAGCCCTGGACTCCGCGCCGCGCGAGCGGATGCGCGAGCCCAATGGTATCTCGGAGGAATTGACGCCGCCCTCTCGCTGAGGTAACTTCCTCCATCGCGCCGATTTGACGATCAGCTTGCAGGCGCCGCCGGGTCGTACCCGGACGCAAAACAAATATTGCTAAAGCGAGGGCGACCCGTTTAGCAGGCAGGCTGCTTAACGGGTTTTGTTTTTCATGGCGCCAAGCAACCACATCGAACCGCGCTCGGTCGGGGCGGTAAGACCGCAGACGCTGCATTTCGGCGAACCACTCCGCTTCAGGAGCGGGGCGCAGCTCGATTCGTACGATCTCGTCTACGAGACTTACGGGACGCTTAACGCTGCGAAATCGAATGCCGTGCTCGCCTGTCACGCGCTCAACGCCGCCCACCACGTCGCGGGCACCTACGCCGACGACCCGGACAATGTCGGCTGGTGGGACAACATGATCGGGCCCGGCAAGCCGGTCGATACCGGGAAATTCTTCGTCATCGGCGTCAACAACGTCGGCGGCTGCTTCGGCTCGACCGGCCCGAAGAGCGTCAATCCTGCGACGGGCAAGCCGTACGGCTCGTCGTTCCCCGTGGTGACGGTCGAGGACTGGGTCGA
This sequence comes from uncultured Enterobacteriaceae bacterium, assembly GCA_964430565.1. Taxonomy (GTDB): domain Bacteria; phylum Pseudomonadota; class Gammaproteobacteria; order Burkholderiales; family SG8-39; genus VBDM01. Next base: position 70,611 of record CAYSFD010000010.1, read on the forward strand.
CGCGCAGGCGCGGCTCGCCGACCGGCTCGGCATCGATTCGTTCGCCGCGGTGATGGGCGGAAGCCTGGGAGCGATGCAGGCGCTGCAGTGGACGATCGGCTATCCGAATCGAATTCGAAACTCGATCGTGGTCGCCGCGGCGCCCAAGCTCTCGGCGCAGAACATCGCCTTCAACGAGGTCGCACGCCAAGCGATCACCACCGACCCCGACTTTTTTGGCGGCGACTACTACGAGCACGGCGTCGTGCCGCGCAGGGGCCTGCGCCTTGCGCGCATGATCGGGCACATCACCTACCTTTCCGACGATGTGATGATGGAGAAGTTCGGGCGCGCCCTGCGCTCGGGCTCGATCGGCTTTCACTTCGACGTCGATTTCGAGATCGAGTCCTACCTGCGCCACCAGGGCGACAAGTTCTCCGAGTACTTCGACGCCAACACCTATTTATTGATCACGCGGGCGCTCGATTACTTCGACCCCGCGGCCGCGCACGGCGACGATCTGTCCAAGGCGCTCGCCGCGGCGCGTGCCGGATTTCTGGTCGTGTCGTTCACCTCCGACTGGCGCTTTGCGCCGCCGCGCTCGCGCGAGATCGTCAAGGCGCTGCTCGACAACCGCCGGGACGTTTCCTATGCCGAGATCGACGCGCCGCACGGGCACGACGCGTTTCTGCTTGACGATGCGCGCTACCACGCGCTGGTGCGGGCCTACTTCGACGGCATCTTCGAGCGCCTATGATCGGGCAGGGCGCACTCTCGGACCGCTCCGATTTCCAGGCGATCGCCTCGTGGATCAAACCCGACTCGAGCGTGCTCGACCTGGGCTGCGGCGACGGGCTTCTGCTCAAGTACCTGAAGCAGACCCGCAACGCCCGCGGCTACGGCATCGACATATCCGATGCCAACGTGCTCGCCTGCGTGAAAAACGGCGTCAACGTCATCCAAAGCGATCTGGAGCGGGGCTTGGCGGGTTTCGATGCGGGTTCGTTCGATTGCGTGATCCTGTCGCAGACGCTCCAGGCGGTGCGCCACACCGAGGAGATTGTCCTGGAGATGCTGCGCGTAGGGCGCGAGGCGATTGTCTCCTTTCCCAACTTCGGCCGCTGGGACCTGCGGCTGCAATTGGCCTTGGGCAGGATGCCGATGTCGGCAGAGCTGCCCCACCAGTGGTACAACACCCCCAACGTGCACCTCTTCACCATCGCCGATTTCGAGTCGTTCTGCGCCGACCACGGCATTCGCGTGCTCGAGCGCGTCACGCTGCACCGCGGCCGGCCGGTCAGGATGTTCGCCAACTTCTTCGGCAGTCTCGCCGTCTACCGCGTCGAGAAGCGGCGCTAGCGCCGTGGGCTACGACGTCGTCATCATCGGCGGCGGCCACAACGGTTTGGTATGCGCCTGCTATCTCGCCGGCGCAGGACTCAAGGTGCGCGTGCTCGAGCGCCGCGCGATCGTCGGCGGCGCCGCGGTCACCGAGGAGTTCGCGCCGGGCTTTCGCAATTCCACCGCCGCGTATACGGTGAGCCTCCTCAACCCGAAGGTCATCCGCGATCTGAAGCTCGCCGAGCACGGGTTGCGGATCGTCGAGCGTCCCTTTTCCAATTTCCTTCCCCTGCCCGACGGTCGCTCGTTCAAGCTTGGCCCGACCCTGGTCGACACGCAGAAAGAACTCGCCCGCTTTTCTTCGCGCGACGCCGGGCGACTGCCCGACTACACCCTTACGATCGATACCGCGGCGGAGGCGCTGCGCGCTTTGGTTCTCGAAACACCGCCCAACCTGGGCGGCGGCTGGCGCGACTGGCTGCGCGCGCTCAGCCTGGGCGGACGCCTGGCCCGCCTCGCCCGACCGGCGCAGCGCGACCTGTGGGAAATCGTGACCCGCAGCGCAGGCGATCTGCTCGACTACTGGTTCGAAAGCGATCCGATCAAGGCGGTGTTCGGCTTCGACGCGCAAGTCGGGCATTTCGCCAGCCCCTATTCTCCCGGCTCCGCCTACGTGCTCCTGCACCACGCGTTCGGCGAAGTGAACGGCAAGCGCGGAATCTGGGGACACGCCCTGGGGGGCATGGGCGCGATCAGCGAAGCCATCGCGAAGGAGGCACGCGCGAGAGGGGTCGAGATCACCATGGGGGCCGAAGTCGCGGCGGTCCGCGTCAAGGCCGGACGCGCGACGGGTATCGCGCTCGCCGACGGGGTCGAAATCGACGCGCGCGCGGTCGCGGCGGGTATCAATCCGAAGCTGCTTTATCTGCGTTTGGTCGAGCCGCAGGCGCTCGATTCGGATTTCCGTTCGAGAATCGAGCGCTGGAAGTGCGCGTCGGGTTCGTTTCGCATGAACGTCGCGCTCGCCGAGCTGCCGGATTTCGCCTGTGCCCCCGGCAAGAACGCCCAGGCCCACCACAGCTCGGGAATCATCATGGCACCGTCGCTCGCCTACATGGAGCGCGCGTATTTCGATGCGCGCAACGACGGATTCTCGCGGGAGCCCATCGTCGAGATGCTGATTCCGAGCACCGTGGATTCGAGCCTCGCCCCACCCGGCGGTCACGTCGCGAGTCTCTTTTGCCAGCACTTCAACCCGACTCTTCCAGAAGGAAAAAACTGGGACGACGAAAAGGAACGCGCCGCCGATACGATCATAGAAACGGTCAACCGCTACGCGCCGAATTTCAAATCGAGCATCCTCGCGCGCAGCATCCTCTCCCCGCTCGACCTCGAGCGCGATTTCGGCTTGATCGGCGGGGACATCTTTCACGGCGCGCTTACGCTCGACCAACTGTTCTCGGCGCGGCCGGTGCTGGGCTACGCCGACTACCGCTCGCCGGTGCGCGGACTGTACCTGTGCGGCGCGGGCGCGCACCCCGGCGGCGGCGTCACCGGAGCGCCGGGCCACAACGCGGCGCGGGAGATTCTCAGGGATCTCCGCTAGGGCTGATACGATCAGGGGAACCTACGATTCCCCCATCAGCGTGCGGAGAGGCGTTGCGCGCGGAACTGCCCGGCGGGTTTTCCATCCGCCTTAACCGGCCCCGAAATGACGCCGCCGCGCACACGTCCGGAAAATTCCCGCAGTATCCCGCGATAATCGACCAGGCTGAATTTGAGCTGATCTCCGCGCAAGCTCACGTCGCGCAACCCAAGCTGGCTCGACTTCGAGACGAGGGTGCCTTCGACCTTCTGGAACTTCTGGCTCAGCTTCAGGATCGCGTCCTCGTCCGCCCCGATGTCAACTCCGAGTTTCCAGTCTCCGCCGACCTTGGCGGGAACGACCCAGAAGTACGTGGTGCTGTCCTCGACGTGGGAAGTATCGTCGGGCTCCCAATCCCCCATGTTGAACTCGTGCGAGGCGATGCGCGTTCCCGGTTTCATCTCGAGAAGCTTGGGCCTCACCTTCAGGTTGAGATCATCGAGCAGGTACATCGTCACCACGGTCGCGCTAGTAAAATCGCTGGAGAAAATGTCAGCTTGGACGAACTTCGCAGTGTCGGCCACGCCTTCCCTTTCGGCGTTTTGTCTGGAGAGCGCCACCATATCGGGGTTGAATTCGATACCGAGGCTGCGCGCGCGAAATTTCTTCGCCGCCGCGATAACGGTGCGGCCGTCGCCCGATCCGAGGTCCACGACGAAATCCTTCGGCCCCACCTGGGCCATCTGCAGCATGCGCTCGACCGAGCGATCCGGCGTCGGCACCCAGATCACGTCCTTCCCGGACTGACCGACCTTGGGCTTGAATCCTTCCTTGGCGCCCTGGGCCAACGCAAACGCCGGCGCAAATGCGAGTGCAAACACGAGCCGCCGTCTGTGCAAATCAGTTTCCGCCATCTTCACCTCCAAAGGAAATGGGGATCATGCGCGCGCTGAAGCCGGTACGGAATTGGCCGACTCGACAGCGGCGATCTCCTCGCGCAGCAGCCAAACGAGGACCAGCCCGGGCAGCGCCGCGAAGAAAGTCACGACGAAGAAATTGCCCCAGTCCATGAGCGCGACCAGCTCCCCGGTCGTCGGACCGAACAGGATGCGTCCGAGCGACGCAAGCGCCGAGAGCAACGCGTACTGGGTCGCGGAAAACCGGTGATTGCACAGCGCCATGGCAAAGGCCACGAACGCCGCTGTGCCCATGCCGCTTGCTAGGTTCTCGAAAGCCACGGTGAACACGAGCAGCGCATAGCTCTTGCCCGCCCAGGCGAGAACGGCGAAGGAAAGGTTCGAGATCGCCTGGAGCACGCCGAAAAAGAGCAGCGCGCGGTACAGGCTCATGTTGGTCATGAGCAACCCGCCGAGGAGAGCGCCGGTCACAAGCGATGCGAAACCGAACCATTTGTTTACGACGCCGACCTCGGTGAGATCGAAACCAACGCCCCGAATCAGGAACGCCGTGGTAAGCGTGCCCGCCAGAGCGTCGCCGAACTTGTAGAGAACGATGAGAAGAAGCACGGACACCGCGCCGCGCCGCGAGAAAAAATCCTTCAGTGGCGCCACCACCGCGTCCGCGAGCGAGCGCGGCGTGTCGGGCGGCGCGGCGGGCTCGGGAGCGATGAACGAGGCGAGAATGCCGATCCCCATCAACGCCGCCATGAGGAAATAAGTCGAGCGCCAGCCGATTTGGTCGGCGAAGATCAGCGCCAGCCCGCCCGAAGCGAGCATCGCGATGCGGTAGCCGAGCACGCCGACCGCGGCGCCCATGCCGCGTTCCTTCGCCGGCAGCAGGTCGGTGCGATAGGCGTCGACGACGATGTCCTGCGAAGCGGAGGCCAAGGCCACCCAGAGCGCGAAGCTCCCCACGATCCAGATGCCGTCTTCGGGCGAGGCCGTGCCCATCGCGACGATACCGAGAATGAGCGCGACCTGCGTGAGCAGCATCCAGCCGCGCCGCCGCCCGAGAAAGGGCGGCACATAGCGGTCGAGCAGCGGCGACCAGAGAAATTTCAGCAGGTAAGGGATGCCGATCCAGGAAAACCAGGCGATGGTCCTGATGTCGATTCCGGATACCGTGAGCCAAGCCTGCAGCGTGCTGCCGGTGAGCGCGAGCGGCAGGCCCGAGGAAAATCCGAGAACCAGGATCGCTGCAATGCGGGGACTGCGGATGACCTCGAGGTAGGGCGAAGGCATGCGCGATTGTAGAAGCTTGGCCGTGGATTGGCACCATCTGCGCGAAGCGTGCGCATGGGCGCGCTATGCATTACCGAGGTGCGTCGTAGTCTATCGTGAGCGGAGCATGATCCGAGAAGCGCCTCGCCTTGTAGATCGCGACCTTCTTCGCCTTCGCCGCAATCCCCGGCGTGGCGATCTGGTAGTCGATGCGCCAACCCACGTTTTTCGCCCAGGCCTGGCCGCGGTTTGACCACCAGGTGTAGCGCTCCGGGCGCGGATCGATGCGCCGGAACACGTCCACCCAGCCGAGCTTGTCGAACACTTCGGTGAGCCAGGCACGCTCCTCCGGGAGGAAACCGGAGTTCTTGCGGTTCGAGCGCCAATTCTTGAGGTCGATCTCCTTGTGGGCGATGTTCCAGTCGCCGCAGATAACGAGCTCGCGGCCGCTCGCCCTGAGCTTTTTCAGGACGGGCATGAATTCCTCGAGGAAACGGAACTTGGCCTTCTGCCTATCCTCCGAACTCGATCCTGAAGGCAGATACACCGACACGACGGAGAGCTTGCCGTAATCGGCGCGCAGAAACCTTCCCTCGGGATCGAACTCGCGGCTGCCGAAACCGTAGGTGACGCGTTCGGGTTTGATCCGCGAGTAGATCGCGACGCCGCTGTAGCCCTTCTTCGTCGAGCAGCAGTGATAATGGCCGTGGAATCCCCTGGGAACGAGCGCCAGGTCCGCCAGGTCGGCTTCCTGCGCCTTGATTTCCTGCAGGCACACCACATCGGCGCGCGCTCGCGCGAGCCACTGCGGGAAGCCTTTGGCGAGCGCCGCGCGTATGCCGTTGAGGTTGAGCGTGATAATGCGTAACATTTCGTCAATTCTCCCCGGGTAATCTCAGGTGACCGACTTTCGCAAGGAGTTCATCGCCTTCTGCGTCGAGCAGGGCGTGCTCGAGTTCGGCCAGTTCGTCACCAAATCCGGACGCACGACTCCGTACTTTTTCAACGCGGGCCTGTTCAATACGGGTGCGGCCCTCGAGCGCCTGGCGCAATTCTACGCAAAAGCGATCCTTGCCTCGGGTACGCAGTTCGACATGCTGTTCGGCCCCGCGTACAAGGGCATCGTGCTCGCCGCGAGCACCGCGATGGCCCTGTCGCGCCAAGGCCGCGACGTGCCTTTCGCCTTCAACCGTAAAGAGGCAAAAAGTCACGGTGAAGGCGGCGGGCTGATCGGCGCCCCGCTTGCCGGCCGGGTGCTGATTGTGGATGATGTCTTGACGGCAGGCACCGCGGTGCGCGAGTCGCTCGACATTATCGCCGCCCACGGCGCCACCGCGGCTGGAGTGGTAATCTCCCTGGACAGGATGGAGCGCGGTGAGGGAAATCTTTCGGCGATCCAGGAAATCGAGCAGCGCCACGGAATTCCCGTTGTCGCCATCGCCAGCCTCGACGACCTGATGGGATGGCTTCAGAGCGACGCTGCGCTCCGACAGAATCTGAGCGCGATAAAGGAGTATCGGAAACTTTATGGGATCACTCGGCATGCGTAGCCAGGTAGTTATGTTCCTGTGCCTGACCGCGTTTGCAGTGGCGCCGGCAACGGCGCAGCAGCGCATGTATAAATGCGTCGATACCAAAGGCAAGACTTATTACACGCAAATACCTCCTCCCGAGTGCCTCGGCCGCGACACCCAGGAGATGAACAAAGCCGGAATGTTGAAAAAGACCGAGCGTCCCGTACCGCCGGCAGACCTCCAGGCGCGCGAAGCCGAGCGCAAGAAGAAACTGGAGGAAGACGACAAAGGCAAGGAGGAGCGCCGCAAGAACGCAGCCCTGCTCGCCACCTATCCGAGCGAAAAAGACATCGAGGACGCCCGGTCGCGCGCCCTGAAGGAAGCCCAGGCCGCCATCGCCGACACCGAAAAGCGCGTCGCCAACGCACACAAACGCAGCAAGGAACTGGATACGGAAAAGGAGTTCTTCGTCAAGAAGCCGCTGCCGGCAAAGCTCAAGCAGGAAATCTCGAGTAACGAAATCGACATCAAGAACCAGACCGCGCTGCTCGACGCAAAGAAAAAAGAGATCAGCACGATCAACGCCAAGTACGATGACGACAAGCGGCGTTTTCTCGAGCTGACCAGCAAAGCCGGGGCTTCCGCGCAGGGAAAATAGGACGCCTCCGGCCGGCGAAATGGCCGGTCAAGCTACCGCGCTATGGCGGATGACCGGGGTCTGGCTATCCGGCGCTGCGTCAATCCAGGAACAAGTCGGGCAGCAGGGCCTTCGCCGGATCGACCGCGTACTTGCCGAAATCTGTGGTGCCGGAGCGCCGCAGCACTTCTTCGTCGATGAAGAAATTGCCGCTGCAGCCGCGCGCGGGCTGCGTAAGGATCCAGTGCGCGGCGTCCGCCATGATCTCGGGCTTGCGGCCGCGGCCAGGGTCGACGCCGGGAATCATCTGCAGCGCCGCCGTGGCGATAATGGTGCGCGGCCACAGTGCGTTCACCGCGATGCCGGCTTCGTGGAACTCCTCCGCCATGCCAAGCACACACATGCTCATGCCGTACTTCGCCATGGTGTAGGCGACGTGGCGCTTGAACCAGGCCGGATTGAGGTTGATCGGAGAGGAGAGCGTAAGGATATGCGGGTTCGCGGCCTTCTTGAGATGCGGGATGCAGGCCTGCGACGCCGCGTAGGTGCCGCGCACGTTGACGCCGAACATCAGGTCGAAGCGCTTCATCGGCGTCTCCATCGTGCCGGTGAGGCTGATCGCGCTCGCGTTGTTGACGAGGATGTCGATGCCGCCGAAGCGCTCGGCGCCGGCGGCCACGGCTTTGGCAATCTGCGCCTCGTCGCGGATGTCGCACTGAACCGGCAGGCACCGGCCGCCTGCCGCTTCGATCTCGCTCGCGGCGCTGAAGATGGTGCCGGGAAGCCTGGGGTTGGGCTCGGCCGTCTTCGCCGCGATGATGATATTCGCGCCGTCGGCCGCGGCGCGCAGCGCGATGGCAAGGCCGATGCCGCGGCTGCCGCCGGTGATGAAGAGAGTCGTGCCTTTCAGCGTTGCCATTGGGGTTTGCGCTTTTCGATGAATGCTTTTATGCCTGCGGCGAAGTCGGGCTCCGCCGCGCTCTGCGCGAAGAACTCGGCCTCGCGCTGCAGCTGGGTTTCGAGCGAAGTCTCCAGTGAACGGTTTATGAGGGCCTTGGTGCGGCCGTACGCCGTCGTGGGGCCCGCGGCGAGCCGCGCGGCGAGTTTCTGCGTTTCCGCTTCGAGTGCGCCTGCGGGCACGACACGGTTGACGAGGCCGAGGCGCTCGGCGGTGGCGGCGTCGAAGCGCTCGCCGAGGAGCGCGATCTCCATCGCCTTCTTCTGCCCGACGATGCGCGGCAGGGCGTAGGTCGAGCCGCCGTCGGGCGTGGCGCCGATCAGCGTGTAGGCCAGCGTGAAATAGGCGTTGTCCGCAGCGAGCGCCAGGTCGCAGGCCATCATCAGGCTCATGCCGAATCCCGCCGCCGCGCCGCTCACGCTCGCCACGACCGGCTTGGGCATGCGCCGCAGGCTGAGTATCAGTGCGTGCACTTCGTGGATGAAACCCTCGAACTGCACCCGGATTTCCGCGGCGGAAAGAGTGGCGAGCAACTCATCGAACCACTTCAGGTCGCCGCCCGCCATAAAGTGCTCGCCGCCGCGGATCACCACGCAGCGCACCTGCGGGTCCTGCTCCGCTGCGAACACCGCGTCGCGGAGAGCGAGCGTGAGCTCGCGGTTGAGCGCGTTCAGCGCCGCCGGCCGATTGAGCGTGATGGTCGAGACGGCGTCGCGGGTGGCGGACAGGACTACGGGTTCGGTCATGACATGGCTCTCCCGTTAAATCAAAACAGCTTCCTGAACGTTCCGCCGCGCGAGATTGTGAAAAGCATCGGTCCACGCTTGTTGGCAACTCGCCTCACCATGCCGGACAGGCGCGAGACGAGCAATTCGGCCAGTTCCGGTCCGCTCATGTCCCCGCCCGTGAGGATGAACCCGCGCAGCTCCGCCTCCCGATATGCGGCACGCTCCAGCCGGTTGCGCCATATGTTCTCGTCCTTCGTAATCAGCACCCAGCCGCGACGGCCGACTTCCGGAATCCACTCCAGATCGGGCGCAGCCGGCGCAAAGTGGTCGATGTGCACTTCGACGCGGGCGCCCGCCCCGCGCAGCGCCTCTGCGACCACATACCGGCCTATCTGATAATCGAGAAATAAAGTGAGCGAAGCGAGCCGCTCGGCCTCACGCCGCGAGTAATTCGCAGCGGATGGCATTTTGCACGGCTTCCGGTGCGGCGCTGTACTCGCGTGCCAGCTCGTCGATCGAATCGCCTGCCTTGAAGCGCTGCGCCAGCATGGAAGTGCGAACACCGATTCCATCGATCACCGGCCGGCCGAAGGAAAGACGCGGGTCGATGACCACGTCGCCTTGCTTAGCGACCCCGTGGCGCGGGAACAGAACGATCTTCTCCGGAACACCTTTGGGATCGCGCAAAACATACTTGAGGCGATCCAGAATCACTTCGCGCAACTGGACCTGCCCTTCCTGGGTCGCGCCGATCAGCGCGCCGTACTTCTCGACGAACAGGTGCACGCCGTCAGTCGCGAACTGCTCGTCGGCCAGGGGACGCGGGGTCTTGAAGGTGCGACGGAGATAGTCAACCGCTTTGCGAACCTTCGGTAGGGGAACGCTGTGCTTGCGGCGAATACCGGAGAGAACGAAAACCTCGACCAGATTGATGAACGACATCTGGCGCTCGCGCCTGTCGGCGATATCGATGACCGAGCGAAACCCTGCTTGGCCGAGAAGCCAGGCGCGAAGGGTCGATTTGGGAAGACGGAGGTAACCCGCCGCCTCGGCGATCGAGTAGGCAGGCACTTCTCGCAAGTCGCGTTCGGTCGATGCCCTGCGGTTCATGGTTCCCCCGGTGAACGGGAAGAATGGTAGCGCGCGGGCTGAATCGGGGCAATCTTCAACTGATTACGATGATTTTGCCAGCTTGCGCTTTAGTATTTCGTTCACCTTGGCTTTGTTATTCGATGCTGGCCGCGTGTAATTCCTCCTCCTATGCCCGTCGGAACGTTTTTCCGCACATCGAGCATGTTCGCCATCTCCCATTTAGGTATGAAGGTCTTGAGGTCGACCTCTGAGAGAAGGCTCGTGAGGATGAACTTCCGCGGCCACCGGCGCGCGGCCAATGCCGCTGGAAGAAAGAGACGGCCGCTCCCCGCGCGCCTGTGTCGGCCGCGCGTTAAGCGGCGGCGAGTACTGCCCGGCGAACGGCTTGGGGAAGCTCAATCGGCGCGAAAAATCGTTTAGGGTAGAGGTAGTCCTCGCCCGACTCGTCGACGACTCGAATTTGTCGGTGTTTCGTCGCGCCAGGATCTGGGAGAACCTGATAGATCTTTCGACGTTCCAAGGAGACTTCGTAGCCTTCATTCTCCAGGCAGATGACGAACTGTTTCGCTGTTGATCGCATGGGCATCAGTCCAGGTAGCTCTTGATCTTGAAATCTCGGCGCCCAATTCCGTGCGCCTCGTACCAGTGTACCTCCGCCAGCCGGACAGCGCCGTCTTCCAAGCGGACGCGGGCAACGCCTTTGCGCTTTCTCCACCGACCTCGGCCACGCCCACCGGCGCGCGACTGCGATGGAGAAAAGAGGTGCGATGCTTCACGCGCGTCCGAGTGGGGCGAGGGGTTAGGCATCGCTGTGGACGAACGTGGTGGGTGTGCAGTAAATCAGCTGTAGCTTGGCCTCAGTAGCAACATGATTGAGAAAGACGACGTCTTCGTGATTCGCCAATGATGGGCCAACGACCACGTACGCCACGGCCTTGCCACTCAGCCTTAGGCTCCAGCTGTAGTGCAGAAGCTGACCAATTGCCTCCCTGATGCACGATACGGGAGAACGAGAAGACTTCACTTCAAATAGCAGCGTCTTGTGAGGCAACTGAACCTTTAGGTCCACGTAGCCTTCCTCTTGCTTGACTGCAGCTTCGCCGTACTGTGCAACGAGTAGTTTGCGCAGCTCATTCTGAAGCGCGTTGTGGGCGCGATTCATCAGATATGCGCCGCGTGCTGCAACTTCGCTGATGTGTGTGGCTTTGTCTGAGGCCTTCGCGGTCTCTGAGGCAGCAACTCGAGCGGATTCGGCATACTGACCAAAAATCAGGCCGATGCGATCCTCGTCTTCGATGGCGTGCAATGTTTGTCCGTAGCCGAGCGCCAACTCAACTGGTTCCTGCTCGTCGAGGAAATCGACCTTGAGAGTGTGCCCTAGCTCTTGAGATGGTGCGTAGATTGCGTTGGTCGATCCTGCCACTACTGCGTACCGAGCTATAACGAGGCGAGGCTGACTTCCGCGCGGCGCACTGTGGGCTTTAACGGCAACCACGTCGCCAGGCCTCATCCCCGCGAACCGGGCGAGCGTATTCTTTGCAACACCGGACTCCTGCGGGATCTGACCGTCGATCCAAGCACGTGCGGCGGCGTAGCCCTTACCAACAATTGGACTCAAGTCCAGGGCGTCAACGAAGCCGGTGCTGATGACGCCATCCAGAATCATTCGCGGCAGAACATCCTGCGATCGGTCGTACTTGGTTCCTATCAGGTAGAAGCGCGGAGAGGCGGTCATTGCGAGGCCTAACGTCGCCCTTCAGTGGCGCGCCGCTTGCGGCGCGTCCACTGCAAGGACTTGTTGGGCCTCCGCACTTCTCGCCTAATCATGCATAGCCTTTCCGAAACAGATCACACGCTCTGTCCGCCTTCAACTCATCAACGAACAGACAGCCTGACGACGGATGGATGAACGCGCCTTTCAGGTCAAGCAATAAGTGATCCGGTAACGGCGCACGACGGCCGAGGTGGGCTTCGTTTTTGACCCAGCGAGGAGGATTAAGTGAATCTTCTGCGGCTTCGGCAAAGACTTGCTCTCCATACACCCAAACCTTTGAGTGCGGGCCATCGACGGACGTCAACACGAGATCAAGGGCGACGGGCAGTGGTTTCTGCGCATATGCCGAACTCAAAGCCGGCTTCAGACCCTGCAATACGTCGAGGTTGTAAAGCACACCCTCCTCGGGCGACAGGTAGTACTGTGCACGATATCCGGATCGTCCATTGAAGAATTGATCAAAGGTCCTTTCGCTGAGAGGAATTTGTGCTACCACCCGAAAGAATCCAGGGGCCTCTTTGGAGGGCTGCCAGCAGAGACAAATGCGCTTGGCGCGAACTGCTTCAGACGCCTCGCTGAGCAATTCCGCGAGGAGTGCGTCTGGTGTGGGAACGTCAAGCAAGCGCGAATGGCGCACAGTTATCGCATCTCCCAGCGACCACTCAGTTACGGAAACCGTCCTGAACGTTCTGCTCATGAGGCCCAACGTCGTGCTGTGTGGCGGGCCAGCACCGGCGAACGATCACGCACCACGCTTGTGGTCCGTCCACACCAGTAAAGTTAGACCGCCCACTGATTCACTTTCGCCTTCCAAGCTTATCAGCGCTCGTACCATAGCCGAGGGCACGGCGACGTTGTTCTTCGCCAGTGATGTCACCGTCGGATGGAGATTCGACACCGCCGTCGTATCCCAAGGCAAGACGCCTGTTCGCCTCCGGCCTTACCCGTGTAAACCAGGTGATCAAAAAGGTAGCACCCAAGAGGGCCGCAATTATTCCAAAACCTAAGAAATCCTTCGCAGCCAAGATGACCAGCAGGCCTACTGCAATTAATACAACTGCGATCACCAGCAAGATCACACCAAGACCGAGAATCAGCGGCCAGAAAATCAAAATGAGTACGGCCAAGACGATTCCCAGCGCGATTTCCAAGATCATGGCTGAGCCTCCATGTGCCCGCGCGGTCTAAACGTCATGCTCACCGGCGCGCTACAGCGACTCCGGTGCAGCTACTAGTTGGGCATCACACTGCACATACGCTTAGCGTGGGATGAGATCACGACTCTGAATGCCCATTAGACAAACGGTGGAGGCGGGCAACTGACGATATTCGAATTTGACCACCTCATCGCCACCAACGTAAAGGGAATCGCCCTTCCCAATCCCGGACTCAACTCCGGTAATTTTCACCGGCACTTTGCTTGATCCGGTGCTAAATCGGCTGCGGTAACTGACCAATATGGAATTCTTGGAACGATGCGGTTCGTGCGAAGTGAACTCAATTAAGAGCGAGTCCTGACCACGCCGGACGACTGAAAGATCGCCTGAGCGATTCTTTCCCATTTCGAAGAAATCAACGTCGGAACCAGCTTGAGATGCTTCGAGCAACTGACGCGGTTGCTTTCCCAGTTCATTTCGTTCCATACAGTTTCGTGCAGGGAAGGAAACAACTGTGAGATAGCAGGATCTGGATTCTCCGCAGAGGAGGCTAAATCGTCGAACGATTCGGTCTCTGACGATCTTACCTGTTGCTGCTTCAAACCATGGAATCTCTCGTGAGAGTTCTGCTGCCCACTCGATATCAATGTCATTGCTCTGCGCTGCGCCCGACTCTGCGGGATAGCTGACGGGTAGGAACAGGAGCAGCAGCACCAGCAGTAGATTCGTTAATTTCAACGTGACCTCGGTTTTCATCACCTCTCCTTACGGAGCACTCTGTGACGCCCAACTATCTATTGAACGACGTGCAGAAGATGCTAAAACGATCTACCCGTAGATGCAAACATCCAAGGGTGGATCGGACGATATGCCGGCAGATTCTAGCTGTGGATCGGGCAATTGGGAGGCAGGAACGGTGATTCGGAGGTTGCGTTTGGCCGCGCAGCGGATTTCCCAGAGTCTCTGTGCAGGCCGCCGCGTTTGGCCAGCCAGCGAAATCAGCACGCTAACTCGACAGCTTGCGCTTCAGAATTTCGTTCACCTGTGTCGGGTTGGCCTTGCCCTTGGTCGCCTTCATCACCTGGCCGACGAGCGAGTTGAAGGCCTTTTCCTTGCCTGCGCGGTAATCTTCGACCTGCTTCGCGTTCGATGCGATCACTTCGACGACGACCTTCTCGATTGCACCGGCATCGCTGATCTGCTTCAGGCCGCGCTTCTCGATGATTTCGTCGGCCGCGCCCTCCCCAGCCCATATCGCCTCGAATACCTCCTTGGCCATCTTTCCCGAGAGCGTTCCATCATCGACCAGGTCGGCGAGTCGCCGCAATTTGCCAGCCGACACTCGGCTCTCGGAGATATCGAGATTTGCATCGTTCAGTTTTGAGCTGAGCGAGCCGGATATCCAGTTAGCAAGAGCGGGCACTTTGTCCCTGGGCGCGTCGCCAAACATCTGCAACGCGTAGTGGGTGGTCTGAATGCTCGAGGTGAGAAAGCTCGCTTGCGCCGGGGAGAGACCTACTTCGATGAACTTCTTGCGTTTCGCCTCCGGCAACTCCGGCATCGTCGCCTTGATCTCGTTTATCCAGTTGTCCGAAACCTCAAGCGGCAGCAGATCGGGATCCGGAAAATATCGGTAATCGTGCGCCTCCTCCTTGATGCGCAGCGAACGCGTCTCGTCTTTGTCGGAATCGTACAGGCGGGTCTCCTGCACGATCTTGCCGCCGTCTTCCAGAATCTCGATCTGGCGCTTCACCTCGAACTCGATCGCGCGCTCCGTGAAGCGGAACGAATTGAGGTTCTTGATTTCGCAGCGCGTTCCGAGCGGCGCGCCCGGCCGCCGCACCGAGACGTTGGCGTCGCAGCGAAACGACCCCTCCTGCATGTTGCCGTCGCAAATGTCGATCCAGCGAACGAGAGAATGCAGCGCCTTGGCGTAGGCGACCGCCTCTTCCGCCGAGCGCATGTCGGGCTCGGAGACAATCTCGAGAAGCGGTACGCCCGCGCGGTTCAAGTCGATTCCGCTCATGCCGTGGAAATCCTCGTGCAGCGACTTTCCGGCGTCCTCCTCGAGGTGAGCGCGGGTAAGGCGCACCTTAATCACACCGCGCGTCGGTGAGGTGATGGGTATCTCTCCCCCTTTCACGATCGGCAGCTCGAACTGGCTGATCTGATAGCCCTTGGGAAGATCGGGATAGAAGTAGCTCTTGCGCGCGAAAACGGAGCGGCGGTTGATATTATCGGAGAGGCCTCCGTTTACCGCCAAGCCAAAGCGCACCGCCTTGGCGATCGCTTCGCGGTTCGCCACCGGCAGCACGCCCGGCAGCGCGATGTCCACCGCGCTCGCCTGGGTGTTGGGCGCCGCGCCGAATGTGGTGGAGGCTCCCGAAAACATTTTGGACGCGGTGGAGAGCTGCGCGTGAGTCTCGATCCCGATCACGATTTCCCAGTTCATGGCTCGATCCCGGCGGGTCGCCGCACATGCCAGTCGGTCGCTTTCTGGTACTGGTGCGCGACGTTCAGCATCCTGGCTTCGGCAAAATAGTTTCCCGTGATATGCAGCCCCACCGGCAGCTTGTCGTTTCCGAACCCGCACGGAATCGACATCGCGGGCAATCCGGCCAGATTGGCCGGAGTCGTGTAGATGTCGTTCAGGTACATCTGCACCGGATCGGCGGCCTTCGCGCCGATCCTGAACGCCACCGTCGGAGAAGTCGGACCGATCACGAGGTCGCATTGTTTGAAGGCTTCGACGAAGTCCTGCGCGATCAACCGCCGGATCTTCTGCGCCTTCAGGTAGTAGGCATCGTAGTACCCGTGCGACAGAACGTAAGTGCCGATGAGAATGCGGCGTCTGACTTCCGCGCCGAACCCCTCCGCCCGGGTTTTGCTGTACATGTCGGCGAGGTCGCGATAGCCGCTCGCGCGGTAGCCGTAGCGCACGCCGTCGAAGCGCGACAGGTTCGACGACGCCTCGGCCGACGCGATCACATAGTACGCCGGCACCGACAGGCCACTGTTGGGCAGACTGATCGAAACACGTTTCGCGCCGAGCTTCTCGAATTGCGCAAGCGCCGACTCCACCGCCTTGCCGACGTCAGCAGCAAGCCCTTCGCCGAAATGCTCCTTCGGCACGCCGATGCGAATTCCCGCGAGCGGTTTCTCAAGATCCCCGGTGTAGTCTTCGGGAGGGCGCTCGACCGAAGTCGAATCGCGCGCGTCGAACCCGACCATCGCGTTCAAAAGCAGCGCGACGTCCTCTGCGCTTTTCGCAATCGGTCCGCCCTGATCGAGACTGGAAGCGAAGGCTATCATCCCGTAACGCGACACCAGGCCGTAGGTCGGCTTCAGCCCCGATACTCCCGAGAGCGCGGCGGGCTGGCGGATCGAGCCGCCAGTGTCGGTGCCGGTGGCCGCCGGCGCCATGCGTGCTGCGATCGCCGCCGCAGATCCGCCCGAGGAACCGCCCGGTACGCAGGTCTTGTCCCATGGATTTTTCACCGGACCGTAGAACGAGTTCTCGCTGGAGGAACCCATCGCGAACTCGTCCATGTTGGTCTTGCCGAGAATCACGGCACCCGCGTCGTTGAAGCGTTCGATGACGTGCGCGTCATACGGGCCGACGAAATTCGAGAGTATTTTGGAGCCGCAGGTGGTGAGCCAGTCCTTCGCGACGAAGATGTCCTTGTGCGCAACCGGGATACCGGTCAGCGGTTTCGAGTCGCCCTTCACGATGCGCTCGTCGGCAGCCCGCGCCTGCGCGAGGCTCTTCTCAGGTTCGACCGTGATGAACGCCTTGAGCGCGTTGTTCAGCCCCGCGATGCGCGCCAGAAACAGATTTGTCAGCTCGACGCTTGAGACCTTTTTTTGCGCGAGCGCGATCGAAAGCTCTTTGAGAGAAGCATTCAGCATGGGATTCAGGCCCGAATCCCGCTATTCGATCACCTTAGGAACGAGGTAAAGGCCCGCTTCCACCGCATCTTTCGGCGCGACCGATTGGTAAAGCTCGCGCTGGTCGGTTTCCTTCGCTTCGTCGGGACGCAGCCGCAGCGCCAGCCCTTGAGCGTGCGTCATCGGCTCGATTCCGTCGGTGTCGACCTTTTGCATCTGCCCGATCAATTCGAAGATGTCGTTCAACTGGGACTGAACGGCCCGGGCTTCCGCGTCGCCGATCCCGATACGCGCGAGCTCGGCGATGCGATGAACTTCCTCAAGCGACAGCGGCATGAAAAATCGCTTAAAACTGAAATTTATTTGTTGTATTATACCGCAATCAAGAACCTTCTTTCCCAAGGAAATCAGCAAGATGTTCGGCTTTTTGCGTGGATATTTTTCCGAAGACATGGCCATCGATCTGGGCACGGCCAATACGCTCATTTACGTGCGCGGCAAGGGCATCGTGCTGGATGAGCCTTCGGTCGTCGCGATCCGCCAGGAAGGCGGCCACAATTCCAAAAAAACCATTCTGGCGGTCGGCAAGGAAGCGAAAATGATGCTCGGCAAGACGCCGGGGAACATCACCGCGATCCGTCCGATGAAGGACGGCGTGATTGCCGACTTCACCGTCACCGAGCAGATGTTGAAGCAGTTCATCAAGAGAGTGCATCAGTCGCGCCTGCTTTCGCCCAGCCCTCGCATCATCATCTGCGTGCCTTGCGGGTCGACGCAGGTCGAGCGGCGCGCGATTCGCGAGGCTGCCACCGAAGCCGGCGCAAGCCAGGTGTTCCTGATCGAGGAGCCGATGGCGGCGGCAATCGGCGCGGATCTTCCGGTCGCCGAAGCCACGGGCTCGATGATCGTGGACATCGGCGGCGGCACCACCGAGGTCGGCGTGATCTCGCTCGGCGGCATGGTGTACTCGGGCAGCGTGCGCGTCGGCGGCGACAAGTTCGACGAAGCCATTATCAACTACATCCGCCGCAATTACGGCATGCTGATCGGGGAGACGACGGCGGAAATGGTCAAGAAGGAAATCGGCTCGGCGTTCCCTGGGTCGGAAGTGCGCGAGATGGAAGTGAAGGGCCGCAACCTCGCCGAGGGCATTCCGAGGAGCTTCACCATCTCCTCGAACGAAATCCTGGAAGCGCTCACCGAACCGCTCAACCAGATGGTTAGCGCGATCAAGTCGGGGCTCGAGCAGACGCCGCCGGAACTGGGCGCTGACATCGCCGAGAAAGGCATGGTCATTGCCGGTGGCGGAGCGTTGCTGCGCGACATAGATCGACTCCTCATGGAGGAGACCGGGCTTCCGGTGATCGTCGCCGACGATCCGCTCACCTGCGTCGTGCGCGGCTCGGGCAAAGCGCTGGAAAGAATGGACAAGCTCGGGAGCATCTTCGCAAGCGAGTAGGACCAGGGCATGGACTATCAGCCGCCGCCGTTTTTCAGCCGCGGCCCCGCGCCGCTTGTTCGCCTTGCGTTCTTTATATCGCTTGCGGTCCTCTTGATGGTGCTGGACGCACGCTTTCGCTACGCGGAATCGCTGCGCCAGGTCGTCGCCCTCCTCGTCTACCCCCTGCAGCGGACCGCGCTCGTCCCGGTGGAGCTGTTTAATGCCGCCGCCGAGTTCTTCACTACGCAGGTGGCCTTGAAACGGGAGAATGACGAGCTCAAGACCAGGCGCCTGCAAGGCGCGAACGATCTGCTTACCCTCGAAGCGCTGCGCGCTGAGAATGCGCAGCTGCGGCGATTGCTCGACGCGCGCGAGCGCCTGAGCGTCGACTCAACGCTGGCGGAGATCCTTTTTCAGGGTCGCGATCCCTTCTCGCGCAAGGTCGTCATCGATAAGGGCAGCCAGCAGGGCATCCAGGCCGGCCAGGCAGTCATCGACGACATCGGCGTCATCGGCCAGGTGACGCGGGTGCATCCGCTCCTGTCCGAAGTCACCCTGATCACGGACAAGGAGCAGAGAACCCCGGTGCAGGTCGTGAGGAACGGCCTGCGCGCGGTCATCTACGGCGGCGGGGACAAAGGCATGCTTGATTTGAGCTACCTCGCCGCGAACGCCGACGTTCAAGCCGACGACGTGCTTGTGACCTCGGGTATCGACGGCACTTATCCCGCCGGCCTTCCGGTCGCGAAAGTGTCGCGCATCGAGCGCGACGCCGCCTACGCCTTTGCAAAAATTAGCTGCGTGCCCACCGCGGGCATCGAACAGAATCGGCAGGTGCTGGTGCTGACCTCCGAAGCGGGCTTCCCACCCCCTCCAACGGAAGCCGAGCCCCGGGCGGGCAACCTCCCGAAACAGAAGCGCGTGAGAAAACGCGAATGAACGCGGCGCTACTCTGATGGCATTCCTCGAACAGTCGCAGCGCATCCTGCTGCCTGTGAGGCCCGCCTATATGGTGCTCACCTTGGTGCTTGCACTGCTCTTTAACCTGCTGCCGTGGCGCGACGTCATCTGGCTGCCCGACATGGTTGCGCTTGTGCTCATGTTCTGGTGCGTGCATCAGCCCCGCAAGATAGGCATCGGCACTGCCTGGTTCCTGGGGCTCATCATGGACGCGGGTAATGGCGCGCTGCTTGGCCAGCACGCCCTTGCCTACGCCGTTCTCGCCTTTGCAGCGATCGGCTTGCACCGGCGCATCCTGTGGTTCTCGCTATGGCGGCAGGCGGCTCATGTGTTCGTGCTGTTGTTTGCATGCCAATTGCTGATGCTCGTCGCGCGGATGATCGCCGGCGGCGTATTCCCGGGTTTCGCCTACCTCGGCGGGAGCCTCATCGCCGCGGCCCTATGGCCGACTGCGACGTTTCTCCTTCTGCTGCCGCAGCGAAGGCCCGAGAGCGTGGACCAGAACCGGCCGATATAAGGACCATGCGCCTCGCGGAGATCCGCAACACCCAGCGCGAACTGTATTACTTCCAGCTGCGTCTGGGCGTCGCCGGGGTCGTCGTGCTTGTCGCGTTCGCGATCCTGTTCGCGCGCTTCTTCTACCTGCAGGTCATCCGGAGCGAGTACTACGCAACCAAAGCCGAGGACAACCGTATTTTTGTCATGCCGATCCCGCCCAACCGCGGCCTGATCCTCGACCGCAGCGGCGTGGTGCTCGCCCGCAACTACTCGGCTTACACGCTGGAGCTCACGCTGAGCAAAATCGCCGACCTCGAAGGCACGATCGAGGAGCTCGCCACCCTGGTCGACATCCACCCCAAGGACCGCAGGCGCTTCCGTAAACTCCGCGAGGAAAGCAAGGGCCTCGACACTCTGCCCCTGCGCACCCGCCTTACCGATGAGGAGGTTGCCAGACTTGCGGTCAACCGTCACCGTCTTCCCGGCGTCGATATCAAGGGAAGGCTGTTTCGCCAGTATCCTCTTGGCGAGATCGCCTCGCACGTCGTGGGGTATATCGGCCGAATCGACAATCGCGACGTCGCTCGCCTGGAAGAGGCCGACGTCAAGGCAAACTACAAGGGAAGCGACCACATCGGCAAAACCGGCCTGGAGCAGAGCTACGAGCGCGAGCTGCACGGGACCACCGGCTTCGATGAAGTCGAGACGGACGCCGGAGGACTCATAGTGCGCACGCTCTCGCAAACGGCGCCCGCCGTCTCGGGCAACAATCTCAGCCTCACGCTCGACATCGGACTGCAGGAAACCGTGGAGCGCGCTTTCGGTGAAAACCGCGGCGCTCTGGTGGCGATCGAGCCTTCCACCGGCGCCATACTCGCCTTCGTCTCCAGGCCCGGCTATGACCCGAATTTCTTTATCGACGGCATCGACCCGGTCAACTGGGACGCGCTCAACAATTCCCCCGACCACCCGCTCAACAACCGCGCCCTGACCGGACTGTACCCGCCGGGCTCGACCTTCAAGCCTTTTATGGCGCTTGCGGCGCTGGAGCTCGGCACGAGAACTCCGACTCAGTTGACTTACGATCCCGGCTACTTCACGTTGGGGAATAACCGCTTCCGCGATTTCAAGGCGGGCGGCCACGGCTACGTGGACATGGTGAGGTCGATCGTCGTGTCCTGCGACACCTATTATTACGTGCTCGCCAACGATCTCGGCATCGACAACATCGCGCGCTTCATGGGCCAATTCGGCTTCGGCGCGCGCACCGGAATCGACCTGGAGGGCGAATCGGCGGGAGTGCTGCCTTCGCAGGAGTGGAAAAAGAAGTACTTCAAGACCCCGGAGCAGCAGAGGTGGTACGCGGGCGAGACCATCAGCATCGGCATCGGCCAGGGCTATCATGCGCATACGCCGCTGCAGCTCGCGCTGGCCGTCGCGGCGCTTGCCAACGACGGCGTGATGCATCGCCCGCATTTGGTTGACTACATCGAAAATCCCAGGACGGGCGAACGCACCTATACGAAGCCTCAGCCCTTGAAAACCATCCCGCTGAAGGCCGAGAGCCTTGAAGTCATCAAACGCGCCATGGCCGGGGTCAACAAGGAGGGAACGAGTGCGCGTGCCTTCGCAGGCGCCAGCTATACCAGCGCCGGCAAGACGGGCACCGCCCAGGTGGTGGCGCTCAAAGCAGGCGAGAAATACGTCGAATCGCAAGTCGACGAGTACCTGCGCGATCATGCATTGTTCATCGCCTTTGCTCCCTTGGAGAACCCGAAAATCGCGCTCGCGGTTCTGGTGGAGAACGCCGGGTTCGGGGCGCGCGCGGCGGCGCCGATCGCACGCAAGGCGCTCGACTACTATCTGCTCGGCAAGCGCCTCGACAAGCCGGCGCGAGCCGCGCCCGCTCCGAAGAAGAAGGACGCCGATGATTGACCGCCTGCTTGCGCGGCTCTCGGAGGGAATCGACGGGCCGCTCTTTGCCATCGCGTGCGGGCTTCTCGTGCTGGGCCTCGCCACGCTCTACAGCGCGGCGTTCCAGGCGCCCGCGCGGGTCGGCGCACAGGCGCTCAACATCCTCCTTGCCCTCTCGCTGATGTGGGTCGCCGCGCAAATCTCGCCGCAGACTTTCATGCGCTACGCGGTCCCGGCCTTCATGTTTGTCCTCCTGCTGCTGGCCGGCGTCGCCTTGTTCGGCGACGTGAGGAACAACGCGCGCAGATGGCTGCCGCTCGGTTTCACGAGCATCCAGCCCTCGGAGCTGATGAAGATCGCGATGCCTCTCATGCTTGCGTGGTACTTTCACCGCCACGCGGCCGCGCTGCGTTTTCGCGAGTACGCGGTCGCGATCGCGCTGCTTGCGGTGCCGACCGTGATGATCGCCCGCCAGCCCGATCTGGGCACGGCGCTGCTTGTCGCCGCCGCGGGTTTCTACGTGATTTTCCTCGCCGGCCTGTCCTGGAAGGTCATCGCGGGGGGTTCCGCCGCGGTGCTCGCAAGCCTGCCCGTCCTGTGGGGCGCGCTGCACGACTACCAGCGCCGGCGCTTCCTGACTCTGCTCGATCCTTCCTCGGATCCGCTCGGCGCGGGCTACCACATCATCCAGTCCACTATCGCGGTCGGATCCGGCGGCATCACCGGCAAGGGCTGGCTGTCGGGCACCCAGACGCACCTGGAGTTCATCCCGGAGCGCGCCACCGACTTTGTCTTCGCCGTGTATTCCGAGGAGTTCGGGCTGATCGGCAATACGCTTCTGCTGGTGCTCTATCTCGCGCTCATCATGCGCGGGCTGATGATCGCCGCCAACGCTCCGACTCTCTTCACCCGGCTGGTCGCGGGCTCGATCACTCTCACCTTTTTCACTTACGCCGTGGTCAACATGGGCATGGTGAGCGGGCTGCTCCCCGTCGTCGGTGTGCCGCTGCCTCTGGTGAGCTACGGCGGCACATCGATCGTGACGCTGTGTGTCGGCCTGGGAATATTGATGAGCATCCAGCGCCACCGCGCCCTGGTGCAGACGTGAAAGGGCCTGAGCTCGAGCGTTTTCACGCCGCCGCATCCGCGCCGCGGGTGTGGCTGCTCGGGGCGCTCGTGGTTGTCGCCGCATGCAGCGGCACCGGCGGACGCGACGGCGGGCCGGCAGGGTCGCCCCCGGTCAATCTCGACCGGGTCGCCGACGCCAAACCCAGGGTCGAGCCGCTTCATCGTAGCGCCAACAATCCCTACACCGTGCTTGGCAGGAAGTACGTACCGCATCAGTCGCTCAAACCCTACCGTAAGCACGGCATCGCAAGCTGGTACGGGCGCAAATTTCACGGCAGGCCGACTTCGAGCGGCGAGCGCTACGACATGTACGCGATGACCGCGGCGCATACCGTCCTGCCGATCCCGAGCTACGTGCGCGTGACACATCTCGGCAACGGGCGCTCGGTCATCGTGCGCATCAACGACCGCGGACCGTTTCATGCCGACCGCATTATCGACCTGTCCTACGCGGCGGCGCATAAGCTCGGGGTTGTCAACGCCGGCAGCGCACGAGTGGAAGTGGAGACCATCTTGCCGGGAAAGATTGCGTCATCGGGCAGGCCCGCATCGCTATGATTCGCGTCGCGGTTCGCATGCGCCGGATGTTCGGCGCCGCTGTCGCTTTGTTGCTGTCGTGTGCCGCGCTCGCCGACGCGCCGCAGCCCCCTGTTGTCGCGGCGCGCGCCTGGCTGCTCATGGACATGACCAGCGGCCAGGAGATCTCAAGCCGAAACCCCGAGGAGCGCGTCGAGCCGGCTTCGCTCACCAAGCTCATGACCGCATATCTCGCGTTCGCGGCGCTGAAGGCCAAGTCGCTCGCGCCCTCCCAAACCGTGCCGGTATCGCAGCGGGCTTGGCGCGCGGGCGGCTCGCGCATGTTCATCGAGCCGCGAAAGCCCGTAACGGTGCAAGAGCTGCTGCATGGATTGATCGTGCAGTCGGGTAACGACGCTTGCATCGCCCTTGCCGAAGCCATCTCGGGCTCGGAAAGCGCGTTCGTGGAGAGGATGAACAGAGAAGCGAACCGTCTGGGCATGAGCAACACACGCTTCACCAATTCGACGGGTCTGCCCGAGCCCGGGCACTACTCCACGGCGAGAGACCTCGCGCTGCTCGCCGCCGCGCTCATCCGCGATCATCCCGAGCACTACAAGCTGTATTCGGAACGCGAATATCGCTATAACGACATCACCCAGCAGAACCGTAACCGCCTCCTGTGGCTGGATCCGAACGTCGATGGCGTGAAAACCGGGTATACCGAGAGCGCCGGCTATTGCCTCATCGCCTCGGCAAAGCGCGGCTCGCGAAGGCTCCTGTCGGTGGTCGTAGGTGCCGCCTCCGACCGCTTGCGCGCCCAGGAGAGTCAAAAGCTGCTTAACTTCGGGTTCCAGTCTTATGACGGCCTGCGCCTGTTCCAGAAAGGCGAGGCGATCAGCAAGCTTCAGGTGTGGAAGGGCAGCAAGCCCGAACTGAAGGCTGGCGTCGCCGCGGATCTGTACGTCACGGTGCCCAGGGGCAGCGCAGACAGGCTCAAAGCGGAGCTCGTCAGCCGGCAGCCGCTGCTCGCGCCGCTTGCCGCGGGCCAGAGCGTCGCGACGCTGCGCCTGTTGCACGAAGGCAGGCTGCTCGGCGAGTATCCCGTGGTCGCGCTCGACAACATCGCCGTGGCCGGATTTTTCGCCCGTGCCTGGGACGCGATGCGGCTGGGATTTAGATGAGGGAAGACGAATGATCTACCTTAACGGCGACTTCATGCCGATCGAGCAAGCCAAAATCTCGGTCCTCGATCGCGGTTTTATTTTCGGCGACGGCGTCTACGAATTGATCCCGGTGTACTCGCGCCGGCCATTCCGCCTCGCCGAACACCTGGTGCGGCTCCAGTCGAGCATGGACGCGATACGCCTTGCCAATCCGAATACTTCCCCGAAGTGGAGCGAGCTCATCGAGAAGATCATCGCAGGCAATCCCTGGGAAGATCAGAGCGTTTATCTCCAGGTCACCCGCGGCGCGGGCAAGCGCGATCACGCATTCCCGAAGGGCCTCAAGCCGACGGTGTTTGTCATGGCGAGCGAGCTTGTGACTCCCTCGGCTGAGCTGGTTAGAAGCGGCGCCAAGGCGATCGTGCTGCCCGACTACCGCTGGCTGCGCTGCGACATCAAGTCCATTTCGCTGCTGGGCAACTGCATGCTGCGCACTCTCGCCGCCGACGAGGGCTGCGCCGAGGCGATTCTGGTGCGCGACGGCGAGCTGACCGAGGCTTCGGCGAGCAATGTCTTCGTCGTGAAGAACGGAACCGTCCTCACCCCGCCCAAGTCTCACCTGATATTGCCGGGAATCACCTACGACGTGGTGCTCGAAATTTTGCGCGCGAACGCGATCGCCCATGAGGTGCGGCCGGTCACGGAAAGCGAGCTGCGCTCGGCCGAAGAGGTCTGGATAACCTCCTCCTCCAGGGAAGTGCTCGCCATCACGACGCTCGATGGAAAGCCGGTCGGCGGCGGAAAACCCGGACCTGTCGGCGAGCGCATCCTCGCGCTTTACCAGCAGTACAAAGCGAAAGTCATGCGCGCCCCGGCCCATGCCTGAAAACGACGCGGCCCTTCTCGCCTTCCCCTGCGAGTTCCCCATCAAGATCATGGGAAGAACCCAGGCGGGCTTTGCGCAGGCGGTGATCGGGGTGGTGACGCGCCACGCGCCCGACTTCGATCCGGCGACCCTCGGGATGAGACCGAGCCGCGAGGGGAAATACCTTTCGCTCACCTGCAACATACGCGCGGTGTCGCGCGAGCAGCTGGACGATCTGTACCGGGAACTGTGCGATCATCCGATGGTGACGATGGTGCTCTGATGCAATCCGCCGCGACATCCATTTCCGTCATTCCCGCGCAAGCGGGAATCCAGATTCAACCCCCGGTCGTCAAGCACCTCGGCCTCACCGACTACGCTGCTGCTTACGCGGCCATGCGCCGCTTCACCGAAACCCGGAGCGCGGCGACGCCCGACGAGCTCTGGGTGCTCGAGCACGCGCCTGTATACACTGTCGGCGTGGCCGGCCGCAAAGAGCACTTTCCGCGCGATACGAAAATTCCGCTCGAGCGCATCGACCGCGGCGGGCAAATCACCTATCACGGGCCGGGGCAGGCGATCGTGTACGCGCTCGTCGATCTCGCGCGGCGCGGCCTGACGGTGCGAGCCATGGTGACGCTGGTCGAGCAGGCGGCGATCGACACCCTCGCCGCGCACGATGTGAAAGCCGAGAGAAAAAGCGGCGCGCCGGGCGTGTACGTGGGCGAGGCGAAGATCGCCGCGCTCGGCCTGCGGGTGCGGCGCGGCTGCTGCTACCACGGGGTCGCGCTCAACGTGAACATGGACCTCGCGCCCTTCTCGGCGATCGACCCTTGCGGCTATCCGGGCCTCAGGATCACTCAGACTTCGGCGCTCGGGATCGCCGCAGGCACGGAACAGCTCGGCCGGGCGTTGGCCGAGCGAATCTCCCGGCTTATCGAACGATGACGACAACCTCGCTGAAGAAGAAAGGCGCGGCGAAGACGCGCATCCCGATCGCGCTCGTCCCGGCCGAGCGGCTCGCCAAGCCCGACTGGATCCGCGTGCGCGCGGCCTCGCCCGGCTCGCGCTTTCACGACATCAAGCGGATCCTGCGCGAGAACAACCTTCACACGGTCTGCGAGGAGGCTTCCTGCCCCAACATCGGCGAGTGCTTCGGCAAAGGCACCGCGACTTTCATGATCCTCGGGGACCTGTGCACGCGGCGCTGCCCGTTCTGCGACGTCGCCCACGGCCGGCCGAAACCTCCCGACGCCGAGGAACCGACGCGCCTCGCGCAGACCATCGCGGCGCTGAAGCTTTCCTATGTCGTCATCACCAGCGTGGACCGCGACGACTTGCGCGACGGCGGAGCGCAGCACTTCGTCGATTGCATCCGTGCGGTGCGCGAGCGCTCGCCCCAGACCAAGATCGAGATCCTCGTTCCCGATTTCAGAGGGCGCCTCGAGCGCGCGCTCGGCGTGCTGGAGGCAACGCTCCCCGATGTCATGAACCACAACCTCGAGACCGTGCCGCGGCTCTACCGGCAGGCGCGGCCGGGCGGCAACTATCCGCACTCGCTGAAGCTCTTGAAGGACTTCAAGGCGCGCCACCCACACGTCCCGACCAAATCGGGATTGATGGTGGGCCTAGGCGAGTCGGACGAGGAAATCCTGGAGGTGATGCGCGACCTGCGCACGCACGGCGTGGACATGCTCACCATTGGGCAGTACCTCCAGCCCTCGGCGCACCATCTTCCGGTCCACCGCTACGTGCACCCGGAGGCGTTTGCGATGTTCGAGCGCGAGGCGCAGAAACTCGGTTTCACCCACGCCGCGGTCGGCCCTATGGTGCGCTCCTCCTACCACGCCGATCGGCAGGCGCATGCGGCGGGCGTGAACTAGGGGCGTTACGTGGCTCGCATCTTCGGATACCTCGCCGCGCTTGTCATTCCGGCCGCCGCATCGGCTGCGGGCCTCGCCGACATTTCCAACCGCGACGCCATCAACGGACTGAAAGAGGCGCTTACCCGAGGCTCCCAGGCCGCGGTCGCGCGGCTCGGGGTAGAGGACGGATTTCTGAAGAACAACAGCGTCAGGATCGGGTTGCCGCCCTCGCTCCGAAGCGCCGAAGCGGTGATCCGCACGATCGGCATGGGGACTCAAGCCGACGAACTCGTTCTGCGCATGAACCGCGCGGCCGAAGCGGCGGTGCCGCACGCGAAGACGCTGCTCACCAACGCCGTGAAGAAAATGAGCGTGCAGGACGCGAAAGGCATTCTCACTGGCGGCGATGACGCCGCGACGCAATACTTCAAGCGCACCACGTCCGAGCCGCTCGCAAAGCAGTTTCAGCCGATCGTCAAGAAGGCGATGGAAAAGGTAAGACTCGCGGAAAAATACAACGAGATCGCCGCAAGCGGCGCGAGATTCGGGCTGGTGAAGGAAGAGGAAGCGAACCTGGAGGACTACGTCACGCGCAAGGCGCTCGATGGACTTTTCGTCGTCATAGCCGAGGAAGAAAAGAAGATCCGCAAGGATCCGGCGGTCGCGGCCTCGGCGATCATCCGGAAGGTATTCGGAGCGATCCGGAACTAGCCGCTGAGCCGCCGCGGGACTATCAGTTGCGGCCGATGGGCCTTGAGCCAGGCAGTGACATCCTGCAACAGCCGATCGGCCTCGGCAGTGCAATGTTCCGCGGAAGAGTCGTCGATATCCTCGCCGGTATAGTCGGACAGGTTGCGCTTGCGCCGCAGCGTATCGAGCACCGTCACGCGGGCCGGCGCCAGTCCGATGGTCAGTGTCAGTCCCTGGACGACCGTCACATGATGCCCGGGCCTGTTCGTGTCCGGCCGGTAGCCATGGGCCATCAATGCAGCCAGGGCCGCTTGCATCACAGATCTGTAGGCCGCGTCAAAGCGGGTCTCGGGGCTGATCGTTGTCACTCGCGCGTCGGTGAGGTTTCTCCCGGCCGCGGCCAGCAGACGCTGCACCTCGGCGGCGTCCGGCGGATGCTCCTTAAGCTGCCCGATCTTCAGCAAGTTCTGCAAACTCACCGGCATCCCCCAGGAGAAATATTTTCGGCTCGCGCGCCACCCTGGCAACGAAGCGATCGCGACTGGCCAACTTCGCCTCGAAGACGGTCCTGGTCATCACTACCGGATTCACATCGCGCCGCAAGCGCTCGCCCGCCCGGCTCAGCGCCTCTACCACAGCAGTAAACGAGGCCGAACCTATCACCAACACATCCACGTCGCTGGTGGCCCGCTCCTTGCCTTGCGCCACCGACCCGAAGACGAACGCCGCGCGTATCTTGCCTGCGATCGGTGCCAGCGCCTCGCGAAGCACGTCGGCCAGCCCGGCCGTCTTACGGAAGATACCGGCCAATTCCTCCCGGATCGGGCAGGTGCGATCCACCTGATAGCGCACCTGGTTGCCCGCCAGCGACCGCGCCAGCAGCCCGGCATCGCTCAGCAGTTTCAGTTCGCGATGCAGCGATCCGGCCGGCACGCCAGTCAACCGGCCGATCTCCCGCACATAGAAACTTTCGTCAGAGCGCAGCAACAGCAGCCCCAGAATCTGGCGGCGATACGCACCGAACAGGACTTCGACAAGCTGCGGTGCCAGCGGGAAGGCCTTTGCTCTCATATTGAGAACAATTGTAGCTGATTTGAGAACAACCTGCCAAGACCCAAACGGAGGGGCCACGGCGCGCGGAGGGCTCGCCTACACGCGGCGCCTGACCCGGCCCGCTAGAAATACACCCGCGTTCGCCCGGGCTCTTGCGAAATCTCGTATAGCGCCGAGCGCGCCACGTTGGCCACCTTGCGCACGCCTGTCCGCGACAGCAGGGTCTCGCTCGCGTAATCGCTGTCCTCGTCGCATACCAGGCGCAGCTCCACGATCGAGATCCCCGCAACAAAGGCCCGCTTCAGGATACGGTCGTTGAAAATGGCCAGCGCCGCCGCCGCCACTTGCTGCCGCGCCGGCTCGAGGTGCCGCGCCGGAACGAGCGTGCATACGATCGTCGGCAGTCTGGTTTCGAGCGCGGCGTCGATCAGCCGATTGAAGACGTTCTCGAACTCGTCCGCCGCCGCAGCCAGCGTTTCCAGCGCGCCTTCGATCGACTTCGCGCCGCTCTTCAGCAGACCGCTCGCCTCGATCGTCCAGCCGCCGTCGAGGGCGATGCCGATGTGGGTGGCGTCGCGAGGAATTGCGCGCACCGGGCCCTGCTCCGGCACTTCAAGTACTGTGAGCTTCCAGGGGTTTCGCGGCTGCGGCACGAGCGCACTCTCGCGCGTTCCTTCTCCAAGATCGATGTTCTGCAGGGCATCGCCAAGAAGCACGAAGTGGCGGATGACGTCCCTCGAGTCCTCTCTTCCCTCAACCGGATTCTCCGTCACGTCGCCGCAGTCTTTGTTCGTCCGTCGTTAGTCTAGGCCCTTTTTTGTTCCGGCAGTCACTGTAGGGTTTTCCCTGTCAGGTAAACCCGATTCTCAATGCGCCTTTTCCCAATTCTGTCCCGATCCCACATCCACGACAAGCGGGACCTTGAGCTTCGCCACGCCGCTCATCAGCACCGGCACCTCGGCCTTCACGCGCGCGAGCTCCGCATCCGGCGCCTCGAGCACCAACTCGTCGTGCACCTGCATGATGAGCTTGGTCGAAAGCCTTTCGCGGTCGAGCCATTGCTGCACGGCGATCATCGCGAGCTTGATCAAGTCCGCGGCCGTGCCCTGCATGGGCGCGTTGATCGCGGCGCGCTCGGCCCCGCTTCGGCGCGCCGGATTTCCGCTCCTGATCTCGGGTAGCCACAGGCGCCTGCCGAACACGGTCTCGACGTAGCCCTGCTCTTTCGCAAGAGTGCGCGTTTCCTTCATGTAGCGGTCCACACCCGGGTAGCGCACGAAGTAGCTATTAATGTAGGCCTGAGCGGTCGCCCGCTCCAACCCCAGCTGCTGCGCCAGGCCGAACGCCGACATTCCGTAGATGAGGCCGAAGTTGATCACCTTTGCGTAGCGGCGTTCCTCCGGCGTCACTTCCTTGAGCGATCGGCCGAACACTTCCGCGGCGGTAGCGCGGTGGACGTCCTCGCCTCCCTCGAAAGCGCGCAGCAGGTTCTCGTCGCCGGAGATGTGCGCCATGATGCGCAGCTCCACCTGCGAATAGTCGGCGCTCACGATCGTGCTGCCCTTGGGCGCGACGAAGGCTTCGCGGATGCGCCGCCCTTCGAGGGTCCTCACCGGGATGTTCTGCAGGTTGGGATCGTTGGAAGCCAAGCGTCCCGTGACCGCGGTCGTCTGACCGTAATTGGTGTGCACCCTGCCCGTGCGCGGATTCACCATCCTCGGCAATTTGTCCGTGTAGGTGGACTTGAGCTTCGAAATCTCCCGGTGATCCAGCAGGATCTTGGCCAAGGGGTGGTCGAGAGCGAGCTTTTCCAGCACGTCCTCGTCGGTCGAGGGCGCGCCGGAAGGCGTCTTCTTGATCACCGGCATCCCCTTTTTCCCGAAGAAGATCTCGGCAATCTGCTTCGGCGAGCCGAGGTTGAAGGGTTGCCCCGCTTCCTTATGGGCCTTGCCTTCGAGCTCGAGCATTTTCTGTCCCAGCTCGTGACTCATTGCATCCAGCTGCGTTGCTTCGATCAGGACGCCTTCCCTTTCCATCCTGAAGAGGACTTCGCGCACCGGCATCTCGATCGAGCGATATACGTAAGCGAGCCCTGCTTCTGCCTGGATCCTGGGGAAAAGTGCATCGTGGATCTGCAGGCAGAGGTCGGCGTCCTCAGCGGCATACGCCACGGCCCGCGCGACATCGACCTGTTCGAAGGGAATGCGCTGCGCGCCGGTGCCCGTCACCTCGTCGTAGCCGATCGTGTTCGCGCCGAGATGGCGGGAGGCGAGACTGTCCATGTCGTGGCGCGCATGGCTTTCCAGCACGTAGGATTCGAGCAGCGTGTCGTGCGCGACGCCCCGCAAAGCGATGCCATGGTTGGCCAGCACATGCTCGTCGTACTTGACGTTTTGACCGACTTTCCTGTGCGTTTCGCTTTCGAACCAAGGCTTGAGGATGGCGAGCGCCGGTTCGACGCCAAGTTGATCGGGCGCGCCGGCATAGTTGTGCGCAAGCGGCAGGTAAGCGGCATGGCCCGGAGCCGCGCAGAAGGACATGCCCACGAGCCGCGCCTGCATCGGATCGAGGCTCGTCGTCTCGGTATCGAACGAAACGAGCTCGGCAGCCTCGAGCATTTTCAGCCAGCGCCTCAGATCCGCTTCGGTGAAGAGCGTCTCGTAGCTGCGCTCGGGAACCGCTTTGCGAGGCGGGTCGCTAGCGACCGGAACGGGAGCCTCGCTTGCATCCGCTGCGACATCCTTTGACCAGCTCTTGAATCCGAAACGAGAAAACAATTCCGCGAGGCGCTTCTCGTCCCGAGGGGCGCACTTCAACTCCTCCATTTTGAGCGGCAGCTTGACGTCGCATTTCACCGCGAGCAATGCCTGAGCTTGAGGCAACCAGCCGAGCGCCTTGCGCAGATTCTCGCCCACGGCGCCGCCGATCTCCGCGGCGTGCAAGACCACCTCCTCGAGCGAACCGTATTGGGAGAGCCACTTCACCGCGGTCTTCGGACCAACCTTCTCGACACCCGGAACGTTGTCCACGGGATCACCCACCAGCGTCAGATAGTCGAGCATGCGCTCGGGCGGCACGCCGAACTTTGCCTTAACGCCCGCGGGGTCGAGGCGTTCGTTCGACATCGTGTTGACGAGCATGACGCGGTCGGTCACAAGCTGCGCGAGGTCCTTGTCGCCCGTCGAGATCACGCAGCGCAGCTTCTGCTTTTCTGCCTCGCGCGCGAGCGTGCCGATGACATCGTCCGCCTCGACCCCCTCGATCTGCAAGAGCGGAAACCCCAGCGCCCGTATCGCCTCGAACAGCGGCTCGATCTGCCCGCCAAGATCGTCGGGCATCGGCGGGCGATTTGCCTTGTATTGCGTATACAGCTCGTCGCGGAAGGTCTTGCCCTTCGCATCGAACACGCACGCAAGATAGTCGGCTTTGTAGTCGGCGAGGAGGCGACGTAGCATGTTGAGCACGCCATAGATCGCGCCGGTCGGCTCGCCCGCGGCGTTGCGCAGGTCGGGCAACGCATGAAAGGCGCGGTACAGGTACGACGACCCGTCAACCAGCAGCAGCGTTTTTTCCAAGGGAACTCATGAGCGGGAAGATTCCGGAGTCTTTCGACACGACCTCGCGGGAAGCGAGCGCCGCAGGCGAGGCCTGCGTCTGTTCCGCATTATGTCAGAATTCGTCGGGGCCACCGAGCGAACGGACGAGATCCGTCCGATAGTAAGCGTGTTCGGCGCGCGCAAATAGTTCTGCTAGACTGCCTTCGTTTAAGGATTCTTCTGCCTCATGTTGCGCCGAATTCTTGCTCTAGCGCTCCTCGCCGTCGCGCTGCCGCTCGCGGCACAGCAGCCGCCCAAGCTCGAACCTCTCCCCGAGCCCCCGCCGCCGCCCCCTGGGGTTTCCGCCGAGCAGCCGGATGAGCCGACGGTGCGCATCCAGCCCGGTGGAGGCGACCAGGTCGAGGAGCGGGTCATCGACGGCCAGCGCGTCGTTCGCGTCGTGACGCCGACGGGTCACGAGTATTACCTGATCGAGGACTTGGGCGACGGCGCAGGATTGAAAAACGAAAGCCTCGACAGCGGCGTACGGGTCCCGCTCTGGGTGATCCGCCGGTTCTGATGCCTGCCGCGCGAGCGAGCGCGCTCGTAATCGTTGCGTCCACTATGTCCGTCTTTACGCGAGTCACTGCCGAGGAGTTATCTGCTTGGCTGAAGCGTTACGCCATCGGTACGCTTTCCGATCTGCACGGGATCGCCGCGGGTATCGAGAACACGAATTACTTCGTCACGACTTCGCACGGCCGCTTCGTGCTCACGCTGTTCGAGAAGCTGACGGCGGCGGAGCTGCCCTTCTACCTGAACCTCATGGCGCATCTTGCGCGCCGCGGGATTCCCTGTCCTGCGCCCATCGCCGATCAGAGCAACAAGTATCTCGGAATCCTGAACGGGAAGCCGGCCACGCTCGTCACCTGCCTCCCCGGCGCGCCGGTGAGCGCGCCGCAAGCCCCGCACTGCGAACGAGTCGGCGCCATGCTCGCCGGCATGCATCTCGCGGGAAAGGGCTACAACGGGAAGCTGGAGAATCCGCGAGGGCCGCGATGGTGGCGCGAAGCGGCGCCCAAGGTCGCGCCATTTCTCAACGAGGCGCGCCGCGAGTTGCTCGCCTCCGAGCTCGAATTCCAGGCACAGCACCGCACCCTCGATTTGCCGCGCGGCCCCGTGCATGCCGATCTATTCCGCGACAACGTGCTGTTCGAGGCAGACCGCATCGGTGGAGTGATCGATTTTTACTTCGCCGGGCTCGACGCGCTCCTGTTCGACGTCGCGGTGACGGTCAACGACTGGTGCGTCGATCCTGCCGGCGAGATCGACGCGGAACGCGCGAGCGCGCTGCTGGCGGCGTACCGCGGCATCCGCGAGTTCACCCCCTCCGAGCGGGAAGCGTGGCCGGTGCTCCTGCGCGCGGCGGCGCTGCGCTTCTGGCTGTCGCGTCTGTACGACTTTTACCTGCCGCGCGCGGGCGAGCTCACCCACGCGCACGATCCGGAACACTTCCGCAGGGTACTCGAGGCGCGCCGCGCGCGCCCCTCTTCCCTTGTTTGAAACCATCAGACGGGCCACACTTGAGCGCATGAGCATGAGCGAACTTCGGACCTAGGCGATGCGCACAGTCTCGGCCAAAAACGGATGGCTCTGGCTCGTGAAGGGTTTTACGCTATTTCGCAAGAGCCCGGCGATGTGGTTGTTTCTGGTGTTCACCTACTTGATCGCCGTGATGTTCCTCGGCCAGATACCTTACGTCGGCCTTGTCGCCTCCGCCGTGCTGGTGCCCGCCTTTTCGGTCAGCTTCATGGTCATGTGCGCGGTGCTCGATCGCGGAGGGGCGCTGCAACCGGCGCTGCTTTTCTCCGGTTTCCGTGACCGGCTGTCCACGCTGATCGCGCTGGGCGTCCTGTACCTCGTCTCGATTGCGGCCGTGCTTGGGATTGCCTCGCTCGCGGACTCGGGCGCGCTGCTGCAATTGATGCTCTCCGGGCAGGAACCGCCTACGGAGGCGCAGCACGACGGCAGCGTTTCGCCCGCGCCACTCCTCGCCGCGCTCGCCAGCGCGCCGGTACTGATGGCATTCTGGTTCGCCCCGGTGCTTACGGCCTGGAACCGGATGGGCGCCGCCCAATCGCTCTTCTATAGTTTTTTTTCCGTATGGCGCAATTGGCGGGCGTTCTTCGTATACGGGGCCGCGCTCGCGCTCGCCGTCGCGGTTTTCTTCGTTGCGCTCACCGTCGCCGCGATCATCACGCACGGGCAGGTACAGGCGCTGCGTTTCATCGGGCTGATGTTTACGCTGCTCATGATGCCCATAGTGTTCGCGAGTTCTTACGCGAGCTACCGGGATATTTTCCCGGACGGCCCCGATCCGGTTGAGCCATCAACGAATCAGCCCAGCCCGTAGCCGGACTTCGATTCTGCTATCCTTCGCGCAGCCGCGCCCCGCGTGGGCTTAGCCGAGCGCCAAGGTTTGAGTGTGAATCCCTGCGAGCTATGCGATTCTCCGGGTGGGAACCTGCTCTGGCAGGACGGGTTTTCCCGGGTAGTCCTGATCGATGATCCGGACTACCCGGGCTTTTGCCGGGTGGTCCTCAAACGGCACGTGAAGGAGATGACCGACCTTGAGCCTGCCGGGCGCGTACGGTTCATGAATGCGGTATTTGCAACCGAGGCCGCCCTCCGGGAGCTCCTGAATCCGCACAAGATCAACCTTGCGAGCCTCGGCAACATTACCCAGCACCTGCACTGGCACGTTATTCCCCGCCATCAGGACGACCGTCATTTCCCACGTCCGATTTGGGCCGAGCCTTTGCACCCAGATGCCCCGCAGCGAACGGTTCTCGACCGCGGCGCGCTGGCGAATGCACTGAGCCGGAGATTGGACTAGCCCGTGTCGAACTTCGAACTCCCCGGCATCAGGCAGGACGCTGCACCGGAATTCACCGACTCGGCTGGCTGCGCCAAGTGGCTGCAGGCCCTCCCGCTCATCAACGTCGCTCCGTCCCACGTCCGGCTCCTCGGACAGCTCGATGATCTGAATGCCTGCAAACTCGCTCCGGCGGAACGGTTGAAAATTCTGGAGCTGCTGCGCGAACCCATAAGCTTTGTGCAAAGAGAACAGTCCAAGAAATTCGCGAACCGGCCGGCGCCGCTCGCCAGAACGGAGCGTGAGACCTTTCACAACGTGAACTCGCTGTGGAGCGCGCTCTCTGTGGGATACCAGCACGGCCTGCAGGCGCTCATCGACGGCGCCTCAGGCGTGAGCGGGCAAGTCGCGCTCATGTGCCAGCGTGCGCTCTGGTGCACCGGGCAGAAAATGGTGGACCACTACCAGGCGTATCAGAGCATCGCTGAAGACGACTGGAAGCTGCTGCACCACCTCTACGCTCTCGCAGAGGAGCGCGACGCCGCCGAAGTCGCAGTCGCCCATCCGCTCCATAAGGACAAGACCAAGACGACCTGCACCGAAACTTACGCGCAGGTTCTGCTCCTGCATCTCGCCAACCCGGGAAAGCTGACGCCGCGCCAGATCGAGCTCATCTTACAATGGCTCGAGAGCTGGACCCCAAAGGTCTCAATTGGACACGCACCGCTGCCCGCCGGCGAGGGCGTCGCGCCCCTCGTCGTCGATCTGAGCCACGCGGCAGGCGCTTCGCATCGTCCGGCGCAAGGCGACGATGTGCGCCATATCGAGATGGGCGAAGTCGGCAAGAGCGTGCGCAAGCGTGTCGGTCTGCTGCGAAAGGGCGAGACGCCCGCTGCGCTGGGCTTGGGGGAGGACGTTACCGCGTCCCTCGCGGAAAGTCTTTTGGTGATGCTTTATCGGCGCTGGTGCGAGGACCGGGAGTCGCGGGCGCATCCGCGCCGCAGCACCAGCGGCACCGCGCAGATCTGCTCGGGAATGGCCGCCATCCATTACTTCGTCACCGGCCAGGCGTTCCGCGGATCGCCCCCAGAACTGTCCAAGGTTCAGCACGAAGAGATTGCGACCTTCGGGCGAGTCGCCACTCGCCGCGAGGAGAGCGCCGGCGCCGCCCCGACTTTCCCATTGGAGACCTGGCAGATCAAGGACGAGAGCGCCCCCGGATTGCGTCTGGAGCGAATCGATCCCGCCGCGAACTCGCGCCTCGTTCTTGACCAGCTGCTCGGCATTCGGCCAGCCGATGCCAAGAGCTTTCTCCTGTGCATGATCCGGTGGATCTCGGTGTCCGTCGCTTTCGACTTGCGCATCGGCGTTCAGATTCTTCCCGGGATCCCGCTGGGGGTCGCGATCCGGCCGGACAGCGCCGCCGGCGAACAATACACTCCCGCCGTCATGCTGCCTTCGGTTGCAGCGCTCCAGACGCCCGAAACGCTGGTCCTGCCCACCGGTTGGTTCAAACCGGACCGGCTGATAGAGGTCCAGAGGGAGAGCGCGCTTCGGATTCAGCTCGTCTCGGTCGTGAACCGTGGCTCCGATTTCGAGCGCGTCACTTTCAAAACGGGCTCGTAGCGCAACATGGCAGCCGCGGGAAAGCCAACTCCCACCGAAATCAAGATGCACCAGACGTCCCGGGTGCTCGAGGTTTCGTTTTCCGACGGCAGTCGTTTCGAGTTGCCCTACGAGTTTCTACGCGTATATTCTCCTTCGGCAGAAGTCCGCGGCCACGGCCCGGGGCAGGAAGTCCTCCAGATCGGCAAGAAAGAGGTCGATATCCTGAACCTGGAACCCGTGGGCAGCTATGCGGTGCAACCGCATTTTTCCGACGGCCACAGCACCGGAATCTATTCCTGGGACTACCTCTACGAAATCGGCGTCAATCGCCCTTCTCTGTGGCAGACCTATCTCAAACGGCTCGAAGCAGCCGGGGCGCGCCGCGAGCCTTAGAACATGAGAGAGGGCGTGCCCTCTTTTGAGAGGGCGCGCCCCCTTTTTCGACAACCTGCTAGCATGTTCGCGTGAACCAAACTCACTTCGGATACCAGAGCGTCGGCGAGGCCGACAAGGCCGCCCGCGTGGCCGGCGTTTTCTCCTCGGTCTCGGCCAAGTACGACCTGATGAACGACTTGATGTCCGGTGGCCTGCACCGCCTGTGGAAGGCTTTCGCGGTGGCGATCGCCGGGGCGCGCACGGGCGAACGGGTGCTCGACGTCGCGGCCGGATCGGGCGATCTCGCGCTCGATTTTTCGAAAAGCGTGGGGGCGAGCGGAGAAGTATGGCTTACCGACATCAACCGCGCGATGCTGGAGCGCGGCCGCGATCGCCTGCTCGACCACGGCCGAGCGGTCCCCGCGGTGCAATGCGACGCGGAACGGTTGCCGTTCCCCTCAAGCTATTTCGATTGCGTTAGCGTGGCCTTCGGGCTGCGCAACATGACGCGCAAGGGCTCGGCGCTCGCCGAGATGCAGCGCGTGCTCAAGCCCGGAGGAAGGCTGCTCGTGCTAGAGTTCTCGCGCATCTGGCCCCCGCTCGCGAAGATCTACGACTGGTACTCTCTTAACGTGCTTCCGTGGCTGGGCAAGCGGGTGGCGGGGGACGAGGCGGCCTACCGTTACCTCGCCGAGTCGATCCGCATGCACCCCGACCAGGAGAGCCTCAAGGACATGCTGGAACGCTCGGGGCTCGAGGATGTCGAATATTTCAACCTGGCTGCGGGCGTGGTTGCGCTGCATCGGGGCTACAAGTACTGACGAGACTAAGGAGAGATCCACATGAAAAAAATCACTGTCGCGATGTTCGCGCTCCTGTTGGGCATCGGCCTCATGCCGGAAGATGCCGAAGCCAGGGGCCGCCTTGGGGGCGGCCGAAATGTCGGCGCCCAGCGCCAGGCGGTCACCCCGCAGAAACAGGCGACTCCACCTTCACAGCAGTCCGCTCAGCAGACCGCTCCGGCCGCGCCGCAGGCTGCGGGCGCGTCCCGCTGGCTCGGACCTCTCGCCGGGCTCGCAGCAGGTCTCGGCCTGGGATGGCTGCTCTCGCAAGGAGGG
The DNA here is from genome assembly GCA_964430565.1 of uncultured Enterobacteriaceae bacterium. Lineage (GTDB taxonomy): Bacteria > Pseudomonadota > Gammaproteobacteria > Burkholderiales > SG8-39 > VBDM01. Next base: position 109,052 of record CAYSFD010000010.1, read on the forward strand.
TTCGGCGCCGCGGTCGCGGCGATGCTGATGGCGCTCGCCGCCGCCGCCGTGGCATTCGCCGTGTTTCGGCTGTTCGCACAGCGCCGGGCGCACGCACCGCAGGCGCAGTACGCAGGCTTCGGCAGCGAGACGGTGGCGGCTCCGCCGCCCTCGCAGTTGCCCGGCAACGCGGGCGCGCAGCCCGACTATCGCGGCCAGTTCGTCCCGAGCATTCCGTCCGGCTTCGACGTCGAGGCTTTCCTCAAGCAAGCCCGGCGAAATTTCCTGAAGCTGCAGGAAGCCAACGACCGCGCCGATATCGAGCTGCTGCGCTCAGTGACCACGCCGGAGATGTTCGAAGCGCTGCAAGGCGACGTTGCCGCCCGGGTCGGCCGGGATCAGACCGACGTCGTAACCCTGGACGCTTCGCTGATCGAGGTGGTCACCGAAGCCCGGCTGCATTGGGCGAGCGTACGCTTCTCGGGCGCGATCCGGGAAGACGCGGGTGCGACGGCGACGCCGTTCGAGGAGATCTGGCACCTGCAAAAACCGGTCGATGGTTCCTTGGGTTGGCTGCTCGCCGGGATCCAGCAGGTCGGCTGAACCCGCCCCGCTTGAGCGATTCGACCGGGGCGGTTCCATGCCTGAGCGCGGCGCCGCCGCGGGCCTGAATCACCTGCTCACGCAGCAGCCTTGGGCTGCGGAGCGCCTCAAGGCGTTCGCGGGCCAGTGCGTGGAATTCCGCTGCCCGCCCTTTCCCATTCTGCACCTGGCAATACTCGACACCGGTTTTCTCGAGCCGGCGCCTGCCGACGCCACGAGCGCGCTCGTCGTGAAGCTTGAGCCCGCGGCGCTGCCGCTTCTCTTTGCGCGCGACGAGAGCGCCCTGAAAGAGGTCGAGATCGAAGGCTCGGCCGAGCTTGCGAGCACGGTGCAGTACCTCTCCCGCCACCTTGTCTGGGACATCGAAGAGGATCTGTCCAGGTTCTTAGGGGATATCGTCGCCCACCGACTCGTTTCCGGAGGCAAGGCACTCGCCGCGTGGCAGCGCGATGCCGCGACGCGCCTTGCGGAAAATCTGGTGGAGTACTGGACCGAGGAGCAACCGCTGCTCGCGCGTCCCGCCGACGTCGAAAAGTTTTGCCGCGAAGTCGATAGCCTGCGCGACGACTTCGCACGGCTGGACAAGCGCATCGAGCGCCTGGAAGACCCCCGCAAGCGTTGAACCGGCGCCCGTCCGGCCGCGCCGGCCAATTCTGGTAGATTGACCGCTTCGCCTGGGGTCGCCTCAACTCTTGCTCCGCCTCGTCAAGATCTTCTGGATAACCCTGCGCTTCGGGTTGGACGAGTTCGCGCTCGCCTCGGGGAGCCGTTTGGCGCGCGCGGTCAACGCGGTTCTGTTCTTTCGTTCGCTGGGCGAGCCCCGCGGCGTGCGCCTGCGCCGCGCCCTCGAGGCGCTCGGACCCATTTTCGTCAAGTTCGGACAGGTGCTCTCGACGCGCCGCGACCTGCTCCCCGCCGACCTCGCCGACGAGCTGGCAAAGCTTCAGGACCAGGTGCCGCCGTTCGCGACGCAGCTCGCGGTCGCCGAGGTCGAGCGCGCCTTCGGCAAGCCCATCGGCCAGGTGTTCGAGAAGTTCGAGCCGCAGCCCATCGCGAGCGCCTCGGTCGCGCAGGTGCATCTTGCGCTGCTCCCCGGAGGCACCGAGGCGGCGGTCAAGATCCTGCGGCCGGGAATGATGCCGGTGATCGCAAAAGACCTCGCGCTGATGGACGCGGCAGCGGGCCTCGTCGAGCGCTTTTGGGCCGACGGCAGGCGCCTCAAGCCGCGCGAGGTCGTTGCCGAATTCGCGCGACATTTGTTCGAGGAACTCGACCTTATGCGCGAAGCCGCGCATGCAAGCCAGCTTCGCCGCAACTTTCTGGACTCGCCGCTGCTTGCCGTGCCGGAGGTCTACTGGGACTGGTGCACGAGCACCGTCATGACCATGCAGAGGATGCGCGGCACGCCGGTGAGCCAGGTGGACGAGCTGCGCCGGCAGGGCGTGGACATTCCCAAGCTCGCGCGCATGGGTGTCGAGATCTTCTTCACGCAGGTGTTTCGCGACGCGTTCTTTCACGCCGACATGCACCCGGGCAACATTCTGGTCACGCCCGAAGGCCGCTATGTGGCGCTCGACTTCGGCATCATGGGCACGCTCACCGAGGTGGACAAGCAGTACCTCGCGCAGAACTTCCTCGGGTTTTTTCAGAGAGACTACGCCCGCGTGGCGCGGGCGCACCTCGAGGCGGGCTGGGTGCCGGCCGATACGCGAATGGACGAGTTCGAGGGCGCGATTCGAGCCGTGTGCGAGCCGTTCTTCGACCGGCCGCTCAAGGAAATCTCCTTCGGACGGGCGCTGCTGCGGCTGTTCCAGACTTCGCGCCGTTTCAACGTCGAGATCCAGCCGCAGCTCGTCATGCTGCAGAAGACCCTCCTCAACATCGAGGGCTTGGGTCGGCAGCTCGACCCCGAACTCGACCTATGGACCACCGCCAAGCCGTTCCTCGAGAACTGGATGCGCGAGCAGGTCGGATTCAAGGGGCTGCTGCGCGCCATCCGCAACGAGGCGCCACACTGGGCGACGATGCTGCCGCAGCTGCCGCGCCTGCTGCATCGCGCGCTCGGCGAGGACCGCATCGGGCGCATCGAGCGCGCGCTCGAAGAGCTGCTTGTGCTCCAGCGGCGGCGCAACCGGCTGATCGGCATTGCCGTGGCGCTGCTCGCGCTGGCGCTCGGATGGGCCGTGGTTTGGAGTTTCGCTTCGCTATAATCCGCGCAATGCTGATCGCGTTCGTCGTCCTGTACCTCGTCGTCTCGATCGCCATCGGGCTGTGGGCGGCAAAGCGTGTCCACAATTCCAGGGACTACCTCGTCGCCGGGCGCAGCCTGCCGCTGTATATCACCACCGCCACGGTCTTCGCCACCTGGTTCGGCGCGGAAACCGTGCTCTCGGTCTCGGCGACTTTCGCCAAGGACGGACTGGGCGGCATCGTCGCCGATCCGTTCGGATCGTCCTTCTGCCTGGTATTCGTCGCCTTGTTCTTCGCCCGGCATTTCTACAGGATGGACCTGCTCACCATCGGCGACTTCTATCGCAAGCGCTACAACAAGCCGGTGGAAGTGATCACGAGCCTCGCGATCACCGCGTCCTATCTCGGCTGGACCTCGGCCCAGCTGACGGCGCTCGGGCTCGCGTTCTCGGTGCTGTCCGGAGGGGCCATCTCGCTCAACACCGGCATCGTGATCGGCGCCGCGATCGTGCTCGGCTACACGATCTGGGGCGGCATGTGGTCGGTGGCGCTGACCGACCTGTTCCAGTCGGTGACGATAATCGTGGGGCTGCTCTTCGTCGCCTGGCTGGTCGGAGACATGGCGGGGGGCACGGGCAAGGTCGTCGCGGCCGCGAGCGAAGCGGGGAAATTCCAGTTCTGGCCCCGCGGCGACGCAAAAGAATGGCTTGCCTTCGCCGCCGCCTGGCTTACCCTAGCGATCGGCTCCATCCCCCAGCAGGACGTGTTTCAGCGCGTCACTTCGGCGAAAGACGAGAGGACCGCCGTCCGCGGATCGTTGCTCGGCGGCCTGATCTACTTCTCTTTCGCCTTCGTGCCGATCTTCATCGCCTATTCGGCGTTATTGATCGACCCGTCGATGGAAAAGCTTTTCGCCGACCCGGACGCGCGCGAGGTGCAGCGCATCCTTCCCAACCTCATTCTCGAGCGCACGCCGGTGTGGGCGCAGGTGATGTTCTTCGGCGCGCTGCTCTCGGCGATCCTCTCGACCGCGAGCGGCGCGCTGATCGCGCCCACCGCGATCTGCACCGAGAACGTGCTGCGCCCCTTCTTTCCGCACATGAGCGACCGCCAGTTCATGCTCACCTTGCGCATCGTCCTGGTGGCCTTCACGCTGGCGGCGCTGCTGTTCGCGCTCAATTCCAGGAGCACCATGTACGAGATGGTGCAGAACGCCTACAAGGTCACGCTCGTCGGGGCATTCGTCCCGCTCGCCGCCGGCATCTACTGGAAGCGCGCGAACATCGGCGGCGCAATCATGTCGATCGTGCTCGGGCTTTCTTCCTGGGGGGCCATGGAGGTCTGGGGTGGCGAGAGCATGTGGCCGGCGCAGCTGGTGGGCTTGAGCTTTGCGATTGCCGGCATGCTCGTAGGGTCGCTCGTAACGAGAGTGCCGGGGCACACCGATGCCGCCCTCGCGCCGCATCACGCACAGACCGGCGGGCAGCGGTGAGATCAACGGGCTGAATACATGAAAAAAGCAGGGATTTCTATCGCTACAGCGAGCGCCAATGTGACACTGTAACGTTACTGCAACAAAGCATCCGTAGACTGCGCTCCAACACTTAAAGGAGAAAGCAGATGAAATCCCAGAAACTCGTAGTAGCTCTATTGCTGACCGGCGCGGCGATGTTACTTCCGCAGGCGGGCCACGCCCAGATCGTCAAGGTGGACGGCTCGAGCACGGTCTATCCCATTACCGAGGCGGTGGCCGAGGAGTTCCAGAAAGCGAAGAAGAACCTGATCAAGGTCACCGTCGGCATTTCCGGTACCGGCGGCGGCTTCAAGAAATTCTGCCGCGGCGAAATCGACGTTTCCGACGCCTCCCGCCCCATCCTGAAGAAGGAAATGGAGGAATGCAGGGCGGCCGGCATCGAGTACATCGAGCTGCCGGTGGCGTTCGACGCGCTCACCGTGGTGATCAACCCGAAGAACAGCTTTCTGAAGAGCATCACAGTCGAGGAGTTGAAGAAGATGTGGGAACCCGGCGCGCAAGGCAAGGTCACGCGCTGGAACCAGATCAACCCGGCCTGGCCGAATGCGCCGATCAAGCTGTTCGGACCGGGCGCCGACTCCGGCACCTTCGACTACTTCACCGAAGCGGTCGTCGGCAAGTCCAAGTCGAGCCGCGGCGACTTCACCGCCTCCGAGGATGACAACGTGCTGGTCCAAGGCGTCGCGCGCGACGTGAACGCGCTCGGCTACTTCGGCTTCGCCTACTACGTGGAGAACAAGGACAAGCTGAAGGCCGTGCCGATCATCGAGAAGCCGGGCATGCCCGCGGTCGAGCCGTCGATGGAGACCGTGCTCAAGGGCACCTACCAGCCGCTGGCGCGGCCGATCTTCATCTACGTCAGCGTGAAGTCGCTCGGCAAGCCCGAAGTGAAGGAATTCATCGAGTACTACATGAGGAACGGATCGAAGCTTTCGAAGGAAGTAAAGTACGTGCCGCTGCCGGACTCCGCCTACAAGACCGCCTGGGCGCACGTGCTCCAGATGAAGAAAGGCACGGTGTTCGGCGGCGTAGCCGAAGTCGGCGTGACCATCGAGGAACTGCTCAGGCGCGAGGGCAGGCTCTGATTCAGACGACCCCTCCGCGGATTGGCCCCGGGCAGGAGCTCTTGTCATAATCCGGAGAATCCGCTTTCATGTCCGTCCCCGCCCCGAGCGCATCCCTGCCCGCAATGGTCCCCGTCACTCCCCGCGCACGCTTTGCGGCGCGGCGCACGCGCATCATCCGCGAGCGGATCATCGAATCGGTCCTGTTCCTCGCGGCGCTGGTGTCGGTGTTCACCACCGTCGGAATCGTCACCATCCTGGTCAAGGAGTCGGTGGTGTTCTTCCAGCAGGTATCGATCGTCGACTTCCTCACCGATACCCAGTGGACGCCGTTATTCGACGACGCCCACTTTGGCATCATGGTGCTGCTGTCGGGCACGATCACGAGTTCGCTTGTCGCGCTGGCGATCGCGATTCCGCTGGGAACGGTCATCGCCATCTATCTCTCGGAGTTCGCGCCGTTCAAGCTGCGTGAAGTGGCGAAACCTTTTCTCGAGCTGCTGGGCGGGGTGCCGACAATAGTCTACGGTTATTTTGCACTGCTTTTCGTCACGCCCCTGCTGCAGTACTTCTATCCCGAGCTGCCCGGATTCAACCTGCTCTCGGCGGGGATCGTTATGGGGATCATGATCGTCCCCTACGTGAGTTCCATCAGCGAGGACGCGATGCGCGCGGTGCCCATGAGCCTGCGCGAAGGCTCCTACGCGATGGGGGCGACGCGCTACCAGACCGCGACCCGGGTAGTAGTGCCCGCGGCGATCTCGGGCATTGCCGCCGCCTATATTCTCGGCATCTCGCGCGCGGTCGGCGAGACCATGATCCTCGCGGTCGCTGCCGGCATGCAGCCCAACCTGACTTTCAATCCGCTCGAGCCCGCGGCGACCATCACCGCCTACATCGTGCAGGTGGCCCTCGGCGACCTGCCGCACGGCTCGGTCGGGTATCAGACGATCTTCGCCGCCGGCCTCACGCTGATGTTGTTTACCCTCGCCTGCAATATCGTCGGACACGCGATGCGCAAGCGCTTCCGCGAGGCCTATTGACATGCAAACCCGGGATCTCGCCGCCATCCGCAAACTGATCGCCGCGCACAAGCGCTGGGACGCGGTCTTCGGCGTCTTCGGGCTGCTCTGCCTCATGGTGGGTGTGCTCGCCTTCGCCTCGCTCTTCGCTGACATGGCCATCAGGGGCTTCGACCGTCTCGAATGGTCGTTTTTCACGTCGTTCCCGTCGCGGCGCGCGGCAGACGCCGGAATCCTTTCCGCCTGGGTCGGCTCGACGCTGGTGATGGCGGTCACCGCTTTCGTCGCCGTGCCGATCGGGGTCGCCGCAGGCGTCTATCTCGAGGAGTACGCGCCAAGGAACTGGATGACCGACATCATCGAGATCAACATCACCAACCTCGCCGGCGTCCCCTCCATCGTGTACGGCCTGCTCGCGCTAGGCCTGTTCGTGTATCAGTTCGGCTTGGGCCAGAGCATCCTCTCGGCCGGCCTGACGCTCGCGCTCCTGATCCTGCCGGTCGTGATCGTCGCGACGCGCGAGGCGATCCGCTCGATCCCGCAGCACATCCGCGAAGCGTCGTACGCTCTGGGCGCGACGCAGTGGCAAACCGTGCGGTACCACATCCTGCCGTATTCCCTGGCGGGCATCCTCACCGGGATGATCATCGGCATGGCGCGCGCCATCGGCGAGACCGCACCCATCATCACCATCGGCGCGCTCACCTTCATCGCCTTCCTTCCGCCCGCTCCCGTCTCGGCCGAACCGCCGTATTTGAGCTTCGAGTGGCTGATGTCGCCGTTCACGGTGATGCCGATCCAGGTGTTCAACTGGACTTCCCGCCCCGAGGCAGCGTTCCAGGCGAACGCGGCCGCGGCGGGTTTCGTGCTCGTATTCATGACGCTGGCGATGAATGGCCTCGCGATTTGGCTGCGCTACCGCTTGCGCAAGAACATCAAATGGTGAACTCCATGTCCGTCCCCGCCGTATCGGTCCGCCCCGGAACACGAGCCGACGCCGAATCCCGCAACCCCAAGGCCGAGGTAAAGGACCTCAGCTTCTACTACGGCGCTTTCCAGGCGCTCAAGAACATCGGCATGGTCGTGCACGAAAAACAAGTCACGGCGCTGATCGGGCCCTCCGGCTGCGGCAAGTCGACCTTCCTGCGCTGCTTCAACCGCATGCACGACCTCTACCCCGGGAACCGCTACCAAGGCGAGATTCGGCTCTATCCGGACAACACCAACCTGCTGGGACGCGACATCGACCCGATCGAGGTCCGCATGCGCATCAGCATGGTGTTCCAGAAACCGAACCCGTTCCCGAAATCGATCTTCGAAAATGTTGCGTACGGCCTGCGGGTGCGCGGCCTGCGTGCGCGGCGCGCCCTCGAGGAGAAAGTCGAGCAGGCGCTGCGTGGTGCGGCGCTATGGGACGAGGTCAAGGACCGGCTGCAGGACCCCGCCTTCAATCTCTCGGGGGGACAACAGCAGCGCCTGTGCATCGCGCGGGCGCTGGCAACCGATCCGGAAATGCTGCTCTTCGACGAGCCGACCTCGGCGCTCGACCCGATCGCCACCGCCAGCATCGAGGAACTGATCCACGATCTCAAGGACAAGGTGACGATCCTGATCGTCACCCACAACATGCAGCAGGCGGCACGCGTTTCGGACTACACTGCCTACATGTATCTCGGCGAGCTCGTGGAGTTCGGCGTGACCGACGAGATCTTCATCAAGCCGCAGAAAAAAGAGACTGAAGACTACATCACCGGCCGGTTTGGCTGAACGGGAGCGGCGGCATGGGCAGCGAACACCTTTCCAAACAGTACGACAACGACCTCGAGACCTTGCGCTCCAGCGTCCTGCAGATGGGCGGTTTGGTGGAATCGCAGATCCGCAGCGCGATCGAGGCGTTCGCCTCGGGAAGCCCGGAGCTCATCAACCAGGTCGTCGCCGCGGAATTCCGCGTGGACGAATACGAGGTCAACATCGACAACAACTGCAGCCACGTTATCGTGAAGCGCCAGCCGGCAGCGGGCGACTTGCGGCTCATCATGGCCGTCATGAAGACGGTGACCGACCTGGAGCGGATCGGCGATGAGGCCGAAAAGATTGCGCGCATGTCAAAGCAGATTCACGAGCGCGGAAAGGCGGAGCTGAACAGCTCTGCGAATATCCGCCACGCCGCGGACATCGCCATCGGCATGCTGCGCCAGGCGCTGGACGCATTTGCACGGCTCGATGCAGGCGAGGCAGCCAAGGTGATTCGCAAGGATCTCGCCATCGACAACGAGTTCCGCTCTATCCTGCGCCAACTCATCACTTTCATGATGGAGGATCCACGCACGATCTCGACCGCGCTCGAGGTCGTGTGGATCGCCAAAGCTATCGAGCGCATCGGCGATCATGCGAAGAACATCGCCGAGGAAGTGATCTACATCGTTAAGGGCACCGATATCCGTCACACCAGGTTCGTCGAGACCGAACAGTAGACGAGACATATCGGAGGAGCGCGCCTGGGCAAGCGAGAAGGGTTGAATCCAGATGAGCGGAGCCATCCTCGTGGTCGAAGACGAGCCGGCGATCCAGGAGCTGATCGCGGTCAACCTCGAGCACGCCGGCCACCGGGTCCTGCGCGCGGCCAATGTCCCCGAAGCTCAAGCGCTGGTCCGCGAGGTCCTGCCGGACCTGGTGCTCCTCGATTGGATGCTTCCCGGCACTCCGGGTTTGAATTTTGCCCGCCAGTTGCGCGCCGACCAACGCACCAAGGACATCCCGATCATCATGCTGACCGCGCGTGCCCAGGAGCAGGACATGATCGCGGGGCTGGAGGGCGGCGCCGACGACTATGTGACCAAGCCCTTCTCGCCGCGGGAGCTGCTCGCGCGGATTAAGGCCGTGATGAGGCGCCGCGCGCCGCAGCTCACCGACGAGATCGTCGAGATCGCAGGCCTAAAGCTCGACCCGGCCGCGCATCGCGTCAGCTCGGCGGACGCCAGCATCGAACTGGGGCCGACTGAGTTCCGGATGCTGCATTTCTTCATGACCCATACCGAACGCGTCTACAGCCGCGCGCAGCTGCTCGATAAAGTGTGGGGCGATCACGTCTTCGTCGGGGGGCGCACGGTGGACGTGCACATTCGCCGCTTGCGACAAGCGCTCGAAGCCACGGGCCACGACCGCCTTGTCGAAACGGTGCGCGGCACCGGCTACCTATTCCGGCGCGCCTCGCCATAGAACTCGGAGCCCCAGGCGAAACCGTGATTGAGCTCTTGGCCCGAACCGTTTTCATTGCCTTCGGCATTGCGGTTCCCGCTTTTGTCGTCGGCTTTCTTTTCGGCCCGGCTTGGGGCTGGGCTCTGTTCTCAACCGGACTTGCCGCGCTCATCGTTCATCACGTCAGGAACCTTCATCGGCTGCGCGAATGGGCGCACCGGTCGCTCGCCGAATCCGTGCCGGAGAGCATCGGTGCTTGGGAAGATGTCTTTACGCTGCTTTACCGGCGCCAGCGCGGCGAAGTAGGCCGGCGCCGGCAGCTCGCGCGCCTGCTCGCCCGCTCGCGGCGCGCCGGCCGGGCGCTTCCCTACGGTCTCGCGATCGTCGACGAGGAATTCCGTATCGTCTGGTGCAACGACTCCTGCGAATCGCACTTCGGCATCGACGCCGAAAGCGACGCCGGCCAGCCGATCACCAACCTGGTACGCCAACCCGAATTCGTCGAGTATGTCGTGGCGCGCGATTTTTCCAGTCCGCTCGAGCTGAAAACCACGCGCGCCGATGGGTTGGTCCTTTCGATCCAGCTCGTGCCCTACGTCGAATCACAGCACTTGCTGCTCTCGCGCGACATCACGCAAGGGATCCGGGTCGAGACCATGCGGCGGGACTTCGTCGCCAACGTCTCTCATGAGCTGCGCACCCCGCTCACAGTCCTGGTTGGTTTTCTCGAGACGGTGCAGGAGCTGAAGCTCGATCCGGAGCGCTCCCGCGACTACTTGAATCTCATGGCCGAACAGGGCAGGCGCATGCAGGGCATCATCGACGATCTGCTGACGCTCTCGACGCTCGAATCGGCGCCCGAGCCGCCGCACGAGGAGCGCGTGGACGTGGCCTCGCTGCTTGCCCGGATTCGCGGCGAAACAGAGGCGCTGTCCGCCGGGCGCCATCGGATCGTCCTCGACGTCGAGCCGGGATTCGATCTGCTCGGGACCGAGTCGGAGATCGCAAGCGCCTTCGGCAACCTCGCGAGCAACGCCGTTCGCTACACACCGGCGGGAGGCGAGGTGCGCGTCGTGTGGCGGGCCTCGCAGAAGGGCGCGGAATTCGCCATCGAGGACACCGGCCCCGGCATCGAGGCCGAGCACGTCCCGCGGCTTACCGAGCGCTTCTACAGAGTCGACCGCGGCCGCTCGCGCGAGACCGGCGGCACGGGTCTGGGACTGGCCATCGTGAAACACGCTCTGGCGCGCCACCAGGCGACGCTCGAAATCGAGAGCACACCCGGCAAAGGCAGCCGCTTCACCGCGAACTTTCCGGCGCGGCGCGTCGTACCTGCACTGTCACGCGCGGCGAGCGACGCAGTGACCTGACCGCTGGACGTAGCCGGCCCGTGCACGCCGTGAGAAGCGCCGCTCGCGACCGTCCTCTATAGAGTGCAATCGCGGCCAGCACCCGCGCTGTGAAGCCGGCCGCAGCGCGCACGAACCGCGCACGGCGGCATGCGGTGAACTCGGCTACAATTCGCGCGGCCTGTTTCTCCCCCACTTGCGCGGAGGTCTCCATGTTCGCTCGCCTGATGCCTCACGAAGGGCGGTTTTTCGATTATTTCACCGAGCATGCGACGCTGATATTGCAGGGCGCCGTCGAGTTGAAGGCCCTCATGGACGACACGGCCGAGGCCGAGCGCCGCGCGGCTAATATCAAGAAAATTGAGACGCAGGCCGACATCGTCACCCACCAAACGGTGCAGTTGCTGCATCACACTTTCATCACGCCGATAGACCGCGACGAGATCTATCAGCTGATCACCTGCATGGACGACATCCTCGACTTGATGGAGGACGTCTCGCAATGCCTGTTCCTGTACGACATCCGCGCCATACCCGAGGAAGCCAAACGCCTCGCCGAGAACTGCGTCGCCTGTGCCGAGAAGGTGAAGGCGGCCGTAGTGCTCCTCCACAACATGTCCAACGCCGAACAGATCATCAAGATCTGTCACGAAATCGACCGTCTCGAAACCGACGCCGACCATATCCTGCGCAATGCGATGACCAAGCTGTTCCGCAGCGAGCCGGATACGCGCGAGCTGATCAAGCTGAAAGAGATCTACGAGCATCTGGAGACCGTCAGCGACAAGTGCGAGGACGTCGCCAACATCATCGAAGGCATCGTCATCGAGAATTCCTGATCCGCGGTCCCCGCCCGCATGCCGATCAGCTTTGAAATCGTGGTGTTCCTGGTGTTGGTCGCGCTCGCGTTCGACTTTCTGAACGGCTTTCACGACGCCGCTAATTCGATCGCGACGGTGGTGTCCACGCGGGTGCTGCGCCCGCACTGGGCGGTGCTCTGGGCGGCGTTCTTCAATTTCGTCGCGCTGGCGGTGTTCGGCCTGGCGGTGGCGGCGACGATCGGCAAGGGCATCGTCGATCCGAAGATCGTGGATCACCACGTCGTGTTCGGGGCGCTGGTCGGCGCGATCGCCTGGAACGTGATCACCTGGTACTACGGTATTCCCTCCAGTTCCTCGCACGCGCTGATCGGCGGCGTGGCGGGGGCGGCGGTGGCCAAGGGCGGCGTGGGCACGCTGGTCGCGAGCGGACTCGTCAAAATCGGCTTTGCCATCGTGCTGTCCCCGCTGCTCGGTCTCACGCTCGGCGCCGTGCTGATGATCGGGGTGTCCTGGGTTTTCCGGCGAGCGACGCCGAGGCGCGTCGACCGCTGGTTCCGCCGGCTGCAGCTCGTTTCGGCGGCGCTCTACAGTCTCGGCCATGGGGGCAACGACGCGCAGAAGACCATGGGCATCATCTGGATGCTGCTCATCGCGGCCGGGCTCTCCGCCCCCCAAGACTCGCTGCCGTTCTGGGTCGTTATCCTGTGCTACGGGGTGATCGCCCTGGGGACGCTGTTCGGGGGCTGGCGCATCGTCAAGACCATGGGACAGAGAATCACGCCGCTCAAGCCCGTAGGCGGCTGCTGCGCCGAAACGAGCGGCGCAGTCATGCTGTTCGTCGCCACCGGCCTTGGCATTCCGGTCTCCACCACCCATACCATCACCGGCTCGATCGTCGGCGTTGGCTCGGTGCGCAACCTGTCCGCGGTGCGCTGGGGCGTGGCCGGCAACATCGTCATCGCCTGGGTCCTGACCATCCCCTGCTCGGCCTTCATCGCCGCCCTCGCCTGGTGGCTGGGAACGCAATACCTGTAGGCATTGTGTCGAATCGGCTGCGGGCGATCGAGGCCGACATCACGCTGCTCGCGGTGGACGCCATCGTCAATGCGGCCAACAACGCGCTGCTCGGCGGCGGCGCCGAGCTCGCGCGACTGTGACAGAATCGGCTGCCATGTTCCCTGAGCGGCCTTCACCCCTGGCGCGCTATCTGTTCGTCGCCTACGCGCTTCTGGTCGTCTATGCGAGCCTGCATCCGTTCTCGGGCTGGCGCGACCAGGGCTTGCCGCCGTTCGCTTTTTTGACCGCGCGGTTTCCCCGCCCGTTTCATGCGTTCGACATGGTCGCGAACGTTGTCGGCTACGTGCCTCTGGCTTTCCTTGCGGTGCTCGCCGTGCACCCGCTGTTGCGCGGTCGCGCGGCAGTTATCTTTGTCGTAGCGTTTGCTCTACTGTTGAGCTTTGCGCTGGAATCGCTGCAGCTCTACCTCCCCGCCCGAGCCTCCTCGAACCTCGATTTTCTCGCCAACGCTGTCGGCGGCATGTTCGGCGCGCTAGCCGCCGCGGCCGCAAAGGGGATGCTGCTGCGCCACCAGGGGCTGCAAGCTTTTCGCGACCGCCTCTTTCTCCCGGGCGGCAGGGTTGATCTGGGCTTGGTTCTGCTCGGGCTGTGGCTGCTCGCGCAACTCAACCCGAGCACGCTGCTTTTCGGCACCGGCGATCTGCGCGAGTGGTTCCGGCCGCCGCCGGGCAAGCTCTACCCTGCGGAACTCTTCATTCGCGTCGAAGCCGGTGTCGCAGGCGCCAACGCTCTCGCTGTCGGGCTGATGGTTTCCTGCCTTATCGCCCGCGAGCAGCCAAAGCGCCTGGTAGTCCTCGCCCTGGTGGGTGTCGGGCTTTGCGTGCACAGCTTCGCATTCGGCTTGCTCGTCAGCTCGCAGGACATCCTTTCCTGGCTCACGCCGGGCGCGCTCTACGGCGTCGCGGTCGCGCTCGCGCTGCTGCTGATCGCCGTGGGCCTGCCGCGCCCCGTGCAGCTCGCGGTCTCGGGCCTGGCGCTTCTGGCGGCAACGGCGCTCGTAAACCTCGCTCCTGCGAATCCGTACATGACTGCGACGCTTTCCCTTTGGCAGCAGGGGCAATATTTTAATTTCAACGGCGCGACGCGCATCGTTTCCGCTATCTGGCCGTTCGCTGCGATGTTCTACGTGGTGCTGCTCGCGGCCGACCGTGAGAGGTGAATCGGCCGAAAAGCGCGGGGCAACGCGGGCCCGAAGTATAATTGCGACTACATGAGCTATTACGAAAGACACGTTTTTTTCTGCTGTAACCAGCGCCAGAACGGCGAGGCGTGCTGCAACGACAAGGGCGCGAGCGGCATGCGCGACTACGCGAAGAAACGCGTAAAGGAATTCGGCCTCGCCGGTCCCGGCAAGGTCCGGGTCAATCAGGCCGGGTGCCTGGACCGCTGCGAGGAAGGGCCGTGCATCGTCGTGTACCCGGAAGCTGTCTGGTATTCCTACGTTGACGAGGCGGACCTCGACGAAATCATCGAGGAGCACCTCAAAGGCGGCCGGGTGGTCGAACGCCTGCGCATATGAGCCGGACGGGCGATCGTGTCTTCATCGACGGCGGTGCAGGCAAGATCGAGACGGTCGTGGAACGGCCCATGGATGCACCGCGCGGTGTTGCGCTCGTCGCGCATCCGCACCCGCTCTACGGCGGCACGCTCGACAACAAGGTCGTGCAGGCTCTCGCGAAAACCTTTGTCGAGCTGGGCTACGTGTCGCTGCGTCCCAACTTCCGGGGCGTCGGTGCCTCCGAAGGCGAGCACGACGAGGGCAGGGGCGAAACCGAAGACCTGCTGCGTGTCGCCGCGCATGCCTGGGAAAATTTCGGCAAGCTGCCGCTCGTGCTGGCGGGTTTCTCATTCGGCGCCGCCGTTCAAACGCAGGTCGCGCAGCGCACAAGCCCGCATCGGGTCGTGCTCGTGGGCGTCGCGGTCGGCCGCTTTCCTTCGGAGACCGTGCCCGCCGATTCGATTGTGATCCACGGCGAGCGAGACGAAACCGTACCGCTCGAAAAAGTGCTCGACTGGGCCCGGCCGCAGGAATTGCCGGTCGTGGTCGTCCCGGGCGCCGACCATTTCTTTCACCTGCGCCTGCACATCATTCGAAACATCATTAAAGACTCATGGCGGAGCTAGCGACGGAAATCGGCGAAGACACGACCGTGCCGCAGGTGGAGCGCATGAGGAGCGTTCTTGCGGCGAAGGACCTGCGCAAGTCCTATGACGGCGAAGAAGTGGTCGCGGGCATTTCCTTCGGCATCGCGCCCGGCGAGTGCTTCGGGCTGCTCGGCCCGAACGGCGCCGGCAAGACCACGACCTTGAGGCTGTGCCTCGGCCTCACCGAGCCCGACGGCGGTTCGATCGAGCTGATGCAGCGACCCGTGCCCGGGGAGGCCCGCTCCGCCCGCGTGCGCGTGGGCGTGGTTCCCCAGATAGACAACCTCGATCCTGACTTCACCGTCGAAGAAAACCTGGTCGTGTACGGCCGCTACTTCGGCCTCCCCGAGCGCGCCATCCGGGAACGTATCCCCCGGCTGCTTGATTTTGCGGGGCTCGCTGCACGCGCCAAGTCGCGAATCCAGACTCTCTCGGGCGGAATGAAGCGGCGCCTGACGTTAGCGCGCGCGCTCATCAACGATCCGGACTTGATTTTCATGGACGAGCCCACCACCGGACTCGATCCGCAAGCGCGCCACCTGATCTGGGAACGGCTGAAGCAGCTCCTCGCGCAAGGGAAAACGATCGTGCTCACGACGCACTTCATGGAGGAGGCCGAGCGCCTGTGCGCGCGGCTCGCCATCATGGACCGCGGCCGATTCATCACCGAAGGCAGCCCGCGCGACCTCATCGTGCGCCACATCGAGCCCCACGTCGTCGAAGTGCACGGCGACGGCGTCATGAGATGGGCCGATCAGGAGGCCGCAGCCCTCGCCTCGCGCTTGGAGAAAAGCGGCGACACCGTGTTCTGCTACGCCGAGAATCCGGCGCCGCTTCTTGCAAGCTTGTCGAGCCGGCAGGAACTGCGTTACCTGCACCGACCGGCCGACCTGGAGGACGTGTTCCTGAAGCTCACCGGCAGGGAGCTGCGCGACTGATGCAGTTCTTCGCACCGCCCTCGATGAGTCTGCGTTTCGTGCCGGTGTGGCGCAGGAATCTGCTGGTGTGGCGCAAGCTCGCGGTTCCCTCCATTCTGGGCAATCTCGCCGATCCGATGATCTACGTATTCGGACTCGGCTACGGCCTGGGCTCGATGCTGCCTGAGGTCGGCGGGGTGCCCTACATCGCATTCCTCGCGGCGGGCATGGTGTGCTCGAGCACGATGAACAGCGCCACGTTCGAGGCGATGTACTCGGCTTTCTCGCGCATGCACGTGCAGCGCACCTGGGACGCGATCATGAACGCCCCGGTCGATCTCGATGACGTCGTTCTCGCCGAGCTCGTCTGGGCGGCATCGAAGAGCGTGCTTTCGGGCGCGGCGATTCTCGCCGTCGTCTGGCTGCTCGGCCTGTCGAATTCGGTCCTATCGCTCTGGGTCCTGGCGCTCGTCCCGCTCGTCGGCCTCACCTTCGGCGCGCTCGCTCTGGCGGTGACGGCGATGGCGCGCAGCTACGACTTCTTCATGTACTATTTCACGCTGATCATCACGCCGATGAGCCTCCTCTGCGGGGTGTTCTTCCCCGTTGAGCAGTTGCCCGAGCTTTTCCAGACGATCGCCGCGTTTCTGCCGCTCACGCACGCCGTGGCGATCGCGCGGCCGCTACTCCTTGGCCAGGTTCCGGCCGACGCCGCCTTGCACGCACTCGTGCTGCTTGCTTATGCGGCGGCCGGATTTTATGCTGCGGCAATACTCTTCCGCCGACGATTGCTCAAATAGCCATGGTCTGGATCAAGACGCTGCACATCATTTTCATGGTCGCCTGGTTTGCGGGTCTGTTCTACCTGCCGCGCCTGTTCGTCTATCACGCGATGAGCGAGGATGCGCCGAGCAAGGAGCGCTTCAAGGTGATGGAGCGCAAGCTCTATTGGGGCATCATGGCCCCCGGCGCCGTGCTGACCATCGTCTTTGGCACGTGGTTGTGGCTCGCCTACGATTTGACGGGCGCCTGGCTCTACGCGAAGCTCGTCTTAGTCGTCCTTTTGGTCGCCTACCACCTGCACTGCGGCAAGCTACTTGCCGATTTCGCGCGCGACCGCAACACGAAGTCGCACATCTGGTACCGCTGGTTCAACGAGGTGCCGACGGTGCTTCTTATCGTCGCGGTAATCCTGACGGTGGTCAAGCCGTTCTAGCGGTAGTAGTGGGAGTCGAAGTCCTTCGCACTTGCCAGGTCGCCCAAATCTTGGCATGCTCGTTGCGTTCGATTTTCCAGAATGAATGCGAAAAACATCACATTGAGACCCGGACGGCCGGTCGATGCCGTCAGGATCGCGGCGATGTCGCGCGATCTCATAGAGACGGGCCTCGGCTGGTCATGGGGGCCGGAACGGGTTTCGCGCTCGATCGCAAACAGGGAGACGTTCACGCTGCTCGCCTGCGACCGCGACCGCGTCGTCGCTTTTGCCATCATGTTTTTCGGCGATGAGCATGCCCACTTGAATCTTCTCGCCGTGCGCCCCTCGCATCAGAGACTGGGAATCGGGCGGCACATGGTCCAATGGCTGGTCGAATCGGCCCACGTTGCCGGGATCGCTTCGATTCACCTCGAGCTGCGCGCGGCCAACACCACCGCGCGCAGCTTCTACAAAGCGCTCGACTTCACCGAGTCGGCTTACATCCCGGGGTACTATCGCGGGCGCGAAATGGCGCTGCGCATGATGCGGGTACTGCGCAAGCCGGGAGCGCCGCTGCCGGTCTGGCCCGCGCCCAAGCTGCCGAAAAGCTGACCCCATAGCGGCAAAGCAGGCACGCGCAACAGGGACTGCCAAGATGCGGGGTGCGGCGCTCGCTTTCACCCTCGGCTTTATGGCGAACACTGCTTCGGCGATTCCGGGACTTGAGCCTGGTGTATCGCACGAGCTCGCGCGCTGGCGCGCACAGCACTACCGCGATGTTCGATATGTGCTCTCAATGAACATCGCAACAGGCGCGCAGAAACTCAAGGGGACGGCCGCCATGGAAGTCACGCTGCCCAGCAGCAGGCCCGACCTCGTCCTGGACTGGCGGCCCTCGCCGGGCGCCGCACGCCTGCGGCAACTTCGCGTCAACGGCAAGCCCGCGCAGACGCGAATCGAGCAGGAGCACTTGATCGTTCCGGCGCGGTTTCTTCGCACGGGAAAGAACCGCGTGACTTTCACCTTCGAGTCGCCGATCGCTCCGTCGGGCAGCGCCGTGACGCGCTACTTGGACCGTGAGGACGGCTCCGAGTACGTCTATACGCTGTTCGTTCCTTCGGATGCGAGCAGTGTTTTTCCCTGCTTCGACCAGCCCGATTTAAAGGCGCGTTTCACGCTCGCCCTGACGCTGCCGCGCGCCTGGACCGCTGTGGGCAACGCCGCTGTAGCGGCGATCGAAGACGCGCCGAACGACGCGCGTCGATTTCGATTCGCCCAGACCCCGCCGATCAGCACCTATCTTTTCGCCTTTGCTGCGGGACCGTTCGCAGAAATTCACGATCCCGCCTCGCCGCCGGCTCCCGCTACACAGGGCAGCACGCGCGCGCCAAAAGCGGGTAAGGGGCACCTCGCCAAGGGATACGGAGTTGAAACCAGGCTTTTCGTGCGCAAATCCCAGCTCGAGCGCGCCAGGCAGGAAGCGCCGGAAGTTCTGCGGCTCAACCGCGAGGCGGTGCGCTGGTTCGCGCGCTACTTCGATTTCCGTTTCCCCTTTTCCAAGTACGACCTGGTGCTGATACCGGAGTTCGCCTACGGCGGCATGGAGCATGCAGGAGCGACCTTTCTTCGCGAGGAAGCGGTGCTGTTTCCGTCCGTGCCGAATGAAACGGACATCCTCGCTCGCGCGCAGCTCCTCCTGCACGAGGCCTCGCACCAATGGTTCGGGGACCTGGTCACGATGCGCTGGTTCGACGACTTGTGGCTGAAGGAGGGTTTCGCCAATTTCATGGCGGCCAAGGCGGCCGAGGCGCTGATGCCCGGGCAGCCGGTATGGAACGCGTTTCATGCGCTCAAGACCGCCGCCTACCGGACCGACGTCACGCAGGGGACCACGCCGATCTATCGGCCGCTTGCGAATCTTTCCGCGGCGAAATCCGCCTACGGCAATGTCGTCTACGGCAAGGCGCCCGCAGTGCTGCGCCAGGCCGAGTTTACTGTCGGCGAGGCCGCGTTCCGACGAGCGGTCCGGCAGTTCGTCAAGAAGCACACTTATGCGGCGGCCGATTGGAGCGATCTCATTGTCGCGCTCGAGCGCGCCTCGAAGCGAAACTTGAAGGGCTGGGCGGAAGCCTGGGTCACGCGGCGCGGCATGCCTGAAGTGCGCCTCGCCTGGGATACCGACCGCGAGGGCCGGCCGAAAAACGTGGTCCTGGAGCAGCACGATGTGCTTCGGGAAGGGCGAACCTGGCCGATGAAGGTCAGGGTGTTCGCCATGCCCGAGACCGGACTCCCTCGTTCGATCGACGCTCTTATGCGCGGCGAGCGCACGCCCATACCAAAGATAGACGGCATGCCGGAGATCGAATTCGCGTTCGCCAACTTCGGCGACTACGGTTATGGGCGCTTCCTGCTCGATCCCCGGAGCCGGGAAGCGGTGCTCGCGCGTCCGGAAGTGGTGCAGGGCGCTTTGCTGCGCGCGCTCGTCTTCGACTCGCTATGGGAGTCGGCGCGGGATGCCGAGCTGGCGCCGCTCGCCTACATAGACCTTGTTCTCAGAGTCGCTCCCGTGGAACGCGATCCGGTCACGCTTGCGAGCTTGGTTGGGCGCGCGCAGCACGCGTTTCTGCACCATTTGTCGGACACGCAGCGCGAAGCCGCGGCGCCGCGCCTCGAGCAACTCCTTGTAGAAGGAATGTTGCACGCGGACACCCCGGGCCGCCGCATCACGTTTTTAAGGACGTTTGCGGCGAGCGCCTGGTCGGAGGCCGCGCAGGCGCGGCTGAAAGCGCTGCTCGCAAACACCCTGGAGATCCCCGGGGTGAAGCTCAGTTCGCGCGACCGTTTCCGCATCATCGCGCGCCTCCTTGCACTCGGCGATCCCGATGCGGGTCTCTTCCTTGCTCTGCAGAGCGCGGCCGATTCCAGCGACGACGGCCGCCGCTACGCCTTTGCCGCGGCGGCAGCCGAGCGCAGCGCGGAGGCGAAGCGCGCCTACTTCGAGCGCTTTCTCTCGGACCGCGCTCTCGCCGAAGGCTGGGTGGACGCGGCGCTCCTTCCCTTCAACTCGGTCGAGCACGTTGAGCTGACCCAGCCGTTTCTCGATCTCGCGCTCGCGGCCCTGCCCGAGTTGAGGCGCACGCGCAAGATCTTCTTCGTCAATAACTGGCTCGCCGCGTTCATAGGCGGCCAATTGCACGCCGCGGCGTTCGAGCAGATCGAGAGCTATGCTCGCCAGCCGGATCTCGACCCCGACTTGAAGCTGCAATTGCTCGAAGCGGCGGATGGACTCGCGCGGACCGTGAAGATCCGTTCGCGCTTCGCGCGCTTATAGAGGGCCAGCCATGGGCGTTCAAGCATTTTTCGCCTCCTGCCCGAGGGGTCTGGAAGCGCTTCTCGCCGAGGAGCTCGAGCGGTTCGGCGCGCGCAACACCGAGCGCGTTCCAGGCGGGGTCGCGTTCGAGGGCGACATGCGCGTCTGCTACCGCGCCAACCTCGAGTCGCGGCTCGCCACCCGCGTGCTCGCGCGGCTTGCCCGCGCGCCTTATCGCAACGAACAGGACGTCTACGAAGCGGCGCTCGGGTTGCCCTGGCCGGAATGGTTCAGCGAAAAGCACAGCATTCGCGTCGACGTCAGCGCGATCCGCTCGCCGTTGAAAAGCCTCGAATTCGCCACCTTGCGCATCAAGGATGCGGTATGCGACCGGTTTCGCGCCGACCGCGGGTTCCGCCCGGACGTGGACACACGCTCGCCGGGAGTGCGCATTCAGGGCTTTCTCGACAAGGAAAACGTGACGCTCTATCTCGACACTTCGGGCGAGCCGCTCCACAAGCGCGGCTACCGCAAGGAGGCGGGCGAGGCGCCGCTCAAGGAAAACCTCGCCGCCGGAATCGTACGCCTTACCGGCTGGGACGGAAGCGAGCCGCTCCTCGATCCCATGTGCGGCAGCGGAACGCTCGCCATCGAGGCGGCGATGATGGCGCTGGCTATCCCCCCGGGTCACGCGCGCGGGTTCGGCTTCGAGCGTCTGGCGGATTTCGATCAACGGGGCTGGAACGAGGTGCGTGAGGCGGCGCTTGCCCGGCGCGTGCCACCGCGCGGGCTCCCGATTTTTGCCCGCGATCGCTATGGCGAGGAACTGAAAAAAGCGCGGAGCAACCTTGAAGCCGCAGGCCTTGCCGATTGCGTCGAGCTCAAGCAGGCCGACATTCTCGACAGCGGCGCACCGGCGGGCACGGGCGTGCTCATCGCCAATCCCCCGTATGGCGCTCGCATGGGCGAGGAGCGCTCGCTCGCGGAGTTCTACCCGAAGCTCGGCGATACTCTGAAAAAATACTACCCTGGCTGGAGATGCTATCTCTTCTCCGGGGACGCACAACTTCCCAGGCTGATTCGGCTCTCTGCTTCGAAGCGCACCCCCCTATACAACGGGCCCCTGGAATGCCGCTTGTATGAGTACCGAATCGTCGCGGGCAGCATGCGAAAGCCGCGCACTGCCTAGCGCATCTGGTTGCGCACGCTTGTCACCGCAAGAAAGATCTCGCGCAAAAACACCATCAAGGCGAGGATGAAAGCCAGCATCGCGCCGATAAAAAGCAGCCCGATGAACTTCGACAGATCTAGCGTGACAAATGCGTCGACGAAGGCGACGGCGATCAAGAGCCCGACAAAGAGCGCGCAGACGACCGCGAGCGTCATCGACGCGTAGACCAGGCGCACGCGCCGGGCGAGGATGTTCAACTCTTCGCGTACCGCCTTCTGGCCCTCCGGGGCAAGCTGGCGTAACCGCTCCTCGAGCGTGCGGCTGCGGTCCACGGCCCGGCCCAGGCGGATGGAAAGCACCCCGATGATCGTCCCCACTGCAGTGAGCAGAAACACCGGCGCCACGGCGAGCTGGATGAGCCGCGCGACGTCGATGACGTTGTCCGGGTTCATGTCGGGTGCCTTCCCACCGCCGAGCCTTATACCATCGCCTTGCGCAGCTGGTGCTTGAAATGGTGGATATGGTTGAGCGCGACTTTGAGTTTCTTGCGGTCCTTGGCCGAGAGCGCCTCGTCCCGCTTTTTCTGCCATTCGTGAATCTTGGTTTTCATCGCGGGCTTGTCGACGCCCTTTACCTCGTGGTGCACATGCATGTCGAGGTTGAGCGCCTTGCACAGCGCCGCGAGCAGATGGTCCTTGTTGAGCTGCGTGTAGCCCTTGACGGCCTCGTGCTCGATGCCGGCCGCGATCTCGCGCAGCTCTGTGAGGGGTTTTGCCTTAAGCTCGGGAAACGTATGGGCCATGTTTTCTCCTTGCGATCATCTTAAACCATTCACGCGGCCGATGGCCAAACACGTGACTTCTTTCGCTTTGCCGCAGCTTTGCCTTGGCGCAGCGGCCTGCGCCGTCGCGGGCCTGCTGTTCGCATCCTGCTCGACCCTGCGACCCGATGAGCGCATTCGCGCCGACCCGCTCGCCGCGCGCGTCCACGCCGTACTCGTGCGCCGGGGCCTCGGTCCAGACGCCTTGTCTGTGATCGATAACATCCTGCACCACGAAGCGCAGGCTGCGCCGCTCGGCTCTCCTCCCCTGGTCCGCGAACTGCTCGCGCGGCCGACAGACGCGGCGGACGCGGCGACACTGTTCTACCGCGCCGTGCCCGGGGCGCTGCGGCGTCTGGTCGACGGAGCGTCCCGGGAGCAGCCCACCCGCTCTGACGCGCCGCCGGTCACGATTGGCGAGCTGCTCGACGTTTATCTCGGCGAGCTCGCCGAAGCTCAAGCGCTGCTGCGATCGACACCGCGCGGCGCGCAGATCGACGCGCAAGCGATCATCCGGGAACTCGGCAGCCAGCTCCCGTCGCGCGGCGCACTCGGCGGCATCGCCGCGAGCATCGATCAGGCCGTGCTCGACCGCGCGGCGAACTTGTTCCTGAACGCGACCGGGCGCTTCATGCGCGTTTTGCGCACAGCCGCCGGGCATACTCAGTTTCCCGATCAGGCCGTGCGTTTCGACTCCGTGGTCGGCGTCGTGTCCATCGGCACGAGCGGCGACGACGTCCACGGGCCCGACGCCGCGGTCATCGTCGATCCCGGCGGCAACGACGTTTACCAGCGTACGCCCGCGACCGGCGGCGCGATCGCCGTGATTTTCGATCTTGCGGGTGACGACCACTATCGAGGTTCCGATGTGGCCGTGCACGGACTTTCGGCGATCATCGATTTTTCCGGCAACGACCGCTACGCGATGACGGGTTCGGGATTGGGCGCGGCGATCGCGGGCGTGGCGATCATCGTCGATTTCGCAGGCGACGATTCCTACGCGGCGGAGCTTTTCGGCGAGGGGGCCGCGGCGTTCGGCATTGGAGCGATCGTCGATCTTCGCGGCGACGACACTTACGCCTTGCGCGCGGGTGGCCAGGGCCTGGGCCTTGCGGGCGGCGTTGGCCTTCTGTGGGACCGCGGCGGGAACGATACCTATTCGGCGCGCGGGCTATCCGACATTTTCGATCGCGGCGCAGGCATTAGCGCGGCCCAAGGGGTGGCGCTCGGTTTCCGGACGCTGCTCGGAGGCGGGATCGGCATCCTTCGCGACGAATCCGGCGACGACGTCTATCATGCCGAAATGTTCGCCCAAGGCATGGGCTTCTACTACGGCATCGGCCTCTTATGGGACGGCGGAGGCGATGACCGCTACCGCGCCGTGCGCTACGCTCAAGGGAACGGCGTGCACGAGGCGGTGGGAGTCCTGCGCGATGAATCAGGCAACGACCGCTACGAACTCAGCGTCGGCGTCGGCCAAGGCATGGGCCTCGATCTCGCCGTGGGCCTGCTTTGGGACGGCGCGGGCGAGGATCGTTACCAGGCGCCGTCTCACGCGCAAGGAAACGCAACCGCGAACGGGATGGGAATATTGAGCGACGGCGGCGGAGTCGACCAGTGGCACATCGGCGCGGACCCGCGTTCATGGGGCCGGGCCGAGTGGCTGCGCGGCTTGCCGAGCGTCGGACTGCTTCTCTACGACCCGGCACAAGCGGCATTCGCGCGAGAGGGAAAAGCGATATCGCCCCCACCGCCAAGCGCGCATTTCGGCGGCCCTCTCGGCGATTCGCCGATCGCGCACGAGCCGCCGGGCAAGCTCCATTGTGCGTCGGTTGCGCCGACGGCAGAGGACGACGACGCACCGACGCTTTCGGAGAGTCTGCGCAGCATCGTGCCGGGTTTTGTGGGCGGCTCGGTCGACCCGCGAATCTACGCCGATGTGCAGCATCGACTGACAAAGAAGCTCCGCGCAAGCATCGCCGTGCTGCCGCCCGATGATTTCAACGTGACCTACTCGCTGAGCGAGGCGCTGCGCTGCGCGCTCGTCGGGGCGTCCGCCGAAAGCGCCGCCTTAATGTGGACCGATATGGAACACGTCCTCGCCAGGGAGCCGGCCACCTCGTTCGCGGGTGCAATCGCGGGCGCGCTACGCGAGCGTCCGGCAGGAGCGCCGCAGATGCTGCGGATTCTGCGCGTGCTCGACGCGCACCCGCGCTGCAGCGTTCGCACCGCAGCGCTGTCGCTTCGGTCCGCCCTGAGCGCTGATGATGAGGCGCGCGCTACGATTGCTCCGCATGCGCAGGCGGCGCTGCGCTCGCCTTGCTGGCGAATGCAGGCCGCGGCGCTCACCGCCCTTGGGCGCATCGGCGCCCCGCCGGACGCGGGCGCCGTTCTTGCGTCTTTTCTGCGCCGCCCTTCCATGGCGGATTGACCAGCGCGCATCAGGATCGCGCGTCGGCGCGAATCAGAACTCGCGCCCTTATTCCAGTAGACGAACCGGAGAGCAGTCAGGACATGGAAATCTGTAACCCATGTTCCGCGACGTTCTTGTTACCCATGTCCCCGGCCGCTCAATCGCGCTCAAAGTGCATGGCCGTCGAAATGTGTGACCGGGATCTTCGCTAGCTTGATGTTCTCGAACTCCGAGAAAATAGAGAATGTTACGAACCCGTTGTCTTCTGCAGTGGCCCGAAGAACATTTGTCGCACCTTGTCCCCTCCGATCTCGCGAATGACTTCACGCATTGTGCAGTACATCAGAATCAACACAACCAGAAGGATCTGGATGGCCCAGAAATGTGGCCACACAATCTCCGCGAGCAACTTCTGGTTTCCGGAGAAGAGACCACCGGTCTCTCGCCAGAAGTCGACAAGATGCTCTAGGTAATGAAGAAGCATGGCTATAAGGACATAGATCGCGGTCTTCCAAGCGACGTTATACACAAGCGGCTTGTCAGGATAGCGATTGATGAACGGGAGCAGGTCCGCGATCAACACCGCTTTGCCGAGAATCAGCGCGGCTACTGTTATCGATGCCGACGTGCCGAGCGCGATCCCAGTTCCCTCCAGCATTAGGACGCGGACGATCGCGACAAGGTGCAGCATGACAAAAAAGAAAATTGTGGGCGGGAGAAGTTCCTCGAACTCTGCTTTGATTTTCGTGGCTAATTTGTTCATGGCATCCTGGTGTAGGTGGAGTGGGAAAAGCGCGCGGCGATTCAAACCTACCGCTAACTTCAGCTATGTGATGCGTAACGCCGCGCGTAAGCTGCCTGCGGGGGCGGGCGAAGCCTGCCGGAGCTGGTCAGCTTGACGCGAAAGTTATGCGGCAAATGATCGGGTTTGCATCGGACGAGGTTTGTTTTCGTCGCATGAAACCGTGGACAGACCGCGTTTTTGAACATCGCAGTCTGAAAAAAGTGGCAGCCCTGTCAGTGGCAGAGGGGTGTATCTACTGCACCGGCGTGCACTGCAAATCCACGCCGACGGTCAGCACTCCCGAGTAGGTCGTCTTCACCTCGGCGACCGCTGCGTCGAGGTCGAAAGTGCCGATGTGGCCGAGAATCAACCGCCCGACGCCTGCGCTTTGCGCGATGCGGCCGACCGTCGCGGGCGAGGCGTGGATCGGGTTGGTTGTGCCCGCTGCAATGGCGAGATGCATTATCAGCACGTTCGCGCCGCGCGCGAAATCGATGAAGCGCGGGTTGGTACCATTCTGGTCTGAGCTGAACACGACCGTCACGTCGCGCGTTTTCACGCGGTAGGCGAGTGCCGGGATGTTACCGTGCGGAATGCCGAGCGCCGTCACCGTCAGCCCGTCCTTGTCGTACACCGTCGTCGGCTCCGTTTTCGACACGTCGGCGATGCCTGGTTCAAGCCGCACGCCGCCGCCGAGGCCGGGCACTCCCACGCCGGGCGGCGGCGGTCCGCCGAGTGTCGTACCCAGTACCTGAAAGGCGCCGTCCTTGCCGTCGAATAGCCGGCTCAAGAATAACGGCAGTGCCGGCACAAGGTTGTTTCCGGAAGGGCCGACGATCGGCAGGGGTTCCTTGCGCGTGAACGTGCTCAGCCACATCAGTGCCGGCAGGTCCGATACGTGGTCGGGATGGAAGTGGCTGAGCGCGATCAGCGACAGATCGGCGAGCTTCGCCTGCGCCTGGCCGTAGCGCAGGAACGCGCCGCCGCCCATGTCGACCAGCATCTTCGCCTGCGGCCCCACCCAGAGCAGGTAGCTGGTTGAGGCGCGTTCGCGGTTGATCGCCGGACCGCCCGAGCCTAGGATCTGCACCGAAACCGGATTTGCAGCACAGGATTGCGCCGTTGCATTCGTAGAGATCAGAACCGCCAGCAGGCACGGCAATGAGATTCGCATCAGGTATTGCTCCTCAGTTTTTCCAGGTAGAGCCCGGGCATTGTAACGGCGCAGGGCTGCCGACGTGTCGATGACGCACATGCCGCATAACGAGGCTGTGCAAAAACCCGATTTACGATCATCGGTCGGTGCTGGAACGTGATGATGGCGTTCGGGGGGATTGCTGGGGTCTTCATCGGACAAGTTTCAGCGTTCTTGTCGAAATTCGCAAGCGCTGCGCCGCTTGGGCAAGCCGTATCGCTATCTACTGCGCATAACCGTGATGTGAGAGTTTCTCGATGTTGTGCACCATGCAGTAGAGCTTCCACTGCGTGTCGACTTTGCGTTGGCCCCTGAGCGTAAAGCGGTCAAGCCGCTTGTTGTGGCGCAGGTTGCCGAACACCGGTTCCACGGTGGCGATGCGCCTGCCATAGAGCGCGCGGCCTTGGGCTGAGTCGATGCGCCGCTTCATCACCTGGGTATGGGTGAGTGGCGAGGCGCGGCCCCGATGGAAGAAGGCCACCTGGCGCACCAGTGTCTTGTGCGGGGTGCGCAAGCATTGGTCTCTGAGCTTGCAGGGCACGCAGTCGCGCTTGGCGCCGGTGAACTTGTGGTGCGTTCTGCCCCGGGTGGTGCAGTGACTGCCGTTGCTGTAGAGCGACGCTCCTGCCGGGCAGATGCAGGTATTGCTGTTCGTATCGTAGGAGAACTCTTGCGGGCGAAACTTGCCGCCCCCAGTGATTTTCGGAGCGGGGGCCTTGTCGTACAACGGATCGGGCCCTACTTTGTACTTCCCCTGGTCCTTGAAGCGCTCATCGCGTGAGCGCATCAGTGCGTCTGCGATCAGGGCTTGAACCCCTTGCTCGCTGAGCGCCTTGAGATTGGCCTCGCTGTGATAGCCCGCGTCCGCCGTGAACAGCGTCTTGTCGCTGGCAAAGGGCCGCGCCTGCTCGATCATCGGCACGAGCAAGGCTTGCTCGGAGCCCGAGCCGTGTGCCTGGGCGGCGACGATGATCTGGTGGGCCGCGTCCACCGTCGCCGCCCCAGTGTAGCCCTGGATCACGCCTTTGCCCGTGGCCATCTTGGCGCTGTCGTTGTCGGTGAGGTTGCTCTTGCGCTCGGGGCCTTTGCCCGACTGGCGCTTCGCATGGGATTGCAGAAACGCCCGGATCGATCTTGCCTCGGCCTTGAGCTCGCTCACCCGGCCATGCGATGAGCGCTCCTTGGCGCTTGGTTCACCCCGGGCGTCTCGCTGGTGGTGCTCCTTCAACATCGACTTCACCCGGCGCTCGATCGAGCGCGCTTGATGCGCGAGCTGCGCGTGCGTGCCGCTCTTGGCTTTGCTCGCATTGCCCGGCAGCTTCACCCCGTCGATGGCGAACATCTGCCGGCCGATCAACCCCTGACGATCGCAGATCAGGATCACTTCGGTAAAGATCGCCGTGATCTCTTGGCTCAAACCCCGCACAAACGCCGCAATCGTGGTGTAGGCCGGCTGCGTGTCACCCGAGATCGCCATAAAGAGCACGTTCTCCACGCACACGCGCTCGATCGCGCGGCTACTGACCATGCCGCGCGAATAGGCGAGCAGCACAATCTTTAGCATCACCGCCGGGTCATAGGCCGGGGCCCCGCTCGTATCGTTCCTGAACTTGGCCGCCAGTGCCGACAGGTCAAACTCACTATCGATCAGCGTATGCAGGGCAAACTCGAATGTGCCCGGTACCAGTTGCTGCTCCAGCACCACCGGCAGGAACCGCGGGCTCATGTTCACCACTTTGAATCGCGCCATCGTTTCACTCCATCTGTGATCGATGGAGTAACGATTCAGACTCGTGTCTCGTTTACCTCCGCAGGGACTTTTTGCACAGCCTCAACGTTGCGCATCAGGGGCCGAGCGGGCGGGCGAAGCCCGCTCGCGAAGGTCCCTCTGCATGCGCTTGTTAAGCCCCATACCCTAGGAAAGACCGCTCCTAGCCGCTTGGCGCGAGGAAGCGGTCGACTAGTTGGTTGAAGATCGGCGCCCGTTGGAAATAGACCGAATGCCCGGTCTCGCGTACCTGTTCGACTTTCGCGTTGGGCATTAGGGGAGCAAGTGCGTCGGACAGGAAGGGCGGATAGGTAGTGTCTTCGTCGCCGGTGATGAAGAGAGTCGGCATGGAGAAGCCGCGAAGCACCTCGGGTGACCGGGTAGTCATCGCAACAAGGTGCTTGCGAAGCCCCTCCCGGTCGAATGCGCTTGCATTGGCGATCGCTTGGTAGAGGAAGTGGAGCGCAGGCTGTTCTCTCGCCATGCGCTCGCCTGCCGGCGGGGAAATTCCGCGGCGCTGCATGTCGGCCCGCGCGGCCGCCGCCTTGCGGGTCCATTCGGCCAGCCGTTGGGGGTCCGCCAAGGGCACGGCAGCTTTTTGTATTGTCCCGCACGTCGATGTGAGCACAAGCGCACGCACCTTGTGCGGGTAGGAAAGTATGTATTCGACGCTGGTCCAGCCCCCCATCGACTGCGCGACGAGGCGTACGTCGGGGAGTTGCAGGTGCTCGATGAGTGCGGCGAGATCGCCGGCAAAGTCCTTCGGATCCGGGCCGCCGGGAATTTCGCTCCCCGGCGGGTAGCCGCGATGAGCGAACGTCACGCAGGTGTAGCGGCTGGAGAAATGCGCAACCTGCTGCCACCAGGTCAGATGATTGCTGCCGAGTCCATGGGCAAAGACGATCGCGGGGCCTGATCCCGTGACTTCGTAGTAGACGCGACATCCTGGTCGTCCGAGAAAGCCGCGCTTTATAGCGGCCGCGGTCGTGGTTTGGGCAAGGGCGGGCCTCACCAGCGATATTGCTGCCACGGCTGCCGATGCAAGAAGGAAATCTCTGCGGTCGAACATGGCGTTCCTCCTATGGGGCTTAACTAGAAGTAGACCTCAAATGACGCAAGAAAAGCCGTCACTTGACGGATAAAACAACCAAGCGCATCATGGGAACTGTATGTATTTACAGTATCCATCCAGATGGACGCAGTAACCATGGCAACCGCTCCTCTTGTCGCGTCGCAACAGCCCCGCTTGCTGGATCGTCTGCGGGGCAAGATCCGCCTGAAACATTACAGCATTCGGACCGAGCACGTCTATGTCGACTGGGTGCGGCGGTTCGTTCTGTTCC
Organism: uncultured Enterobacteriaceae bacterium; assembly: GCA_964430565.1. Lineage (GTDB taxonomy): Bacteria > Pseudomonadota > Gammaproteobacteria > Burkholderiales > SG8-39 > VBDM01. The sequence goes on from CAYSFD010000010.1 coordinate 138,953, forward strand.
ACGGTAAGCGCCATCCCAGCGATCTTGGGGCGGCCGAGGTCGAGGCCTTCCTCACGCATCTGGCGGTCAAAGGCCGGGTGTCCGCGTCCACGCAGAACCAGGCAAAAAGCGCCCTGTTGTTCCTGTACAAGGAGGTCCTGGGCAGCGAGCTGCCTTGGCTCCAGAACGTGGAGAACGCCAAGCGGCCGCAGCGCTTGCCTGTCGTTCTCGGCCGCGAGGAAGTCAGCGCTCTCTTGAGCCGAATGACCGGGAGCAACGGCCTGATCGCGCGGCTGCTGTATGGGTCGGGCCTGAGGCTGATGGAAGCGGTTCGGCTGCGGGTCAAGGATCTGGAGCTGAACCGGCTCGAGATTCTCGTGCGTGACGGCAAGGGCGCCAAGGACCGGGTGACGATGCTGCCCGATTCGCTGAAGGCGCCTCTTCAGGCGCAGCTTGCGCTGGCGCGGGTGCTGCACGAACGCGACCTGGCGGAGGGCCTGGGAGAGGTTTGGCTCCCCTTCGCGTTGGAACGCAAGTATCCCAGCGCCGCTCGCGAATGGGCCTGGCAGTATGTCTTCCCCTCGGAACGGCTATCCGAGGATCCGCGATCGGGCAAGACGCGCCGCCATCACCTCGACGAGCAGAACGTCCAGCGCTCGATGCGCCAGGCGTTGCGCGCGGCGGAGATTCACAAGCTCGCCACGCCCCACACGCTGCGCCACTCCTTCGCCACGCACCTGCTCGAGTCCGGCTACGACATCCGCACCGTGCAGGAGTTGCTGGGCCACTCCGACGTCTCGACGACCATGATCTACACGCACGTGTTGAACAAGGGCGGGCGGGGGGTAAGCAGCCCGCTCGACCGGCTGGAGCAGCGGCGGGCGGAATACCGGGCGCAGGCTGCAGCGTGAAGGCGCGTAGTGCCAACGCCCCAATCGGAAAAACCGGCTCCAGCTGAAAACAAAGGCGGGATGAGCGGCGAGCGGCGGCCTTGCCGCCGATTCCATCCCGCTCAGTTTGACTCGGCGCTTCGTGTCCGCGTCAGACGATGTTCAAATGCTCGATGCCCTGCGTGATGTCCCTGTTCTTCGCTTCCTTGGAGTGGAGCTTGATCTGCAGGCGCAGGTCGTTGACGCTGTCGGCGTTCCTGAGCGCGTCTTCGTAGCTGATTTTGCCCGACTCGAACAGGTCGAACAGCGCCTGGTCGAAGGTCTGCATGCCCAGTTCCCGGGATTTCTTCATGATCTCCTTGATCTCGTGCACCTCGCCCTTGAAGATCAGGTCGGAGATGAGCGGCGAGTTGAGCATGATCTCGACCGCTGCGCAGCGGCCTTTGCCTTCCTTCAGCGGGATCAGGCGCTGCGAGACCAGGCCGCGGAGGTTCAGCGAGAGGTCCATCAGCAACTGCTGACGCCGCTCCTCGGGAAAGAAGTTGATGATGCGGTCCAGGGCCTGGTTGGCGCTGTTCGCGTGCAGCGTCCCCAGGCACAGGTGGCCGGTCTCGGCAAACGCGACCGCGTGATCCATGGTCTCGCGCTCGCGAATCTCGCCGATCAGGATCACGTCGGGCGCCTGGCGCAGCGTGTTCCTGAGCGCGCTTTCCCAGGAAAGAGTGTCCACGCCCACTTCGCGCTGGGTGATGAGGCAGCCTTTGTGCGGGTGCGTGAATTCAATCGGGTCCTCGATGGTGATGATGTGGCCCTGGCTGTTCTCGTTGCGGAAGCCGACCATCGCCGCAAGCGTCGTGGACTTGCCCGAGCCGGTGGCGCCTACCATGATCACCAAGCCCCGCTTGGTCATGATGATGTCCTTCAGCACGTTCGGCAGGCCGAGGTCTTCGATCTTGGGGATGGTGGTGGTGATCGTCCGCAGCACCACACCGACGTTGGCCTGCTGGACGAATGCGTTGCAGCGAAATCGGCCGATACCTGCGGGATTGATGGCGAAGTTGCACTCCTTGTTCGCCTCAAAATCGGCGGCCTGCCTGTCGTTCATGATCGAGCGAGCAAGGTCCACGGTGTGCGCCGGGGTGAGCGCCTGGTTCGATACCGGGGTCATCTTGCCGTCAATCTTGATCGCCGGCGGAAAACCCACTGAGATGAAGAGGTCCGAGCCCTTCTTCGCCACCATCAGCCGAAGCAGGTCGTACATGAATTTGGTTGCCTGTTCGCGTTCCATCTAGTGTCTCCTGCTGGTAAGGCCGGGGGATGCCTCCGGCCGGGCGAGCATTGTTCGCCCTAAACGTTCGGCTGCGCCGAAGCCGGCCTTCGCTGTATTGTCCCCGAGTGCGGGGCTAGCCGGGGAAATTATCCTTGTTCGCGGCCTTGCCGCGCGCCTCGGCAGCCGAAATGACGTTACGCTTGACCAGTTCCGTCAAGTTCTGGTCGAGGGTCTGCATGCCGAAGTTCTGGCCGGTCTGGATCGCCGAGTACATCTGCGCGATCTTGTTTTCGCGGATCAGGTTACGGATCGCCGGCGTGCCCACCATGATCTCGTGCGCGGCAACGCGGCCCGAGCCGTCCTTGGTCTTGCACAGCGTCTGCGCGATGATGGCGCGGATCGACTCGGAGATCATGGATCGGATCATTTCCTTCTCCGCCGCCGGAAACACGTCGACGATGCGGTCGATGGTTTTCGCCGCGCTCGAGGTGTGCAGCGTGCCGAACACCAGGTGGCCGGTTTCGGCGCCGGAGAGCGCAAGGCGGATCGTCTCCAGGTCGCGCATCTCACCCACCAGGATCACGTCCGGATCCTCGCGCAGAGCGCTGCGCAACGCGTTGCTAAACGAGAGCGTATGCGGCCCGACCTCGCGCTGGTTGATCAGGCATTTCTTGGACTCGTGAACGAACTCGATAGGATCCTCGATAGTGAGGATGTGGCCTTCCTCGCTCATGTTCTTGTGGTTCACCATCGCTGCGAGCGTGGTGGACTTGCCCGAGCCGGTCGGTCCGGTCACCAGCACCACCCCGCGCGGCTGGTCGGCCAGCTCGGCGAAGATCTTCGGGGCGTTCAATTCCTGCAGCGACAGGATCTTCGAGGGAATGGTCCGCATCACCGCCGCGGCCCCGCGGTTCTGCACGAAGGCGTTGACGCGAAAGCGCGCCAGGCCGGGGATCGCGAACGAGAAGTCGCACTCGAGATTCTCCTCGTAGTGCTTCCTCTGGCCGTCGTTCATGATGTCGTAGATCATCCCGTGCACGTCCTTGTGCTCCATGGCGGGCAGGTTGATGCGCTTGATGTCGCCGTGCACGCGGATCATTGGCGGCAGGCCCGAGGATAGATGCAGGTCGGAGGCCTTGTTCTTGACGACGAAGGCTAGGAGTTCCGAGATATCCACTATAATCCTCCGTGAAGTTGAGACCCAAGGCGCGCCGGAAGAACGGATACTCCTCTGCATCGGGGCTGTTTCAGAACATTCGGAAACAGCCCCTAAACAAATGATGAAGCGGAGTTTTTCAGGCTCGCCGCACTTGCATCGCCGCGCTGATTATGTCCTCAATACCCTTGAACTTGCAAGCCGTGAGGCAGCGCATCGAGATCGCAACCCGGGCGGCGGGCAGGCCCGCGCACTCGGTGCTGCTGGTCGCGGTGAGCAAGTCGTTTTCGTCTGCGGTGGTGCGCGAAGCCGCGAGCGCCGGGCAACGCGATTTTGGAGAAAACTACCTGCAGGAGGGCCTGGAGAAAATCCGCGAGCTCGGCGCGCTCGGGCTCACCTGGCATTACATCGGCCCGATACAGAGCAACAAGACGCGCGCGATCGCCGAGCAGTTCGACTGGGTGCACACGATCGAGCGCGGGAAAATCGCGGCGCGACTCTCGGAAGCTCGCGGCTCGGCACGCGCCGATCTGCAGGTCTGCATCCAGGTCAATGTCTCGGGCGAGGCGAGCAAGAGCGGCGTCGCGCCCGAGGAAGTGGCAGGGCTCGCACCACAGGTGGCGGGGATGCCGCGCCTGAAGCTGCGCGGGCTGATGGCGATACCCGAGCCCTCGCGCGATGAACGAGTGCAGCGCGTGCGCTTCGCGCGGCTGCGCGAGCTGCGCGACCGGCTGAACCGCGAGGGCTTTGTCATGGACACCCTTTCGATGGGCATGTCGGCGGACCTAGAGGCGGCGATCGCCGAGGGCGCAACGATGGTGCGCGTGGGCACGGCGATATTTGGGGAGAGAACGGCGACATGAGGATTACTTTCATCGGCGGCGGCAGCATGGCCGACGCGCTGATCGGCGGGCTGCTGCGCAAGGATTTTTCGCTGCAGGACCTGCGCGTGGTCGAGATCAGCGCTGATGCGCGCCGCAAGCTCGTCGACAAGTACGGCGTCACCTGCTTCGACAAGCCCAAGGACGCGCTGCGCGCGGGGGACGTCGTCGTATTCGCGGTCAAGCCCCAGCACCTGCGCGAGGCGGCGGCAAAATCGGGGATCGCGGACAACTCCAACCTTGTCATCAGCATCGCTGCGGGGGTGCGCCTCGCCAACCTTTCGAAATGGCTCAAGGGCCACACGCGCCTGGTACGCGCGATGCCGAACACGCCGGCCCTGATCGGCGAGGGCGTCGCTGGGCTCTACCCTTTCTCCAAGACGGTGACGCGCGCCGACCGCGAGGAGGTCGAGACCGTGCTCGGCGCGGTCGGGGACACGGTTTGGATCACCGACGAGTCGCAGATGGACGCGGTCACCGCGATCTCCGGAAGCGGCCCGGCTTACGTGTTCTATTTCATAGAAGCGGTCGAGGAAGCGGCGGCGGAGCTGGGGCTGTCCATGCCGATCGCGCATCGTCTGGTCCTCGATACTTTTTCCGGGGCGGCCAAGCTCGCCGCGACCAGTCCCGACCCGGTGGCGGTGCTGCGCGAGCGCGTCACCTCCAAGGGCGGCACCACCGAGCGGGCGCTGGCGAGCATGGCCAAGGACGACGTGAAAGCGGCGATCATTCGGGCCATCCATGCCGCCAACGAGCGCGGCAAGGAACTCGGGGAAGAACTGGGGAAAGAGTGAGCATGCGCGATGCTTAGCCAGATCGGCCACCTGCTGATTCAGACCGCGTTCGGTTTCTTGGTCTACGCGCTGCTATTGCGTTTCTACATGCAGTGGCTGCGCGCCCCGTTCCGCAACCCGGTGGGGCAATTCGTCACGGCGCTCACCGACTGGGCGGTGCGGCCGGCGCGGCGGGTAATTCCGGGATTGTTCGGGGTGGATCTGGCGAGCATCCTGATCGCCTGGTTCGCCGAGGCGCTGATGCTCGTGTTGCTTTATTGGCTGCGAGGATTCTCGTTCGCCGCCGCTCCCGGCGTTGCGGCAGGGCTGCTGTTTACCCTCGCCGCGATGGAGCTCGTGCGGGCTTCCCTCTATCTGCTGATCGGCGTGGTGGTCGTGCAGGCCATCATCAGCTGGGTCAACCCGCATGCGCCGCTCGCGTCCGTGTTCGAGGCGCTGACTCGTCCTTTCTACGCCGTCTTCCGGCGTTTCGTCCCGCCGCTCGGCAACGTGGACCTCTCGCCGCTATTCGTGCTGATCATCGCGCAGATCTGCCTGATCCTGTTCGAGCACCTCGTGCGCCTGATTCAGGCCCCGGTTTGAGTCCTTGGGCGAAGCAGGTGCCCGAGGGCTGGCTGCTCGTCGTCCACGCACAGCCTGGCGCAAAACGCACCGAGGTCTCCGGGCTGCACGGCGAGGCGCTCAAGGTACGCGTCGCGGCGCCGCCGCTCGAGGGCCGTGCCAACGATGAATTGGCCGCCTTTGTCGCCGAAGCTCTCGGCGTGCCGAAGGGCAAGGTGCGTGTGGTGAAAGGCGGGAGGTCACGGCGCAAGACGGTGCTGGTCGCGGCACGAGAGGCCGATCCCGCGCGACTGCTGCAGGTTTGACTCCTTTGACGAGTCGTCAGGCCTGGTACACGACCTGCCCGCCAACCAGCGTATAGCGCACCCGGCCGGGAAGCTCGTAGCCGATGAAGGGCGTGTTCTTGCCCTGGCTCTTCAGGAAATCCGCGGTGATCTTGACGTGCGCGTTCGGGTCGAACACGCATAGGTCCGCTTCCTTGCCGACGCCAAGGTCCCCGGCTTGAACACCCAGGATCGCCGCCGGTTTGGAGGTCACGCAGGCGAGCGCCTCCGGGAGCGCGAGGCGCATCTCCCCGGCCCACTTGAGCGCGAGCGGCAAGAGGAGCTCCAGGCCCGTCGCCCCCGGCTCGGATTCGGCAAAAGGCAGCTGCTTCGCATCCTCGTCCACCGGGGCGTGATCCGAGCACAGCGCATCGATCGTCCCGTCGGCAAGCCCTGCGCGCAGCGCATCGCGGTCGCGAAGGCTGCGAAACGGCGGAATCACGTGGCAATGGGAATCGAAGTAGCCGAGGTCGATCTCCGAGAGGTGCGCGTGATGCACGCTCACGTCGCAGCTCACCGGCAGCCCCTCTTTTTTCGCGGCACGCACCATCGCCACGCCTTCTGCGGTCGAGAGCCGGCACAGGTGCGCGCGGGTGCGCGTGGCGCGCACCAGCTGCAGTATGGTCGAGAGCGCGATGGTCTCGGCGAACGACGGGATCCCGGGCAGGCCCAGGCGCGTCGCCACCTCCCCGTCGTGAGCGACGCCGCCGCGCGCGAGATACCCGTCTTGCGGCCGCAGCCACACCGCGATGCCGAAAGTCGCGGCGTACTGCAGTGCGCGCCACAGCACTTGCGTGTCGGGAATCGGTGTGTCGGCGTGGGAAAACGCGACGCAGCCCGCGTCGCGCAGCACCACCATCTCGGTGAGCCGCTCCCCGCCGAGTTTCCAAGTGAGCGCCCCCAGCGGATAGACGTGCGCGAGGTTGAGGTTCTTGGCGCGGTGCTTGAGCATCTGGACCAGGCCCGGCTCATCGAGCGGCGGGTCGGTATCGGGAGGGCAGGCGAGGCTCGTGACGCCGCCCGCGACCGCCGCCTGCATCTCCGATTCGAGCGTCGCCTTGTATTCGAAACCGGGCTCTCTCAGGCGCGCCGAGAGGTCGATCAGGCCGGGGCAGACGACCAGGTTCGACGCGTCGATTTCGCGCTCGGCGCGAAATCCGGCGGGAGATTTTCCCAGCGCCGCGATCTTGCCGGCCGCGATGAACAAGTCCTGCTTCGCGTCAACGCCGTTCTTCGGATCGACAATCCTGCCGTTTCTGATGTGAATGTTGCTCACTTGAAAAGGCTGCCGTCCTTGTGCGCGAATACCCATTTGCCCTCGATCATCCGCGCCGCCATGTCCACGTCGCTGTAGGTTGCGCCGTCTTCGGGCGTGCGATCGCCGATCTCGATATACAGCACCGACTTGTCGGTCTCGTTCACCAGCTGATGGCCGTCGGGCTTGCCAGCGGGAAATCCGGCAGCCATGCCGGGGGAGAGTCTTTGCCGTCCCGCGTTGGTGACGAGCGTCACTTCGCCCTCGAGCACATAGATGAACTCGTCCTGCTTGGCGTGCCAGTGGCGCATCGAGGATTCCGCGCCCGGGTCCAGGCGCGTGAGGTTGACCCCGAAGTTCTTCAGGCCGGCGTGATCGCCGAGGCGCCGCCTGTGCCGCCCGGCGACGCGACTCTTGTACGGTTCCGGATAGCCCGTGCTCGATTGCTCGGGCAGTTCTTTCGGATCGAAGGCGGGAGCTTTGAATTTGCTCATGTCAGTTCCCCGCGAGGATGCTCATGACCGCCATGCGCACGGCGATGCCGAAAGTCACCTGCGGCAGGATCACCGAATGCGGTCCGTCGGCGACCGAGGAATCGATCTCGACTCCGCGGTTCATCGGCCCCGGGTGCATGACGATGGCGTCGGGCTTGGCGAGCGCGAGTTTCTGCGGCGTCAAACCGTACGACTTGAAGAACTCCTGCGCCGAAGGCACAAGCGGCCCCTTCATGCGCTCGTTCTGCAAACGCAGCATCATTACCACATCGCAGCCCGCCAGTCCCTCGCGCATGTCGTGATGCACCGATACGCCGAGCTGCTCCACACCCGTCGGCAGCAGCGTCCTCGGCCCGATGACGCGCACGTCCGGCGCGCCGAGCGTCGTGAGGGCGTGGATGAGCGAGCGCGCCACGCGCGAGTGCAGTACGTCGCCTACGATGGCGACCGAGAGCTTCGCGAAATCCTTCTTGTAGTGACGGATAGTGTAGATGTCGAGCAGCCCTTGCGTCGGGTGCGCGTGGCGCCCGTCACCGGCGTTGATCACGTGCACGTGCGGGGCTACGTGGTTGGCGATGAGATGGGCGGCGCCGCTCGAGGAATGCCGCACCACGAACATGTCGGCGTGCATGGCGCAGAGGTTGTCCACGGTGTCGAGCAGGGTTTCGCCCTTGGTCGACGAAGACACCGCGATGTTCAGATTGATGACGTCGGCCGAGAGGCGCTTCGCGGCGATCTCGAAGGTCGTGCGGGTGCGCGTGGAGGGCTCGAAGAACAGGTTGAAGACGGACTTCCCGCGCAGCAGCGGCACCTTCTTCACTTCGCGTTCGGTCACGCCAATGAAGGACGCCGCCGTGTCGAGGATGCGCGTGAGGACGTCGCGCGGCAATCCTTCAATCGTCAGCAGGTGCTGAAGCTGCCCTTCGGCGTTAAGTTGCGGGTTTCGCATCCGAGGAACTCGCATCTGACAGTCTGAGGGAGAACTTGCCCTGCTCGTCGCGCGCGAGGCGCAGCAGCTTGCCCGAGGGCACCGAGAGGGTGGCGCTGACGTACTGTGCCGCGATCGGCAGTTGCCGCTCGCCGCGATCCACGAGCACCGCGAGCTCGATTCGCCCCGGTCGTCCGTAGTCAAAGAGCTCGTTCATCGCCGCGCGCACCGTGCGCCCGGTGAAGAGCACATCGTCTACCACAACGATGTGAGCACCGTTGACATCGAAGGGGATTTGCGAGGGCTTCACCTGATGGCGCAACCCGGCCGTGTCGAAATCGTCGCGGTAGAACGAAATGTCGAGCACGCCAATAGGCGTCGCGAGCCCGAGTTCCCGGTGCAGCCGCTCCGCCAGCCAGGCGCCACCGGTGCGAATGCCAACGAGGCCCGTGGAATCGGTGACGCCCGAGCGTAGCCTGCGCACGAGCTCCTGGCACAGGACTTCAGCGTCGGGGAGATTCATCGAGATAGCTCTGCAGAATGATTTTCGCGGCAAGCGCGTGCGTCGCGTGCTTGTGCTTGCGTCCGCCACGGCCAGTTTCGCGCAACGTCGCTTCGGCCGCGGCCGAGGACAGCCGCTCGTCGGCAAGCTCGACCGGGAGCCGGAAGCGCGACTCGAGCTGCCGTGCGAAGCGCCGCGCGCGCCGCGTCATGTCGTGCTCGCCACCGTCCATCGCAAGCGGCAGGCCTACCAGGAGTCGTTGGGGTTGCCATTCGCGCACCAGTGTCTCGACTTCGGCGATGCGCCGACTGCGGCTCTCGGCCTCGAACATTCCCAGGGGATTGGCGAGCCGGGTTTCGGTATCGCCTACCGCGACGCCGATCCAGCGCGCGCCGAAATCGAAAGCAAGTATGGTGTGGCCGGAGACCTTCAACGGGGCCACAGCCGCCTCGTTCACGCGTGTCCTGCCTCCTCGGAAAGCTTCGCGAAATCGATGCCGAGAAGCATCATCGCCGCCGGAAGCCGCTCTTCGGCGGGCGTATCGAAGATGATCGCGTCCTTTGCTTCAACCGTGAGCCAGGCATTCTGCTTGATCTCGTTCTCGATCTGTCCGGCCGCCCAGCCGGAGTAGCCGAGCGTCACCAGCATTCTTTGCGGGCCGCTGCCCTGTCCGGCCGCTTCCAGGATGTCCTTGGAAGTCGTGAGACCCACCGCGTCTCGCACCGACAGCGTTGATTGCCACTTGCCAAGCGGCTGGTGCAGGACAAAGCCGCGGTCGGTCTGCACCGGCCCGCCGAAATAGACCGGCTCATTGAGGAGAATCTGGGAAGCGAGCGGCAAGCTCAGGCGTTCGTACAAGGCGCCGAGGGTCATCTCGATCGGCCGGTTGACCACCACGCCGAGCGCCCCCTGTTCGCTGTGCTCGCAGATGAAGGTCAGCGTACGGGAGAAATACGGATCGGCCATGTTGGGCATGGCGATCAGGAAGTGGTTGGTGAGATTGACCTGGGCCATGGAGACGAACTCGTATTGTAATCCCCGCCGAGGTCGCGCACAATTTTGCGCTGCTCGCGACCCGGCGCAGGCGAGGTCTTCAGGCCGCAGCGCGGCGGTCCCCGAGATATCCGGCGATTTTCTCCAGGAGATCGTCTTCCTGGTACGGCTTGCCGAGGAAGTGGGTGACGCCGATCTCTTTGGCGTAGTTCTGATGCTTGTCGGCGGTGCGCGAGGTGATCATGATGACCGGCACTTTGGCGAGGCGCGCATCCGCCCGCACGTTGCGCGTAAGATCGAAACCGTCCATGCGCGGCATCTCGATGTCCACCAGCATCACGTCGGGGACGATCTCCAGGAGCTTCTCCATCGCGTCGACACCGTCTCGCGCTGTCACTACGAGATAACCATGGCGCTCAAGCAGACGACCGGTAACCTTGCGCACGGTAAGCGAGTCGTCGACCACCATGACCGTGGGTTGCACGGCCTTGGTTTGGGGCTTGGGAGCTGCGCGCGCGACGGCTGGGCCACCCGCGACTTCCTTGAGAGCGAGCTGCACCGGATTCAAGATGAGCACGATCTCGCCCGAGCCGAGCACCGTGGCGCCGGTAATGCCCGCGATTCGCTGGAGCTGCGGACCGATCGCCTTCACCACGATTTCCTGGTTGCTGCCGACCATTTCATCCACGTGCAGCGCGATCGCGTTGGTGCCGCTGCGCAGGCACAGCGTAGGGGAGAAACGCCTCTGTTCGGCCACCGCCTCGAGGTTCCCGAGGAGGTGCGGCAGGTAGTGGAACGGATAGCGCTTTCCCTGCCATTCGGTCTGGCGCGTTGAGTAAGCCGCGACCAGTTGCTCCTGCCGCAATTGCAACACCTGCTCGACCATCACCGCGGGAATCGCGTAGGACCTGTTGCCCGCCCGCACCAGCACCGTCTGCGTTACCGCGAGCGTCAAGGGCAGGTATGTGGTGAAGCGCGTGCCCTGCCCGTGCGTGAAGCGCATCTCGACCCGTCCCCCGAGCGCCGCGACCTCGTTGCGCACCACGTCCATTCCCACGCCGCGTCCCGCGACCTGGCTGACCTCGGCGGCGGTGGAAAACCCCGGATGAAAAATGAATTCGGCGATCTCCGCTTCGGAGAGCACGGCATGAGGCTCCATGAGGCCCTTTTCGACGGCCTTCTTTCGAATCAAGTCGATGTTGAGCCCTGCCCCGTCATCGGCCAACGTGAGCTGCACTTCGTTGCCTTCCTGGGTGAGCTCAAGGCGGATTTCGCCGATCGGAGCTTTGCCTGCCGCTCGGCGCGCCTCCGGCGCCTCGATGCCGTGGGTAATCGCGTTCCTCAGCAGGTGCTCGAATGGCCCGGTGATGCGCTCGAGCACCGAGCGGTCAAGCTCGACCTGGGTGCCCTTGATGTCAAGATTGGCGCGCTTTCCCACTTCTTTCGCGGTTTGGCGAACGATCCGATAGAGGCGCTCCTGAAGGCTGCCGAACGGCACCATGCGCACGCGCATCAGGTCCTGCTGAAGATCGCGGTTCAGCCGCGCCTGCGCGAGCAGAGCCTTCTCGGTCTCGTCCACGGCGTTGACAAGGTTTCCGTGGACCGTCGAAACGTCGTTGACGCTCTCCGCCATCAGCCGCGTTACCTCCTGGAATCGGGTGAAACGGTCGAATTCGAGGGGGTCGAATTCCCGCTTGGTTTCCTTGGCAAGTTCCAAACGCGATTGCATCTGCGACTCGGCCTGGATATCGATCTCGCGCAACTGCGAGCGCAAGCGCACGACGTTGTCGGTAAGCTCCTGCATCGCCGCTTTGAGCGCGCGCATCTCGCCTTCTATCCGGCTGCGCGCGATGGCGACTTCGCCCGCCTGGTTGACCAGCCGGTCGACGACGTCTGCACGCACGCGCAGCACCGCCTTCTTCTGGGCTTCGCGCTCTGCGGACGGCTCTGGATCGGGCGCCGCCTTGGCCTTCGCCTCCCCGGGAGCGGCGCTGACAGGTTTCGCGGACGCGGTTGCACTGGGCTTTTCTTCCGGGGAGCGGGGCTTCTGCAGCTGCTCGAACAGCAGGCCCATGCGATCCCAGGAGACCTCCAGCTCCTCAAACAGTGTCGCCGGCAGCGTCTTGACTGAGAGGGCGTTCTCGGCCCGAGTCTCCATGTGGTGGGTAAGCTCGCCCAAGGCCATGGCGCCCGCCATGCGCGCGCTGCCCTTCAAGGTATGCAACACTCGCTGCAGCCCCTGGCCGAGCGTCGGATTGTCCGGATGATCGCGCCAGTCGCGAAGCGCCGCGCCCACTGCAGGAACCAATTCGTGGGCCTCATCGATGAAGATCTGCAATAGTTCCGGATCGATATCATCGTCGAGCCGCCGCTGGCGGCGCTCGAGCGAAATCTCCTCCGTCTCGAAGTCCTCCGAGGCATATTCGGAGGGCTCGGACTCTCCCGACTCCGCGCCCGAAGTCTCTTCGAGCGCAAGCCCCGAGGGAGCACGCGTCATGCCCGCCTCCTCTTCCGGGAGCAGATCGTGTGGCGCAGCCGGTTGCGCCCCAACGTGATCGAGCCGCGCAACCAACTCGGGAATCGCGGGCGGCACGCGCAATTCGATCGCGCTCTCTACCATCGTCTCGATCGCGTCCACCGCTTCTCCGACCAGCGACTGTTCTTCCTCGGAAAGCTCGCTCGTTGCGAGTTTCTGCAGCGCCCTCTCGAAGGCGTAGCCGAGATCCGAGAGGGTCAAGATCTTCACCGTGCCGGCGGTGCCCGCGAGGGTGTGCACTGCGCGCAGCAATGCATCGCTGACTACGCCGTGCTGGCAGAGGGTTTCGTGCTCTTCCCGGATAGCCGCGACGTGCGAACGCGCCTCGCCGCTGAAAATGGTGAACAACATCGTCGAGACCCGGTGTTCGCCGAGCTGTACCAATTCTTCTGACTCGACCTGTACTTCCTCGATAGGAACCGGCGCGGCGAACGCCAGTCCGAAGGCTTGCTGCGTGGCAGATTCGGCTGCCCCGGCGAGGGGCGTTTCGATCGCCGCCCGGGGTACCGCCGGCGCCAGGGCTTCGCCTCCACGCACGCGCTCGGCAGCCGCGACGAGCGAGCGCTCGTCGCCCGACGCCCCGCCCGCCTTGAGGCGTTTGACGTTGTCGGAAAAGTACCCGTGCGCCAGCGCGATCAGCTCCAGCAGTTCCGCGGTCGCAGCGCGTTCCTCCTGGACCCAAAGATTCATGGTCTGCTCAACCGCCCAGGCGGCTTCACCCAGGCGCACCAGACCCACCATGCGCCCACTGCCCTTCAGCGTGTGGAACCCGCGGCGGATCGTCGTGAGCGCTTCCTTGTTGGCGTGCTGCTCGCGCACCGTCTCGAGATGCTCGCGAATCGCCGCCAGCACTTCGTCGGTCTCCTCCAGATAAACACCGAGCAGTTCAGCGTCGATCACCTCGGCGCTCGCATCGATGAGCTTGGCCGTCTCCGGGGATAGGGAAGGCATCGCGGCTGCGGCGCTGACCCTATCCATCGCGTCCCTGAGATAGGGCGTAAGCGGCATGGTGCTCCGCTTGTCGAGCGCCCTGAGCGCCTGCCCGGTCGAAGCTCCGAGTTTCTGGTCGGCAACCAACTCGGCGTCTTTCTGCAACGCCGAAAGATTTTTCTGCAGCCCGGCCCGAAGTGCCTCGTCCTCGGGCTTTTTCTTCCACTCCTCGTACAAGCTCGCAGTCTCACGCTGCTGCTCTACGATTTCCGCCTCGACGCTAGTGGCCGGCCGGGACAGGTCGGTGTCCTCTTTCCCAGGCGCCCTTATCGGCCTCATCGCGACATCGAGATCGGCGTTGCCGTGCATCAATGCTTCGATATAGAAGCCGAGCCCCGAGAGCGTCTGGGCAACGCGGTTGAAATCCTGCGGGCTCGTACTACGGGCGGCGCCGGAAAAGCGGCGGATCTCTTCGCAGGCGGCATTGAGGATGTCGCGCGCGCGCCGCTCGCCCAGCATCTCGAGCGCCCCGAGCAACTGGCGCATGGGTACGTCTAGGGATGGGAGCTGGTCGCGTTTCGAGGAATCTCGGAAGAATGCGTCCAACACCTGTTCGATTGTGCGCAGATTGGCCTGCATCTCCGAGACCACCTGGTTCGTGAGCAGCCGCTCCTGCGCCTTGCGGGCCATTTCGTCGAGCAAAGGAATTTCCGGGGCGGTGCGCCGCGGCTTGCCCAGCACGCAGTCTTTCAGGCGCAAGCCGAGAAGCAGCGCCTGCTGTGCAAACTCGCCGGAGAGCTTCGCGAACCCGGCGAGCGCATTTTCGATCAGCAGAAGCGCCGTTGCGACTTCGAGCGCAACCACCTCGCTCATCTTTTCGCGGCTCGACGTGAGCCACGCGGCGACGGCAGCAACTTCGTCGGCGAGCGATGAGAGATCCGCGTTGCCGAGTTGCACCGCGTCATCCCTGAGCGCAACGGCGCTGTCTCGGAATGCAAGCAGCGACGGCGGGTTGCCCGAAGCGAACTTGCTCCAGGCGTCCTTTGCGTGGGCGAGGTGCTCGCGCGCGGATTTCAGCGCCGGGATTTCCACGGCCGCGGCCGTGGCGACGCTCTCGGCCGCAGGAATGGTCTGGTTCAGACGGTAGGCTTCCTGGACTTCGCGCACACGCTCGCTCACCGGTTTTGCGCGCGCCACATAGTAGAGGACTTCGCGCATCAGCCGCTCGGCGACGTTCGGCGTGCCTTCGACCATGCGCTTGATCTGTTGTTCGATGCGGTTGCAAAGTTGCCTCGTGTCCAGGTCTGCAGGCAGCGCCTTGCGTGCGAGCGCGTCGAAGAAGGCGAGTGATGCCCACCAGAAAGCGCGTTGCGGCGTGGGCCCCTGCGTGGCCTCGATCGCTTCGATCACGGCCCGCATTTCCTCGGCCCCGACTGCATCGTTCTTCAGCCACTTGACGAAGCCACGCTGGTATCGGCTGCGCTGCTCGCGCAGGTATTTATCCGCTTCGCCCGCTTTCAATGTCACCGAGATCCTGTCCCGCTTGGGCGGGCGGAAAGACAGATCCGGAAAGTAAAGATCGGTGGGATCGGCCTGCCCGCCGCGCGCCATGACCACATCGCGATACAGCGGGAAAAGCCTGAGCGGCTGATTGGCGTTGCCCGCCATCAGCTGGTCTAGATAGGCGAGGATGCCGCTAAACGTACGCTCGGCAAGCGCGAAGATCTCGGTTTTCCTGAGCGAGACTTCCTTTTCAAGGCCGGCGAGCAGGCTCTCCAGTTCCTCGGACAGGCAGGTGACGCCGTCCAGCCCGACGATTGAGAGCGCCCCGTGAGCCTGGTGCAGGTGTGACCGGCTCGATTTGAGCTGCGCAGCATCGTCGCTGTTTGCGGCGAACGCGCGCAAGGCCTCCTGGCCGCGCTGGAGGGCCTGGTCTATCTCGCCTTTGACCCAGGAAAGCGGCCCGACATCGAATTCGGCGCGTGCTGTCATTAATGCCGACTGGCGGTTCTAGGCGATCTTGAAGCCTGACACCGACCCCTTCAGCTCCTTGGCGAGCTCGGCGAGCTGGCCAATCGACACCGCGGTGCGCTTAGTGCCCTCGGTAGTCTGTTGTGTGATATTGAGGATGTCCTGCATGCTCCTGGCTACGTTGGTCGCCGATTTCGCCTGCTCCTCGGTCGTCGTCGTGATGCCCTCGATCAGCTGCGAGAGGCGCTGTGACACCATCCCGATCTCCGCGAGCGCCTGGCCCGCGGCATCCGACAGCCGCGCCCCTTCGACCACGCCCTGGGTGCTTTTTTCCATGGCGGAGACCGCGTCCTGCGTATCGGTCTGAATGGTCTTCACGATCGCACCGATCTGTTTGGTCGCCTCAGCGCTTCGCTCGGCCAGCCGCTGCACTTCCTCTGCGACTACGGTAAAGCCGCGTCCGGCTTCGCCCGCGGAGGCCGCCTGGATCGCAGCGTTCAGCGCAAGAACGTTCGTCTGCTCGGTGATGTCGGAGATCAACTCCACGATCTCGCCGATCTCCTGCGAGGACTCGCCCAGGCGCTTGATGCGCTTGGAGGTTTCCTGGATCTGCTCGCGGATTTCGTTCATGCCGGAGATCGAGTTCTGCACCGCCTGGGTACCTTTCTGCGCCGCAGCGATGGACTGGCGCGCCACGTTGGCCGACTGCGAGGCGCTCATCGACATCTCGCCCATCGTCTTTGCCATGCTCACGACCGACGCACTCGTCTGGCGAATCTCGACAGATTGTTTCTCCGCGGCGGCGAGCAGCTGCGCTGAGGTCTTCTGCGCGGACTCCGTCGCGGTCGTCACCTGTGCGGCGGCGGAGTTGATCCGGCCGACCAGGCCCCTCAACTCATCGATGGTGAAGTTGACCGAGTCGGCAATCGCACCCGTGATCTCCTCGGTCACCGTCGCTTTGACGGTGAGATCGCCCTCGGCGAGGTTCCCCATCTCGTTCATCAGTCGCAGAATCGCATCCTGGTTGGACCGGTTGGTGCGCTCGGTCTCGGCGCGAACGCGCTCGGACTCGTCGGTACGCCTGCGGGTGTCGCCGAGGTACACGGTCACCAGCAAGCCAATGACGCCGATGGCGGCGAGCACGAGTAAGCCGAGCACGATGAAGTTCTGTGCGCGCCCCCCGAGTTCCTGCTCGTAGCCATCCGTAAGCTTTTGGGAGGCGGCAAGCAGGGCCTCGGAGTCATCCACGACTCTGCGCCCGGCCTCCTTTGCGTTCACCAGGGCCTGGAGGTTTCCTAGAATCGAGGCTACCGCCGTCTGGAACTCCTGGTAGGCCTTGTCCAATTCGGCAAGCTTTTCCTGCTGCTCCGAATCCTTCGCTGCAGCGACGCGCAACACATCGCTGCCCTTGCTCAAGCCTTGCAGCACCTCGCGGAAGCTGGTGGTGTCCTTACCCATGAGGAATGCCACTTCCGGGTCGATGACGTCGGCGCCCAGCATGGCGTTCGCGTTCCGCGCCAGTCGCTGCGTCAGCATGACGAGCTGCCCGGAGAGCGAGATCTCCCGCGCCGGTGCCTGGGATTGCAGTTTGAGCGCCTGGATCTGCTCGGCCAGGTCGAGTAGGACCGGGTTGTTGGCATTGATCAGGCGCACGGCGGAGGCTAGGCCGATAAGATTCTTGGACTCCTTGAGAACGAGTTGCACGCTGCGGTCGGTCTTTTCCCATTCCTTGGTCAGCGCGTCAAGCTGAGGCTTTACCGTATCGGCACTCGGCGGCAGGGAAACGTCGCCCGTCTGCCCTCCTTGCGTGAGCAGTTTCAGCGCCGTAACGAACTCGTCGCGCGATTGCTGCAACTGCTTGAACGCCTCGGGGCTGCCGATCAGTCCGGATTGCGCCGCCTTCGCGATGCGCTGGCTCAACATGCGCATTTGTGCGGAGGTGGACACGTAAACCGTGCCATAGGTGGCTTCGTTGTTGTCCTTGAAAACGATGACTGCGGCTGCGACAAAGAGCAGCGCGAAAATCGCGCCCAGAATCGTGTATTGCTGGCCGACGCGCATCCTGCCGAGCCCCAACAAGCGACCTTTCGGGCCCTCGGCGACGGTAGTGGGGCCGGGTACGGGCCGGTTGGCCACGACCCTGGGCGTAACCTTGGGAACGACTTTCGGCGTTGCCGGCACACCATCCCTTTGGGTCGGCAGTCTGAGAAATGCCATAGGTCCTCCTGTTGCCCGCGTTACATTCGAGGCGCGCTGTGCGCCACATGTAGAAAATCGTCGTGCGCGACAAGCGCGGCCATGTCGAGCTCTCGCCAAAGACGGCCGTCGTTGTCGCGATAGGCGGTGCCAACCCATGCTCGGTCGGCTGCCTCCTCCGTCGCTTGCATGATCTGCACGTTCTTAAGTCCAAGCATGCGACTGATCATCAGTCCGCTGAACGACTGGAAGCGCTCGGCGATCAGCAGCAGGCGGCATTCCGGGGTACGCACCGTCGGCTCACCTCCCATAAAGGCGGCAAAATCCACGACGCTCGCCAGCACACCGCGGATGTTCGCCATGCCCAGATACCAGGACTTAGTGAGCGGGACACTGGAGATCTCGGGAAGCGGCTGCATCTCCCCCGCATCATCGAGCCTAAGCAGCCAATAGCGGTTTCCGGTCTGCACACCCAGCCGCGAGGTGGGCTCGGTTTCGGCTTGCGCCTCGCGCAACCGCTGCGCAAGCCCTTGCTGGAATTCTCGAAGACTGATCTGTTTCGCCACGAGTCAGGCGCCTATTTGAGCCCCGCGACTTTCGCCAAGAGTTCCTTGGGATCTATCGGCTTCATCAAGTAATCCTTGGCGCCCTGGCGCATGCCCCAGATTCGATCGGTTTCCTGGTTCTTGCTCGTGACGACAATCACCGGTATGTGCTTGGTCGCCTCGTCGTGCGTGATGGCGCGCGTCGCCTGGTAGCCGTTCGTACCGGGCATGACGACATCCATCAGGATCAGATCGGGTTTCTCCGACTTCGATTTTGCGATCCCCTCATCTCCATTTTCCGCGGTCACGCACTGATAGCCCTGTTTGGACAGCGTTTCCATGAAAAACTGCCGATCGGACGGCGAATCATCCACGATCAGAATTTTCTTTATCGGCATGGCAAACTCCTCAAGCAGTACGAACCGGCGCGTGCGCGCCTATGGTTTTCAGGAGACTGTCCTTCGTAAAGGGCTTGGTCAGATACTCGTCCGAGCCTACCATCCGGCCGCGCGCCCGATCGAACAGACCGTCTTTCGAAGACAACACAATCACCGGTATGGCGGCAAAACGGGTGTTCTTCTTGATCAGTGCGCAGGTTTGATAACCGTCCAGCCGCGGCATCATGATGTCCACGAAGATAATGTCGGGCTGGTGATCACTGATCTTGGCGAGAGCATCGAATCCGTCCTCGGCGAGTATTACCTTGCAGCCGGCCTGAACCAGGAAAATCTCCGCGCTGCGTCGGATGGTGTTCGAATCGTCGATCACCATTACCTTGACGCCGGCAAGATTTGCCGCTGGGCTCAAGCTCTCCACCTCAAGCACTTCCTCCACGTTCCGACACCCTCGTCGGGACCCGCTTTGAGCGTCGCTACTTCTTCCGATGGCACTATACAGCGAAATCCTGTCAAAACAAAGCCTTGTAGAAAAGATCTCAGAAGCACTATTAGGGTAGGGAGTGTGCCTGCTCCCGGTATTGGCTGGAGTTTACGGTGATGCAGGAAACATGCCCAACTCAAAGCTGGACCATCTCAAAATCCTCTTTTCGGGCGCCGCATTCCGGACAGTTCCAATTCATCGGGATGTCCTCCCAGCGAGTCCCTGGCGCGATTCCCTCCTCAGGCAAACCCGCCGCCTCGTCGTAGATGAAGCCGCAGATCAGGCACATCCAAGTTCGAAATTCTTGCTTTTCCGTCATCGGGTTGGGATAGGTTACAATGGGTTGCTGCATCTTACCCCGGCCGGCGAGCCGCCCGCCAGCGCCAATAAGTCCTTCTCCATGGCCTCGCCCGCATTCCCCCCCATCGTGCTTGCGTTTGCCGCTACGGATCCGACCGGCGGAGCGGGGATTCAAGCCGATCTGCTGACGCTCGCCTCGATGGGATGCCATGCACTTTCGGTCGTGACCGCGATCACCGTTCAGGACACCGCCGGGGTCGAAAATGTGCAAGCGATCGACTCAGACTGGGTGGCGGACCAGGCGCGGCTTGTGCTCGAGGATATGCAGGTGGCCGCGTTCAAGATCGGGCTGGTCGGCAGCATCGAGAATATCGCGGTGATCGCCGAAGTCGTTTCCGACTATCCCGATGTGCCGCTTATCTTCGACCCGGTGCTTTCCTCGGGACGCGGCGAGGAGCTCGCGACCGAGGACATGATCTCGGCGATGCGCGAACTGCTGCTGCCCCAGACCACCATTCTTACTCCGAACAGCCGCGAGGCGCGTCGCCTCGCCCAGGCCGACGGCGAAGACGAAGAGGAGCTTGCTCTCCCCAACGCCGCCGAGAAATTGCTCGGCATGGGCTGTGAATATGTGCTCATCACGGGTACGCACGAGAACACGCTGAAGGTAGTGAATACCCTTTATGGACACGAAGGCGTGGTGCGCTCGGACAGTTGGGAAAGGCTCACCGGGAGCTATCACGGCTCGGGCTGCACGCTGGCCGCCGCAATCGCGGCGACGCTCGCCAATGGCATCGAGCTGCCTCAAGCGGTTCGCGAAGCTCAGGAGTACACCTGGCAAACCTTGAACGCAGGCTTCCGTCCCGGCATGGGGCAATACATTCCGGATCGGTTCTTTTGGGCGCGGGAAATGGATGAGCCGGGCGTCGGAAAGCCGTAAGCGGTTCTCCGCTTCGTCCGACCGGGTTCGGCGGCTGTATGCCGTCACGCCCGATGAGCCCGACACCGAGGTGCTCGCCCGAAAGGTGCGCCAAGCGCTTGCGGGCGGGTCACGCATCGTGCAATACCGCAACAAGTCCGGGAGCGCCGCACTGCGACGCGAACAAGGCGCTGCGCTGCTCGCGCTGTGCCACGCGGTTGACGCTGCGCTCATCGTCAACGACGACCTCGATCTGGCCGTAGCGATCGGGGCTGACGGCCTGCACCTTGGGCGAGAAGACATTTCAATTGGCGCAGCGCGCGCAAAACTGGGTAATGGCATGCTGCTCGGCGCTTCCTGCTATGACCGGCTAGAGCTTGCAATCGCCGCGCGCGATGCGGGCGCCGATTACGTGGCGTTTGGCAGCGCTTTTCCTTCAGTGACCAAACCGAGAGCAACCCGCGCTTGGTTCTCACTGTATGGCGAGGCGAAGGCGCGCCTGGATTCTCCGATCGTCGCAATCGGAGGCATAACGCCGGAGAATGCGCAGACGCTGATCGCGGCGGGGGTCGACGCCGTAGCTGTAATTAGCGCGCTGTTCGACGCGCCCGACATCGCGGCGGCCGCGCGCAGTTTCGATCGTCTGTTCGACAAGAGGAATCCATGAGCAGGAACGAATCGCTGTTTGCCCGCTCACAGAAAACCATTCCCGGTGGAGTCAATTCGCCGGTGCGCGCGTTTCGGGCGGTGGAGGGCACGCCCCGATTCATCGTGCGCGGCAAGGGCAGCCGCATCTGGGACGCCGACGGTCGCGAATACCTCGACTATGTCGGCTCCTGGGGGCCGCTCGTGCTCGGGCACGCCGAGCCCGATGTCGTGGCGGCCGTACGCGAAGCGGCAGGCCGCGGACTCTCCTTCGGCGCGCCGACCGAACTCGAGGCCGAGATGGCCGAAGCGCTTACGCGACTCGTTCCGGGGATGGAACTGGTGCGCCTGGTCAGCTCAGGTACCGAGGCGACCATGTCGGCGCTGCGGCTTGCGCGCGGCGCCACCGGCCGCAGCCGCATCGTCAAGTTCGAAGGTTGCTATCACGGTCACGCCGACGGCCTGCTCGTCAAAGCGGGCTCCGGCGCCCTCACTTTGGGCAATCCGACTTCGGCCGGCGTGACGGCCGAGACTGCGGCGCAAACGCTGGTGCTCGCCTATAACGACCTGGCACAGCTCGATGCAGCGTTCGATGAGTCGGGCGCTTCAATCGCCTGCGTCATCGTCGAGCCGGTCGCCGGTAACATGAACCTTGTCGAGCCGCGGCCCGGATTCCTGCATCGGCTACGCGACTTGTGCACCCGGCACGGGGCAGTGCTGATTTTCGACGAAGTCATGACGGGATTTCGTGTAGGGCTGCAGGGCGCGCAGGGACTCTACGGCGTGCAAGCGGACTTGGTTACACTGGGAAAAGTGATCGGTGGAGGGATGCCCATGGGCGCCTTCGGCGGCCGGCGCGACCTTATGGAGAACATCGCACCGCTCGGTCCGGTGTACCAGGCCGGAACGCTCTCGGGCAATCCGGTCGCGGTGGCCGCAGGGCTCGCGACCTTGAAAAAGATTCAGGCCCCGAATTTTTATGATCGCCTCGCCGCGACTACGCGCTCGCTCTGCGACGGCCTCGCCACGGCTGCGCTCAAACGCGGTGTTGCGTTCTCGGCCAAGTCGGTGGGAGGCATGTTCGGCATGTACTTTCGCGCCATACCGCCTTCGAGCTATGGGGAAGTATTGGAATGCGACACGGAAAGGTTCAAGCGGTTTTTCCACGCAATGCTGGAGCGGGGCATATACCTCGCTCCCTCGGCGTACGAAGCCGGTTTCGTGTCCGCCGCGCATACCGAAGCCGACGTAGCCGAGACAATCTCGGCGGCCGACAGCGCGTTTTCCCGCCCGGAGTGAGGCGCGGGACGACCAGCGTTGCCGTTCGATCTTGCCGACCGGGTTCACACCAGAAAAATCGTCGCCAGCCCCAGGAAAATGAAAAACCCGCCGCTGTCGGTAATCGCGGTGATCATAACCGAGGAGCCGAGCGCAGGGTCGCGCCCGAAACGCAACAGGGTCAGCGGAATGAGCACCCCGGCGGTCGCGGCAAGTGCGAGGTTCAGCGTCATCGCTGCGGTCATCACCAGACCCAGCGATACCTTCTGGTAGAGCCAATAGGCAATCAGGCCCAGAGCGCTACCCCATATAAGCCCGTTTAGCAGAGAAACGCCGAGTTCCTTTGCGAGAAGTTTTTTTGCCTGATCCCTCTGCACCTGGCCGAGCGCGACCGAGCGCACGATCAGGGTGATGGTCTGGTTGCCCGAGTTGCCGCCGATGCCCGCCACGATAGGCATGAGCGCGGCAAGCGCGACGAGTTTTTCGATCGAGTGCTCGAAGGCCCCGATCACGCGCGAGGCAACAAGAGCGGTGACGAGATTGATCGCCAGCCACCACCAGCGGTTCTTCACGCTCGTCCAGACCGAGGAAAATACGTCCTCCTCCTCACGCAGCCCGGCTTGCGTCAAGAGCTCGCTCTCGCTTTTGCTTCGAATGAAATCCACGACCTTGTCCACCGTCACGCGGCCGACCAGCTTTCCCTCTTGGTCCACCACGGGAGCCGAGACCAGGCCGTAACGCTCGAAGGCCGTTGCGGCGTCCTGGGCCTTGTCACCGGGCTGAAACGTAACGACTTCGCTCACCATGACCTTACCGACGTCGTGCTCGAGCTCCGAGACGATCAGCTTGGGGAGTGGCAGGACGCCTCTCAAGCGCTCGTCGCGGTCGACCACGAATATCTGGTCGGTGTGATGCGGCAGAGCATCGAAGCGCCGCAGGTAGCGCGTGACAGTCTCGATCCCGGTGTCCTCGCGCACGCTGACGACATCGAAATCCATCAGCGCGCCGACTGCGTCCTCGGGATAGGACATCGCTGCGCGCAACTGTTCGCGTTCTTCGACCGGCAGCGCCTGAAAGACGTCCTGGATGACCTCTTGGGGCAGGTCCGGGGCGAGGTCGGCGATCTCGTCCGCTTCGAGCTGTTCGGCCGCCGCGACGAGTTCCCGAGAATCCATGCTGCGGATGAGCGTCTCGCGCACCGCATCCGAGGCTTCGAGCAGGATTTCGCCGTTGCGCTCCGCCTTGACAAGGCTCCAGACGGCGAGCCGCTCCTCTCCCGGCAGCGACTCGAGCACGTAGGCGATATCGGCCGGATGCATGGAATCGAGCTTGGCGCGTAGCTCGGCGGTGTCTTGCTCCTCTACGAGGGACTGCTCGGGTTCGCGCTCTTGCATTTCCGGGCGCTCGATCAGGCGGTAGCGCTCCAGCAGCTCCTGAACCTCGAGCAGGTCGGCCTTGAGGTCCTCGAGCTCCTTCTTCGGGCTGAGGGGTTCGATCATGCGCGCCAGCCTTCTATTCGAATTGCACTCCGCGTGGTGCCGCGGGCCGCGCCGCGCGCGGCTGCGGCGATTCTAGCAGCCGGCTGTATCATGGCGAAAGAAAATCTGGCCCAATCGCACCGTCCGTTTCGCTCTCGGAGATCACGACACCGCCAACAAGGAAACCGAGGGGCAGTTCGCCTCTCGAGCTGATATGACCCTTTCAAGAAACCTTGCCGACGAGGTGCGCCCCAGAGAGGTTTTCGCCTGGGCGATGTACGACTTTGCCAACTCGGGATACACCACGGTCGTCATTACCGCCGTGTTCAACGCCTACTTCGTTGCCGTGATTGCCGGCAACGCCCCCTGGGCAACACTGGCGTGGACGGCAACATTATCGGTCTCGTACGCCTGCATCCTGCTCACAGGGCCTATCGTCGGAGCCTACGCCGATCTGCGCGCGGCAAAAAAGGGCCTGCTCGCCCTGACCACTGCGGGTTGCGTGCTCGCCACAGCGCTGCTCGCTTCTACTGGGCCCGACACGCTCGCGCTCGCCGTAGCGCTTTTGCTGCTCTCCAACTTCTGTTTTGGCTTGGGCGAAAACCTCATCGCTGCGTTCCTGCCTGAGCTCGCGAAAGGCGAGGCCCTGGGGCGCGTGTCGGGCTGGGGTTGGAGCCTCGGCTATCTGGGCGGAATCCTGACCCTGGGGCTTTGCCTGGGCTATGTAACCTGGGCGCAGGCTCACGGCGAAGAAGCGCAACACTTCGTTCCGGTCGCAATGCTGATCACTGCTGCGGTCTTTGCCGCGGCCAGCCTGCCGACCTTCATCATGCTTAAGGAGCGTGCCCGCCCGGTGCCGCGCGCCGCCGGCGAAAATGTGGCGCGGGCGGCCTTTGCTCGCCTTGCGCAGACAGTGCGCGACGCGGCGCGCTATCAGGATCTGGGACGTTTTCTCCTATGCATTGTCTTCTACCAGGCCGGAATCCAGACCGTGGTTGCTCTCGCAGCCGTTTACGCCGAACAGGCGCTCGGCTTTTCTACAAAGGACACGATTGTCCTGATCCTGGCGGTCAACGTGACCGCCGCCATCGGCGCTTTCGCTTTCGGCCATATTCAGGACCGCCTCGGGCACATCCGCACCATCGCCCTAACCCTTGTTCTTTGGATCGCGACAACGCTGATAGCCTGGGCAGCGACGGGGCCTGGGCTTTTCTGGGTCGCAGCCAATCTCGCCGGATTCTGCCTCGGCTCCTCGCAGTCGGCGGGCCGCGCGCTCGTCGCTTACCTCAGCCCCGCCGACAGGCACGCCGAGTTTTTCGGCCTTTGGGGCATGGCGGTAAAGCTTTCATCGATTCTGGGGCCGCTCACGTATGGCGTGGTAACTTGGAGCACCGATGGCAATCATCGTTTGGCGATGCTTGCGACTGGTGGGTTCTTCGTTGTCGGCCTCCTGCTGCTTGCGCGCATCGACGTCCCTCGCGGCCGCCTCGCGGCAGGGCAGCCTTAGGCTGCCTGCGCTGGGCCACTGGCGTCTCTAGGGAACCTGTGCGGTGTGCATCTGCGCCAGGATGCTTTCGCTGTAGTGCGCAAGATATTCCGAGCTTCGATAGCGGTCATAGTAGCGCGGGCGTGGAAGCATGGCGGCCAGACGCGCCGCCTGATTGGGTTCGAGGCTCGCCGCACTTACTCCAAAGTAGTGGCGTGCCGCGGCCTCGGCACCAAAGATGTTCTCGCCCCATTCGGCGACGTTGAGATAAATCTCAAAAATGCGACGCTTGTCCATCGTGGCCTCCAGCATCGCCGTGAATATCGCTTCCTGGCCCTTGCGCAGCAGGCTGCGCTCGCCCGAAAGCAGTAGGTTTTTCGCGAGTTGCTGGGTGATGGTCGAGCCCCCGGCGACGAATTTGCCGACCCGCTGATTCTTGTCCATGGCCCGCTGGATGCCTTCCCAGTCGAAGCCTTCGTGATCGACGAACTTTGCGTCCTCGGCCACGATGACGGCGCGCTTAAGGTGGACCGATATCCGTTCGTAGGCCACCCAAGTCTGATCGAGTCCCGCCTTCGGCTGCTTTTGTTTCAGCGCTTCCAGGCGAGCCTCCATGAATTGGGTCGTCGCAGGATTGTTGTCGACCCAATATAGGATTTGCGCGAAGAACCAAAACTCGTAGATCGCAAGGGTGATGACCGCCATCCCGACGGGATAGCAGAACAACTTCCACAGCAAGACGAGCAGCCTCATGCGCGAAGTGGGGCCGACGATGACGACACAGCTTGCTCGGCTCGCGTTGCTGAAGGAATGCAGCTTTCCTCATTCACTCAAAACTTTATCGCCGCGCACGAAATGCCAGGTGCGGGTAATCACCAGAATGTCGGTTTCCTTGCGGATGTTGGCCGGGAACTTGGCGTAGGGCGCCGCAAGCTGAACGATGCGCTGCGCGGCGGCATCGAGAATCTTGTAACCGGAAGATCGCTCGAGATCCATGGCCGCCACCGTACCGTCGAAGTTTATCGACACGGTAAGCCGGAGGGTGCCGTAGATCCTGCCGCGGGCACTCTCGGGATAGTTGAGATTGCCGATGCGCTCGATCTTCTGGCGCCAGTCTTCAACGTAGAGCGCGTAGCGAACTTCGGCGGCACGCGCCCCGACGAAAGTCTTGCGTGGGCGCTTGTTGTACTCCTCGATCTGCCGCGCGATCTGGGCCTCCATGCGGGCGATGATCAGGGCGCTTTCGGCAAGCTCCGCTCCCGAGACGTGCGCTTTTGCCGCGGTCTTTGGCTTTGTTTCCTCCGCGGTCACGTCTTGTCGGGATTGGGCCTGCGAAAGCAGCAGCCTTTGGCGCGCCTCGAGTTCCTGCACACGGCGCGCCGCGTGCTTGAGGTCCGTGCCCGGTTCAATTTGCCGCAGAACGGGAAACGGTGATTTCGCGCGGCGGTCCAGGTCGGTGTCGCCCCCACCGTCGAGGTTCGCTTGAGCGTGGACTTCGGGTCGCGCCGGCCTAAAGCGGGACTTCGCATTCACCAGCACTACCTCGAGCTGTGTCGGCGTTAGCCTGGCCATCTTGTCGGGCAACTTGAAGTGGATCGAGAGCACGATCGCATGCAGAACGATCGAGGCCGAGAGCGCCATGGCCAGCACGCGTGAATCGGGGTCGAGCCTGGCAAGCGGCTGAGGCCAAGTCCACGCAGATGAGCTGAAGTCAAATTTGGGAAAACCCAACTTGCAACCCCTAAAAGCTTTGTGAATCAGGTGATTCTAGGCGTTTTCTAGAGCTTTGTCTCATGAGAGTGACGTCACGGAATTCGCGGGGGTTTCCTTGAGGCAGCGGAACACGCACCTGAAATCGGCTTCGACAAGGTCAATTCCCGTCACTGCAATCTCGACGCCGGTCCCGGGCGCCAGTTCCGGTAACGACGGCACCCTAGCATAGAGCGGAAGGCCATCGAATCTCACGAGATTCTCGCGCACCACCTCGGCTCCCGCAACCTCGATTGCCTCCTGCAACATCCATCTCAAGCACCAATAACGCTCCATGCGGCCCTGAAACTCATCGTAGGCGGCGTAGGTTGCTTCAAAGTCGTGCACTGCTGCGAGCATCAGGTCGGAATTGCGTGGGAACGGCGGGGCATTCCCGCCGAGCAGCGCGAGCAGCTGCCATTGGTTGACTAGATCCACGTACCGGCGCAGCGGCGAGCTCGCCCAAGTGTAATGGCTGATTCCCAGGCCCTGGTGCGCCATGGCCGAAGTGGCCATCCTCACCTTTCCGGTCGACTGCACGCGGTAGATCGCCGCGACGTCGTGATCGTCGAGCAGCTTTCCCCATGTGCCGTTGACGGCGATCATCAATTCGGAGACCAGCTTGTCCAGAGGTGTGCCGCGCCGGCGCTCAGTAATGATGACACGCGCGAGTTCCCCGTGACCCTCGATGCGGAAGGTGTAGTCGGGACGTTCAGGCATTGCGGAGGGCCTGCCGCGCACCCGCTCGAGGGCGAGCGCAAACTTCCAAAGCGTGCACAACTCACGCGAAAATGGAATGTCCTCGCGCGATTCTCCGGCGATAAAGGCTGTGTCAAGATCCTCGACTGCCTGATGGCGCAGGTTCGCTGCAATGCGCACTCGCTCGACGCGTGTGTGGCAGGCTTCGACGGCGAAATCGTCCGCGCGTACGTCCAGGTAGAGGGAAAGCGCCGGGCGCGCTTCTCCCTCGGCGAGGGAGAAGCACTCGATCGCTTGGTGCGGCAACATCGTGAACTTGTGGCTGGGCATGTAAACGGTCGAAAGCCGCTCGCGTGCCACGGCATCGAGCGGCGAACCGGGAGCGAAGCCGAGCCCGGGCGCGGCAATGTGAATTCCCACGCGAATGCGGTCTCCGCCAAGGGGAGTAAGGGAGAACGCATCGTCGATTTCCGTCGTGGCCGCGTCGTCAAGACTGAATGCGGCTACGTCAGCGAGCGGCAGGTTCCGCGGTTCGGTAATCTCGAGCCCCGTCGGAAAACCCGTCCCCTTGGGAAAGTACTCGTAGAGAAACCGATTCAGGTGATAGTCGTGGCTGGAGGGGAGCGCGCCGCAACGCTCCATCAGTTTCGCCGGAGAGAGCCCGGCCTTTGAGCAAGCCTCCTCAAGCGCTCTGGTTTCAGGCCGGCCGCGATCGGGCTTGTACAGGAGCTGCGCGAGCATCGGCCGGAACTCCTCGGGAAGCTCCCCGCGGACGAGTTGGTCCGACCAAGTCGAGACTTGTAGTTGCTGCTGCTTTTTCCGCTCGATGCCTGCAAGCGCGGCCCGCAGCGTTTCCGGCGGCGCGGCCCGGTATCGCCCCCTGCCTTTGCGATAAAAATACGCCGGGGCGGAGTGGAGTTTCACAAGGATTCCGGCCGCTTCCATCGCCGAGGGGGCGCGACCGCAATACTCGCGAGCGAGTTCCGCAAAACCGAATTCCTCGCCGCCGCAGCACTGCCACAGGAAATCCGTATCGATGCCGCCCGCCATCGCCTCGGCCTGCGCCAGCAGCTCGACAGGGGCCGGCTCCGGAAAACGCAGCAGAACGTCTCTTGCCTTGATCTTGACGCGCTTGCCGTGAGGCGCCTCGACCAGCAGGGAGCTGTCCCCGTCGGTGAGTACCGTGGCAACCTTGAACGTGCCGTTGTCTTCGTAGAGGACGTTCACCACAGGGAAGCAAAACGAGCGAGCCGCGTCGCGTTGACTCGGCGGAGATGATATAAAGAGGCCTTGATTGTATCGTAGTCCGTCCGGACTTCCGGACAGAGCCCGAGGGGCTTTTTCAGAGTGATTCAAACAAGGACGAGGTGATTCCTCGTTTTGTAACCGGGTTCAAAGGACCGAAGAATGGCAAAGATCGAATCGATTGCCGTTGCGACAGCCCGAGTGCCGCTCGAAACCGCAACCAGCTTCGCCACACGTACTGTGTCGGCGCGCGACTATGGGCTCGTCAAGGTGGGCGCTGGCGGGGTCGAAGGCATCGGATTCTGCTACGCGGGATCCTCGGGCGGAACGCTCGTCGCTCACGCCGTGGAGCAGTTGCTCGCGCCTATACTGCTCGGGTGCGACAGCCTGCTTGTTGAGGGCCTGTGGCAGCGGATGTTCCAGGAAACGCTCTTGCACGGGCGCGCGGGCAGCGCCATGCGTGCAATCTCGATTCTCGATTGCGCACTCTGGGACCTGAACGCACGCGCAGTGAGACTTCCTCTGTACAAGTATCTAGGTGCGGCGGTCGACGACGCCGTACCCGCCTACGCAAGCGGCGGCTATTACGTCGCCGGCAAGACGCCGAAGGAACTCGGAGACGAGATGGCTGGCTACGTCAGAGCGGGCTTTCGCGCGGTGAAAATGAAGGTGGGGCGGCTCTCGCCCAAGGAAGAGGAAGCTCGGGTGAAAGCCGCGCGAGAGGCGATCGGACCGGAGGTCGAGTTGATGCTCGATGCAAACAATGCCTGGCACGATCTGCCGACCGCGATGCGATATATGGAGCGGTTCGAGTCCTACGATCCCTATTGGATCGAGGAGCCGTTCTTTCCCGACGATATCGACAACCATGCGCGCCTTGCGAAACTCACACGAGTCATGGTGGCGACCGGCGAGATTGGCGCTGGGCGCTGGCATTTCAAGGAGATCCTCGACAAGGGCGCCGCGCAGATCCTGCAGACCGACGCGCTGGTGTGCGGCGGAGTCTCCGAATGGAGAAAGATCGCAGCTACCGCCGCGAGCTACGGCGTCACCGTCTGCCCGCATTGGTTTCACGATCTGCACGCGCACCTGGTGGCAGCGACGCAGAACGCGCGTTACGTCGAGTTCTTTCCCGACGACCAGGTGCTCAATTTCCGGCGTCTCATCGACACCCAGCTCGACACCAGAGACGGCATGCTGCTTCTGCCGAAAACTCCAGGTCTGGGATTCAAGTTCGACGAAGAAGAAGTGGGGCGCTACGCGCTCAAGGACGGGAGTTCGGTCTGGAAGGTGTTGAAGTAGTCAGTCCATCGCGGCGAATTCCATGATCGCCGGAATGTGCTGAGGAAAGCTTGCGAGCGTGTGGTCGCCGCCTTGCACCACGATTTGTCTTGCACCCTGGTATTTCTTCACCGCGACCCGGTAGTCGAGCACTTCGTCGCCCGTTTCGACCAGAAGCAGGTAGCGCTCGGGATGCACCTGGGTCACGAAGAGCTTCTCCCATTGGCGCAGGTGCTCTTCGGTAAGCTCGTGGCTTTCGCCGCCGTGATAAGCCTGCTGCGGACCGAGGAAGGCGCGCAGCCCCACGTGCGGGTCAATCGCCGGATTGATCAGCACCACGCGGAGATCCCTCTTCTCCGCAAGCCAAGTCGCATAGAAGCCCCCTAGCGAGCTCCCGACGAGCGTAATCTTCTTTCCCCGAGGGTGCTCCAGCTCGGCTTCGATAAGCTGAACGGCCAGATCAGGCAGGTGCGGCAGTTGGGGGCAGCTAAATTCATCGCCCTTTCCGCGCGCTTCGAGGTAACGCTTGAGGTATTGGGCCTTGTATGACCGCGGAGAGCTATTGAATCCGTGCAAGTAGACGATCATACCTTCGCGCTTGCCGCCGCTCGTTTTTCAAATTCTGCGAGCAGTCGATCATGGATCCCCCCGAAACCTCCGTTTGACATGACGAGCACCTGATCGCCAGCGCGCGCCTCGGCGACGATCGCCCCAACGAGCCGCCCAAGATCCGTCTCGCAGCGCGCGCGCGCGCCAAGCGGCGCCAGGGCGGTCTGAGCGTCCCAGTCGAGGTTTGCGCTGTAACAGAAAACCCGGTCGGCCCGTTCAAGGCTCGCCGGCAATCGGTCCTTCATGAACCCGGCTCTCATGGTATTGGAGCGTGGTTCGAGCACCGCCAGAATGCGTGCCTCTCCAACCTTTTCCCGCAGGCCTGCAAGCGTCGTGGAGATGGCTGTGGGGTGGTGCGCGAAGTCGTCCCAGATGGAGACCCCGGCTGCCTTACCCTTTAACTCCATGCGGCGCTTGACGCTCTGGAAGCGCGCGAGAGCATCCAAGGCTGCGACCGGATCGACCCCGGCAGCGCGCGCCGCGGCAATCGCGGCGAGCGCATTCTGACGATTGTGTTCTCCAAGCAGTTCCCAGCACAGCCGACCGACCGGCTTCATCTCGTGGAGCACCTCGAAGCAGCCGCCTCCGAGGTCGCTCGCGCTCCAGCCCTGGCTTACCCCAAACCGATCCACCGGAGTCCAGCAGCCTCGCGCCAGGACGCGATCGATCGCTGGATCCGCGCCATTCACAACGACTTGACCGGACCCGGGGACAGTACGAAGAAAATGATGAAATTGCGTCTCGATCGCTGCGAGATCGGGGAAGATATCGGCATGATCGAACTCGATGTTGGTCACGACGGCGATCCGGGGGCGGTAATGCACCATCTTGGAGCGCTTATCAAAGAAAGCGGTATCGTACTCGTCGGCCTCAATGACGAAATGCTTCCGGCTCCCCAACCGTGCTGATACTCCGAAGTTCTGCGGGACCCCTCCGATCAAAAATCCTGGCGCGCACCCGGCGTTCTCCAGGATCCACGCCAGCATGGAGGACGTCGTGGTTTTCCCATGCGTTCCTGATACGGCAAGCACACACTTACTCGCCAGAACGTTTTCCGCCAGCCACTGCGGCCCGGAAACATACGGGCGACCTTGATTCAGAATGCCCTCGACAAGGGGCTTACCCCGGCTCACGACGTTGCCGATCACCCACAAGTCCGGATTCAAAGCGAGCTGGTCCGCTTCGTAGCCTTCGGTCAGCTCGATGCCTTGAGCGGCAAGCTGGGTGCTCATCGGCGGATAGACGTTGGCGTCACATCCGGTGACTCGATGGCCCGCAGCTTGGGCGATCGCGGCAATGCCTCCCATGAAAGTACCGCAGGCGCCGAGGATGTGAATGTGCACGAGCTGGAAACAGAGCGCCCCAGTACAAAGGGCGCCGATGGAAAAAGGGGCAGATTCTAGCCTACTTCGCCGCGTTTCCCTGCGGTATCATGGCCCGACTCCAGTCGTTTTTTCCCGTGCCGAAGGATAGCAAGCCCATGCAGCAACTCATGCGCGCGCGCATCGCTGCGGCCGCAGCGCGCGTGATGGCCGTGGATGGCATCGAGGATTTCGCTCTCGCGAAACGCAAGGCGGCGCGCCAGTTGGGGGTCGAAAACACACAATCGCTGCCGAAGAACGAGGAGATCGAAGCGGAGCTGCGAGCCTATCAGGCGCTCTACCAAGGCGAGGAACAGCGCGACCGAATCCAGTATCTGCGCGAGCGAGCACGTGAGGCCATGCAGCTGCTTTCGCAATTTCGCCCCTATCTTGCCGGCGCGGTGCTAAGGGGCACCGCGGGACGCTACAGCGACATCGATTTGCAGCTATTCACGGATGACAGTAAGGAGGTGGAGCTTTTCCTCCTGAACCGCAATATTCCCTACGATATCTCTGACCTGCGCCACTTTGCCGGCGACCAGGTACGCGCTGTCCCCGTGCTCAAACTTGACTGGCAGGGGGTGCCGGTCAATTTGGCAATCTACACCTCGAAGGACGAGCGCGGCACCGTCAAGGCCACACTCGCTGGACGACCGATCGAGCGCGCGGGAGTCCAAGCCGTGACCCAACTCCTCGCCAACCGGGACGGTTAGAGGATTGCGGGGGTCGACACCTTCTGGAGAGGCTTGACTGACCCTTGTATTTGCTTCGATTTGTCGCGAACATGCTTCGATTGCGTTCGAAAACCGCCTAAATCCATCTAAATGAAATGAAATGTCTCAACTAGATACTCGAAAGAACAATCTGCACCCACTCGTGCCTCACGGCCCCTGAAAGGAGACAGATCCCTGGCAAAGCACTGCTCTCTTCATGCTGCGAAATGCAGTAAATGCTGTACAATTTTCTTCCATCTACTGCAAACTACTGGTCATGTCCAAACCGAGGCGAAGCTCGGCTGCATCCTCGAGAGGGACGAAAAGCATCCTTTTGCTTCACGGCCCCAACCTGAACTTGCTGGGAAGCCGCGAACCGGAGGTCTACGGGACCGAAAGCATCGCAAGTATCAATAGGCGGCTGAGCAACACCGCTCGGAGCCGGGGAGCGGTTCTGGAGATTTTCCAGAGCAACCATGAAGGCGGCCTGATCGAGCGCATACATCAGTCCAAGAAACAGCATGTCTCCTGGATCATCGTCAACCCCGCGGGATTGACCCATACCAGTGTGGCACTGCGTGACGCTCTTGCCGCAGTGAGCATTCCTTATATCGAGGTGCACTTGACGAACATCCACGCCAGGGAGCCATTCCGGCGTCATTCGTACTTTTCCGATCTTGCGGTCGGTACGATTTGCGGGCTGGGAAGCCTTGGGTACGACCTTGCACTGCAGTTTGTCCTGCAGTCACTGTCACCGAGGTCCTCTTCGTGAGAGCCCCGGTCTAGGCAAAGCGCGAAGGGGACGCGTTCCCTTGCTACTGACTCGAAGGGTGTTGCAGCAGTTGCTCTGACTGCCAGTTTGCGAAAGCACGAGGAGCTTAAGGAAGGATGGGGACCTCCCGCCCCCCGGCCGGGGGTCTACGATATGTTCTAGATTCTTCTACCCGCCCCAGTGCGAAAAGGCGTGCGCGTCTGGACCGGAAGGAGGCCAGCATGGATTTGCGAAAACTGAAAAAACTGATCGACCTCGTTGAGGAATCGGGTATCGCCGAATTGGAGATTACCGAGGGCGAGGAGAAAGTCAGGATCGTGCGGGGTGGGTCAGGTGGAAGGGAGATTGCGGTCCTTTCTCCGTCCACACAAGGGGCGATCCCGCCCGCCGTTCAAGCGGCGGCCGCCTTGGCATTGGCCCCTGCTCCGGAGGAGAAAGCCCCTGCGCTGGAAGGCCATATCGTCAAGGCGCCGATGGTTGGGACGTTCTACCGTTCGGGTTCCCCCGGCGCCAAGCCTTTCGTCGAGGTCGGTGATGCGGTCAAGGTCGGCCAGCCCATCTGCATCATCGAGGCGATGAAGCTGATGAATGAAATCGAATCGGACGCTGCGGGCGAGGTCGTCCGCGTCTACATGGAGAACGGGCAGCCCGTCGAGTACGGGCAGTCGCTCTTTGCGATTAAGCCGTCGCATAAGAAGTGAGAAAATCGAAACTGGAAATTGGAAACTGGTCCAGTTTCGAAACAAAGGTAACTCGAAACTCGAAATTGGAAACTGGAAGATGGAAACTGGTCCAGTTTCCAGTTTCCAATTTCCAGTTTCTGTTTTCCGTACTGTTAGCGCTGATGTTTGGAAAAATACTCATAGCCAATCGCGGTGAAATTGCCCTGCGGGTGATTTGCGCCTGCAAGGAGCTGGGGATCCCCAGCGTCGCCGTCTATTCGGAGGCCGACCGCTTCTCGCTGCATGTGCGATTTGCCGACGAAGCGGTCTGTATCGGGCCGCCGCGCAGCGCGGAGAGCTACCTGAACATCGCCAGCATCATTTCCGCGGCGGAAATTACCGGCGCCGACGCCGTCCACCCCGGCTATGGTTTCTTGGCCGAAAGCTCGCATTTCGCCGAAGTGTGCGAGACCTCCGGCCTGACGTTCATCGGCCCCACGCCCGACGTCATCCGGCTGATGGGCGACAAGGACCGCGCGCGCAAGGCCATGGTCGGACACGGCCTGCCCATCCTTCCGGGTTCGGGCATCCTTCACTCGGTTGAGGAGGCGCGAAAGATTGCTTCGGATATCGGTTATCCCGTCATTATCAAAGCTGTGGCGGGCGGCGGCGGGCGCGGTATGCGCGTGGTCAAATCGGAAGCCGATCTGGAAAGCGCCCTGCGCACCGCTCAGAGCGAGGCGGGCGCGGCGTTCAGTTGCCCCGACGTTTATCTCGAGAAATACGTCGCGGCCCCGCGCCACATCGAGTTTCAGGTGATGGGCGACCAGCACGGCCGGGTCATTCACCTGGGCGAGCGCGAGTGCTCCATTCAGCGGCGGCATCAAAAGCTGCTGGAAGAGTCTCCCTCGACGCAGGTCGACGCGGAAGTGCGGCAGCGCGTGGGCGCGCAGATTATCAAGGCGCTTCAGGCCATCGGCTACACGAACGCCGGCACCGTCGAATTCCTGATGGACGAGAATCGCAACCTCTACTTCCTCGAGATGAACACGCGCATCCAGGTCGAGCATCCCGTGACCGAAATGGTGACGGGAATGGACCTCGTCAAGCTCCAAATTATGATTGCCGCGGGCGAGCGAATTCCCATTGAGGGCGAAACCGTAGGTCTTCGCGGACACGCCATCGAGTGCCGGATTTGCGCCGAGGACCCCGACACGTTTGCTCCTTCGGCGGGAAAAATAACCGGATTCCACACCCCCGGCGGAACGGGCGTGCGCGTCGACACTGCGGTCTACGCCGAGTCGGTGATTCCCCCCTATTACGATTCCTTGATCGCCAAGCTGATCGTGCATGGAAAGGATCGCGCCGAGGCCGTCAGCCGCATGGCCCGGGCGCTCGAAATGTTCGTCATCGAGGGGATTTCGACGTCGATCCCGGTGCATCAGAAAATCGCCGCCGACCCCGACTTCCGGGCCGGGAAATTTGATACGCGCTTCCTCGAGCGGTTTTCCTCCAACGGCTCGGGGCCGCGCTGAAGAGGAGCCGACAGCTTTTCGTAGCGGCGGGCTTGAGCCCGCCAT
>CAYSFD010000011.1:0-70602 GCA_964430565.1 uncultured Enterobacteriaceae bacterium
GAGATGGTGATGCCGGGGGACAACATCAAGATGGTGGTGACGCTGATCGCCCCCATTGCCATGGAGCAGGGCCTGCGCTTTGCCATCCGCGAGGGCGGCAAGACCGTCGGGGCGGGCGTCGTGGCCAAAGTGATCGAGTAAGAGCCCATGCCTAATCAGAAAATTCGTATCCGGCTGAAAGCGTTCGACTACCGGCTGATCGACCAGTCGGCGCTTGAGATCGTGGATACGGCCAAACGCACGGGCGCCGTCGTAAAAGGCCCGGTGCCGCTGCCCACGCGCATCGAGCGCTTCGACGTGCTGCGCAGCCCGCATGCCGACAAGACCTCGCGCGACCAGCTGGAGATCAGGACGCACCTGCGCTTGATGGATATCATCGATCCGACCGACAAGACGGTGGACGCGCTGATGAAACTCGATCTGCCTGCGGGTGTGGATGTGGAGATCAAGTTGTGAAGGGTAAGAGAAAATGACATTAGGACTGGTCGGCCGCAAAGTCGGCATGACCCGTGTGTTCACCGACGAAGGCGACTCGCTGCCGGTGACGGTGCTCGAGGTCTCCGACAACCGCGTCACACAGATCAAGACTCCTTCGACCGACGGCTACAGCGCCGTCCAGGTCACGTACGGCAAGCGCCGCGCTTCCCGGGTCAACAAGGCCGCGGCAGGCCACCTCGCCAAGGCCGCGGTCGAGGCGGGTCACATCTTGCGCGAATTTCGCATCACCGAAAAAGACGCCGAGAATCTCAAGATCGGCGAAAAGATCGGGGTGGACATTTTCAAGATAGGCCAGAAGGTCGACGTTTCCGGGACCTCGCAAGGCAAGGGTTTTGCAGGCGTGATCAAGCGGCATCATTTCTCTTCCAATCGTGCCAGCCACGGCAATTCGCTTTCGACCAACAAACCGGGCTCGACCGGGCAGGCCCAGGACCCGGGCCGCGTGTTTCCCGGCAAACGAATGGCGGGGCACCTGGGCGCGGCCCGACGCACCGTACTGAATCTGGAGATCGTGCGCATCGATACCGAGCGCCAGCTGCTGATGGTGAAAGGCGCAGTCCCGGGCAGCCGCGGCCGCGATATCGTCGTCAAGCCGACTTCCAGAGCGGCGCGCCCGGTGATTGCCTCGGCCAAGCCGACGCCCTCGGCCAAATCCGCGCCTGCGCCCAAGGGCGCCGCTGCTCCCGCAGCGAAGGCGAGCGCGTGATGGAACTCAAGCTCATCAATGAACAAGGCAAGAGCGCGGCCACGGTGGCGGCTCCGGATGCACTGTTCGGATGCGACTACAACGAGGCGCTCGTGCACCAGATCGTCACGGCCTACAGGGCCAACGGCCGGCTCGGCACCCGGGCGCAGAAGGGGCGCAGCGATGTGCGCCACTCGCACAAGAAGCCCTGGCGGCAGAAGGGCACAGGCCGCGCTCGCGCCGGTGACGTAGCGAGCCCGCTGTGGCGCGGCGGCGGCAAGATTTTTCCGAATTCACCCGACGAGAATTTCTCGCAGAAGGTCAATCGAAAGATGTACCGCGCCGGCATGTGCTCGATTTTGTCGCAGCTCGCACGCGAGGACCGGTTGAAAGTAGTCGAGAGCTTCTCTGTAGATGCGCCCAAGACGAAACTCCTCGAAGGGAAAATCAGACAGATGGGTCTAGCCTCCGCTCTGGTGATCACCGACAGCGTGGATAAGAACCTGGTTCTGTCCTCGCGCAACCTTGTCAACGTGCGCGTGCTCGACGTCGACCACGCCGACCCGGTTTCGCTGATCCAGTTCAGTCACGTGATCCTCACAAAAAAGGCGATGGCCAGGTTCGAGGAGATCCTGAAATGACCGCGCCCGCGCAACGGTTGATGCAGGTGCTTCTTGCACCGCAAGTCTCCGAGAAAAGCACCTTTGTCGGAGAAAAGCACAACCAGTATGTTTTTCGCGTATCAGCGGATGCGACCAAGCCCGAAATAAAGGCAGCGGTCGAGCTGATGTTCAAGACCAAAGTAAGATCGGTGCAGGTCGCGAACGTCAAGGGCAAGGAAAAGCGCTCCGCCCGTTCTGTCGGGCGCCGGCGTAACTGGAAAAAGGCCTATGTGTCGTTGATGCCCGGGCCCGACGGCAAGAAGCAGGAAATCACCTTCCAGGTTACGGAGTAGGTTATGCCGCTCGTCAAAGTCAAACCCACCTCCCCTGGCCGGCGACAACTGGTCAAGGTGGTGAATCCGGACCTGCACAAGGGCGGGCCTTTCCAGCAGCTCGTCGAAAAGCAGTCGAAGAAGGCGGGGCGTAACGTCAACGGCCACATCACGATGCGCCATCAGGGTGGCGGCCACAAGCAGCACTACCGCATCGTCGATTTCCGCCGCAACAAGGACGGCATTGCGGCTAAGGTCGAGCGGCTCGAATACGATCCCAACCGCAGCGCGAACCTCGCGCTGCTTTGCTACGCGGACGGCGAGCGCCGCTACATCATCGCGCCCAAAGGGCTGGCGGCCGGAACGCAGGTCATGTCCGGCGCAGAGGCGCCGATCAAGGCCGGTAACACGTTGCCACTCAGAAATATTCCGGTCGGCACAACGATTCACTGCGTCGAGTTGCAGCCCGGCAAGGGCGCGCAGTTGGCGAGAGCCGCAGGGGCGTCGGTGCAGTTGCTCGCCCGCGAGGGCAGCTATGCACAGGTGCGGCTGCGCTCCGGCGAGATCCGCAAAGTCCACGTCGATTGCCGCGCCACCATCGGCGAAGTCGGTAACGAAGAGCACAGCCTGGAATCAATCGGCAAGGCCGGACGCGTGCGCTGGCGCGGTGTGCGGCCCACGGTCCGCGGAGTCGCCATGAACCCGATCGATCACCCGCACGGAGGAGGCGAGGGCAAGACCGCTGCCGCCCAGCACCCGGTGAGTCCCTGGGGCACGCTCGCCAAGGGATACAAGACCCGCAAGAACAAGCGCACACGCGGCATGATCATCCAGTTCCGGCACAAGAAACGAGACAAGGGCTAGCCCATGGGACGCTCAGTCAAGAAAGGTCCTTTCGTGGACCACCACCTGATGAAAAAGGTCGGCGCTGTGCGCGCCTCGAGCGACAAGCGCCCGATCAAGACCTGGTCGCGCCGTTCGACTATCCTGCCGGATTTCGTTGGACTGACCATTGCGGTTCACAACGGCAAGCAGCACGTCCCGGTGTACATTTCGGAAAACATGGTGGGTCACAAGTTGGGTGAGTTCGCGCTGACCCGCATTTTCAAAAGCCACGGTATGGCGGACAAGAAGGTCTTTGAAGCCGCCGCCAAGGCCAGAGCGGGTGGTGCGCACGGGGCTCCCGGCGCGTCAGGCGCACCCGCGGCAGGCGGCGCGCCAGCGCCCGCCGCGCCGGGCGAGAAGAAGTAGGAGCCCATGGAAACCCGGGCAACGCTTTACGGCGTGCGGCTGTCGGCCCAGAAGGGGCGACTAGTCGCCGACCAGATCCGGGGGCTCCCGGTGGAAAAAGCGCTCAATCTGCTTGCCTTCAGTCCGAAGAAAGGGGCACGAATCATCAAGAAGGTTTTGGAATCGGCGATCGCCAATGCCGAGCACAACGACGGAGCAGACGTCGATGAGCTGAAAGTGAAACGTATCTTCGTGGAACGGGGAATGCCACTCAAGCGCTTTCAGGCGCGAGCCAAAGGCCGCGGCAACCGTATAACCAAGCATAGCTGCCACATTTTCTTGACCGTCGGCGACGAGGAAAAGAAAAAGGCGCCGGCGAAGCCGGCGAAATAGGATATCCATGGGACAGAAAATTCATCCGATCGGCTTCAGGCTCAGCGTCAACAAGAACTGGTCCTCACGCTGGTACGCGAACAGCAGGAATTTTGCCGCAATGCTGAACGAGGACCTGAAGGTCCGCAGCTATTTGAAGAAGCGACTCGCCCACGCCTCGGTTGGCAAAGTCATAATCGAGCGGCCGGCCAAGGACGCGCGAATCACCATCCACAGCGCCCGCCCCGGCGTCGTGATCGGCAAGAAAGGCGAAGACATCGAAATGCTCAAGGCTGACTTGCGCAAGCTTCTCGGTGTGCAAATGGTGCACGTAAATATCGAGGAGATACGCAAGCCCGAAGTCGACGCGCAGCTCATTTCGGATTCGATAGCGCAGCAGTTGGAGAAGCGCATCATGTTCCGCCGCGCAATGAAGCGCGCCATGCAGAACGCCATGCGTCTGGGCGCCCAGGGGATCAAGATCATGAGCGCCGGGCGCTTGAACGGAGTCGAGATCGCGCGCACCGAGTGGTACCGCGAGGGCCGCGTACCGCTTCACACGCTGCGCGCCGACATCGACTACGGCTTTTCCGAAGCGAAGACCACCTACGGAGTGATCGGGATCAAGTGCTGGGTGTATAAAGGTGAAACGATGGCCAAGGGGGACCAGCCGGTCGCGCCTCCGGCTCCAGCCGCGGATGAGGCCTTCGCGGCGAAGAAGGTGAAGAAGGCAACGTTCAAACCCGCTGCAAGCGCTCCCGAGGAAAAGGTGCAGCCAGCGGTTATAGAGGCGGCGCCCGTGGCGCCGGTAGCAGCGGCTGTGGTGGCGCCTGAAGCAAAGGCAAAGCCCGCGCGGTCCCGCCCGGCTGCGGCGAAAAAAGCCGCGAGCGAGCCCAAGACGAAAGCCGAAGGCAAGGCACAGCCGAAGCCCAAGACCGCGGTCAAGAAATCGCGGAAGCCCAAGGCTTCGTAGGCGAGGAGCGATAAGATGCTTCAACCGGCAAGGACCAAATACCGCAAGCAGCAGAAGGGGCGCAACAGGGGGGTTGCTACGCGGGGAACGAAGGTCAGCTTTGGCGATTACGGGCTCAAGGCCACCACTCGCGGGCGGCTGACCGCGCGCCAGATCGAAGCGGCCCGCCGCGCCATGACCCGCCATATCAAGCGTGGCGGGCGCATTTTCATTCGCATCTTTCCGGACAAGCCCGTCTCAACAAAGCCCGCCGAAGTGCGCATGGGCAACGGCAAGGGCAACCCGGAGTACTTCGTCGCGGAAATCCAGCCGGGCAAGGTGCTCTACGAAATGGACGGCGTGGATGAACCCATGGCGAGAGAGGCGTTTGCGCTCGCCGCGGCCAAGCTCCCGCTTCGCACCGTGTTCGTCTTCCGTCAAATCGGCGGGTAATGGAACGAAGAGCCTCTTGTTGAACTCCCAAGTCCAGAGGTAACAAACATGAAAGCGACTGAACTTCGCGCCAAAGACCAGGCGCAGCTTTCCAAGGAGCTCGAGGAGCTGCTGCGTGCGCAGTTCAGCCTGCGCATGCAAAAGGCGACGCAGCAGCTTACCAACAGCAGCCAGCTGAAAAGGGTGCGGCGGGACATCGCGCGAGTGCGCACGGTCCTGAACGAAAAGGTGGAAATGAAATGAGCGAAGGCAAGACTATCCGGACGCTGACGGGTCGAGTCGTCAGCGACAAGATGGAAAAGACCGTGACGGTGCTGGTCGAGCGCCGCGTCACGCACCCGATCTATGGAAAAGTGGTGACCCGGTCGAAGAAATATCATGCCCATGACGAAAAGGACGCGTACCAGGAGGGCGATGTGGTACTGATTGAAGAGTGCCGTCCGATTTCAAGGACCAAGGCATGGCGGGTCGCAAAGCTCGTCGAGAAAGCGCGAGCGGCTTAGGTTCTGTAACGGACGAGGGGACATATCCACTCGTGCTCCCCTAAATCAGATGCCGTAACGGCAGTGCCGTCACGGCATCTTCGAGTAATTGGACTTGGCAAGGGCTTTGATTCCGCGTAGAATTCAGCGGCTTTTCACGTCCCGAACGGGATCCAAGACTGCCCGCCTCCCAGAAGATCGGACGGGACAAGTTGGAGAGAGAAAATGATTCAGATGCAGACGGTGCTCGATGTCGCCGACAACACCGGCGCGCGCGCGGTGATGTGTATCAAGGTGCTGGGCGGCTCGAAGCGCCGCTACGCCAATATCGGGGACGTGATTAGAGTGAGCGTCAAGGACGCGGCCCCACGCGGGCGGGTCAAGAAGGGCGAAATCTACCACGCCGTCGTGGTGCGCACCGCCCACGGGGTGAGGCGCGCCGACGGAAGCCGCATCCGGTTCGACTCGAACGCGGCGGTGTTGCTCACCCCCAAGCTGGAACCAATCGGCACGCGCATCTTCGGGCCCGTCACCCGAGAACTTCGCAGCGAGCGTTTCATGAAGATCGTTTCGCTGGCGCCCGAAGTGCTGTAGTCGTACGCTGCACCTCACAATATAAAAATCATGGAAAAAATAAGGAAAGGCGACGACATCATCGTCATCGCCGGCCGGGACAGAGGCAAGCGCGGTACGGTGCTGAAAATCGTAGACGCAAGGCACCTGGTCGTGGAGGGCATCAACCGCGTCAAGAAGCACCAGCGTCCGAACCCGATGAAGGGCGCCACGGGTGGCATCGTCGACAAGGACATGCCTATCGATATCTCCAATATCGCGCTTTTTAACCCGCAAACCAAGAAGGCCGACCGTGTCGGCTTCAAGCTGATGGAGGGCGGGCGCAAGGTGCGCGTGTTCAAGTCCAACGGCGAAATGGTGGACGCGTAGATCATGGCCCGCCTGCAAGACCATTACCGCAAGAACGTGGTGCCCGATCTCATGAAAAAGCTCGGGTACAAGACCTCGATGCAGGTGCCGCGCATCCGGAAGATCACGCTCAACATGGGGGTTGGCGAGGCGACGACGGACAAGAAAATTCTCGACAACGCCGTGGCAGACCTGACCAAGATCGCCGGCCAGAAGCCGGTGGCCACGAACGCGAAGAAGTCGATCGCCACTTTCAAGATCCGCAAAGGATACCCGGTGGGCTGCATGGTGACCTTGCGCGGCAAGCGCATGTACGAATTCCTCGACCGCCTCGTCACGGTTGCTATTCCCCGTATTCGCGACTTCCGCGGCATTTCGAACCGCGCGTTCGACGGCCGCGGCAACTACAGCCTGGGCGTCAAGGAACAGATCATCTTCCCGGAGATCGAATACGACAAGATCGACGCTGTACGGGGACTCAACATCAGCATTACCACTACGGCGAAGACCGACGATGAAGCGCGTGCGCTGCTCGCGGCCTTCCGCTTTCCGTTCAAGACTTGAAGGATTGTCATGGCCAAACTCGCCCTCATCAATCGCGAAGAAAAACGCCGTAAGACGGTGGCCAAGTTCGCCGCTAGGCGCGCCGCGTTGCTCGCGATCATCAACGACGCCAAGCGCGCCGACGAGGAGCGCCAGGAGGCGCGCGAGACTTTCCAGCAGCTGCCTCGAAACGCCTCG
Organism: uncultured Enterobacteriaceae bacterium; assembly: GCA_964430565.1. GTDB lineage: Bacteria > Pseudomonadota > Gammaproteobacteria > Burkholderiales > SG8-39 > VBDM01. The sequence goes on from CAYSFD010000011.1 coordinate 7,269, forward strand.
CCCGTGCGTCTGCGTAACCGCTGCAAGTTGACCGGTCGGCCGCGTGGGGTGTTCCGCAAGTTCGGTCTCGGGCGCAATAAGCTGCGCGAAATCGCGCTACGCGGGGAGATCCCGGGCCTGATCAAGGCGAGCTGGTAGAAGGAGGCTTCCCGCATGAGTATGACCGATCCCATCGCCGACATGCTGACTCGCATCCGCAACGCTCAAATGGTCGCCAAGACCGTGGTCGGAATGCCATCTTCGAAGCTCAAGGTTTCGATCGCCCAGGTGCTCAAAGACGAGGGTTACATCGACGGCTTTGCCGTGCGCGAGAAGGAAGGAAAGCCTGAGCTCGAGATCGGTCTCAAGTACTACGCGGGGCAGCCGGTGATCGAGAGAATCGAGCGTGTGTCCAGTCCGGGCCTGCGCATCTACAAGGGGCGCGATGATCTGCCGAAGGTCATGAACGGCCTTGGCGTCGCCATCGTCTCCACTTCGAAGGGCGTCATGACCGATCGCAAGGCGCGCGCGACGGGTCTCGGCGGCGAAGTGCTTTGCATCGTCGCCTAGGAGCCACCCATGTCTCGGATCGCAAAATATCCCGTGACGCTGCCGAAGGGCGTCGAGGCAACGCTCGCGGCCGACGCGCTTTCGATCAAGGGACCGCTCGGAACGTTGATACAGCAACTGCGCAGCGACGTCAAAATCGAGAAAGAGGGGGACACGCTCGTATTCAAGGCGCTCAACGATTCGGACGACGCGAACGCCATGTCGGGGACGCTGCGGGCGCTTGCCGCGAACATGGTCGTCGGGGTGACCAAGGGGTTCGAGAAACGACTGACCTTGGTCGGAGTCGGTTATCGCGCCCAGGCTCAAGGCGACAAGCTGAACCTTACGCTCGGCTTCTCGCACCCGGTAGCACACCCGATGCCAAAAGGGATCAAGGTCGAGACCCCGTCGCAGACCGAAATTCTGATCAAGGGATTGGACAAACAGCTCGTGGGGCAAGTCGCGGCCGAGGTGCGCGCCTACAGATCCCCCGAGCCTTACAAAGGCAAGGGCGTGCGCTACGCCGATGAGCGAGTGGTCTTGAAGGAAACGAAGAAGAAGTAGGGAACCGCGATGAGCGACAAGAAAACGGCAAGACTACGACGGGCTTCTCAGACGCGCCACAAGATCCATCGGCTGGCGACGACCCGGCTGGCCGTGCACCGTACCAACACCCATATCTACGCGCAGCTGTGCTCGGCCGACGGCAGGGTTCTGACTTCAGCTTCCACCTTGGAGAAGGACGTGCGCACCAAAGTTACGAACGGCGGCAACAAAGCGGCGGCGACGGAAGTCGGTAAACGCATCGCCGAAAAGGCAAAGGGGCTGGGCATACAGGTCGTGGCTTTCGACCGCGCCGGCTACAAGTACCACGGCAGGGTCAAGGCGCTCGCGGAAGCCGCGCGCGAGGCCGGCCTCAAGTTCTGATCGAATCGAATCGAAGGAAACGCAAATGGCGAGAATGCAACCGAGGATGCAGGGCGGCAGCGAGCGCACCGACGGTCTGAAGGAAAAGATGGTCGCCGTGAACCGCGTCACCAAGGTCGTCAAGGGCGGACGGATCCTCGGCTTTGCCGCGCTTACCGTGGTAGGCGACGGTGGCGGCGCGGTCGGCATGGGTAAGGGCAAGGCGCGCGAAGTGCCCGTGGCGGTGCAGAAGGCCCTTGAAGAGGCGCGCCGCAAGATGTTCCGCGTGACTCTCAAGAATGGGACGCTGCAGCATGCCGTCATCGGCAGGCACGGTGCCTCAAAAGTGATCATGCTACCCGCCTCCCAAGGCACTGGGATTATCGCGGGTGGCCCCATGCGGGCCGTATTCGAAGTGTTGGGCGTAACCAACGTGCTCGCGAAGTGCATCGGCTCGACCAATCCCTACAACGTCGTTCGGGCAACGCTCGACGGGCTTAAGAAAATGAATACGCCTGCACAGATCGCGGCCAAACGCGGCAAGTCGATCGAGGAAATCACCGCCTAAGGCGGACGCACATGGCCGACAAGAAAATCCGGGTAACGCTCGTCAAAAGCATCAACGGCTGCAGGGCAGAGCATCGTGCGACCGTGCGCGGCTTGGGGTTGCGGCGATTGCGTCAGACCGTCGAGCTCAAGGACACGCCGCAAGTGCGCGGCATGATCAACAGCGTAAATCACCTGGTGAGCTTCGAGGGATAAATGGAACTCAATACGCTGAAACCCGCTCCCGGCTCGAATCGCCCGCGCAAGCGCGTCGCCCGCGGCATCGGCTCGGGAACGGGCAAGACTGGCGGCCGCGGGCACAAGGGTCAGAGGGCGCGCTCCGGGGGTTTTCACAAGGTCGGCTTCGAGGGCGGGCAGATGCCGTTGCAGCGCCGGCTGCCTAAACGCGGCTTCAACTCGCCGATTCGGGAGGACACTGCCGAGGTGCGGCTTTCCGATCTTGAGCGCCTTAAAGTCGAAAAGATCGACCTCGCAGCACTCAAGGATGCGGGGGTTGTGCCCGAGTTGGCAAAGAGAGCCAAGGTGATCGTTTCGGGCAAGCTCATGCGCAAGGTCGCGCTTGTCGGGATTGCGGTAAGCAAGGGCGCGCGCGCCGCGATCGAAGCGGCAGGGGGAAGTACGGACGCCCCAATTCCGCAGCCCAAGGCCAAGCCTCAGCCGAAGGTCGTGCTTACGGCCCAGCCGCAAGCCGAGGCAAAGCATGGCAAGGATAAAGCCAAAGAGAAGGGAACGGGCGAAGCCAAGACGAAGAGCGGAGCAAAAGGCGAAGGTATTGCCCGAGACAAGAGTCAGGCAAGAAAGACGGAAGCTCAGCCAAAGCCGGAAGCCAAGAAGGACAAGTAAGGCGTAGATGGCGACCTCGATCCCTCAGCTTGGCAAGACCGGTAAGTACGGCGACCTCAAGAAGCGGCTCCTGTTCCTGCTCGGCGCATTGGTGGTTTTCCGCATCGGCGCGCATATTCCGGTTCCAGGCATCGATCCGATCAAGCTCGCGGAACTGTTCCAGTCGCAGCAGGGCGGGATCCTCGGTCTGTTCAACATGTTCTCGGGCGGAGCGCTGAGCCGTTTTACGATTTTTGCGCTCGGCATCATGCCCTACATCTCTTCCTCGATCATCATGCAACTGATGACTGCGGTGTCCCCGCAGCTCGAGCAGTTGAAAAAAGAAGGACAGGCGGGTCAGCGCAAGATCACCCAGTACACGCGCTACGGGACCGTGGTTCTCGCGCTTTTTCAGGCGACCGGCATCTCGATCGCGCTCGAGTCGCAGCCCGGACTTGTGATCGATCCGGGGTTCATGTTCCGCTTTACGACTGTGACGACGCTCGTGACCGGCACCATGTTTCTGATGTGGCTCGGCGAGCAGGTGACCGAGCGGGGCTTGGGCAACGGCATCTCGATCATCATCTTCGCCGGAATTGCGGCAGGGTTGCCTTCGGCGATCGCAGGGATGCTCGAATTGGTGCGTACCGGCGCGATGCATCCGCTTTCCGCGCTGCTGATCGCGGCGGGAGTCGTCGTGGTCACTTGGTTCGTGTGCTTTGTCGAGCGTGGCCAGAGAAAAATCCTCGTCAACTACGCCAAGCGCCAGATCGGGAACAAGATTTACGGCGGACAGGCCTCGCACCTGCCGTTCAAGCTCAACATGTCCGGCGTGATCCCGCCGATTTTCGCGTCTTCGATCATCCTGTTCCCGGCAACGCTGGCCGGCTGGTTCACCGGCGGGACGGGGAGCGGAAACGCGTGGGAATTGCTGAAGCAGTTGCAAATAGGTGCTGCACTGAGTCTGATGATCCGGGACATGGCGGCGACGCTTTCCCCCGGCCAACCGATCTACGTGATGCTGTATGCCGGGGCAATCGTCTTCTTCTGTTTCTTCTACACGGCGCTGCAATACAACCCGAAGGAAACGGCGGAAAATCTGAAGAAATCGGGCGCCTTCGTTCCGGGGATCCGGCCCGGTGACCAAACCGCGAAGTACCTCGAGAAGATCCTCTTGAGGCTGACTCTCGCGGGGGCTGTCTATGTCACCCTTGTCTGCCTGCTGCCCGAGTTCCTGATTCTCAGGTGGAACGTGCCCTTCTACTTCGGCGGCACCTCGCTCCTCATCATCGTCGTCGTGACCATGGACTTCATGGCGCAGGTCCAAGCCTATATCATGACGCACCAGTACGAGAGCCTGCTGAAGAAGGCCAACTTTCGCAACCCGTTTGAAAAGTGAGACCGGGACCCTGAAAGGAAGCAGTGATGAAAGTATTAGCCTCGGTGAAGAGAATTTGCCGCAACTGCAAGATCGTGCGCCGCAAAGGTGTTGTGCGCGTCATCTGCAAAGACCCCCGCCACAAGCAACGGCAGGGGTAAATAGTAGTTAACGGACGGATTTCACGCTATAATTTGCGGTTTCGCCTTTCGGGGCGAATAAAGGGAACTGGGCATGGCCCGTATTGCAGGAGTCAATATTCCGAACCACCAGCACGCGGAAATAGCGCTGCAGGCGATCTTTGGTGTCGGCCGCTCTCGGGCGCAGGTGATCTGCGCTGCGGCCAAAATCTCCAAGTCTTCCAAAATCAAAGACTTGTCTGAATCTGATATGGAGCGTCTGCGAGAGCAGATTGCCCGGTTCGCGGTCGAGGGCGACTTGCGTCGTGAGGTATCAATGAGCATCAAGCGACTGATGGATCTTGGTTGCTACCGTGGGACGCGCCACCGCAAGGGGCTGCCGGTTCGCGGGCAGCGTACCCGCACCAACGCCCGCACCCGCAAGGGGCCGCGCAAGACGGCAATCAAGATTACCGCTACCGCCCCGAAGCCCGGGTAAGAGCTGCCGAGGAATCCCGTATATGGCAAAACCACCAGCCGCACCCACCGCCGCTGCTCGCGTTCGCAAGAAGGTTAAGAAGAACGTGGTTGAGGGCATCGCTCACGTCCACGCTTCGTTCAACAACACCATCGTGACCATTACCGATCGCCAGGGCAACGCTCTTGCGTGGGCAACTTCCGGAGCCGCCGGCTTCAAGGGCTCACGGAAATCGACGCCGTTTGCGGCCCAGGTTGCAGCCGAACAGGCAGGCCGAGCCGCACAGGAATGCGGAGTGAAGAATATTGAAGTGCGCATCAAAGGCCCGGGCCCGGGGCGGGAGTCGGCTGTGCGTGCGCTCAACGCTCTCGGTCTCAAGATCAGCAGCATTGCCGATGTGACCCCCGTGCCCCACAACGGTTGCCGGCCGCCCAAGCGGCGGCGCATATAGAGGAATACGCATGGCTCGAGATTTGGGTGCCAAATGCCGCCAGTGCCGTCGCGAGGGAGAGAAGCTCTTCCTCAAGGGAGAAAAGTGCTTTACGGACAAATGCGCGATCGAGCGGCGGAGCTACGCGCCGGGACAACACGGCCAGAAAAGCGGCGGCCGTATGTCCGATTTCGGCAAGCAGTTGCGCGAGAAGCAGAAGCTGCGCCGCATATACGGGATGCTCGAGCGTCAGTTCCGAAAAACATATGCGGAGGCCTCGCGCAGCAAGGGCGTGACGGGCGAGCGTCTGCTTCAGTTGCTGGAGTCGCGTCTTGACACCGTGTCGTACCGCATGGGGTTCGGCGCGAGCCGCACCGAGGCTCGCCAGATTGTGCGCCACAACGGTGTGCTCGTGAACGGCAAGCGCGTCAACGTGCCCTCCTACCAGGTGCGGCCGGGGGACATTGTTGCGGTCGCAGCGAAGGCGAAGGATCAACTTCGCGTCAAAGGCTCGCTCACGGCTGCGGAAACTCGCGGCTTCCCGGAATGGGTAGAGGTCGATGTCAATGAAATGAAAGGCAAATTCAAGGCGCTTCCGGTGCGGTCGGAGCTGCCTTCCACGATCAACGAAAGTCTGATAGTCGAACTTTATTCGAGGTAACGCTGCGTTCGAAGTCAGCGACGCAGTCGATATCGTATCGAGGGTCTCAAATGCAAACCAGTGAATTTCTCAAACCGCGCATCATCGATGTCCAGGGGATTGCCCCCAACCACGCGAAGGTCGTGATGGAACCGTTCGAGCGCGGTTACGGCCACACCCTCGGCAATGCGCTGCGCCGCGTGCTGCTTTCGTCGATGCCCGGATTCGCCGCGACAGAGGTGCAAATCGCAGGTGTGCTGCACGAATACTCCACGATCGAGGGCGTGCAGGAGGACGTCGTCGACATCATGCTAAACCTCAAAGGGGTCGTGCTGAAGCTTCACAATCGTGAAGATACGCTGCTCAATCTGAAAAAGAAGGGCGAGGGTCCGGTGACGGCGGGAGACATCGAAGCCACTCACGACATCGAGATCATCAACCCGGAGCACGTGATCGCGCATCTGTCCCCCGGGGGCAAGCTCGAGATGCAGATCAAGGTGGAGAAGGGTCGCGGTTACCTGCCAGGCAACCTGCGGGTGATCCCAGAAGAGTCCAAGGGCATCGGCAAAATCATCCTGGACGCATCGTTCTCGCCTGTGAAGCGCGTATCCTATTCGGTCGAATCGGCGCGCGTCGAGCAGCGCACCGACCTGGACAAACTAATCATCGACATCGAGACCAACGGTATCATCGAACCCGAAGAAGCGATCCGGTATGCCGCGAGGATCCTCGTGGACCAGCTTTCCGTTTTCGCGGCGCTCGAAGGCACGGCCCCGGCGATCGAGGAGAAGAGGATCCCGCAAGTCGACCCGATCCTGCTCAGGCCTGTCGACGATCTCGAGCTCACCGTGCGCTCGGCCAACTGCCTCAAGGCGGAGAACATCTACTATATCGGCGATCTGATCCAGCGCACCGAGACAGAGCTTCTCAAGACGCCGAATCTCGGACGAAAATCGCTCAACGAGATCAAGGAAGTGCTCGCCTCACGCGGACTGAGTCTCGGCATGAAACTCGAGAACTGGCCGCCCGCCGGCCTTGAGACCGCACGCAGCACGTAAATCTGGGCAACCGGAAAGAGAACCATGCGTCACCGCCACGGGCTGAGAAAACTCAATCGCACCAGCAGCCACCGCCTGGCGATGCTACGCAACATGACTGTATCGTTGCTTCAGCACGAAGTCATACAAACGACGCTTCCCAAAGCTAAAGAGTTGCGCCGTGTCGTCGAGCCGATGATTACGCTCGGCAAGAAACCCACGCTCGCCAACCGGCGTCTCGCCTACAACCGGCTGCGCGACCGCGGTACCGTGACCAAGCTCTTCTCGGAACTCGGGCCGCGCTACGCCAAGAGAAATGGCGGATACCTGCGCATCCTCAAATACGGCTTCAGGAAGGGAGACAATGCTCCGATGGCTCTGGTGGAGTTGATGGACCGGCCCGAGCCTAAGGAGGAACCCAAGGCCGAGAGAGCCAAGACCTGAGAGCCTCTCGTAGATCCGCGCAGTTTCAGATAACCAGGATCGCTCGATAGTCGTTGACGTTTGTGCGGGTCGGGCCGGTTACGATGAGGTCTTCGATCCCGGAGAAAAAGCTGTAGCTGTCGTTGTCGGCGAGCAGCTTGTTCGCATCCAGTCCCAGCTTCGCCCCGCGCTCGATCGAGTCGGGAAGGAGCACGGCGCCGGCGTTATCTTCCGATCCGTCGATGCCGTCGGTGTCACAAGCGATTGCCCGGACACCGGGAAGTCCAGTCAGTTCGATCGCGAGCGAAAGCAGGAATTCAGTGCATCGGCCGCCGCGGCCTGTGCCGCGCATGGTGACGGTGCACTCCCCGCCCGAAATCAGCGCGACCGGTGGTTTCTCTGGATCCCCGTACCGAGAGATCCGCCGCGTGAGCGTGGCCTGCGCTGTGGCCACCTCGCGCGCTTCGCCGGTGACGCTGTCGCCGATAATTACGGCCGGAATCCCGTGCTGCCGAAAGAAATCCGAGGCGGCGTGCAGGGATTGTCGAGCGGTGGCGATGATTCGGTTCTCGACGCGGGCGAAAATCCTGTCTCCGGGCTTGGGCGTCTCCGGAATCTCGCCTCGCGCTCCACGCTCGAGGTGTTCTTTCACCGAAGCGAACGAGTTGACGCCGTAGCGATCTAAAAGTTCGAGCGCGTCGCGGTAGGTGGTCGGATCAGGAGCGCAGGGACCCGAGGCGATGTGGGTCGGATCGTCGCCGGTTACATCCGAGATGATGAGCGCGAGTACCGTTGCCCTGCACGCGGCAGCGAGCCGACCGCCGTGGATTGCGGAAAGATGCTTTCGCACGGTGTTCATGTCCTGGATCGGAGCGCCGCTCCGCAGCAGCTCTCTCGTCGTCGCCCTCAAGGCGTCCATGGATACGCCCTCTGCGGGGAGGGCGAGCAGTGCCGAGCCGCCGCCGGAGACAAGCACAAGCAACAGTTCGCCCGGAGCAAGCGTCTCGACCTTGCGCAGAACCTCCCTTGCTGCGGCTTCGCCCGCCGCGTCCGGCACCGGGTGCCCGGCTTCGATCACCTTGATGCGGCGCGTCGGTACGCCGTGGCCGTAACGGGTGAGGACCAGACCCTCCAGCGGCGCGTCCTGCGGCCAGTGCCGCTCGACCGCAAGCGCCATCGAGGCCGCAGCCTTCCCGGCGCCGACGACGAGCGTCCGTCCCGTGGGCGGCGCGGGCAGGTGTTGCGGAAGGATCTTGAGGGGGTCGGCGGCCCCAACGGCGGCGTGGAAACTCCCGAGGAGAAGCTGCTTGGGATCCATCCGGGGACTGTAGCGACTTTGCCCTATCGCGCCAAGGTCAGTGAGTCCGGTTCAGGCCAGAATACTCGTGATCGAGAACCCGTCATCCCATCATGTTCACAACCGCCTTGAACAAACTCGTCGCTGGATTACAGAGCTGGTCGAGCACGGTGAAATGGTTCGCCCCGGGACATGGTATGTCGGCGCGGAGCGCCTTGCCCCATTTTTCTGCGATCAGACGGTTTTGGATGTGAAACCCCTCGTTCTCCTCACTCCCGACTGCGGTGTAGAACGGGGCGTCGGTTGCGGGCGACAGGAATGCCGGGCTCACCTTGAGCGCGGATTTCCCGGTGAGCCGTACGTCACAATTGACTGAGGGCACCTTGACGATCTCGGTGAGGTCGTACAAGCCGCTGATCGAAAGTGCAGCCGATACTACGTTCTCCGGCAGGTCGGCGGAATACTTCGACCAAAGGCAGCACAACATCATCGCGGCAAGATGCCCTCCTGCCGAATGCCCGCAGACATTGAGTTTTCCGGAGGGCGCTCCGAAGTTGCCGCCGTTGCGGTACAGCCAGGCGCAGGCCTGCACCAACTGCATCACGATATCTTCTACCTGTACGGCAGGACAAAGCGCGTAGTTGGGCACCGCGACGGTGATTCCCTCCCGGACAAGCGCGGGCGCAATGAACGAAAAGTGCTTCTTGTCCAGGGCGCGCCAATAGCCGCCGTGAATGTAGATCAGAAGGCCTTTGCTTTTTCCTTGTGCGCGAAAGATGTCGATCGTCTCCGAGTCTGTCGGGCCGTAGGGCACGTCCAGGTAGCACTCGAGGCTCGCGCGTGCCCGCTCGGCGTCTCGTTCCCAGCGGTCGAAAATCTTCTGGTGGTCGGCGACGACCAGCCTCGGGTTATAGAGCAGGTCGTAGTTGGTTTTTTCTGCGTTCATTCTTAAAATGAAAGGCTACCCGCGCGCGGCCTTCTCCTGCAAACCCCTCAAGGCTCAGAACGCTTCGCGCCAGAGATCGAGCGCCTGCTGCACCGGGCGGTCGGAAAAACTGAAGAGCACGGATTGCTCTTCGGTCTCGAGACGGTACGGCATCCACGAGGGGCAGACGAACACGTCTCTGGGTCCAAAGGCGAGCGTCTCGCCATTGACGAGGCAGCGGCCGCTTCCCTCGACCACCGCATACACTGTCGCATCGGTGGACCGATAGTCCGCGCCCCTGAACCCTTTGGGCAACAGCTGCATGAATGTGCCGATCGTCGGCATCGCCCAGCCGCCGGTGACCGGGTTCATGTATTGCAGCTTGTGCCCCCAGCAGGGATGGAGGTCGTGCCCCGATTTCAGGGTTTCCAGCGCCCCGCGGGTGCGCTCGTACGGATACCAGAAAAGCGGCGAAGTGCGGCTCTTCGCTTTGTACTCGACCGGCTTCATCGTGTTGCCGAACTGCGCGAGGTTGTCGCCTTCGGTGCGGCTGGTATGCTGCGTCTCCTGCGCCCCTTTTTCCATGAACTGCGCATCGAGCAACTCGACCAGCGGCACGTCCAGGCCGTCCAGCCATACCATCGGCTCGCTGGACGGATTGCCGTGGTCGTGGAAGGTCCACGAGGGCGTGATGACGAAATCGCCCACGTTCATGGTGACCTTTTCGCCGTCCACTGCCGTGTAGGCGCCGCTGCCGAGCAAGATGAAGCGCAGCGCCGATTGCGAGTGCCGGTGCGCCGGCGCAATTTCACCAGGCAGGATCAACTGCAATCCGGCATAAAGGCTGTGCGTGACGGCCGTCCGGCCGCGTAGCCCGGGGTTCTCGAGGACCAGCACGCGCCGCTCGGCTTCCTTGGCTGTAATGAGGCGACCGGCTTCCTGGACCCACGGCCACACCGTGTCCCATCTCCAGAGACAAGGCTTGCATGGAGTGTTGGGCGTTGGGGTGATTATGTCGTGCAGCACCTCCCACAGAGGGGCGCAATTCGCCTTGCTGATCCTGTCGTAAAAGGCCTTGCGCTCGGCGACCACGTTGGCTTGAAGTACGGCGGACATTGGCCCTCTCTAGTTCTAGTGTCTGAGTGGAACCTGACAAGCGATTTTCCGCCAACCGTTCGGTCACGGCAACCTCGCTGGGCATCGATGAATCCGGGCGGCTGACCGATTCCAGGGTACGCCAGGGTAGGTGCCGCTGAGGGTGGTCTCAAGTGGGAGTCAGCCCACGTTTTTCCAACGATCGATATGAAAACGCATTCAAGGGATGATCCCATGAACGAGATCCAACAAAAATGCACCCATACCTAAAGTAGCTATGACCAAGGAAGTAGTTACTTAACATTATGAATAACAACATAGTTACGGAGAGTAAACAGGCGCTTACTCAAGGAGACAGGCGACACACCTTTTCAAGTGGGCTAATTCCCATGTTCTATCCCACGTTCGTAATGGGCAAGATTGTGGTTGACCCTGGTCATGGGGCGTCCTGTAATAGTCCGCAACAGAGGTAGCGCCGGGGGGCGCGAAAAGGAGGGCGGTATGACTGCCGAGCAATTATTGGGTGAAATCGCCGACTACTGTCGCAGCGTTGGCATGGCCGAATCGACGTTCGGACGGCGCGCCGTCAACGACGGCAAGCTCGTCGGTCGCTTGCGGATTGGCGGACGCGTAACCATTGAGACGGTGGAGCGCGTGCGCACCTTTATGTCCGAGCACCGCACGATCGAGACCCGCGGTTTGGTGCGGCTGCGATCCTCAGTCGGAACTTTGGCCGGGAGTACGGGCGTAACTCCGACCCGGAACGCCGCAGAAGCAAGCCAGCCCGCGGTCTCGAAGGTCGAATCCAAGAACAACTTTCGGTTCTACGACAACCGCCAGAAATACCTGCTGTTCGTCAACACCTGCAGCGAGAAATGGGTGGTGGCCCAGCGCGTGGGCATGGAGCTCGCGAACATTCACCCCCGGCCTCCCGCGGTGCGGGTATTCGATGCGGGGGTCGGCGACGGCATGGTGCTCGCGCGCGTGATGCGCGCCATGCACCAGCGCTATCCGACGATGCCGTTCTACATCGTCGGCAAGGAAATCAGCCTCGAGGACGTGCGGCTGGCGCTCGACCGCATGCCGGACCGCTTTTTCGAGCATCCGTCGACGGTGCTGGTGATGACGAACCTCTACTATTCTGAAGCCCCGTGGCTCACGCCGAAGTCGGTTACAGCCGCGACCAGCCTCGTGTGGAAGGAGGTTGCTCTAACAGGAACGACCTCCAGCGAATTCGAACAGCAAATCACCGAGCTGCAGCCGTTTCTGAACGAGAACTGGCGGGCGACGGTAAGCAAGGCGAGCGGCAACCCTGGTTATGCGAAGCCGGTCGTGCTGGTGTTCTACCGCGAAGACCACAAGTTCCTGCTCAACCAGGTCGTGCCCCGGCGGGGCGTGGCGCGCGCCGATTTCGATCTGGTGATCGCATCGCAGCCTTATCGGGCGCGCGCGTCGGTCGAGTTCAAGGCTGCGAAAGTGCTTGCGCCGCTCGCTCGAAGCCTCGCGCCGGGCGGGCGTCTCATCGCGATCCAATCGCACGGCCGCGATCCGGGTCTGGAGATAGTGCAGCGCATCTGGCCGGGCGAGAACCCGTTCCAGACCGACCGTCATCAGCTGCTCAAGGCGACCCGCGCCGAGCTCGGTGCCGAGGGCCGCGACCTCAATTTCAACGCCTACGCAGATAACCGATCGTTGTTTCGCTATGAAATGCACACCTTGCCCGAGGAAATCAGCGAGGCGATCGGCACCTCGACCCTGCTCGCCGCGTGGAACGCCGCAGTCTATGTGGCGCAGATCGAGGATCAGCGCTTGAGCGAGATCATGGGCGACCGAGGCTACCTCGACGCCACGCAGGAAGTGCTGCGCCGCCACGGGGGATTGTGGTTTCTCGACGAGTCCTATGTAGTCTCGCGCAAGCGCGACTGATGCGCATGCAAATGGGTGTGACAATGGAACCTACCGTCGCGTCCCAAGACGTCGGTGTATCGCCGGACGGCGAGCGCCGCAACATTCAGGCTTTGCTAGCAGGGGCTTCGCTCGAAATGTCGTCGCGCGACCCGGCGGAGATCGACGCCTGTTTGGACCTTCTGGAACCGGGGACGGCCGTCTACATCAGCATGCCGCCGGGACAAACTTATCACGGGAATGTGGCTCTGGCCGCGCGCTTGAGACGCGCAGGCTTCAATCCGGTGCCGCACATCGCGGCGCGCCGCATCGCCAGCCGTGACGCGCTCGATGAATACCTTGAGCGCGCCGTTGGCGAGGCTGCCGTGGACAGCGCGCTTGTGATTGCGGGCGACAGCGATCGGGCGAGCGGGCCGTTCGAGGCTAGCCTTGCGGTGCTCGAAACCGGTTTGTTCCAGCGGCACGGAATCGTGCATGTCGGCGTAGCGGGCTACCCCGAAGGTCATCCGGGAATCGCAGCCTCCGCACTCGAATCGGCGTTGGCCGCAAAGAAAAGCCTCGCCCGGCGCGCGGGTCTCGATCTTCGGATCGTCACGCAATTCTGCTTCGAGTCTGCGCCGGTGCTGTCGTGGGCGGCGAAGATGAGAGGACACGGCCTTCCGGTGTGCGTCGGGCTCTCGGGTCCGGCGAGCCTGCCTCGGCTGCTGAGATTTGCGGCCTTGTGCGGAATCGGGAATTCGGTCCGCGCCTTGAAGGCGCGCCCGCAGGCAATCACGCGGCTTCTTGTCGAAACCGGTCCGGAGGTGGTCGTGCGGGAACTGGCGCAGCACTTGGGGCCGCCGATAGCGGGCCTGCACTTCTTCTGCTTCGGCGGCCTGGTGCGCACGGCGCGCTGGCTGCGCGCAGTGCGCGAAGAGCGTTTCGAGCTGACCGAGGACGGCGGGTTCCGGGTGGGTTCGGCTTAGGCCAGCGGTCGGGGCCGCGCGGTCCTCGTTTCACGAAGATATTTCCGCAACCAGTCCGCTTGCCTTGTCGTGCTGGACGGGCACCGGGCTGTTGGGTAACATGCGGTTGACCATAATTCTGGTCAACTGAGAAAAGTTTCCCGGAGGCGAGATGGCGAAAACTCTGCCCATATCGGAAGTGAAGGCGCGCCTGCCCGAGCTGGTCACGGGCGTGGAGGAACGCGAAGAGGAAGTCGTGGTGACCCGCAACGGCCGGCCGGCAGCGGTGCTAGTGAGCTACGCGGAATTCGAGCGGCTCAAGGAAACGCTGGACGTGCTGAGCGCCCCCGATCTCATGCGCCAGATTGAGAAAAGCCGCGCGTTCTACGCCTCGGGCCGGAAAGGGGTCTCCTTTGAGGACGTGTTCGGAGAGCCGCTGCGTCCGGCCCGTAAGAGCAGCCGCTGATGGCCGGCTATCGGCCGGACATTGCGCCACACGTCGCCGAGGTCATCCGGCATCTTCCGCCGGATGTGAAACGCAGTATCAAGGCCGCGATCCGGGCCTTGAGCGATAGTCCCACCGTCGGCGTGCCCCTGCAGAGGGAACTCGATGGATTGTGGAAATACCGCGTTAAGCGATTCCGGATCGTGTACGCCATAGACCGGCCGCGGAAGGTCATCCGCATCGTTGCAGTGGGACACCGCCGCGCGATCTATGAGGAAATGGCCGATCTCATTCGACGGCGCAGATGAGGCGGGCCTGAAGCTGGCCGGAAGCGGGGCGGGAAATGAAATTTCAGATGGCCAAGAATTCGCTGTTCGCGATCCTGCTGCGCTCGCCGTGGTGGATAAGCATCCTCATCGCTGCGGGGATCGTCATGGCGGCAAGGCTCGTGGTGCCCGAGGTCTATGCTTTCTTCGCCGCGCTGCCGTTCATCGTGATCGGGGGCGTTGCCGGCTGGCGGCAGCTTCGCGCACCGAGCGCCGCGCGGGTCGCCGAGACGCTCGAGGCGGTCCGCGCGATGTCGTGGGGGGATTTTTCCAGCGCGCTGGCCGACGCACTCCGCGATGAAGGCTACGCCGTGACCCGGCTCAGCGGCGCGGCGGCTGACTTCGAGCTCGCCAAGGCGGGACGAATCTCGCTGGTCGGGTGCAAGCGTTGGAAGGCCGCGCACACCGGCGTCGATCCGCTGCGCGAACTGGATGATGCCAAGCGCGCGAGAGAGGCACACGAGTGCATCTATGTCGCCGCAGGCGAGATTACCGTCGGCGCGCGCGCGTTCGCGGGCGAAAGGAACATCCGGCTGATTCACGGCGCGGAGCTTGTAAAGCTGCTGCCGCGGGTTCGGCGCAGGTAATCGGAGACACGGGCGGGAGAACGCCCGTTGCAGTGGCGCTGGCGCATTAGGTGCCTGCGTATCCGTTTCGACGCCTTGGGCGACCACCTTGGTACCTCTTGGCCGGCCCGTGCCCCTCGGAATTCGAAAAACTTTATCTCCCTGGTAAGGAAATTACGCCGGCACGGGTCTATCGATCAGGAGTGCCATGAATAGAGCCTGGATATATCCGTTCGTCGCCGCGCTGGGCGTGGGAATGAGCCATTCCTCAATCGTTGAAGCCCGGTGCGAGACACGGAGTCCCGCGCACACGGTCGCCCTGCTCGAGCTCTACACCTCGGAGGGCTGCGACAGCTGCCCGCCGGCCGACCGCTGGCTGAGCGCGACCGGCCGTGACGAACCGGGGGCCGACAGCGTCGTGCTCCTCGCCTTGCACGTGGACTACTGGGACCGGCTGGGGTGGCCGGATCGCTTCGCCAGCGCCCGCTTCACGGAGCGCCAGCAAACGCTCGCCCGGCTCTCGAGAAGCCGCGCGGTCTACACCCCCGGCGTGTTCCTGAACCAGCGAGAGTTCCGCGGCTGGCGTTCGCAGCCGGACTTCCGCGACACGCTGCGCGCGATCAACGCCAAACCCGCAGGCGCCGATATCCGCATCGAGCTTGACCCGCCCTCAGGCGGTGGGATCGCGCTCCAGACTGACTTCCGGGTGAGGCCCGGTGCAGCAGCCAGACAGCCGCAGGGTTTCGTCGCGCTTTACGAGAACCGGCTGATTACCGATGTCCGGGCCGGCGAGAATCGCGGCGTCAAGCTGCAGCACGATTACGTCGTGCGCCAATGGATCGGGCCGATTGATATCCCCGGCGCGGCGCAATTCAAACGGACGCTCGCGCTGGAGCGCGAGTGGAAGGCAAAGGACCTCGGCGTGGCCGCGTTCGTCCAGGATCTCGCGAGCGGCGAGATCCTCCAGGCGACGGCGCTGCCGGCCTGCATCGAGGGATGACCACCGATTTTTCAACGTCACATCACAAGGGGAAATGAAATGGAAAAGCTGCTGGCGATGGTTTTTGCGGGTTGCATGGTGATTGCTGCGGGCGGCTGCGCCTCCGACATGAGCAAGGACGAAATGATGAAGAAGGAAGAGATGATGAAGAAAGAAGAAATGATGAAGAAGGACGGGATGATGAAAAAGTAATGCGAGCCGTCGCAGCGGCGGTACTCGGTTGTGCCCTGGGCATCGCGAGCCTTCACGCGCGCGCCCAGGAGATACTGCCGCTCGCGACGTTTTACGGGCTGATGAACGAGAATGCTGCGGCCGCGCAGGCTTCGCTGAAGCGCATTCGCACAGGCTGGCGGCGCGAATACACCGCCATGATGCTCGAGACCGTCGGCTTTGTGCCATCCCGGGACGTGCAACGCGGCATCGTGTCGCTGCTGGCGGAGGTTTCCGGAAAGCCCGCGGGCGGCGGTCTCGACGACTGGTATTGGTGGCTGTGGTCGACGGAACCCGCGGCGCATCCCGACTATGCCGAGTTCAAAGCCGGGCTCTACGAGCAGGTCGACCCGCGCTTCCGCGAGTACTTCGCCGGCCGGCCGAAGGCGCTGATCCGGCTGGACGAGATTCGCTGGGGCGGCGTCTGGCGCGACGGCATTCCTCCGCTGGTCAAGCCAAAGATGATCCGCGCGCGCGAGGCGCGTTACCTCGATGGCGGCGACATCGTCTTCGGCGTGGCGATCGACGGCGACGTGCGCGCCTACCCGAAGCGCATCCTCGCCTGGCACGAGATGGTGCGGGACACGATCGCGGGACGCCCGCTGAACGGCGTCTACTGCACGCTCTGCGGTGCGATGGTGCTGTACGACGTCACCGTCGGCGGTGTGCATCATGAGCTCGGAACCAGCGGCTTCCTGTACCGCTCGAACAAGCTCATGTATGACCACGCAACGAAGTCGCTGTGGTCCTCGCTCACCGGCACGCCGGTTGTCGGCCCGCTGGCGGGCAAAGGGATCGAGCTCAAGCCCCTGCACGTGGTGACGACGACATGGAAGGAATGGAGCAAGCGCCACCCGCAGACGCTGGTGCTCTCCCTCGACACCGGTCACCAGCGCGACTACAGCGAGGGCGCGGCCTACCGCGAGTATTTCGCCACCGACGCTCTGATGTTCGGCGTGCCCAAGCTCGATGCCCGGCTGACGAACAAGGCCGAGGTGCTCGCGCTAAGATTTCCGGCGGCGCCGGACCAGCAGCTCGCAATCGCCGCGAACTTCTTGCGCGCGAATCGCGTCCACCACGATCGGCTGGGTGGCCAGGAGTTCGTCGTGCTCACCGACGCGAGCGGCGCGAATCGCGTATACGAGACGGCAGGAATCCGCTTCGAAAGCTGGGACGGCGACAGTGCGGCGCGCGACCGATCCGGCGCCGCATGGAAGTTGACGGAAGACAAGCTCACCGGGCCCGGCGGCAAGGTGCTCGAGCGCCTGCCGGCGCACCGGGCGTTCTGGTTCGGCTGGCATGCGGCCTACCCGGCCACCCGGCTCGTGAAGTAGCGCCTAGTCCGCCCGGATTCCGGCGTCGCGCACCACCTTGCCCCAGCGGGCGTGCTCGGCGCGGATGAACGCCGCGAACTCCTCGGGCGAGTTGCCGACGACGTTTGCACCTTGCGCCCGGAGCCGCTCGCGCACCTCGGGGGCGTTCAGCGCCTTCACCGCTTCACTGTTGATTTTCTTCAAGATGTCTCCAGCGGTGCCGGCGCGCAGAAAAAGACCGAACCACGGCCCGGTCTCCCAGCCCGGAAATCCCTGCTCGGCCATGGTCGGCATCTCGGGGGCGACCGGCTGGCGCTCGAGCGTTGTCACGGCGAGCGCGCGAACCTTCCCGGCCCTCGCTTGCGGCAGCGCCTGCGCCAGCGTGTCGAATAGCACCTGCACTTGCCCGCCCATCAGGTCCTGCAGCGCGGGCGCCGCGCCCTTGTATGGAACGTGCACCAGGTCGACGCCGGCGAGCGACTTGAACAACTCGGCGGCGAGGTGGCCCGAGCTGCCGCTGCCGGGCGAGGCGTACGACAGCGCGCCGGGCTTCGCTTTGGCGTACGCGATGAGCTCGCGCACGTTCGCCACCGGCACCGCTGGATGCACCACGAGTAGATTGGGCACGGTAATGAGCAGCGTGACGGGTTTGAGGTCGCCCGGATCGTAGTTCAGCTTCGCAAAGACGTGCGGGTTCACCGCGTGCGTGCCGATGTGGCCGAGGAAGATCGTGTGGCCGTCGGCCGGCGCGCGGATCACATCGAGCGCGCCGATCTGGCCGCCACCGCCGGGCTTGTTCTCGACCAGCACCGGCTGCCCGAGCGCCTCGCCCATCCTCGGCGAGATCATGCGAGACAGGGTATCGGCGATCCCGCCCGGGAACGGCACGACGATGCGCAGCGGCTTCGAAGGAAAGACCTGCGCGGACACCGCCGACGCGCATACCATCAGGACAGTTGCCAGGACGGTTTTCATTTTCTCTTTCGCTTTCTGGCCGAGACTGGAGACTCCGCCGTGGCGTACGCCGCGAGCCCGGCCTGCCGGTCGATCGGCGCCACCGTCTTGAGCGTGGTGCCGCCCGCCGGCTGCAGCCCGGGCGGAAAGAAAGCGAGCTTCTGCGTTTTCGCGAGCTTCTCCGTCCGGCCGAAATCGAGGTCCCGCTCGTTGGTGCCCTTCGGCTTCACCGCGACGCCGTCGATGATCTCCAGGTCGAACCACCAGCGCTTGACTTTGTTGCGCTCGCCGCCGCCCACGGCATCGTCGTGATCGATCAGCGCGCGGCGCGACTGCGGCATGTCGATCGACAGCCACAGCAGGCGCTCGGACTCGACCAGGTCTTCCCGGTTGTACGGGCAGGTTTTCATGCAGCGACCGCAGGCCGAGCCCTTCGAATTAGTGAGCCGGTAGCGGCCGCACTTCTCCACGTCGGGCTTCCACATCTCGTAGCCGTTGAACATCACCTTGGGCCCAAAGGGAATGGCGTTGCAGGGGCATTCGCGCGCGCACTTGAGGCACATGCTGCAGGTCGCCTGCAGCCCGAAGTCGATCGGCTTGTCGGCGGCGAGCGGTAGCTCGGTGGTGAACACGACGGACTTGGAACGCGGCCCGATGAAGGGATTGAGCACCAACTCGCCGATGCGCGAGAGCTCGCCAAGACCCGCCATGAGCATGGCCGGGAGGTGCAGAACCTCCGAATAGGCGTTCGAGTGCACGCGCGATGAATAGCCCAGGCGCCGCAGGTGCGAGGCCATGATGCCCGCCATCAGCGCGCCGCGCATGTAGGCGCGCATCGACTGCGCGCCCGAAACCCAGTCGTCGCCGGAGGAGCCCTCCATGGTCTCGAAGCCCTGGTCGATCAGCATCACCACCGCCCACGGGTGATAGGGCTCGATCGGCTCGCCCTTCTCGTCGTCGTGCGAGTAGTACATCCACGGCTCGGCGCGGCAGATGCCGGCGAGGTCGGTGCCGAGGTAATACGCCAGGGCTTTTACGTCGTTCGAGAAATCCCCGGCGGAGAGCCTGGCCGTGCAAGCCCTCGATCCCTGCATGGGCACCATGTTGCGGATGAGCGGCGTCATGGCGAACGCGAGCGGGTGCTTGACGGCGAAGCGCCGCCGCTCCTGCGCCGGCTTCTCGCCGAGGTCTCCGGCGAGCGCGCGCGTGAAAAGATCGGCGCGCTTGGGCACGCGCCTGATCTCTTCGCCGAGCACCAGAGTCGTAGGCTCGTCGACGCGCTTGATTCTCTCCATCTCGTAGCGCCCCATGTGCACAGGCCGCTTCGCTTCTTCCGCTTCGGTCCAGCCGGGACGCGTGCCTGGCCTGCCCATGTAGGCGTCGGTGCCCGGCCAGTCGAGCGCAGCGAGCGGGAGATCCTCCGCCATCGCGTAGCCGGTCGTCACCACGCCGAGGCGGAAGCCGCGGCCCATGAGCGGCGCCTTCAGCACGCCCTTCACGTCTTTCGCCACACCCGCGCGCTGCGCGAGGCGCTCGATTGCCACCAGGCTCTCGCCTGCGATGTGGCCGCGCGCCGGCCAGCCGAGCACGCGCAGGTAGCCGGCGAGCACGACGGCAAGCTCGGCGCAGCGCACGTCGGTGCGCAGCGCATTGGTGCCGCGGATCCAGTTCGCGCCCGGCTCGCCGGCCTTGGGCTCCCGCCCGAACTCGACGAGGAATACGAAAGCATGCGTGTGCGCAGGATGCTCCGCCGCGATCCAGTCGGAGGCGTCGATGCGGCAGACGCCGGCGAGCGTGGCGTCGAGAAAGTAGGCCGACGCCTTGAGGTTGCGCGCGCGTGAGAGCGGATCGTCGGGTACCGGCGCCGGCGCTGCGGCCAACTCGCCGTCGAGGTACTTGACGCACAGCGCGCGGTACTCTTCCAACGCGGGCGCGATGGAATCCGCTCTCGGTGCGGCGCCGTCCGCCGGCATGCGCGAATCCACGATCGGCGTGCCCGCGTCGCGCGCCAGCAGCTCGGTCGGCAGCACGCCCAGGTCGTACGGGCGCTCGCGGTTGGAGTAAAGCCTGGCCATCGAGGGCCTTTGCCCGCAGCTACGCCGGCTGAACCCAGCCGATGATGGTCTTGCGCAGACCGTCCAAAAAACGGTCCCAGACGTTCGGGTTCTGCACGATCTCGGCGCGGAAGAAAGAAGGGCAAAGGATCGCCGCGTGCGCAACCTCCCCGCACAGCCCGCAGCCGACGCAACCGTTGTTGACGTGCGCCACCGGATCGACTTTCAGCGGATCGCTCGAAGGCTTGATGGTGAGCGAGGGGCAGCCCGAGAGCCGGATGCAGGAGTGATCCCCCGAACACACGTCCTCGTCCACGCCGAAGCGGGTGCGCAAGACTCGCTTGCCGCGCTTCAATCTCTCCGCGACCTGGGGGCGCAGCCGCCGCTGGCGTTCGAGCTGGCATTCGCCTTCGGCGACGATCACCTTGAGCCCCGGCTCGGGCGTCGTGTAGGCCTCGCGCAGCGCCTTTACCATGTCTGCCACGCGGTAGTTGTTTACGGTGCGCAGCCATTTCACGCCCAGACCCGTGAGCGTGTTCTCAATGGTCCGATCGGCATGCACCGAGCTTCTCCCCACTGCCTCCTCGCGCGCTTCTTCAGGCGGCGAGGAAATCAGCTCCTGCGTACCCGTCGCCGAGGCGTAGCCGTTTTTCATGATGAGGAGCACTGCGTCGCCGTGGTTAAGCAGGTTCGAGGCGACACCCGAGAGCAGGCCGTTGTGCCAGAAACCGCCGTCGCCCATGATCGCGAGCGGCCGGCGCTGCGACATCGGGCCGACGCCCGCCGAGCTCGCAA
The DNA here is from genome assembly GCA_964430565.1 of uncultured Enterobacteriaceae bacterium. Taxonomy (GTDB): domain Bacteria; phylum Pseudomonadota; class Gammaproteobacteria; order Burkholderiales; family SG8-39; genus VBDM01. The sequence goes on from CAYSFD010000011.1 coordinate 28,426, forward strand.
GGCTCATGCCGTAGCCGAGCAGCGTGTTGCCCTGCGAAAACGGCTCGAAGGTCGCAAACGCGTGGCAGCCGACGTCCACGGAAATGTGCGGGCGTCCGACGTCTTCGGCGACGAGCTTCATCGCCGAGAACACCGGCCGCTCGGGGCAGCCGATGCAGAATGTCGGCGGCCTTGCGGGGAGCGTGCCCAGCAGCTGCGCCGCACGCGAGCGCGAGGCTTCCACGCCTTTCAGCCAGCGCGCCCCCGGCGAAGCGTCGAGTTTCGGGGCGTGCTGAGCGAGAAAGCGCGCAAGGGCCCGCACCAGCACCTCCGTGTTGTAGTCGCCCGCCATCGGCAGCATGTCCTTGCCGTGGAGCCTGGTCTGGATGTCCGCTCGCCTGAGCGTGGTCGCGATGTCCTGCTCGATGAATTCCGGCTGGCCTTCCTCGATCATGAGGACGGCCGATTTTCCGGCGCAAAACGCGGTGATCTCCTCCGGGACGAGCGGATAGACGACGTTGAGTGCGAGGATCGGGATGCGGCAGCCGCCGCGCTGGTCCGACAGGTTATCGGCGAGGCCCAGCATCTGCAGCGCGCGAATCAGATTGTTGTAGAGGCCACCCTGCACGATCAGGCCGACCGAGGATTCGCTTCCCTCGAAAATCTCATTCAGCTTCCGCTCGGAGATGAACTTGCGCGCGGCGGGCAGGCGCACGGCGGATTTCTTCTTTTCCTGCGGGAATATCGCCGGCGGGTGCGCGAGGCGCTCGTAGAGAAAGTCCGCCGGACGCTCCATCAGGTTGCGCGTGGACATGACCGGAGCGCGATTTTTCTTCGTGGCGAAGCTGCCTTGCACGTGGCAAGCGCGGATGCGAAGCTCCATCATCACCGGCGTGTTCGAGGCCTCCGAGAGCTCGAAGCCTTTTTCGACCATGTCGGCGATCGTCGTCAGGTTCGGCCGCGGATCGAGCAGCCACATCATCGACTTGAGCGCGTAGGCGTGGCTGCGCTCCTGCGCGACCACGCCGCCCTCGCCGTAGTCTTCGCCCAGCACGATCAGCGTTCCGCCGATCACGCCGGCGCTGGCGAGATAAGACAGCGCATCGGCCGCGACGTTGGTGCCGACGATCGACTTCCACGTGACGGCGCCGCGCATCGGGTAGTTGATCGAGGCGCCGAGCATTGCGGCGGCCGAGGCCTCGCTGGTGCAGGCCTCGACGTGCACGCCGAGCTCGTTCATGTAGTCCTTGGCCTGCACCATCACATCGAGCAGGTGCGACACCGGCGCTCCTTGATAGCCGCCGACGTAGGACACGCCCGACTGCAGCAGCGCCTTGGTGACCGCGAGGATGCCCTCGCCGTGGAAGGTTTCGCCCTCGCCGAGTTTCAGCGACTCTATTTCTTCAGTGAACTGTCGTTCCATCGGTACCCTCCTGGTGTTGTCATTCTGAGGGCGTAGCCTGAAGAATCTGCTTCAAAGCAGATCCTTCGCTGCGCTCAGGACGACAAGCCCTCCACTCAAGCTGCCTTTCGATTGCCGGACGGCGGCCGACGCATGAATTTCACCGGCTTCGGCTTGGGCGGCAGCGGCGCGATACCGTGCGTTTCGAGCGACTGCTCGAGCGTGCGCCCTTCCGGATCGGCGAGCGCGGCCTCGCGCGCCTTGCGGATCGCTTCGATCCGCGCCCGGTCGTCGGGGACCGCGCCGCCTTCGACCAGGGTGTCGAGGATGCGCAGGAAATTGCCCTTGCCGCGCTTGTGGGTTTCGCCGTAGCCCTTGATCAACCTGCCGCACAGTGCGATCTCCAGCGCGAGGCTTGAATCGCGCTTCGCGGCCGCAGCGATGGCATCGATCCATCGGCCGATCAGCGCCTGTTCCTCGTGCCAGCGGGAGGTGAGCGGCCTGAGCGGCCGCAGCCAGGCAAGGAAACGCATCAGGAGGAATCCGCTGACGCTCGTCGTCTTGACGTACATCCCTACGTTGAGCTTGTTGGCGAGGCCGCTCGCCTCGGCCAGGCGCCTGAGCGGACGCGCGAGCAGGCGCGGCAGCAACGCGGTGAGTTCGTCAAGGCCGGGCTTGAGGAACTCGGTGACGTGCACCGGTTCGTGAGGTTTCGCCTGCACTTCCTCGCGCACGCGCTCGAAGCGGCTCTTGCGCGTCTTGAGATCGGCGACGCGGATCACGTCTTCGTAGCACATCCACAGCGCGAGGAACCGGCCGGTTTCCACGGTGAGCTTGTATCCGTCCATCGCGCGGTCGAGATTGACCACGGGCTCCAGACGGTCGAGGTAGAGCTTGGCGTAACCGCGATCCTGGAAATTGGCGCAGCGCGCTGCGCCCTCCCCTAGGATGGCGCGAGTCTGCGCCGGGAAGGTTTGCCTGACGCGCTCCGCCGGCACAACGCTGGCGCGTTCACCGGGGATCCTTTTCCCGGCGCCGCCGACCGCCGCCCCGCCTGCGGCCGCGTCAAAGCCCGCGGCGAAGCCCTTCAGGCTCGCCTCCGCGCCCTTTCCGCCGCGGATCGCCGTTTCGCAGTCGGCGCGAGAGAGGGGCAGCGTTCCCGATCCGGCCAGCGCGCCGAACATCACCGCGCTGATCACCGTGCCGGCCGCGTTCGCCTGCGCCTGCATGTCGAACAGGATCGCCCGTTTCGCCAGGGTCTGTGCCGCCTTGAGCACGATATCGCTGTCGAAGCGCCCGTCGCCCATCTGCATCTTTTCCGCGACCGTGTAGATGCGGTGGGTGGAGGCGATGAGCGTGGTGCAGTCCGAAGTGACAAAGCCGTTTTGCATCGCGCGGCCGGCCTCGAGCAGCTCGGAGGCGACCATCACGTCCACGTAGGAGGGCGCGGGGGTGAGCGTCATCACCGGGCGCTTGCCGCCAAGGTCCGCGATTTTCGCCGGAAAGATCTCGACGTAGTACGTTGTGGCGCCAGTGCGCTGCGCCACTCCGGGGATCGAGGTGCTCTGCACCGGATAGTCGCGCGCGGTCGCCGCAGCGATAATCCAGTCGGCGAGCACGCCGCCGCCTTCTCCGCCCAGAGCGGCGATGAGAACGGTGATGGGGCGTTCAGGAAGTGTCATGATGGTTCTCCTCAGGCCGGCTGGAGCCAGCCAATGATGGTTTTACGCAGGCCGCCGAGAAACCGGTCCCAGGCGTTCGGGTTCTGCACGATCTCGGCGCGAAAGAAAGAGGGGCAGAGAATCGCCGCATGCGCCACTTCGCCGCACAGGCCGCAGCCCACGCAACCGTTGTTGACGTGCGCGACCGGATCGACTTTCAGCGGATCGCTCGAAGTCTTGATGGTGAGCGAAGGGCAGCCGGAAAGCCGGATGCAGGAATGGTCGCCCGAGCATACGTCCTCGTCCACGCCGAAGCGGGTGCGAACGACGCGTTCGCCCGCTTTCAGCGCCGCTGCGATCTGCGGGCGGATGCGCCGCTGGCGCTCGAGCTGGCACTCGGCGTCGGCGATGATGACTTTCAGCCCCTTGTAGGCGCTCGTCATCGCCGTGCGCAGCGTCTTCGCCATTTCGCTGACGCGATAGGTGTACACCGGCTTGATCCATTCGACGCCGATGCCTTTCAGCGCGCGCTCGATGCTCATGTCGCCTGACTTCCACTCGGTCTGGTGGGGCGAGGAGGGGATGCTCTGGGTGCCGGTTGCCGAGGTGTAGCCGTTCTTCATGATGACCAGGATGGCGTCGCTCTTGTTGAACACGGCGTTGGCGATTCCCGAAGTGAGGCCGTTGTGCCAGAACCCACCGTCGCCCATGATGGTGACGGTGCGCCCGCCGAACATCGGCGCGATACCGGAGTTCGAGGCGAGGCCCAGGCCGTAGCCGAGCACGGTGTTGCCGATGTTGAAAGGCGGCAGCGTGGAAAAGGTGTGGCAGCCGATGTCGGCCGAGATGTGAAAGGCGCCGGATTCGCGCTCGATCAACTTCATAGCAGAGAACACCGGGCGCTCGGGACAGCCGATGCAGAACCCCGGCGGGCGCGCGGGCACCGGGCCGCCGAGCAGTTCGGCGGTGCGCTGCTTGATTGCGGTGAGGGCGTCGCGGGCCTGGTGAATGCCGCCAAGATTCACGCCCGCTTTTTCGATATGGGGCGCCATCGCCTCGATCCATGCTGCCATGCCGGCGAGCACGACTTCGCCGGTGTATTCGCCCGCCATCGGCAGGACGTCCTTGCCGTGCACGTGGGTCTGCAAATCGGCGCGGCGCAGGATCGCGTGCAGCGCATCCTCGATGTAGGCGGGCTGACCTTCCTCGACCATCAGCACGGCGCGCTTACCCGCGCAGAACGTGGTGACCTCCTCGGGTATCAGCGGGTAGGTGACGTTGAGCGCGTAGATCGGAATCTTCGACTCGCCGAAAGCGTCCGCAAGCCCGAGTTGATTGAGGGCGCGCACCATCGCGTTGTACATCCCGCCCTGGCAGATGATGCCGAGCTCGCCGATCGAGCCCTCGAATACCTCGTTCAAACGGTTTTCGCGGATGAACTTCACCGCCGCGGGCCAGCGCACTTCGACCTTGTGTTTTTCCTGCGCGTAGGTCGCCGGTGGCAGCGAGATACGGCCGAAGTCGAACTCGGGATTCTCGATCGCGTTCCTGCGCGAAAACCGGGGTGCGCGGTTGTCCTTGGTTTGAAAGGTCCCGTGCACGTGGCAGGCGCGAATGCGCAGCTCCAGCATCACCGGGGTGTTGGAGGCTTCCGAAAGCTCGAAGCCTTTTTCCACCATCTTCACGATAGTGGGCAGGTTCGGGCGCGGGTCGAGCAGCCAGATCTGCGATTTCATCGCGAAAGCGTGGCTGCGCTCCTGGATGATGGAGGCGCCTTCGCCGTAGTCCTCGCCGATCACGATGAGCGCACCGCCGCGCACTCCGGCCGAGGCGAGATTGGAAAGCGCGTCAGAGGCGACGTTGGTGCCGACGGTGGATTTCCAGGTCACCGCGCCGCGAATCGGGTAATTGATCGAAGCGCCGAGCATCGCAGCCGCACCCGCTTCCGAGGCGTTGGTCTCGATGTGAATGCCCAGACCTTCGATGATGTCGCGGGCATCGTTCAACACGTCCATCATGTGCGACACGGGCGCGCCCTGGTAGCCGCCGACGTAGGACACGCCCGACTGCAGCAGCGCCTTGGTGACGGCCAGGATGCCTTCGCCGCGGAAGGTCTGGCCTTCGCCGAGCTTGAGCAGCTCGACCTCTTCCCTGAAGGAGCGTTCCATGAGCCTCCTCAGCCGATCAGGTTGGGAAGCCAGGTCGCAATCCCGGGCGCGAAGAAAACGAGAACGAGCACGAGAAGGCTGATCAGCACGAACGGGGCCACCGCACGGAAGATGTGCACCATCGTTACCTGCGGCGGCGCCACACCCTTCATGGTCATGAGCAGCAGCCCGTGAGGGGGCATCAGGAGGCCAAGCTGCATGCAGATGAGGAACATCACTCCAAACCAGATCAGATCGATTCCCATGCCCTGCACGATCGGCATGAAGATCGGCAGCGTGATCATCATCATGCTCACTTGCTCGACGAAGACACCCAGGAATATCAGGAACAGCATCATCCCGGCGATGACCGCGAGCGGCGGCAGGCCGAAACCGGTGATCATCTGCGCAAGGCCGTTGCTCGCGCCGGAAAAAGAGAGGATCTGGGAGAAGGTCGTCGCGCCGACGATGATGAACAGAATCATCCCGGATATCGTCGCAGTCCCGCGCAGCGCCTTGAGCAGATTCCCGGCCGTGAGCGACCGGTAGAGCAGCGCAAGCAGCATGGTCGCAAATGCTCCCAGCGCGGCGCACTCGGTGGGCGTGGCCCAGCCGGCGATCATCGCGCCGACCACGACGGCGAAAATCGAGACCAGCGGCAGCACGTACTGCACGAACGGCAGGAATCTGCGCCAGCCGTGGTATTTCTCGAGCGGCGTGCTCGGCGCGAGCCCCGGCTGCAGCTTAACCCGCACCACGATATAGCCGACAAAAATCACCGCGAGGATCAGGCCGGGCAGGATCCCGCCGACCAGGAGCTTCGAGATCGATATGCCCGAGAGGCTGCCAAGGAGTACCGTAAGCGCGGAAGGCGGAATCAGCATGTCCACGGCGCCGATCGCCATGATCGGGCCGGTGGCGATGGTCGGATGGTAACCGCGCGCGAGCATCAGCGGCAGCATCAAGCTGCCGAGCATCGCCGTGGTCGCGATGGTCGAGCCCGAGATCGCCGAGAACACCGTGCCCGCGACCACCGCCACCACCGCGAGCCGGCCCGGTACTTGACGAATCAGGCGCTCGATCCCGTCGATCACCTTGACCGCGAGCCCGGTGTGGAACAGCACCTCGCCCATCAGGATGAAGAGTGGAATGGGCGTGAGCGCGAAGGTCGTGACCGACTGCACGCTGTTTCGCGCGAGTTGCACCAGGCCCGGCTCGCCGCCGAGGTAGATCGCCGCGCCGACGATGTTGATGGCGAGAAACGCGAACGCCACGGGCAGGCCCAGGAACATCAGGACCGTCGATCCGCCGAGCATGAGCCAGGCTGCCGCCTGCCAGGACATGTGCCGCCTCAGACCGCCGTGACCGCGTCCTCGCGCGGTCCGGCTTCGCCTGCGTACAGGCGTTGCATGCGAAACAGCATTTCGATCGCAAGCAGCGCGAAAGTTACCTGCAGCGGGGCGAGCAGCCACCACTCGGGCAGCGCCAACGTTTTCACGACCATCGAGCCGATCGCCATGCTCGCCGCGGTCGCCTTCCAGCCGCAGAAGGCGATCACCACGCAGCAGGCGAGCGCGCAGAGATCGGACAGCCATTCGCAATACCAGGCAAGGCGGCGCGGCATCGTCCGCAGGAGAATGTCGATGCGGATGTGCTGCCCCTGGCGCAGCAGCCAGGGCACGGTGAGCATCGTAATCAGGTAGAGCGCGTACTCGGTGACCTCGTTCGCCCAGGACACGCCGTAAACACCGGGCACGATGCGGACATTGCGCAGCAGCACGTCCACGCAGATCACCAGCATCATCGCGAACAGCACCGCGCAGCCGGCAAGCGCGAGGCCCGACAGCAAGCGGCCGTAGTGGTCGGAGAAACGCGAGAGCATTGTGTTGGGGTTGTTGTTTCCCCTCCTTTCTTTAAGGAGGGGTGGCTCGGAGAGCCGGGGTGGTCTGTGGCGTCGAGGCAACCACCCCGCCGGCCTTCGACAAGCTCAGGCCGGCACCCCTCCTCATCCGAGGAGGGGAGAACGTCGTCACTTGCTGAACAGCTTCTTCAGCTGAGGTCCGTACTGCGGGCTCGCCTTGGTGACGCTCGCCCAGCCCACTTCGTAGGCCTTGTCGTAGTACTGCTTCGCCGTCGCTGGATCGAAGGTGATGGTCTGGATCCCGGCCTGAGCCTGGCGCTGGGTGTCGTCGGCGTTCACCTTCTTCCAGGAGTCGTTGGCCGCTTCGTGAGCGATCACGTGGCGCATCAGCAGATCGCGCTGCTTCTGCGACAGGCTCTTCCACTTGTCGAGGTTCATCACCAGTGAAACTTCGGCGTTGTAGAAGCCCGGATCGACGCGGAATTTGGTCTTCTCCTGCCAGTTGAAGTCGAAGATACCGTTGATCGGCCAGCCGTAGCCGTCCACAACGCCGCGCTCGAGCGCCGTGTACACCTCGCCCGGCGCGGTCTGCATCACCGTCGCGCCGATCGCCTGGAAGAACTCGCGGTACACCGGCGTGATGCGGATCTTGAGGCCGGTGAGGTCAGGTTTGTCGATTTTCTTGGTCAGGTAGAGGTGAAACGGCGTGAAGTCGATCACGCGGCCGAGGTACTGCATGTTGGCCTTCTCGTTCCAGATCTTGTTGACCAGGTCGTAGGCGCCGTTCTTGCGCAGCTCCGGCGCCGGGATCTGGGTGAGCTTGAGCGCGTCGGCCTCGGGCATGATGGTCGTGTAAAAGGCGCCGGTGGTCATGCCGATGTCGACCACGCCGGTGCGCACCGCGTTGCCGACCTCGAACGGCGGCATCGCCTTCGGCCCGCCGATGAAGTTGAGCTGCAGCGTTCCCTTGCCTTCGGCGTTGAGCTTCTTCATGAAGCCCTCGAAGTTCTTGACGTACTGGGTGTTCTCGGCGAACGCGCTCACGACGCGGAGCGTCGTTTCCTGAGCGCAGGCGATACCCGAAACGGCGGCGAGCGCCGCGGCGAGCGCGAGTCTGGGTGCGAAACGGATCATGGTGGCCTCCTCGTGGGTGATTTGCGGTCTGTTGTCAGTGCCGAGCGAGGTTAGGCGCGGCCCCCGCATTTGTCAAATTGATATCGCATATGCTATAGATTCACGTTGTGAATGTAGGCGACCTCGATCTCAATCTGCTGCGCGTGTTCGACGCGGTGCTGCGCGAAGGCAACGTCACCGCGGCGGGCGAGAGGCTGGGTCTGTCGCAGCCGGCGATGTCGAACGCGCTTTCGCGCCTGCGGCGCCTGCTCGAAGATCCGCTGTTCGTGCGCACCCCTGGCGGCATGCGTCCGACGCCGTTCGCGCAGCGGCTCGCCGCGCCGGTGCGCCAGGCGCTCGATCTCATCCAGACGACGCTCGCGCAGCAGGCCGCGTTCGATCCGCGCACCTCGCAGCGCAGTTTCCGCATGCAGCTTTCCGATGTCGGGGAAATCGTGTTTCTGCCGGCGCTGCTCGAGCGCCTCGAGCGCGAAGCTCCCGGGGTCCGCATCGACGCGGAGCAACTGCCGCAGGACGAGGTCAGCGAAGCGCTCGCCGCCGGGGAAATCGACCTCGCCGTGGGTTTTCTTCCGGGGCTTTCGGCGGGGGTGACGTCGAAGCGACTCTTCCGCGATCGCTACGTGTGCGTGGTTCGCGCCGACCATCCCCGCGTCGGCTCGCGGATCACGCTCGCGCAGTTTCTCGCCGCCTCCCACGTGCTGGTTTCAGCCAGAGGTTCGGCGCACGAGATCGTCGAGCAAACGCTGCGCAACAAGGGGCTCGCGCGCCGCATCGCGCTGCGCGTGCCGCATTTCACGGTGGTCCCCATGATCCTCGCGCGCAGCGATCACATGGTCATCGTTCCAGAGGGCCTGATGCGCGCCATCGCGCGCTTCGGCCGATTCAAGTCGCTCAAGCCCCCGGTGGACATCCCCGCGCTCGACGTGAAAGTCCACTGGCACGAGCGCTTCGGCCGGGATCCGGGAATCGGCTGGCTGCGCGGGGTGCTACTCGACCTCTACGCCGAATGAGGCGGCGCTGCGGTTCGGTGGGATAATGCCGCCTGCTTCTTCGCGGAAGACTCCGACCATGACCGCCCCGAAACGACTTTCAGGCGTCCTCGCCCCCGTCGTTACTCCCTTCAAAAGCGATCTGTCTCCGGACCGCGAGCGCTACGTTCGGCATTGCAAATGGCTGCTCGCCAACGGCTGCCGCGGGCTCGCCGTGTTCGGCACCAACAGCGAGGCCAATTCACTCTCCGTCGAAGAGCGCATGGCGCTGCTCGAAACGCTGATCCAGGAAGGTGTCCCGGCGGCGGCGCTCATGCCGGGCACGGGCTGCTGCGCGCTCAGTGACTCGGTGCGGCTCACTTCGCACGCCGTGGCGCTCGGCTGCGCCGGTGTCCTGATGCTGCCCCCCTTCTATTACAAGGGTGTATCCGACGAGGGCCTGTACCGGAATTTCGCCGAGATCATCGATCGCGTCGGCGACACGCGCCTGCAGCTCTACCTGTACCACATCCCGCCGGTCTCACAGGTGCCGATCACGCTCGCGCTGATCGAGCGGCTGCTGAAGAAATTCCCGGGTGCGGTGGCCGGCGTTAAGGATTCCTCGGGCGACTGGAACAATACTAAAGCCATGCTCGACGCCTTCGGCAAGTCGGGGTTCGATGTGTTCGCCGGCAGTGAAGTTTTTCTGCTCGACAACATGCGGGGCGGAGGGAAGGGCTGCATCACCGCGACCGGCAATATCAATCCGGGTGCGATTGACAAGGTGTTCGAGAACTGGCGCGGTCCGAACGCGGACGTGCTTCAGAAGGACATTACCGCGACGCGCGGTGTCGTGCAGAAGTACCCGATGATGGCGGCGCTCAAGGCGGTCATCGCGCACTACGGCCGTGACCCGGAATGGGCCATCGTTCGCCCGCCGCTGGTCGAGCTGACACCCGAGCAGAGCAAGTCGTTGATGGCCCAACTCGAAGGGCGCGGTTTCGACATGCCTGGACTCGCCGCTACTAGCGCGACGGCGACAGCCTAGGACACGGAGTAAGAATTATCGTTGTGCGACCCTACGACGGGGTTGGAACCGTGATGGAAGAAAGAGCGTTCTCGAAGGCGCAGGAAGGGCTGCTGGTGCTCGCCGACATCTCGGGCTACACGGCTTTTGTGACCCAGACGGAGATGGATCACAGCTGGGAGATCCTGCACGAGCTGCTCGACGTTATGGTGCGCAGCGCGCGGGGCAAGCTGGACGTGTCCCAAGTCGAAGGCGACGCCATCCTCTTCATCAGCGGCCTGGCTGACGAGGAGGTGGTCAAGGCGGTGGAAGCCACCTTCATCGGTTTCCACAGACGGCGGCGGGACATGGTGTCGGTGACCACCTGCCCGTGCAAAGCCTGCCAGAACATCGGCATCCTCAAGCTCAAGTTCGTCGTCCACCACGGCCAGTTCTCGCGCCAGCGATTGGGGGGAGTGGAGCAGCTGCACGGAAGCGACGTTATCGTCCCCCACCGGTTGGTCAAGAACAAGGTCCCGATCAAGGAGTACCTGCTGGCGACCGAGGCTGTGCTGAGCAGGCTGAGTGAGGAGAGGCAGAAGAAGTTCACGCCCTACGAGGAGACCTACGACCTCGGTGTGGTGAAAGCCGGCTACGAGCCGCTCGGCTATCTGTGGGAGCGGGAGCTGGCCGACGAGCGCAAGGAAGTCAAAGCAGAGGAAGCCATCATCGACAGCATGGTCATCGCCGAAGCGCCAATCGAAGTGGTCGGCGAGCGGATACTGCGCCCCGAGGTGATCAAACGCTACATGATTGCGGACAAGGTGGAGGGGTTCGCGGGCGCCAGGGGCGGCGAGCTGGGAAGCGAGTTCCACTGCCACCACGGCTACGGCGTCAATTTCCTGCGAGTGGTCTCCAGCGAGAAGGGGCGCGAGCTGACGCTGGCCAGCACCGGCGCCGCTGGCGAGGCGTACCTCACCATGCGCCTGGCAAGCGAGGGCCCGGACAAGACCAAGGTGAGGCGGCTGTGGTGGTGGGAGCAGCCGGTGGATGAGCAGGTGGCTGCGAACATCAGGCGGGCAGTGGAGGCAGTCGCGAGAGAGGGAGATGAGGCGATGCGGACGGCTTTCAGGTGAAGCCGGCGCGGTTCACTCAAGCCCGCGCGACAGCGCGCCGCTTCGTGGTCCTGTAAGGCTTTGCGCGCTGCTCGGCGCGCAGGCGAAACGGCGAGCGGATCGCGAGCTTCCCATCCACCATCTGGCCGTGGTGCAGGTCTTCGGAGTAGAGCACCGATGCGCCGCAGGCGAGCGCTGCCGCGATGATCTGGCTATCGTAGAACCCGTAGCCGAATTTTTCCATGATGCGCAGGGCGTCGAACACGATGGGCGGCGAAACGACGATCACTTCGCAGCTGGCAGCGATGCTCATCACTCGCCGCTTCGCTTCCTGCGCCGGAGTTCGGAATCGACCGGTGAGCACGTTGGAAAGCTCCGAGAGCACCTGGGTGCTCACCCATGCGCCATCGGCCTCGACAAGGGTGCGGCCAGCCTCGCCCTTGGCCATGTCGGTTCCGGAGAGCGAATAGACGAGGACGTTGGTGTCGAGGAAGAAAACAGGCGAGGGCGCTGCGCGCTCAGCGGGCATTCGCTTCGTCGCGGTCGAATTTGAAACCGCGCGTATCGATCAGCATCGTACCCCAATCGATACGGGGCTTGCGGCGAGCGAGGCGCTGAAATTCGTGTTCCGAGACGAGCCGCGCGACGACCTGTCCGCGGCGGGTGATGCGCACCGCTCCTGCGCGCTCCGCCTCGTGCACGATCGCGGGCAGGTGCTGCCGCGCTTCGGCGATCGAATACTTTTTCTCCATGGCCAAACCTCAGATAGCAATCTCGATGTCTATCTTAGACAACCCCCGGCAGGATCGCAAACCGGCGCAGCACGGCCTCAGTGCCGCCGCGCCCCGTACTCGCGGAACAGCGCCTCCATCTCCGCCACGCCCCGTTCGACGTCCGGATGCGGAATCACGAGCGGCAGCAGGATGAGCGCGCGTTCGCGATAGTTGAACGCCACCGGCAGAATCGGCACACCGGCCGAGAGCGCGATGCGATAAAAGCCAGACTTGAAGCCCTTCACGCGCGTACGGGTCCCCTCGGGCGTAATAGCGATCCAGACCGCCTCCGGACGCGCGAAGACTTCGACCATGGCCTCGATCAGGCCATTGGGCCGCGCGCGGTCCACGGGCATGCCCCCCATCCAGCGCATGAACGGGCCGAGCGCGCCGCTGAACAACGTGTGCTTGGCGATGAACGAGACCCTCAGCCCTGAGCTGAACACCACCGCAGCGCCATACACGAAATCGAGATTCGAGGAATGCGGCGCCACCGCCGCGACGCAGCGCGGCACGTTCGGAAATTCCCCGATAACGCGCCAGCCGTTGAGCCGCAGCCAGCCGCGTGCTACGGATCCGAGCAGACCGTAGGCGCGATGTGGGGCGAGCGCCGGCAACGGGGGCACCGGGCGCGCGCGTGCCCTGTGCAGCACCTCGCTAGCCAATCGGCCGAATTGGGTTTTCATCGCCTCGCTCAATGCCGCAGCACGCACTTCTCGTACAGATTCTTGAACCTTCCCTGCGGATCGTAGCGCGCTTTCAGCTTGTCGTACGCGGGTTTGTTGTAGCGGAGCCAGAATTCGTCCTCGGAATAGTAGGAGTCGGAGTAGAGCGACTTCACGCCGCCCAGTTCGGCGACCTTGCGCTCGATCTTGCGGTTGTAATGACCGGGCTCGCGCCGTACCGAGTCCTGCACCACGTCCCAAAATCCGAAATTGACATAGAGGATTCCAGGATCGACCGGATAGAGGGGGAATCTCGCCTGAGCATCGTAGCCGCCGATGGGGCAGATCCAGATCGGCAAGACGCCGACCTCCTTGAGGAAGAACGCGAGGAACTCGGGCGCCCGCCCTATCGGAATGTCCACGTCCTGGATGACGGACTCGGGGTGCTTTCCGGTCAATCGCGAAAATGCGCGCGTCAAACCCCACTTGCTGTTCCAGCGCATCACTTTCGCATAAGTAGTCGAGTTCAGCCGCTCGCGGCCGACGAGTTTGCGGATGATGGGGTTCTGCACGAACAGGTTCTTCGAGCACCAGAACCAGTCGGTGTCCCAGCGCCAGATGAAGTCTCGCGTGGAGAGCCAGTCGCCATCTTTCTCGCGGATCGAGCGGTAGTAGATGTGCTCGAACGTGTAGTCGCTTGTGTACGGCGCGCTGTCCGCAAAGCGCCCCAGCGTGATGAACATTTCCCTGTCTGAAAAAACGGTGCCGTCTATGAAATCCGCGTCCTTCGCACGACAGCGCGCTTCGAGATCCTCGAAATAGCGCGTCGCGTCCGTGTGGCGAACGTGCTCGATGCGCACGTAGGGCTTCACCGGCACGGTACGGGCGGTGACCTTGAGTGCGTAGCCCAACGTGCCGTAAGAGTTCGGAAAGCCGTAGAAGAGGTCGCGGTGCTCGTTGTCGGGCGTGCAGTCGACGATGCTGCCGTCGGCGAGCAGCACCTCGATACCGAGCAGCGTGTCGTGCACCAGGCCGTATCTGAAGGAAGAGGCCTCGATGCCCACGCCCGCCGCCGCGCCGCCCAGCGTTATCGATTTCAACTGCGGCACGACGCAAGGCATGACGCCGTGCGCGAGCGTCCCCTCGGCAAGGTCGGCATAGGTTGTCATGCCTTCGGCCTCGACCCAGCCACCCGCGACGTCGACGCGGACCACCTCGTTGAAGCCGGACAGGTCGACCCGCGGCCGCTCGATCGCAGTTTCGTCGCGAATGCGTTCGCGGAACAGGTTCGACGTGCCCTTGCAGAGGCCGACCGGCCCGGCGCCCTGCCTAAGCCGCGCGGCTAGCGCTTCTTTTTTCCGCGTGTGCGGCTGGCTGTTCGTAGAGGAATTCACGGCTCATCGGGTAGCTAGTCGTGTTCCCCTTCGAGAACACGATCTGGAACAGATGCAGGTTGCCTACCGGCGAGCGGAACCGCTCGGCGCAGCCGTAGAGGTAGACGCGCCAGATGCGGCGGAACCGCTCGTCGAAGGTCTTCGGATCGAGGGCGCGGATGCGGTCCCAGTTGCGATCGAAGCGCTCGGCCCACACGTCGAGGGTCAGCGCGTAATGGCGCCGCAGGTTCTCGATGTCGAGCACTTCCAGCCCGGCGCGCTCCATCTCGATGATGGTGTCGGCGAGACTCGGGATCCATCCGCCCGGGAATACGTACTTGCGGATGAAGTAGTCGGTGCCGAAGTGGCCGACGTGCCCGATGAAATGGATCACGCCCAGGCCACCGGGCTTGAGGTAGCGCGCGTGGCGCTGGATCACCTCGGAGAGGTGGTCGCGCCCGGCGTGCTCGAGCGAACCGATCGAGGCCAGCTTGTCGAACTGCCGGTTGATCGTGCTGTAGTCGCCGAGCATCTGCGCGCTGTCGCCTATGCGCCGGCGCTCGATCTCCTTGCGCACCATCTCCACCTGCGGGCCGGTCGGATTTACCCCGGTAACCCGGACCCCGTAGCGTTCCTGAGCGTGGAGGAGAAATCCCCCGAAGCCGCTGCCGATGTCGATCACCTCGTCGCCCGGCTTGAGCAGGAGCTTGCGCGCCACGTGGTCGAGCTTGTTCCGCTGCGCCTCTTCCAGGCTGCGCGTGTCCTCGGTCCAGTACGCGCAGGTGTAGACCATGAGCGGATCGTCCAGCCACAGCCGGTAGAACTCGGGGTTATGCGCGTAGTGGAACTCGGCGTTGCGCTTCGAGGTGATCCAGTCCGTGTTCGAGCATACGAACTCGTGCCCCCAATTGAGCAGCGCGATCAGCGGGTTGGTCTCGTAGATGCCGCCCTCCATGCCGGCGGCGAGGCATTTCGTGAGGCTGCCTTCGATGTCGATGTCGCCGTCGAAATACGCCTCCAGAAAACCGACGTAGCCGAAGAACAGCATGCGCCACGCGGCGCGGGCGTTTCGCATGAAAATCGTCACATCGGGCGCGCGGTCGCGGCTCTGGTAGGTGGAGCCGTCGGCGAAGACTACGCGAAGGCAGACGCTCGTTCGTGCGCCGATGGCAGCCATTTTTTTCTTGATTAGTGAGCTCATGATCTCGTTGATCTGCAACTCGACTGCTGATGGAGCGATCTTGACAGCTTTCGGTGTTTTTTTGAAGTGGTCCGCTGAAACGGCGCATTGCCTCCAGCAGTCGTTTCCGGGGAGATGTTACCCGGGTCGACGGCGGATGTGCTAGTGCCGTCCCGCGTTTTTGTGGCAAGCTCCGGCTAAATGAAGAACGCCCCGTGCCTCCTCGTCGCCGCGCTTGTCCTTGCTTCAGGCTGCACTGATCTCCCCATCCAGCCTGCGAGCAAGACGCCGCCTCCTGCCCCGATGCAGGCCCCGGCGCCGACCCCGGTTCCGCTCGTGGCGCCGAGTCCGCTCCCGGCGCCGACCGAGAGCTCGGTAGAGGAGCTGTTTCGCTCGATCGCGGACAGCGATTTTGCAGAATTCTCACGCCTTGTCAACGATGGGGTGCACGATTCCACGAGGAACAAGCTCGGCGAGACGCCTCTATACTTTGCCACGGAGAAGGGCGAGACCGAGATGGCGAAGGTGCTCATCGCCAAGGGCGCCGACGCGAAGGCGCTCACGCCGAACGGCGAGACCGTGCTGCACGCGGCGGCCATGATCGAGAGCAGCGCGCTCATGACGGCTCTGATCGAGGCGGGGGCGGAGGTCAATGTCGCCAACCGCGATGGGGAGACGCCGCTTCACTGGGCGGCCTTGACCGGGACCTTTCTCGCGGTAAAGGCGCTCGCCGACGCAGGCGCCGACCTCAACGTGCAGGACGCTCAGCGCGGCAACACGCCGCTGCATGCCGCGGTCTCCCACGACGACATCGTGCTCATCCATTACCTGCTCTCGAAGAACGTGCGCACCGACATCCGCAACCGTGCGGGCGTCACGGCGCTTGAGTTCGCCAAGTCCCGCGGGCGCGCCTCGGCGAAGCTCTTCGAGCGCTAGCGTGCTCCGCGACCGCAGGATCGTCTTCACGGCGAGTTTCCTGCGTGCGGTCGCCAACGGCCTGATCGGCGTCCTCGCCGGCATCTATCTCGCCGAGCTCGGCTTCGATCCGGCCGCCTGGGGCGCGGTCCTCGGCGCCGGGATCGCCGGCACGGCCGTGGGCGCGGCGGGCGTCATGTTCTGGGGCGACCGCGTCGGGCGCAAGCGCTGGCTCGTCGCGCTCGGCGTGCTCGGCGCCGCGGGCGGCATCGTTTTCGCCTTTTCCTCGCAGATCGTGGTGCTCGCCGTCGCCGCGTTCCTCGGCATGGTGAACTCGCTTGGCAAGGACCGTGCAGCGGCGCTCGCGCTCGAACAGGCGATCCTGCCCTCCACCGGCGACGATGCCGGCCGCACGCGCGCTTTTGCCTGGTACAACGTGGTCCAGGACGTGGGGCATGCGCTCGGCGCCGCCCTCGCCGTGATTCCGTATTTCCTGCGCGAGTTTACGGGCCTCGCCCCGATCGATTCGCTGCGCGGCGCGGTGATCCTCTACGGCGTGCTCTACGCCGCAGCGGCGATTCTGTACGTCGGCCTCTCACCACGCTCGGAGTCGCCGACCGCGGCGCTCAGGGTTGAGGTCAGCCCGCAAAGCCGCTCTATCCTCACCAAGATGTCCTTCCTGTTTGCGCTGGACAGCTTCGCAGGCGGCTTCCAGGGCAGTGCGCTTTTCGCCTATTTCTTTCACGCGCAGTTCGGCGCATCCGAGGCGGCGATCGGCGCGCTCTTTGTCGGCGCGCGCATCATGAACGCGTTTTCGCACCTGGGCGCCGCCTGGCTCGCCGCGAGGATCGGGCTGGTGAACACCATGGTGTTCACGCACACGCCCTCGAGCCTGCTCACCTTCACCATCCCGTTCACGGGGAGCTTCGAAATCGCCGCAGTCCTGTTCCTCCTGCGCGAAGGGCTTTCGGAGATGGACGTGCCGACGCGCCAGTCCTATCTCATGGCGGTGGTGAGGCCGGAGGAGCGCACTTTTGCGGGCGGCGTGACCAACCTCGCGCGCATGGCCGCGCGCGCCATCGCGCCGGTGTTCGCCGGCAGCGCCATGCAGGCGCTCACACTTGGCGCGCCGATCATGGCCGCTGCGGGACTGAAGATTCTCTACGACGCGCTGCTTTACATCTCGTTCCGCAAGCTCAAAGCGCCGGAAGAGCGCTGACCGTGTTTTTCCCCTCCTCACTTGAGGAGGGGTGGCGCGTAGCGCCGGGGTGGTTGAGCGCCATTAGCGCTACCGCGAGAATATTGCCTTCAGATCCTGGGTCGGCATCGTATCGCGCACCCACTGAAACGTACCGCCGTCGCGCATCGCAACCGCAGCATCGCGCACCGCCGCATAAGCCAACCGCGACAGTGCGCCTCCCACGCTGATGCGCTTGACGCCCACGCTCGCCAGCTGTTGCGCAGTAAGCTCGGGGTCGGCGGCGCTCATTACAACGTTGAGCGGCTTTCCCACCGCCGCGACGACTTGCCGGATGGTTTCGAGATCGCGCAAGCCCGGGGCGTAAAGCACGTCGGCGCCCGCGGCGGCGAACGCCCGCAGGCGGCGGACGGTGTCATCGAGATCGCGGCGCCCGTGTAGGAAATTCTCGGCCCGCGCGGTGAGCGTGAACGAAAAGGGCAGGGCGTGCGCCGTCTCGGATGCTGCTGCGACGCGCTCGACGGCGAGGTTGAAGTCGTAAATGGGCTTGACGGGGTCGCCCGATGCGTCTTCAATCGAGCCGCCCACGATGCCGGCATCGGCGGCCAGCTTGAAAATCGTGGCTGCTTCGGCCGGATCGTCGGCGTAGCCGTTTTCAAGATCGGCGTTCACGGGAAGATCCGTCGCTGCGGCGATTGCCCGGCAGTTGGCGATCAGCTCGTCGCGGCTGATGGCGAGCGCGCCGTCGACCCGGCCGAGGGCGTTCGCCAGCCCGAGGCTCGTTGTCGCCAGCGCCTCGAAGCCGAGCGAGGCAAACAGTTTTGCGGTGCCCGCGTCCCAGGGGTTGGGCATGATGAAGATCCCCGGCCGTTCATGCAGCGCGCGAAACGCCCGTGCGCGCTCGGCTTGTGTACGCATCGTTCACTCCTTTCTTGGTACGCTCCGAGTATACGGCCGACGGCACACGCCGGCGGTGCTAATGCGGAGGAGCGGCAATGACCGAACGATATCTCGAAGACTTCGCGGTGGGGCAGACGTTCGGCTCAGGGCGCCTGCGCGTCGAGAAGGAACGCGTCAAGACCTTCGCCGCCGAATTCGATCCGCAGCCCTTCCATATCGACGAAGAGGCCGCGCGCGGATCGATATTCCGAGGGTTGGCGGCGAGCGGCTGGCACACCGCCGCGATGACCATGCGGCTCCTGGTCGAGAGCGAGCTCAAGCCGGCGGGCGGAATCGTCGGCGCCGGGTTCGACGAGTTCCGCTGGCCGCGGCCCGTGCGGCCCGGGGATGAGCTGCGCGTCGAGAGCGAAATTCTCGAAGTGCGGCCTTCGAAGTCGCGTCCGGAGCAGGGATTGATCAAGGTGAGGACAACGACCAAGAATCAGAACGGCGAGCCGGTGCAGGTTTCCATCGGCAATCTCGTTGTACCGCGGCGTCCCGCATGAGAAGAACCCTGCTGCCCTCTCGTTGCTCGAGCCGTCTAACGAGAATTTCCTAGGAACCTCGGTGGATCGCTGCCTTCGGCGGTCGCAGGTTCTGCATTCATTTGGCCTCCGCTACATTGCGAAAATGCAGCGGGTCTCTGAGATTTTGCAGTTCCCGGTAATAGTAGAGCGGCATGGGCCGCTTTCCCTTGAACCTCAAGCGTTTCAGAAAATCGATTTCCTCCGGAGTTACCTTACCGCTGAGTGAAGCATCCTTGAGGAATGCGTTGAGCCCCGGCTCATCCCCGATTGGTCGGTCGGATTCCGCTTCGACGAACTCAAATCGCTTCGAACGCCCCGGGGCGAACCTCCGGTTAAGCACAATATTCATGCCGAAGCTCGAGAGGTCGATATCCCAGGAGTCGATCAGCGGATCCAGGAAGGAAAGGCAGTTATCCAATGACACGTGGAAGACTTCTGTGTCCAGAAACTCGAGGGTCATGACGCGCATCTGCTTGTAGCTTCGGCCAGTGACTCCAGCCATCGAGCGCAGCCATTCTTCGCTTTTCAGTTCCTCTCTGGCGACCCCTTTGATTACGTCCAGCAGCTTTTGCGTAACCAGGCGTTCGAGCTCACCGAAAGGCTGCTTCTCAAAAACTGCTCGTACCTCTTTCTGTTTTTCCGGGGTGCACTTGCGCAGAACCAGCTCTCGAACTTCTTGAAGCATGGGTGCCGGAGGGTCCTCGAAACCTTTCTTGTGTTCCTCCCTGCGCTGAAGCTCGGCCAGCTTCGCAAGCTTGCCGCTCGACAGCTTGAGAAACTTGCCCATTTTCTCGTAGAGGTCCGTTCGATCGGGCGCCGGGGGCAATTTCTTCCGGGTCAGCAGCTGAGAGACGTAGGACTCGGTGACGTCGGCGGCGGCCGCCAAGTCCTTCTGCCCGAACCCCAAGTGTTCCAGCCGTTTCCTGATAACCAAGCCCACGTCCACCGGAGACCTCCTCTGATTAACCATTGTTAATTAAGTAGTGCAGATATTGTGATACAGCGCTTGACAAGTCAAGTTAATTAACCTACTCTCGTTAACGGACTGAGGGAGCTTTCCGGTCAACTGAACCGGAAACGGTTATCTGAAATGCCTGCCTCCTTGGCCATCGCCCCTGCTATTTGATCGTTTGCGCTAAGGAGAAGGGCCGTCGTGACCAGTCGAGATCTGCCGTGGGCAATTCGCGTCTCTCGGGCGGAGTCTTCCGAAGCGCTGGATCGCCTGATGGACGTTTGGTCCGAGGCCGTCACGCGTAACCTGCAGAGGTCGACCGGTTTCGGTTCGCACATGAGGCTCAGGGATTGGGAAGGCGCGAAACGCGGCATCGAACAGACCTATGGACGCTCGAGCCGGGAACATCAGCAAACGCTGGATACCTTGAGTGCTGCAATACATTACAAGAGCGTGCTCGGCCGCCGGCCGACGGGTTGATTCCCCGGGGCTTGATGGGCGCTTTGAGGAATAGCCGAACAACTCACTAAGGATGCAATGTCATGATGAAGATCCGTCCCTTGCACGACCGCGTTGTGGTGGAGCGTCTCGATGAAGAGCGCAAGTCCGCAGGCGGCATCGTCATTCCTGACAACGTGGCCGAGAAGCCCGACCAGGGCGAAGTCATCGCCATCGGTAAAGGCAAGATTCTCGAAGACGGCAAGGTGCGCCCGCTCGATGTCAAAGTTGGCGACCGCATCCTGTTCGGCAAGTTCTCCGGCCAGACCGTGAAAATCGAAGGCACCGAGTACCTCGTGATGCGTGAAGACGACATCATGGGCATCGTCGCAAAGTAAGACCAACCCATTCAGGAGCAAACATGTCCGCTAAAGAAGTCCGTTTCCATGAGTCCGCGCGCCACAAGATGCTCGCGGGCGTCAATATTCTCGCCGATGCGGTCAAGGTGACCCTCGGCCCCAAGGGCCGCAACGTGATCCTCGAGCGCTCGTACGGCGCACCCACGGTCACCAAAGACGGCGTGTCGGTCGCCAAGGAAATCGAGCTGAAGGATAAGTTCGAAAATATGGGCGCGCAGATGGTGAAGGAGGTCGCGTCCAAGACTTCCGATGTCGCCGGTGACGGCACGACCACTGCCACCGTCCTCGCCCAATCGATCGTGAAGGAAGGCATGAAGTTCGTCGCCTCCGGCATGAATCCGATGGATCTCAAGCGCGGCGTCGACAAGGCGGTTATCGCCGTGGTCGAGGAGCTGAAGAGGATCTCCAAGCCCTGCACTACCGGCAAGGAAATCGCCCAGGTCGGGGCTGTTTCGGCCAATGCCGACAGCGAGATCGGTAAGCTCATCGCCGACGCAATGGAAAAAGTCGGTAAGGAGGGCGTGATCACCGTCGAAGACGGCAAGGGTCTGCAGAACGAGCTCGAGATCGTCGAGGGCATGCAATTCGACCGGGGGTATCTCTCGCCCTACTTCATCAACAACGCCGAAAAGCAGATGTCTCTCCTGGAGAACCCCTACGTGCTTCTGTACGACAAGAAGGTCTCCAATGTCCGCGACCTGCTTCCGCTCCTCGAGCAGGTGGCGAAGGCCGGACGGCCGCTGCTCGTCATCGCCGAGGAAGTCGAAAACGAAGCCCTCGCCACCCTTGTGGTCAACAATCTGCGTGGAATCCTCAAGACCTGCGCGGTGAAGGCGCCGGGGTTCGGCGACCGTCGCAAAGCCATGCTCGAAGACCTCGCCGTCCTCACCGGCGGGCAGGTGATCGCCGAAGAAATCGGGCTGACCCTCGAGAAGGTCACGCTTAAAGACCTTGGCCAGGCGAAGCGCGTCGAAATAGACAAGGAAGAGACGACCCTGATCGACGGCGCGGGTGATCCCAAGGCGATCGAGGCGCGGGTGAAGAGCATCCGCACCCAGATCGAAGAGGCCACCAGCGACTACGACAAGGAAAAGCTGCAGGAGCGGGTAGCCAAGCTCGCCGGCGGCGTTGCAATAGTCAAGGTAGGCGCTGCGACCGAAATCGAAATGAAAGAAAAGAAGGCGCGCGTCGAAGACGCGCTGCACGCGACCCGCGCGGCGGTCGAGGAAGGCATCGTCCCCGGCGGCGGCGTGGCGTATATCCGCGCCCGCAGCGCGCTGGACAAGATCAAGGGCGACAACCCCGACCAGGAGGCCGGCATCAAGATCGTGCGCCGCGCCCTGGAAGAGCCGTTGCGACAGATCGTCGCTAACGCCGGCGAGGAGCCGTCGGTGGTGATGGACAAGGTCGCCCAAGGCAAGGGCAACTTTGGCTTCAATGCCCAGACTGAGGCATACGGGGATCTCGTCGAGATGGGCGTGGTCGACCCGACCAAGGTCGCGCGCGCGGCGCTGCAAAATGCGGCTTCCGTCGCCGGCCTGCTGCTCACTACCGAGGCAATGGTCGCCGAGTTGGTAGAAGAGAAGAGCGGTGCCAGCCCTGGCGGCCACGGCATGGGCGGAATGGGCGGTATGCAAGGGATGGATATGTAATGTCCGAACCAATCTGGACTGTAGTTGCATTGCTTTTCTCCGGGGGTACGCAATGAACATCGTCATGTGGATGTTGGCCGGAGGTATTCTCGGCTGGGTCGGTCATGCGTTTCTGGGTTTCAACGAAGAGCGAGGCATGGTGGTCTCGGCAATCATTGGTACCGTGGGCGGGCTCTTCGGCGGGAAATTGATTGCGCCCATGTTCACCGCCGCTGCGGCGGTTCCGGAAACTTTCAGCTTGTCCGCCCTATTCTTTGCCGCTGCAGTTGCGGCAGCATTCCTGGCCATCGGTAACCTGGTCGGCAAGCGCTGGGGCGTGTAATCGCGTTGGTCAGGAAGCCTGCCAAGGCGCTTACGGGAGGAGCTGGGCCCGGACCCCGCAACACTCGTAAACCGGCAGCGCACACCGGTCGCAGCTGCCGGGCGGCCTCGTGGTTCTCAAGCCAGGACGCGCAGGCGGCGATCACCAGGCTCGTGTCCGCCGCTTACAACGCCGAACGCGTTCCAATGTGTCCCGGACCTGCTCGGCAGTAAGTGCGGGCAGTTCAGCGTCCGGCACCGCAACCACCCCTTTTCCGCGTTGTCGATAGAAGCTGGGCGGCGCGAAAGCCGCATTCGATTCAACGGTGTACGCTGACCGGCCCTACCTTCTGCGGGTTCGGCGCATGCGTTACACTAACCGGATCGTAGCGGTGCCGGGTCGGGGAACCCAATGAGTACAGCGAACATAGACAGAGGCAGCGCACCTGCGCCCAAGGGTCCGGGGTCGGAAGCTTGCGCGCTGGAAAGGCTGCCGCACATTATCAAGAAGATGTGCCTCATCTGGGCGCACCCGGAGTTTGACTCCTTCAGTTCGCACCTGCTCATGGATTCTCGCGACGGACAGCGGGCGGGGCTTCCGTGGGACGTCGCCGAGGAAATTCTGTTCCTCGCGGAACTGCGCGTCATCAAACGGGCCATCGTCGCCTCCGACCTTACCGGGCAGCCTTTCTGGGAGACCTACCAGAAGATGCTCGCCAACGCCGAGGCCGAGCATCAGCGCCAACAGGCGGCGGCATGGAACGATCCGTTGTCCAACACGGATACGGGTCGCCTCAAGTCCGACAAGTCCGTTCTCGACCGCCCCTCGGAAGTAGGGAAGATGGCGGGGAAAACCGACCGTCCTTCGGTGTCGGGGAAAAGCGCGAGACCGAAGAAGAAAAGCTGGCTGGGCCGTCTGCTGGGATAAGCGCCTACGATCGTTGAAGGGTGTGGGCTGGAGCGCTCATATTGGAAGGATTTTTCAGAAGAGGAGAACTACGATGAAACTGCTTGAGCTGAGGAAACTGAGTTGTGTGCTTGCCGCCGTGGGGCTGCTCGCCGCGCTGCCGGGCAGCGCGCTTGCGCAAGGTGTCCAGAACTCGATCAACCTCGCGGTTGGCTTCGTTCCCCCGATCGGCGACACTGATGGCACGATCGTGATGGTGGAGTACGAGCGGCTGATTTTGCCGAAGCTGTCCGTGTATGGCCGGGGCTCGGTCCTCAAATACAAATTCGACGACAACATCGACGAGGAAGACGGCAAGGGCACCGGCGTGGGCCTGGGCGTACGCTTCTTTCCGCAGGGGGGACTGAAGGGGTTCTATGTCGGCGGGGGCATCGGGCACTACAGATCGACGTGGGACTGGAAGGACGACAAGGGCACATCCTTCCGGACTGAGGGGAACGGAAAAACGTCATCGATCCAGTGGGGCGGCGAGGTCGGCTACCGGTTCAATCTGGGGGAGCGCATATCCCTGACCCCGATGTTCAACGTCGGGAGCTGGCTGGGCGCGGACACCACGTGCAACCAGACCTATCCGACAAGCCAAACCTGCACCAAGGACAGCGAGGCAGGTTTCTACGCGGCGATTTCACTCGCGCTCGGGATCGCGTTCTAGGTCCCGCTTTTCCGGGCCGTGGGGTCTCGCGTGCGCGCAGGCCTCCGGTCCGGCCGGCTGCTCAGAAACGCCGTCAACTCCGATACGACCTCATTCTGGCGGCCCACCCACAGGTGCCCCCCTGTGGGAAAGCTCACAAGGCGCGCTCCCGGGATGCGTACCGCGAGGTGGCGGCTGCTTTCGTGGATCCCGAATAAGTCGTTCTCGATACTGATGACGAGCGTGGAAACGTCCAGCCGCTCCAGCTCGTAACGCGGCGCTGAGGCAAGGATCGTCACGTCATTCCACAGCCCCCTCCGGCGCGGACCGAGGGGCAGGGCGTCGCGCATGACCCGCAGGATGCGCTCCTGCTCCTCAAGAGGCGCGTTCCTGAAATCGCGGACCGGGGTGGCAAACACCCTCTCCAGCATGGTGTCTCGAGCGAGCTGCAGGTTCATCCAGAAGAAGAAGTCCGATCCGAGGATAGCCTCGGCCATGAAGGAGGGCGGCGCGGGCGGTGGCAGTTGCGGCTCACCTGCCCGGCGCGGCGGGAAAAAAGCCGGAACGAGGAGAACCATCGCCGAACATCTGTGCGCGTGTCTCAGACAGAACTGGATTGTGGAAGGCGCACCCGCCGAGCCCCCTAGGATCGCCGCTTTCGGCAAGCCGAGCGCGTCGAGCAAGCAGGCGTGGGCGTCGGCCTGAGCTGTAGGCGACGCGTCGGCCGGGAAGGAACTGCGGAGATATCCGAATCTCGACATGGCGATCACCCTGAAGCCCAAATCGGCAAGCGGCCGTCCGAATTCCAGGCCCTGGTCGAAGCCGCCGCCCGCCCCGTGCACGACCAGCAGCGGCATGCCCTTGCCGGCGATCGCGTATTCGATCGATCCGCACGGGGTGTCGACGATCTGGCTGCCGGAAGAGACCCGGGCTTCCGCCGCGGCGATCTCGTGCCGATAACTGGAGACGGTGAACGCGATCGATCCCATTACCACCGCTCCTGCGACGGCCAGAATTGCCCCAACGCGTTTCATAAGAGTGACGGCCTCCCTCTCCCTCCGGGAGAGGGACTGAGGGTGAGAGGACCGCGGGTGGGGGACACAGGGTGGGGGAAAAACGGCATGATGGTAATACCGAAATGAAGTTTTTGAACAGGATATCGCAGCATATCAATGTGGGAAGCATGGGCACTCGCGGCGCTTGCCTTGCTCGCCTGGTTGTGGTTCGACAGCATGCGTGCTCGGGAGCGTGCGGTCGCGGCGGGCTCGAGGGCCTGCGAGCGCGACGGTTTGCAGTTCCTCGACGAGACCGTGGAGTGCGTGTCGCTTCGTCCCGCGCGCGACGAAAACGGACGTATCGCCCTGCGACGCATATACCGGTTCGAGTTTTCCGACAACGGCGACAACCGTCGCGACGGCAACGTGTCCCTGCTTGGCGGCAGGGTAGAATCGCTCACCATGGACCCTTACTTGTTGCGTTGAGCCGAGCGGTGAAGCATGCCGAAGTGGATCGAGGGCACGGTCGTCAACCAGAAGCGCTGGACGGAGACCCTGTTCACGCTGTGTGTGGACGCCGAGGTCACGGCGTTCGAAGCGGGGCAGTTCGCCAAACTCGCGCTCGCCGTGGGCAGCGAGATGGTGGCGCGGCCGTACTCGTTCGTCAATGCGCCGAAACAGCGTCCGCACGAGTTCTATTACGTCACGCTGCCCGAGGGGCCGCTCACGCAGCGGCTGTGCAAGCTCGAATCGGGCGACACGGTCTATCTCGCGCCGCGGCCATCGGGGTTTCTGGTGCTCTCCGAAGTCCCCGACGGAACGAACCTGTGGCTGATTTCCACGGGAACGGGCCTGGGTCCGTTCCTGTCCATCCTCAAGACCGATTTGCCTTGGCAGCGCTTCCAGCAGGTGGTCTTGGTGCACGCCGTACGTCACCCGGATGAGCTCACCTACCGCGACAGTATCGAGCGACTGCTCGATGAGCGCGGCGAGCGTATGCGCGTCGTCTCCTTCTTGAGCCGCGAAGAGCGGCCGGGCACGCTGCACGGACGCATCCCCGCCGCAATAGAGGACGGGCGACTCGAGGCCACGGCGGGCGTGGCGCTTTCGGCGAAAACTTCGCAGGTCATGATTTGCGGCAACCCGGAGATGGTGACGGACACGACCGAGGCGCTCAAGCGCCGCGGGATGAAGAAGCACCGGCGCAGGGATCCGGGACATATTACGGTGGAGAACTACTGGTGAAGAGAACGGTAGCTCACTTGGCGCTCGCGGCTTGCGCGTCATTGCTGGCCGCCTGCAGCATGACGCGCGTCGGCTACAACTACGCCGACACCGTCGCGCGCTACATGGCGTCGGACTATCTCGACCTTGACGCCGTGCAGTCCAAGGACCTGGAGCCGCGCCTGGTGCGACTTCACCAGTGGCATCGTGTGAACGAGCTTCCGGCGTACGCGGCCCTGTTGAACAACGCGAGCCAACGCGCCGCAAAGGGCATCACGGCGGAGGATGTCGCGTGGGGGTTGGGCAACGTGCGGGCGCGCTACCGCAAGTTCGCGGCGAAAGCGGCCGAGGACACCGCACCCGTGCTCGCGACGCTCGGGCTCCCGCAGCTCGCGGCTCTCGAGCACAAGTTCGCCGAGAACAATGAAAAATTCGCGAAAGAGTTCCTCTCCCAGGACGACATGAAGCGCCGGCGCGCGCAGAAGAAGCGCATGCTCGAACGTTTCCGCGATTTTGCGGGCGACTTGACCCCCGAGCAGGAGGCCCGCATCGAGCGCTTCGCTATTGCCCACGAGCGCCACGTCTTACTGCGCTTCGAGGATCGGCAGCGCTGGCAGCACGACGTGGTCGCGCTGCTCCGGCAGCAGCGCCCTTCGCAGGAGCTCGGGCGGAGCCTCGCCGAGATGTTCGACAAGCCCGAGCTGCGGCGTTCCGAGGAGTTCCTGCGTGAGGACAGGCGTTGGGATGTGGATCTCGGACAACTCATTGTGGATCTAGACCGCTCGCTGTCTCCGAAACAGCGTGCGCACGTGGTGCGGCGTCTTTCGGACTACGCCGAGGATTTCTCCGTTCTCGCAGGAAAGGGGCAGCCCGCATGAGCGCGCCTGATTGTAAGGGGGCTTTGCTCGCTGTGGCATTGCTTGCCTGGTCCTGCGCCGCTGGGGCCGCCGGGGCCGCCGACCGAGAGTTGAAGCCCTGGAGCGGAGGCGCCACGCCACCCCTCGCGCTGCGCGACGTGCAGGGAAAGGAGCACAAGCTCTCCGACTACCGCGGCAAGGTCATCGTGATCAATTTCTGGGCCACCTGGTGCGATCCCTGCCGCGAGGAGATGCCCTCGATGCAGCGGCTGCAGGACAAGCTCGCGGGAAAGCCGTTCGCGATCCTTGCGGTGGGCTACGGCGAGGGCGCGCCGCGGGTCAACGATTTTCTGAAGAAGGTGCCGGTGCGCTTCACCGTGCTGCTTGACCGCGACACCTCCGCGGCGACGGCGTGGAAGGTGAAGGTTCTGCCCACGACGCTCGTGCTCGATTCCCAGCAGCGAATCCGATATTCGGTGGTGGGCGACCTCGAGTGGGACTCGCCCAAGGTTGAGGGCGCGATCCGGAAGCTCTTGCCGCCCGGCTGAGCCTATCCGCTTGCATGGCGGCGTAGAGTGAGTTGCGGTGTCCGCCGCGCGCCTTCCGGCAGGTGGAACCAGCGATGATTCTGCATTTCTCCCACGCCAACGGCTTTCCCGCCGTGTGCTACCGCAAGATGTTCTCCTATCTCGAGCGCGATTTCGAGATCAAATACGTCAACACCATCGGGCACGATCCGCGCCATCCGGTCACCGACAGCTGGCCGCATCTGGTCGCGGAACTGATCGAGCGTCTCGAACGCCATGGCAAGCCCGTGCTCGGTGTGGGGCATTCGCTCGGCGGCTATCTCACGGCGCTTGCGGCCCTTGAACGCCCGGCGCTGTTCCGCGCCATTATCCTGCTCGACTCGCCGATCCTCGGGAAACGGCAAGGGAGCGTATTCAAGATGATCAAGCGCTTCGGCCTGGCCGATCGGGTGACGCCGGCCGGCGCGACGCGCGACCGCCGCGCCGAATGGGCTTCGGCCGACGAAGCCTTCGCCCACTTCCGCTACAAGAAGACATTTCAACCCTTCGACCCGGAGTGCCTGCGCGACTACGTGACGCTCGGAATGGTGCCATCCCCGCGCGGCGTGCGGCTTGCCTTCGACCCGGCGATCGAGTCCCGCATCTATCGCACGTTTCCGCACGGCCTCGCCGGCGAGCTGCCGAAGCTGCGGGTGCCGGCGGGATTCATCTGCGGACGCGAGTCCGCCGAGGCGCGGCGGGTCGGGCTTTCGACCACCCGCAGGCATTTTCGCCTCGTGCGCGTCGCGGGCGGACATCTGTTTCCGTTCGAGCGTCCCGAGGCCGCGGCGCTCGCCATCCGCGAGATGGCAGCAGATTTGCTGCCATCCTGAGCCCTTCGCTTCGCTCGAGGGTAAACTCCGCGAAGGATTTGCTTTGGCGAGCGATGCTTGGGGTCGGAAGTTGCATCCGGAATAAGTTCCACTGCGTAACAGTTAACCGGATGCTTGCTCCCTTATAATCTTCGTTCCACTTTAGGAGTCACTATGCGCAAACTACTGATTTCAGCCCTTGTCCTCTTGGCGGGGTTCGCCCTGAGCCCCCTGCTTCACGCCGCCGATAGCACTCCCGCCCCGACGCGTCCGGCCGATCCGGACTACGAGAGCGGCATGAAGGCGACTGCCGCCGGCGACTGGAAAGCTGCGACCGACAGCTTCAGCCGGGTGGCGTCGCGCGAGCCGGACAACGCCGACGTTCAGAACCATCTCGGTTATGCCTGGCGCAAGTCCGGCAACCTCGATCTCGCCTTCAAGCACTACAACGAGGCGTTGCGCCTGGACCCGAAGCACAAGGGCGTGCACGAATACATCGGCGAAGCTTACTTGATGGTGAACAACCTGCCGAAGGCCGAGGAGCACCTCGCGCGGCTCGACAAGCTCTGCTTCTTTTCCTGCGAGGAATACCGCGACCTGAAGAAGGCCGTCGAGCAATACAAATCCAAATCTGCGCTGCAGGGCACGCCCAAGGGGCGGCCCTGAGCTTCCGCGCGGATCGACCGGACACGATGCGCCGGTCATCGGCGCGAGGTCGGGCCCGACCTAGGGGCATGCACCAAACAAAACGCCCGGCAAGCCGGGCGTTTTCGCTTGGAGCGCGTTCCGGGGCTTAGCCCGGAGCGCAGCGATTATTTGAGGTGTTTGCTGACGAGCTTGGTCATCTCGAACATGTTGACCTTGCCCCTGCCGCCGAAGACGACCTTCAGTGCGTCGTCGGCATTGATCATGCGGCGGTTCTTGGTGTCTTGCAGCTTGTTCTTCTTGATGTAAGCCCAGAGCTTCTTGGTCACTTCGGTGCGCGGTATCGCCTTGGAACCCACCACTTCGGCGAGCGCTGCGCTGGGCATCACGGGCTTCATGAATGCCGCATTGGGTTTTCTTTTCTTGGCCATCGCGAGTTTCTCCTCTCTAGTACGAGCTGATTTATACGAGCTGATTCGGTGCCGCACAGGGGTACGGGCAACGCGAGAGTGCGTCAATCAGAGAGAAATGTCAACCACCTCCAAGCGCTTTTTATGGGGAAGAGCGCGGCGCTCAGACCGGGTTCGCTATAATCGGCGGGCTACATTTTCCCTGACCGTAGCTTTTGCGCCTTGCGACAGCCGTGGAAACCGCCAAGAAAAACGTCACAGTTCTCGCCACTTGCCAGGCGCTGCTGTTCACGACTAACTCCACGGCGATCGCTCTGAGCGGTCTCGTCGGCTACGCGCTCGCGACCAACAAGGCCCTGGCGACGCTTCCCGTCACGGCGTGGGTCATCGGCGGGGCGCTCTCGACCTTTCCGGCTTCGCTTCTCATGAAGCGCTTCGGCCGGCGCGCCGGCTTTACCGGCGGGGCGCTGATAGGGATGGTCGGCGCGGCAATCTCCTCGCTCGCCCTTTCCCTCGGAAATTTCTGGCTTTTTTGCTTTGGCGCCATGGTATTCGGCGTCTATAACGCCGTGGGCCAGTACTACCGCTTTGCGGCGGCGGACGCGGCGAACGCCGATTTCAAGGCAAAAGCCATTTCCCTCGTCCTCGCCGGCGGGTTGGTGGGAGGCATCGTCGGCCCCGAGGTGAGCAAGTTCACCGTCGATCTGCTCGCCACCCGCTACCTCGGCGCCTACCTGTCTCTGATCGGGTTTCTCGTGCTGGTCGTACTGGTCGTGCAAATGCTCGATATCCCGGTGCCCGCTGCGGCGGAGCATACGGAGCCGGCCCGGCCGCTTGCGCAAATCATGGTGCAGCCGGTGTTCGTCGTCGCGGTCCTCGGGGCAGCGATCGGCTACGGCGTCATGAACCTGCTCATGACCGCGACGCCACTCGCGATGGGCATCTGCGGGCATCCGTACTCGGCGGCGGCGACGGTGATCGGCTGGCACATCATCGGCATGTTCGGGCCGTCGTTTTTCACAGGGTCTCTCATCAAGCGCTTCGGGGTGTTGCAGGTGATGTTCGCCGGAGCCGCGCTGCTCTACGTCTGCATCGGTATTGCGCTCTCAGGAATCAGCGTTCCGCATTTTTGGTTCGCGCTGGTGCTGCTCGGCATAGGCTGGAATTTCCTCTTTATCGGCGGCACGACTCTCATCACCGGGGCCTGTACGCCCTCCGAGCGCGCCAAGACCCAAGGGGCGAACGACCTGTGCATCTTCATCATGATGGCGACTTCCTCGTTCAGCTCGGGCCTGCTCCTCGAGACGAACGGCTGGCAAATGCTCAACTGGCTCGCGCTCCCTTTCATCACTGTCGCCGCTGCCGCCGTGCTGTGGTTGCTCCTCAGGCGCCGCATTCCGGCCGCCGCGTAGCTTGAAGCTCGATCCCCAGGCGCGCGCGCTGATCGAGCGCTTTGCTGCCACGGGCGCCCCGCCCCTCTACACGCTCACGGCGACCGAAGCGCGCCGCGTGTACCGCGAGTCGCGCGCCGCGCTCGCCGCGGCCCCGGTCCATGTCGATGAGATCCGCGAGCTATCGGTTCCGGGCCCCGCTGTAGCCTTGCGCGCGCGCCTGTACCGTCCGGACGGCGCGCAAGGCGCACTCCCCGGCATGGTGTATTTCCACGGCGGCGGCTTCATCTACGGCGACATCGACACGCACGACGTGGTCTGCCGCGGCATCGCGCAATGCGTGCACTGTACGGTCGTGTCGGTGGACTACCGCCTCGCCCCCGAGCACAGATTTCCCGCGGCGGTCGAGGACGCGTTCGCCGCGACCGCATGGGTCGCGGCGAACGCCGCCGCGCTCGGCATCGACCCCGCGCGCCTCGCAGTCGCGGGCGACAGCGCCGGCGGCAATCTCGCCGCTGTGGTTGCGCTCACAGCACGCGAGCGCGGCGCGCCCGCCCTCGCCATGCAGGTGCTCGTATATCCGACAACCGATTTCGCCGCTGAGACCGAATCGATTTCGCGCTTCGCCGAAGGCTATCTCCTCACGCGCGAGAGCATACGCTGGGTGAAGCGCACCTACCTCCGCGACGAGCGTGACGCCCTCGACTGGCGCGCTTCGCCCCTGAGGGCCGGCGATTTTTCGAGACTCCCGGCCGCCTACATCATCACCGCCGGATTCGATCCGCTGCGCGACGAGGGCAGGGCCTACGCTGAGCGGCTCGCGCAGGCCGGCGTCGCCGTTACCCACGAATGCTTCGAAGGACAGGTCCACGGTTTCCTCGTGATGGGCGGAGCGATCGCCGCCGCGGGCCACGCCATCCAGAGAATAGGCCAGACGCTGCGCATGCAATTCGCGACGCCGCCGCGCTTGCGCCCTTGAACGGCGTAGAATTGCCCTGAAATCGCGCGTCTTCGAATGCAAATCGAGCAGATTCCCGCCAACAGCAAGATCGTGCGTGCGGCGTGCCCGCACGACTGCCCGGACACCTGCGCCATGCAGATCACCGTCGAGAACGGCGTCGCGGTGAAAGTGGAGGGCGCAAAAGACCATCCCTTCACCGCTGGCACGCTGTGTACCAAGGTCGCCAGGTATCTCGAGCGCACCTACAGCAAGGACCGCGTGCTGTTTCCGCAAAAGCGCGTCGGAAAGAAAGGCAAAGGAGAGTTCGAGCGCATTTCCTGGGACGAGGCGCTCGCCACGATTACGGCGAAGTTCAAATCGATCGAAGCCGACGATCCGCAGGGAATCCTGCCCTACGACTACGCAGGAACCATGGGCTGGGTGCAATGGCACTCGATGGGCCGGCGCTTTTTCAACCGGCTGGGCGCGTCGCGCCTGGACCGCACCATCTGCTCCTCCGCCGGCAAGGCGGGGTCGCAGATCACCCTCGGCGGGTCCTTCGGCATGGATCCCGAGAGATTCGACGAGGCGAAGCTCATTCTCATCTGGGGCTCGAACCCGATCGTCTCGAACCTGCATCTGTGGTCGCGCGTGCAGGAGGCGAAGCGCCGCGGCGCGAAGCTCATCGCGATCGATCCCTATCGGAGCCTGTCCGCCGAGAAATGCCACGAGCACCTCGCGCCGCTCCCGGGCACCGATGCCGCGCTCGCGCTCGGGCTCATGCACGTCATCATCGGCGAGAGCCGCCACGACGCCGACTACGTCGAAAAATACACGCTCGGCTTCGATCGGTTGAAGGAACGCGTCAAGGACTATCCGCCGCAGAAGGTGGCGGAGATCACCGGGCTGCCCGCGGACAGGATCGTGGCGCTGGCGCGTGAATACGCCGCCACGCGCCCCGCCGCGATCCGGCTCAACTACGGCCTTCAGCGCCACTCCGGAGGCGGCATGGCGGTGCGCAATATCCTGTGCCTGCCCGCGCTCACCGGCGACTGGCGCCAGCCAGCGGGTGGGGCGGCGCTCGCCACCTCGGGATTCTTCGGCATGAACGATGCGAACATGGAGCGGCCGGATCTCCTGAAACTTTCGAAAAACCCGAACCCGCGCACCATCAGCATGGTGGCGATCGGCGACGCGCTGCTCGAAGCGCAGCCGCCGATCCGCGCGCTCTACGTGTACAACTCGAACCCTGTGGCGGTCGCCCCCGACTCCGGCAAAGTGGTGAGGGGCTTCTCGCGCGAGGACCTGTTCACCGTGGTGCACGAGCAGTTTCTCACCGACACCTGCGACTACGCAGACATCGTGCTGCCGGCGACGACCCAACTGGAGCACCACGACGTCCACACCGCCTACGGGCATCTCTACGTCGTGGCGAACAGCCCGGCGATCGCGCCGCTCGGCGAATCGCTGCCGAACAGTGAGGCGTTCCGGCGCCTGGCCACGCGCATGGGTTTCTCCGAGGAATGCTTCCGCGACACGGACGAGGACATCTGCCGCCAGGCGCTTGAATCCTCGAAGCCCGCCATGCAGGGTATCGAGTGGGAGTCGCTGAAACGCAAAGGCTGGCAGCGCCTGAGCGTCCCCGAGCGCTTTGCACCGTTCGCGCAAGGCAATTTCGGCACGCCTTCGGGCAAGTGCGAGTTCTACAGCGAAACGGCGAAGGCGATGGGCATGGACCCGCTGCCGGGCTTTGTCCCGCCGCGCGAATCCGTGCAGTCGAACCCGGCGCTCGCGCGGAAGTTCCCGCTCGCCATGATCTCGCCGCCCAACCGCCATTTCCTCAATTCGTCCTTCGCCAACATGCCCTTCGCGATCGCCGAGGCGAAGGAGCCGAGCCTGGACATCCATCCGAAGGACGCCGCCGCGCGTGGGATCGAGAACGGCGACACCGTGCGCATCTTCAACGACCGCGGCGCCCTCACCGCCAAGGCGCGGGTCGGCGAACAGGCCCGCGAGGGCGTGGTGGTGGCGCTGTCGGTATGGTGGAAAAAGCTCGCGGCCGACCACCGCAACGCGAACGAGGTCACCTCGCAGGCGCTGACCGACATCGGCAGGGGCGCGACGTTCTACGATTGCCTGGTCGAAGTGGGGAAGGCGTAGCGTGCGCCGTGCGCACGTTCCCGAAGACTTGATCGTGCGCGGGGCGCACGCTACGAGGTGACGCGTTGGCGAAGACTTCCAAAATCGAGCCCGGCGCCGGAGACGTTCTCATCGTCGTCGATGTGCAGAACGACTTCTGCCCGGGTGGCAGGCTCGCGGTGCAGAAGGGCGACGAGGTGGTGCCCGTCGTCAACGCACTCTCGAAGCGTTTCAGCAACGTGGTACTGACCCAGGACTGGCATCCCGCGGGGCATCAATCGTTCGCGACCTCGCATCCGGGCAGGAAACCTTTCGACTCGGTCAAGCTCGCCTACGGCGAGCAGGTGCTCTGGCCCGATCACTGCGTTCAGGGAAGCGACGGCGCGGCCCTGCACAAGGACCTCTCGGTCCCTCACGCGCAGCTCGTGCTCCGCAAGGGTTTTCGCAAAGAGGTGGACAGCTATTCCGCCTTCCTTGAAGCCGACCGCAAGAGCCGCACCGGTCTCGGAGGCTATCTCAAAGAGCGCGGCATCAAGCGCGTGTTCATCTGCGGGCTCGCCACGGACTTCTGTGTGGCGTGGACCGCGCTCGACGCGCGCCAGCTCGGCTTCGCCGCGGCGGTCGTCGAGGACGCGTGCCGCGCGATCGATATGCAGGGCTCGCTCGCCGCGGCCTGGGACAAAATGAAAAAGGCCGGCGTCAAGCGCATCGGCTCCGGAGATATCGTTTAGGGAGGCGACCATGGCGATCCAGGGAATGAATCACTTCAACGTGCTGACCGACAAGCTCGCGGCGACGCGGGCTTTCTACGTCGGGATCCTCGGCTTCACCGAAGGGCCGCGGCCGCCGCTCGGTTTCGACGGGGCGTGGATGTACGCGGGCGGCCAGGCGATCCTGCACATCTCCGAGGCAAAGCTGCCCGCGGACCCGGCCGGGGTGCTCGACCATCTTGCGTTCAGCGCCACCGATCTCAAGGGCACGGTGGCCAGGCTCGATGCGCACGGAATAAAGTACACGCTGCAGCAACAGGTGGGTTCCGGCACCTGGCAGATTTTCTGTCACGATCCCTGCGGCGCGAAGGTGGAGCTCGATTTTCGGCCCGACGAGCCCGCGCCGGCGAGAGCCTGAACAAGAACAGCGGCGGACTGCCGGGGCGCGCTGCGCCCTGGCAGCCGCTTTAAATTCCGCCGGTTGGAACGGACGCTTCACGCGCCGTTCAATCGGCGGATTGATTTGGAGAATGTGTCTTCGATATGAAGCGCCTGCGAAGCTGGCTCGCCGCCCACAAGGCGATCGAGATCGTCGAAGAGGATGGCGTGCGCGTGCTGCAGATCGGCGGCGACGCGATCCAGAGCGCAATGCGCCTCGCCGCGCCGGATCGGATCGAACTCGACTACGTCCAGGCGATGATGGCGTTCTTGCTTTTTTGCCCGAACCCGCGCGAGGTGCTGATGGTAGGTCTGGGTGCGGGCTCGATGGCGCGCTTCATCCACCAGCGCATGCCGAAGACGCGCGTGACGGTCGTGGAAATCAACCCCGGGGTGGTGACGGTCGCGCGCAAGTACTTCCATTTTTCAGAGGAGGACGAGCGGCTGGAAATCGTGATCGGCGACGGAGCCGAGATCCTGCCGCAGCGGCCGGCGAGCTGCGAGGTGCTGGTCGTGGACGGCTTCGTCAACGGCAGGGCGGCGGATGCCCTGTGCACGCCGTCCTTCTACGACAGCGCGTTTGCCGCGCTGCGCGAACCCGGTATCATGGTCGCTAACTTCATGGCCGACGACAAGCGGATCGAGCGGTACTGCGAGCGCATCGAGAAAAGCTTCGGCCGCAGTCCCACGCTGCTGCTCGCGGAAGAAGAGGACAACCTCATCGCGTTTGCTCACCGCGGCGGCCCGGCGCGCATCGCCTGGGCGGAACTGAAGGCTCGCGCGCGTACCGCAGCCCGCCTTTTCGATCTGCCGCTTGCGAAATGCTTTCCCGACCTGCGCCGGCGCAACCCGCACACGGCGCGTTTTCTGACCTTGTGAGAACATCGCTTCACCTTCATTCGGAGCTCGACTCAAGATGCCATCTTCAGAGAATCCCCCGCAGCAATCCGGCGCCGGCCCGGCGCAGGTCCTTTCCCTCGGCGACGCCACGGCGATCATCGTCGGCCTGATCGTCGGCGCCGGAATTTTCAAGACGCCGTCGCTTGTCGCCGGTTTCAGCGCCGGCGAAACCATGACGATTGTCTGGTGGGTCGCCGGCGGGCTGATCTCGATTGTCGGCGCGATGTGCTACGCCGAGCTCGCCACGGCCTATCCGTCGGCGGGCGGCGAGTACCATTTTCTCGGCCGCGCCTTCGGCCGCCAGATCGCCTTCCTCTACGGTTGGGCGCGCCTGACGGTGATCGTGGCCGGATCGATCGCGCTGTTTGCCTTTCTTTTCGGCGACTATTTCTCGCGGGTGGTGAATCTCGGCGAGTACTCCACGGCGCTATGGGCAGGGGTCGTGGTGATCGCGCTCACTGGCGTGAACTATGTCGGCATTCGGGCGGGGAAGGCCAC
Source organism: uncultured Enterobacteriaceae bacterium (assembly GCA_964430565.1). Classification (GTDB taxonomy): domain Bacteria; phylum Pseudomonadota; class Gammaproteobacteria; order Burkholderiales; family SG8-39; genus VBDM01. Next base: position 65,153 of record CAYSFD010000011.1, read on the forward strand.
GCAGGACGTCTTTACCGTGCTCGAGGTGGGCGGGCTGGTGCTGATCGTGGTCGCGGGCTTGTTCCTCGCCCCGGAGGTTCCCGCCGTGGCGCCGGCCGCGGCCGCAGAGGCGATGAAGCCGTGGCACGCGGGCGCCGGCCTGGCGATGATCTTCGTGCTGTTCACATACGGCGGGTGGAACGACGCCGCCTACATCTCGGCCGAAGTGCGCAACCGCGAACGCAACATGGCGCGCGCCCTGTTCCTGTCGATCGGTCTGGTGATGCTGCTCTACGTGCTGGTGAACCTCGCCTATCTGAAGGGGTTGGGTTACGCCGGCATGGCGAAATCGGACGCGGTGGCAGCCGATCTCCTCGCGCGGGTATGGGGACCGGCGGGCGAGAAGCTGATTTCGGTGATGATCGCGATCGCCGCCATTACCTCGATAAACGGGTCGATCATCGTCGGCGCTCGCTCCAACTACGCGCTCGGCCGCGACTGGCCGGTACTCGGGTATCTCGGGCGCTGGGACAAAGCGAGCGGCTCGCCGCGCAACGCGATGCTGGTGCAGGGCGCGATCGCGCTCGCGCTGGTAATTTTCGGCGCGATCGGAAAAAGCGGCTTTCAGGGCCTGATCGAGTTCTCGGCGCCGGTGTTCTGGGCGTTTTTCCTGCTGACGGGCGTGTCGCTCTTCGTCCTGCGCGCGAAGGAGCCGAGCGCCCCGCGGCCGTTCCGCGTACCGGGCTACCCGGTGGTGCCGGCGATCTTCGTGCTGGCATGCGCGTATCTGCTCTACTCGAGCCTCGACTATCACCGCACCCACGCGCTGGTGGGCCTCGCCGTGCTCGCGGTCGGCGCGGTCGTCATGTTCTTCGGAAACCGGGGACAGACCACGGTTTCCGATTCGAGCCAAAAGTAGGAACCGTGGTCCGTCCCCGGTTTGTCTTCCTGTGCCTCGCGCTGCTCGCCCCCGGCTGCGCGCAGTTCGGCGACACGGCGCTCACCGACGGCGTCGATCCGACCTTCTCACCGGAGGTGCCGTATTATCCAAGCACCGATGAGGCGGTGGAGGGGATGCTCAAGCTCGCGGGCACTGGGCCCAAGGACGTGGTCTACGACCTGGGATGCGGCGACGGGCGCATCGTCATCGCCGCCGCGACGCATTTCGGCGCCCGCGGAGTAGGGATCGAGATCGATCCCGCGCCGCTCCGGCTGGCCGTGTACTACGCGCGCCGCGCCGGCGTCGAGGACCGCGTGCGCTTCGTGCGCGGCGACCTGTTCGACGCGGACCTGAGCGAGGCTACGGTGGTGACGCTGTTTCTGTTCGAGAGTCTGAACCGGCGCCTGCTGCCGAAACTGCTGAAGGAGCTCAAGCCCGGCACGCGCATCGTCGCCCATCGCTACGGCTTCGGCGACGCCTGGCCGCCCGAGAAAACGGTCCAGGCCGGAGCAAGCACGCTTTACCTGTGGACGATGCCCAAGCGCTGAAGCACGGGCTGGGAGAGCCAGCCGACAACCGCGCTGCTTGGAGGCCCGATCGGTGCTGCCGTGGAAATCTCCTCGTGCGTTAGGTCGAGGTGTCTACACTATCGGATGGGGTTCTGAGTCCATATTCCATATACGAGCACCAGGACGTGGAAATCTGTTACCCATGCCACCCGACGTTTTTGTTACCTATGTCCCCGCCCGCTCACGCTAGTACGTCAATAACGGCGTCTTTCCAAAGTGCGTTGGCGTTACCAACTGCTTCAGCATGAAGTCAGCAACATCAGCGCGCGAGATTTTACCCGCTGTAACTCCGGACAGGTCATCAATAGCGCGGTACTTCCCAGTTCGAGGGCCATTCGTCAGGAACCCTGGACGAACAATCAGCCACTCGACGTCACTGGCTTTGATGATGGATTCCTGGCGATCTTTGTCCGCGTAGATGGTTCCAAGAAGAAGTGGCTTAAGCAGTCGATCGTAGAAAAAACCACCGTGGCCTTCACTGTCTCCGGCTCCGATTCCGGTGACAGCGATCAACCTTTGGTGTGAACCCCGATCCATCGCGGCAAGTACGCACTCAATTCCACGTGAGAATAGGTCAACCGGCTTTCTGGTCGGCGGGATACCAATGCATACGCAGATTGCGTCCCGTCCCGCGACGGCAGCGCTCGTTGATGCAGAGTCAAGAATATCGCCTCTTGCAATCTTCAATCGTGAATCGCGGATGCTCAGCTTCGAGGGATTTCTCAGTAAGACGGTGACTTCATGGCCTTCCTCAAGGGCAATTCTTGTCAACTCAAGCCCTATTCCCTGAGAGGCTCCGATGACGGAAATCTTCATACTAACCTCGGTGTGATGGTCTAACGTGGAGCGCAGCGGCGCCGCGCGAGATGCCACCGCGAAGCGCGATGCTTCACGGCGTCCGCCTGGGGCGCAAGGTTTCAGGGCGCATGAATCTTCGCCACAAGGCCCACATTAACCGAAGCGCGCGTGCTGGCCAAGCAATGAAAACTGACAGTAAGGCCAGACTATCGTAGTAAAGGAGATCTTCGCTTCCGGGAACGTAGCAGTCGCCAGTCCGGGGGCAGCCGATTGAGAGTGCGTACCACCGAGCTACGCCAATCATCAATATTGGGACGAACGCAAGACCGATCCAAAGGAGCAGATGATCATTCAAGACTCCATGGTTGCTCGTCATTTTCTATTTGCCAAGGCCGCCCCAACCGTAATACTCATTGCGGGAATCACAAGATACCTCAATCCTATCTGTGCAAAGTAATCCGAGACTGACATTCCTGACATCGGAATCAAAATGAACAGATCTAAAACAATGTTTATACAAAACCATGCTAGTCCGACAATTACGCCTTCTCTAAGATAATTTGCGTTGATTGTTTTGAAATAGGAAACCAAAAGAAACGCCGCAGAGACCGAGCCGACTACAATCATGATGGATTTGAATAAGAATACATCGACAGTTAGTTTTCCTTCTCTCGTGTAGAAAAACAAAGACGCCACAAAAGGTATTAGCCAAGCCAAAAAACCGTACAGGATGTTCTTGAGATATTGTTTCCCAAAAGTCGCGTTCATTCCTCCTCCTTTGCCTTTCGAGCCCAACGTTTGGGCTCAGGTCGCGGTCCGTCAGGGCCGTCGCACCTGCAGCGCATTGTTAGCCCCTTCAAGATCAGAGGCAAAGTTAGTGAACTGGCGCTTCATCACCTCGACTTTCAACGCGCGAGAACCTATACCAACGCGTGCCAGATCCAGCGATTGGAATGATCAAAATCAATCCGAAAGAGCTGTACTCCTCCTTTTCTATCAGATAGCCGTCAGTTTTGGCAAAAGACCGGATGTAGTTGGCGTACCCCATTGAACCAGATGTGCCGGAACTGATTGATCCCGTTATTCTTATCCATCCATCTTGGCAGGAAAAATCACCGCTTTCCTTTTTCAGTATGCGCCTTCCTTCTATAGTGCCGCTGTCAGACATAGCCACAATCTCTAATTGATTCGCCTCTTCTTGCCGTATCAAGATTTGGCGTATCTCCATCCATTTTCCCGGTGGCACGGAGTATTTTTCGTATTCCCCGAAGAACCAATGAGACTGCAAATAGACATGTGACTTCCTATTTATTGATTCCCCTAAATGCATGTAGTTGCCAGATATGTCGGGACACTTTTCGCCTTCTACTGACGCAGGCAGTTTCCAGTTCTCCGGGATTGTCTGGTGAGAAGCGCAGGACGCCGTCATTACAATCACCGCCGTGTACAAGCGCTTCATATGGGGATCACCAAGCTGAGTCCTTGTGTCGGTATCTGCTGGAAGGGGCTAAACGTCGGCGCTCGACTGCGACGACGGCGCGCGTGCGCGCTGGAGGTGGGCGTGGCCTATCGTGCCGCGAGAGGACCGCAGAAGCCAAGACATACCGCGAATAAAGTGACAAGACCCCTTTTCATGTTGTTCTCCTAGAAGGCACACAGATTGTCGATGAGGAGCGATCACGTACCCTCACAACGGCTGCGGTTTGAGCCCTCGACAGCGCTTCCATGACGTCCTCACAATGAGGGGCGCGCCGCTTGCGGCGCGTCCCTCTCGAATGTCTTGGGTGGGGAGTCCATATACGAGGGTTAAGCCGCACTGGTGATGGTTCACAGTAGCGTGGGGTTGAGCGTCCATGTGGAGAACGTCAGTGCAGAGGCGAAAGTTACCCAGACCAAGTATGGAAGCAGCAACGCTGCAGCAAGAGCGCTAAGCCGCCAGAACGAAGCGACCGTGGCGACGATGAGGCACCACAGAAGCAGGATCTCTGCGAACGCGAGCGCACCTTGGTGCCAAACGAAGAACAGCCAGGTCCAGAGTGCGTTGGCAGCGAGTTGGATGACGAACAGGGCAAGGGCAGTGCGACCTCCCTTGAACCCGTGCTTTCGCCAAACGATCCATGCGGCCACGCCCATGAGGAGATAGAGAACCGTCCAAGCAGGCGCGAACAACCAGCCAGGTGGTGCCCAACTCGGACGCGAGAGCTGGCTGTAGAACGCACCGGCGTCGGCCGAGGCAACTGCACCGACGGCAGCGGCGGCAAAGGTAAGCAGGAGCCAGCCGAGAAGACCGAGCGCTTGACGCGAGATTGAGGCGGGTGGCATGGGCGGTTGCACGTGCGGCCTAGAGCTCAGGCGCGGTCCGTCAGGGACGTCGCCTGCAGCGAATTGTTAGGCATTTTACTGCCCACCGATGCCTTGGCATTTCCGAACGACCGCATCAAGCCGCATATTGCGGCTCTTCGTTTGGAATGCGCTATGGAATTGAGTTTCTGAGCCAGCGGACAACACTCTAACCTCTGCGCACATCGTGTGCCATGCGTGATAACACGAAGTGGGAGCAAGGGTGTTGGGCAATTCGACCGAGACATAGTGAAGCGTTTCGATGACGCTCAACGATACTGGAACCGTATAGGTAGGAACTACGGCTGTCCTCCAGCCATCTTGAATACACTCCGCCACAACCTCTGCGGCAGAGGCGCTCTCGTACCTTGTAAGAGTTGTACAGCCCGCAACAGAAAGCGATAGCACTATGATAAGAATTCTTAGCGTCACACACACCCCTCGCGAAATGCCTAACGAGGCTGTAGAAAAGTCCCCGACTCAAAACTCGCTCGGATTTTCGGAGTCCATTCATCCCTCCGAGGAGCACGATCGTCGAATACAGCGCGTTCTGAGAGGTCGTTTTTCGTACATCGTAACTCTGATTTTTCATTAGGGGTTCTTCTACAGCCCCAACGTCCGCGATGAGCCGCCGGACAACAGTAAGCGAAGCGCCGCTGTTGGACGGTCGGCTCGATCGCGTGGTTGGGCGTCATATCAACTCCACTCACCAATCTCGCTTCTGTGGAGAAATGCGTACTTTGTTGCTCAGCGCCTGTCCTCCGCTTCCGGGGCGGAGCGGCGGGATGCGACCAGGCTTGCCGCCACCGACACCAACAGGATCA
>CAYSFD010000012.1:0-13299 GCA_964430565.1 uncultured Enterobacteriaceae bacterium
CCGTATCGCCATGCTCGGCGATTCTCGCGCGATGGCGGTAATGTTGCCAGACCGAGAACGCGATCGACGCCGCTGACAACGCAAGCAGCGCGCCGGAGATCGGACGGGTCAGGAACAGCCAGGGGTCGGCGTCGGTCATGATCGCGCGGATCAGGTTGATCTCGATCTGGTCGCCGAGGATCACGCCGAGGATGAACGGCGCGAGCGGGAAGCCGAGCTTCACCATCCCGTAGCCGAGCACGCCGAACGCGGCGAGCACGTAGACGTTGCCGACGGTGTTGTTGAGCGCGTAGGCGCCGACCACGCACAGCACCAGCACCGTCGGGAACAGCACCCATTTCGGGACCACGACGATGTACAGCGCCCAGCGCACGCCGATCCACAGGATCACGAGCACCACCGCGTGCGCGAGGATGTAGGCGGCGAACATACCGTAGGCGAGCTGGGCGTTCTGCGAGATGAACAGCGGCCCCGACTGGATGCCGTGGATGGTGAGCGCGCCGAGCATCACCGCGGTGACCGCATCGCCCGGTATGCCGAACGCCATGATAGTCACCAGCGAGCCGCCGACGTTGGAGTTGTTGGCAGCCTCCGAGGCGATGATGCCCTCGGGCGTGCCGGTGCCGAAGCGCTCGGGATGCCGCGAGAACTTCTTGGCCTGGTCGTAGGCCATGACGTTGGCGGCGCTGGGGCCAATCCCCGGCAGCACGCCGATCAGCACTCCGATGAACGAGGTCCACAGCAGCATGAAAGGGCGCGAGAAGATCTCCCAGATGACCTTAAAGTGCGACACGACGAGCCTGGGCGTGATAAAGTCCGCCGCCGCGTCGCGGCGCGAGCCGCCCATCCGCTCGACGTCGGACATGATCTGGGCGAAGGCGAACACGCCGATCAGCACCGGCAGGAACGGGATGCCACCTTCCAGAAAGCGGACGCCAAGCGTAAGCCGCGTCTGTCCCATTACCGGGTCGTTGCCCATCACCGTCACCACCAGCCCGATCGCGCCTGCCAGCAGCCCGGCGGTGAGCGACGAGCCGGCGAGCCCGGCCACCATGGACAGCGCGAAGACGAACAGCGAGAAGTACTCCCACGGGCCGAATTTCAGCGCGATCGCCGCCAGGGGTCCGGTGGTCCCTATCAGGAACAGGCCGCCCAGCAGTCCGCCGAAGAACGACGCCCAGATGCCGAGCCACAGCGCGCGCCCGGGCTCGCCCTTCTTCGCCATCGGGAAGCCGTCGAACATGGTGGCTACCGACGACGGCTTGCCGGGGATGCCGAGGAGCGTTGACGCGATGAGCCCGCCGGATTCGCCGCCGACGTAGACGCCGATCATCGCCGCCAGCCCCTGCAGCGGTTCGAGCCCGAAGGTGAACGGCAGCACCATGATCACCGTCATCGTGTTGGTGATGCCCGGCAGCGCCCCGCCCAGCACGCCCACCAGCGTGCCGATGCACAGCGGCAACAGGTACTTCATCTGCAGTACGTTCTGAATGCTGTCGAGGAGCAGTTCGTACATCAGAAATCAGTCCACCGCCCGCGCGGCAGCAGCACCAGCAGGTAGTTGTTGAACAGGTAATAGGTGACCAGGGTGGTGACGAGCGCGGTTGCGCCCACCACGATCCATGCTTTCCGGTTCCGCGGCGGGTCCAGCACCGTCTGCAGCGCGGCGACGAAGACGAAGGTCGAGATGCGGAATCCGATCCAGGGTAGGGCGGCGACGTAGAGGCCGAACACCGCAAAGCACGCCATCACCAGGCCGTAGTTCTCCGGCGCAGCGCCCTCTTGCCTGCGTGCGGGCGCGCGCCGCCGTCGCGCCGCGTAATCAGCGACGATCAGCGCGAGGGATAGTACGGCGGTGATGCCGAGGATGATGCGGGGATAGAAGCCTGGGCCGACCGGCACAAGCAGCGTGGGCCCCGGCAGGCCCCACGTCGCCGCAAGCAGCACCAGGCTGCCCGCGAGGCAGACAAGCCCGGCTACGCCTTCCCGTCCGAGCATCGTGGAGCAGGAATCCCGGGCTCTCGCGTGGCGCGCGAGCTAGCGCTTCAGCAGCCCGAGATCTTTAGCGATGGTCCGGTTCAGCTCGTCGTTCTGCTTCAGCCACTGCGCGTAGGCCTTGCTGCCGAGATAGCGCACCGCGGTGCCCTGCAGCTTCATCGCCTCGGCGTACGCGGGGTCTTTCGCCGCCGTGGCGCAGGACGATTCAAGCTTCGCGAGAACCGCGGCCGGCGTGCCCTTGGGCGCCATCACACCCCGGCTCACGTCGTACACCACGTTGACGCCAAGTTCCTTCAGCGTCGGCACGTTCGGCATCTCGGGGTGGCGCTTGTCGGTGGCGATGGCGATGAACTTCAATTGCCCGGCCTCGACCTTGCCCTTCTGGGTGAGGTTCGAGTCGGTGAGGTCTATGTGGCCGCCGAGGATTGCGTTCATGCGCGGAGCCAGGCCTTCGTAGGAGACGTACTTGAACTTGATGCCCGCGGCCTTCTCCACCAGCGCCGGGAAGAAGTGGCTGGTCGAGGCCAGCGTCGCGCCGACCGTGATCTGGCCGGGGCGTTTCCTGGCGTCTTCCATCAGCCCATTCCAGTCCTTCCATGGCGTGTTGGGGCTGGCGGTCAGCACCGATGGCGTCGAGGAGATCAGGCAGATCGGCTCGAAGTCGGTGTAGTTCAGGTCCGAAACGCCGGTGTAGTAGGTCGAGTGAATGTAATCGTGGACGGCGTACAAGGTGTAGCCGTCCGCCGGGGAGTCCTTCACTTCCTTCGCGCCCCTGGTGCCGGAGGCGCCGCCGACATTGGCGATGACCACGCTCTGGCCGAGTTGCTTCTGCAGCAGCGGCGCGAACGGGCGGAAGATGTTGTCGGTGTCGCCGCCGGCCGCCCACGGCACGACCATCTTCACCGGGCGCTCCGGGAAGGAAGCAGCATGGGCGATTGCCGCAGTCAGGGCGAGCAACAGGGCAGGGACGAACGCAAACTCTTTCTTCACGACTCCTCCTGTTATGGGTGCGACGGACGGCCCATATTAGCGCCCGGCCATAGGGCTGGCAATTCGGGACGGGCGGCACAGGGATGAGGGATGAAAAGTTTGCAGTTTGCAGTTTTCTGTCTTCAGTCGTTCGCAGCTTCCCAGGACGGGTAGCTCCGTGTGATCATGCACCGTCCGAACCGCCCATGGCCTTGAATTTCTCACCGCCCCCGCACCTGTCGCTCGCACCCAAGGGGCACGTGCAGCTCGGCATCAGAAAGGTGCCGATCTGGCCGGATAGTCAGGCCCTCGGCGCGCTTGCCGACCCGACCATCTGGCTCACCGATTTCGACGACCACGCGCGCTATCACCCGAAGTTGATCGAGCGGATTCTCGCAATGGAAAACGACCCGAAATACCGGGATTTCTTCTTTCGCGGAGGCTGCGGCACCAAGGTCAAGCGGCTCGATGAATGGGGCTCCCTCGAAGCCGATTTGATTCAGCGTCGTGCGCTCGCGCTGTTTCGCGTGATCAGCGGCAGCTCGACCGCGGTGGTGGACGACGGCTGGGCCAGCATCTATCGCAAAGGCGATTTCTGCATGCCGCACAGTCACGTGCGCACTACCGCGAGCGTGCTCTACCTGCTCGACCCCGGCGACGCGCCTGCCCTTGGCGACGATGGTTCGCAGACGGACGCCGTTGCCGGCGGAGCGGTGGATCCCTTTGCCGGCAAGTTCTGCTTCTGCGACCCGCGGCTGCGCTCGTGCTGCCAGGCCGAGGAAGGACGCATGACCAACCTGCTCATCCCGGACCTGCGCCCGGGATCGATGCTGATCTTTCCCAGCGAATGGGTGCACATGGTGGCCGCTTACCTTGGAACCCGTCCGCGCATCACCATGTCGTGGAACATCTCGCCCGATCGCGTTCCGGGCAAGCCCAGTGCGCAAATGCTGTTTTCGCGGGGGGCCAGCGATCGCTGAGGTTGAACCGCCGTCGGCGTCAGCCACCCGGCGGGTCGTGCGCTTCATCGCGGAGTCCCCGCCGCACGTGGGCGGGGAGATCAAGACATGTCAGGCAAACCACTACAGAAATTCAATTCGCTGCCGACGCCCGGGCGGCCCGCCGGCGCGCTGCAATCCGGTGCTTGAAACTGTCTCGAACGGTCCACAATCTGTCTTTCTCTCCCCTGCGCACCCCCCGCCGGGGGGCGATCGGAGCGAGTTTAGTGGTAACGAGTTTAGTGGTAAAAACGAAGTCCCAGCCGTTAATCCGAGGCTGCAACATGAAGTGCCCGCGCTGCCAGCACGATAACCCGCCAACCGCGAAGTTCTGCGTGGAGTGCGCGACACCGCTTGCACGCAAATGCACGCGATGCGGAAGCGTCCTGCCCCCTGCGGCAAAGTTCTGCCCCGAGTGCTCCCATCCCGCCGGCGCAGCCCCGGGGCCGGCGGCGTCGCCGAAAGCTCACACGCCGCAGCACCTCGCCGAGCAGATCCTCGACTCGCGGTCTGCGCTCGAGGGCGAGCGCAAACAAGTCACCGTGCTCTTTGCCGACCTGAAGGGCTCGATGGAATTGCTCGCCGATCGCGACCCGGAGGAAGCGCGGAACATCCTCGACCCGGTGCTCGAGCGGATGGTGGAAGCCGTGCATCACTACGAAGGCACGGTGAACCAGGTGATGGGCGACGGGATCATGGCGCTGTTCGGCGCGCCGCTCGCCCACGAGGATCACTCGGTTCGCGGGTGCTATGCCGCTCTGCGCATGCAGGAGGCCATCCGGTGCTACACGGACGAGGTCCGCCGCGCTCATGGCGTCGAGGTCCAGATTCGCGTCGGGCTCAATTCCGGCGAGGTCGTCGTGCGCTCGATCGGAAGCGACCTGCGGATGGACTACACCGCGGTGGGCCAGACGACCCACCTCGCGGCGCGCATGGAGCAGCTTGCCACCCCGGGAACCATTCGGCTCACCGCCAACACGCTCGCCCTCGCGGAGGGCTATGTCGAAGTGAAGGCTATCGGCCCCGTCCCGGTGAAGGGCCTCGCGGATCCGGTGGAGGTGTATGAGCTCACGGGGGCCGGAGCGGCGCGGAACCGGCTTCAGGCCGCGCGGGCGCGCGGCCTCACCCGCTTCGTTGGGCGCGATACGGAGCTCGATCAGCTCCGCCGCGCTGCAGAGGAAACGCGCCGGGGACGTGGCCGGCTCGTCGCAGTCATCGGCGAACCGGGCGTAGGAAAGTCGCGGCTCTATTACGAGTTCATCCATTCTCATCATGTCCGGGACTGGCTGATTCTCGAGGCGGGATCGGTTTCCTACGGCAAGGCGACGCCATACCTGCCGCTTGCTGATTTCCTGCGGAGCTACTTCAAGATCGATGCACGTGATGACATCCGCGGGATTCGGATCAAGGTGACAGGTGCCCTGCTCACGCTCGATGAAGCGCTCAAGGACACGGTTCCGGTCGCGCTGTGGCTTCTCGATGCGCTGCCGGAAGACAGCCCATTCCTCGCGCTGGAGCCGGCCGAGCGCCGCCGCCAGACGCTCGCCGCAATCAAACGAATCCTTCTGCGCGAGAACCAGGTCCATCCCCTGATGCTGGTGTTCGAGGATCTGCACTGGATGGACAGCGAGACTCAGGCGTTCCTCGACAGCCTCGTCGAGAGCCTGCCCGCCTCGCGGATCCTGCTCGCGGTCAACTACCGGCCGGAGTACCGGCACGGCTGGGCAAACAAGACTTACTACAGCCAACTCCACATCGACCCCTTGCCGCCCGAGAGCGCTGAAGATCTCCTCGACGCGCTGGTCGGCCGCGACCCGGGCACCGGATCGCTCAAGCGGCTCCTGATCGAGCGGACGGAGGGCAGCCCGCTGTTCCTCGAGGAGAGCGTGCGCACGCTGGTCGAGACGCGCGCGCTGGTCGGCGAGCGTGGCGCCTACCGGCTCGTCCAGGCGCCTGACGCGTTACAGGTGCCGGCTACGGTGCAGGCGATCATCGCCGCGCGCATCGACCGGCTCGATCCGCAGGAAAAACGCCTGCTCCAGGCTGCCGCGGTGATCGGGACCCACGTTCCTTTCGCCCTGCTGAGCGCGATCGTCGAGATCGACGAGGAAGGACTGCGGCGGAGCCTCGCGCAGCTCCAGACCGCCGAGTTTGTGTATGAGGCACAGTTGTTCCCTGACCTCGAGTACGCGTTCAAGCACGCGCTGACGCACGAAGTCGCGTACGGGAGCGTGCTCCAGGATCGACGGCGTGCACTGCACGCAGCGACCGTGGAGGCGATCGAGCGGTTTTACTCCGATCGTCTGGCCGAGCAGGTCGAGCTGCTCGCGCACCATGCATTGCGGGGCCGGTTAATCGCAAAGGCAAGCCAGTACCTTCGTCAGGCGGGTGCCAAGGCCATCGCGCGCTCGGCCCCTCGCGAGGCGGTCGGGTTCTTCGAGCAGGCGCTCGCGCTACTGGAGGAGCTCCCGGAGTCCGCGCAGACTTTGAGCGAGGCCCTCGACCTCCGCATCGCCCTGGGCCCGGCCCTCATCGGGGTCAAGGGTGCGCCCTCGCAGGAGGTGGAGGCCTCGTACACGCGCGCGCACGATCTGGTGGATCGCCTCGGCGATGTGTCGCGTCGCTTCCAGGTACTCTGGGGCCTCTGGTACGTCAAGTTCAACAGAGGCGAGTATCCGGAGGCCATCGAAGCCGGCAAGCAGTTGCTCGCTGCCGCTCAGAAGGGCGACGACACCGGCCAGCTCCTGGAAGCACACCACTCAATCTGGCCGACCCTCGTGGCCATGGGAGAGCACACGGCAGCGATCGCTCACATGGAGCGCGGGATCGCCCTCTATGACCGCGAGCGGCACGCATCGCAGACCTACGTCTACGGCGGCCACGATCCGGGCGCATGCTGCCGCTGGCATCTCGCCTATAGCCGGTGGGCGCTTGGATTTCCCGACGCTGCCCTCAGCGCCTCGCAGGCCGCGCTGCGTCTGGCTGAAGATCTCCAGCATGTTACGACGACTGGTATTGCGCTCTGGTATTCAGCCTGGCTTCATTACCAGCGTGGTGAGGGCCAGGCGGCCGCGGCGAACGCCGAGCGCGCCATCTCCATAGCAAGTTCGCACAGTCTCGCGGGTTATATTGACTCCGCCACGTTACTCCGCCACGCGAATAGCGATGAGCGACTCAATACTGAAGTCCTGGGTGACCTGCACCGCCGGCTCAAATCGAGCGCATTGGGCGCCACGCGAAAGACGTACTCGCTTTGCGTGCTCGCCGCACTTTATGCGGAATCGGGAGATGCGGAGCAGGGCCGCTCGGCGCTCGCATCGATCGACGAAACCAGTCGCAGAGGGTTTTACGCGCCCGAGGTGTTACGGATTGAAGGAGAGTTGATTCTGAAGTCCGCGGCTCCGGGCGCCGGCAAGGCCGAGCGCTGCTTCCGTGACGCAATCGTTCTCGCGCGAGCGCGAGAGGAGAAATCATTCGAGCTTCGCGCCGCGACCGGCCTCGCGCGATTGCTTTATGGTCAGGGCCGGCGGGAGGAGGCGCACGCCATGCTCGCCGGCGTGTACGGCTGGTTCACGGAGGGATTCGACACCGCCGACCTGAAAGCGGCAAAAGCGCTGCTCCAGCAGCTTTCATGAGTAAAGGGGCATAGAGCAAACGACAAAACACAATCGATCGGAAGGACAAGAACCATGACCCTGGACCTTGGAACCGCGCTGGAACTGCTTGCGGCAGCGCTTTATTTCACCAGCTACGGAATGAAAAGCATGCTTCCGCTGCGCGCGCTCGCGTTGGCGAGCAACGTTATCGCCTACGGAATCGTCCAGTCGGCATTGCCGGAACTCGCAGCCTCTCGTTCGACTCCTCAAACGCCCACATGGTGTGCTCCACGTCGTAGGGTTGCTCTTTGAACGTCTCGGGGTCCCATTCGCTGCGGGGTGTAACGAAGAAATCTCCGCCGTAAACGTGGATCGCACCGGTGATCTGGTCCAGCGGATTCGTGACTGCGTGGATGATCGCCTTGCCGAGGGGGACCACGTCCTTCGTGGTGAGCTCCTTGGTCCCGTGCTGCGTCAGGCCCTTGTCGCCGCGACGGTAGAAGATGTTCTGCTCGCGGCCGCCGTAGATGCCGATGACGGCCCACATGCGATGATCGTGCGGCTTGAAAACCATCCGCGGCCCCCAGCACAGGTTGAGGATGGTCAGGTCGTCCGCCCGGTAGATCGATTCGACGCCCGCAAGCTTCGGCTCCCCGAGTGCCCGCACGATCTGCGCGGGATCGCTTACCGCTCTTGCCACCAGCTCCCGGATCGCGGCCTGGGCATTGCTTTCCTTGAGTGCACCGCGGCATTCTTCAACGAATCGCTCTTTCTGGAACATTGCCGTTCCTCCCCTTCAGTCAGAAACGCAATCCCGACGCCAGCTATACGACGGATAGCACTGCATCCGCAAAATCTCGGCACGCCGCAATCAGGAGCTTGGACGTGTCCGTTCAATATTCTGGGCCTGCGCTCCTGAACTGATCGCGTTCCAATCTCCTATTTGCCGCAAGGATTCTTCTCATGGCCTCACTCCGGTTGCACGCCGGCGGCGCGCAGGACGTTGCGGTAGCTCTCCATTTGTTCCTTGACGAACGCGGTGAGTCGCTCAGGCGAGGAAGGACTTACCACGAGGCCGTGCTTTTCCAGCAGCGCCTGAACGTCGGTGCGCGCCATCGCCGCCCCGAACTCGTTGTTTAGGCGCTCGACGATCTCGCGCGGCATTTTCGCCGGCCCGAACAGGCCCGCCCAGGGGGTCAGGGAAAATTGCGGCATGCCCGCTTCCGCGATCGTGGGTACGTCGGACAGCAGGTGGCTGCGCTTGGGGAGGGTTGTGACCAGTGCGCGCAGTCTGCCGTCCCGCACGTGCGGCACCGAGGTACTGGATGTCGCGAACATCAGCTGCACGCGCCCGCTGATCAGGTCGGTCATCGCCTGAGGCTCGCCCTTGTAGGGGACGTGCACCATCTGGATTCCCGCCTGGGCGGCGAGAAACGCGGTGGAGACGATCCCCGTCGTGTTGCCGGTGGCATAGTTGATCTTGCCCGGGTTTGCCTTCGCATGTTGGATAAACTCGGGCAGCGTCGTCGCCGGTACGCTCGGGTGCACGACCACGAAGAAGGTGTAGCGGCCTATGTCGGTGATTGGCGTGAAGTCGGCGACCGGGTCGTATGGCGGTAGTTTCCTAAGCGCCGGCACGGCCGACATCGGGCTGTTGGTGGCCATCAGCAAGGTGTAGCCGTCCGGCGCCGCCTTGGCTACTTCGGCGGCGGCGATCGCGCCGTCGGCGCCCGCCTTGTTCTCGACCAGCACCGGCTGGCCGACCGCGGCCGACACCGAGTTGCCCAAGATGCGGGTGAGGGTGTCGGTGGCCGAACCCGCGGGGAACGGCACGATGACTTTGACGGGCTTGGTCGGGTACTGGGCCGCCACCATGCCGGAACAGGCGCACAGCAACAGCACCGCGAGCAGACGTTTCATGGGTAACCCCCCGACGCGACGGTTAAAGTGATAGGACATTGTCGTTGTCGTGGCGCGATAGATGAGGTCCGCCACGAAGTCCGCATCGCGCATATATTCTTTGGCGATCTGCCGGTCGCTCTCGCTCGCGCGGATGTTGTCGATGCTTTGGTCCATGCCGGAGGACGCGTTCATGTTGATCATGGTTTCTGCTCCCTATCCTGATGCGTTCCCGGTTTACCCGGCCCATGCAGACCTTCCTGCACGGGTACCAGCTTAGTTTTCGGGGAGGGACAAGCGCTGTTAAGCCTTCCGCCGGTTTTTTGTGGAATATTCACAACGGATAGTAAATTCAATTCGCTGCCGACGCCCAGGCGGCCCGCCGGCTCTTCGAGATGAAATCCCTGAAGTCTTCCTGCGGTACAAGCAGAAACTGGGTCGGCTCGAGCGTCATCATCGAAGCCGAACGCGGGCCTTCGTCGAGCACCATTTCCCCGAAGTACTCCCCGGGCCCTGATTCGTTGAGGACGATCTCCTTACCGTTGTCGTCGCTGACGTAGATCTTCACTCGGCCCGAAACGACGATATAGAGCGAATCGGTCCGGTCGCCCTCGGTGACGACGACGGTGTTTTTCGGGAACGTCCGCGTGACTGCATGCTGGGCAAAGTCCCTGAGATCGATGACGCTCAGGATTTCGTCGGATGACAGGCCCTTCGGATTCGGCTTTTGCATCGACCCTCCCTGGAACCGCTGATAGCGGGTTCGCTCTGCCAGCGCTTGCTCGCACGTATTTCCGTTTCAATCCACTCGTTGTGCAAGCGGCCCTGGTGCCTAAGAACCCGATCACATGAGGGGATAACCGAAGAGTGTCGGCGCAGTCCTCCCATGAACGTGGGATTTCCGGCGATCCAGCCACGCGCGATGGTCGATCGCACGCTCTTGGCGAGTCATCGCGCACCAGAGGTATTTGTAACTAAGTCACAAGGAAACTGTGCAACGCGATGCAGAGCGGAACAGCCGCGCCTGCGAGACTGGCCTCGGGCTGGGACTATCTCTCGGCCATAACTTAGACGAGGAGGCTCAAATGCTTTACGCGAAAACCAGTATCTCGGCAGTGTCGCTTCGCAACGTGCAAACCGAAGAAGGGTGGAAGAGAGCCGCGCGCGCCATCGGCTGTTCGCTGGTCGCGTTCCCAATACTGCTCTCGCCCGCCCGCGCCGATGTGGTCGCGGATTGGAACAAGATCGCATTGCACACCGTGGTCTCATCGGAACAGCGCCCCGCTCACGCCGCGCTCGAGATGGCGATGGTGCACATCGCGATGTTTGAGACCATGAACTTCATCGAGGGTACCTACGTTCCCCGCTTCGTGGTAAAGCCCTACCGGCCCGTTCGCGTTTCAAGCGAGGCTGCCGCGGCGGCAGCGGCTCACTACGTTCTGGCTCAACTCCATCCCGAACAGAAACCCGCGCTCGACGCAGCCCTGCAGCATTCGGCAGCAGCGATACCCGACG
Organism: uncultured Enterobacteriaceae bacterium; assembly: GCA_964430565.1. Lineage (GTDB taxonomy): Bacteria > Pseudomonadota > Gammaproteobacteria > Burkholderiales > SG8-39 > VBDM01. Next base: position 10,976 of record CAYSFD010000012.1, read on the forward strand.
CGCAGGAGAAATCCACCGCCCTGATTACGGGAAGAGCTCTGGGGGCCAGCATCTATGCGATTTGGGCCTCGGATCTGAGCTCGGTCGGTGAAGGCAGCAAGTCGAAGACATCCCGGGGTCGGGCGTTCACGCACGGTTCCGGGGCGAACTCCGTGGCGTGGTATTGGATCGTGGGGCAGTTCATCGAAGCACAGCGCCTTAGCCCGATTGAAAGCGCGAGACTGTACGCGCTCGTTTCCATGACTCTCAGCGATGTATTCGGAGGCAAGCGCGATGCCAAGGACGAGTCGGAACACGCGTGCGCTCCCTGCGCCGCCGGAGCGGCTATCCAGGTCATCCTGGAATCCGAATTGGGGTCGGCTGGCGCTTCGGGAATGACGCTGACGGGCACGGGCGCGACCGGCGCGGCGTACACGTCATCGCGCGTTCGCGAGTACGCCAAAGGAGTATCTTTCGAACCGATCTCTGGCGCAGACAACCGTCAACACTCGGTCAAGGACGGCGAGGAGATGGGCAGGAAGATCGGCCTGCGGGCGTTGACGACCTATAAGCCGTCGCGGTGATAGGAGCGCAGTGATGTCGCCAACCAAGCCGGCGGCGCTCGCCTCGGTGTCATCGAACCGCGTCGATGGCACACGAGCGAGCGCGCTCGGGGCGCGCGCGTCAACGCCACGGGGACGACGTCGTTGAGCGCGAGATCGGTGGCGCTTTCCAGCGCCGCGGCAGCTTGACAGGCCACCCCAGCAACGCCAGCTCTCTGTTTCGTTTAGTGATCGATCGAACGGCAGCTCTTGGTCTGCGTAAAGATAATCATCATCACGCAAGGGTAAGTACCGGGCTTTCGATCTCGACAGCAACAGCCTGAACCAGCGGCACCGAACTAGTTCTCAGAACAAATGCACCGCCGTCGGCCAGAAGAACCCGATCAGGCTGAATGCGACCCCGATCGCGCCCAGCCCGTAGGCGATCCACAGCAGCGCCATGACGCCGGTGATGATTTCGGCTGAAGCGAGCACGATCGCTATCTGCACGGCGGCCGAGGCGATCTCGTATTGATGGTAGGCCGACATCGCGCGGTCGCGTTTCGCTTCCTTCTCCTTGGCGCGCGCCATGAGTTCCTTGCGGCCTTCCATGGTGTCGGGCTCGGACTGGTAGCGCTCCGCGGTCTTTTTCCAGCTCTCGACCTGTTTCTTCACCGCCTCGGGCGCCTTTTGCCCGTGCTGTGCCTCCATTTCCTCGGCGGCGGTGCGGATCGTGGTCTGGCGGATGGTCTTCGCCTGGAAGAAGGCCCACAAGTTCGAGGCGTCGATGTGATTGGCGAGCGCGCTCGTTTGCGAAGCCTTGCCGAGGGTCTCGGCAAAAGCAAGTACCAGCGCGAGGACTGCGATGAACAGCGCAACTTTCTTGTTGGCGGGATCGAGATGGGGGCCTGCGGACATGTGGTGTTCTCCTCTTGTTGAACCGGTGAATTCTAGCTTGTCCGCTTTGAAACGGGCTCTCAGGACTTCGCCGGCTTCATCGACCTCGCCGCGGCGTGAATCGCCGCGCGAATGCGCACGTAGGTGCCGCAGCGGCACAGATTGGTCATCGCCGCGTCGATATCGCCGTCGCTCGGATTGGGGTTCTTCTTCAGGAGCGCCACCGCCGCCATGATCTGGCCGGACTGGCAGTAGCCGCACTGCGGTACTTCGTGGTCGATCCAGGCTTTCTGCACCGGGTGCATCCGGCCGCGCTGCGCAAGACCCTCGATCGTCAGCACCTGCTTTCCGGCCGCGGCGGAAACCGGAAAGGAGCACGAGCGCACCGGCTCGCCGTTGACATGGACGGTGCAGGCGCCGCACTGGGCGACTCCGCAGCCGTACTTGGTGCCAGTGAGCTGGAGCTCGTCGCGAAGCACCCAGAGCAGGGGAGTGTCGGGAGGCACTTGGACGTCGCGCTTGACGCCGTTGACGCGCAGGATCGCCATCTGGATCTCTCTCCTCAAGTCGGCCGCGGACCTTCAGGCCAGGGGAAGTATGCCATTCCTTCGTGACAACCTCGACACCCTCTGGGTCCCGGCCTCGCCCGCGGTGTCCGCGGCCCCCGGCGCGTGCCGACCGCCTTTCCCCGGGCTCTCGGGCGAAGGCCCGCGGCTCCGTGACCCCGCACGCACCCCGGAAGGGGGGCCCGGGGTACAATGGTCGATGCCCTAACCTAGAAAACAGGGCGTCTATGAGCCGCCGCCTTCGCGAACATCACCGGAATCTCCGCGAAGCGGAGGTATGGATCAAGGACGTGCCCCAGCACGGCCGGTTCCGGGTGGCCCTCGTCTACCCGAACCTCTA
>CAYSFD010000013.1:0-41712 GCA_964430565.1 uncultured Enterobacteriaceae bacterium
CTCAATGGGCAACTAAGCGGTTACATCGAACGCTTCTACAACCTCAAACGCATTCACTCCAGCTTGGGGTACCATTCCCCGGTCGAGTTCGAACGCTTGGCCAATGCCTAGCGAAGTGTCCACAGAAACGGATGAAGATCACGCTCGGCGAGCGGCGCTGCGTTTGCTCGCCGAGCACCGCTTAAGCGAGGCGCTGATGTCAGAGGAGCGGTGATGAGTAGCGAACGTCCTGCGATCCGGATTGATGTACTGCTGATCTTGTTGCTCGCGTGCGGAGCGGCCAGCCTCTTTCACTATAGCCACAATGCCGAGTTTCTCAACGAATACCCGAATATGCCCGCCTGGCTATCGCGCACACAAGTCTATACCGCATGGCTCGGTGTTACCGCGGTCGGGTTCATCGGCTATTTTCTGGTTCGCTGGCAGCATCAGCTCACCGGGCTAATCGTATTGGCGGTCTATGGTCTGCTCGGACTTGATGGCCTCGGTCACTACGCCGTCGCACCAGCGTCGGCACACACGTTAACGATGAACTTAACTATATGGCTTGAGGTCGTGACGGCGATATTGCTCCTGACAGCGGTCGCGAGCTCTATGCTGCGATGGTCGCGGGAACGTCATCGGAACCTTCGGAGATGATGCCCAAGAGGCCACGCTTTTCACGACGCGCCACAAGGAGCATCCCGTGAACGAATCCCTGGACAATTTCTGCAGATGGTTTTGGATCAGCTCCGCGCTGACGCTTGTTTTCGTGGCGCTGCTTTTCTTTGTGACGCGACGGCGGGATCTGTGGCTTCGTTACATCGCCGCCGAAGCGCGTTTCTGGATGCGCCTCAAGGTGCCGGCGCGCATTGCGGAAGCCTCGCGGCGCTTCGAGGCGAGTCGCGTTTTCATCGGATTTCTTTGGTTCATCGTCGTGTTGTGGTTCTTGTTGGTCTTCGCGAACGGCGGCGCCTATCTGTATTTCAAGAGCCAGCTTCCCCCGCAGCGGGGACCGAACATTCCGGCTATTGACGAGCCCAGACAGCCTCCTGGCTGAACCAACTGCCGGATGCTCGGCCCGAAAGGGATCAGCCCGACGCGTCGGCGGCGAGTCCGGCCTCCTCGATGCCGTGGACGCAGGCGGCTTCGTCCTCCTCCCCCGTCCCGCCGCTCGCGCCCGCCGCGCCGAGAATCTCGCCCTCTTCGCTCTTGATCAGCACGCCCCCGGTCTGCGGCAGAAATTTGCCCTTGGCGGTTGCCGCGAGGGTGATGAAGAAGTTGGGGTTGTCCTTGGCGCGCTTGAGAAGCGCGCGGCTGGAGACGCCCATCGCCACCGACGCCCAGGCTTTCCCCAGCGCGACATCGAAACGGAACATGCTCGCGCCGTCCTCGCGCTGCGCGGACCTGACGTTGCCGGCGTCGTCGAGCACGACCACCGAGAGCGGCTTGATCTTCATCTCGCGCGCCTTTTCCAGGGCCTTTTCAATGATGGTATTTGCTTGTTTCAGGGTCAGCCTCGACATGTGTCCTCCAGAAAGTTCGTCAAGATGTAAGGTCCCGCGCATTATAGAGGCTGCCCCGCACCGGCCTTGCGCGGGCGGCGCACAGAAAAGCCCTTTCCAGCGCGCTCGGTGTGGGATACATCCCAACTTGCGGTGCCGTGCCCGCCTTGCTATGGTAGTCGCCCGAGGAGGACAAACCATGAGTCTACGTTTCGCAGCAATCTTTGGTGCACTCGCGTTCTCGATCGCATCTTGCGCAAGCGCGCAGCAGCCGATCAAGATCGGCCTGATCATGTCGTACTCCGGCCAGTTCGCCGACCCGGCCGCCCAGATGGACAACGCCATCAAGCTCTACGTGAAGCAGAAGGGCGACACGGTGGCCGGCAGGAAGATCGAATTCATCCGCAAGGACACGGGCGGCATCGCGCCCGACGTCGCCAAGCGGCTCGCGCAGGAGCTTGTCGTGCGCGACAAGGTCGACATCCTCGCCGGATTCGTCCTCACGCCCAACACGCTCGCCGTGGGCGACGTCTCGGCGGAGGCGAAGAAGTTCATGGTGGTCATGAACGCGGCGACTGCGATCATCACCACCAAGTCGCCGTTCATGGTGCGTACCTCGCGGACCATTCCGCAGCTGACTGAGACCATGGGCACCTGGGCCCACAAGAGCGGGATCCGCAAAATCTACAGCATGGTTTCCGACTACGGTCCGGGTCATGACGCCGAGGGCGGATTCCAGCGTGGGTTCAAGGAAGCGGGTGGCGAGATCGTCGGGTCGGTACGCTTCCCGGTGGCGAACCCGGACTTCTCGGCCTTCGTCCAGCGCGCCAAGGACCTGAACCCGGAGGCCATCTTCGTTTTCGTTCCCGGCGGCACACAGCCTGCTGCGATCGGCAAAGCGCTCGCCGAGCGCGGGATCGACACCAGGAAGACCAAGGTCCTCGGGATGGGCGAGCTGACCGAGGACGAGGCGCGCAAGGCCATGGGCGACGCATCGCTGGGCATCCTGACCGTGTACGACTACGACCACAATCACCAGTCCGCGATGAACCGGGATTTCGTCAAAGCCTTCAATGCCGAGTATGGGCGCAATCCGAACATTTACTCCATCGGTGGCTGGGACGGCATGCATCTGATCTACGAAACGCTTAAAAAGACCGGCGGCAAGACCGACGCCGAGGCCCTGGTCGCGGCCGCCAAGGGAATGAAATGGGAGAGCCCGCGCGGCCCGGTCTCGATCGACCCCGACACCCGCGACATCGTCCTGAACGTCTATATCCGCCGGGTGGACAAGGTCGGCGGGCAGTTGCTCAACGTCGAGTTCGACAAGGTAGAGAACGTCAAGGATCCGTTCAAGGCTCGGATGAAAAAATAGTTGGCGAAGACTTTTTTTGTCGTCCCCGTGAAAGCGGGGACCCAGTGACTTTGTCGACGACACTGGATTCCCGCTTTGCGCGGGAATGACGGTTCTGTTGCGCAATCATTGATCGTCCCGGGAGAGCGATAGCCCATGACTGGCTTTTTCGGCGTCCTGTTTGACGGTTTCGCCTACGGGATGCTGCTGTTCCTCCTGTCGGTGGGGCTGTCGGTCACGCTCGGGATGATGAACTTCATCAATCTTGCGCACTGCAGCTTCGGCATGCTCGGCGGCTATGTCACCGTGACGTTGCTGGATCGGCTCGGGTGGCCTTTTTTCGCCACACTGCCCGCCGCGTTTCTCGCGGGGGCGGCGGCGAGCTTCGTGCTCGAGGGCTTGTTGTTCCGCCGCCTCTACCGGGCAAGCGAACTCGACCAGTGCCTGGCGACGATCGGTGTCGTGTTCATGTCGGTGGCCGCGGCGGCCTACATCTACGGAACGGTACAGCAACCGGTGGAACTGCCTTCCTACCTGCACGGCTCGGTCGTATACCTCGGAATCAATTTCGCCGCCTACAGGCTGTTCCTCGTCGCCGTCGCAGTCGTGATTGCCCTGGTTCTGGTCGCGACTCTGGAGTGGACGCCCTTCGGCGCGCAGGTGCGGGCGGCGGTGGACAACCAGCGCATGGCGCGCGGCCTCGGCATCAATGTGGACCGGGCATTCGCGATCACCTTCGCGCTCGGAAGCGGACTCGCGGGCCTGGGCGGAGCGCTTGCGATCCCGATAGTCGGACTCGACCCCAATTTTGCGTTTACCTACCTGATCTGGGTCCTGATCGTGGTATCTGTCGGAGGGCTCGCCTCGATCGGCGGATCGTTCGCCGCCGCCATGCTGCTGGGCATCAGCGACATGGCCGGGAAGTATTACGTTCCGGCGCTCGGCTCCTTTCTCATCTACCTCTTGATGGTCGGTCTGCTGATGTGGCGGCCGGCCGGCCTATTCGGAAAGCGTCGATGACGGCGGCGACGACCGGCGCGCCTGCGGAACCGCACCTCTACCTGCACGCGCAGACCCGGTGGCGCCGGAGCGAGTACGCCTTTTGGGTCGCGACGCTGCTGCCCTTCGTTCTCTTTCCCTCGTATCTGCAGCTCGCGAGCCAGATCGCGATTACGGCGCTGTTTGCGCTGTCGCTCGATCTCATCCTCGGCTATGCGGGAATCGTCTCGCTCGGGCACGCCGCGTTCTTCGGGCTCGGCGCCTACACCGCCGGCATCCTCTCCGTATATGGATGGGGCGAGCCGCTATCCGGGCTTGTCGTTGCCGCGGCGATTGCAGGACTGGCCGGATACGCGATGAGCTTCATCATCGCCCGCTTCCGGCACCTCGCGCTCATCATGATCACACTCGGCCTGGGCCTGCTCCTGCACGAGGCGGCCAACAGCGCGAGCTGGCTCACCGGGGGCGCCGACGGCCTGCAGGGAATCCGCATCGGAACCCTGCTCGGCTTCAAGTTCGACCTCTACGGCCGCACCGCCTACTGCTACTCGCTCATCGTGCTGTTCCTCGCGTTTCTCGTCGCGCGGCGCATCATCCATTCGCCCTTCGGGCTTTCGCTGCGCGGCATCCGCGAGAACCCGGTGCGCATGCCGGCGATCGGAGCGCCGAGCCAGGCACACCTCCGCAAGATCTACACCATCGCCGCCGTGATGGCCGGGATCGCCGGCGCGGTTCTCGCGCAGAGCACCTCGACCGTCTCGCTCGAAGTATTGAGCTTCCAGCGTTCCGCGGACGTGCTCGTGATCCTGATTCTCGGCGGCGCGGGCCGGCTCTACGGCGGCATCCTCGGCGCGATCGTCTACATGGTCGCGCGCGACCAGTTCTCCGGCATCAATCCGCAGTACTGGTATTTCTGGATCGGACTGCTGCTCGTCGCCGTGGTGGTGTTTCTGCCTAACGGCATTCTCGGCGGGCTCGCGCGCTTGAAGTCGTCATGGAGTGAAAAGTGGAAGTGAAAGCGCAGGCCGCCGTGGAGGCGACCGGCGTCCTGTCCACGCGCGGGCTCGACAAGAGCTTCGGCTCCCTGGTCGTCGCCAAGGGCATCGATTTGGCATTGCCGCAAGGCGTGCGCTACGCGCTCATCGGCCCGAACGGCGCGGGCAAGACCACGTTGATCAATCTCATGACCGGCATGCTGCGTCCGGACTCGGGCCGGATATTTCTGGGCGAGGACGAGATCACCTCGCTCAAGCCCGAGGAACGGGTCAGGCGGGGCCTCGTCCGCACTTTCCAGATCAACACGCTGTTCCCGCACCTCTCGGCGCTCGAAGCGGTGACGCTCGCGGTGTGCGAGCGGCGGGGTCACGCCGGCACCTGGTGGAAGCGCCTGCCCGACTACCGGGACGCGGTGGACGAAGCCCACGGGATTCTCTCATCGCTCAGGCTCGGGACAGACTGCTATCGCCTCACCCGCGAGCTCGCTTACGGCAGGCAGCGCCTGCTCGAGATCGCGCTCGCGCTCGCGACCCGGCCGCGCGTGCTGCTGCTCGACGAGCCGGCGGCGGGCGTGCCCAAGGAGGAGAGCGCCGATCTCTTCGATGCGATCTCCGCCTTGTCCCGGGATCTCACCGTGCTCTTTATCGAACACGATATGAACCTGGTGTTCCGGTTCGCCAGCCGCATCATCGTCATGGTCGGCGGCAGGATCCTCGTCGAAGGGAGTCCCGACGAGATCGCGCGCAATCCCGAAGTGCGAACCGTGTATCTCGGAAAGGCAGGTCATGGCTGAGCCGCTGCTTGCGCTCGACAAAGTGCGCTCCGGCTACGGCAACGCGGTCGTGCTCGACGATGTTTCGCTGGAGATCCCGGAGCGCGGGAGTCTTGCCGTTCTCGGCCGGAACGGCGTGGGCAAGACCACGCTGCTCCTCACCATCATGGGCTACACCCATCTGATGCGCGGTGCGATTCTGTGGCGCGGCGAGGACATCAGCCGGCTCGCCCCCCATGTGCGGGCCCGCCGGGGACTCGGCTGGGTGGCGCAGGAGCGGGAGATTTTTCCGTCGCTGAGCTTGGAAGAAAACCTGACGGTCGCCGCGCGCACCGGCCGCTGGAATCTCGAAGCCGTCTATGAGCTTTTTCCGCGACTCGCAGAGCGCCGGCAAGCCAAAGGCAATCAACTCTCGGGCGGCGAGCAGCAGATGCTCGCGATCGCGCGGGCGCTCATGACCAATCCGGCGCTCCTGTTGCTCGACGAGCCGCTCGAGGGCCTCGCGCCCATCATCGTCGAGGAACTGGCCGGGGCGATCCGGCGCATGATGGCCGAGCAGGGAACCGCCGCCATCCTGGTCGAGCAGCACACCGAGATCGCGCTGTCGCTCACCGAAGAGGCCGTGGTCATCGAGCGAGGCAGGATCGTCCACCGCGCCAAGTCGCGCGAACTTCCGCACGACACCGAAACGCTCGAGCGCCTGGTCGGACTGCGCGTGTCGGCGTAGAGTAGCGGCGCTCTTGTTCGAACGCGTAGCGTGCGCCCCGTGCACGGCCTGCCGCAAATTGTCCCCGCGCGCACGGCGCACGCTACGCCTTCCCTGTCATCCGGACAGAATGGCCCTGTCGCGATATTGCGGAGCCGTGATTCCGCCGCCTGGGTTATTCTTCTCTACCCCGAGCAACCGCCGTGCACAACCCCTTCCAGAACGTCAAGAAAATAGAGGCGAAGCCCTTTACTTCGCTCCCGGTGAAGTTCCGCAAGAAGCGTCGCAGCGCATGGTCCGATCCGAACCGTCAGGGCGCGGCGGTGGACAGTTTCCTCGAAGGCCCCTCGTTCGACCGCGAGGGGAATCTCTGGTGCGTGGACATTCCTTTCGGGCGCGTGTTTCGCATCGACCCGAAAGGCGAGTGGGAGCTCGCCGTGCAGTACGACGGCTGGCCGAACGGGCTGAAGATCCACAAGGCCGGCTGGGTGTTCATCGCCGACTACAGGCGCGGCCTGATGCTGCTCGATCCGAAGTCAGGGAAGATCGATTCCTATCTCGCGACGGTATTCAGCGAAGCGTTCAAGGGCCTGAACGACCTGCATTTCGCCGACAACGGCGACCTGTACTTCACCGACCAGGGACAGACCGGCATCGCCGATCCGAGCGGACGCGTGTATCGCCTGCGCTCGAACGGCGAGCTGCAGCGGCTCATCGATAATGCGCCCTCCCCCAACGGCATCACGCTCAACACCACCAACACGCACGTGTACGTCGCCGTCACGCGCGCGCAGCAGATCTGGCGGCTGCCGCTCATGGCGGGCGGCACGCTCTCCAAGACCGGCGTCGCGATCCAGCTCTCGGGCGGCCATGCAGGGCCCGACGGCATCGAAATGGACGAGGAAGACGGCATCCTCGTGTGCCACCTCGGCGTGGGCGTCTGGCGCTTCGATTCGAACTTCCTGCCGACGCACCTCGTCCACGCGGGCAAGCACCACCGCCTCATGACCAACGTCGCCTTCGGCGGCCCGAAGCGCGCCACGCTCTACATCACCGATTCGCTGAACGGCGAAATCCTCACCGCCGAGATGCCGGTGGCAGGGAAGAAGATGTTCGCGCATCGGTAATCGTGTCATCCTGAGCGAAGCGAAGGATCTGCTTCTACGCTGACCAAAAGCAGATTCTTCGGACTTCGTCCTCAGAATGACAACTTACTAAGGGCCAGCCATGAATCTTTCACGTCTTGCGGTCTGTCTTCTCTCACTTGCAGCCACCTTCGCCGCCTACGCACAGCAGTACCCCACCAAGCCGGTGCGCGTCCTCGTCGGCTACGCCGCGGGCAGCTCGACCGACATCGTCGGCCGCGTCATGGCCGACCGGCTCGGCGCCCACTGGAAGCAGACGGTCATCGTCGAGAACCGCGGCGGCGCGGCGGGCAACCTCGCCGCCGACGCGGTAGCCAAGGCGCAGGGCGACGGCTACACGCTGCTGTTCGCGCAGAACGGCCTGGCGATCAGCGCGGCGGCGCTGCCGAACCTGCCCTACAGCGCGGAACGCGACCTCGTGCCGCTCGCGCCGGTGGCGGCGACGCCGCACATCCTCATCGTCGGCCCCGACTTTCCGGCAAAGAACGTCGCCGAGCTGATCGCGCGTGCCAAGGCCGAGCCGGGGAAACTCACCTTCGCCTCCTCCGGGGTTGGCAACTCCGATCACCTGTGCGGGGAGCTCTTCAACATGATGGCCGGGATCAAGGCGATCCACGTGCCCTACAAAGGCGGCGCACCGGCCGTTCAGGACGTCATTCCGGGGCGCGTCGCCTACTACTTTGCCGGCATGCCGGTCGGCCTGCCGCTCGTAAGCTCGGGCCGCGCGCGCGCACTCGGCGTGACGAGCAAACAGCGCTTCTCCGCAGCACCGAACGTGCCGACCATCGCCGAACAGGGCCTCCCTCAATACGAGGCGACGCTGTGGCAGGGCTTCTTCGCCCCCTCGTCGATTCCCCAAGAGCTGGGCGCGCGGATCGCGAGCAACGTCGAGACGGTACTCAAGCAGCCGGATACGCGCGAAAGACTCGCCAAGGTCGGCATCGCCCTCTTCGAGGACAACCAGGCGAACTTCCGTAAGTTCTTCGCTGCCGACATCGAGAAGTGGAAGAACCTCGTCAAGAGCACCAACCTGAAGTTGGAATAAGCGCATGACACTGCGGCTCAAATCGCTTCACCCCTTGTTCGTTGCGGAAGCGGACGGCGTTGACCTGCGCCAGCCGCTTGCCGTGGACACCGCGAAGGACATCGAAGCGGCGATGGACCGCCATGCGGTGCTCGTGTTCCGCGGCCAGCCACTCACCGAGGAGGAGCAGATCGCCTTCGCGCGGGCTTTCGGGCCGCTCGATCTCGGCCTCAAGAAAGTGTTCAAGCGCCCCAACCGTCTCAAGTTCAACGAATCGATCGACATCTCCAACGTCGACGATCGTGGCGGCATCGCCAGCGTTACAACGAAGAAGATGTACTCGCAGCTCGCCAACCAGCTCTGGCACAGCGACAGCTCCTTTCAGAATCCGCCCGCGCGCTACTCGATGCTTCATTCGCTCGTCAATCCCGGAAAAGGCGGCGAGACCGAGTTCGCCGACCTGCGCGCCGCCTACGACGCCCTACCCGAAAAAACGAAACGCGAAATGGAATATCTGCGCGCCCAGCACTACGCCCTGTACTCGCGCATCAATCTCGGCGACACCGAGTGGACCGAAGAACAGAAGAACGCCCTCCCCCCGGTCGAATGGCCGCTCGTCCGCACCCACCCGGGCTCCAAGCGCAAGCTCCTGTTCGTTGGCGCCCACGCCACCCACATCCCCGGCATGCACCTCGGCGAAGGCCGGCTCCTGCTCGCGGAACTCCTCGAACACGCCACCCAGCGCGAATTCGTCTACAGGCACGAATGGCGCGTCAACGACCTCGTCATCTGGGACAACCGCTGCGTCCTGCACCGCGGACGCCGCTACGACTACACTCAGCGCCGCGAACTGCGGCGGGTGAGCACCGAGGACGCGTCCGTACCGTCATAGTTATTTCATTTCATCCAACCATAGGAATTCAACATGGCAAAGAGTTCAATATCTACAATGAAGATCATTGGTATCGCGTTAGTAGTTATAGGCCTTGGCCTGGCGTTTTGGGGATATCGATTGTCTGGTTCTGTAGGTTCGCAAATAGCTCAGGCTTTTACAGGTTCAGCTACAGATAAGGTAATGACTTTCTACATTAGTGGCGCTGTCAGTTTTGTTGTTGGCCTATACCTTTTCATCAAGAAATAAAATCGGAGGCATCATGGATATCACAAGCTTGGTCATATTCTTGGCAATTGGCGCGCTGGCGGGCTGGCTTGCCGGAAACATCATGAAAGGAAAGGGATTCGGCGTCATAGGCAACATTCTTGTGGGTATTGTCGGAGCTGTGTTGGGTGGTGTTTTGTTCAGTCTGCTGGGCATAACAGCGGCCGGGTTAATAGGCTCGATAATTACAGCGACTGTTGGTGCTATCGTGCTCCTGTATATAGTCAGTCTGGTTAAGAAGGCCTAACTCAACAGCGGCCAACATGAAATCCCACCCTTCTCTCTCGCGCGTCCCTACCGCCCTCCTCTTTCCGCTCGCTCTCGCCTTCGCTGCTTCAGCCAAGGCACAGCAGGACTACCCTACCCGCCCGATCCGCCTGATCACGGCGGCGGCGCAGGGCGGCACGTCCGACATCCTAGCTCGCTCCTTCGCCGCACACCTGACCGAAACCTTCAAGCAGCCAGTGGTGGTGGACAACCGTGCGAGCGCGTCCGGGGTGATCGCCGGGGAGCTTACGGCGAACGCACCGCCGGACGGCTACACGCTGCTGCTCGTCTATCACCAACACACGGTGAATGCAGCGCTGAATCCGAAGTTGCCGTATCACCCGGTCAATAGTTTCACGCCCATCACGCAGCTCACGACCGCGGGCCTGATGCTGGTGGTGAAGCCCGCGACGCCGGTGAATACCCTGACTGAGTTCGTCGACTGGACCAAGAACTTCAAAGGGCCGCTCAACTTCGGTTCGGCCGGCATCGGCACCGGCGGGCATCTCGCGGGCGAGCTCTACAAGATGATGACCGGCGTGAAGGCCGAGCACATTCCGTACAAAGGCTCGGGGCCGGCGCTGATGGACCTGCTCGCCGGGCAATACCACTTCATCTTCGCCGGCATCCAGCCGGCGCAAGTCCAGGTGCGGGCCGGAAAGCTGCGCGGACTCGCAGTCACCGCGCCCAAGCGCCTCGCGGCCCTGCCCGATCTGCCCGCCGTGGCAGAAGCGCTGCCGGGTTTCGAAGTTGTGGGCTGGTACGGCATAGCGGGACCGGCCGGAATGCCCAGGCCCGTCGTCACGCGGCTGCACGACGAGTTCGTCAAGATCCTCAACCGGCCCGACGTGCGCGAGCGCATCGTCGCCGACGGCTCGGAGCCCGCCGGCACCACGCCCGAGGACTTTCGCCTCTTCATGCTCGCGGACCTCGCCAAATGGGCGAAGCTCGTGAAGGAGAGCGGAGCGAAGCTCGATTGAACAGGAGGCGAAAGATGAAGACCTTACCCCCGCTCCACCGCTGGGGTCGTCCAGCCGACCGGATCGTGATCCAATAAGGCCATGACCTCAGCCTCAATCTGGTCCACTTTTGATTCGCTTGCTCACAGGGTGGGCGAGGTGGAGGCAATTCTGGCACCGGGGCGAGAATCACTGCGTTTTGCCGAACTGCCCGATCGTCTTCAGGCGGTTCGCAATACCTTGGCGCAATTTGGCATCGGACGTGGCGACCGGGTCGTCAGCGTCCTGCCGAAGAGTCCGGAACTGGCCATCTGTTACCTCGGTGTCGCGGCCTGCGCGATATACGTTCCCTTGAACCCCGACTACACGGAGGCAGAATTTACCGCCTATCTGAGCAAACTGCGCCCAAAGGCGGTGATCCTGCCTGATGGCGGAGGTGGCACGGCCAGACGTAGCGCCGAATCCCTTGGACTTGCGGTTATCGACCTGGTTACGGAGACGACCAAGCCCGCTGGCTCGTTCCGCCTGGTGCTGCCGGGCGGGCCACTCAGCAGGCCCGATTCAAAGACACCTGGCTGGAACGGAGTCGATGATCTTGCCCTGGTGCTGCTGACATCCGGCTCGACGTCGGAGCACAAGCTGGTTCCGCTCAGAGTGCGACACCTCCTCGCCTATGCGCATGCTGCCGGCAAGCATTATGGCTTTGGTCCAGGCGACCGCTGTCTGCACGTCATGCCGATGTTTCACGGCCATGGTCTGAAGTCGTCGCTGCTGGTTCCCTTGGCGAATGGGTCGAGCGTCATCTGCCCTTCTTACTTTGACATTCCGTCCTTCTTTCAGCAGATGAGGGCACTTCGACCGACCTGGTATTCGGCGGCGTCTTCGATCCATCGCGCCATTCTCGCCGGGATCGACGACTACCGCGATATTGCCCGGGAGGCGAAGCTTCGGTTCATCCGGGCCGGATCCGGCCGGCTCGACCCGAAGGTCATGACCGGTCTGGAGGAGGCCTTTGGGGTACCCGTGCTGGAACGCTATGGGATGTCGGAGACCGGCACACTGACCTCCAACCCAATGCCACCGGGGTTACGCAGGCCGGGCACTGTCGGCATACCGATGTTCAATGAGGTCGCTATCATCGATGAGAGCGGCGAGGTCCTCGGCCCTAACTGCGATGGCGAGGTCGTGGCCCGCGGGCCCAGCGTTTTCGACGGCTATCTCGACAATCCGGAAGCCAATGGCGCGGCTTTCATTAACGGTTGGTTCCGCACCGGCGACCTGGGTCGCTTCGATGACGATGGCTACCTGACCCTGATTGGTCGGATCAAAGACATCATCAATCGCGGCGGCGAAAAGATTGCCACAATCGAGGTCGAAGCGGCCTTGACCAAACACCCGGCCGTGGAAGAAGTCTGTGTCTTTGCGATACCGCACCCGAGCCTGGGCGAGGAGGTCGCGGCAGCGGTCGTTATATCGTCCGGCAGGACGGTCAGCGAGCAGGTCCTGAGGGACCATGCCAGTGGCCTGCTGACCGGGTTCAAGGTCCCCCGTCGGATTTTCCTCTTGCCGTCGCTCCCGAAGGGCGCGACGAACAAGATCCGGCGAGACCAGGTGGCGCAGATCTGCCGGGATCTTCTCGCCAAGCCGCAAAGCACCCCCGCGCCGGACAAGTCGCGCCCGTGGTCTTCCCTCGAGCAGGAAGTGGCGGGCGTATGGAAGCGTATCCTCGAACTCGATACGATCCGACTCGACGATGATTTCTTTCTCGTCGGCGGCGACTCCCTGAAGGCATACGAGCTGTTCGCGCATCTTCGGAAGCGCCACCGGGTAACCCTGGGATTGCGGCAAATATTCGATGAAGCCGCGACGGTCGCCGGCATTGCGCGGCTGATCGAAAGTGCCCGCCAAGGGAAGGCGGACCTGGGGCCGACATCAGCCGGCCTGGTCTCGATCAAGGCGGAGGGCGACCGCCCGCCACTGTTCGCAGTGCCGGGAAGCGGCGGCAACCCCGTGGGCTTCATCCATCTGGGGCGTTTGCTCGATGCGCGCCAGCCCTTGATCGGTATCGAGTCGCGCGGTATCGACGGAACTGCCGCGCCGCTCGCGCGCGTGGAGGACATCGCTGCCGACAACATCGCGCGGATCCGCGAAATACAGCCGCACGGTCCCTACTTCCTGACCGGCGCATGTTACGGCGGACGCATCGCCTACGAAATGGCGCGCAAGCTGGAGGCGGCGGGAGAACCGATCGGCTTGCTGGTCATGCTCGATCCTTCCTCGCCCTTCTTCAACGGCGACGGCCAGCCTCGGGGCGAGACTGCGGGCGCGCAACAGGCCGTACAGCGCCCACAGCTCGGCCGGTTCATCCTCGAACGCATCGCGATGTACGCCAAGTCCATGATGACGCTGCGCGGCGCCGAGCGCAGGGCGTTCGTCCGCGAGAAGATCGCCACCGTGCGCGGCATGATCGCTCAGCGCGACCTCTTCCGAGGCGATCGCAGCGAGCTCTACCAGCGTGCGGTCTACGCGGCGAACCGCCAGGCTGGTCGAGCCTACGTGCCGGGCCGCTTCAGCGGTCCGACGGTCCTGTGCTTCACGCGCGGCCGGAAAACTCGGGGCGAGCGCAACTACAGGCTGGACTGGTTGGACCTCGTCCCGCAGGTGCGTGCGCCAAGCTATGTCGCGGGCGTTGACTCGGGCGATATGCTGAACCCTCCTAATGTCTACGAACTGGCAGGCCTGGCGAACCGGTGGCTGGACGAGGCTCATGCCAAGACGACGGGTGCCGGCGAGTCACTTGTTCCCGCGGGCACAAAATGAACGCCCCGTCGATGCGTGCATGCGAACCGCCTGCCCCGGGAACTGCACCGGGCAACACCGTAGTCGAGATCTGGTGGTGCGACGCCACTGAATTGAATCGAGCCGAGATCGAATCCCTGGCGCAGATGCTGCCTGCGAATCAGCGCAATGCCGCCGCACGCTTCGGCAACGATGACTTGCGCAGGCGCTATATCGTGGCGCACACCATGACGCTGGACACTCTGGGCTGCTACGCGGATCCGCCGGAACGCCGCCTCGTTTTGGCGCGTGGTCCACGCGGCAAGCCTTATATCGCCGAACCACGTGCCTTGCGTCACTTGCGCTTTAACTTGTCCGACTCGGGACCCATGGCCATTGTCGCGATTTCGGCAGGCCGGGAGGTCGGCATCGATATCGAGCGTATTCGCCCGGACATCGACATCGCCGGCCCAGCGAGGATGTGCTTCACGGAGCGGGAAATTGCCGCCCTTGCGCAGGTTCCGCAGGCCGACCGCGTGGCCGCTTTCTTTTCGTGCTGGACGCGCAAGGAAGCCCTTCTAAAAGCGCAGGGCACGGGATTGATGCGCCCGCCGGACGAGGTCGAGGTCGGCCTGGGGCGGTACGATCCGCAGAATACAGAGCGGCCAGACAATGACACGCAGGGCTGGTTCCTAGCGGCGCTCGATTTTGGCGCCGACTACGCCGGTGCGATCGCAGTTGAAGGCTCGGAGTTCAAGCCGAGTCTCCGTCGCTGGCAGCCGCCCGGCGATCGCGTCGTGTCCGGACTATCGGCATGAACGAAGTCGAACCACTCTCTGTCGGCCGCAAGGTTGCCGACGGCGCAAAGCGGATGGTCATGCTTCGCTTGGCGGAGCGCCTCGTTGGCCTAGCGAGTTTTTCAATCCTGGCGCGCATCCTGGTTCCAGAGGATTTCGGGCTGCTGGTGATAGCGACCTCGATTATCGCGGTGATCGAACTCTTCGGTCAGGCGGGAATCGACCTCGCCCTGATCCAGCGCCGTAGCGCAGGGCGCGACGAATACGACACGGCGTGGACTATCAACATTCTGATCGGCGTTGGCATCGCCGCCATCGTCGCCGTTTCGGCGCGCCCCTTGGCCGGATTGATGGGCGAGGGGCGAATCGAGGTGATTCTCTACTGGCTCGCCGGCGCCAGCCTGATCGGTGGCTTCAGCAATATCGGTACGGTCGAATTTCGAAAGTTTTTCGACTTTAACAAGGAGTTCTGGTTTCGCTTTTCCATCCGCCTGATCAATACGGCAATAACCATCGGCTTGGCCCTGCTATGGCGTGACTATTGGGCTCTGGTGGCGGGCAATCTTGCCGGCACTGTGGTGCTCGTCACCATGAGCTACGCGATGCACCCCTTTCGCCCGCGCTTCTCACTGAAGGCGATCCGCAGCTTCGCGAGCTTTTCCGGCTGGATGCTTGCGCGCAATATCCTGAACGGGATGAACGACCACCTGGTCAACCTGCTTGTCGGACGCCAGATCAGCGTCGGCTCTCTCGCCTTTTTCTCCGCAGGGCGCGAGATCGCGGGGATGGCCACGACCGAACTGCAGGCGCCGATTCGCCGCGCGCTGTTCCCAGGCTATGCCGCGCTGAGCCATGACCCAGAGGCGCTGCGGCGCAACTATCTGGAATGGACAGCCGTAATGGCTTTGGTGACCTTGCCTATCCCGGCAGGTCTTGCCCTCGTTGCTCCGGATGTTGTGCTCGTGCTAATGGGCGCGAAGTGGCTGCCGGCCGCGCCCCTCTTGCAGATTTTGGCGTATGCCGGAATCTTGCGTTCCCTCACTTCGGGCGCCCAGTTCCTATTCATCGCGGTTGGGCAGCCGCAAATATCGGTAAAGCTCGCGACGTTGCGCTTTGCCTTGCTGATTCCACTGGTCATGCTTGGAATCTCGATTGCCGGCGCGGCCGGAGCCGCTTGGGCAATGCTGGCGACCGCGGCGGTGATGTCTGCCGTCAACATCGGCTTCGTCACGCGCACGCTTGGCTTGGCGCCGACCGACCTTTTCCGCGTCACGCATCGGCCGGTTATCGCCGTTTTTGCCATGATGGCCGCGGTCTGGAGCGTCGATACCATGCTGCTGCCAGGTCCTGAGGCGATCGGCGCGCTGCTGCACCTGACTGCGGCGACGCTGACGGGTGCCGCAGTTTATGTGAGCACGCTGCTGGCGACCTGGACATTGGCAGGTCGTCCAAGCGGCGCCGAGCGCCACGCCCTGAATGCTCTGTCACTCAAGGCCCGGCGCCTGCTCCCGACCGGCTGATCCGGTTTGGCGAGAAGCCTTGCGCCACCCTACCGCGCCACCTTCACCCCCGCCTGCTGCAACACCTTGCGCATGAGCACGGTCTGCTCGTCCAGAAACGGCGCGAGCCCTCCGCTCTTCAGGAAGACGTCCTCGACCTGGTTTTCCTCGACGTATTTCTTCCAGCTCGCCGATCGCGTCAGGCGCTCGAAGAAATCCTCCCAGTAGGCGACGACCTCGGGCCGCACACCCGGCGGCGCGAGGATGCCGCGCGCGTTGGCGATGATGGGCACGTTGATGCCCTGCTCGCGGATGGTCGGGACCGCGGGCAGGACGGCGAGCCGCTTTTCGGTGAAGGCCGCGATCGGCCGCATTCTTCCTGCGGCGATATGCTCGTTCACGTCCTGCGGCTGTGGGATGATGATGTCCACATTCCCCGAGAGCAGGTTCGCGATCCGGTCCTTGATCGACGGCGTGGGGATGAAAGTCCACTGCACGCCGGCCGCGGTCTGCACCAGGAGCCCGGTGAGGCTCTCGATCGCGGTGACCGAGCCGCCGGCCTGCTTGAGGCTCCCGGGCCGTGCCTTCGCCGCTTTCACGAAGTCGCTCATGCTCCGATAGGGCGAATCAGCCCTCACCACGGCGATAGTGGGCTCGAGCACGAGGCGCGCTATGGGGGTCAGGTCCCTCACGGTGATCTTGGCGTCGGCGCGAGTGAGCGGCGTTGCGACCCAGGTGTTGGTGAAGACCGCGAGGGTATGGTCGTCGCCCCGCTTCTCGACGAGGTAGGCCATTGCCTGCGCGCTTGCGCCCGCGGTCTTGTTCGTCACGTTCAGCGGCTGCGACAGCAAGCCTTCCTTCTTCGCCATCTCGGCCACCTCGCGCGCGAAAACATCCGAGCCGCCGCCCGGCGCGCTGTGCACCACGAGCTCGATCGGCCGGGTCGGCCGGAACCCTTGAGCCCATGTGAAAGACGCGCTGCTTGCCGTCAACAAGGCGGCAAACAACGCCAGTGCGGTATCACGTTTCATTATTTGAAGCTCCTCGAAGTATCTATAAGACCCCGCAGCCACAGCCTTCTCCCCAGACTCCGGCGTCGCCGATGAGGCCGGGCTGCGCCAGTGCGGAGGCGACCTTCGGCGCATCGAGCGCCGCACGTTTGTAGTATTGCCCGTAATCTTTCACCGGCAGCCAGTCCTGCGCGACGGCTGGGAGCGGCGGCGACAGGCGCGAATAGGGGCCGGCACCATGGACGACTTTGCCCCCCACCAGAGTCAGCACCGATTCGAGGCCCTTGATCTCTTCCTCCGGAACGCTGAAGTAATCGGCCGACAGGATCACGAGGTCGGCGAGCTTACCCGCTTCCAGGGTGCCTTTCTTGTTCTCCTCCCCCGACATCCACGCGCCGTTCGCTGTATACAAACGTAGCGCCTCGCTGCGCTCGAGGAGATTCCGGTCGCCCTGGAGCTTGGACCCACCGAGGGTGCGGCCGGTCACCAGCCAGTACAAGCCAATCCACGGGTTGTAGCTGGTGGCGCGGTTGCCGTCGGTCCCGCAGGCGAGCGGGATACCCATCTGGCGGATGCGAGCGATCGGCGGCGCGTCGGCCGCGGCCTGCGGCCCGTATTTCCTCACGAAGGCTTCGCCGTCGAGCGACATGCGGTTCTGGATGTTGATGCTGCCACCAAGCTTCGCGACGCGCTCGAGAGTATTCGGTTGCAGCGTCTCGCAATGATCCAGGCCCCAGCGCAGGCCCGCAAGCGGGATCTCGCGGTTCACCTGCTCGAGCACCCCGAGCACGCGCTGCGCGGTGACGTCGAACGAGGTGTGCTGCCTGAACGGCCAGCGCGCTTGCGCGAGATACCTCGCCACCGCGCCGAACTGCGCTTCCATCTGCGGCGGCGGGCCCGAAAAATCCTTGGCGAAATTGGTCACGTCGCCCGCCGTCCAGGCGATGTACTCGCCCGCGCCGATCATGCGGTACCAGTCGTCGCCCTGCCCGGCCGACACCAGCTTCGACCAGGTCTGGTAGTTCTCCAATTCCTTGCCGCCGGCCTGAGCGAAAAGTTCGTAGGCGATGCGCAGCGTCATCTGCTTGTCGGCGGCAAGCTTTGCGATCGCTTGATAATTGTCCGGATAGTTCTGCCCGCCGCCGCCCGCGTCGATCACGCTCGTGACCCCCAGACGGTTGTGCTCGCGCATGAAGTGGCGCGTCGAAAGGATCTGGTCCTCAGGCGAGAGCCGCGGGATGCGCAGCCACGCGCCCACGAGCGCGACCAGGCCCACCGTGGCGACCAGCAGCCCGGTGGGGTTGCCCGATGCGTCGCGCTCGATGACCCCGCCGAAAGGGTTGGGCGTGTCCCTCACCCAGCCGAGCATGCGCAGACCCGCGCGGTTGATCCACAGCCGGTCGTACAGGTGCATCACCATCGCCGGGGTGTCGCCGGTGGCGGCGTTGATCTCCGCGAGCGTCGGGAAGCGCCTTTCGGCGAACTGCGCCCAGGTCCAGCCGCCGATCACCTGCACCCAGTGCGGCGGCGGCGTGCGGCGCGCCTGCACGCGCATCCTCTCCAGACCTTCGGCGAGCGAGGGCACGCCGTCCCAGCGCACTTCGATGGAATAGGTGAGTCCGCCGCGGATGAAATGCGTGTGCGCGTCGACGAGGCCCGGAACGACGGTGCGGCCGCCCGCGTCGATCAGCTGTGTATTGGGGCCTTGCAGGCCCTGAAGATCGGCCATCACGCCGACGGCCGCGATGCTGTCGCCGCGGATCGCGATGGCGCTCGCCGTCGGCTGCCCGCGGGCGAGCGTGGCGATGCGGGCGTTGGCGATGATGGTATCGGCGAGCTTGGATTCCTGCGTGACGGGAGCCGCGCAGCCGGCGAGAGCACCGATACCCGTAAACCCGGCCGTGGCCGCGAGCGCGTCTTTCAGGAAATCGCGCCGCCCGAAGTCGATTGCGTTTCGCGTATCCTTCGACACGGGACCTCACCAAGCCACGGCAGAGCCGTCATAGCTGAAAAACCCGCCGGATTTCTCCGGGGAGAGGCCGGCGATAACTTTGCGCAGGCCCCGGATTGAAGTTTCGGGCGTGAGCGGCGCGCTCTTTCCGCCCATGTCGGTGCGCACCCAGCCGGGCGTGACCGAGACGACGGTGATACCGCGCTTCGCAAGCGCGACCGACAACGCCTTGCCGATCATGTTGAGCGCGGCCTTGCTCGAGGCATAAAGATAGTCTCCCCCTCGGGATTCCGCGATCGAGCCGAGCCGGCTCGACATCATGACCATGACCTTGCGCTCGCTCGCGGCGACGTTCTCGAGCAGCGCCTCGGCGACGGCGGCCGTCCCGAACAGGTTCACGCGCAACACTTCATTCCAGGCGGCATAGTCGAGCTTCCCGAACGTCTGATGGCGCGGTCCGTAGACGCCGGCGTTGAGAATTAGGATGTCGATCGGTACGTCCTTGAGGTCTTGGGCAAGCAGCGCGACCGATTTGCGGTCGGTGACGTCGGCGACAGACGCATCCACGCCGAGCTTCTCGAGCGCCGCCTTCGCTTTCGCGTTCCGCACGGTGCCGATCACCTTCCAGCCGTCGGCGGCATACTGCCGCGCGAGCTCGTAGCCGAGCCCGCGACCCGCGCCTGTAATAAGTACGGTAGGCACGCTACGACTTGGCCTTCTCTAAGCTTGCAGATACTTTCCAAACCACGCGAATGCTCGCTCCAGGCGGCCTTCGCGGCATTATAGTGCCGCCTCGAGCCAGGCCCTCGCCTCTCGCAGCAGATTCTCGAGAGCCTCGCCGCGCGCGGTCGGCAGGTTGAGATTCACCTGCGCGCCGTTGCGGGTCTGAAGGTAAGCGAGATGGCGGTAGCCCTCGGGAAAGCGCGCGAGGATAGCGGGATCGAGGGAGATTCTTGCGTTCGGATCGACCGGATCGAGCCGGTCCTTTTCGTAGATAACCGAGCGCTTGCCGATCCGCCAGTTGTCCTCGCGCTTTTCCACGCGGTCGAAGAACCTCCCGTAGCACGCCGCATCGACTTCGACTCCGTCCAGCATGGAACGGACCATGATGGACATGCGCGTCTGCGCGAGCGCGCGCTCGCCGTTGATCTCCGCAGAGGTTCCGCCGAGGAAATGCTGCGAGCGCGATCCCCTGCGCCAGGACGCCTCGCAGGCCGCCACGAAGTCTTCGAATCCACCGTCGAACCAGGTCGTGGTCATGGTCGCTCCGGGGTGCGCGGTCGCGCGCAGCTTCTCCCAGTCTCCGGAATCGCGCGCAAGCGCCCAGTCCTGCGCAAGCGCTCCGATGGCGAGCCGGTCCTGCAGATCAGCGCTCATTCGAGCGTGATGCCCACGCGGCGCGAGCGGACGCGGCTTCATTCGGGCTTGATGCCCGCGCGGCGCAAGAGTCCCGTCCATTTGGCGACCTCGGCGCGCACGAACGCCTCGGTCTCCTCAGGCGCCATGCGCAGACTCCTGCCGCTGCCCATCTCCAGGCGCGAGCGCACTTCGGCCGATTGCGTCGCCCGGTCCACCTCGGCGCGCAGGCGCTCGACGACCGCGCGTGGAGTGCGCGCCGGCGCGAACAGTCCGAACCAGGTCTCCATTTCCAGATCGAGCACACCGGTCTCGATGATCGTGGGGAGATGCGGCATGGTCGGCGCGCGCGCGCGGCTCGACACCGCAAGCGCCTTCACTTGCCCCGAGTCCACGTAAGAACGCGTAGTGGTGGTGTTGTCGTAGAAGAGATCGACGCGGCCGGCGAGCAGATCCTGGTACACGGGCTGCGCGCCCTTGTAGGGAATCTTGACAATGTCGACGCCGGTAAGCGCGGCGATGATGGCCGCGCCGATGTATTGCCCAGTACCCGGGCCGCTCGTGCCGATATTGAGCTTGCCCGGGTTCGCCCGCGCAAAGGCGATCACTTCGGCGAGGCTCGTTTGCGGCAGATCCTTGCGCGCAACCAGCGTATACGAATGGCTGACCACGAGGCTCACGGGCGCGAGATCGGCGAGTGAATCGTAGCCGGGCTCCTTGTACAGGCCCATGTTGAGCGCGATGTTGGAAAGACCGCCGACGATGAGGTTGTAGCCGTCGGGAGCCGCGCGGGCGACGAGCTGCGTGCCCACCAGGGTGCCGGCGCCGGGACGGTTTTCGACCACGAAGGCCTGTCCCGTCTGCTCGCCGAGCTTTTGCGCGAGCACGCGCGCGACCAGATCGAAACCGCCGCCCGGGGCGGACGGAGCGACGACGCGCACCGGGCGAGACGGATAGTCCTGCGCGAGCGCTGCGCAACATGTTAGGCCGCAGTATGCGAGACACGTAGCCAGGGCGACCAGCGCCGAGGACGCCTTGCGCGACTGCGAGTTTTCGAATTTCCGCATGGCTATCCAACTCTTCGACAAAACATAGGGCGGTTCAAACTCCCAGGCGCGCGCGGTCGTGAGGCTTGGTCAAGTTGAGATCGGGTACTTTCGGAATGATCCGGTTGGGATTGACGCGGTCGATGCTGTAATAGCCGATGACGATATGGTCCAGCTTCACGGTTTCGGCGACGCCCGGCACCTGATACAGGTCGAGGAGATAATTGTGCAGATTGTCGTAACTCGCGATCGACCGCCAAGTGCACTTGAACAGGTGGTGATACACCGCATCGAAGCGCACCAAGGTGACGAACAGCCGCCAGTCGGCCTCGGTGATCGTGCTGCCAACGAGGTAGCGCCGGTCCGCGAGGCGTTGCTCGAGCGTGTCGAGGCCGGCGAAGACCTTTTCCACGGCGTCGTCGTAAGCTTCCTGGCTCTTTGCGAAACCGGTCCGGTATACGCCGTTGTTCAGATGCGTATAGACGAACTCGTTGATGAGGTCGATCTCACCGCGCAACGGCGCCGGGTAGTAGTCGCCCGGCCTCGCGCCCGCGCCGTCGAAAGCGCTGTTAAGCATGCGGATGATCTCGGCGGACTCGTTGTTGACGATGGTTTTCGTCTTCTTGTCCCACAAAGTCGGCACGGTGCAGGTGCCCGTGTAATCGGGCTTCGCCGCGGTGTAGGCCTGGTGCAGCCAGGTGAAGCCGTTCACCGTGTCCCTCGTCCCTCCGGGAAACGTATCTGCGAATCGCCACCCTTCGGCGCGGTCATCGGGCACGGCCGAGGAAATGGAGATCATTTCCTCGAGATCTTTCAGCTTCCGGAAGATGAGCGTGCGGTGCGCCCAGGGGCAATTATAGGCGACGTAAAGGTGATAGCGCCCCGGTTCGGCCTTGAAGCCCGAAGAACCATCCGCGGTGACGTAGTTGCGGAACTGGCTTTCGGGCCGAACGAAACGACCGGCGACCGCATCCGGGCGCTGGTCGGTCCACTCTCCGCCGATCAGCATTCCCATGCCGACTCTGCCGGACGGTCGAGTCCGAACTGCGCTCGCGCCCTAGTCCGCCTTCGCTCCTGAGGCCTTGACCGCCCTGGAAAAGCGCTCCGAATCGGATTTCAGCAACGGCATCCACTCCTTTCCCGACATGCCGACCGGATCGATGCCCAGACTTTTCATTCGCGTCGTCACGTCCTGCAGCTTCACTACCTCGGCCGCATCGACGCCGATCTTGGTCAGGACATCCTGCGGTGTTCCTCTTGGCGCGAACAGACCGAAAGTCGGCGCAAAATCAAAACCCGGAATGGTTTCCGCGATAGTCGGAACATTGGGGGCGAGTTCCGAGCGCTTCAGCGAAGTATTGGCGAGCAGCTTGATACGGCCCTCCTTTGCGTGCGCGGCAAGCGTCGGGTAACCCGAGAGGATCATGGGCACCTGGCCTGCGAGCAGCGCCGGGACGCTCTGGCCTGTCCCCTTGTACGGCACGTGTACCATCTTCAGACCGAGTGAGAGGCTCAGATACTCCATGCCCAGATGGTGGATGCTGCCGATCCCGGAAGAGCCGTAGGAAAGCTCGCCCGGTTTGGACTTCGCTAGCGCGATCAGCTCTTGAAAGGAATTGGCCGCCACCGACACATGCACCGCAAGAAACAGCGGCGCGCGAGCGGTGAGCGATGCGGGCACAAGATCGTCCGCCGAGTAGGGCAGCTTGGAATACAGGAAGGGATTGATCGTCGTAGTCGAGTTGTCGGTCATCAGCAGCGTGTACCCGTCCGGGGCCGACTTCGCCACCAACTCGGCGCCGAGAATGCCGTTGGCGCCGGCCCGGTTCTCCACGACGACCTGCTGGCCCCAGCGCTCGCTGAGCTTCAGGCCGATCAACCGGCCGATCGTATCGGGCAGCCCGCCGGGCGAGTAACCGACGATGAACTTCACCGGTCTGTCCGGAAAGCTCTTCGCCCCTTGAGCGAGCGCAGCCGGCGAGACGGCGAGCGCCGCAAGCGCGATGAACCCAAGAAACATCGACCTCATGGAACTTCCTCCTCTGGAAAGCCTGAATTCTACTATGCGAATCCCGCCGATCACCCTCGGCGCTCTTCGGGTCGTAGTCTCCCGGCTTGCCCTGGTCACCTCGGTCACACCTAGTACAGATACACGGCACCGGCTTGAGAGGCCAATTCGTTCGGCGTGCTGCCGATGCCTTTGGTGCTGCTGTCTTCGCCGATCGCCCCGGCTGCCAGCGTGTTGCCGTCGCCCGAGAGGGCGACCGAGATGCCGAGATTGTCACCGGCCCCGCTGTTCGAGGCCTTCACATAGGCCTGTTGCGACCAGGCGCCGACGCTCCGGGTAAAAACATACACCGCGCCCGCATCGGCGGCCGACTGGTTGGGCGTGCTGCCGACGCCGGCGGTACTGCTGTCCTCGAAGGGCGCCCCGACAGCGAGAGTGTTGCCGTCGCCCGAGAGGGCGACCGAGATGCCGAACTGGTCACCAGTCCCGATGTTCGAGGCCTTCACGTAGGCTTGCTGCGACCAGTTGCTGGCGCTGCGGGTGAAGACGTATACCGCTCCGGCGAAGAAGGCCAACCTGTTCGGTGCACTGCCGACCCCGGCGCCGGCTTCGCCAACTGCCCCGACTGCAAGTGTGTTGCCGTCGCCGTTCAGCGCGACCGAAAAGCCGAACTGGTCGCTGACCCCGCTGTTCGAGGCCTTCACATAGGCCTGTTGCGACCAGCCGCCTGCACCGCGAGCGAAGACGTATACCGCGCCGGCGTCGGTGGCTAACTCATTCGGCGTGCTGCCGATGCCGATACTGCTGCTGTCTTCATTGATCGCCCCGACCGCGAGCGTGTTGCCGTCGCCGGAGAGGGCAACCGAGAAGCCGAAGAGGTCACCGGCCCCGGCGTTCGAGGCCTTGACGTAGGCCTCCTGCGACCAGGTACCGGCGCTACGGGCAAAGACGTATGCCGCGCCGGAAAAGAAGGCCGACTTGTTCTGCGTGCTGCCGATGGCCGTGCTGCCGCCTGCTTCGCCGTACGCCCCGACCGCAAGCGTGTCGCCGTCACCGCTCAAGGCGACCGAGGTGCCGAACCGGTTCCCCGCCCTTGTGTTTGAGGACTTCACGTAGGCCTGCTGCTTCCAGTTGCCGGCGCTGCGGGTAAAGACGTATACCGCTCCGGCGTCAGGGGCAGATTTGTTCGGCTTGCTGCCAACGCCGATGCTGCCGCTATCTTCGCCGTTCGCTCCGACCGCGAGCGTGTTGCCGTCACCGCTTAATGCCACCGAAATGCCGAACGCGTCACCGGCCCTGGTGTTCGAGGCCTTCACATAGGCCTGTTGCAACCAGGTACCGGCGCTGCGGGTAAAAACATAAACTGCGCCCGCGTCGGTCGCCCACCATCTTCTCGGTCTGCTGCCGATCCCTGTCGTACGGCTGTCTTCGCCATTCGCCCCGACCGCGAGCGTGTTGCCGTCGGCGCTCAGGGCGACCGCGATGCCGAAGGAGTCACCCGCCGCTGTGTTTGAGGCCTTCACATAGCCGATCGCCTGCGTGAGGTGGGTCCCGAGAATCTGAGGAGCGGAGGCGGTGCAGCCGGCCCAGTTGCACGCCTCGACCACGTAGCGTGCGTTCAGGCGCCCATGCACCGGGATTCTGTGGTTGTAGCCTAGGGTGGTGAGGTCGGCCCCGACCTGCGTATAGCCCGAGACGCCATCGGGACTCTCGAAAAGCCGATAGAAGTCGGCGCCGCTGACCGCGGGCCAGCTGAGTCGCAGATCCTTCACACCGAAGCCGAGGCCCAGGGTCGGGGCGGCGGGCGGCGACGCGCAAGCGATCGTGACGTTCGTGACATTGGCGCTCGCGATGCTGCCGCTGGCGTTGGCGACCGCGCAACGCTGGCCAGACGGCTGGGTGAGTACCATGACGCTGTAGGTCCCGCCACTGACAATGGCGGAGGAGAAGGAAAAGGCGCCATCAATCGAGATAGCGAGGCTGTTGCCACCGTTGTTCTGCAAGACGAGCCCGCCGCGGGCAAGGCCGGAGACCGTGCCGCCGATGGTGTAGCTCGGGGTCTGGACTGCCTGGGCGCCCGCGACTGCGGGAGCGCCCACGACTGCCGGGGCGCCCGCGACTGCGGGAGCGCCCGCGACTGCCGGGGGGCGTTTGACCGTAGGGGTAGCCTTGACCGCTGGGGCGGCCTTGACCGCCGGGGCGACCTTGACCGCCGGGGCGACCTTGACCGCTGGAGCACTCTTACTTGCCGGGGCACTATCGTCCCCGCATGACCTAACCAGCAGCGCCAGCACGAACGCGCAGGAAACGGAAATCCCTGCGACGGCTACGGCCTTTGCACGCACGATCCTCCCCGAAAATGGGGATTGTACCGTGCCGCCTAATTCCCCTCGGCGGTCTTGGGCGCCGCCTCCGGGTTCCACTGCCCCCGGCGCATGCGCGTGATCTTCACCGTCTGGAACAGGCCGGCTTTTCGAAACGGCTCTTCGGCGGAGAACTTCTCCGCCACCTCGCGGCTCGGCACGTTGATGATGAACACGCTCCCCGTGCGAGTCGTACCGTCCTCGGCGAGGGTCCCTCCGGAGAGAACGACGATATTCTTGTGGCGCTCCAAATAGGCGAGATGCGTTTCGCGCGTCGCGGCGCGGATGGCCTGGCCATCGGGCCGGTCTTCGTTGTACATGATGTAGAGCATGGGTTCCCCCTTGGCGAATTCAAACCATCTTCTCGGGACACACCCAGGCGTCGAACTGCGCGGCGTCGACATAGCCGAGCGCGAGCGCCGCCTGCTTCAGGGTGGTGCCTTCCCCGTGCGCTTTCTTGGCGATCTGCGCCGCCTTGTCGTAACCGATGTGCGGGTTGAGTGCGGTGACGAGCATCAGAGAATTGTGCAGAAGCTCGGCGATGCGCCCGCCCCGCGGCTCGATGCCCGCCGCACAATGGTCGCAGAAACTTTCTGCGCCGTCGGCGAGCAGCCGCACGCTCTGCAGGAAGTTGTGAATGATGAGCGGTTTGAAGACGTTGAGCTCGAAATTTCCCGAGGCGCCGCCGACATTCACGGCGACGTCGTTGCCCAAGACCTGCGCGCACAACATCGTCATCGCCTCGGACTGCGTCGGGTTGACCTTGCCCGGCATGATCGAGCTGCCCGGCTCGTTCTCGGGAATCGAGATCTCGCCGATGCCGCAACGCGGGCCGCTCGCGAGCCAACGGACGTCGTTGGCGATCTTGGTGAGCGAGGCGGCGAGGGTCTTGAGCGCGCCGTGCGCGTGCACCAGGCCGTCGTTCGCGGCGAGCGCCTCGAATTTGTTGCGCGCGGTGACGAACGGCAGCTTGGTCATTTTTCCCAGCTCCTTTGCCACCCGCACGCCGAATTCCGGATGAGCGTTCAGGCCCGTGCCCACCGCCGTGCCGCCGAGCGCAAGCTCGCACAGATGCGTGAGCGAGGCCTGAACGTGCGCGATCCCATGGTCGAGCTGCGACACCCAGCCGGAGATTTCCTGCCCCAGCGTAAGGGGCGTCGCGTCCTGCAGGTGGGTCCGTCCGATCTTGACGACGTCTTTGAAAGCCTCGGATTTTGCCGCTAGGGTGTCGCGCAGGCGTCTGAGTGCCGGCACGAGACGGTCGTGCAGCGCCTGCACCGCAGCGACGTTCATCGCGGTGGGGAAGACGTCGTTCGAGGACTGCCCGCGGTTGACTTCGTCGTTTGGGTGGACGCGGCGCTTCTCGCCACGCTCCCCGCCGAGGATCTCGCTCGCACGGTTGGCGAGCACCTCGTTCATGTTCATGTTGGTCTGAGTGCCCGAACCGGTCTGCCAGACCACCAGCGGAAATTCCCCGTCGTGCTTCCCCGCGAGCACCTCGTCCGCCGCCGCGACGATCGCGTTCGCCTTGTCCGCGGGCAACGCTTTCAGTTCCACGTTCACTAGGGCGCAGCAGCGTTTAACCTGCGCGAGCGCCCGGATCAACTCGATCGGCATGCGCTCGGCGGAAATCCGGAAGTTTTCCAGCGAGCGCTGCGTCTGCGCTCCCCACAGCCTGTCGGCGGGGACGCGGATCTCGCCAAAGGAGTCGCGTTCGGTGCGGGTGTCGGCCATAGTCGGCTCCGGAAGGTCTCCCGCGCATGATATACGCAGATTGGCTCACGCATGCCCAGACGCTAGAATTCGTTCTCGACGGCTTAATCAAAGGCCCCACATGAAAATCGACATATTCAACCACGTCATGCCGATGCGTTACCTCGAATTGCTCAAGACCCATTCGAAGGATCCCGGCATCGTCAAACGCATGAGCAACCTGCGCATGCTCTGGGACATCGAGGCTCGCGTGCAGATGCTCGATGAGAAGTTCCCGGACGTGCAGCAGGTGCTGACCCTTGCGTTGCCCTCGCCCGAGCTGCTCGGCGGGCCAGAGTTTTCGCCCGAGCTTGCGCGCATCGCCAACGATGGCATGGCCGAAATGACGGCGAAGTGGCCGAAGAAATTCCCCGCGTTCGTGGCTTCGCTGCCGATGAACAACGTCCCTGCCGCGATCGAGGAGATGGACCGCGCAATCTCAAAGCTCGACGCGCGCGGCGTGCAGATCTGCACCAGCGTCAACGGAAGGCCTCTGGACGAGCCGGAGTACTTTCCGGTGTTCGAGCGCGTTACGAAAAAACACGACCTTCCGATCTGGATGCATCCGGCGCGTCCCGGCACGCGCGCCGACTACGTGAGCGAACAGAAGTCGAAATACGAGATTTGGCAGGTGCTCGGCTGGCCCTTCGAGACGAGCGTCGCCATGGCGCGCATGGTGTTCTCGGGATTCTTCGACAAGCTTCCCGAGATGCGCATCATCACCCACCACTGCGGCGGCATGATTCCTTACTTTGCGGGCCGCGCCGAGACGCTCTGGGCGCAGCTTGGTAGCCGCTCGGCGGACGAGAACTACGAAGAAGTGCTCAAGCGCATGTCGAAGAAGCCGATCGAGTACTTCCGCATGTTCTACGGCGACACCGTGCTCGGCGGCTCGGCCTCGGCGCTGCGCTGCGGGCTGGACTTCTTCGGCGCCGACCGCGTCGTTTTCGCGAGCGACTGCCCGTTCGATCCCGAGGGCGGGCCGATGTTCATACGCGAGGGGATACGCTCCGTCGAGGACCTGAAACTCCCCGAGGCCGACAAGCGAAAGATCTACTTCGGTAATGCACTGAAACTGCTCAAGATGCCGATTGACCCGAAGAAGTAGTTCGGTGGAATATTTCGACGGCCCATGCCGTTTGCATGATGGGTTCCCGTGAGGTATCGTACCCGGCGCTTCCCAAACAAACCACCCAAGGAGGATTCATGTCAGGAGTAAAGAGAGTTACGCAGGCCCTGTGCGTCGTGTCGCTCGCGCTGTTCGGCGCGCAGGTTTCGGCGCAAGACGTCAGGCCCGGTTACGGTCCGTCGATCAGCATCACGGCCGCGAAAAAAGTAGCTGCAGGCATCGTTGCCGAGTGCGCGAAGAACAAGTGGAACGTCGCCGTCGCGGTCGTGGATACGGCGGGAGGCCTGGTTTACTTCGAGCGCATGCAGGACACGCAGACCGCGAGCCTGGACATCGCCATCATGAAGGCGAAGGCCGCGGCGACTTATCGGCGCCCGACCCGAGTGTGGGTGGATGTGATCGCCAAAGCAGGTCCGGCGGTCATGACCCTGCCCGGCGTCGTGGCATCTCCCGGCGGAGTGCCGATCTTCGTCGACGGCAAGGTCATCGGGGCAGCCGGGGTGAGCGGCGTCACTGGCGACCAGGACGAGCAATGCTCCAAGGCCGGCATCGCCGGCATGTAGGCAGAAATCTGGAACGATGAAAGCGGCGCCTTCGCGGCGCCGTTTTCATTTGACCGAGCAAAACAAAGGGGCCGTGCGGCCCCTTTCGTTTCCGGCGGTGGTCCCTACTTGACGGTCGCAGCACCTGCCTTGCAAGCGACCTCGTCTTGCGCGCCGGTGCCGCCCGAGCAGCCGATGGCGCCGATCAGCTTTCCGCCCTCCAGAAGCGGAATGCCCCCGCGGGAACCTATCACGCCGTCCAGGGTGATCAGGTAATTGTTCCCGGCCTGAATACCGGCTTCGAACGCCTTGGTCTCACGGCGAAAGATCGCCGACGCGCGCGCCTTGTGCTCCGAGATCGCGATCGAAGCGATCTGCGCTCCATCCATGCGCTGGAAGGCGACGAGATTGCCGCCCGAATCCACGACGGCGACGTTGAACTTCCAGCCGCGTTTCTTGCACTCGGCCACGGCCGCGTTGATGGCAGCCTGGGCGCGGTCGAGCGATATCGGCGCGCCGTAGGGAATGTCGTTCGGCATCTTGTCCGGAACGACGTCCAGCGGGTTCGGCTGCTGCGCGGCAACCCCCAGTGCGAATGCCGCAAGCACGGCGACAAGGACTGCTTGAACTGCGGATTTCAATTGCATGGTGATTCTCCTCCTTGGTTGTAAAGAACGAACTTGACTTTGATTGGCTGCGAGTTGCGCCCGGTCACAGGTAGGCGCCCTCGATCAATTCGTTGCGCTAGCCGAGAACCGAGATGCCGGCGTTGGCAATCTGCTCGTCCTCGTGCGACTGCACACCCGATACGCCGACCCCGCCAACGCACTGGCCTTCGTGCATGATCGGCACCCCGCCCTGCACCGGCAGCACCGGCATGGCGAGCATCGACAGGCGACCGCCGGAGATCCGATCCTCCCAGGTCTTGGTTGAGCGCCGCGAGACAGCGGCGGTGCGGGCCTTGCCGACCGCGATCTCGGCGTTGGCGGGCGTCGCGCCGTCCATGCGCGCCAGCCACAGCAGATGTCCGCCGTCGTCGAGAATGGCGATCACCACGTTCCAATTGTTCCTGCGCGCCTCGGCCTCGCAGGCAGCGCCGATTTTCTTGCAGTCTTCGAGGGTGAGGCAGGGCTTGGATTTCATCGGGTTACTGACCTTTCAACGCGTTGCGTATCTGCTCCAGCGCCGCGGGGTCCTCGATCGTCGTGAGATCTCCCGGATCGCGTCCTTCGGCGAGCGCCTGGATTGCGCGCCGCAGCGTCTTGCCCGAGCGCGTTTTGGGCAGCAGCGACACGAAGTGCACCGCGCGCGGCCGCGCAATGGCGCCGAGCTGCTTGTCCACGGTCTCCAGCACTTCCTTTTCCAGCGCCTTTCGCCCTTCAGGCGAATCCAGCTTTGACGCATCCTTGGCCACCGCGAAAGCGAGCGGCATCTGCCCTTTCAGGGAATCGGCGACACCCACCACCGCACACTCGGCAATGTTGGAATGCCCGTTGACCGCTTCCTCGATCTCGCGCGTGCCCAGGCGATGGCCGGCGACGTTGATCACATCGTCTGTGCGGCCGAGGATGAAGTAATACCCATCCTTGTCGCGAATGCCCCAGTCGAAAGTCGAATAGACCTGCTTCCCACGGAAGGTGCCAAAGTAGGTTTTGACGAAGCGCTCATCGTCGCCCCAGACGGTGGACATGCAGCCCGGAGGCAGGGGCGGAGCGATCGTGACCACCGCCTTTTCGTCGGTCCCCGCCTCGGCGGCATCGGTTTCGCGCAGCAATTTCAGGTCGTAGCCGAATACCGGGAAGCTCGGGCTGCCGAACTTGATCGGCGTGTTCTCCACGCCCGGGACCGAGGACAGGATCGGCCAGCCCGACTCGGTCTGCCAATAGTGGTCGATGACGGGTTTTTTCAGCGCGTCGGCGATCCATGCGTGCGTCGGCTCGTCGAGCGGTTCGCCCGCGAGAAAAAGATGCTTGAGCGAGGAGAGTTCGTACTTGCGCAGATACGCCGGATCGTGCTTCTTCAGCACCCGGATCGCGGTCGGCGCGGAGAACATCACGTTGACTTTGTGATCCTGGACGATTTTCCACCAGATGCCCGCGTCGGGGCGGATCGGCACGCCCTCGTACATGATCGTCGTCATGCCTGCGATCAGGGGACCATAGATGATGTAGGAGTGGCCCACCACCCAACCGATGTCCGAGGTGGTGAACATCGTCTCCCCCGCGTTGCCGCAGTAGATGTGCCGCATCGACGCAGCCAGCGCCACCGCGTAGCCGCCGACGTCGCGCTGCACGCCTTTCGGATTGCCGGTAGTGCCCGACGTATAGAGAATATAGGAGGGCTCGTTCGATTCCAGCCAAACGACCGGCACCTTCGCGTCGCGGTGCCGTTCCCGCAGCTCGGCGTAGTCGAGGTCGCGCCCGGTGAGCATCTTCATCGATTTGTCCAGACCTCGCCGGAAAATCACCACCTTCTGCGGCGGATGCTTGGCAAGCCGGATCGATTCATCCACCAGCGTCTTATAGGTCACGACCTTGCCCATCCGGCTGCCGCCGTCGGCGGTGACCATCAGTTTGGGCCGCGCGTCGTCGATGCGGGCGGCGAGGCTCGCGGCGGCGAATCCGCCGAACACGACCGAGTGGATCGCGCCTATTCTCGCGCAGGCGAGGATGGCGAACGCCGCCTCGGGAATCATCGGCATGTAGACGATGACCCGGTCGCCCCTGCCGACCCCGAGCGATCGCATCATGGCTGCCGCGCGCTGCACCTCGGCGTGAAGCTCCCGATAGCTGAAGCTCTTCTCCTCGCCGGTTTCCGTCGAAATATAGAAAAGCGCTCTCTGTTCGCCGCGCGAGGCGAGATGCCGGTCCACGGCGTTGTAGCAGAGGTTGGTCTCACCGCCCACAAACCACTTGGCGAAAGGCGGTCGGCTGTAGTCGAGAATTTTGGAGGGCGGCTTCTCCCAATGGACGAGCTGCGCCTGTTCCGACCAGAAACCCTCACGGTCCTCAATCGAGCGGCGATGGAACTCGCGGTAGCTTGTCATCGGGATGGCTATTTGGGCCGGCTCTTGAGCGCCTGGACGACCTTCTCGACCGGCAACTCGACGTTGAGGCGCCGGCAGGCCGCCACCAGAAACGGAAGCAGGCGCCGCAACACTTCGTTTCCGGCCTCGCCCAGGCGCTCCGGATTCGTGCCCTCGATGGCCTTCACGGCACTCTCGATATCGCTCGGAAGTCCAAGCATATTTATTGAAGTGGGCTGGGCTTGGGCGACAGCCGGGAGCGCTTTTTGGCTCGCCGGATCCTGAACCCGCTGCAGCGCCAGCTTAATCAGATCCTCGACCGATTTCGCGGGGTCGGTATCGAGCGCGGCGAGCCCCGTGCTCGTCACGAATTTGAACACCTGGTTTTGGTAGGTGACCTGGGCCTTTGCAAGCTGCTCCTGCAGCCGGTTTGCGAACGCAAGCGCCTGTTGCGACGAGGTTCCGTTGAAGATCACTGCAAAGGTTGCCTCGCCGACACGCCCCATGGAATCCTCGGCGCGCAGCGTCCCCATGACGAGTTTGGCGAGCCGCGCGAGAAGCTGGTCGGCCACGTTTTTGCCCGCCTTCTTGGCGATGTCGCCGTAGGTTTCAACGCGGAATGCGAGCACCGACAGGGGCCCGCCGTGACGGCGTGCGTGTGCAAAATGCTTATTGCCCTCGGTAACCAAGTACTGAGGCGTGAACGCACCCGTGACGGGATCGCGGAGGGGAGTCTGCTCCAGTGTCTTGGTGGTCTGCTCCAGCGTCTTGGCGGTCTGCTCCTGTGCCTTGGTGCTGACGGCGAGTTTCTGTTTCGCCTCCACCATGTGCAGCAGGTTGTCGATGCGCGACAGAATTTCCGTGCCGTCGGTAGTCTTGGCGATGAAGTCGTTCGCCCCCGCCGCGCGAGCGCGCTTCTTGGTCGCGTCGTCCTCGTCTCCGGAGATCATGATGACCGGCATGCCCTTGACGCGCGAGTCCTCGGATTTTCGGATGCGCTCCAGCAACCCAAAACCGTCCAGCTCGGGCATCTGAATATCCGAAAACACGACGACGATGGACGGATCGGTCGAGATCGACTTCCAGCCGGCTTCGCCGTTCGCCTCTTCCCGAACGTCGAAGGTCGCTCGGATCAGGCGCGCGATGGTCGTGCGGACGATCCTGGAATCGTCGACGATGAGGACGCGCTGCTTCGCGGCTTGAGCGGGTGCAGGGGCGTCTTGACTCATTCTCGTATCAAGCCGCCAGGTCGACGACGATGCGTCCCTTCGCCTCGCCCTTAAGGAGGCCGTCAAACACCTGCGGAAGCTCATCGATGGAAATAGTTCGGGTCATGTCCTTCAGGCGGGCTGGCCGCATGTCGCCGGCGAGACGGCCCCAGATCTCCTGCCGCAAGGGCATCGGCGTGGCGCCGGAGTCGATCCCGAGCAGGCTCACGCCGCGCAGAATGAAAGGCGCGACCGTGGTGTTCAGACTCATGCTGGCCGCAAGACCGATTGCGGCGATGGTTCCGCCGGGCATCATCGTGCTCGCCATCCACGCAAGCACTTCGCCGCCGAGATTGTCCACCGCTCCGGCCCAGGTCGCCTTGTCGAGCGGCTTGATCTTCGAGAGGTCGAGGCTTTTTCTGGACATCACCTCCTTCGCTCCCAGCTTCTTGAGGTACTCGGACTCGCCGTCCTTGCCCGTGAGCGCCACGACCTGATACCCCAGACGCGAAAGAACGTCGATCGCGATCGAGCCGACGCCGCCTGTGGCGCCGCTCACGATGACCGGTCCGTTGGCGGGCTTGAGGCCATTGGCTTCCATGCGAACGACCGCCAAGCCGGCGGTGTACCCGGCGGTGCCGAGCGCCATCGCATCGAAAAGGTTCAGCCCCTTGGGCATGGGAACCGCCCAGTCGGCCGGAATTCGGGCGTACTCGGCGTAGCCCCCGTCGTGCGCCACGCCCAGGTCGTAGCTGGTGCAGATCACGGCGTCCCCGCGCCGGAAGCGCGCGTCGGCCGATTCGGTCACGGTCCCCGACAGGTCGATTCCGCCCACGCAGGGGTAACGCCGGATGATCCTGCCCGTGCCGGTCGCGGCGAGCGCGTCCTTGTAGTTGACGCTCGAATAGGCGACGCGGACCACGAGTTCCCCCTGGTCGAGGTCCTCGATGGAAAGATCCTCGAAGCGCGCGACCACCTTCTTCTCGACCTCGCGGATGCGGTAAGCCTTGAATTTATCCATGGTTGTCTTCGATCCACGCAAATCGCGAGAAAGGGGCAAGCTCCCGCGGAGGAATTATACCGGCGCGGAAGCTCTCACCGGGTGGCGATCAGACGGGAAGCCGGCGTCGCTCGGCCAGGTACTCGCGCGACTGCATCTCCACCAGCCGGCTCGCGGTGCGGTCGAACTCGAACACCATGGCGCGCAGCCGGGAATCGCCAGGGTCCTCCTCGACTTTCAGCAGCTTCTCCGCGGAGGCCTCCGCGGACACGATCAGCTTGACGCGGTTGTCGTAGAGCACGTCTACCATCAGTGTGAAGCGGCGAGCTTCCGCCGCAAAGCCCAGTCCCATTCTCGGCACGCCGGATACGATGACGGTATGGAAACGCCTGGAAAGGTCGAGGTAATCGTGCTGCGAGCGGCCCCAGCCGCAGATGACCTTGAAATCGAACCAGACGACCCCGCCGGCGCGGTGGCGGTAGGCAATAACCCGCCCTTCGACGTCGAGCTCGTGGAACTCCTCCTCCACCTCGGCGATTCTTCCGAACGCTTCCATCAGCGCGCGATCGGTTTCCGCCCCGAGCGGCGCGTGATAGGTCTGCACGCCCTCGAGCATCCTCTGCCGGTAGTCGGTGCCGCCTTCGACATGCAGGACGTCGAGGCGCTCCTTGAGAAGCGCGATCGCCGGCAGGAAATTCTCGCGCTTGAGCCCGTCCTTGTAGAGCTCGTCCGGATGGTAGTTGGAGGTCATGCAGACCACCACGCCGAGGTCCAGGGTGCGCGCAAGGAGCCGCCCGACGATCATGGCGTCGGCGATGTCGTTGATGTGCATCTCGTCGAAGCAGATGAGGCGATAGCGTTTGGCGATGCGCTCCGCGAGCGCGCTCAAGGGGTCCTCCCGGCCCTTCAATTCCTCGAGCTCCCGGTGCACGTCGCGCATGAAGTGGTGGAAATGCACGCGGCGCTTTCTCACCAGCGGCAGGCACAGGTAGAAGCTGTCCATGAGGAAGCTCTTGCCGCGGCCCACTCCGCCCCACAGGTACACGCCGCGTGGAAGCGGCGGGCGTACTACGAGGCGCTTGAGCGCCGTGCTGCGCCGCGCCTTGTACGCCGACCACTCTTCGTAGAGCTGCTGCAGCCGCTCGACCGCGCGTAACTGGGAGGAGTCGCTCTGAAACCCGCGCCGCTCAAGCGCGCGGTAGTAGAGATCGACGACGGAAAGCCTTTCGTCGGACTCCTGGGTTTCCTCGGCAGCTTCGAGCGGGCTGTCGTTCATCAGATATTCAGCGCCCGCTTATGCACCGCAAGCGCCGCGTCTTTCATGGCTTCCGAAAGCGACGGGTGCGCGTGGCAAATCATCCCGATGTCCTCGCTCGCAGCTCGAAACTCCATCGCGACGACGGCTTCGGCGATCAGCTCGGAGGCGAACGCTCCCAGGATGTGCACGCCGAGCACCGCGTCCGTTCTCGCGTCCGCGAGAAATTTGACCATGCCGCTAGTGTCGCCGAGCGCGCGCGCCCGGGCGTTGGCGGAGAACGGGAAGGTGCCGACGCGATATTCGACGCCTTCCGCTTTCAACTGCTGCTCGGTCTTCCCGACCCAGGCGATCTCGGGCGTGGTGTAGATCACCCAGGGCACGGTGTTGAAGTCCACGTGCGGCTTTTTGCCCGCAATGCGCTCGGCCACCGCCGCGCCCTCCTCCTCCGCCTTGTGCGCGAGCATCGGCCCGCGCACCACGTCGCCGACCGCCCAGACATTCGGCAGATTCGTGCGGCAGTGCTCGTCGACGTCGATGAAACCGCGCTCGTCGAGCTTGAGCCCCGCGCCCTCGGCGTTAAGCCCGTTAATGTTGGGCACGCGCCCGATGGAGACGATCAGCTTGTCGAAGACGATGCTTTGCGCTTTCCCCTGGGCATCGGTGTATTCGACGCTCACGTCCTTCTTCGCCTTCACGCCCGTGATCCTGACGCCGAGCTCGATCTTCAGTCCTTGCTTCGTGAAAACCTTCCAGGCTTCCCTGGCGATCTGCTCGTCGGCCGCGCCGAGAAAATCCGGCAGCGCTTCTAGAATCGTCACCTCCGAGCCGAGGCGGCGCCAGACGCTGCCCATCTCCAGGCCGATCACTCCCGCCCCGATGACCCCGAGGCGTTTCGGCACCTCGGGAATCGCGAGCGCACCGGTGTTGCTCAGGATCAGGTTTTCGTCGAACTCCGCCCCGGGCAGTGCACGGGGACTGGAACCGGTGGCGATGATGACGTTCTTTGCCGTCAGGGTTTCGTTTTGCGCGCCCTTGACCGCGACCTCGCAACCGCTTGCGCCCGTGCTCACGAGGCTGCCGCTGCCGTGAAAAAACGCGATCTTGTTCTTCTTGAAGAGATAGACGATGCCGTCGTTGCTCGCCTTGACCACCTTGTCCTTGCGCCTGAGCATCTGCGCAAGATCCAGCTCGAAGCCCTTCACAAGGACGCCGTGATCGGCGAAGCCGTGTCCGGCCTGCTCGAAATTCTCCGAAGATTGCAGCAGCGCCTTGGACGGGATGCAGCCCACGTTGGTACAGGCCCCGCCCAGCGCCGGCTTGCCGTCCGCGCTCCGCCACTCGTCCACGCAGGCGGTCTTGAGGCCCAGCTGCGCGGCGCGGATCGCGGCAATGTAGCCGCCTGGGCCGCCGCCGATGACTACGACGTCAAATGTCTGGGCCATGTTCGTTCAGTACGCTAGAGGACACTGCCATACCGCCGGTGAAGCAGAAACGTCAATGCCGGCTCCTGCAGAACTCCTGGATTTCCCGCGCTGCCTCTTTCTCTGCCGAGGGGAAAAATGCCTTTGAGGCCACCGCCGAATTTTAGCTCAAACCCTGTGGGACCTGGACCATCTCCCGGTTGTTTGTTCTCGTGTGGCCCGCCGGCGATTCCAAAGGCTTAGGTCGCATAGCCCGTCGCCCGCCTCGGCGGGTGGCAAACTAACGACGCCGGGCGTATGCTGCAGTAAGGTCGACGTCCAGAGACCGACGGCGACCGGCGAAGCGGGAAAGCCAACCATGTCCGTAACTGCCGAAACGATCGAAGCCCCCTTGGCGCCGGATCAGCTCGCCAAGCGCTGGCAAGCGTTGTGCGCTGACCCGACTTTCGAGGACATTGCCGGAAAGATCGAACTCACCGAGTGGGGAGAGATACTGATGAGCCCGGTCGGCAAGAGCCACGGGATCGCCGCCATGCGCGTTGCCGAGGCGTTGCGGAAAGCCCTCGGCGGGCACACGATGGCCGAGGTAGGCGTGGCAACCGCGATCGGGGTTCGCGCGCCCGATGTTGCTTGGTGCTCCGAGGGCTACCTCGCTGCGCATCCGGAGGAAATGCCCCTGTCCAGCGCGCCGGAACTGTGCGTGGAAATCGTCTCCGCAAGCAACGCGCTCCCCAAGCTGCGCGAGAAAGCGACGGCTTACGTCGACGCCGGCGCGATTGAGGCGTGGATCGTGTATCCGCAGTCCCGGAAGATCGAGATATACGGCCGCGAAGGCCGCAGGGAAGCGACGTCTTTTGCCGTGGACACCGCCGCGCTTTTTGCCTAGGACTTGAAGCTCATTCACCGCGCCCTCAAGCGCGGTTCTCCGCAGCAGATCAAGCAAGAGCTCAGCGGCCGTTGCGTGTGTGAGCTCGCCTGCTAACTGGTCAGCGAGCGGTAGATCGCCACCTCTACCGCGCCCACGGTAAGCCCCTCCTTCTCGCGGCGCTCGCGGTAACGGGCGAGGTGCGGCGCCTTGCGGTGTGCGTCGAGGGCTGCCTCGTCCCGGTACTGCTCGTAGAAGAGGAAGAGCTCGGGGTCTGTGGTGGACCGATGCGGGCGGTACGCGAGGCAGCCCGGCTCGGCCTTGCGCACCACCTCGGCCTGTTCCTCGAGGAGCGCCGCCAGCGCGTCGCCCTTGCCCTTCGCCGCCCGGATCTTCGCCACCACCGTCAGCACGTCAGCCATCGCGTCCGCTCCTCATTGAAATTCGCTGCTCAGGCCGGCGGCGGCGCCACCACGTCCTCGTAGCGGTGCCGCTTCGTGATCAGGCGCGCATGCGCGAAGATGTCGAGCGTGACCTCGAAAGCCTGGCGCGTGATCTCGACGTGCGGCGTCCAGCAGCCGAGCTTCTGGTACGTGGCCAGCGTCGCAGTCAGCACGGCCCGGTCGATTTCGGGGAAGAACGACGCCTCGGCCTCGGCGATCCTCGCCGCCGGCGTGCCGATCACCCAGGCGCGCGCCTTGCGGTAGGCGCGCATGAAGCGCCGCGCCATGTCGGTCTTTAGCCACTCGCGCGTCGCCGCCAGACTCGAGAAGGCGCACGGGCCGATCGCGGCGCCCACGGAGGCGACGATGTGACCAACGCCGTCGTGCTCGAGCTGCTGCGGGGCCGGCCCCTGCTGGTGGATATAGTCGCCCTCGCCCTTGCGGAAGGCCTGGTCCATCTGCCCGCTTGGGACATCGATGCTGGCTAGGGCCGCGTAGTCGAGCCCGCGACGGTGACAAGCGTACTTGAACATCGCCAGCGGCTGACCGCCGTGGTCCACCAGCACGGCCTTGCCTTTCAGAGCGTCCCAGGTGAACGCCGGATCGGGCCGGCGCGCGGTCAGGAAGAACCCGTCCATTTCGTTGACCTGGGCGAAGTGAACGGCGGGCGGCGCCTCGCCCTTCTCGAGAGGCCCGAAGCCTTGCGAGGGCGCCGACTGGCAGACGTGCACCGTTCCGTTGAGGACGCCTTCGATCGCCGACTTGCCGGGCGGCGCGACGGAGTACCTGGGCTCGAGCCCCTCCTCTTTCAAGAAGCCGCCGGCGATCGTGGCGATCAGCGGCGAGTAGAAGGCCGAGAAGCGCGTGAACTGGATGTTGATCTCGTTGCTCATGGCAGTAGGTTTTAGCCGCAGCGGAACCGGCAACGGGTGAATTGATTTGCAAGCGAAGCGGCGAATTATAGTGCCAAGGCGTGCATTCAGATATCCTTCTCAAATGCTGAGACTCACCGACTCGAAT
Organism: uncultured Enterobacteriaceae bacterium; assembly: GCA_964430565.1. Taxonomy (GTDB): domain Bacteria; phylum Pseudomonadota; class Gammaproteobacteria; order Burkholderiales; family SG8-39; genus VBDM01. The sequence goes on from CAYSFD010000013.1 coordinate 39,337, forward strand.
ACCCATGCCTTGCTGGCACAGCCGGAATCGGGGATGGGCTACCAAGTCGTCGAGGCGACTTTGTCCGACTACAAGACGAAGCGCGGCGTTGCCTACAACGCGGAATTGTTGGAGTTCGAAGAAGAGCCGCGCCGCATCATGTTGTCAACGCCCTACCTCAGACTCTTGGAGTCGGCAAGAAGTGCGGCCGGAGAAATCAAATCGCTCCGCGTCATCTCGCGTGCGACCGTCACTACACTTTCGGCGCGGGAGCCATCCGGCGCAGCAGTTCAGAAGAAGGCGGGACCGGCAAAGGATGGTCCGAAGGAAAAAACGAAGGCCGATGAAGTGTTCAAGCGATTCTCGGCCTACCCGAATGATCGACGTGTCGCGTCAGATGGAAGCTTGCTCTCAGGAACGTATGCGACAACTGAAGAAGACGCAAAAAACGTCAAGACCGGAAAGGATGCCGTGGCCCGCTATGCTTTGCCGAACCCCGCGCCCGCGTCCAACGTGTTTACCGTCCGCCCGAACAAAGATACCGACATTCAGCGGGGAATCGTCGAACCCGCCTTCGGTCAGCCGGGCGGCGGCATCGAAGTTATTTTCTCAAATGGCACGCAGCCAAAAACCGTCACCGGGCCAATGAAGATCCCGGATGAATGAGATGCGTATCAGACTCGAACCACGTTGGACCAAGCGGTTACTCGAACTCCCCGAATCAGGAATGGGCTACCAGCGCGTAGACATCCGGCTCATCGACGGACGGGAACTAAAAGACGTTGTGGTGTTCAACGCCGAAGAAATCGAAGTGCCGGATGAGTTCGCGCGGGCGCAGATCAAGGACGTTCGGTTGCACACGGCCTGATTTCCTCTCCAGTCATTGCCATCCCCGCAGGCGTACGCGTGGGCCTGCGAGAACTCAAGAACGTGGTCTGTCTCCGGTTTGATCCCGCCGATTACTCTGTTTGCCGGTCATCGTTCGAACAAATGGTGGTAGGCCCCGGTAAAGCGACTGTGGTCCGTGCGCGATCAGTTGACGCCCAGGCAAACCAGTCTCGAAAAATGTGACACCGACCAATGCGATGTCGCGACTGACATCCTCGAACCAGAATCGAGAGCGGTCTAGCGTCATGTGATATCGAGCCCGCCAGAGACCTCCGCCACTCATTCCACGATATGATTCCTGCGGAATCGCCGGATTACTCTCCACGTTGAGGTTCACGAGCACGAAATCCCACGAACCTTGGACAAACGTACGCTCGATGCCGGTGTCGTAAAGAAAGGACGAGACAGCTCTTCGCTCGGTGATTAGACGGGACTTTGGACTCCCGACGGCAACCCAAAATCCTCGGTTGCCGAACACGTCGAACTGGTCGTCCGATAGGCGTCGATCTATCGAGTAGAAAACTTTGCCCTGAGCCTCAATGGTCGCAATATGCGCGGGCGACAACGGAATTAGCGCTATATCTGGAATCTTGGCCGGATGGCCGTGTAGCGTCTCTTCGATGTTCGGGGCGAGTGCCGTCAACTCCTTCGTCGACACTCTGTAAGGTTTCTCTCCAACAACGAAAATGAGCTTGGAATGCGAGCGAATTGCTTCCCAGACATGCCTCGCAGTAAGGACTCCCGCGATTCCGCCCACCCTTACAAAGGTACCTCCACAGGGAAGAACATCCACTTCGTCCTCGTTTGCAACGAGCAGGGACACAGCATGACGCCGGATCGCTTCATGCGCCTCACGAGTGAGCTTGGTCGGAAGTTCCGGAAGGGGAACAAATTGAACCGACTCCGCTTCGTCACCGTTGGCCATGGTTGCTAACACTCCCCATCGCCGGTCGCCGAGACGGAAATCTGTAACCCCTGTCGCCCGACGTTTTTGTTACCTATTACCCAGTATGTCGAACGCCGCAAGCCTGCGTTCCGCCGACGATTGTGCTGCGAGCTCGGCGTGCCACCGTTTTTCGAGCTCGCGCCCCGTCTCTTGCCAGCGCGCGACGAGCTCTTTCTCTGCCGGAGGGGAAGACACCGTTGAGGCCACCGTTGAATTTTTAGCTCAAACCCTGTTGGACCTGGACCGCAGTGGCTCGCTAGTTTGCCGTGATCCCCCGCGCTTTGATGAGCTTCGAGAAGCTGCGGCACTTCGCTCGCGATGAACTTACCGACTTCTTCGGGCGTGGTGATGAAGGACTCGCCAGTTAACGACCCGTGATGATGCTTCGGTACCGGTCAAAAACCACGGTAAAGCGATTGGCAACAGAAGTGGTCCCGCAAATCTGAACAGCGCTATAAGTGAAAACTCTTGGTATAAAGCCGGACCGAAGCTGGTCTGGCAAAAAGGAGTTTCTGATGAAAAAGAAGGCATCGGGGCGGCGCACCCGCCGCACCCACAATCCG
>CAYSFD010000014.1:0-1534 GCA_964430565.1 uncultured Enterobacteriaceae bacterium
CGCGTGACGGTCGAGCCGCTGGCGCGGCGCATGTTCGCCGGGATCATTTCGGTGCTGCACGAAGCGGGGGCGCTGGTGTGCGTCGAGGGGATCGAGACCGAGGCGGAGGCGCTTTGCGCGACCGACGCCGATGCCGATCTGATGCAGGGCAACTACTTCGCTCCGCCTGCGCCGCAGCTGGCGTCGGAGCATGTGTACGACGGTTTGTTTGCGCGACTATCTGCCGGTTTCCGCGCCGAGGTGGCCGAATTTTTCTACTGGCGGAGCATCCGGCTCGAGCCTTACATTGCGGCACTGGCGGATGCAGTGCTGGCGTTGTCGGCCGGCGCGGATCGCTTGAAGGCGGTGAAGGCGCTGCTCGATCTCGATTGTACCGAGCGGTGTTATCTCCTTGCGGCCGACGGCTCACAGATCGGCGCAAGCGCGGAAGCCGGGCGCAACGTCACCTCCCGTGATTTCCGCTTGAAGCCGATCAGGCCGATTACCGGCACCAACTGGCAGACCAAACCCTTTTTTCGTCGAGCAATCGAAGCGCCGGGAAAGGTCCAGATCACGCGGCCTTATCTCTCCGCCGCCGGCCCGAAGCTCTGCGTCACCTTGTCGTTCGCCCTTACCCTGAACGGGTCGCATCACGTGCTCTGCGCGGATCTTGACTTCGCCGCACTCGCGGGCGACGACCTCGCGTTCGGCATCACAAAACGCTAGGTGGGGCGGGTTCACCGCCCTGCGCCCGGGGTTTCCGGCCCCTCCGGGCTGCTTCACTGGGTGCTCGCTCTATCTATGGATCGTCCCCGCACGAGTGGAAGGTAACTGGCGAGCGCCGCAGGGCGAGCTGGCGCTCAAGCAGAAGTATCAAACGATCACGGGTACGCTTTGGAGGCATTCCGAGCCCGTTCATCGGGATGTGCCGTGTGGCATACTCCCTTTCCTCTGTCGCCGGATTCTGCAAGCCTCTCGAAGAACATGGTCGATCTCGCTGCGTCTCATCTTGACAAGTTTTCCGTGCAAGAAGGGGGCGGCGAGCGCCACGAGTTTCGTCTCTCGAGCCATTTTCAACCGATCTACAGCCTCGCCCACCGCCGTCCCGTCGGCTATGAAGGACTGATTCGCGCGACCGATCCGAGCGGGAGAAATGTCCAGCCGGTCGAGCTGTTCAGCAAAGCGCAGCAAGACGAGGCGCGGATCCGTCTCGACCGCCAATGCAGGGCCGTCCATGTACGGAATTTTCAGCGGCTCGGCGACGCGCGCAGTTGGCTCTTTCTCAACGTCGATCCCCGTGTCGCCACGGAAGGTGTTCGCGTGGGCTCCTTTTTCTCGGAGACGCTTCGGTCGAACGGCTTCCCGGCACACCGGGTAGCGGTCGAGCTGATCGAGACTCCATTCGAGGACGAGAAGCGCCTTGCCGTTGCGTTCGAGCACTACCGCAGCCTCGGCTGCCTGATCGTGATCGACGATTTCGGCGCGGGCTACTCGAATTTCGACCGCATCTGGCGCTTGAAGCCGGACATCGTGAAGATCGACCGGGAGATGACGC
>CAYSFD010000015.1:0-178733 GCA_964430565.1 uncultured Enterobacteriaceae bacterium
TCGAACGTGGGCGGCTCGCTGGTGACCATCATGGCGTTCGGCATACCGGGCGACGCGGTCACCGCGGTGATGCTCGGCGCGCTGACCATACACGGCATCCAGCCCGGGCCGCTGTTCATGTCGCAGCAGTCCACGCTCGCCTACGGCATGTTCGCCGCCTACATCCTCGCCCACTTCGTGATGATCGCGATCATGTTCGTGGGCGTGCGCTGGTTCCTGCGCGTGGTCACCGTGCCGAAGACGATCCTGTTCCCCATCGTGCTGGTGTTGTGCGTGATCGGCGCCTACGCGCTCGACAACACCATGGCCAACGTTTACGTGCTGACACTGTTCGGCGTGATCGGTTACCTGATGGTGAAGGGCGCGCTGCCGCTCGCGCCGCTGATCCTCGGCGTCATCCTCGGCGACCAGATCGAAATCAACATGATCCGCGCCATCATGACCGACTCCAACCTGTGGCTGTTTCTCACGCGCCCGATTTCGGGCGTGCTGCTGTTCCTGTCCGTCGCTTCGGTCGTGTTCGCATTGTGGCAACGTCGTTGGCAGCAAAAGCTGGCCGCAACTGCCGGTCAGGCCGATTTCTGAGTGAAGAGATGGAACCTGGTAGTGCGTGGGTCGTGATTCGACCCACCATCCACCATTCACCATTGAGCGCGCCGAGGGCCTGATCCTCCGGCCAGGTCGGCACTTTTCGGATGCCGAGCTGCACGTGCCCCTTGGGCGCGAGCGACACGTACGGGGGCGGCGAGGAACTCAAGCTCATGGGCGACCCCGACGCGGCATGATCACACGGAGCTACCCGTCCTGGGAAGCCGCGAACGCCTCGGCGACGAGGCGATACGAAGTCCGCCGGCTCTCGTAGTCGCCGGTGATGGTGATCACCATCAGCTCGTCGGCGGAAAAGTCTTCCTTTAGCGCGAGCAGCTTGTCGCGTACTTCGTCCGGATCGCCGTGCACCAGACGCGCGCGCTGCTGCTCGATATAGGCGCGCTCCTGCGGCGAATAGCGGTGCGCGCTGGCTTCCTCGTGTGTCGGCACGGGCGCGTCGATGCCCCTTGCCATGTGCAGGCGCCGAAGATCGATGCTCGTCGCGAGGCGCTCGGCCTCGGCGCGGGTCTTCGCGCAGATCACGAACGCGCACACGAGCGACCAGGGCTGCGGCTCGCGCGCCGAGGGCTGGAACTGCTCGCGGTAGGCGCGCGCCACCGCATCGCCGCCGTGCGCGCTGATGAAATGCGCGAAAGCGAAGCGCACGCCGAGCTGCGCGGCGAGCGCGCCGCTGTAGTCCGAGGAGCCGAGCAGCCATACTTCGGGGGCGGAGTCGCCCGCGGGCTGCGCCTTGACTGCGGCGAACGGATGTCCGGAGGGCAGGGTCCGGTCGAGGAATCCGACCAGGTCCTGCACCTGCTGCGGCATGCGGTCCGCGCCCTCGAACCGGCCATCCGTCAACGCCAGCGCCGTGCGCGGGTCGCCGCCCGGCGCGCGGCCCAATCCGAGATCGATCCGTCCGGGAAAGAGCGCCTCCAGCATGCGGAACGTCTCGGCGATTTTCAGGGGGCTGTAGTAGGGCAGAAGCACGCCCCCCGTCCCGACGCGAATGCGCGAGGTGGCGGAGGCGACGCGGCAGACGAGGATCTCCGGACAGGGGTCGGCGAGCGCTGCGATGGCGTGGTGTTCTGCAAGCCAGTAACGATGATAGCCCAGCTCCTCGGCAAGCCGGGCGAGTGAGACGGTTTCAGCGATCGCGTTGGCCGGACTGTGTCCGCTGATGACGGGGGATTGGTCGAGCACGCCCAGACGTACCCTCATCAGCTGAGCCAGATGAGCGCGCCTATCAACAAACTCATGGAAATCGTGATCCAGAAAATGCCGACGATGCGCGTCCTGTCGGTCGGCGTGAAGCCTTCCTTCTTCTTCCTTGCGAATTGATACTCGATCACCATGAGGGCGATGCCCCCGGCGAAGACTATTCCCATCCATTGATACGCGGTGTTCATAGCCGGACTCCTGGGGAAAACGAAGCGTGCAGTTTAACCGGAGAATGGGCCGCCGAAAAAAGACGCGCGCTGCTGCGGCTTCCGCGTTCGTGGGGTGCGGTCACGGAGTCTCGTCCCCTGACGGGCGAAGCAAAGGCCAAAGCGCGATCAAGCCGAGAACCGGCCCGGGCGTCAGCGCAAGGAAGAGGTACGCCGCACTCGTCGAGCTCGCCAGCGAGTTGAGGAGCTGAATGCTCGCGATCGTGATCGAGAATCCGATGCAGTTGCCGATGGTGAGCGCCGACCCCACGAGCTCGCGCGGAGCGTTCTGCGCATTGAGCGCGGAGAACTGCGGCGAGTCGCCTACGACGACGATTCCCCAGAAGAAGAGAAACGCGAGGAACGCGCTCGTCGGCTCGTAGAAGAAAAGCGGCGAGGCGGCACAGCACAGGCCCGAGCACGCGAGCTGCGCGAACGCGACCCGCGCGCTCCCCCAGCGCAGCGATGCGAGCCCGCCGAGGGCGCAACCGAGAAAACCGGCCGCGATGACGAGAAACGCCCACATCGAAATGTTGAGGTCCGGCGTTCTTTGGGCTGAGTGCGCGGCGAGAACGAACGGCACGAACGCCCAGAACGCATACAGTTCCCACATGTGGCCAAAGTAGCCGAACGCGGAGGCGCGAAAGCGGCGCGAGCGGAAGATGGCGGCGAGCGCAGCGGGGTCGAACTTCGCGCCCTTCGCCAGGTAGGGGCCATCGGGCACCAGGGCGAGCATGAGCAAACCGCCGAGGGTGGCGACCGCGGAAACAGAAAGCATCACCGCCTCCCACGGAAACTGCTGCCCCAGGCCTTTGAGCAGGTGGGGAAAAGCGGTGCCGAGGACGAGCGCGCCGACGAGGAAGCCGAGCGCATTGCCGAGGTCGCTTCGATACCAGCCGGAGGCGATCTTCATCCCGACCGGGTAGATGCCGGCAAGAAAGAAACCGGTCAGGAACCGGAATCCGAGCAGCGACCAGAAACCCTCGGCAAAGGCGTAGATCCCCAGGTTGGACAGCGCGCCGGCGAGCGAACAGAGGAAGAACACGTTCCGGGGCGACCAGCGATCGGACACGGCAAAAAAAGCGAAGGTCAGCGTCCCGGCGATGAACCCCAGTTGCACCGCAGAGGTTGCATACCCCAGGGCTTCGCCCGCGAGACCCCAATGCCGCTGCAGATCGTCGAGCACCGCGTTGCCCGCAAACCAGAGCGACGTGCCTGCGAACTGGGAGAAGATGATGACCGGCAGGACCCTGGATGGCCGCGACTGCATGTCGATGTCCTCAGTCGGCGCTCGAGAGCGGCCGCAGCGACCAGCGCTGCAGCAACGGGATCGCGAGCGCGAAGAGCAACGCGACGGCGCCCAGAGCGTAGAAGGCTTGATGGATGCCGTAACTATCCCTCAGCCACCCCATCAGGATAGGAACGGAAATGTGCGACAGGCTCCAGCCCATCCCGGCGAGAGCCATCGCCGTGCCGCGGTATTCGACGGAGGAGAACGAGCTCACCAGCACCTGGAAATAGATGGTCATGACGCCCGAGCCTATGCCGACGCCGAACAGGAACAGCGCGATGACCGCGGGGTTCGTGAACAAGGCGACTACCGCTACCGACACCGCGACGGTCATCGCTGAGGCGAACGGCACCGAGCGCTCGTCCGAGCTTCTGACGAAGCGCGCGAGTATCACGCCCGCGGCGACCGCGCCGACCGCGCGCATGCCGACCAGCCAGCCGGTCGCCTCCGAGTCGAATCCCTGCTCGACCAGCAGGATCGGGTAGAAGGACATGCCCAGCGAGAACGGCAGTGCCGAAATGTAGGCGCACGCGATGCCGTAGTAGAGGCTGCGCCGGCGAAGCAGCATGCGATAGGTAGCGAGCACCGGCGCGGGTGCGCTCTTCGGGCGCGACGGCGCGTAGCGGAAAGCGAGGCCGAGGGCGAAAGACACCGCGCCCAGCGCCGCGACGGCGAGGAATCCGGCAGCAAATCCCCATGCGGCGATGATCGTGCCGGCGCCGACGGTGCCGGCGATCTGGCCGAAGCTCGTGATCGCATTGAGACGTCCCATGAGCTTCGCGCGCTCTCCGGGGAGCTGGCTGACGAGCGTCCAGCTCGCCGGCCAGTACACCGCCCGCGCCACGATCATCATGGTCTGGGCGGCGAACAGCGCGGCGAAACTCGAGGACAGGGCGAACATCACCCCGGCAGCGATGGTGGCCGCGAAGGAGAGGAGCGAAATCGCCATTCCCCCGACGCGGTCGGTCCACGCCCCGCCGATCAGGTTGAAGACCATTTGAACGACGATGGGAAGCGAGATCAGGGTTCCGATCGCGATCCCCGAAAACCCGAGCTCGAGCGCGTACAGCGGGATCAGCAGCTGCGTCATGCCGAGCGCGAAGTTCCAGGTGAAGGCGCTCGAGTAGAACGGCGCGAAGATGCGGGTGACCGAGGAATCCATGGCGGGCCGGGGCGATTATGAAGGCCGCGGGCTGCTGCGGCAAACGCGCTGTCGTCGCGCTCGCGTGTACCATGAGCGCTGTAAGGAAACGACCCTCCGTGCGACAGAGCGTCATGAAGCTCAAGCACATTCTTGCAGCAGGCGCATTGGCCCTTTCCGGCGCCGCGCACGCCGCCGCGCCGGCGTGCTCGGCTGCCAGCGCGCCGCACACCACCGCGCTGGTCGAGCTGTATACCTCGGAAGGCTGCGACAGCTGTCCTGCAGCGGACCGCTGGCTGTCCTCGCTTTCTGCCCATGGCTTTAAGCCCGATCGGGTGGTGCCGCTGGCGCTGCACGTCGACTACTGGGATTACATCGGCTGGAAAGATCCCTTCGCCAAGGGCGAGTTTGCCGTGCGGCAGCACAAGCTCGCCAAGATGCGGCGCCCGGCGATCGTCTACACCCCGCAGGTGCTGCTGCAGGGGCAGGACTTCCGCCGCTGGGGTTCCTCCGCGTTTCCCGAAGCCGTCGCGCGCATCAACGCGAAGCCGGCGCGCGCACGGATCACGCTTTCGATCGACGCGGTGGCGCCGGGCGCCATTCAGGCCCGGCTCGGCGCGCAACTCTCCGATCCGGCCGACTTGAAGAACGCCGCCGTGTACCTGGCCGCCTACGAGAACAAGCTTGCGAGCGACGTGCGGGCCGGTGAGAACCACGGCAAGCGGCTCGAGCACGATTTCGTGGTGCGCGAGTGGATCGGCCCGATTGGCTTCGGGGAGGCCCTGAAGCTCGAAGAGAAACGCGCGCTGCCGCTGTTACGCGGCGCCGACCCGAAGCACCTGGGCGTCGCTGCCTTCGTGCAAAACCGCTCGAACAGCGAGGTCCTGCAGGCGCTGATGTTACCCGCCTGCTCGGACTGAATGCGTCCAGTCAAGCCGTCTTTTGGCGCGCCCGTCGTATCAATGCACGGGCTTCGATGCGCTTCGTCAGCGTCTTTGGAATTTCGAGGTTAGGCCTGTCGACTCGGAATACGTACCGGGCGTGTCCGACGGGATCACCGGAAAGCGCCACCGATCTAGTGCTTAACGAGCTTCGTCCCCGCGGCGTTGACGCGCGCGCCCCGAGCGCGCTCGATCGCGTGCGATCCAGGCCGTTCGATGACACCGGGGCGAGCGTCGCCGCGTTGCTCGCATCATGTCAGGATGCGGCAAGCCAAGTGCGGGAGCGGTGGGGAGGACGCCCAAAGGCGGCGTGTATCGCCCGCGTAAGCCGCGCGCGAGTCCGCTTTACCAGTGCGCCGATCGCCACCTGGCCGAACTGCGATCCGAGGGGTGCCTGCAGCGGCTGCTCGAAGAGCGCGTCATCGAGCGCTTCCTGAAATGCGGCGATCCGCACCACGGGTTCGCGCGCGTTTATTGTCCCGAGTGCCGTCACGATTACCTGCTCGCGTTTTCCTGCAAGGCGCGGTATTTCTGCCCGAGCTGCCACCAGAAGCGGGTGTTTGCGTATGGGGATTCGGTCGAGCAGAACGTGCTGGCTGGAGTGCCGCACCGGCAGTACGTCTTCACCGTGCCGCGAATGCTGCGGCCGATCTTTTAAAAGCGCGAAAGAAGTCGCAGACTACGCATAACAGACCTTATGTTCACACCGCTCACGACCCGTCGGGATCGCGGTCATCTCACAGGGCAGAATCAGCGGTCAATTACCGATCAACTTATTCCAGTTGCCAGGTCGAGGCAAGCTCTTCCCCGCGCCTCGGCTGATCAGTGAAGTGCCGGCGCTTTTTACTGCACGTCAGGCAATGTCCGGAACCGGGTGATAGGTCAGTGGCAAGTTAGCATGCCGGGTACCAACTCGTGGTACCGGGCGGCGGACTTCGCTCGGTGGCGAGCGGCGCCCACAATCCCACGTGATCGAGGAAGAAGCCTTACTCACCGCCCTCGCGCACGTTTAGGTCAGGTGCGCTCCAATTCGGCGCATAAAGTCCCATACGTCGCCATTCTGCGCGCCCAGTTCTCGAATGCGGGTTGCCGCCTCGCTTGCCCACGCCCACTTATCCTGCTTCGACGCCTTGATATTCGCCTGCGCAACCCATTCTTCCAATTCGCCAACGGGCACAATAAAGAGGCCAATAGCTTCCGCGGAGTCGAGAACCTTTCGAAGCGGCTCGCTTATTTGCTGAGGTAGTGTCGACAACCCGCCGCGTTTCAGTCTCCGTAATCGATCAAGAGCGCGTGCCAGAGCAAACAGCTGCTTCTGGACAGGTACATCGTCATCTCTCTGCCAATCCATGTCGGTCGAAGCAACCGCTGTGGCTGCATTCTTTACCTCTTCGACCGATATTTCGGGCGGCAGCTTCTTGATCGCTGCAACGATGGGAGCCAAGGCTTCCACTAGCTCCGTCGCTTTAGCTTTGTCGCTTAATACCGTCGCAATTCCTTTGAGGCGAACGGGGTCGCTGACTATGTCGAGATCTGCGATCACCACCACAGGAATCTGAAAACGCTTGTAGAGATTGCAGGTATCGAAGATACCGCCCGTGCCTCCGACTGGGGCAAAATGGATATCAAGCCGGTGCTCGCTCGCTAACGTTTCCCACGCTGTCTGGTACACGGCGCGATCACCGTCTGCCTCGACAATCGCTACACCCTGTGAAAAGAAACCGTCCAAAATTGTCTCGCCCCGCAAGGCAGGTTTCTTTAGAGTCTCCTTGAGAACAGCTTCCGGTACAAAATGCGTGTGGAATTTTTCGTCCTCGCGTGTAACTCGCACGATCTGCATGTTCTCGCCCGACTGAATCACCCCGCGCAAGACGTGACTGCTATGCGTCGCTACAAAGGTTGCTTGCTCAGAAGAAGCACCAAAGCGACCGATGAACTGGCCGAGCCTGTAGGCTTGCGGTGGGTGCAAACATAACTCAGGTTCATCGATAAGACAGACGGGGCGACGACCCAGAAGCAATGCGATGCAGGTCGCGACATACGACTTTAGGCCGTCCCCTTCTGTAGCGATCTCACGATGCCGATCCATTTCGGCTGGCGACCGGCGCTGCTTGTCTGTCGGATATGGCTCATCTGCCACAAGTAGCCGCAGCAAATTAGGCTTGGTTGAATCAAGCCACACAGCTTTTCCGAATACTCGGGTTGTCTCTTTCCACAGCTCGTCCTGTGCGGTCTCATGGTAGTAAAGGACGTGCAAATCCCCTTGAGGTGGTTGGGCGTTCCGGTCAAATCCATTCACCGTTCCAAGCGCCACAAGCCTTCTCTCCAAAAACAAGGCGGTGGTCATCATGCGGCCGAAGTAGTTCAGAAAATTCACGGTCTGTTGTGGCTTTGGCACGCCTGACGGTGGGAACTCGTTTAACCAGGCGCCAGCTTGAGTCTCAGGAATGTCACCCGCAGGCTGACTAGCACCGATGTACGTTGTCTGCGGTCGTAGCACGGTTCCATCGGCAATCCGCTTTACATATCCCTCGGCCTCTAGGCAATCTAAAAAGGGTTTGAGTCCCGGCGGCTTTTGTATTGAGATCTGCTCTGCCACGACCAAATTCCGGGGCGCCCCTGCTAGCCTTTGTTCCAGATCACGAAGCAACTGGGTCTTTCCTGAAGAGTTAGGGCCGATCACAACAATGAGGCCAGCGCTATCGATTGCGCCCAGGTCTGGGAGAAGGACGTTTTGCAACGGTTTGAAGTCGTTTAGTTGCTTCACGGATGCACTCAGAAAATGTGCCGGGGACAGATAGGAAATTCAATCCAGTCTTGATTCGTGTTCGCCGAAGCGCGATCAAGTGGTCAGAGTACTTGAAAAGTAGATCGAACGACAACGTCCCGGTGCCAGTTGGCTAGTGGGCGATATTCTTTGCCCGCCATTTCCCTAAAATTGTCCCTCGTCCAACCGAAGCGTCGAGACCGCACCGTTCAGAATCTTTACCACTAAACTCGCTCCGATCGCCCCCGTGGGGTGCGCAGGGGGAGCGAAATTAACATAAGACAGATGGTGCACCCTCCGGGACAGGTTCAAGTACCCGATTGCGGAGCGCCGGCAGGCCGCTCCGACTTCGTGAGCGGATTGATTCGCTTATCCCTTTCCAGCGCTCTTGGCTGTCTCTAGACCACGCCATGCCTACTAGGCCTCCGGCGCTTTGAAAACTGCTTCTTCCGGGTTGTTGATCGCGGAAAGAATATTCTCGGCGACTTTCTCCAGCAATTTGGCTCCCCAGAACGGGTCGGTAACGTCGTAGTAGATGACCCGAATGTGGTGGAGATCGAACGGTACGTCCTCCTCGTTGGAAGAAATCAGGACGACAGGCTTCTTCAATGCGTGCGCCAGCCCGAGCTCGTAAAACACATTTGGATTCCGGCTGGTGAGTTCGGCGACCAAGACCTTGGCGGCGTTCAGCCCGGTCCACATCTGATCCATGATCTTGCCCGTGCCGAAAATATCGGCGTCAGCGCGCACAGGCGTCAGGCCCGCTTTCTCAATAGCGGGTTTGTAGATCTTCTCGTAGTAGCTGCCGAGCGGCGCTGCAAATGGCTGCATGACGAAGCAAGTGTCAGTCGCACTTACGTTTGCTGCGCGTTCGAGCTTCTTGATGCGCTCGGATTTCTGGTCTCTTGGCTGCTCATCAGAGGAGACATCAGCAACGCGAGTCTTGTCCCCGTGTTTCGTAATTAACTTTGCCTGCTCCAGCGACTCCAGAAAGATTGCTTTGAATTCTTCAAATTTTTCAGCAGGAACTTTGTACTTCTCGACAACTGTGTTCTTCAAGAACTGATCGTCAGGCAAATTTTCTCCACGGTAGTGCTTGTAGACGTCGGAAATGATCGGGGCCTTCAAGATTGCCTGACGGTACCCCTCAATCTCGTCGTTCGGTTTCTGCGGCCGAATGATCTGTTTCGCTAGCTCCGTGGGCTGCACCTTTCCAGGTTCAGGGCGATCAAGAAAGCCGTACTTGCTGGCGGAAGAGAGTTCGACGCGAAATGGGCCGTGGGCCTTTTTCGCGCCGACAAACGACGCAGCCTCATTAGCCGTGCATGGTTTCCCCGCGTGCTGCTCAAGTATCGCCTTCGGAATGCGCAGCGCCTTGTCAACGGAATGTCGGGGATATGGCGACGTCGTCGCGCCGCCGCTTTCTTCTTCTGCCGCTGCTGACTTGGCCCGCCTAGTTGATGCCTTTCCCTTGGCGGCCTTCCTCTTCTTTTTCTTCTTGGCCAGCTTTTCCTTCGCAGGCGTTTCCGCGGCTGGTGTCTCCTTGTCTAGCGTGTCCGTCATGGCGGTAAAACTCCCTTTTTAATTTACCACTAAACTCGCTCCGATCGCCCCCGCAGTGGGGTGCGCAGGGGAGCGAAATTAACATAAGACAGATGGTGCACCCTCCGGGACAGGTTCAAGTACCCGATTGCGGAGCGCCGGCAGGCCGCTCCGACTTCGTGGGCGGATTGATTCGCTTATCCCTCCTTGCTCGAAACGCTTGTCTGCGGTAAATCGCCGGAGCTTTCTACAGGCAGTCTGGATGTCGAAGAGGTATTTGCGCGACTCAGGCTGCATACAATGCAGTGCGTGTGCGATCCAGCTCTTCGCGGAAATACGGGTTGACGACCGCCGAATCCATCACGAGGTCTACGTCTCGGTCGAACAGTGCTTCCAGATTTTCCTTAAGTCCGAAGTAGGCGTTGGCATACTGGCCCGGTTCGAGAGGGAGAAATTCGACGAGGAAGTCCAAGTCGCTCCTGCCGGCGTCGAAACCGCCCGTCGCCGCAGAGCCGAAAAGCTCCAACCTCCGAACCCCGTACCGGGTACAGAGTTCCTTTAACGCCGAAAGTTTTTGTTGAACGGCAGGATCCATGCGGCCAAGTTTACTCTGGTTCGGGTCCTCGCTAGGTTTTCAGGACTGCGATCACGAACAAGCCCCACGCGGCGAGAAATGCCGTGCCGCCGATCGGCGTGATCGCGCCCAGCCAGCGCTCGCCGGAGAGCGCGAGCGCGTACAGGCTTCCCGAGAACAGCACGATGCCCGCGAGCATCAACCAGCCGGACCATTTCAGGAGCAGTGATTCCGGAAGCTGCTCCGCGACCAATCCGACCGCGAGCAGGCCGAGCGCGTGATAGACGTGGTACTCGACGCCGGTGTGCCACACGGCGAGCATTTCGGTTGACAGGCGGGTCTTCAGCGCATGCGCGCCGAAGGCGCCGAGCGCGACCGCGGCGAGCGCCGCGAGACCGCCCGCGGCAAGTAGGAGCTTGGCGCTGGTCGTCATTGCTGTCATTCGCGATAAGATAACGCAGCCCGGAGTGCTTTGCGAGTGGACGACAAAAAACCGATGGCCCAGGCCGTAGTCTTCGACATCGCCCAGCTCAAGGGGCTTGTCGGCAAGGAAGTCGCCGTGAGCGACTGGCTCATAGTGAGCCAATCGCGCATCGACACGTTCGCCGCGGCGAGTGGCGACGACCAGTGGATCCAAGCCAAATGAGCGAGTGGTGGCTGGCGTATCTGGCGATCGGTTGCGTCGTCGGCTTTCTGGCTGGGCTGCTCGGCATCGGCGGCGGCATGGTGATGGTGCCGATGCTGGCGTGGGTTTTCGCCGCGCAAGGCCTGCCGGCAGCACACGTTCTGCACGTTGCGCTCGGCACCTCGATGGCGACGATATTCTTCACGTCGCTGTCCAGCATGCGCGCGCATCACAGGCGCGGCGCGGTGGACTGGAAGATCGCGCGCGCCATTTCTCCCGGCATCCTCGCCGGCTCGTTCGCCACGGCGCTCGCAGCGGGTTTTCTGCCCACCCGGGCGCTCGCCGTTCTGTTCACGGGCCTGGTGTTCTACGCGTCGATCAGCATGTTTTTCGACCTGCAGCCGAAGACGACGCGCGAGTTGCCGGGGACGGCGGGACTCTTCGCCGCCGGCTCGACCATCGGCGTCGCCTCCAGCCTGCTCGCGGCGGGCGGGGCGTTTCTGACGATCCCGTTTCTGGCCTGGTGCAGCGTGCCGCTACGGCGCGCCATCGGGACCGCCGCCGCGATCGGCTTTCCGATCGCGATCGCAGGCTCGGCCGGTTACGTCCTCAAGGGGTTGCAGGCCAGCGGGCTGCCGGCGGGCACCTTCGGCTACATCCACCTGCCCGCGCTCGGCCTGATCGCGGCGATGAGCATGCTCTTCGCGCCGCTCGGCGCGCGTACCGCCCATCGGCTGCCGGTCAAGCGCCTGCGCACGATCTTCGCACTGATGACGTTCGGCCTCGCGCTACGCATGCTGGCGTCGCTTTGGTAGCGCATCAGAACTCGTAGCCGGCGATCCAGTCGTCCGCGGTCAGCGGCTCGACGGGTGGTGCGATCGATGTTCCTATCTTTTCATTTTTGGAAGGCAAGGCCAAACAGGTTTACGGATATTTCATTTGCTGAAGCGTAAGAGGTGTTAACCGAACGAATCTGGCAGTTCAAGTCAAGCATATGCTCGTTTTCATCAATTTTGACGGGTATTCTCAGCAACAGTTTTTCACCCACTTCGCCCATCTGTTCCCGGCTTGCAATCAATGCTCCGCCGATGCTGATGTCGCGAGCGATACACTTGTAACTGCTGCCGTCCCTGGTTGATGCGTGGCAATCGATGTGGGCTTGGGCACGCGGGCTGCTGCGCACAACCAGCCCGCGTACCTCCGGCGGGTAGGATAAATGCAGGTAAGGATATGGGGTACTGGTTGTTTTTCTGACGACAGCAGAAAAAGCGTAGGCATTTTTTCCGCCGAAGAAACGCGCATTGAGATTTTGCCCTTCACGCATCAGCATGAGACGGCCATTTATCACAGGCATGGATACAATCACGCTTTGCTCGGCAAGATAGCCGATCAGGGTTACGAGGCATCGGAACTTTTCAGTTCCGGTCTGAAATTGCAGCTGTATCGAATCGCCGATCTTAAGCTTGGTCTGGTTGAGTGAGCCTTGTTCCATCACGATTTTTCCCGATGAGTCATAGAAAGATCTGTCCGGTATGGATTGAAAATAGACTCAAGAGGATCTTCGCGCTGGTCATGGTTGCGCATGCGACGAAATTGCTGCGTGGGTCGCGCCCACCGGCGATTCGCCGATTCCAACAAGCCCCTCGCGGCGCACCAGCGCCCTGAGCACCCGCTCCAGCTCCAATTCCTCGGGTAGATCCTCGCCATGGGTCGCGCCCGCCGGCGATTCGCCGATTCCGACAAGCCCCTCGCGGCGCACCAGCACCCTGATCTCGTGCACGTGCTCAAGGAACGCGGCGGTGTCGAACAGATCCGCATCGCGCGGCCGAGGCAACGCCACGCTCAGCTCGCGAAGGACACGGCCTGGGGCTGCGCTCATGACGAAGACCCGATCCGACAGAAATACCGCTTCCTCGACGTCGTGCGTGACGAAGAGCACCGAAATGCGGTGCTCCTCCCAGATACGGGTAAGTAGCTGCTGCATGGTCGAGCGCGTTTGCGCATCGAGCGCGCTGAACGGCTCGTCCATGAGGAGCACGCGTGGGTCGGTCGCGAATGCCCGCATGATCCCGACGCGTTGTTTCATGCCCCCGGAGAGCTGATCCGGATAGCGATCGGCGTATTGCGCGAGGCCGGCGTGCTCCAGGAGCCGCAACGCCTTGGCTCTGCGCACCCGCCGCGACACGCCGAGCGCGCGCAGCCCGTACTCCACATTGCGCTGTACGTTCAGCCAAGGGAAAAGCGAATACTGCTGGAACACGACCGACCGATCCGGACCGGGACCGGTGATCGCGCGCGAATCAAGGGTCGCCGTACCCGCACCGCAGCGCACGAATCCCGCGAATACGTTGAGCACCGTCGACTTTCCGCAACCCGACGGACCGATCAGCGATACGAACTCGCCCGGTCGGACCAAGAGCGACACCCGATCGAGCACCGTATGACGCATCGCGCCGCTACCAAAAATGACGGTGGCGTTGCTCATTTCCAGTTTGGCGGCGGTATTCATGTCAATGACGCTCCTGAACCCGGAACGCGAGCCCGGGCATCACCAAGTCTCCGGCGCGACGGACGATCTCACTTGACAGGAACCCGAAAAGGCCGATTGTCGCCATACCGAGCGCGATGTCGGCGTATTGCACGAGTGAGTAGGCTTCCCACGTGAAATAGCCGATCCCGAACTGGCCGGAAATCATCTCGGCGGCGACGAGGGACACCCATGCCACACCGATCCCAACGGTGGCCCCGGTGAAGATATGCGGGAGCGCCGCAGGCAGCACCACGGTGCGCAGCAAAAACATCTCCGACGCGCCGAGCGTGCGGGCCGCCCTCAGATAAACCGCATCGATCGCACTCACGCCTCCGACGGTGTTTACCAGGATCGGATAGAACGCTCCGAGGAACGTGATGAAGCAAATGCTCGTCTCGTTGGTTGGCCACAGCATGATCGACATCGGCACCCACGCGATCGCTGGAATGGGTCGGAGCACGTCGATCGCCGGATAGACCAGTGCGCGGAACCGCTCGTATCGCCCGATCGCCAAGCCAAGCGGCACGGCGACGATCACTGCCAGACCGAATCCGATCGCGATGCGCCGCACGCTGTTGACGATATGAGTCTGGAAGGCCGGGACTTGAATCTGGACAATGAAGGCGTCAAACACCGCGCCCGGCGTTGGAATATTGGTGAACCGCACGTAGAGCTCGACCCGGTACAGCGTGACCATGTACCAGACGAGCAGAAAGAGGCCGAGCGAAAGCGCCGTCGACACGAGCGCCCGAAAGAGCCTGCGCGCGCGGTCCCGCGGCACGGAGGATCTTGTAGTCGCTCGGGTGGTGAGCGTGCTTGGCAGGTCAGGCCCCGGGATGGCAGTCAGGTCGGTCTGATTTCTCACGACTACTTGCCCCCTGTGGTTTGCTTGAGGGCGTCGGCAAGCGCGATAACCTTTCCCCCTGATTTCAAAGCATGCGCTTCAGCGTCCTTCCTCAGGAGAAACGGGACGATCCGCGGCTTGTCGGCGCCTTCCGTCGCGTAGAACGCCTGCTCGGCGAAGACTTTGATCCCGAGCGCCCGGTCGTAAAGGTAGGCCACGGAGTACTTGCGACCCTCCGTGTTAAAGCGACGCATGGCACCGAGCGTGCAATCCGGAGAACTGAAGGGAAGGATCTCGCCCGAGGCCATCCACACTTCACCGGCTCGTCTGGGCTGCTTGATCGGCACCCCGCAAAACGAGTCGTTGCCGGCGACCTCGTAGTTGGCAAGCGACTTCAGTTGCGCATCGTAGTCAAGACGCTGCTCGCGAAATACACGGCGCACGTACGTGTCATTCACCCACGCCTCGGTATCGAGATCCTTGAGCCGGTTCAAACGCTGCAAGACGCCGCGTCCGGTGCGGATCGCATCGACCAGCTGTGGTTTGATAGTCGGATCGAATGACTGGATTCCGCCGGGGCCGAAGAATATATAGACGACTTCCTTCTCGATGCGCGTCCACCCGGCAATCCGCTCGGCGGCGAGCGTCGGGTTTCGTCGCACCCATTCGTTCGCCTCCATCATCGCCCGAATGAAGGACTCGACGATCTCGGGGTGCTTCTCGCCGAAGTCCTTGCGAACGACCACGCCATGAAAGGTCGGGACGCGGGTTTGCACGCCGTCGAAGATCTTGCGCGCGTAGCCGCGGAACGGCAGCAGCTCGGCGAACGGCACGAAGTTCGCATGGCCATCGATGCGCTTCTCCTGGAGGCTGGTCGTGCCGACTTCGGGGCTTTGGTTGGACAGGGCCCAGAAGTCCTGCGGCCACCCTCGATCCTGCATCGTCTGCAGCAGCATGCCGTGCGCCGCGGAGCCGAACGGTACCGACACCGATTTGCCTTTCAAATCGGCCAGGTCGAAGTACGGTGAATCGCGGTGCACCACCACTCCGTTGCCGGCCCCGAGCATGTTGTAAGCGACCACGGCGATGAGCTGGGTTTCCTGCCCTTTCTGCTGCTGACCCGTTGCCCCGTTGACCAGGAGCGGATAGTCGCCCATCGCGGCGATATGGATTCGATTGGCGATCATGCCGTTCGTGATCGGCGGACCCGAGGTGAAGTTCTGCCACTCGATCTTGTAGGTTCGGTCCTTGAACTTGCCGGTCTTGGGAAGATGCTTCTCCAGAAGCTTGAGCTCCTTGAGCACGACGCCGGCCGTGACCGTATTGATGGTCGTGTTTTGCGTGCCGATCGAGATCGGAATCTCTTCCGCTCGTACGTGGGTCGAGACGGCGACTCCGCCGAGCGCGACTGCGGTCGCGATGCCGGCAAGCACCTTCGTGCTTGCAATGAACGGGCGCGCGCTCATTCTAGTGTCACCAGCAAATCGCGCGAGCCGACCATGTCACCCGCGCTCACATGCACGGCGGCCACGCGGCCGCCGCACGCTGCAATAACTTCGCTTTGCATCTTCATAGCCTCCATCCAGACAATCGGTTGACCTTCTTCCACAAGTTGACCCGCCTGCACACCAACCCGGACAACTTGGCCGGGCATCGGTGCGCCGATCTCGCCAGGACGGTCGTCGCGCGCTTTCGCTCGCCCGGGCGGTCCAGTTCCCAGGTGCGCGGCGACGCCTACGACGCGCAGCTCACCGTCGACCTCGAACAGGACCTGCACGTCGGCTCCGCCATCATGGTGGGTACTGCCGAGCAAGCGCACATGCAGGGCTGTTGTGCCGTCGCGCTCGATCTCAATTTCCTCGCCCGGCCGCATACCGTGAAAGTAGGCGGCCGTCGGAATACGCCACACTTCGCCGAACCGATCGAGGTGCGCGCGGTACTCTCGAAACACGTCGGGAAACATCAGATACGAGAGCACATCGAACTCCGTGGCGGCCCCGCCAGCGAGGTGCGCGGCTTCGCGTTCGGCGGCATCGATGTCGGCGGCGCTCACGTCGGTCCGCGCATCGTTCTTACCGGTCCCGCGCCCCAGCACCTTGCGGCAAAGCGCCGGCGGAAATCCCTCATCGGGCATACCGAGGTCGCCCCGCAGCAGTGATACGACCGAAGCGGGAAACGATATCTTCTGATCCGGATCGAGCACGTCTTCCGGTGAGAGGTCGCGCATCACCATAAAGAGCGCGAGATCCGCGACGATCTTCGATGTCGGGGTGATCTTGACGATGTCCCCGAACAACCGATTCACATCCTGGTAGCGGGAGGCGATCTCCGGCCAGCGATCGGCAAGGCCGAGGGAGCGCGCCTGCTCGCGCAGATTCGTGTACTGCCCGCCGGGCATCTCGTGGAGAAACACTTCGGATGTTCCAGCGCGAAGGTCGATCTCGAACGGCGCGTACTGCCGCCGCACGTCATCGAAGTAACGGGACAGGGTGAGCACATGCGCCGGCGCGAGGCGCGGATCCCGCTCCGTGCCTTCGAGCGCCCGGAGGATCGCGCCGAGCATGGGTTGGGAGGTGATGCCGCTCAGCGCATCGAGCGCGCAGTCGACGGCATCGACCCCCGCTTCCGCAGCAGCGAGTACCGTCGCGACGCCCAGGCCGCCGGTGTCGTGCCCGTTGAACTGGATCGGGATGCCGACCTCCTCGCGAAGCGCACGCACCAGCGCTGCCGCGGCGATGGGTCGGCAGATCCCGGCCATGTCCTTGATTGCAAGCACGTCGGCTCCGGCGCGCTCGAGCGCACGGGCGCGCTCGACGTAATAGCGCAGGTTCCACTTCGGCCGGTCGCTGTCGAACAGGTCGCCGGTGTAGCAAAGCGTGGGTTCGCACAGCCCGCCTGCTTCGATCACCGCGTCCATCGCGCCGCGCATATTGTCGACGATGTTGAGCGCATCGAAGATTCGAAAGACGTCGATCCCGGCGCTCACGGCGGCTATCACAAATCGCCGAATCACCGGCTGTGGATAGCGGCTGTACCCCACGGCGTTGGCGCCCCGCAGCATCATTTGCAGCAGCACGTTGGGGACGGCCGCTCTGATGCGCTGGACGCGATGCCAGGGATCCTCTCTCAGATATCGCAGCATGACGTCGAACGTTGCGCCGCCCCAGCATTCGATCGACAGCAGCTCCGGCAACAGGCCCGCGTAGTGGGGCATTGCCGCCACGATGTCATGTGTCCGCAGCCGTGTGGCGAGCAGCGATTGTTGGGCTTCGCGCACTGTCGTATCGGTAATGAGGAGCCGGTGCTCGTCTCGCATCCAACGAGAGAACTGCTTGGGCCCGAGCGACTGCAGCAACTGCCGGGTGCCCGGCGCGGCAGCCGCATCGTCGGGCAAGCACGGCAGCGTCGCCCGCGTCGCCGCCGGGGCGGCCGAAGCGCGCCCGCGAAGATCCGGGTGGCGGTGGACGATGACCTCGGCGAGGAATGCGAGCGGGCGATCCTCCATCGCGGCACGGGTCGCCGAGGAGTCTGGCCGGTGGCGGAGTTCATCCACCCACGTGGTGTGCACGGTGGAGTGCAGGAACGCAGGTTCGGAGAGGACTTGGCGCAAGAATCCGATGTTGGTTTCGATGCCGCCGATGCGCGTTTCATCCAGCGCGCGGCGCATTCTTTCGGCGGCCTCGTTGCGATCGGCGCCGCGTACGATGATCTTGGCGAGCAGGGAGTCGAAGGCCGGGGAGACCACGGCACCTGGCCACACGGACGCGCCGTCCACGCGCACGCCGGGTCCCGCGGGCAGTGCAGCGTGGGTGATGCGGCCATGCGAAGGGGCGAAGCCGGCGGCTGGCGACTCGGCCGTGACCCGACATTGAATAGCGAAGCCTGTCATTCGAATCGAAGACTGTCCTGGCACTCCAGAGGCTTCAGATCCGAGCGCAGCGCCCTCCGCGATGCGGATTTGCGCGCGAACAATATCGAGTCCGGTGATTTCCTCGGTGACCGTGTGCTCGACCTGAATGCGCGGGTTCACCTCGATGAAGTAGACCGCACGGGTCTCCGGGTTGACCAAGAATTCAACCGTGCCCGCGCCGGCGTAACCGCATTCCTTGCCGATTCGCACGGCCATCGCGCAGAGGTCGTGGCGTTCACCCTCGGACAGCCAGGGAGCAGGGGCCTGTTCGACAATCTTCTGATGCCGTCGCTGGACAGTGCAGTCTCGCTCATAGAGATGGACGATGTTGCCGTGCATGTCGCCAAGGATCTGCACTTCGACGTGACGCGCGCCACTCAACAGCTTTTCGAGATAGACCTCGCCGTTGCCGAACGCTGCATGTGCTTCGCGTCGTGCCGCATCGACCATCGTGGCCGCCTCGGCGATCGAGGCAATACGCCGCATCCCTCGACCGCCGCCGCCCCAAGCCGCTTTGACGAGTATCGGCAAGCCCAAGGTTTCGACCGCGCCCGCAGCGGTTTCCGGTTCGACATCGCGCGTGCCAGGCAATACAGGCAGGCCGGCTCGCTGCGCGAGCGCTCGCGCAGCCACCTTGTTGCCGAGCAGACGCAGGGTCTCCGGTCGAGGCCCGATGAAGACAATGCCGGCTGTCTCGCAGGCCTCCGCCAGGGACGGGTTCTCCGAGAGGAATCCGTACCCCGGATGGACCGCGTCGGCGCCGGTCGCCCGGGCTACGCGGAGCAGCTCGTCGATGTCGAGATAGGCGTCGACCGGGCGGCCTCCCCGACCGATTCTATGGCTCTCGTCGGCGGCCTGGACGTGGCGCGAGAACCGGTCTTCAGTGGCATACACGGCAATCGTCCCGATGCCGAGGTCGCGCGCCGCGCGGAAGACGCGCAACGCGATCTCGCCGCGATTGGCGACAAGAAGTCGCTTGATGGGCCGTTGCACTAGCAGGTGGTGTTTTGGCGCTCAGGAATGGGGGTATTGAAACGTTTGAGTCGTGCGAGGGAGGTAAAGGCCACGCATTTGCAGAACCAACCCTTCGTGAAAGTCAGCGGCATGCTGAAAAAATCACGATAGCGATTTATCGTAGAGACTGTCTGTAGGGGATACCCGACAATTCGCGTCAGGTTTTCCCTAGCTAATGGCAGTGCCTCGGGAGTCTCATTTACGTATTTCCTTCAAAGTGCACCCTCCGGGACAGGTTCAAGCATCGAATTGCAGCGCGCAGGCGGGCCCTCCAGGCTTCGTGGCCGAATTGATTCGCCTAAGGCTTCGATATGCTAGAGTTTTGCCTCCTTCCCTCCAATGGCAAGAAACGATGAAATCCCCCAACGAAGCCCGCGCCCTCCGGCCGCTTCCCGCCTTCATTTTCGCCAGCCGCTGGCTGCAGCTGCCCCTCTACCTGGGACTGATCGTCGCGCAAGGGATCTACGTCTGGCTGTTCTGGCAGGAGCTCTACTACCTGGTGCTCGCGGCCTTCGGCAACATCGAGGCGCTCGGGCATGTCCTCGACGCCGTCAGCGTGGAGGGAGTCGAGAGGCCCACCAAACTCAACGAGACCGTGATCATGCTGGTGGTGCTGGGCCTCATCGACGTGGTCATGATCTCCAACCTGCTCATCATGGTGATCGTCGGCGGCTACGAGACCTTCGTCTCGCGCCTGGGCCTCGAAAGCCATCCCGACCAGCCGGAGTGGCTGTCCCACGTGAACGCTTCGGTCCTCAAGGTGAAGCTGGCCACGGCGATCATCGGCATCTCCTCGATTCACCTGCTGAAGACCTTCATCAACGCGGCGGCGTACGACGAGAAGACGATCATCGCCCAGACCGCGATCCACATCACCTTCCTGCTCTCTGCCATAGCCATCGCCGCGAGCGATCGCATCATGCCGGTGGCCCCGGCAAGGCACGCCGAGCACGCATGACAGTCGTCAGGAAGGCCGACCTGATCCAGAGCGTCGCCGACGCCCCGCAGCTTGCCGCAGGGGACTTCATGTTGTTTTCGTCCCAGCGTTGCAGTATCCTGACTTCGCAATAAGGGACCATGTCTAAGACTTCGCAGAACACCGTGCTCCAGAAGACCCTCGGCAGGATTCTCGGATGTGCGTTGTTGTCATACGGCAGCACTGCCTTGGCGTTTACGCTCCTCCAGCTGCCGGAGGAACTCACCCCGAGCACCACCATCACCAACTCGTTCACCCTCCAGGCGCAGGTCCAGCCGATCGCGGGGACCATCAGGTCGCAGATATTCGGTCTTCGGCGCGCGGGAAGCTCCAAACAAGTGACACAAGTCGGCGGCCTGAAGCTGGCGGCCAACGAGCATTCGGGCAACAGGAGCGATGTCAATTACCTTGCGGCCGCCGGTGACCCATCCGGCGTAGGGGGCGGAAGCGGCGGCGGCAATAGCCAAAGCCTGTGGATCAGCTCCACTATCGACTCGCTCGAAAACACTTTCTTCCGGACCGCCTTCTACGGCGCGACCCAGAACGTTCTCGTCGGCTATGACTTCACGCGGTCGGACAAATACGTCCTGGGCATTTCAGGCGGCTACGAAGGCAGCAATTACGTTACCAAATTCAATTCCGGAAACGAAAAGACGGGCGGGTACAACGTCAATCCCTATGCCGCCTGGCTGATATCCGACGCATGGAGCCTGGACCTGATCGCGGGGTACGGCAAGTTCAGCACCGATCAGTCGAGGACGGTGGCGATCGGGTTGCTGACTTCGGCCGCCGTGGACAGCGATTTCTCGTCGAAGCGCAGCTTCGCATCGACGAACCTCACCAATATCTCGGGCTGGGGCAACTGGAAGCTGACCAGCTCGTTGGGTTACCTCTGGTCGAAGCGCGACCAGGACGCCTATACGGAAAACGGGGTAACCGGCAGCGCGGTACCCGAATCGAAGCAGACCTCCAAGCAATGGAATCTGCTGGAGGAGGTCGCCTATGGCCGCGGCAATTCGGAAACCTTCTTCGGCGCACGGTAAATCAGCGAGCGATACGCATCCGAGAACACCAGGTCGTAACGCTCCGCCGTGTCGTGCAGGAACCGGCGCCCGTCGATCACGTGATTTCTCAGTCTTGCGTCGTCGGGGAGTGCGAAATGGCGCATCGCCAGTGAATGCAGCGACGGATCGATCTCCGCCACATCCACGAGCGCTCGCGGGGAGTCGTGCAGAATGGACCTGGGCACGCTGTATGCGCCGCCGCCGATCGCCAGGGCGGTCTTCAGTTCGGGAGTGAACAGGCGGTACAGGTCGAAGTACTTGGTGTAGTCAAATGCCATGCTGCCATCATCCAGGTACAAGCCGCCGCTGACATTGCGGTCCTGCAGCAGGATTCGAGCGGTGCGGTTGCGATGAGGAATATCGCGGATCACGATCCTTTCGTACAGACCGTCCGCGGCGAATACCGCGCTGCGGTCATCCGCCACCGCGATCTGCCGCAGGGCAGCGCCGGAGATCAGGCCCAGGAGCGCAAGGCCGAGGGGAAGGGCTGTCGGCAGCTTTCGCGTCAGCAGAAGCCCGACGGCGCCAAGCAGCACCAGGCCCAACCCGACGCCGACGATGATGTTGCCGATGCCCCAATGCGGGATCAACAGGAAGCCCGTGCCCAGGCTGCCCGCAATGCTGCCCAGTGTCGACCAGAAAAACACCAGCCCCGATGCATTGCCGACGCCCCTGTCGGCCTCGCGCGCGTGCAGGAGCGTGATCGCGTACGGCGACAGCGTCGCCAGGAACAGGGCGGGCAGGAAAAACATCAGGAAAGATACGATCAACGGGCCATTGATCAGGGATAGCTTGTAAGCTATGCCCGGTAACAGGACTGCATTTAAGAATTGCAACAACAGGACCGAGAAACCCGCGATGACGATCAAGGAAAAAAACCACACTGCCGACGGTCTGCGGTCCGCCAGCAAACCGCCGAGGTAGTAGCCAAGGCCCAGCGCAGCTAGGATAATGCCGATGACGCTCGATATCGTAAAAATGGAATTGCCGAAAAAAGGCGCCAGCATTCGTATGGCAGTGATCTCGATGATGAGGACGGCCATGCCAGCCAGCGTAACGGACAGCAAGAGGCCGAATCTGTGACTGCGAGCGCTCATCGGCGGAGTGTCGGGGGCTGCTTGCGCAAAGTCAATCGCCGCAGCTGGATCCGTCGATGACGCGAGGAATTTTGTCGAGGAGACACAAAATGAAACTCCACTCTGTCGGCATGAGCCTGATTGCTCTGGGTCTGTTGTTGGCGGCGGCGGTCGCCGAAGCCCAGACTCCCCCCGTCGGGCGCGCGTCGCGGATCACGGGCGACCAGTTGAGCAGCGCGCAGGCGCAGGGCGGCCCCGTACGGAAGCTGGCGGAGGGAGATCCGGTCTTTGCAGGAGAGCGCATCCGCACCGGCGCCGGGACGGTCTTGCAGATCGAGTTCACGGATAAGTCCCGCTTCGTCCTGGGGCCCGATGCCGAATTCGAAGTGGGGCGATACAGCTATGCGTCTGGCGGCGCCGATGAAGACGCGTTTCACTCCCGGATCATCAAGGGCGCATTTCGCTTCGCCACCGGGCTTATTGCTCGCTCGCAAGGGAAAAACATGAAGGTCAGCGTCAGCGTCAGCGTCGCCACGATCGGCATTCGCGGCACACAAGTCGAAGGCGAAGTGACCGAGCGGCAGGAGAAGGACGGGCAAACGGTGGATGCGTCCGCCAAAGTGGCGCTGCTGGAGCCGGAAGGATCGGACGCCGGTAGCGCCATCATCGTGGAGAATAAGTTCGGCAGCGTGGTCATCGACAAGCCCGGCTACGGCACCGAGATTCCGGACGAGAAAAGCCCGCCTTCTCCGGTGAAGAGGATGCAGCTGCGCACCATCGACAACCTGCTGCGCGCGATTCGTTCGCCAGCGCGAACGGGCGGTCCGGCCCGGAGGCCTTAGCGGGCGGGACCTACGCGTCGGCGGGCCCTTCAGACTTCACCGCCGGATTGATTCGCCTATCCCTTCCCTTATCCCTTGCGGAGTGCCGGCTGGCCGTTCCGACTTCGTGGTCGGATTGATTCGCTTATCCCACGAGGCCAGCGTCGGGGGCCAGAAGTTCTCTTACAAGCCGAAGAAGTAACTTCCGGCAGCGATATATTGCATCTTGGCGGGCCGTCTGCCACATTCACGCAATGTGAGCGCTAGGCCGCCCGCAGCCACGCCTCGCAGGGGAGTACGATAAGGGAAATATCGCGTACAAATCCCCTTGGGGACGCGAACTTGATGCGGGTTTTTCCCCGCTTGCCCCGCACTCTACGGTGACCTCTCCTTTGCCCAATGCGCGCGCAGCCGCCCTTGCCCCTTTCGGCGTGCGCAGCTTCCGCTTCCAGTGGCCGGCCGATCTCGCCACGTCGTGGGCCTTCGAGATGGAGGCGCTGATTCTGGGCTGGTACGTGCTCACGACGACGGGCTCGGTGCAGCAGCTGGTCATCTTCGGCGCGCTGGCATGGCTGGGGTCCCTGTTTTCGCCGTTCTTCGGCGTCGTGGGAGACCGCGTCGGCCACCGCACGCTGCTGTGCGTCACGCGCGGCATCTACGCGCTGCTGGCAGCCGTCCTGGCGGGGCTGATCTTGAGCGGGGCGCTCGCGCCATGGCACGTGTTCGCGATAGCGGCGACCGCCGGGCTGCTGCGCCCCTCGGACATGGTGATGCGGCACGCGCTGGTGGGGCAGACGATGCGCCCCGACATGCTTCTGGGCGCCCTCGGAATATCGAGGACTACCTCCGACACGGCGCGGATAGCGGGCGCGCTCGCCGGCACGGGCGGCGTGGCGCTGATTGGCATGGGCCCGGCGTACGTGGTGGTCACGGCGATGTACGTCGGCGCATTCGCGCTGTCGCTCGGCGTCGCCGGCTCGCCGCATCGCGCGCCGCCGGGAGCGCCGGGCAGCCCCGAGGCGCACCCGGCAGTCGGCCTCATGCATACTTTCCGCTACGTGTGGAACAAGCCCGATCTTCTCGGCGCGTTCTGCCTGGCTTTCCTCGTCAATCTGCTTGCTTTTCCGTTTTTCCTCGGACTCCTCCCTTATGTGGCGAAGGACGTCTATGCGATCGGCCAGTCCGGGCTGGGCTACCTCGCCGCATCGTTCGCCTCGGGCGCCCTGGCGGGTTCGCTCGTGGTGGGGGCGAACCGGCTGCCGCTGCGCCCTGCGCGCGCCATGCTCGCCGGCGGCGCGGCCTGGTTTGCGGCGATCCTGCTGCTCGGACAAACTCGGACGATGGCGGCGGGGCTCGCTCCGCTCTTCCTTGCGGGTTTCGCTCAGAGCTTCTGCCTTACGCCTCTGGCTGCGGTGATGTTGCGCGCGTCCGAGGAGCGGATGCGCGGCCGCGTGATGGGGGTGCGCATGCTCGCCATCTGGGGACTGCCGCTGGGACTGCTCGCGGCGGGACCGATCATTGGGCGCTTCGGCTTCGCCGCGACCGCTCTGTTGTACGCCGGCCTCGGTTTGGCGGCGATGCTCGCGATCGGCTACCGCTGGCGCCACGCGCTGTGGCGCCGCTCGGCGGCGGCCAACGCGCGCATGTGGTAGCGCACGCATGATTTACCCCTAAACTCGCTCCGATCGCCCCCGCCGGGGTGCGCAGGGGGAGCGAAATCAACTAGACCGATGTGCACCCTCCGGGACAGGTTCAAGTACCTGATTGCGGAGCGCCGGCATGCGGCCAGGTTTACTCCGGTTCAAATCAGCGCGGTGCAGGCGTCAACGGAGCCGCGATTCCTCGCTAGGTTTTCAGGACTGCGATCACGAACAAGCCCCACGCGGCGAGAAATGCCGTACCGCCAATCGGCGTGATCGCGCCCAGCCAGCGCTCGCCGGAGAGCGCGAGCGCGTACAGGCTTCCCGAGAACAGCACGATGCCCGCGAGCATCAGCCAGCCCGACCATTTCAGCAGCATCGATTCCGGAAGCTGCCCTGCGACCAATCCGACCGCGAGCAGGCCGAGCGCGTGATAGGCGTGGTACTCGACCCCGGTATGCCACACGGCGAGCATTTCGGCCGATACGCGTGACTTCAGGGCATGCGCGCCGAAGGCGCCGAGCGCGACCGCGGCGAGCGCTGCGAGGCCGCCTGCGGTAAGGAAGAGCTTGGCGCTGATCGTCATTGCTGTCATTCGCGATAAGATAACGCAGCTTGGAGCGCCTTGCGAGTGGCGGAGAAAAACCGATGGCCCAGATCGTAATCGCCAGCATCGACGAACTCAAGGGGCGCGTCGGCGAGGAACTCGCCGTGACCGACTGGCTGACGGTGAGCCAATCGCGGATCGACGCGTTCGCCGCGGCCAGCGGCGACGACCAGTGGATCCATGTCGATCGCGAGCGCTCGGCCCGCGAATCGCCTTACGGCACGACCGTTGCGCACGGCTTTCTCACGCTGTCGCTGCTCTCGCGCCTGTTGCGGGACGCGATCGAGTTCCGGGGCGCGACCCTCGGGATCAACTACGGCCTGAACCGCGTGCGCTTCACCGGCCCCGTTCCGGCGGGCTCGCGCGTGCGTGCGCGCTTCCGGCTGGCCACACTCGAGGAGATCGACCGGGGCGTGCAGATCACGTGGAACGTCACTGTCGAGCGCGAGGGCGAGGCGAAGCCGGTGCTCGTCGCGGATTGGATTACGCGGCGGCACGAATAGGCCGGGCGCCGGAGTGACAGACGTTGTAGGATGGACGCCCATAACAAGAATTTCCGCAATGTCCCTGGACCTATCCCTCGCCTGGCTGATCGCAGGCTTCATCCTCATCATCGTTGAGCTGGTGACGGGCACGTTTTACCTGGTCGTCCTCGGCATCGCCGCCTTCGCCGGCGCGGGGGTGGCGTACGCCGGCGGCGCGTTCGTGTGGCAGGCGCTCGCCGCGGCGGTCGTCGCCGTCGCCGGCGTGGTCTGGGTGCACCTGGTTCGCAAGTCGATCTCGCCCAAACGCATGCAAGGGCTGGATGTCGGCCAGCCGGCCGTCTTCGAGTCCTGGGTCAACAAGAGCACGGTACAGGCGCGCGTGAAGTACCGCGACGCGCTGTGGGACGCGCAAGTCTCAGGCGACGCTTCCGGCGAACCCGGCGAAATCCTCTATATCATCTCTGTCGATGGCAACACACTCAAAGTTTCCAAGACGCGGCCCGCCTGATCTCGCGCAGGTGGCGGACGAAATCTCACGCTCCATGGGAGGCAGCATGCTTGCTAAGATCATCGGCGTTCTCATCGCCACCTTCGTCATCTCCTACTTCGAGCCGATCCGGCCGCTCGCCATCCCCTTCTTCATCGTCGCGCTGGTGGTGGTGTTCGTCATCGAAGGCGTGCGCGTGGTGCCCCAGCAAAGCGCGTGGGTCGTCGAGCGCCTCGGTAAGTTCCACCAGGTGCTCGAGCCGGGCTTGAACATCATCATCCCTTTCATCGACCGGGTTCCGTATCGCCATTCCCTGAAGGAAGTCCCGCTCGACGTGGCCGAGCAGGTGTGCATCACCAAGGACAACACCCAGCTCGCCGTGGACGGCCTGATCTACTATCAGGTCACCGATCCGCGCCTGGCTTCCTACGGCACTTCCGACTACGTCACCGCGATCGTGCAGCTCGCGCAGACGACGCTGCGCTCCGAGGTCGGCAAGATGGAGCTCGACCAGTCGCTGCAGAGCCGCGACGTGATCAACCGCTCGATCGTCGCGGTGCTCGACGAGGCCGGCCGCTCCTGGGGCGTGAAGGTGCTGCGCTACGAGGTGAAGAACCTCACCCCGCCCGAGGCGATCCTGCGCGCGATGCAGGCGCAGATTACGGCTGAGAGAGAAAAGCGCGCGCTGATCGCCAAGTCCGAGGGCGAGAAGCAGCAGGAGATCAACCTCGCCGAGGGCGAGAAGCAGGCCGCGATCCTGACCTCCGAAGGGCAGAAGCAGTCGGCGATCAACAAGGCGCAGGGCGAGGCGACCGCGCTGCGCCTCGTTGCGGATGCGACCGCCGCGGCGGTGACCGCCGTCGCCGACGCGATCGGCAAGGAGGGCGGCCTGCAGGCCGCCAACCTCAAGGTCGCCGAGCTCTACATCGGCGCGCTCGGCAATCTCGCCAAGACCAACAACACCATGATCGTGCCGACCAATCTCGCCGACGTGGCGAGTGTCGTCGCCTCGGCGATGACCGTACTCGACAGGACCAAAGGCGGCATGGCGAAGCCCGCCTGAATTTCTCCCCTCCGGCGGTACGGCGACACCCGCCTGAATTTCTCCCCTCCTCGAATGAGGAGGGGTGGCGGCGTAGCCGCCGGGATGGTCGCCGACACGTTTCCGCTCTCAAATGACCGACGCGGTTTCACTCCCCGCATGGCTTCTCGTCCTGATCGCGGCGCTCGCCGTCTGGGCGCTCTACGAGCACGTGCTGATGCCGGCGCTGCGTTTCCTCGTGACGCACCCGGCGAACCGCGTGATCGACGAGCTGGGCGAGCGCCTTCGCATCGGCATCCGGCCCTTCCAGCGCACCAAGCGCCAGGCGCTCATCCACCGCCTGCTCACCGACCCGCGGGTGCAGTCCGCCGCCGCTCAGTTCGCCAAGGAGAAAGGCGTCTCGGTGCCGGCGGCGCTGCGCGCCGTCGAGCGCTATGCGCGCGAGATCGTGCCGGCGTTCAACGCCTACCTTTATTTCCGCATCGGCTACTTCATCGGGCGCGGCATCGCCCGCGCGCTCTATCGCGTGCGGCTCGGCTACGTGGATTCGGCGGGTCTCGCCGCAATACAGCCGGACGCGACGGTGGTGTTCGTGATGAACCACCGCTCGAACATGGACTACGTCCTCGCGGGCTACCTCGCCGCCGACCAGGCGGCGCTCTCCTACGCCGTGGGCGAGTGGGCGCGCTTCTGGCCGCTCTCGGCGCTGATCCGCTCGATGGGCGCCTACTTCGTTCGCCGCAATTCCAAGGACGAGCTGTACCGGCGCGTGCTCGAGCGCTACATCGCGATGGCGACCGAAGCGGGTGTTCCGCAGGCGCTGTTCCCCGAAGGAGGCCTCACGCGCGACGGCCGCATGCGCGAGCCCAAGCTCGGCGTGATCGACTACACGATGCGCGGGTTTCGCCTCGAGGGTGAGCGCGACCTCGTGTTCGTGCCGCTCGGGATCAACTACGACCGCGTGCTCGAGGACCGCAGCCTGCTGCGTTCACTCGACGCCGAGGCGCCGCGCATGGGCCGCACAAAAACCCTCTGGAACACGCTCGCCTTCGTCGCGCACAACCTGAGGCTGATGCTGAAGAGCGAGTGGCACCGCTTCGGCTACGCCTGCGTCAACTTCGGCTCGCCGATTTCGATGCGCGCCTACTGCCGCGATCGCGGCGTGGATTTCCAGAGGCTTTCGGGCGAGGATCGCAAGCGCGAAACGGCCGTGCTAGGCGCCCACCTCATGCAAGCGGTGGGCCGCGTCGTACCGGTCGTGCCGGTGCCGCTGATAGCGACCGTGTTCGTGACAAATCCGGAGCGCAGGCTCTCGGCGCTGGAGCTGAAAGCCGAAGTCGGGCGGCTGCTCGAAGCGCTCGAGCGCTCAAAGGCGCATGTGTATGTGCCGCGGAGCGACTTCGACTACGCGATCAACGTGGGCCTGCGGATGCTGCTGTCGCGACACCTCGTGGACGAAAGCGACGGGCTGTACTTCGCGCACGGAAAGGAGCTGGCGGTGCTGCGCTACTACGCCAATTCCATTGCGCATCTGCTGAAGTAGCTCGAAGGCACGGCCGGTGCAGCAGATTCTTGTCTACGCGGACTCTGTTTCCTGGGGCATCGTCCCGCTGACGCGCGATCGACTGCCGTTCGACTCGCGCTGGCCGGGTGTCATGGAGAACCGCCTGAACGCGCGAGGCGCGGGCGTCCGAGTCATCGAAGACTGCCTGAACGGCCGGCGCACCGTCTGGGAGGATCCCTTCAAGCCCGGGCGCAACGGCTTTGCGGGGCTGGCGCAGCGAATCGAAATCCATTCGCCGCTCGCGCTTGTCCTCCTCATGCTCGGCACCAACGACTTCCAGTCGATGCATCCGCACAACGCCTGGCACTCCGCTCAGGGGATCGCGGTGCTCGTCAACGCGATTCGCGCGGCGCCGATCGAGCCCGGGATGCCGGTGCCGCCTGTCCTCGTGGTCGCGCCGCCGCCCATTCAGGCGCCCAAAGGCCCGATTGCGCCAAAGTTCGCCGGCGGGGAAGCCAAATGCGCGGGACTTGCCGAAGCCTATCGGGAGGTGGCCGCCGCCATGGGCTGCGGCTTCTTCGACGCCGCTGCGGTGACGCCCTCGAGCAGGGTGGACGGCGTGCATCTGGACGCCGACCAGCACCTGAAGCTCGGCGAGGCGCTGACGGAGGTGGTGCGGCCACTGCTCCCCCCACGTTGATATGTGCCGTCCGGGCGACTAGGATTAGCGGGTTCCACTTTGCGCATCCGAAGGAGGGAGCCATGGCAGCAGCAAAGAAACGCAAGGCCAAAGTAAAAGGCAAGAAAGCGCCGGCCAGAAAACCGGCGATCCGCAGGAAATCCGTAGCGCCGAAGAAAAAGGCCCCGGCGAGAAAGCCGGCGCCGCGGGGCGCGTCCCCCAGGAAAAAAACCGCCCGCCCGGCGCAGAAACCGCGGCCCGCGGCAAGCGCTCCAGCGCCCGCTCGCGGCCCCATGGCCGGCGAAGTGCGCGTCGGCGTCGTGATCCACTACTTCGGCCATCTTTCCGTCGCGATCGTGCGGCTGGAGTCGGGGAGCTTGCGCATCGGCGACACGATCCGCATCCTCGGCCACACCAGCGACTTCCGCCAGCGGGTCGATTCACTGCAAATCGAGCATCAAAGCGTGTCCGAAGCGGGTGCCGGTCAGGAAATCGGCCTGCGAGTGACCGGGCACGCGCGCGAGCACGACGTCGTGTACAAGGTGGCCGCCTAGCCGCGATAAGCGCGACGTTTCCGGCTGCGGGTCTTCCGCCGAACAGCGGGCTGCAGAGGACCGGCTGCGTCCGCCGCCGATCGCGAGCGTTTAGGCGGGAAGACCCATCATGACCGACCCGACGCGCCGGCTTGGCGCAGAACAAAAACCCGCCGAGCCGAGCCGGCCGCTTCGCTCTCTGCCGCCGACTGTCTGGGCGCTCGGGCTGGGCTCGCTGTTCATGGATATGTCCTCCGAACTCGTCCACAGCCTGCTCCCGATATTCATGGCGACCGTCCTCGGGGCCAGCATGGTCACCATCGGGTTGGTGGAAGGCCTCGCCGAGGCCGCTGCCGCAGTCACCAAAGTGTTTTCGGGCGTTCTGAGCGACTACCTGCGCAAACGCAAGTTCCTGGTCATCCTCGGCTACGGGCTCGCCGCGATTACGAAGCCCGTGTTTCCCCTTGCGACTTCGATCGAGTGGGTATTCGCTGCGCGGTTCGTCGACCGGATCGGAAAGGGCATCCGCGGCGCACCTCGCGACGCGCTGGTGGCGGATGTCACACCAGCGCCGCTGCGCGGGGCGGCCTACGGCCTGCGCCAGTCGCTCGACTCGGTGGGCGCCTTCCTCGGCCCGCTGCTCGCGATCGCCTTCATGGCCTGGTTCGCGAACGATCTCAATGCGGTGCTCTGGGTGGCCGTAGTCCCGGCGTTCATCGCGGTAGCGCTGCTGTGCGTCGCCGTGCGCGAGCCCGAGCGATCGCGAACCGATCCCGGCGTGCGCGTTTCTTTTACCCTTGCCGGCGCGCGCCGGCTCGAACCGCGTTATTGGTTCATCGTCCTGATCGGAGCGGCGTTCACGCTTGCTCGTTTCAGCGAGGCGTTCCTGATACTGCGGGCACAGAACGTGGGGCTCGCCATCGGCTACGTGCCGATCGTGATGATCGTAATGAACGTCGTCTACGCGGCCGGGGCCTACCCGGCCGGAGTCGCTGCCGACCGCTTCGGTCACCGTACCCTGCTCGTGGCCGGACTCGCGATGCTGATCGTCGCTGATCTCGTGCTGGCGGCGGCCACCTCGGCGTGGCATGTACTCGGCGGGACGCTGCTCTGGGGACTCCATATGGCGCTGACGCAAGGCCTGCTTTCGAAGCTGGTGGCAGACACTGCGCCAGCCGAGCTTCGTGGAAGTGCATTCGGGATATTCAACCTCGTGAGTGGCGCGGCTTTGCTGGTGGCAAGCGTGGTTGCAGGTTACCTGTGGGACCTCCTCGGGCCACCCGCGACGTTCATGGCGGGTGCCGCGTTCGCGGCGCTCACGGCCATCGGCGTTCTCGTGTTTCGGTCGAAACCGCAAGCTGCTTAGAGACCCAATGCTCGTCGGCCCATGAACTGACTCGACTGGAGATGCATCCGTCCGGGGATCCGGCGCGCGCTGAGGGCACATAAGGGTGCGCGTTTTGATTCTCCCGAACGGCGGCTGGGCAATCGGCGGGCGCGAGTTTATGATGCCGTCTCAACGGAGGAGGTAAGTATGGCGATCAAACTGTATTCTTCGCCGCGAAGCTCGGGTACGCGCGTCGCATGGGCGCTCGAGGAGCTGGGCATACCCTACGAGTACGCCGAGATCGACCTGAAGAAGCAGGAGCACCGATCGGCCAAGTACCTGGCGGTGAACCCTCACGGGAAGGTGCCGGCGCTCGCCGACGGCGACCAGAGCTTCTTCGAATCGGGCGCCATCCTGCTGCACCTCGGCACGAAGTATGGGGTCGAGAAGAAGTTGTGGCCGGCCGGCGGCGGCCAGGCCCGCGCCGACGCCGTTTCGTGGACGGTGTGGTCCATGACGGAGCTTGGGCCTTACATGATGCAGCACCTGTACCACGGACTCGACACCCCGGTCTCCTACAAACCGGAGGACCGCAGCAAGGCGGCAGCCGAGTACAACCTGTCGCAGCTCAACCGCTGCTTGGACGCCATCGAGGCGCGACTTGGGGATCGCGAATATCTGTTGGGCGCGTTCTCGCTTGTCGACGTTGCGGCCGCGAGCTGGCTGGGCTTTGGTACCATGCTCGGGGTCAAGCTGGACCGCCATCCGCGCGTGGCCGGCTGGCGTAAGCGCTGCACAGAGCGACCGGCGTTCAAGCGGGCCCGCTAGGGGAAACAAGGAAAAGGAGCTGTCATGACGGCATTCAACGTAGTGCGGTTCCGGGTGAAACCCGGGCATGAGCAGAGCTTCATCGATGCGCACCGCAAGGCGAGACCCGCGTTCAAGGGATTCATCGGCGGATCGCTGGTCAGGACCGGGGACCAGACCTTTTGCGTCGTCGGCGAGTGGAGGAATTTCAAGAGCCTTGCTGCCGCGCGTCCCCAGATGATCGAAATCCTGGATGAGCTGCGGGGGATGCTTGAAGACCTCGGTGGCGGGCTCGGTGTCACCGACCCGGCCTCTGGCGAGGTGGTCGCGAGGCTTGCGGCGACCAAGAGCGCCAAGAAGCGCCCGGCACGTGCCCGCCGCAAGACCAAGCGGGTGGCCGCGAGGCGCAAGCGTTAGGCTAATTTCTGAATTTCCGTCGGTGACGCCAGGACAGGCCGCCGCGAATCCATCCAGCGCTCCATCTCCGAGCGCAGACAAGAGCAGAATGAACTTTCCGGGCCGCCTGACGCACCTGCTGGTATTTACCGCGATGCTGGCGGGCATCCGGCTCGGACATGCACAGGGTGGAGCGGTTCCTGCAGCGGACGCCAACCTCGCGCACCCGACCTCCGTCGTGACCGCGCGGCGCGACGGCTACACGATCGCCGGGCTGGTCACGCACCTGCAGGGCGCGAAGACGTTCAAGCACGGCATCGCGCTGTTTCCCGGCTATCCGGGCATCATGAAACTCAGAGAGGAGAGCGACCTGCCGAAGTTCGAGCAGCGCGGAAATTTTCTCGTGCGCTCCCGCAGGCACTGGCTGGACGAGGGGACTCTGGTGCTCGTGGTGGACGCGCCTTCCGACCAGTGGGCGACGTTCACGCAGCATTTTCGCGAGACGCCGCGCTACGGCGCGGATGTGGGGGCCCTGCTCATGGAAGTCGGCCGCGGCTACGCCGTCGAGGACTGGACGTTTGTCGG
Source organism: uncultured Enterobacteriaceae bacterium (assembly GCA_964430565.1). Taxonomy (GTDB): domain Bacteria; phylum Pseudomonadota; class Gammaproteobacteria; order Burkholderiales; family SG8-39; genus VBDM01. Next base: position 33,224 of record CAYSFD010000015.1, read on the forward strand.
AACGAGCGAAGGATCGGTCAGCGCGTTCCATGCCGCGCGCATGAACCCGCGCCTCGCGCGCCGGACGATCCTGACTTCATCACTGTTCCAGTCCACGCGCAATGGCCCGGGCCTGTCCTGGGTGAACTGGGCCGACCTGGCGGCTGACCTGTTGTGGGTGCATCACGAAGCCGATCCCTGCGCTTACACGTCGTATCGGGACGCCCAGGGATTTTCCCGAAAGAGCCGCAAGCCTCTCCTCACGGTCCGCGGCGGCGGACCCGGACGCGGAGGAGCCTGTGAAGCATTCACCGCCCATGGATTTGTCGGCGTGGAGCCCGAAACCGTGATCGCGATGCGTTCCTGGGTCAAGACCGGGGCGGTTCCGGCCGACGTAAAACAATAGCTGACGACAGGGCACAGGGGATGCAGGCAAATCGGTTTATCATCGCGTAAATTGCTGGCGCGGGTTGAGAGAAACGCTCCTTCCCGCCCCGCCGACACCAAAGGAACCCAGCATGGACAAAGCCCCGCAAGTCAAGCTCAACTCGACCGCGCATTACTTTCTCGAAGGCCTGAACGACATCGGTATCGAGTATCTGTTTTCCAACTTCGGCACCGATCACGCGCCGCTGATCGAGGAGATGGCGCGCTGGAAAAAAGACGGTCGAAGCTATCCGAAGGTGGTCAACTGCCCGCACGAGAATACCGCGATGCACATGGCGGCGGGCTACGCCATGGCGACCGGCCGCGGGCAGGCGGTGATGGTGCACGTGGACGCGGGCACGGCCAATTCCGCGATGGCGATGCACAACGCGCGCCGCGGGCGGCTGCCGATCGTGCTCATGGCGGGCAAGGCGCCTTACACGGTGCGCGGCGAACTGCCCGGCTCGCGCGACAATTACGTGCACTTCATCCAGGAACCGTTCGACCAGGCGGGGATCGTTAGGCCCTACGCCAAATGGGAATGGACGCTGCCCTCGGGAGTGATGACGAAGGAGACGCTTCGCCGCGCGCACAGCGTGGCGCACAGCGATCCGATGGGCCCCGTTTACCTGATGCTGCCGCGCGAGACGCTCATGCAGACCTGGGACGAGGCTGCGATGCGCCCGTTTCCGCAGGAGCGCTACGGCGCAGTGTCCGCCGGTGCGGCCGATGCGGCCACCGTCGCGCAGGTCGCCGGCAAACTGTTATCGGCAAAGCACCCGGTCATGGTCACTTCCTACGCGGGGCGCAACACGGAAGCTCCGGCGCTGATCGAGGAGATCGCGCGCCTCGCCGGGATCCGCGTGTTCGAGGCGAGCCCGCTCTACCTCAACATCTCGCGCGCTTCGCCGTGTTTCCTCGGCATGACGCCGAACATCGCGGATGCCGACGTCGGGCTGCTGGTGGACGTGGACGTGCCGTGGATCCCGAAGCAGACCAGGGAAAACCCCCAGACCTGGTGGGCACACATCGACGTGGACGTGCTGAAGGAATGCTTCCCCATCTGGGGTTTCCCCTCGAACGCGCGGCTGCAGGGCGACAGCGTCCTGATCCTGCGGCAGCTGCTGGAAGCCTTGAAGGCCAAGGCAACGCCCGCGTTCCGCGACGCGGCGATGAAACGCCTGGAAGCGATCAAGCGCGAAAGCGACGAACGCCGCGCCAATTTCGCCAGGCAGGCTGCGGACAAGGGAAAGGCGGGCGCAATCAATCCGCATTACCTCTGCGCCGAGTTGTCGAAAGCGATCGGCGACGATGCGATCGTCGTCAACGAAGGCATTCGCAACGGCCCCGTCGTCAACGCCCAGATCATGCGCACCCAGCCCGGCTCCGCGGTCGGCTTCGGAGGCGGGGGCCTGGGCAGCTCATCGGGCACGGCGCTCGGCATCAAGCTCGCAAGACCCGAGGCGACGGTGGTGCAGATGGTCGGCGACGGCGGCTTCTACTTCGGCAATCCCTCCTCGGCGTACGCAGTGTCCAAGCAGTACAAGCTGCCGATCCTCACGGTGCTCTTCGACAACTCGGGCTGGTCGGCGGTCAAGGAAGCGACGCTGCGCGTGTATCCGGACGGCGAGGCGAAGGCGACCAACGAATTCAACGCCCTGCTCGCGCCCGACGTCGAGTTCGCGAAGATTTGCGAGGCGGCGGGCGGCTACGGCGAGCGGGTGACCGAACCCGACGCGGTGCCCGCGGCGATCCAGCGCTGTCTCAAGGAAGTACGCGGCGGTCGCTCGGCGCTGCTGCACGTGCGCATTCCGGTGCTGTGAATCCGGTTTGTCATTCTGAGGGCGCAGCCTGAAGAATCTGCTTTGCGATGCATTTAACAGCAGATCCTTCGCGGAGTTCATCCTGAGCTTGCCGAAGGGCTCAGGATGACATTCCAACGCTCAAAGCTCGACGTCGGCAGGTAATCTGCGGCGCATGGACTTCGCCGCGCTCAAGGCAATCCACGTCGCCGCAGTCGCGATTTCCTATGCGCTGTTTTTCGTGCGCGGGATCTGGATGCTTTTCGGCTCGCCGCTGCTCGAGCGACGCTGGGTGAGGGTGGTACCGCACATCAACGATACCGTGCTCCTCGCCGCGGCGATCTGGATGACCGTGATCCTGCAGCAGTACCCGGGAACGCATGGCTGGCTCTCCGCCAAGGTTACCGGCCTGATCGCCTACATCGCGCTCGGCATGGTGGCGTTGCGCCGCGGCCGGACTCGTGGCGTGCGACTCGCGGCGTGGCTGGCGGCGCAACTGGTGTTCGCTTACATCGTTGCCGTGGCACTCACGCACGATCCTCTGCCGTTTCGGGGCGCCATCGGCTAGACTGCGCCTTGCGCGCACGTGCTGCTGGTCCAGCCGTATCGGCCATGTCCCTCGACACCATGAACGCTCCGATCAGGGTCCGGTCCCTTCTCGCCAACGTGCCGCTGTTCAAGGAGCTCGCCCCGGATGAGCTCGACCGCATCGCCGCCTTCACCCAGCAAGTGCGCGCGTCGCGCTCCGAGATCCTGTTTCACCGGGGCGACGCGCCCAAGGGTTTTCATGTCATCGTGCTCGGACAGGTCAAGCTCGCGTTCGTTTCGGCGCACGGCGACGAGAAAGTGGTCGACATCCTCGGCCCGGGGCAGAGTTTCGGCGAGGCGGTGATGTTCATGGAGCGGCCGCACGTGGTGACGGCGCAGGCGCTCGCGGACTCCCTGCTGCTGCACATCCAGCGCGAAGCGGTGTTCGACGAGCTGGAGCGCGACCCGCGCTTCGCGCGGCGCATGATCGCCGGACTGTCGCACCGGCTGCACGACCTGATCGGCGACCTGGAGGCTAACTCGATGCGCTCGGGCACGCAGCGCATCATCGGTTATCTCCTGCACGCCTGCAGCCCGTCGTCGGCGCAGGACGGCGGAATTGAGGTCACGCTTCCGGCCACCAAGGGCGTCGTGGCTTCGCGGCTCAACCTCACCCAGGAGCACTTCTCGCGCATCTTGCACGAGCTGGCCGCCGAAGGCCTGATCGAAGTCCGCGGCCGCAGCGTGCACATCCGCGACGTCGACCGGCTGCGTGGCTTCGATCCCTGAGCGTCAGCCCGGCGCGCGTTTTTCGCGGATCAGGATCTCGCAGCGCCCATCGTCGAACCAGGTCGCGTTCCAGAAATAGCCGTTGCGCTCGAGCACGCGGTAGAGCGGGACCGGCTCGCGGTTGAGGATGAGGAGAATCTCGCCGCCCGGCTCGAGCTCGCAAAGCGCCTCCATCACCCGCTCGAAGGGCCCCGGCGGCTCAAGGTTGCGCGCGTCGATGCGTATCACGATCGCTTCTGCTGCGGACCCAGCCGCCCGAGCATGCTCACCAGGACGATCAGCACCAGCGACGCGAGAGCGTTGTGGAACACCGCGAGCACGATGGGAAAACCCGTGATCAGCATCGTCGCCCCGAGTGCGATCTGCAGGGCAACGAGGGCGAGCAGCGCGATTCCCAGCGCCTGTCGCGCGCCGCGCAGCCGCGCGTGCCGCCACCCGATCCACGCGAGCAGTGCCGCGAGGAGCAGGGCGCCGAAGCGATGCGCCAGGTGCAAGGCCTGCCGGGAGGCGTCGCCGAGGCCGTCGTTTGCCAGGAAGGGATCGAACGCGCGCCAATCGGCGCCCTGTGGCCAGATTCCGCCGCCGCACAAGGGGAAACCGGCGCAGGCGAGCGCCGCGTGTCTTGCTCCGATCAACCCGCCGAACGCGATCTGCAGCGCCACCAGCGCCAGCGCAACAGCGATCCAGAGACGCAGGCGCGCCGGCGACGCTTCCCCGCGGCTGTCCGGTTGCCACAGCCAGGCGAGCAGGCCGAGCAGCGCCATGCCGCTGAGAAGGTTGCCGAGCATGACCGCGGGCAGTGCAGAGGGAGTGTATGTCCCGAGCCAGGCGAGAAGGCCGGCGAGCACGACGAGCGTGACGGCTGCCGCGCGCCGCGAATCGCCGCGCCAGCGATGCCATCCCAGCGCCGCGATGACGAGGAACAGGATCCCGGCGAGGCTCGCCGTAATGCGGTGCACGACGCGCGCGATGAACACCGGCCAGCCTTCGAAGGACGCAGCCGCAGGAATTTCGACCTGCGCGCCATAACACGCGGGCCATTCCGGGCACGACAGCCCGGACTGCGACAGGCGGATGAACGCGCTCGACAGGGTAATGACCAGTACCAGCGCTAGGGCAATGCTCACGAGGCGACGCATCGGATTCATGCGGATGCGCGGCTGCGCCGCTCCAGCAGGGCGCGAAACACCACGATCAGGAACAGCACCCCGCCGGCGACGGCCACCAGGCCGCCCAGACCCATCAATCCCATCCCGAACACTTCCTGCGCGCTCTTCAGCACCTGCTCGCTGCCCGCCACCTTGCGTTGCACGCCGTAGCCGCCGGACCATACCAGCCCGACAATGTGCGCCAGTTGCCCGCCGCCGTACAGATAGGGTTGCAGAATGGCGAGGCGCCCTTTCGGCGTGCCGAATCCAAGCCGCGGCAGCAGCGCGTAGGCAAGACCCATCAGCGCCAGCGTCACACCGACGATCGAGCCGTGGTAATGAGCCGGAATGCGCACGTCGCTGCCGCGGATCAGGAAGCCGATCAGTCCGCCGAGCGCAAACAGCGCCAGCGAGCAGACGAGCGCCGCCTGCAACGGCCGCGTCGCCGCGGTCCCCGGGGAGGCGCGCGCAAGGCCGATCAGCACCGCAAGGCCGATCGGCAGAATGGCCAGACCGCCGCCGAAGCGCATCAGCCAGGTGTGCAGCCTCTGGTGCTCGATCGAGCCGACGTCCCAGGCGAGGTAGATCGCCGGCACTGCGAACACCGAGACGAGCGCAATCGCGAACAAGAGCACCGCGAGCCGCGGCGACAAGGGCAACGGCGCCCCGATCAGCGTCGCGAGCCACAGCCACGCCACCAGCATCAACAGCGTCCAGGTGAATTGGATCGCGTGGCCGGCGCCCCAGAACAACAGCTCGTAATAGGGTTTGCCCGACAGTTCCGCCGGCACTCCGGCCCACGACCAGGCGAGAGCGATGAGCGCGATCGCCGCCGCCGCCACCGAAGCGTTGAGGCCGAAGCGCAATGCGCCCTCGCCGTCCAGGCCGGCGCCGATGCGGGACGGGGCGAGCAGACTGCGCGCGATGAGCAGCGCGAAGCCGGCTCCGAACAGCGTCAGCCCGCACAGAAATACGCCGTCGTCGAGCACCGGCACGTAGTTGCTCATGATCGGACGGCCTCGGCCCAGAAACGGCGCCGCAGCCATGACGATCGCCCCGATCGCGGCGCGCACGAGCGCCGCGACCGCCAGCGCCGCAAAGCGCGGCCGGCTGTTCAGGGTCCACAGCATCCCGGCGAAAGCGGCGAACCACACCAGCACCGACAGGTCCACGTGCACCACCAGCGCCACCCGGAAAAAATCCGCGACGGGGAACATCTGCTGCAGCCCGGGCGTGCGCGCGAGCACCAGGAGCACCGAGAAAAGTCCGGAGCCGACCAGCGCCGCAAGCGCGAGCAGCAGCCAGCCGGCGGCGAGCCGCTTGCGCATGTCGCCGGGAACCGGAAGGGCGAACTGCGCGACGCGCTCTTCCGCAAACATCGCTCCGGCGCGCAGTGCGCCGAGCGCCGGTGCGAACAAAGTCCCGGGGCTCATCGGATCGTGACTCCGCCGCGCTCCGGCGCGAAATCGATCAGCACCACCTGTCCGGCAGTGGCGTCGATCACCCGATCGCTCTCGTACATGAAGCCGCTCGCGCGCACGTCGTCGTTGAACTGCGCGCGCACCCGGTGCCGCCCGGCGGCGATCGGCACTCGCCGGTATCCGGTCGAGGCGCCGTCGCGCGACAGACCCGAGGGCGCGAAAGTCTCGTGGACCAGCTCGGTCCCGTCGAGTTCCACACGTGCGATGACCGGCGAGCGCTCGCGCGGGCAGTCGAGCGGCGCGCGCATGTTGGCGGGCAGCTTCGCGAGCTCTTCGGGCGTGCGCCGCCGGCAGTCGGCCTTGAGCTTGCCCGAATGGCTGAACGACAGGCGCAGCAGCGCTTGGTCCGGCTGCAGGTGCTGATAGCGGGGCGACGCGGAAAAATATCCGACGGCCGCCGCGAATAGCGCATACAAGGCAGCCTGGCCCGCGTAGCGCAGCAATCGGTCCCTCTGTGGCATCAGCGCTCCGCCGACTTGGATTCCGCCCAAACCCGCAACCTGCGGCGCTCCCGCAGGAGGAACCAGGCGATCCCGGCGAGGACCGTGGCGCCGGCGAAAATCTCGACGAACAGCGAATAGTTCACGCGGTAGCCGCCGGTGCCCGGGTCGTAGACGGTGCAGAACAGTTTGACCTTGTCCCAGACGCCTGCGAGCCCCGAATTGTCCGCCTGTCCGGAGAGCAGCTGCTTCAGCGGCTCGACCAGCATTCGCGGCTCGAACGACTCGCCGTATACCTGCCGGTAGACGATTCCGCCCGCATCGACGACGGTCACTTGCGAGATGTGATCGAAGCCCTTGGGCGTCGCGTACCAGGTGAACCCGAACGCACGCGTGATCGCCTCCATCGCCGCCATGTCGGCGCTCAAGAATCCCCAGCCCGGCTCGCGAATGCCGTTCTGGCGCGCGAACGCACCCATCGCCTCGGGCGAGTCGAACGGCTGGTTGAAGCCGATGCTGACGACGTTGAATTTGTCCGAACCGAGCGCGGCGCGCGCCTCTTTCACCGTCTTCGCCAGGAACTGCGTCGCCACCGGACAGGCCTGCGAGCAGGCGGTATAGACGAAGCTCACTACCAGAGGCTTGCCGCGGTAATCGGCGAGCGCGATGCGCCTGCGGTTCTGGTCGAGCAGCGCGAATTCGCCGACCTGCCGGCCGACCGCGGCCTGGCTCGCGGCCAGCGCCTTGTCGTAATCGGGGACCCCCGGCACGGGCGCTTCCTGCGCCGCGGCGCTCGCTGCGAGCAGGCACAGCGCGCCGCAGACGGCAAGCGCTCTGCGAATTCTCACGGCGAGTCTCAGGCGCGCAGCGCGCCGTCCAGCATCGCCGCCACGAGGAGAATCGAGAGCTGCGCGAGCGAAGCGTGGAAGCACGCCATGGCGCTGTTGCGGTCCGGATGGCGCATGAGCCGCCAGCCGTAGCGCAGGAACAATGCGCTGCCCGCCACGGCGCCGATCAGATAGATCCATCCGGCCGAGTAGAGCGCCGGCGCGAGCGATGCTGACGCGAGCAGCACGATGTGGCCGAAAATCGCACGAGCAGCGGCCGCGTCGCCCTTCACCACCGGCAGCATCGGCACGCCGGCTGCGGCGTAGTCGGCGCGCCAGGCAATGGCGAGGCTCCAGAAATGCGGCGGCGTCCACAGAAAAAGCACCAGCGCGAGCAGCAGCGCTTCGGGCGACAACGCCGGGGTCACCGCAGCCGCGCCGGCGAGTACCGCGAAACTTCCGGCGAGGCCGCCGACGACGATGTTGAGCCAGGTGCGGCGCTTGAGCCACACGGTATAGACGACGGCGTAGAAAAAGGCGCCGAGGAATGTATACAGTGCCGCCGCCGGATTGACCGCGAGCCACGCGGCTGCGACCGCGAGCCCCGTCATCAGCGCGATCAGCCACGGCCAGCCGGCGTGACGCCGCAGCGCGCCGGTGACGAAAGGCCGGCGGCGCGTGCGTTCCATGCTGCGGTCGAATTCCCATTCGTAGTACTGGTTGAAAGCGCCGGCGGCGGCCGAGGACACCAGCACCGCGAGGGCGAGGACGGCGAGCCGCCAGCCCGGCACCGCCGGCCCCGGCTGGATCGCCGCGCCGGCGAGGGCGGTCACCGCGATGACGATGCCGATGCGCAGCTTGAACAGGTTGAAGGCGAGTTTCAGTCCGGTGCCCATTCGCCGTTCTCCGCGCGCGCCGCCCTTCAGCTCAGTCCCCAGACCGTCGACAGGTACTTCCAGTTGACGAAGTAGTAGAGCACGAACGCGACCAGGAACACCAGCGCGAACACGAAAGTTCCCGGCGCGGCGAAACCGGCGTGCCCGTGTCCGGTGATCGCCGTCGCGACCGGCATGCGCAGAACGCTGCCCTGCGTGCTATAGGCTCCGCCTTCGAGGCGCTTGCCCCACAGGAGCGAACCCACGGTGAGGAAAATGTAGATCGTGCCGCCGACGATCGCCACCAGTCCGGCGACGCCCATGATGCCGAGCATCAGCCACACCGTGCCGGGAAATTCGTGGGGCAGCGCCGTGCCTGCGAAGGTGATGTCCCAGTGGCGGCGCGGCACGCCCAAGGTGCCTGCGCCCATCATCGCCACAACGAACACCGCCATGCCGAGACCGAACAGGTACGGCTGCCACTTCGCCAGCCCCGGCATGATCACCTCACGGTTGAACAGGGTCGGCAGCAGGAAGTAGGTGAGCGCCATGAACGCGAGCGTGGTGCCGATCACCACCGTGGCGTGGAAGTGCCCCGGCACGTAGATGGTGTTGTGGATGAGCATGTTGAGCTGCTCGGTGCCCATCATCACGCCGGAAATGCCGCCGAGGAAGCCGAAGCCGAACAGCGAGATGAACATGCCCGAGAACACCGGGTTGCTCCAGGGCGCCTTGCGTACCCATTCGAACAATCCCTTGGTGTAGCCCTTCGCGCGCTGCGCCACCTCGATCGAGCCGGGGACGGTGAGGCCGTGGATCATGGAGGCGAGCACCGCCAGGTACATGGCGTAGCTGGTGTTGAACACCTTCCACTCTGTGCTCAGTCCCGGATCCGCCAGCAGGTGGTGGGCGCTGGCGAGCTGCAGGAAGAGGATATAAAGCAGGAACGCCACGCGCGAGACGCGCTCGGACATGGGCTTCGCGCCGAACACGATGGCGGCGATCGCGTACCACACCGCGACGTGCGCCGAGACGTTGATCTGCTGCGAGGAGTGGCCGAAGGCCCACCAGATGGTGCGGTACATCAGCGGATCGATGAACTTGATGTAGCCGGTCGACCACAGGAAGGTCGGGATCAGGATGATCGCGCCCGAGGCGATGGTGAAGACGGCGATGATGCAGGCGGTGAGCGCGCCGAAGGTCACCAGCGGAATCGAGCCCTCGTAGGTCTTCTCGGCTTTGGCCACCACCAGCGTGCCCAGAAAAACGAAGCAGCCGATCAGCGCCCCCACCGCGAACAGGATCAGGCCGAGGTAGAAGGCCGGATGGCCGGGCAGCGGCACGTAGGAAGTAAACATCACCGACGAGGTGCCGGTGAACACGGCCACGTTCACGGTCACCGCACCGATCAGCATGAGCGCGAAACCGAGCCAGGCCATGCGCGGGGTCGCCAGGCGCGACCTGAGCAGGGTCGAGGAGCAGAAATACAACACCGCGATCTCGAAAAAAATGATCCAGAACGCGAGCATGTCGAGGCCATGCACCGTCAGGGTCATGTAGAAGTTCTCGGCGTCGATCAGGTGCACCACCTGCCAGCGCGTCAGCAGGATGAGCAGCGCCAGAACGCCGCCCACCAGCAGTGATACCACCGCGGCGACGGCGTTCACCTTGATCAGCGTCTCGGCCGAGCGGTGGTACTGCAGGCCGGTGCGCGGGCAGGTCCGGAAAAGTGCGGTGGTTGCCATGTTCGAGACTCCCCTATTTGACGCTCATTTCACATAGAGTCTGCTCACCATCGTGTGATGGTTGATGCCGCAGAACTCGTTGCAGATGATCGCGTAGGTGCCGGCGCGGTTGGGCGTGACCTTGATCACGTGCTCGTAGCCGGGCAGCACCTGGATGTTGATGTTCTCGGGCTGCAGCGAGAAGCCGTGCTGGTAGTCCATCGCGGTGAGGTGCAGGCGGTAGGTCTTGCCCTTCTCGAGCTCGAGGATCGGCCACCACTGCCACAGCCGCGCGATCAGGTAGACGTCGCTGTTTTCGGGAGGTTTCACCACCGGGATTTTCTGGTCGGTTTCCACCCGTACCGTGTACTGGTCGACCATCGCCTGCGCCTTCTTCGCGAACATGTCGGGGGTAGTGCGGTAGGTCTCGGCCGAGAGGTTTTGTTTTCCGTAGATGTGCCAGTACGGCATCATGAAAAACATTACCATGCACCACACGAAGGCAATCACGATCCATACCAGCTCGACGCTGTGGACCGGCTGTTTCCACCACAGTCGCTCGGAAGGCGGCAGTATGGCGCTCATTGGGAACCCTCCTTCGTTGGGGTCATTTCGCGATCGGAATGCCGACGATCTCCATCACGCCCCAGACGATGTAGATGACCGTCGGGACGGCGACGCCGAGAAACAGGAGCAGGAAAGGGTTCTCGAGGATCTGCTGCATCACCGGCACGCTTTCCTCGGCGGGCGCGGCCTGGACGGGCTCAGCCATGGCGTCTCTCCTTCTGGGGTTCGTGAGCGCGAATCTACGCACCGATGACCGGAAAAAATTTGATGTAAATTAAGGTTTCGGAGGCTGACCGGGGTCGGATTTGATGTAGGTCAAAGTTGGCGCGGTTCGCCGCGGTCCTTTCGTGGGCCATTCGTCGCGCCGGCTACCCGTCTCGTCAGACCGGGTGGCCCTGTTCGCGCAACGGGAATGCGGCGAACCCGGCTGCGTCCGAGTTTCCTGATGTGAGTCAAATTGCAGCCGGGAGCCGGCTGCTATGCTTGATGCTTCATGAAAATTCCGCCCCGCCGGTGCTGAAGCGCGTCCAGTCCTCGGGCCAGTGGCTGTTTATGAAAGCGGAAGGCGCGTTCAACGCCGCCTTCGGCGACCGGCTCAACCCGCTCTACTACCTTGGCGCGATCAGCTACTGGATGCTGTGGGTGGTGATGGCGAGCGGCCTTTACCTCTACGTGTTCTACCGCACCGGCGTGGACACGACTTACGCCTCCGTCGAAGACTTGACCCACGCCCAATGGTACGCGGGCGGCGTGATGCGCAGCCTGCACCGCTATGCCTCGGACGCGATGGTGCTGACGATGCTGCTGCATCTCGTGCGGAATTTCGTCTTTGACCGCTACCGCAGTTTCCGCACCTTTTCCTGGATCACAGGCGTGGTTCTGCTGTGGCTGGTGTACGCCTCCGGTGTGAACGGCTATATGCTGCCCTGGGACCGGCTCGCGCAATTCGTGGTGACGGCCACCGCGGAATGGTTCGACGGGCTGCCGGTGTTCCGTGGCGTTCTCGTACGCAATTTTATTTTTCCAGAGGCGATCAGCGACCGGTTCTTCTCGCTGCTCAGCTTCCTGCACATCGGCATTCCGCTCGCGGCGCTGGCGGTGCTATGGGTGCACACTCAGAGTGTTCCGCGCGCGAAGACCATGCCGCCGTGGCCGATCGCGTTAGCCGCGCTCGGTACGCTGCTCGTGCTTTCTCTCGCCAAGCCGGCGCTTTCGCAGGGCCCGGCCGATCTCAATCGGGTTCCACTCGAGCTCGACCTCGACTGGTTCTATCTCGCTGCATATCCGCTGATTTACAGCTGGTCACCGCAAAAGTTGTGGCTGCTGGTCGGCGGCTTCACTGTCCTGTTACTGCTCGCGCCGTGGCTGCCGCCGAAGCGCAAAACCCGTGAAGCGGCGCTGCAGATCACGATTTACCCTGGCAATCGGACGGTAAGCGCGTGGGAAGGCGAAACCGTGCTCAACGCCGCCCTGCGCCAGGGCGTACCGCTCCCGTTTGAGTGCCGCAACGGCGGCTGCGCCGTGTGCAAGTGCGCATTGCTGAACGGCGAGCTCGACTACGGCATCTATCAGAAGTCGGCGCTGTCCGACGCCGAGCGTGCCGCCGGGAAGTTCCTCTCCTGCTGCGCCACGGCGCTCTCGGATATCGAGGTCGAGTACGAGGAAGGGGCGGCGCAACGCGAGCCCGCCAGGCACTATACGGCGCGCGTCGAGCGGCTGGAGCGCCTCGCGCACGACGTGATGCTGGTCGGGCTGCGGCTGGAAGGCGGCGAGCGCATCCGCTTCGAAGCCGGGCAGTTCATCAACTTCATCCTCGAGGACGGCGAGCGGCGCGCGTACTCCTTCACCACCGCGCCGCAGGAAACCGATACGGTCGAGCTGCACATTCGTCTCGTTCCCGGCGGACGCTTCACCCCCCACGTGTTCAATGATATGAAGATCGGCGACGCAGTGCGCTTCGAAGGTCCTCTCGGGTATTCGGCCATCCGCGACGGCGGCACGCCGCTGATTCTCGTCGCCGGCGCGACCGGCTTCGCCCCGGTGAAGAGCGTGCTCGAGCACGCATTCCGCGCGGGCTTCAGGCGCAAGCTGATCTTTTACTGGGGCGTGCGCCGACGCCGCGACCTGTACATGGCCGGGCTGCCGGAGCGCTGGCAGCGCGAACACGACAACTTCCGGTTCATTCCGGTGCTGTCGGAGCCGGCGCCCGAGGACGACTGGAACGGACGCACCGGACTCGTCCACGAGGCGATCCTCGCGGACTTTCCCAGCCTTTCGGGCCACGAAATTTACGCCTGCGGCTCGGTGAAGATGGTGGAGGTGGCGCGGCCCGCATTCATCGCGCAGGGACTCGCCGAGGACGCCTGCTTCTCGGATGCCTTTCTGCCCGCGGCGCGGCAGCCGGTCTGAGCCGGGCCGGTCGACGCGCACCGCGCCACGGGGTCAACGGGGTCGCGGCGCGCGGCGTTGTTCCGTGTGCCATGCCGCGCCTCGCCTGCCCGGAAGAGCCTCGCAGCACGCTGCACGTCGTGCAGCGCGGTCTCGCGCGCTCGGCCTGCTTCTCCTGCGCACGCGACCGCGCGGCCTACCTCGAGGCGTTGCGCGACTGCGCCGCCCGCGCCGGATGCGCCGTCCACGCCTGGGCGCTGATGGGCAACCACGTGCACCTGCTCCTCACTTCCGTGCGCGCGGGCGGGGCGGCGCGTCTGATGCCGGAGATTGCGGCGCGCTACGCGCACTACCTGGCGGCGGCCTACGGTCACGAGGAAGCGCTGTGGGAGGAGCCCTATGACGCCACGCCCGCCTATGCGCGGGCGCATCTGCTTTCCTGCATGCGCTATATCGAGGAGAACCCGGTGCGCGCGGGACTCGCCGCGCATCCGGGCGCGTACCCCTGGTCGAGCTACCGGGCCAACGCACTCGGCGAGGACAGCGCTCTGGTCACGCCGCACCCGCACTATTACTCGCTCGGGCGCTCGCCGGAGGCCCGGCGCGCGGCGTATGTGGCGCTGTTCGCCCAAGCGGTGCGCGTAGATCGGGGGCGGGGATCGCGGCCGTCGAAGGCGGAAGAATCGCGGCGCGAATAGCGGCTACTATGGGCGCCCGGACTCTGCGAGGACATCGAGCTCTGGTAGCGCCCCTGTGTCATGGAGCACAAGCACATTCTCGTCATCGGCGCCGGTGCGATAGGCGGCTTGTACGCGGCCTACCTCGCGAAGGTGGCCGACGTCACGGTGTTCGACACGAACCAAGCACACGTCGAGGCGATACGCCGGCACGGCCTTGCATTGACGGGCCGCACCGAATCGGTGACGAAGCTCCCTGCCTTCGCGCATGCAGCGGAGATGGGACCGCGCAGGTTCGACGCGGCGATCTTTCTCGTGAAGTCGCAGGCGACCGAAGCCGCGTTTCATTCCATCCATCCGGTTCTCGAAGGGCGGCCCGTGCTCGTGACTTTCCAGAACGGCATGGGGAACGAGGAAACGCTGGCGCGGCTCACGGACTTCGACGTCGCGCACGGAGTCTCGTTCGAAGCGGCGCGTTACGAGGGCCCGGGGCGAGTGCATCACCTCGTCCACGGCGAGGATTCCTGGTTGGGGCCGGCGCGCGGCAAGGTCGAATCGGTCGCGTGGCTGGGCGAGCTGATGACGCGTTCCGGGCTTCCCACCCGCGTCGTCGCCGATCCGCGCGGCGCGATCTGGGGCAAATTCATCTTCAACAGCGTGATGAACCCGATCGGGGCGATCGTGCGGGGCGTGAATGCGGCTCGCTACGACGTGCCCGAAATGCGCGCGCTGATCGACGACATGGCGGCCGAGTGCGTGCGCGTCGCCGAGGCGCAGGGCATCAAGTTAGAATTCGAACCGATGTACCTGGTGAAGAAGTTCCGCTCCGGGCAGGCGCCGCTCACGAAACACGCCGGATCGATGGCGCAGGACATCGAGGCCGGCCGCGAGACCGAGCTGGAGGCGGTGACCGGCTACGTGGTCAGGAAAGCCAAGGAGCTCGGCGTACCGGTGCCGGTGACGGAGAGCGTATACAGGATGGCGAAGGGTGTAGAGTACGCGGCCAAGGCGAAACGCGAAGCTGGGTGACTGTTTCCCCTCCTTGGATAAGGAGGGGATAGAAACTCAGGGAGAAACGATGAACATACCGAGATTCCTGGCAGTCATTGCGCTGTGCGCCGCCGCAGGTAGCGCCCTCGCCCAAACCTATCCCTCTAAGTCGATCCGCATCGTCGTCGGCTTCCCGCCCGGAGGCGGCAACGACATCATCGCCCGGCTGGTCGGCGCGAAGATGCAGGAAACCTGGGGCCAGTCGGTGGTGATCGACAACCGGCCGGGCGCTGCGTCCATCATTGCCGCCGAGCACGTGGCGAAGAGCGCGCCCGACGGCTACACGCTGCTCGTCAACGCCACCGGCGGCATGTCGGTCAACCCGGTGCTGTATACGAAGCTCCCGTACGACTCGCTCAAGGACTTCGTCCCGATCAGCATGGTCGGGTCGTTTCCGCTGGTGCTCATCGTGAATCCTTCGGTGCCGGCGAACTCGGTGCCGGAGCTGGTCGCGTACGCCAAGGCGAACCCGGGCAAGCTCAACTACAGTTCGGGCTCGAGCGCTTTCCAGGTCGCGACCGAGATGTTCAAGCAGATGACCGGCGCTGACATGAGGCACATTCCCTACAAGGGCAGCGCGGCTTCGATCACCGCGGTGATCGCCGGCGACGTGCATATGACGATCGTGGACGCGCCGCCGCTCATGCCCCAGATCAAGGCGGGGAAGGTTACGGCTCTCGCGGTTACGTCAGCGCAGCGCTCGAAGGGCTTACCCGAGGTGCCCACCGTCGCAGAGTCGGTGCCCGGCTACGAGATGGTGCTGTGGATCGGCATGTTCGCCCCGGCGGGCACGCCGCGCGAGATCGCCGCCAAGCTCAACGCCGAGGTGGTGCGCATCGTGAAGCTCCCGGACATCCGCGAGAAGCTCCACGCGATGGACGTCGATCCGCTCGGCAACACCCCCGAGGAGGTCTCCGAGTGGATCCGGCGGGAGATCGCGAAGTACGGCCCGGTGGTAAAGGCGGCGAACATCAAGGCGGAGTAAAGGCCGCTAGCTACTCCTCACAACCCTGGCAGACTTCCCCCTTGAATACCGATACCATCAAATCCAGCCGCAAGGCGCAGATCGACGCTCTTCTTCTGAAACTCCCGGGCGTCAGCGCAAGAAAAATCAACGGCCTCGACGCCTACTTCGTCAGCGACAGGATGTTCGCCTGCATCAGCGGCGAGGGCGTCGGATTGCGCCTGCCCGCTGCCGCCGCGACCGAATTGCACTTCTCCATGGACGGTGTCGTCCCGTTTGCGCCCGGCGGCACGGCGAGCACGCGGGAATGGATACAGATCAATCGCGCCGACGCGGCCGACTACGAGAAGGACCTCGAGTTGTTTCGGGCCTCGCTCGAGTTCGTGAAGGCCGGCCGGGTCCGCTAGGTCGGCGGATAAGCTCAGAATCCCAGCTCGCCCAGCGCCCGCGCGAGCTTTGTCTTCTGCGCAACGTCGGTCATCGGATAGGTTTCCAGCCAACCGTGGCTGGAGAATCCGGGCTGCAGCGCGCGGATCTCCTCGGCTTCCCAGGCCGCGGCCGCCTTGTCGCCGGCCGTGACGTGCAGCGCCGCCATGTAGACGTGCGTCTCGAGGTTCACCGGGTTGCGTAGCAGGGCGTGCTCCAGGTTGACCCGCGCCTGCTCGAGGTCGCCGAGAAAGAAATAGGCCCGTCCGAGATTCTGGAAATAGAGATAGCCTCCCTGGGGGTTGAGGCGCATCGCGGCACGCAATAACCGCACGGTATCCGCCGGACGCCCAACATACGTGTTGACTCCGCCCATCAGCGCATAGCCATCAGCGAACGATGGGTAGAGCCGAACGGCGGTCTCCAGGTACTGCAGCGCCTGCTCGTGCTGACGCCGTTCCACATGCACGAAAGCCAGCACCCAGTACGTCTCCGGAACGTCCGGATTTATCTGGTATGCGGTCCGAGCCAGCTCGAATGCGCGGTCGAGGGCGGCGGCGCGGTCTCCCGTCCACTGATAACGGTGGTCCGCGGCGTAAGTCAGCGCGAGCCCTGCATACGCGCGGGCAAAGGCGGCGTCCAGCGCGATGGCGCGCCGGAACATTTCGCGAGCGGTCTCGTTCTCTGTTCTTTGCCGGACGTACAACGCCGACTGCCCGCGCTGGAAGTGTTCGTAGGCTTCCAGATTGCGGGTGTGGCGCTGCGCCACGCGCCGCATTTCGGCCTCGCTCACCTTCGCAGGCAGAATCTGGAGAATCTTCGGGCCGAGCTCCTCCTGGATCGCGAAGAAGCCGTCGAGCGCGCGGTCGAATCGCTCGGACCAGAGCTGCTTCCCCGTGCCCGCGTCGGTGAGATGAACCTGGAGCCGCAGGCGCTCGCCGATGCGCTGGACCGATCCGGACACGAGATAGCGAACCGGTGGAGCCTCGCTAGTCGCCGGGCCGCTCGAAGGCGCAACACCGATGACCCAGAGCCCGAATACCTTCGAGAGGTCGGTCACGAGGTCCGCTGTAATGCCTCGAGCCAGCAGCACCGCCTGCGGGTCGTTGCCCAGCGCCTCGAACGGCTTGATGGTAACGGTCGGTTGCGCTGTGCGGTCTGCTTCGATGCTTGCCATCGGTGCCTGGCCCGGCGGGACGCCGGTTACCCGCTCGCCCTTTATCCACCAGACTCCGGCTGCGGCGAGCAGCACTGCGGCCATGCCCGCTCCCGCTATCCATGGGACGCGCCGTTTGCGTTCGGCACGCGGTTCCGCATCCAGCTGAACCGGCGCGGAGGCGATCTCCGCCGACCGGACCACCGGGGCGATGAGCCGGTAGCCCCCCTTCGAGATGGTCTGGATATAAGTCGGTAGCTCTGGAACATCCCCCAGCGCCTTGCGCAACTTGATGACGACCTGGGTAAGGGAGTCGTCGCCCACCACCGCGCCGGACCAAACGGCTGAAAGCAGCGCTTCGCGGCTCACGACCTGACCCGGCCGGGCCGCGAGGTAGACAAGAACGGCCATGGCCTTGGGCTCGAGCTTCACGGTCTTGCCCGCGGCCGAGAGTTGATTCAGCGCGGGCTCGACCGTCCAGTCGCCGACCTGCAGGCTGCCCGGCGCGGGAGGGGATTCAGTGCCAACGGGCATGCTTCGGCTTCAAGGTGACCTCATTGCAACATGCTGAATTATGCGGCGTTTCGCATCCTTCGCCAAAGCTTAGTCGTTTCTTCGGGACTTTCTTACCCAAGATCGCGTTCAATCATCCCGGCGTGACAGTTCAACCGGACCGTCGCGGCTCAATTAAATTAAAGGGAGAAAACGTGAATACTCGGCAAGCAATCATTTTCAGCGCGTTCCTTTCAGGACTCGTAGCGCAGGCGGTGCTGGCGCACGACGACGATCCCAAGCAGGCTGCCGGCCGGCCTCCGGAACAACTCGGCAAGCTGAGTTTCCCGACTTCCTGCGATCCGAAGGTGCAGGTGCAGTTCGAGCGCGGCGTGGCGCTGCTGCATTCGTTCTGGTTCCCGGAAGGTCGCAAGACTTTTCTGGAGGTGCTCAAAGCCGACCCTTCGTGCTCGATCGCCCGCTGGGGCATCGGCGTCAACCGGCTGCTCAATCCGTTTGGCGGGCAGCCGGCGGAGAAAGTGCTCCTGGAAGGCCAGGCCGCGGTGGACGAAGCCCTGGCGGCCCCGGCGAAGACGCAACGCGAGCGCGACTACGTCGCCGCCATCGGCGCGCTGTATACGCACGATAAGGCGCCCTGGCGCGAGCGCGTGCTGAGGTACGAAAAGGCCATGGAGCAGCTCGCGCAGCGCTACCCGGAGGACAAGGAAGCCGCGATCTTCTATGCGCTCGCGCTCAATGTCGCTTCGGACCCGAACGACAAGAGCTTCGCCCGGCAGCTAAAGGCCGCAGCGATCCTCGAGCCGATCTTCACCGCGCAGCCCGATCACCCGGGAGTGGCCCACTACCTGATCCACAGTTACGACTACCCGCCGATTGCCGGCAAGGGCCTGCCGGCGGCGCGAAAATACGCGAGCATCGCGCCCTCGGCGGGCCACGCGCTGCACATGCCCTCGCACATCTTCACGCGCGTTGGCGCTTGGGAGGACTCGATCGAGACCAACCGGCGTTCGGAAGAGACGGCGCGCAAGAACAACACGCCGGATGAGATTCTGCACGCGCTCGACTACCAGGCCTATGCGATGCTGCAGCTGGCGCGCGACGCGGAGGCGAAGCGCGCGATCGAGCGCGGCGAGGCCGAGGCCGCGCGCTACGAGCGCAACGCCGGCGCCTTCGCGCTCGCTGCGGGCGGTGCGCGCTACGCGATGGAGCGAGGTGACTGGAAAATGGCTGCGCAACTGAAACCGCGCCCGAGCAAGTTCCCCTATGCCGACGCCATGATCCACTTCGCGCGCGCGATCGGCGCGGCA
The DNA here is from genome assembly GCA_964430565.1 of uncultured Enterobacteriaceae bacterium. Lineage (GTDB taxonomy): Bacteria > Pseudomonadota > Gammaproteobacteria > Burkholderiales > SG8-39 > VBDM01. Next base: position 52,291 of record CAYSFD010000015.1, read on the forward strand.
CGTTCGGGCGACACCGACTCCGCACAGAAGGACGTAGCGCAGCTCGCACAACTGCGCGATGCGCTCGCCGAGCGCAAGGACGCTTACTGGACTGGGCAAGTCGAGGTGCAGCGGCTCGGTGCGCAGGCCTGGGTTGAACTTGCGCAAGGTAAGCGCGATGCAGCGCTCGCGCTGATGCGCCAGTCCGCCGACATGCAGGACGCAAGCGAGAAATCGCCGGTCACCCCGGGTTACGTCGGGCCGGCGCGCGAACTGCTGGGAGAAATGCTGCTGGAACTGAAGCAGCCGGCGCAGGCGCTGAAGGAGTTCGAGACCTCCGCCCAGCACGATCCGAACCGCCTTCGCGGTACCTACGGCTTGGCGCTCGCAGCGACGCAGGCCGGTGATGCGGCAAAGGCGCGCACCTACTACGGGAAGCTGCTTGAGCTAGCTGGAAAGGGCGACACCCGCCCGGAGCTGCAGCAGGCGAAGACCTGGCTCGCGCGGAACTAAGTGAATCGCCCCCGCAAGGGGCGATCAGAGCGGCCATCGACTGTGAAAACGTCACCGGCTATCAATCGTCGTGATTACTCACGTCGTGCGGTCGCGCGCTTCACAGTACGAAGGACCGTCCGCGCCGACGGCCGCGTGAGCGGAAAGACCTCGCGCACATACTCGGCGAGCATCTCGCAAAACGCCGCGGCATAGGGTGGCAGCGGGCGCCGTTTGTTGGACAGGACAGTCAACGGATGGTTTAGCGATTTGCCCCGGTAGGTCACGCGAATCATGCGCAACCGATAGTGATCCGTCCGCAGAGCCGACGGAATGATCGCGACGCCATGCCCGGCTTCGGCCATCGCGAGCAAGGCGTGCGGGGCGCGGCATTCGAGCAGAGTGTTCGGCTTGAACCCGGCGAGGCGGCAGGCGGCATCGAACGTCCTGCGAATCACGAACTCGGAAGGCATCTGCAACAACGGATAGGGCGCCAGGCGTGCGATCTCGATCGTCTCGCCTTTGCCGAGCTTCAGCTTCGGATGGTAAGCAGCGAGCATGTCCGTGGGCCTGAGCGGGTGGCTCTCGAAGCGTCTGTCTTCCGGCCCAACCGCGCTAACGAGAGTTTGCGCAAGGTCGATCTCCCCGCGTTCCAGCATCGCCAACCCTTCGGGACCGACGGTGTCGATCAGTTTCACCTGTACCTTGGGATGGCGTTGCGCGTAGCGTCGCAGGAAATCCGGAAAGATACCGTCGATGAAGTGCGGAGAGGCGGATACCTTGAGCACGCCTGAATCTCCACGCCGCAGCAGCTGCGCACGCTCGCCGATTGCGCGGGCATAGTCCAGGAGACCACGACAATCGCCGAGCAACTGCTCGCCTGCGCTCGACAGGACAAGGCGGCGTCCGACGCGATCGAAAAGATCGAGACCCAGTTCCTCTTCGAGATCGCCGATCTGTCTGGACAAAGCGGGTTGGGCGGTGTGCAGGCGCAGCGCCGCCTTGGAGACGGTGCCCAGTTCCGCCACAGTCACAAAGGTTCTGAGTTGCCGCAAATCCACGCTGCTCACCTTATGCCAGATCGGCATGAATGACCAGAAGAACTCTATATTGGACGGTGAGCATCGCGGTCACCATACTTGCCGACATCCGCTGCTCTCATGCGGACAGCCAAAAGGAGCGCGTCATGAAACCGATTTACCTGATGATACTGCCTGCGGTCGGCCTCGCTTTCGCAGCCATGGAGGCCGGGGCACAAACCTGGCCGGCGAAACCGCTGCGAGTGATCGTGCCCGTCGGGGCAGGCAGCACGACCGACATCATCCCGCGCCTGGTGTTCGAGCAGCTCTCGCCGCAACTCGGACAGCCCATCGTCGTGGAGAACCGCACCGGCGCCGGGGGGACAATCGGCACCGCCTTCGTCGCCAAGGCGGATCCCGATGGCTACACCATTCTCGCCCACGGGTCAGCGCACACGATCGCACCGTCGCTTTATTCGAACTTGAGCTACGATCCGGCGCGAGATTTTGCTGCGGTCGTGCCGTTCGGCATATCGCCGAGTGTCTTGGTCGTTGCGCCGGCGAAGGGCTTCAAGACCGTCGGCGATCTCGTCGCCACAGCCAAAGCGAGGCCGGGCACGTTCAACTTCTCTTCGGTCGGCATTGGCACCGCAACTCATCTCAGCGCAGAACGGTTCCGGTTCAGCGCGGGAGTGGAAGCCGTGCATATTCCGTTCAAAGGCGGCGCGGAAGCAATGTCCGAAGTGATGACCGGACGGGTTGATTTTTTCTTCGGACCGGTTGGGCTCGTCCTGCCGCAAGTTCGGGAAGGCAAACTCGCTGGACTCGTAGTGAACGGCACGAAGCGTTCCGCCGCGCTGCCTGACGTGCCGACGACGCTGGAAGCTGGATTCGCCAACGCAGAGTATCCAATCTGGTTCGGACTCTTTCTACCGGTGAAGACGCCGCGCGAGATCGTCGACAAGCTTCACCGCGAGACGCTCAAAGCGCTGCAAGCGCCCAAGTTGCGGGAGAGGCTCGCCCAACTGGGCCTCGAGCCGATGGTCATGACACCGAAAGAATTCGACGCGCATGTCCTGAAGGAAATCGCCCTCAACGCAGCGCTGGTCAAGGCGGCCGGTATCAAGCCGGAATGACAGCGAATGATTTCGTCTGAGCGGCGACCGTCCCTATGCGCGCAGCCGCCCGTCAACGTGGACGCAAATCAAAACCGCAACCTGATCTTTGACGACAGCGCCGCCTACGAGCGCTTCATGGGGCGCTGGAGCCGTGCCGTCGGTCCGGTTTTCCTTGATTGGGTGGCAGCACCTTCGGGTGCGCGCTGGCTCGAAGTGGGCTGCGGCACCGGCATTTTCACCGAGTTGGTACTCGATACGTGCTCGCCCACGGCGGTGTCCGCCGTCGACCCAGCGCAAGCACAGATCGACCACGCGTGCCGTCAGCCGGCAGCACAGCGAGCGAATTTCCGGGTTGCTGATGCACAGGCGCTGCCTTTTCCCGACGCCACATTCGACGTCGTTGCCTCTGCCCTCGTCATAAACTTCATCCCTGATCGGGCTAGAGCACTATCCGAAATGCGTCGCGTTGCGCGTGCGAGCGGCATTGTCGCCGGCTACGTGTGGGATTTCGCGGCGGAACTTTCCCCAAGTTGGCCTTTTCGCCGCGGGATGCGTCAATTCGGCGCTGATGTTCCGGAATTGCCCGGTACCAGGGATTCAAGCCTTGGCGCGCTTAAATCATTGTTCGAGCAGGCAGGGTTTGAAAGGATTGCCGCCCGGTCCATCGAAGTGACGTTGCCCTATTCCGATTTCGACGACTTCTGGGAGGCACAGACACCCAGTTACAGTCCCACAACCAAGATGATTGCTGCGATGACGAAAAGCGAGCGCGTGAGATTAATGGAGGCAGTGCGAGCCGGACTGCCGGTTCGCCCGGACGGTAAGATTGAGTATTCTGCGCGCGCGAACGCGATTAAAGCACGTGTGCCGGGCTGAGGTTTCCGAAAGTCCCAGCGCAGCCCAGCCGCCTCTCCCCCAAGTTTTGTCGTAGCATACGCGCGCCATAACCCAAAGGAGGAGTCGCCATGCCCGAGCAGTCCACGCTGGAGCCTACGCTCATCGAACAAGGCGCCCCGCAGGGCGCCGTGACGCAGTTGGAAATCGACCAGCGGGTTTTCGATCTCTACGACGAGTACTGCCACGGCCGGATCGACCGGCGGGAGTTCCTGAAACGCGCCGGGGCGCTGGGCGTGGCGAGTCTCGCGATGGCGCAGGCGCTGTTTCCGAATTACGCCCGGGCGCAGACGATTTCGTTCACCGACACGCGGATCAAGGCGACGTATGTCTCCTATCCCTCCCCCGGCGGGAATTCGAGTTCGATGCGCGGCTATCTCGTCCAGCCTTCGGGGAAGGGGCCGTTCCCGGCGGTGCTGGTGATCCACGAGAACCGCGGACTGAACCCCTACATCGAGGACGTGGCGCGCCGCGCGGCGGTGGAGGGGTTCCTCGCGCTCGCCCCCGATGGTCTCGCGCCGCTCGGCGGCTACCCGGGCAACGACGACGACGGCCGCGAGATGCAGGCGAAACTCGATCAGGCCAAGCTGCGCACGGACATGCTGAACGGCGCACGGTTTCTGAAGTCGCACGCGCTCTCCAAAGGCAAGCTCGGCGTCACCGGTTTCTGCTGGGGCGGCGGCACGACGAATTTCCTAGCGACGGCGCTCGGCGGCGATCTGCACGCGGCGGCGCCGTTCTACGGCGCGGCGGCGGAGACCGCCGCGGTGCCGAAGATCAGGGCGCCGCTTCTCATTCATTACGCCGAGAGCGACGAGCGCATCAACGCGATGTGGCCGGCCTACGAGCAGGCGCTGAAGGCGGCCGGCGCCGCGTATACAGCGCATATCTACCCCGGCACCCAGCACGGCTTTCACAACAACTCGACGCCGCGCTACAACGAGGCGGCGGCGAAGCTCGCCTGGGAGCGGACGGTCGCTTTCTTTCGCAAGCATCTCGCCTGAGGCCGCGGTCGGGGCGGGCTGCGGACCCGCCCGCCATCATGCCACCAGCCTGAATCCGGCCACGGCAAAGTGATGATCGAATGTGTAGGCAATCCGAATTCGCGACCGCTTCATGATTGCAAAGCTGGTGGCATCGACGGCCGAGAGTTTGTGCAGATCCGTGCGCCGGAAGTACTCCCACGAGTGTTCCAGATCACGCAGCTCGCAGGGGAGGATTTTTACCGTACCGGGTTTGGAGACGGATTCTTTCCAAGCGAGCGCCACTTCGCGGTTGGCGTTGCGATCGAGAAATGTGAATGTCTCGATGACGACCGGAACGGAGGTGTGAAGCTTCGCGCCGGCTGCGAGCAACAGGTTCCATTGCTCCCGCGCCTGCGCGTGCAGCGGATCTCGCGACAGCGCAAGAGCGATCCACGCCCCGCTGTCGACGAAAACCGCCTCCCGCTGCCGCATCAGGGCTCGTCGTGAACGCTGTCGTGCTCGACGGACGTGCGCCTGGGCTCGCCGTCCCAGAGCGCAACCGGACCTGCGGACTGCGGCTTGAGCACGACCTTGCGGATTGCGTCGCGGACGAGCGCCGCGACGCTACGTCCGGATCGCGCGGCGGCCTTGCGCAGCGCGTCGAGTTCTTCCTTTGGCAGGTAAACCTGAGTCTTTTCCACGTATGTCACTTTAGTACCCAAGATGACCTACGTCAAGGTAACTGGTGACTTCCCCGCCTTGCAGGAAAGGTGATCGAGGTTCCGCAGGCATACCGGCTGAGACGCCTGCGGTCCAGGGGCGGGGTGGGTTTCCCCTCGATTGACAATGAGTGCTGTCGCTGACCTCCCTAATTCCCTCTTCTTGTTTCCGTGCACAATTATTCCCTGAGATGAGCGCCAGCGCCGAATTTCTGGAGCACGTGCTGGAGATGCTGAAGCCTGTCGGCAGCGTGCGCGCGCGCCGCATGTTCGGCGGCTATGGCCTGTACTGCAACGAGCTCTTCTTCGGCTTGATCGCCGACGATATGCTCTATCTGAAGACAGACGCCTCGAACCGCGCGCAATTCGAGCGCGCCGGCTCGGGGCCATTCCAGTACTCGCGCCGCAGCAAGGAAACGACCTTGGGCTATTACAGCGTGCCCGACGAAGCGCTCGAATCGCCGCAGCTCATGGCGCCCTGGGCGCGAAGCGCGGTGGCTTGCGCGCTGCGGGCGCAGTCGGCAAAGCGTTCCGCTCGTCCGTCACGGACCAGCGTTCGAAGCTCGCGACGCAGTCGATCTCAACGTTGAGCCGCTTTGGTGGGGCGTGTCACCGGACCTGATCGGGCGGAATGAAGCCCACGCAGGTGCCTCAAGCGCGCTTCGCCGTCACTTCCCACCAGTTGCGGTCGGGGTCGGAAAAGATGAACGAGGAACGCCCATCCCGGGACTCGATGGCTGTCGTTTCCGTTGAAGAAAGTCCGGAAATCTCGCGGTGCGCCTTCTCGACGTCGTCGGGCGAGGCCATCGCGAGCGTGAAGCGGTTTGCGGGAGTGAGGAGCTTCTTGCGCTTCCGGATCGGCAGGACGACGATGTACCAGGGCGTGGCGGGATGTTTGACGTACACCGAAATCCGGCCGCCGCCCGCGATCTCGAGTCCGAGGACGTCGCGGTAGAACGCCGCGGATGCGTCCTTGTCGTTGCATTCGAGCGTGCCGTGGGTGAGCGCCTGCGGCACGTAGCCGCGCCCGGGAAACTCGGCCTCGGATAGCTCGCGCTTCCAGTGCGGGCGCGCGATCGCCCGCCCCTCGGCCGCGGCCTGCGGGTCGTAGTACTCGATCTCGAGCGTGTTGCCGCCGGGCTCGCCGAAGTACACCGAGCGCGCGAAGTGCTGCGCGCGCGGGCGCGTGACGCGGGTGAGGCCATAGCGCGCCTTGTTCGCCTCCAGGTACCGGTGCGCGGCGTCGATGTCTTCGGCGCGCGCCACGCGCACGCCGTAGTGGTTGTTGTGCGGTTTGTCGCCCGACTCCGCGCCGGCCTCGTGCACCACTAGGCGCCAGGCGGTGTTGGGATGCTCGACCAGCGCCTCCTTGTTCCCGCGTTCCACCACCTTCATGGCGAGGAGTTCGGTGAGGACGGGCAGCGTCTGCTCGAGCGAGCGGCACTCGTAGTGTCCGTGAGTGAGCCCGGCGGGCTTGAGCATGGCGCGAAGCTTACAGCCCCCGGAGCATGACTTACAATGCCCGCAGCATGAAGATCTGCCAGTACGGCGAGCACGAGGCGGGCGCGGTCCAGGGCGAGCGCGTCTATCCGATCGGCGCCGCGCTCGTAGCAGCCGGTCACCTGCGGCAGGGTTACACCATGCAGGAGGCGATCGACGTCCTCGCCAACCGCCCCGCGGCGATGCACTGCGCGGGCCATGCGCTGGACGGAAAATCGTTTCCGCTCGCGTCGGTGACGCTTCTCGCCCCAATTGAGAACCCCCCGTCGATCTGGGCCGCTGCAGCGAACTACAAGGCGCACGCCGCCGAGATGCTGGCCGTTTCCGGCGGCCCCCACCGCAGCGCGCTCACGAAGGACGAGCTGATGGCCGAGTTCTTCCTCAAACCCTCCTCGTCCATCATTGGCCCCGGCGGCATCATCGTTCTTCCGAAAATCTCGAGGGACGTCGACTATGAGGCCGAACTCTGCGCGGTCATCGGCAGGAAGGCGCGGCGCGTGAGCGAAGCCCAGGCGCTCGAATACGTCTTCGGCTATACCATCTGCTGGGACATCAGCCAGCGCGACCCCTGGGGCAGGAACCGGCAGAACACGCGCAACATCCGCAAGGGCTTCGACAGTTTCACCGCGCTCGGGCCGTGGATCGTGACGCGCGACGAGTTACCTGAGCCGCAGGACGTGAGGATCGAGGTCGAGCTGAACGGGAAGAAAGCGATGACCGCGCACACCGCCGACATGATCTGCGGCCTGCGCGAGCACATCCGCTTCCTCTCGGGGATCCTGACCCTTCGCCCTGGCGACCTCATCACCACCGGCACGCCCGCCGGCGTCGCCAAGCTTAGCCCCGGCGACCGGCTCAGGGGCCGTATCGAGCACATCGGCGAGATGACCCTCAAAGTGGAGGCCGAGACATGACGAGAATCACGGTTTTATTTTTTCTGCTGATCGCATCGCTTTCCGTGTGCGCGCAGCCCTTCCCCTCGCGCGCGGTCAAGTTCGTCGTCCCCGCCTCGGCCGGCGGCGCCACCGACAACATGGCGCGCTCGCTGGCCGCGCGGCTGACCGAGATCTGGGGCCAGCCCGTGGTGGTCGAGAACCGGCCCGGTGCGACCCAGATCATCGGCGCCGAATACGTCGCCAAGTCCGCGCCCGACGGCTACACGCTGCTCGTCTCCGAGGCGGCGACCTGGGTCATCACGCCGCACTTCCAGAGGAAGCTCCCGTTCGACGGCATGCGCGACTTCACGCCCGTGACCGTGCTGGTGCGCTTCCCGTGGGTGATCTCCGTACACGCCTCGGTGCCGGCCGGCACCTTCCAGGAGCTGGTCGCCTACGCACGCGCGAAGCCCGGGGTGCTTTCCTACGGCTCCTTCGGCCTGGGCTCCTCGGGGCACATCAGCGTCGACTACCTGAAGAATCTCCTTGGCATCGACATCCTCCACGTACCCTACAAGGGCGCTGCGCCCGCCGTGACCGACCTCCTTGCCGGACAGATCCAGGTGATGATGGTGACCCCGCTCCTCGTCGAGCCCCACGCCCGCACCGGGAAGTTGAGGCTCCTCGCCGCCGCCACGCGCGAGCGCATCCCGCGCCTCCCCGACCTTCCGACCGTGAGCGAGTCCGGCGTCCCCGGCTACGAGGCCGGCACCTGGTTCGCCCTCGTCGGCCCCGCCGGCATGCCGCGCGAGGTCACGAACCTCCTTTACACCGACGTCAAGCGCGTCATGAACGAGCCCGCGTTCAAGGACAAGTACGTCGAGAAGCAGTGGTTCGAAGTCGTCGCCAACACCCCCGACGAGTTCGCCGCGTTCCTCAAGAGCGAATACGACCGCTGGGAGAAGGTGATCAAGCTCTCGGGCGTGAAGCTCGAGTGACGCAAGGGGCGCCGGCGCGGTGGGATCGGCCCTGAAAGCTGCGCTAGTAGCGTGCGCCGCGCGCACGAAGAAATTAGCGTTGTGTCCGGACGTGCGCATAGCGCACGCTACCATTCGAAGTCCGAGACGCGGCACGTAGCGTGCGCCGCGCACACGCCCTAATCGAAGCTCGCCACGCAGTCGATCTCGACGTTCACGCCTTTCCTGTGCGGCGTCGCGCCGATGCAGGTGCGCGTGACCTTCTCGCCCTGGAGAAAATCGCGGAAGGTCTCGTTGAAGGCGGAAAAGTCCTCGGTGTTGCGCAGCACGACGCGCATGTTCACGACGTGCGTGAAATCCAGACCGGCCGCAGTTAACACGCTCTTTAGGTTCGTCAGAGTCTGCTTGGTCTGCTCACGGATATCGGCGCTCACGACTTCGCGTGTCTTCGGATCGAGCGGTCCCTGCCCGGAAACGAAGAGCAGGTTCCCGGCGCGGATCGCCTGGGCGAGCGGGGAAGGGGTGCCCTTGTCGGTGAAGCCGGTGGTGGGCGCGGCCGGGGATGTGACGATCTGCTTCGCCATGGCTACTCGAAGACTGCCTTGATCTCCGCCGGGATAGTCGCCGCCTTGAGGCGGTTGGGATCGTCAGGGTGGCGGTGCGCCCAGACGCGGACTTCGTAGCCCTCCACGGCCCGCACGCCGCCGTTCAGCACCGTGTGGCCGACCTTGAGCGTCTTTTCGTTCCATTCCACGATCTGCGTCTCGACCACGATCTCGTCGCGGAACTTGGAAGGCGCGATGAACTTTGCCTTGGCCTCGACGATGGGCAGGCCTACGACGCCGTATTTCTTCCCGATTGAATCCCAGTCGAGGCCGACCGAATCCCAGAACAGCCGCGTGCTCTCGTCGAACCAGGCGAAGTAATTCGGGTAAAAGACGATGCGCGCCGGGTCGGTGTCGCCCCAGTGAACGATGACGTTGTGCCTGTATGTTTTCATGCTGCGCGCGATTATAACGTCCACTAAAATAGGGGTGCCATGGGAATCATGCAGACCGACAGGACCCTGCCGTCGAACCGGATGATCTTCGAGGTCCGGCGCGACGCGGCGAAGCTCAAGCGCTTCCAGCAGGACCTCGAAGACCTGATGCGCGACTACGGGCTCTCGGACGAGGAGAAGCGCGCCTTCCGCGCGATCGACATCAGGCGGCTCGGCGAGCTTGGCGTGCATCCGTATTTCCTGCCGCAGGTGACGCGGCTTTTCAAGGGCGCCGGCTACAACCATAACCAGAGCGATGCCGCGCAGCTCTATGCGCAAAAGATGCTCAAGTGACGGCGCAGCCGTCATCCCCGCCAAAACCGAAGGCCGCGAGCGGGGATCCAGGGACTTGAACCGGCGGAATGGCTGAGATCGTCTCCGTCATCGCGCTCGCGCACGCGCCCGGCGCGACCGGCTGGCTCGACAAGGCGCCGAAGTCCGAGCAGGACGCGCTCCTCGCCGGCTACGCCGAGATGGGGCGGCGTTTCCGCGCGGCGAAGCCCGACGTTGTCGTCGGCGTTGCGAACGACCATCTCCTCAACTTTCCCATGGAGAACATTCCCGACTGGTGCGTCGGCACGGCCGAACGCTGGCGTGGGCCGGCCGAGTGGTTCCGCGACTGGATCAACATCCTCGACTACGAGGTCGCGGGCGAGCGCGAGCTCGCGCGCCATATCGTGCGCGACTGCGGTAGGCACGGCTTCAATCTGGCGTTCTCCGACAAGCTTCTCTTCGACGACAACTGGTCGGTGCCCCTCAGGTTCCTCACGCCCGAGTACGACGTACCGCTCGTGCCGATCCACATGAATTGCGTGATGCCGCCGCTTCCGGAGCCGGAGCGCTGCTTCCAGTTCGGGCGCGCCCTCGCGGACGCCGTGCGCGCCTGGCCGTCGAAGGCGCGCGTCGCGATCATGGGCACGGGCGGACTCTCGCACGACCCCGGCGGCCCGAAGTATTTCGCCGTGGACGAGAAGTTCGACCGCTGGTTCCTCGATCTGCTAGGCGAAGGCGATCCGGACAGGGTGCTGCGCGAGGTGACGATCGAAAGAATGATCGCGGCGGGAGACGGCGGCACCGTCGAGCTTCTCGCCTGGCTGGTCGCGATGGGCGCGGCCGGCGGGCGCCCCGCCGAGACCGTTTTCTATGTGCCTTCGGTGCCCTTGCGCTGCGGGATGGGCGGAGTGGCCTGGTGAGCGAGGCGCTGCTCTCGCTTTCGGCCCAGATCGCGCCGGCGCACGCCGCGGTGCTGGTGGTGGATATGCAGAACGATTTCTGCGCCGCGGGCGGCTACATCGATCGCATCATCAAGCGCGATCTCACCGCCTGCCGGGAGGTCGCGAAAACCGTGAACGAGCTTGTCGCCGCGGCGCGCACGGTGAAGGTACCAGTGTTCTGGCTGCGCGCGAACTACGCCCACGACCTCGTTCCCGAGCCGATGCGCGCGAAACTGGAGCGCCAGAACATCGCCGAGGTGTGCTGCGCCTCGGGAAGCTGGGGCGCGGACTGGTACGGCGTGAAGCCCGCCCCGGGCGAGCCTGTTGTCGAGAAGCACTGCTATAGCGGTTTCATGGGCACCGACTTGCAGGCGCATTTGCAGCGGCAGGGGGTGAGGACGCTGGTGTTCTCCGGGGTCCAGACGCACGTCTGCGTCGAGTCGACGCTGCGCGACGCGCACTCGCTCGGCTACTACTGCGTCGTTCCCGAGGAGTGCGTCGCCTCGCACACGCCGCCCGCGCATGCGGCGACCCTCGCGAGCGTGAAGTTTCTCTTCGGCGAGGTGACTACGCTCCCCGAGCTGAAGGCGATCTGGGGTGCCCGGGTCTAGGCGATGTTGCGCCCCCGCTTCCCTCTGGCATAGAGTAGTACCCGCAACGATTCTAGGAGCTTGGCCATGGCGGATCCGAACAAGACGAAGGTCACCATCTTCACCGGAAACTATCGCATCAAGGGATATATCGAGCTCGTGCCCGGGGCGAGGGTGACGGATTTCATGGTCGAGGCGAAGGATTTCATCGCCGTGACCGAAGCCGAGATCTGGGAGCTGGGGGATCGCAAGATCATGAACGCGCCCTTCCTCAACGTGAGCCGCCATCACGTGCAGATCATCATGCCGCAACACTGACCCAGTCCTTCACGCGCTCCAGTTTCGTGACCAAGAATACGATCGCCCTGCTCCATCCCGGAGAAATGGGCGCCGCGATCGGCGCCTGCCTCGCCAAGCGCGGGCTGAGGGTCGTCTGGGCGTCGGCCGGGCGCGGCGCTGCGACCCGCGCGCGCGCAAAAGCCGCAGGGCTGGAGGATCTCGGCTCGCTCGAGCACGCGCTCGGCGAGGCCGAGATCGTGCTGTCGGTGTGCCCGCCGCACGGCGCGCTCGCGTTGGCGCATGAAGTCGCCGGCCTCGGGTTCGGCGGCATCTACGTCGATGCGAACGCGATTTCCCCCGAGACCGCGCGCAATGTCGGGCGCGTGGTCGAAAAATCCGGCGCGAGCTTCGTCGATGGCGGCATCATCGGTCCGCCGCCCGTCGAAGGCGGACGCTCGCGGATGTATCTGGCGGGTGGAGCTTCGGCGCAAGTCGCCGCGCTGTTTGCGGGGAGCAACGTGGAGGCGATTCCGCTCGATGGCCCCGCGGGAGCGGCTTCGGCGCTCAAGGCCTGTTACGCCGGCTGGACCAAGGGCGCGACCGCGCTCCTTGCCGCGGTCCGCGCCTTGGCCGAGGCGGAAGGCGTGGAAGCGGCGCTGCTCGCGGAGTGGAAACTTTCGCAGCCCGAGTTGCACAAGCGCTCCGAGGTCGTCACCGCGCAAGCGCGCAAGGCCTGGCGCTGGGTCGGCGAGATGGAGGAAATCGCGGCGAGCTTCGAGGCGGCGGGGCTTCCCGGCGGGTTTCACCTGGCCGCCGCGGAACTCTACCGCAGGCTCGAGGGATTCAAGGACAGTGCGGCGCCGCCGACGCTGGCCGACGTGATCGAGGCGCTGCGCGAGCCCGGCTCGGACAAGTCGTCCCGGACAAAGCGCGCGGCAGCGGCCGTCAAGCGACGCGGGCGCTGAGGCGCTGACATAAAGGGAGGCTGTAATGAATGCCACTATAAGGATCGGTACGATTCTCGCGGCTGGAGTCTCGCTCCTCGCCGCGATTGGAATCTCGAACGCAGCCGCGCAGCCGTATCCAAGCAGGCCGGTAAAGCTGATCGTCCCGTTCCCGCCGGGCGGAGTCACCGATATCGTGGGCCGCATCATGGCCCAGAAGCTTTCGGAGGGACTCGGGCAGCAGGTGTTCATCGAGAATCGCGCCGGTGCCGGCGGCACCCTGGGCGCGGATGCCGCGGCGAAATCGCCGGCTGACGGCTACACGCTTTTTTTCGGCACGACGGGGACGCTCGCGAGCGCGCCCAGCCTCCAGCCGAATCTTCCGTACGATCCGGGCAAGTCGTTCGCGCCGATCAGCCAGCTCACCGACTCGCCATTCGTGGTGATCGTGAATGCCTCCGTGCCGGCCAAGTCGCTGAAGGAACTGATCGAGCTGGCACGGTCGAAGCCGGGCAAACTCACCTACGGAACGCCCGGCACCGGTCACGTGCTGCACATCGCCGGGGAAATGTTCAAGATCTCGGCCGGCGTCGATCTCTTCCATGTTCCCTACAAGGGAACGGGGCCCGCGATGACCGACCTGGTCGCCGGGCGGATCGACATCATGTTCGACCCGATCGCGATCCACTTGCCGCATATTCGAAGCGGAAAGCTTAGGGCGCTCGCCGTCGCGAGCTCCAGGCGGATCGCCCAGGTGCCTGAAATTCCGACCACGGCCGAGGCCGGATTGCCCGGCTACGAAATGGGCGCGTGGTTCGGATTGCTCGCCCCCCAGGGGACGCCGAACGAAATCGTCAGACGCTTGAACGCTGAAGTGCTGAAAGCCCTGGCGATACCGGAAGTCATCGAAGTATTCACGAAGCAGGGCCTTCAGCCGTCAGGGAACTCGCCCGAGCAGTTCGCAGCCCTGATCGCCGATGACACCGCCAAATGGACGCGCGCCGTGAAGGCGGCTGGAATCAAGATCGAATAAGGCAGAGCCGAGTCGGAAACCCGCTCATGAACGGTACGCAATCCCTGAGGTTCGGCCACTTCGGCATCAACTGCTTCGACGTCGTGCGGATGGAGGATTTCTACACGCGGGTCATGGGGATGGTCGTCGCCGACCGCGGGGTCGTGCCGCCGCCCGCCGACATGCGCATCGTCTTCATGACGCTCGATCCCGCGGAGCATCACCAGTTCATCCTCGCCTCGGGGCGGACCGAGGGGAAGATCGAGAAGGGGCCGTTCAGGGGCGGCGGACGCGGATCGGCCATCAACCAGATTTCGTTTCACTACGCCGATCTCGGCGAGCTGCGCAGGGCGCACGCGCGGCTCGCGGCGGAAGGGCTCACCGACGGCACGCCGATCAACCACGGCAATGCATGGTCGATCTACATCCGCGACATCGAAGGCAACCCGATGGAACTCTACGTGGACAGCCCGTGGTACACGCCGCAGCCTTGCGGCGAGCCGTTCGAACTCTCCGTGAGCGACGAGGAAATCTACCGCCGGACCGAAGCGATGTGCCGCGCTCGGCCGGGCTTCGAGCCTGCCGAGACCTGGCGGGCGAAGCTCGCCAAGAGAATCCAGTCGTCGCTCAGCGAGATCGGCAAGCGCTGAAACCGGGGACAGACCCCAGTCTTGCCAAGACCGCAAACAATTCGCAAAAACCCAAGACGCTGAAGTGCGTCTGACCAAAACTGGGGTCTGTCCCCGGTTTCAGTCCGGCCGGAACTTGGTCTCGGGCTTGACGCCTTTCTTACGCTGCTTCTCGCTGATGTTGCCGTTCTCGAGATAGCGGCCTTCAACCGCGCGCTTCGCCGCCTCGTCCCATTGCGGCAGCCAGTCGCCGAGCGAGTAGCCGTGCCAGGGCGATTGCGGGCGCAGCTTCGGCAACCCGAGCTCCTCCCAGAGTTTTTTGGCGCGCTCCATGTATTCCTTCTTCGGCAGCGCGAGTGGCGGCATGTCGCCCTTCATCGTGGCGTCGATGAGGAGCGTCGAGTCCTCTTCGTTGCCGTGCTCGCGCTTGGGGCCGTGGCCCTGTCCGCGATGGGGCAGGGCGCGCACGTCCTCGACGGGATTCATGCGGTAGGCCATCGCCCAGAAAATCGCGTCCGTGTTGTCCGGATCGATGTCCTCGTTCACCGCGATGGTGATCTTGCCCATGTCGGCCTTGAAGTAGGCGGCGCCGTAGAGCGCGCGCCACACCTCGGTGCGCGGCGTGCCCTTCTCGATCGTCACCACCTGCACGCGCAGGAGCCCGGTGAGCGGCTCGTGCAATGAGACTCTCTTTACCGCGCGGATTCCCAGTGCCTCGCGCAGGTGAGCGAGATAGAGGGGTTCGTAGGCGACGCGCTTGATGACGCTCGACTCCGAAGGCGTCACCTGGCTGATGTAGGAAGGGATGATCGGGTTCTTGCGGTGCGTGATTGCGGTCACGCGCATCGGCATGTTGTATTCCTCGAGCGCGACGTGGCCGTGCGATTCGCCGAACGGGGCTTCCGGCTCGCAGTACTCGGTGTCGATCAGCCCTTCGATGACGACTTCGGATTCGGCCGGGATAAGCAGATCGACGGTCCTCGCCTTGACGACGTTGATCGGCGAGCCGGCGAGGCCGCCCGCTACCGTGAATTCGTCCACGCCGACCGGCAGCTTCTGCGGCCCCATGAAGGCGACGAAAGGCGGGCAGCCGAGCACGATCGCGCACGGCATGGTTTTTTTTCCGAGCTTCTGATACTTGAGGTAGTGCAGGTAGCCGCCCGCGCCGCCGACCCGCGTCGCCATGCGCACCACGAGGCGGTCGGGCGCCTTCAGCGCCGCACGGTAGGTGCCCATGTTCTGCACACCGGTCTCCGGATCGCGCGTGATGACGTTGGTCGCGGTAAGCGTCGGCGCGGAATCGAATCCGGGCGTCGAGATCGGGATCGGCAGGCGGTCGAGACCCTTGCCTTCGCCCTGCAGCGCCTCGCCTTCGTGCACGACTTCCTGACACGCCGCGTGCTCGACCAAGCGCGGTGGGATCGGATGGGCGATCGCGCGGTCCCACTTCGCCTGGATTTCGCTCAAGGGCGCGCCCATCCCCGCCGAGTAGATCGCGCGGTTCGCCGCGATCGCGCCGACCACCACCGGGATGTCGTACTTGCGGCCGCGGCCGTCTCTGATGTTCGTAAACAGGAACGCCTTGCGCTCGGCCTCGTCCATGCCGCCGACGAACTGCCAGCGCACCAGCGGATGCAGCTCCGAGTCCTTGTCGACCGGGTGGTCGATCGTGAGCAACAGGCCGCGACGCTTCAGCTCCTCGAGGTGCTCATGGAGATCTGGATAGCCGCGAGTGGCGGCCGCGAGCTGTTTGGGCGTGGTGGGCAGGTTCATCGCTCGGTTTTGCGGTCGGTCCTACTCGATCTTGAATCCGGACGCCTTGACGATCGGCGTCCAGCGCGCGATTTCCTCCCGGATGTAGCGCGCCGCTTTCTCCGGGCTCGAATCCGCAACCAGCTCGGCACCCGCCTTCTCCAGGCCGTCGCGCAGGACCGCTTCGCCCTTCGCCTTCACCGTCGCCTGGTGCAAGGCTTCAATGATCTCGATTGGGGTTCCCACCGGCGCGAAGATCGCGTTGAAGACCTGGACTCGCATGCCTTCGATTCCCGACTCGATCGCGGTCGGGATATCGGGCGCCGCGCGAACGCGTTCGTCGCTGTTCACCGCGAGAATGCGCAGCTTGCCGCTGCGATGGTGCGAGAGCAGCGTCGAGCTCAGGATCAGCGTCGCCATCGGGATGTGGCCGGCGATAACGTCCTGTATGGCCGGCCCCCCGCCCTTGTAGGGCACGTGCTGGATGTCGAGGCCCCCGGCTTGGATCTTGAAGAGTTCCCCGGTCAGATTGGTGATGGTGCCCGAGCCGGCCGAGCCGTAGGAGTACTTGCCGGGGTTCGCTTTGGCGAGCGCCGCAAGCTCGCGCAGGTTTTTCGCCGGGACGGAAGGGTTCACCAGGATCGCGGTCGGTGTGGTGCTGACGACGCCGATGGGAACGAAATCCTTGAGTGCGTCGTAGGGCGGCTTCGCCATGGCGATCGGGTTGATCACGTGGGTGGTGGTCTGGCCGCTCAGCAGCGTGTAGCCGTCGGGCTTGGCGCGAGCGACCTCGGTGCTGCCGATCGCGCCGCCGGCGCCCGCCTTGTTCTCGACGACGACCGTCCCGCCGAGGTGCGCCGCTGCCGCCAGCGCCCACAGGCGGCCGACGAGATCGGTCTCGCCACCGGGCGGGAACGGCACCACCAGGCGGACCGGCCGGTCGGGGTACTTCCCTTGAGCGAACGCGGCATGCGGCCACAGCCCGATCATCGTCAGGCACAGTATCAACACAGTTCTTCGTCTCATGATCGGTTTCTCTCCGGAAAATCCGGGCGCACGCGGAACACGCCCTGCGCCGTTCCGTCGAGTATGACCTGCTTTTGTACTTCGTTGAAGTAGGCCGGAAGTCCCGAGGAGCGCTTTCACTTTCCCAGCGTCTCACGAATCGCGCGCACCAGCTCGGCGCGATCCTCGGTTATCTTCCCCCCGAGGCGCTCCTTGACGCCGAGGTCGGCGAGCCACTGCTGGCGCGCGGCGGTCGCCGCCGCCATGATCGGCTCGAGGCCGATGCCCTCGAGCGTTGCGGCGACCTCGCGCATTTCCGAGGCACGCCGCTTGCCGTGGCTGACCACGCGCTCGATCATGTAGCCCGACAGCTCTTCCCAGTCGATGCCGGGAAACGTCTCCTTGAGCGACGCGAGCACGCGCGCCTCCACCTGGTATTCGCTTGCCGCGAGCATGGACTCCAGCAGCAGTGCCTCCATGCCCTTGACCACGATAGAGCGGAACATCTTGATTGCCGAGGCCTGGCCGACCTCCGCAGAGACGATTTCCATTTTCATGCCGAGCGCAGCCGCGCGCGGCGCGAGAGCCGCGGCACCCGGGCCGCCGATGAGGCAGGGCACTTTGTGCAGGTAGGGCGCCACCGGCGCCATCACCGCGACGTCCACGTACGCGGCGCCGGTCGGTGCGAGAAGCGCCGCGGTCTCGATCTTGCGCTGCGGCGACACTGAATTGATGTCTAGGAACAGCTGATCCTTTCTTAGCCCGGGAAGGCAGGACTGCGCCGCTTTCAGGCTCGATGCTGCGGTCACGGCGAGGAACACGAGGTCCGCCCCGCGCACCGCGTCGGCGTGGTCGCGAGCGACGCCGACGCCTAGCGCTTCGGCCGCGCGCTTCAGCCTGCCGTCGTTCGCCGCATCGTCGAACAGGATGTCGTAGGCGCGAAGCGCGGACTTGCCCTCGCCCAGCAAGCCGCGGCTGATGGTCTGGCCGGCCTCGCCGAAGCCGATGAATGCGATCCTCTCGGTCATTGAGAGTGCAGCGTGATGTCTGTAAAGTGAGAAAGTGTAACTGATGTAAATCCGATTGAAAGGCACCATGTCTTCGGGAAATATCCCGCATCACCTATCCACCATTCCGGAGTCGCCGATGAAACATCTTCACACCGTTTTTCTCGCCGTCGCCGCGTCGTTTGCCTTCGCCCAAAGCCACGCCACCGGTCTGGCAACCTGCGACTCCGGCAAGCGCGAGACCTGGCAGCCGCAGGAGAAGCTGGAGAAGATGTTGATCGCAAAGGGCTGGCAGATCCGGCGCATCAAGGAAGACGGCGGTTGCTACGAAGTCTACGCAATGGACGAGAAGGGCGAGCGGGTCGAGGCGTATTTCCATCCAAGAACGCTTGCTCTTGTTCCCACCAGCCGATACCCGCGTTGATCGTGGCCGGCGCGCCGACGCAGATCGCGATCAAAGTCTGGGATCCTTTCCTGCGCGTTGCGCACTGGACGCTGGTTGCGTCCGTCGCCGCCTCTTGGCTCACGCGGCATGACGGGGGACGCTGGCACGAGTGGTTAGGGTATGCGGCGCTTGCCGTTGTGCTCGCGCGGATCGTGTGGGGCTGGATCGGGCCGCATCATGCGCGATTCGGCCAGTTCGTGCGCCCACCCGCGACAATCCTTCGCTACGCTCGCCAGGTGCTCGCGCGCGCCGAGCCGCGCTACGTCGGTCACAACCCGCTGGGCGCGTGCATGATCGTGGCGCTCATGCTCACCGTCGTGCTCGTCGCGGTTACGGGATGGCTCTTCACGACCGACGCGTATTGGGGCGTCGAATGGGTGGAGGAACTTCACGAAGGGCTTTCCAACCTGCTGCTCGCCCTGGTCGGCTTGCACGTCGCAGGCATAGCGTATTCCTCCCTGCGCCATCGCGAAAACCTGGTTGGCGCGATGCTGCACGGGACCAAGCGCGCTCCAGCGCAGGACGACGTGGCCTAGGGAGGCTCTGAATAACCCCACCGTTCGTGGTGAGCTTGTCGAACCACGAAACACAGACTGCACCAGGCAATGCTCCCCAGCCATTGCCCTTCGACAAGCTCAGGGCGAACGGAATTATTCAGAGGTTCCCTAGCGGGTTCTACTTACCTGACATCTTCGAGCGCGAACGAAGGTACCATTCGGTATCGGCAGCATCCACAATGGCACTGGAGCCGCTGCACACCGCCGCGTAGAGTCCCTCCCAGGCACAGGCGGGTGTTGCAGCGTTGTAATCATCTTTTTGGGGGAGTCATGAAGCTTTCCGGTTCGTTCAAGTCCTTCGGTATGGGTCTGGCGCTCGCGGCGCTGCCGGCCTTCGCGCAGCAGGGCAAGGTCGAGGTGCTGTGGCTCAACCAGGCCGCCTTCAGGATCACCAGTCCCGGCGGCAAGCTGATCGTCACCGATCCCTGGCTGCTGCCGCATCCCGGGCTGATGAATCCCCTCACGCCGCCGCAGTACCGGAATCTGGAGGCACTCGGCAAGGTCGACGTGCTGCTGGTGACGCACGCGCACCCGGACCATATCGTCGATGCGCCGGCAATCGCAAAACTGAACAACATCCCGCTATGGGGGGCCGGCGACCTGAACATGGCGCTCAATACCCTTGGCGTGCTGCCGGCCGCGCAACTCCCGCGATTTGCCGTGGGCGGTACGATTACTCCGGTCCCCGGCATCAAGGTCACCGCGACACATGCCGAGCATTCGTCAGTCTATGTGTGGAACAACCCTGCCACCGGCAAGCCCGAAACGCATCCCGCCGGCCAGCCGGTGGGATTCATTATCGAACTGGAAAACGCTTTCAGGATCTGGCACATGGGCGACACCGGAATTTTCGGTGACATGAAATGGATCAGCGATTACTACAAGCCCGATCTGGTGCTGATTCCGATCGGTGGCCATTTCGGCATGAACCCGGTGGATGCGGCCTACGCGCTGCGCGAGATCATCAAGCCGAAATACGCGATCCCGATGCACTACGGCACCAACCCTTTCAACCGGGGAACCCCGCAGGAACTCATGAACGCGCTGGGCGCGGCCACGGTCAAGGTCCTGCCGCTCAAGCCCGGCGAGAAGGCGGAATTCTGAGCCGACGAATGTTTCGGAAGTGATGGTGAAGTACCTGAAGGCGGCCGGCATCGGTCACGTCTTCGGTTATCCGGGCGACCCGAACATCGAGTTCATGGAGGCGGCGCGGCGCGCGGGCATGCAGTTCGTGCTCGGGCGGCGCGAGGGCACCGCGGGGCTGATGGCGGAGGCCTATGGGTTTCTCACCGGGCGGCCGGGCGTGTGCATGTCCACACTGGGGCCGGGCTCGTCGAACTTGGTGAACGCGGTCGCAAACGCTTACCTCGACCGCGTGCCGATGATCGCGCTCTCCGGGCAGATCGAGCGCAGCCGCGAGCAGACCTTCACGCACCAGGTGCTCGACCACAACCGCCTGTTTTCGCCGGTGAGCAAATGGACGACGCACGTCGCGCCCGACACCGTCGGCGCCGTGATGCGCAAGGCGCTGCGCACCGCGGTGGCCGAGCGCCCGGGGCCGGTGCACATTACGACGCACGCCGACGTGGTCGGCGCCAAGGCGAAGGACGCCGCCGTCAGCCTTCCGCCGCTCAAGGCGGTCAGCACGGGCTTGCAGGCTTTCGGCGCCGACGCGGACGTGCTGCGGCGCCTGCGCAAGGCGAAAAAGCCCGTAATCCTCGCGGGGATCGCCGCGCAGCGCGCGAACGCGCATACCGCGCTCGCGCAGCTTGCCGGGGAAGCCGGCATCCCGGTGGTGGTGGCGCCGATGGCGAAGGGCGTGCTCGCCGAAGATCACCCGTACTACGCCGGCACCCTGGACATGGCGTGCAATGCCTTGATGTGGAATTTCCTCAAGGGTTGCGACTTCCTGCTCGCGGCGGGCTTCGACGCAGTGGAACTGATCAAGCCCTGGGCGCTTTCGATGCCCACAGTGCACATCGACGCGGTGCCGAACACCGACCAGATCTACAGCGCCGACACCGAGCTGGTCGGCGACATCGCCGCGATCCTCGCCGGCATCGCTCGCGCGTGGAAAGGCGAGCCGAAATGGAAGCCGGCCGCGGTCAAGCGCCACCGTGAGGCGCTGCGCGCCGCGTATTACGCGGGGCGCGTGAAGAGCAAGCTCAATCCCACCGACGTGATCGACGCCGTGCGCGAGGCGCTGCCGCGCCGGGCGATCGCGACCAGCGACGTGGGCTCGCACAAGCTGCTCGTCGGCCAGGGCTGGAGCGCCTACGAGCCGCGCTCGGTGCTGATGTCGAACGGCCTTTCCTCGATGGGCTATTCGCTGCCCGCGGCGATCGTCGCGCAACTGCTCAACCCCGGCCGGCCCGTGGTGTGCTTCGTGGGCGACGGTGGCCTGGCGATGGTGCAGGGCGAGCTGCGGCTCGCCGCCAGCCTCGGCCTCGGCCTGCTGGTGATCGTGTTCTGCGACGGGAGCCTCAACCGCATCGAGATCAAGCAGGCGAACCGCAAGTACCCGAGCTGGGGGACGCTGATCGAGCCCACCGACATCGAGCGCCTGGCGCAGTCGATGGACTGCGAGGGCGTGACGGTCGAGAGCGCAGCGGCGCTCGCGCGCCTGCTCGCTGGCAAGCGGCCCAAGGACCGTCCGCTGGTCGTGGGCGCGCGCATCGACCCGGCGCAGTACACACGACAATTCTGAGAGAGGAATGCACATGACCCGATTGTTGCTGGCGGCATTGGCAGGATTGCTGTCCCTCACCGCACAAGCGCAGAGCTATCCGACCAAGCCCATCCGCCTTGTTGTCCCGTTCGCGCCCGGCGGCACCAGCACGATCGTCGCGCGCAGCGTCGCCGCCGAAATGTCGAAGGGGCTCGGCCAGGAGATCTACATCGAGAACAAGGCGGGCGGGGGCGGCAACGTCGCGATGCAGGATGTGGCGCGCGCCGAACCCGACGGCTACACGCTGATCGTCGGCCATCTGGGCACGCTCGCCGTGAACCCGTTCATGTTCGAGAAGCTGCCCTTCGACACCAACCGCGATTTCGCCGCGATCTCGCTGCTCGCCAAGGTGCCGAACATCTTCGTCGTGCATGCGGACGTGCCGGCCAAGGACCTGCGCGAGTTCGTGGCGCTGGCGAAGAAACAACCCGGCAAGCTCTATTACGGCTCTGCGGGCAACGGCAGCGCCGGGCACCTCGCGATCGAGTACCTGAAGCTGGTGGCGGGCATCGACTTGGTGCACGTGCCGTACAAGGGCACTGGGCCCAACTTGATCGATCTGGTCGCCGGGCGCACGCAGGCCACCTCCGCGGGCACGCCGCCGCTCCTGCCGCACGTCAAGGCGGGCAAGCTGCGCGTCATCGCCGTGGGCTCGCCGCAACGCCTGCAGGTGCTGCCCGACGTGGGCACCGTCGCCGAGCAGGGCTACCCGGGGTTCGAGACCACGCAGTGGTACGGGCTGAACGCGCCGGCGAAAACGCCCGCGGCGATCATCAAGCGCCTGGCCGACGAGGCCGTGAAGGCGGCGAAGCACCCCAGCGTCGCGGAGCGCTTCGCGGTGGATAACGCCGAAGGCATCGGCTCGACGCCGCAGGAATACGCGGATTTCATCGCCAAGGAGCAGGCGCGCTGGGGCGAAGTGGTGCGCAAGGCCGACATCAAGGCGAACTGAATCCCGTGCCGCCTAGCGGGTGAGTTCCAACACTTCGGCCTGCCTCGCGCCGGGCGCCAAGACGGCGCCCGGGGCGAACGCGAATGTACGGATTATCTCTTCGACAGCGTCGATTGGGATTGATTGAGCTCCCAGCTCTTGGCTGCGTCGACCAACTTGTCGAAAGCCTCGCCGCTCTCCAGCAGCGCTTTCTTCAGCTTCGGATCCAGCGGCTGCTCGATACCGACGTCGTCGAGCGGCATCCTGTCCTGGCGCACCGATTTCATCAGGCGCTTGATCTCGCCCGCCGCATGAGCCGGCGTCTGCAGCAGCACCAGCCGCTTCGTCTCGTTCGGATTGTTCGGCACGTGGCAGGTGTTGCATTGCCCGTCGCGCATCTTCAGGGCGAGGGTGCGATACGCCCCGTCGAGGTTCTGCAGGTACGGGTTGTCCCTGCGGAACAGGCCGTCGAACAGCGTAACCTGCGGCTGCGTGATGCCCTGCGCATCGGTCCACATCCACAGGCCGTCGAACTTGCCTGGGTTGACCGGATCGGAGCGCACGATCGGTGCCGTCAAGCCGCGGTCCGTGAACTGAGCGACTTTCACCTTGGCCGTCTTCGGGTCGAAGCGCAGCAGCATGGTGTTGGCGCCCTGGTAGGTGTTCCACTTGGCGTCGCTGTGCCAGAACGGGTAGGGGAACTCGCCCGGCGCCAGCCGGTTGCGGAACGCGACCTCGAGCTTCACCAGGAACAGCTTCTCGCGCTCGTCGTACTGGACCGTGTGCTTGCCGTTGAACATGAACAAGGGAATGTACATGCCGGTGAGCACGTCCGGGGCGAACTGGGTCAGGTTGGTCTGCTTCAGGGACGCGTTGGGATCCTTGTCGACCCGGCCCCACAGCACGACGGGCGAAAGCGAGTTCTTCAGCTGCGAATCCTGGAACAGGGCTTTCCGGCAGCGGTCGAACGCGGCCTGGTCCCCCGGCTGAGCCGCCGGGCAGATGCGCGCAAGCTCCGACGTGATTCCGGCGGCAAGCTGCTCGATTTGCGCTTGCTGTTCAAGCCGGTCGGACTCGGCGGCAAGAGCGACTGCCGGCGCGCCCAGAACAAAACCCAGTGCTGCAACAACGATCACTCGAATCATGACGCCTCCATTTTTTTATGTCCGGGGCATACAACGCAAGGACCGTACCAGAGACGTTCATGTCGCAAGTCTATGTATTTACCTCGTAATTCTAGAGATTGAGAGTCGCGCGGCCGCGCGCCTGAGTACTACGTCACGTCGGGGCGAAATCTGACTGTGCGGGACTCGACGAAGTAGTCGGACGGGTCCGTGAAGTATTCACGGGGAGCGAGTGGTCAATCGCGTCGGATGAAGCCAATGCGCACATCGCCCGCTACGATCATCTTTCGCCTGACGATCAGCTACGGTGCCAGGAGTCCGATCGTATTCGGAACACGCTCTGCGCCGTCTCGCCGAATATTCCGTGCTTCTGCGCTTCGTTGAAGTACGCGCCTTCGATGACTTTTTTCGGCTCCGGATCGCCGATCGGGAAGGGCGCATCCGACCCCAGCATGATGCGCTCGGGTGAAGCCTTCCTGGCGAGGTACTCGAGCGAATCGGCGTCGAACACGCACGAGTCGAAATACATCGCCTCGAAGCCCTTGCGCGGGTCGGCGTACTTGCCCTGCGAAATGGCGTGATTGCGCGCGAGGCGCCCGAGCGCATAGGGCAGCGCAGCGCCGCCGTGCGACAGCACGAACTTCATGCCGGGGAATTTCAGGAGATGTCCGGAGAAAAGCAGCCGCGACACGGCGATCGAGGTGTCGGCGAGCCGCCCGATCGCGTTCACCAGGTCGTAGTCGGCAAGCCGCGGCTCGTTGCACAGGAACATCGGGTGCATGAACACAGCGGCGCCCAGATCGGAGGCCGCCTGCCAGAACGGATCGAGCGAGGGGTCGTCGAGATTGCCGGCGTTGCCCTTGGGCAGCGTCCCGATCATCACGCCGCCGAAACCCTGCTCGAGCGCCTCGGACAGAACCTCGGCGGCGAGCCCGCCGTGCTGCAGCGGCACGGTGGCAAGCGGCGTGAAGCGCGGCTCGTCGCGCAACTCTTCCCGCAGGCAGTCGTTGTAATAGCGGCTCCACGCCAGGCCTTCGCCCCCCGGCAACTCGTAGCCGAAGCTGTCCAGCCACCCGCCCACAAGCTGGTGGTCGATACCGTTCTTGTCCATCCAGACGCGCCGATCGGCTAGATCGGAGAGCTTGGGCGAGATGGGGCGCGTCGGCTCGCCGCCCGGAAACTGCAAACGCTTCCCTTTCTCGTCGCGCAGCAGCCTGACCTCCGGAAACCCGGCCACGTGTGCGTCGTAGCGCTGGTAGAGCAGATTCGGGACGAAGTGCGCGTGGATGTCGATGATCATGGCGGCGGCGGTCGTTCCGGGCCGCTAGTGTAGCAGCCGCTCTGCGATTCCTTTTTCGCTGGACGATTGCCGTCCCGGCTTCCATACTTTCGGCGTGCATTGGACCCGGATGGAGGCGCGGATATCATGATCAGAATTCTGCTCGGCTTGGTTGCGGTCGTGTCGCTGGTTTCCGCAGGCGGGCAGGACGCCCGTGCTCAGGGCTACCCCAGAGGCCCGATCAGCCTGGTGATCCCTCTCGCGCCCGGAGATGCCACCGACATCGCAGGGCGCGCCATGGCCGACGAGCTGTCGCGACAACTGAAGGTGCCCGTGGTCGCGGTGAACCGCCCGGGAGCGGGCGGGACCGTCGGCACCGACAGCGTGGTCAAGGCCGCGAAGGATGGCTACACCATCGTGCTCGCGAACAATGCCGCGCTCACCTTTCGCCGGGTTCTGGAGCCGGAAAACGTCGCCTACGACCCGTCGAAGGATCTGGTGCCGCTCGGGCTGTCCTCGCGCATTCCCAGCATCGTCGCGGTGGCGCCGGACGCGCCTTACCGCGACTTCGCCGGGATGGTGGCCTACGCGAAGCAGAATCCGAACAAGGTACGGGTGGGGACGGTGGGAGCGGGATCGGTGGGGGACTTCGTGGTGCAGCTGGTCAACTCGCTCACTGGCGCGGGACTGGTGATGGTGCCGTTCAAGGGCGCCTCTCCCGCGATCGCCGCGCTGCGCGGCGGGCACGTCGAGGCGGTCGCCGTGGCGCTCGGCGCCGTGTCCGGCCAGCTGAAAGGCGGCACCGCGCGCGGCATCGTCATCTCGACGAAATTTCCGGAATTCCAGGAAATTCCCACGCTGGCTGATCTGGGCTACAAGCAGACTCTTCCGGGCGTCTGGTTCGGATTCTTTGCACCCGCGGGCGTCCCTGACGAGGTCGTGCGGGTTCTCGTACCCGCGATCGAAAAAGCGGTCAGGGAACCGGCCATCGTGTCCCGGCTGCTCGGCCTGGGAATCATCCAGGACTATGCCGCGCCGGACCGGCAGCTCGCCGAAATCGGCGAGGAGCACCGCGAGGTGGAGAGAATGGCCAGGCGCTCCGGCCTGATCAAGTAGCCGGATCTTGTCATTCCCGCGAACGCGGGAATCCAGGAGTCTCGCCGCCTGCTGGATGCCCGCTTGCGCGGGCATGACATCCTAGCGCCGCAGCTTCGAGCCGAAGAAGATCTCGGGCAGGGCCCGCACCAGCGGCAGCGAGCCCTCGGCGGCGAAATCCTCCAGCCGCAGTTGCGGATTGCGCGGCCGGATGCGCTCGAACGCGGCGCGCGCCTCGGCGTCCACCGGCGGCGGAATGGTCGCGTCGATCAGCATCTTCGAGCCGCGTCGCTGCCACAGTCCGGTGCCCGGCGCGCCGAGTTCCGGCAGGCTCGCATCCATGGCGTGATTGTGCGTGCCGGGAACGATCACCACGTCCTCGTCGGGGTTGACGCGCGTCGCAAGCGCCCACACCAGCTCCGAGTGGTTGAAGATATCGACGTCGGCGTCCACGGCGATGGCAATTTTCGGATGCTGGTACTCCGACGATAGCGCGGCCATGAGCAGGTTTTTCGCCTCGCCGTAGAAGCGCTGCGTCATCTGGATGACGACGCCGAACACGCCCGGAAGCATCATCACGTTGTGCAGATTCGGGCCGCCGCCCACGTCCTTGAGCCGGCGGAATATGGTGGCGCTCATCGGCACCTTGTGGAACACGCAGCCCTCCATCTCCGAGCCGTTCTGCAGGTTCTTGAAGATGGCGTCGCGCCGGCGCGTCATGTGCCGGTATTCGACGATGGGGTTTTTCCCGGTGCCGGTGACGTAGTAATCCTGGAACTCGGAAAACGGGCCCTCGTCCTCGCGAACGTGCGGCGGGATGTGGCCTTCGAGAACGATCTCCGCGTTGGCCGGGACTTCCAAGTCCACGGTGTCGCATTTCACCAGCGGCACCGCCTCGCCCAAGAATCCGCCGGCGATCTCGAATTCGTCGTCGCCGAATGCGGCGGTCGTCGCCGCGGCCACGTAGTAGAGCGGGTGGTGGCCGATGAAGATCGCCACCGGCATCGGCTGGTTGCGCTCCTGGTACTTGAGGTAGTTTTTCCACGTATGCCGCGGATAGAGCAGGATGCCCGACTTGTCCGGCCCCTTGATCTGCAGCCGGTGAAAGGAGAGGTTGCGCTTTCCGGTGTCGGGGTCCTTGCTCACCACCAGGCCCGAGCCGATCACCGGGCCGCCGTCGCGTTGGCCGGCGATGTGGACCGGTAGCTGGGTGAGATCGAATTCGCCGTGCTTGAGTTTGACTTCCTTGACCGGCCCGTCTTTCACCATCACCGGTGCGATGCGCGTGCCCAGTTTGGCCGCGACGTGCGGGATCAGGTTTTCCTCGGACACGCCGAAGGCGACTGCCGCGTGGCGCATATTGGCCGGCGCCTGGCCGAGCGAGCGCCAGCCGTGCGGCAGCTTCTCGAACAAGAGCGCCTTCTCTCGGCACTGGTACAGGAGCGCGCCCATCTGCGTGAGCGGGTCCACCGGCTTGTCGACGCGTATCAGCTCGCCGGCGGCATCCAGCTCGGCGATCCAGCTGCGCATGTCCCGGGCGCCGGTCCCGGTGCGAGAGGTTGGAGTCATAGCCTTGTTCCTCGGAAAAGGAAAGCGGTGAAATTCGAACACATCCGCGGGAAGCCTCGCACGCGGCTTCGGGGCCTGTCAACGCAGCGCGCGCTCAGCGCGGCATCTTCGGACGGCGCGCCGCCGCCAGCGTTTCCCAGATGGCGAGATGCGACATCGGCAGCGTCTCGATCCCGGCTCCGAGCGGCTCGAGCGCGTCGTTGACCGCGTTGGCGATCGCAGCCGGCGCGCCGAGGTAGCCCGCCTCGCCCGAGCCCTTCTGCCCGAAGGTGGTGAGCGGGGAGGGCGTGCAGTGATCGACGATCTTCATGCTTGGCACTTCCATCGCGCTCGGGATCAGATAGTCCATGAAGGTGCCGGCGGCGAGCTGGCCGTCCTCGGTGTAGGCGAACTTCTCGTAGAGCGCCGCGCCGATGCCGTGCGCGATGCCGCCGTAGGTCATGCCGTGGACGATGTCGGGGTTGATCATAACGCCGCAATCGTGGCCGCAGACGTATTTCTTCAGCGAGGGCGTGCCCGTGTCCGGATCGATCTCGACCAGCACGACGTGCGCCTCGAAGGCATAGCAGGGGTACATCTGTATTCGACCCTCGGGCGTGGGCAAGCCGCCGCCGGTCGGAACTTCCCAGACGAACTTCGCCTGGAGTCCTGGCTCCAGGCCCGGCGGCAGCCTGTGGAACTTGCGGTGCGCGATTTCGACGAGTTGGTCCCAGCCGAGCTTTTTCTCCGGTGCACCTTTCAGACTCACGTCGCCGCCGCGGTACTCCAGGTCGTCCGGCGAGCACTCAAAATTATGCGCGGCGATGGCGACGAGCGTCTCCTTGATTTTCTTCGCTGCACCGGCCGCGGCGCCGCCGAGCATGATCGCCATGCGGCTGCCGACCGGGCTGTTGGAGGGCAGCGCCGTCAAGGAATCGGCGCGCACCACGCGGATCGCGTCGGGGTCGCGCTCGAGAATTTCCCCCAATACCGTCGATACCAGCGACTCGTGGCCCTGGCCGGCGCTCGAATTGTTGATCACGCCGGTGATGGATCCGGACAGATCGACGCGCACCAGGCACGAGTCCATCCATGTGGTGTTCTCGTTCTTCGAGTTCATCAATACTTCGAAGGCGGAGTTGCCGCCGCTCGGCTCCAGGCAGGTGGAGACGCCGATCCCTGCGAGCTTTCCCGAGCGCCGCGCCTCGTCCCGCGCGCGCACCAGCACCGGATAGTCGATCGCCGCGAGCGCCTTGTCGAGCACCGCATGGTAGTCGCCCGAATCGTAGGTCGAGCCGCTCGGGATGGTGTAGGGAAACTGCTCCTTGCGGATGAAGTTCTTCCTGCGCACTTCGACGCGGTCCATGCCCAGGTGGCGCGCGACGCGGTCGATCGCGCGCTCGATCGCGAAATTGGTCGGCGCCTGGCCAAAGCCGCGCACCGCTTCCTGCGGCGTCTTGTGGGTCATGAGCGAGGTGGGTTCGTACTCGATCGCCGGAATCGCATACGGCCCGCAGATCGCGGTGACCGGCTTGCCCAGCTGGAAAGGCGAGCGCCCCGCGTAGGCGCCGACGTCGTCCACCGCGTGGATCTTCATGCCGCGTATCGTGCCGTCGCGATCGAACGCGACCTGCATGTCGAAGAAGCGGTCCGGGCCCTGCATGTCGCCACCGCGCAGGTTTTCCAGCCGGTCCTCGATAAGGCGCACCGGCACGCCGAGCTTCTTTGCAAGATAAGCGACCAGCACCGTGTGCTTGATGCCGCGCTTCACGCCGTAGCTGCCGCCGACGTCCACGTCGAAGTGCACGCGCACCGCGTTCCCGGGCAAGCGCAGCGCGCGCGCAGTCTGGTCGGGGAATTTCGGCATCTGGATCGAGGCCCAGACGTCGAGAATTCCGGTGCCCGCGTCCCACTGCGCGGCGACGCCGAAAGTCTCGATCGGCACCGTGGCGCTGCGCCCCCACAGGGCGCGGAATGAAATCTTGTGTTCAGCCTTGGCGAATGCTTCCTCGACCGGCCCCCAGACGAACTTGCGGTGATATAGGACGTTGGAGCCGTGCGCCGGGTGCACGAGCGGCGCGCCGGGCGCGAGCGCGGCCTCGGCATCGATCACGTGAGAGAGCGGTTCGTACTCGACTTCGACCAGCTCGGCCGCGTCCTCGGCGAGCGCACGCGAATCGGCGACCACCGCTGCGACCCATTCGCCGGCATAGCGCACGACCTCCCGCGCGAGGGCCCAGCGCGTCACTTTCGGCGCGTCGACGCCGATCGCAAGCGAATCGGTGTTGGCGCAGAATTCCTCGCCCGTGAGCACGTATTGCACGCCGGGCGCTGCGAGCGCCGCGTCTGTCTTGATGGAAACGATGCGCGCGCTCGCGTGGGGCGATGCGACCAGCGCCACGTGCTTCATTCCAGGCAGCGCGATGTCGGCCACAAAGCGCCCGCGGCCGGCGACGAAACGGGGATGCTCCTTGGCGCGGCGCTTCTGGCCGATATATCGAAATGGTCCGGTCATAGTGCTTGTCATCCTGAGCGCAGCGAAGGATCTGCTTTTTGGCTGCGTGGAAAAGCAGATTCTTCGGGCTGCGCCCTCAGAATTACAGACGAAATCGGAGTCATCTCTTCAGTCTCTCCGCAGCAAGCTGCACCGCCTCGACGATCTGCTGGTAGCCGGTGCAGCGGCAGAGGTTTCCGCCGATCGCATCGCGGATCTGCGCCTCGGTCGGGTTCGGGTTCGAGTCGAGCAAAGCCTGCGAGGCGATCAGCATGCCCGGCGTGCAGTAGCCGCATTGCAGCCCGTGCGTCTCGCAAAAGGCGTCCTGGAGCACGCTCATCGATCCGTCGGGCCGCGCCAGCCCCTCGACGGTGGTGACGCGATGGCCGTTCGCCTGCACCGCGTACATCAGGCAGGCCCTCACCGGTTCGCCGTCGAGCATCACCGAACACGCGCCGCAGATGCCGTGCTCGCAGCCGATATGCGTGCCGGTGAGCCGCAGCTCGTCCCGCAGCCAATCGACGAGCGACAACCGCGCCGGCACCGCGCCCGGGCGGCGCTTGCCGTTCACCTCCACGTCTATCGTATACAGTGTCTCGCTCACGGCGCTGTCGCCTTTTCGCGCGCCTCGCGCAGTACCCGCACCGCGAGCACCCGCGCGAGGTGCCTGCGGTACTCGGCGGTGGCGTGCAGGTCGGCGCCGGGCTGGGTGGCCGCAGCCGCTGCCTCGGCCGCATCGTGCACGGCTCCGTCCTCGAGCTTCGTGCCGACGAGCCGCTCGGCGATCTTGGGAAACGCGAGCGGCGTTCCCCCGACTCCACCGAGGCCGAGCGCCGCTCGAGTGCAACGCCCGTCGCCGTCGAGAGCGATCTGCGCTGCGGCGGCGACCATCGCGAAGTCGCCGTGGCGTACGGAAATTTCGGTGAAAGCGGAACCGGTCCGCCGCTCGGGCCAGATGGGCCAATGGATTTCCTCGAGGCATTCGTCGGGCTGTGCTGCGGTCGCCATCGGGCTGACGAAGAAGTCTTCCGCATGGATCGTGCGGGTACTCTTCGCCGAGCGCAGAGCGATGCGCGCTCCGAGCACCTGGGCGACGAGCGGCAGCTCGGCGGACGGATCGGCGTGGGCGAGGCTGCCGCCCACCGTGCCGCGGTTTCTCGTCTGCAGGTGGCCGACCCAGGCGAGCGCTTGCGCGAGAAGCGGCACGCGCGCGGCGAGAGCCTGGTCGCGCTCGACCACGCATTGCCGCGTGCACGTGCCGGTGCGCGCGGCATTCTTTTCGATCGCGACGAATTTCAGGGCGGGGATCTCGTTGATGTCGAGGAGCCATGCGGGGCGCAAGAGGCGCATCGCCATCATAGGCACCAGACTCTGGCCGCCGGCGAGGATTTTCGCCGTGTCGCCGTGGCGCGCGAGCAGTTCGCAGGCTTCGCCGACCGATGCGGCGCGGACGTATTCGAATGGAGCGGCCTTCACAGTGCTCTGCCGAGGCCGGCTCAGCCCGATTTCTTCAATTCGCGCAGAGCGCGTTCGAGCACTTCGCGGTCCAGCCTGTCCTTGTCGCGGGACGACTGTTTCGTTTTCAAGAGGCCCTCGAGATTCAAGGTGTGAACCGGCACGCCTTCGAAGTCCACCGTCGCCGCATGGGGAAGGAGCGACTCGTAGGTTTCGCCGCAGGCGTTGAACATGAGATCCACGACGAACGCGTCGGCGACGCGAATGGTACTGCCTTCCTCGAACCACTCCGGGTCCAGGTCTTTGGCGACGCCGTCGGGCAGCAAGAGCAGCGCGCGCTTTACTCTTTCACCCTGCTCGCGTGTCGGCCGGAGAACGATGTCGATATCCACCGTGCCCCGCTGATATCCGAGCGTGTAGAGCGCATATCCGCCGATCAGCAGATAGTCGACACCATGCTCGTTCAGGGCGCGCAGGAGCTGCTTCAGATCTTCTACACCGGCGGGGCGCGCGAGGTTCGACGTCGAATCGGTCATCTACGGGCGCTCGGCGCGCCGCCGAGCGTTGAGCGCGATGGCTTTCGCCAGGGCTTCCTCGGTATGCCGGTTCATCTCCGCATGGGAGGCGAACCGGTACACGCCCTTGCGTATTCCGGTAGTCGCCACGGCGGCGAGCGCGCGGCCCGTGTCCTGATGAATGGCGGCGGCGCGCAAGGCCTCTGCGCTGGGGGCAGCGGCTGGCGAGCTGAAGGATCGAGTTCCAATTTGTCGCATGGGGGCAAGTATGGCAGAGCGATAGAGCCGGCGGAAGCCGCAGTCCTTCTGGATCCCGCACTCGGCTCGAATCCGGGTCGGGAAGGTATGATAGCCATTGGAACACTGGCCGACCTGGAGAGGAATGCGATGGAAAAGCTCGTGAAGTATGTAGTGGCGCTCGCGCTCTGCGCCGCGCAATCTTTGGGGTGGGCTCAAGGCTGGCCGGCCAAGCCGATCAAAGTGATCGTCCCGTTCACGCCGGGAAGCGCCACCGACATCATGGCGCGCACGGTGACAGAGCGGCTGTCGACCGAGCTCGGTCAGCCTGTCCTCGTCGAGAACCGGCCCGGCGCCGGCGGCACCATCGGGGTCGGCCTGGTCGCGAAGGCGGAAGCCGACGGCTACACGCTTCTGGTGCATTCGTCGTCCTACACCGTGACGCCCTCCACGTACCAGAATCTTCCCTACGACACGCTGCGCGATCTGACCGGCGTCTCGCCGCTCGGCCTTTTGCCGAACGTGCTGGTGATCTCGCCGGCGAAGGGGATACGCTCAGTGAAGGAACTCGTCGCCGCGGCGAAAGCAAAACCCGGCACCATGAACGCCGCGTCCGCCGGAATGGGCAGCGCGACGCATCTCAACGCCGAGCGCTTCCGGCTCGGCGCGGGCATCGAAGCGGTCCACGTTCCGTTCAAGGGCACCCCCGAAGCACTCACCGAAGTGATCGCCGGACGCGTGGACTACTATTTCTGCCCGGTGGTTGCGATACTGCCCTTCCTCAAGGACGGAAAGCTGCTCGCGCTCGCGGTCGGCAGCACCAAGCGTTCGACCGCGCTGCCGGATCTGCCTACCACAGTCGAGGCGGGCGTCTCGAATTCCGACTACAACTTCTGGGTCGGCATGTTCGCGCCCTCGAAGACGCAGCGCGAGACCATCAACCGGCTCTACCAGGAAACGGTGAAGGCGCTGCGCTCGCCCGACGTGCGCGAGAAAATGGCGCGCCTCGGCGCCGAACCGATGGACTACAACCCGGAACGGTTCAATGCTTATCTGCGCGACGAGATCGCATCGAACGCCGCGCTGGTGAAGGCCGCCGGCATCAAGGCTCAATAAGGGCCCTACTACCCGAAAGCGATAGCACCGCCGACCAGGGCCGCGACGAGCACCGCCGTAAACAACAGGCGTGGTCCGGGGTCGCTTGTGATCCGGCGAAGGAACCCGATCGGTCTCGGCGCCCGGCCGAGCAGGGCGCGGTCGCGCTTGGTCGGCGCCGAAAGCCGCTGAACTGCCACGGAGGAATCGAACTGCCGCGACAGCGGAAGGCGGGTATCGGAGCTGATCGCGCGCGCCGCGGGCGCAAAGCGCGTCTTCTCCGTGTCCACTTCGAGCTTCAGCGTTTTCGTGACGTTCTGATCGTCGTCCTCCTTCGCCGCCGCGCGCTCGCGGCCGCCGAGTTCCGCAAGGCAGGTGCGAAGGTCGGCGGCGAGCTCATACGCGTCCTGATAGCGCACCGCGGGGTCCTTCTTGAGTGCCCTTGCGATCACGAAGTCGAGCATGGGCGGCACTTCGCGATTCACCCGGGAGGGCGGCACGGGCTCGACGTTGGCGACGTTGTGCAGAACCTGCGGCGTGTCGGCGCCCGCGAAGAGCGAAGCTCGGGTCAGCATCTCGTAGAGCACGATTCCCAGGGAAAAGATGTCGGAGCGGTGATCGACGGGCGATCCGGCCACCTGCTCGGGCGACATGTATCTCGGAGTGCCGAGCACCACACCCGTGCTCGTTTTGTGGTCGGAGACGCGCATGCGCGCGATCCCGAAGTCCATGATTTTCACCTGCCCGCGCGGCATCAGCATGATGTTGCTCGGCTTGATGTCGCGGTGGACGACGCCGTGCTCGTGCGCGTAGCCCAGGCCGTCGGCCACCTGCTGCGCGATATCGACCGCTTCGACCGTGGTGACGGCGTTTTGCAGCATCTTGGCGCGCAGCTCGATTCCCTTCAGCAACTCCATCGCCGTGTAGGCTAGATCGCCCTCCTCGCCGAAATCGTAGACCGTGATGATGTTGGGATGAGTGAGCTTGCCCGCGGCCTTGGCCTCGAGGAAAAACCGCTGGTGAAATTCCTTGCGCCCTTCCGCTTCGTCCGAAAGAATCATGGTCTTCAGCGCGACGATGCGGTCCAAGGCCGGATCCTCCGCCTCGTATACGATCCCCATGGCCCCTCGGCCGAGCTCGCCGCGGATCTTGTAGCGGCCGAGACGGGTCAGTTTCTTTTTTGCCACGGGATCGTTTCGATCAGGCCGCGCAGGTATTGCTCGCCCTGCGCTGTCGTTTGGCGGAATTTTACGACCACGCCGTCGATGAACTTCCGGTGGCCTTCGGCTGAGATTCGCACCGCTATGCCGGCCGCAAGGATTCCGATCACGATCGCAGCGGCGAGCGCGGACAGGCGCTTGCGCCTGCGTACGGCGGCCTGCCGGTCCGGACTGAACAGCTCGTGAGTCCTGAGCCCCGCATCGGTGAAAGTTCCTGCCGGAAAAAGGCCGGCCTCCAGCCCCGGCGCGACATCCGCCATCGCGTCGCGGAAGGATCTCGAGATGAACAGGCGCGAGGGCGAGGCGAACTCAGCGACGCTCGCCGCCACGGCGATGCCGTCTCCGATCATCCCGTCTTCGGCCCGGCTGCCCGCCATCTGCACCGCGCCGTGATTGATCCCGACGCACAATGGGAGCCCGGCCGCGTTTGCGGCGAGAGCGCGTTCGGCCAGACGCAGTGCGCCCCCCGGATCGCCGAGAACCGCGATCGCGGCCCCGTCCGCGGCATCGAGAACGATCCGGTTCGCGGGCGACAGCTCCGCAGTGGTCAACGCCACGACCGTTTCGAGCTGCGCGCGAAGGCGAGTCTGCTCCGAGACGGACCTGCGCGCGAAGTCTTGAATTTTCAGAAAGACGACGCTGGCGAGGGTTGCGGCCGCGTTTGTTGTTGTCATTTTGAAAGCAAGTAGGATCTTACGATCTTACCTCTTACTTGCCGCCTGCGCTTACAATCGGGCCACTCAGCGCAAAGCATTCGAAAAGGAATCGAGGTGCCTTATGACCGAACTCAAAGCCGTCAGCCTCGCCGAAATTTCCGAGGGCATCAGGAAAAGCGTCAAGCCGGTCAGCATCCTCTGGCAGGCCCCCGACACGATCGCCTTCGTCGCGCGCGGTAGAAAGCACCGCAGCGAGTTCCACTCGGACCCGAGCGACGAGGTCATGTACATGATCAAGGGCGAGATGAACCTGCACTACCTCACGAGCGAAGGCGATGAAAGGATCGCCGTGGTGCGCGAAGGCGAGATCATCTACTGCCCGGCGGGCGTGAAGCACTCGCCGCGCTTTTCGCCCGACTCGTTCCTGCTCGTGCTGGAGCGCAAGCGCAAGCCCGATGAGAAGGATCGGTTTTTCTGGTATTGCGAAAAGTGCCGTGCTGAGCTCTACCAGGCGGTGCGCCATGTCCCCGATTACCGCGAGGACCCGGTGTCGCGCGTGTACGAGGAGTTCTACTCGGAGGAGAAGCACCGCAGCTGCGGCAAGTGCGGGCACGTGACGCCGAGGCCGGCCTCGTAGGCCGGGCGCCGGCCGCTGTTACGTATTGCCTATCGACGTCGGCTAGGTTTGCCACCCGACGCGTTGCTTGATGAGCTTATTGACGGTGGAATTCGATTCCGCCGAGTCGGTGACGAGCGCGTAATAGCCCCCGCGAATGGGCTCCACGCGCGCGGTCCAGCGTCCCAAGTTCGCGGTGGCGGCGGCGGTGATGGGTCGATCCGAAACGAGGATCAATGTCGCAAGTCCCTGCGGCGTCTCGAAGACGATATGCCAGCCGCTGCCTTGCTCCACCGGGCAGCGCTTGATGTAGCGGACGCGTCCGATCGGTTCCCTGATATTTCCGCCCAGATCGCGCACGATTTCGGCCAGGCGCTCAGGGTCGGCGTTGTAAGAAGTCGTCAGCGATTCGGGTTCGTCGAGCACGTGTTCGATTGCGATCCGAGCCTGGTTGGCGGAGCTGGTTTCCCAGGTCGTGACCAAGACGCCCGCCGCGACGGCAAGAACGATGCTCGCGGCCAGGGCGAGCGCCTTCCAGCTTGCGCGCCTTTGATCGCTCCGCCGCAGCAGAATCCGGTCGGCGAGTCCTTCGGGGACGGGGACCGCGAGGGTACGCTCGAGCACCGCTTCCGATTCGTCCACGCTGCGGGCAAACAAAAGGCAGGCGGGGCAGTCGTTCGCGTGCGAGCGCGCTTCCTCGGGCACGCGCCTCGGGTCGGCCAGTTTCACACGGCGGAATTCGAGACAGTTCATCATGCGGATTTTCGCTTCTCGGCGGCCTGCAGCTCGCTGCGCAGCGCCTGGCGTGCGCGGGTGAGCCGGGTCATCACGGCGCCCTCGGTCGTGCCGAGCATGCCGGCGATCTCGCCGCAGCTGAACCCGCCGAGCGCCTGCAGGAGCAACGGCTCGCGGTAGGCGAGCGGCAGAAGGCCGACCAGCTGTTCCATTTCCAGGCGACCCGCGCTCGACGGGACCGAGGGCATTTCGGATTCATCGGGTTCACCGTCGACGATGTTGAGCTGCTTTCTGGAGAATCGCCGGAAGTGCTCGTTTCGCAGGATCGCAATCAGCCAGGCCTTGACCGAGGCCGGCTCTCGAAGGTGCTGCCAGGCCTTCCAGGCCCGTGCGAACGCCTCCTGAAGCAGGTCTTCGGCGACGAAGCGGTCGCGGCACAGCCAGTAGGCGTAGCGGTACAGGTCCGCGCTGAACGCGCGGACCATCTGTTCGAACTGCTGCTTTGAACCCATCGGCCCAGTCTCTCTTTCCCGCCGTGACCGCACAAGGGATAAGACCCGTCCCGCACGCCAATCCTTACACGCGGCCGGGCGGCTCGCAACTTCGGGGGCGGCCGACACCGCGCGCGCCGCCGCGGTGTAAGGAAACCCGCGACGATCGGGTCTTTATGGGAGGTGGGCGCGTGACCGTGGGCGCGTGACCGTGGGCGCGGTTCGTATTAAGGCGACCAGATTGCGGACGTCCGTCCAGGAGTGTTTCCAATTAACTAAAGGAGATAGAGCATGATTCAGCACCAGCTAATACGCACGGCCCTTGCCGGATTGTTTGCCGTCGGGTTGAGCGCCACCGTTCTTGCCCAGACCCCGAAGGGCATGGAGCAGTGCTTCGGCATCGCCAAGGCGGGAAAGAACGACTGCGGCAGCAACAAGACCGCGCATTCGTGCGCCGGGCAGTCCAAAACGGACAACGACCCGCACGATTTCAAGTTCGTCAAGACCGGAACCTGCGAGAAGATGGGCGGCATGATGAAGCCCGCCAAGATGTAGCAAGGCCCTGGGTTCTGCATGGACACGGTCCGCACTCCGCCGCCGCAGGCGCAGCGCCTCGGCGCCGGGGTCGGACTGCGTTCCGTGCACTACCGTCACTTTCTCGAAAGCCGCCCCGAGACGGCGTGGCTCGAAGTCCACAGCGAGAACTATTTCGGCGAGGGCGGCTACGACCTGCATGTGCTGCGGCAGGTGCGGGCCGATTACCCGATTGGCCTTCACGGCGTCGGGCTCGCACTCGGTTCGGTCGAAGGCGAGGCCGCCGGGCACATCTCCCGGCTGCGGCGTCTCGCCGATGCGATCGAGCCCGTGTTCGTCTCCGAACACCTGTGCTGGGGCCGCGCGGCCAGCCGGCATTTCAACGATCTCCTGCCGCTGCCTTATACGGAGGAAGCGCTGCGGCTCATGGTGGCGCGCGTGCAGCAGCTCCAGGAAGCCTTGCGACGGCGCGTTCTCGTCGAGAACGTCTCCGCGTACCTCGAGTTTCGCGCAAGCGACATGTCCGAGGGCGATTTCATCGCCGAGCTCGCCCGCCGCTCCGGCTGCGGCGTGCTGCTCGATGTCAACAATCTTTACGTCAACCAACGCAACCACGGCAGCGACGCCCGGGCTGCGATGGACGCGATCCCCCCGAAAGCGGTCGCCGAAATCCACCTCGCCGGCCACCTCGTCACCGAGCGATGCCTCATCGATACTCACGGCGACCGCGTCGCAGAATCCGTATGGGCGCTCTACGACGCGGCGCTCGAGCGTTTCGGCCCGGTGCCGACCCTCATCGAGTGGGACACGGACATCCCGCCGCTCGAGACGCTGCTCGCCGAGGCGCGCCGCGCCGAAACCGCCATGAACGAGAGTGCCTATGCCTGAGCTTGGACGGCTGCAAGAGACGTTTGCCGCGGCGCTCGCCGACGCGGCGCTCGTGCCTGGCGCCGCGAAACTTTTCCGGGGCAAGCCCGAGGAGGCGATCGAGCGGCTGGCGGTCTATCGAGGCAACGTCGTCGCGAACGCACAAAAAGCGCTCGCGAACGCCTACCCGATCGTCGCCCAGATCGTGGGCGACGAGTTCTTCGGGGGCCTGGCGCGCGAATATCTGCGCCGCCATCCTTCGACGAGCGGCGATTTGAACGCGTTTGGCGAACGCTTCGCCGAGTTCGTCGCCGGGTTTCCCCACACGCAGGACCTTCCCTACCTGCCCGATGTCGCGCGCATGGAATGGCTCGCGCACCGCGCGCATTACGCGACGGACGTCGAGCCTTTCGATGTTCGTCGGCTCAAGTCGATTCCGCAAACCGCGTGGAACCGGGTGCGGCCGGTGCTTGCGCCCGCCTGCGCCCTGCTCGAGTCGCGCTGGCCGGTCGCGCGCATCTGGGAAGTGCACCAGGATGGTTACGCCGAAGAGTTCTCGGTCGATCTCGATTCCGGGCCCGAGCGGATCCTGGTCCACCGTCCGCGCCTTCGCGTCCTGATCGCGTCGTTGTCGGCCGGCGCCTACCGGTTTCTGCAATGCACGGCCACCGGCAGCTCGATCACCGCGGCGCTCGAGGCCGCGACCGATGAGGAGCTTGGATTCGATTTTCCGGCCGCCCTCCGCGCCTGGATCGAAGCGGCCGTTATCGTAGATTTTGAACTGGGGTAAGACCCTAGATTCGCAGATGAACTTCCTGAGCGCGATTGTCGCAGCGGCTCGACGGATCCGCGGCTGGCTGGAAATTGCCGCGAGCCCGCTCGACCTGGGGATCCGTCTCTATGTCGCGGACGTTTTCTTCAAGTCCGGTCTCACCAAGATTGAGGACTGGGACAAGACGGTGTTCCTCTTCGAGGAGATCTACCGCGTGCCGCTCCTCGCGCCTGCGGCCGCGGCGGCGCTCGGCACGTTCGGCGAGCTGCTTTTTCCCCCGTTGCTCGCCCTCGGGCTCGCCGCGCGCTTTTCCGCCGCCTCGCTCTCCATCGTCAACGTGGCCGCGGTCGTCTCCTATTGGTACGTGATCGGCGAGAACCAGGCGGCGCTCATGTCGCATGTTTTCTGGGGTGCGTTGCTGCTGGTGACCCTGCTGCACGGGCCGGGTAAGCTCGCGCTGGATCACTGGGTCTGGCGGCGGGTGGATTCCGACCGGGTCCAGTAGGTCGATTTTGATTTGGATCAAAATAAGCCCATCGGGTCTGCGTATCCTCTTAGGTGTGATTGAGCTATCCTAGGTCATGTCCTTCATGACCCGATCCCGCAGGCGCCTGACCGCCGGCCTCGCGCTGGTGGCGCTGGTTTTCGCGCACGCGGCGATGGCGTCGTATGGCTGCCTGGCGGGCAGAATGCCCGAG
Organism: uncultured Enterobacteriaceae bacterium; assembly: GCA_964430565.1. Classification (GTDB taxonomy): domain Bacteria; phylum Pseudomonadota; class Gammaproteobacteria; order Burkholderiales; family SG8-39; genus VBDM01. Next base: position 92,392 of record CAYSFD010000015.1, read on the forward strand.
CCGCAGATGGCGTGCGAGGAGCACGCGAGCCCGGCGCCGTCGGAGCTTTTGTGTCGAGTGCATTTCCAGTCGGAGACGCAGACGCTCGACCTCGCCAAGGTGCCGCAGCTCCCCGCCTTTGATACGCCGGTGCTGGTGCTCGCAGTCGAGCGCGCGGTTGTGCCGGTCGCTTCGTCCGCCCCGCTTCGCGCGCGACTCGCGGTGGCGAATGCGCCGCCTCCACCTCTGAATCTCCTTTACTCGCGCTTCCTCACTTAGCCGCCGCTGAGCCGCGGCGCCGCCTGTCGCGGCGCCGGTTTCCTTGCTCATCGGAGGTTTTATGGCTTTTGCTTCGCCCGGGCGCTTCGCGCGCCCCCTCGCTTGGTTCTGCTTCATCTGTCTGCTCTCGACGGAGATCAGATGAACCGCAACGGCTGCTGGACTCGAATTTTGGCTGCCGTAAAAATAGCCGCCCGCCGGCGACTGAGTTCGCAGCGCGCCGACGGGCGTAGGAGCGGACGAGTTGCGCTACTGCCCGCCCGATCGGACGGGTGCGACGCGTACCCTGATCGAGCGATCCAGCGTGCCTTTCGGCGCGAGTTGGCGCAGATCGGCGTTTTGGTCTTGCATGTCGAAAACCCAGGCGAAGCTTTTAGCCCCGACAACGAAGCGGATAGTCTCGTCTTCTCTGACGTTGACCTCCTTCATCTTGTCGTCGATGACGACCGTGCGACTGATGCCGCCGCCCTGGTGCACCGCCGGCGCGACATGGTCCTCATGCGATTTGCCTGCGAACGCAAGCGGCGCGGTGCCGACAGCGCTCATCAGACCCAGTGCTGCAATTGCGAAACGAACTTGAGCTTTCATGGTTTAGTCTCCTTAGCAAGTTTGCGGTTTGGACCGCCTATCGGCCATCCGATAGTGCATGGAATGATGCGCCGCGCGGCCCGACGCCGATCTGACAGGAGGATTACAGTCTCGTCATCGTGCGGCGCGGACGGTGGACGGTCACGGCGGGGGGTGGTGCGATGCGCGTGCTAATCGTCGAAGACCAGGAGAAGACCGGCGACTTCCGGCGCGCCTTGTTCTTGCGCGCTTTCGCGCCGCGCCAGGGCGCGCGTCCGCGCCGCCGGTGCACGTGCGGCCAGCTCGCGATGCTTTCGACGGAGATGAGATGAACCGCAACGGCTGCTGGACTCGAATTTGGGCTGCCGCAGAAATAGTCGCCCACCGGCGGCTAAGTTCGCAGCGCGCCGACGGGCGTGGGAGCGGACGAGTTGCGCTATCGCCCGGACGAACGGGTGGGGTGGACGTATACCCTGATCGGGCGATCGCCCAGCGTGCCTTTCGGCGCGAGATCGCGCAGATCAGCGTTTTGGTCGTACATGTCGAAAACCCAGCCGAAGCTCTTAGCGCCGACAACGAAGCGGATAGTCTCGTCTTCACTGACGTTGACCCACTTCGTCTTGCCGTCGATGACGACCGTGCGACTGATGCCGCCGCCCTGGTGCACCGCCGGTTCGACCTGGTCCTCATGCGCTTGGCCCGCGAATGCGAGCGGGCCGACGCCGATTGCGCTCACCAGACCCAAAGCAGCTACTGCATAGCGAATTTGCGTTTTCATGGTTCAGTCTCCTTAGCAAGTTTGCGGTTTACACCGCCTATCGGCCATCCGATAGTGCATGGAATGATGCGCCGCGCGGCCCGACGCCGATCTGACAGGAGGATTACAGTCTCGTCATCGTGCGGCGCGGACGGTGGACAGTCACGGCGGGGGGTGGTGCGATGCGCGTGCTAATCGTCGAAGACCAGGAAAAGACGGTCGATTTCCTGCGCCGTGGCCTGACCGAGAACGGTTTCATCGCGGACGTCGCGCGCAACGGCATCGACGGCCAGCACCTTGCACTCACCGCCGACTACGACCTGATCGTTCTGGACGTGATGCTTCCCGGGCGCGACGGCTGGCAGGTGCTGGAGGAGTTGCGGCGGCAGGGCAGACAGACGCCCGTGCTTTTTCTCACCGCCCGCGACCGTGTCGAGGACCGCGTGCGCGGCCTGGAACTCGGCGCCGACGACTACCTCATCAAGCCCTTTGCGTTCTCCGAGTTGCTGGCGCGCGCACGCGCGCTCGTGCGCCGCGGCGCTGCGCAAGAACCGAGCGTGCTGCGGTCGGACGATCTGGAGGTGGACCTGCTGCGCCGGCGGGCCGTGCGCGGCGGCCGCCGCATCGATCTCACCGCCAAGGAATTTGCCCTGCTAGCCTTATTGCTGCGCCGCCAAGGCGAGGTTCTTTCGCGCACGCTGATCGCGGAGCAAGTGTGGGACATGAACTTCGACAGCGACACCAACGTCGTCGAAGTGGCCGTGCGCCGGCTGCGCGCCAAGATCGACGATCCGTTCCCGCGCAAGCTGATTCATACGCTGCGCGGCATGGGTTACGTGCTCGAGGCGCGCGAGGCCTGAGATGCGGACGCTGTCGATCACGTTCCGGCTGAGCCTGTCCGTCGCGGTTCTTTGCACGACGGTGCTCGCCGCGGTCAGCTTCTACTTGTACGACACACTCGAGCTCCACTTCGCCGAGCGCGCCGCGGAGGAACTCGCCGGCAAGCTTGATCTCCTGCGCCACATCCTTTCACCTCTCGGCTCGCGCGACGAAGTGGCCGCCCATCGGCCTCGCCTTCGCGATGCATTGGTCGGCGCCCCCGGCTTGCATGTCGCACTATTCGATCGCAACGGCGAGCTGCTGTTCGCGACTTCCCGCCTCCGGCTTCCCGAGGCCCAGCTTCAATCGGCGGTTCCCGCGTCGGAGACGCCGGAGGCGGCCGGTGTGTGGCAGGCTGCGCCCGACCGTCGATTCCGAACCCTTGCCGCCTGGGCGGACCTCGCCCCCGGCGCGGGCGAGCAGGTGCTGATCGCGCTCGCGCTCGACACGGCGGAGGAGCAGGCCGCGCTCTCGGTTCATCGGCAGCACGTGTTTCTCGCCCTCTGCCTCGCCGTCGTCGCGGTGCCGCTCCTCGGTTTCGCAGTCGCGCGGCGCAGCCTGCGGCCGTTGCGCGATATGGCCGACGCTGTCCACCGCATTTCGGCAAAGCACCTGAGCGAGCGGCTGGAAGAGACGCGGGCGCCTTCCGAGTTGAGGCAGCTCGCGGCAGGGTTCAACGCGATGCTAGCGCGGCTCGAAGAGTCGTTCGGGCGGCTCGCGAGTTTCTCCTCCGATCTCGCGCACGAGTTGCGCACGCCGATTCAAAATCTGCTGGGCCAGACGCAGGTCGCGCTGACGCGCACGCGCGCGGCGGCCGAGTACCGCGACGTGCTGGAATCGAACCTGGAGGAATACCAGCGCCTCGCGCGCATGACCGAGGACATGCTGTTTCTCGCGCGCGCGGATCACGCGCAGGCCGCGTTGAAGTTGGAGTCCTTCGACCTGCGCGGCGAGCTCGACAAGGTTGCAGAGTTCTACAAACCGTTGGCTGACGAGGGCGCCGTCAAGATCGAATGCGTCGGCGCGGCTGCGGTCAGCGCCGACCGTGCGATGGTGCAGCGTGCGATCGGCAATCTGCTTTCGAACGCGGTACGGCACACGGCAAGAGGCGGCCGGATCGAGGCGCGCGTCGGGTTGGCCGACGATAGCTCGGTGCGGCTCTCGATCAGCAACCCGGGCCCGGGAATCGCGGCCGAGCACCGCGCGCGCCTCTTCGTCGACCGGTTCTACCGCATCGACGATACGCGTAGCGACGCGCATGGCGGTCATGGCCTGGGACTGGCGATCGTGCGCTCGATCATGCTGTTGCACCGCGGTGAGGTCACTCTGAAGAGCGTACCCGATCTGGTAACGACCTTCACGCTGCGTTTTCCCGGCGAAGGAACGAAAGGTTCGTTCGGTTCGCCAGAGGGGGACATTCTTTCCGATTTGTAATGCAGCCGTCAGCTTGGCGAACGCGCGTGACGGCTAATCTGCGAAGGAGCACATGCCATGAATGGACTATCGGGCGAACGAGTCGGAACTCTCAACGCTGACGACGAGGCGGAGAAGCTAGCCCGCGGGGGCAGCGCCCCCGAGACGCCACCCCGCGGGCGTTTTTACGCGCTCTTTCGCGCCGCGCTGCTGCCGTTCCTGCTCGTCGCGTGTAGTGCCGCGCTCGGGGCGGGCGAGGCGACGACGGACGCGCTGCTTCGGGAGCTCCTCGCCGAAGCGTCGCGCAACAACCCCGATATCCAGGTCGCGCAGCGAGAGATCGACGTCGCGCGCAACAGGATATCTCCGGCGGGCGCGCTGGACGATCCCATGCTCGAATTGGGGGTGGTCAATCTCCCCGCGCAGTCCCGCAGCTTTAGCGCTGAAGACATGACCATGAAGATGATCGGTCTGACGCAGCGTCTGCCCAATCTCGGCAAGCGCGCCCTGCGCCGCGAGGTGGCCGAAAAAGAAGCCGATGCGGTGGCCCACAATTACCGGGAGGTCTCCAACCGCGCGGTGCGCAGTGTCAAGGTCGCGTACGTCGACCTCGGGCTGGTGGACGAGTCGGCGCGGCTGACGGAGAAGAACAGGCGCATCCTGGAGCAATTTCTTGCCATCGCGGAGGCGCGCTACGCGGTGGGACAGGGCAGCCAGGCCGACGTGCTGAAGGCGCAAACGCAACTGTCGCGGATGGCGGACGAGCTGATCAAGCTCGGCCGCGAGCGGCCGATGCTGGAAGCGGAGCTGAACCGCGCAATCGGGCGCGCGTTCGCGCCTCGGCCGATCACACCTCCCGTCCCGCGCGCGCGAGAGGTCACCCTGCGCCTGGACGAGTTGCGCGAGGCCGCGCTCGCCCATCGGCCGCAGTTGCTCGCCCAGCAGAACCTCGTCGCCCGCGGCGCCGCGGCGATCGACCTCGCCCGGAAGGACTACTACCCGGATTTCGACGTGCGGTTTTCGTACGGCCAGCGCGACAACACGACGGACATGCGCCGCGAGGACATGATCAGTTTCACGGTGGCGATCAACCTGCCGATCTGGGGCGGGTCCAAGCGCGAGCCGCGCATCGCCGAGGCCGAAGCGATGCGCGAGCTGGCAAGGCGCATGTATGACGCGCAGGCGAGCGAAATCGTCACCATGCTGCGCCAGCAGGTCGCGACCGCGGAGCAGAGCCTGAAGTCGGCGCGCCTCTACGAGACCGGCGTTCTTTCCCAGGCGCGTCTTGCGGTGGAGGCGTCCATCGCGGCGTACAACGTCAACCGCGTGGACTTCTTCACCCTGCTCGACAACCAGATGACGGTCTTCAACTACGAGATCGCCTACGCTGCCACTCTCACGAGCCAGAACAAGGCGCTCGCCGAAATCGAGTTTCTGACGGGGAAGACTCTGTTTTGAATCCTTCCACGAATTTGCGTAGATCTTGAAGAACCCAAGGAAAGACAAGCTATGAACCGATTGGCATGGATGGGACTCGTTGCGGTGGTGGCCGGGGTGGGCGTCGCGGCCGGTTACTGGCTCGGCACCCGTGGCGCCGCCGAGGCGCCGCAGGCGAGCGCTCACGGCGCGGTCGCCGGCGCCGGACAGGAAGCGAAGAAGGAACGCAAGCTCCTCTATTACCGCAACCCGATGGGGCTTCCCGATACTTCGCCGGTGCCCAAGAAGGATCCCATGGGCATGGACTACGTCCCGGTGTACGAGGGCAAGGAGGCCGACCAGAAACTGCCGGCCGGCACGGTCAGGATTAGCGTTGACAAGATCCAGTTGCTCGGCGTGAGGACCGAGCCCGTGTCGCTGCGCGAACTGCGCCGCACCGTGCATGCGGTGGGAACCATCCAGGCGAACGAACGGCTCCTGTACAAAGTCGCGCCGCGCTTCGAGGGCTGGATCGAGAAGCTGCACGTGAATACCACCGGACAAGCGGTCGCGCGCGGCCAACCGCTCATGGAGGTGTACAGCCCGGAACTCGTCACCGCGCAGGAAGAGTACCTCATCGCGCTGCGCGGGTTGAAGGACGCGGGCGCAAGCGGTCCGGAATCGCAGGCCGTGATGCAGCGGCTCGCCGAAGGCGTGCTGCGGCGCCTGCGGAACTGGGAGATTTCGGACGAGGATTTGCAGGCGTTGCAGCAGGAAGGCAAACCGCGCCGGGTGCTTCCCTACCGCTCCCCCGTCAGCGGCGTGGTGCTGCAAAAACCGGGCACGCAGGGCATGCGCTTCATGCCTGGCGAAGTGCTGTACGAGATCGCCGACCTTTCCTCGGTGTGGATGCTCGCCGAAGTGTTCGAACAGGAGCTGGGACTGGTGCGCGTCGGCCAGGAAGCGAAGCTGCGCATCGTCGCCTATCCCGACAATGCGATTGCCGGTAAGGTGGTCTTCATCTATCCGACCATCGACCCGGACACGCGTACCGCGAGGGTGCGTATCGAGCTGCCGAACCCGCTAGGCCTCCTCAAGCCGGCGATGTACGGCAACGTCGAGCTTGTGTCCGGGCGTGGCAAGGGCAAGACCCTCGCGGTACCGGAGTCCGCCGTGCTCGACAGCGGCGCGCGACAGGTCGTGCTGGTGCGCCGCGGCGAGGGCTTGTTCGAGCCGCGAGCGGTGAAGGTCGGGGCGCGCGCCGACGGATACGTCGGGGTGATGGAGGGTCTGCAGGCGGGAGAGGAGGTGGTGGTGCGCGCGAACTTCCTGATCGACGCCGAAAGCAACCTCAAGGCGGCGCTCGACACATTCGGCGGCCACGGCGGACACGGCGGTGACCCGGCCAAGCCTGAACCCGCGAAGCCGGCCGCCGCGCCCGGCGCGCAGATCCAGAAGGTCAAGGGCCGCGTGGACGCGGTGGACCGCAAGGCCGGCACGATCGAGATCACCCATGATTCGATCCCGAGCCTCAACTGGCCGGCGATGACGATGGAATTCCAGGTCAAGGACTATCCGCTGCTGAAAGGCGTCGAACCCGGCCAGACGGTGGAGTTCGAAATCGCACAGAAGGGACCCGGCGATTTCGTGATCGAGCGCATCGCGCCCGCAGGTGCGCGGGCAGCGCCGAAGGCCGCCGCCGGGCACGACAAGGGGCACTGACATGCTGAACCGGATCATCGAGTGGTCGGTCCGCAACGTTTTCCTGGTCCTGCTCGGGACGTTTTTCATCGTTGCCGCAGGCGTCTATGCGGTGATCAAGACCCCGGTGGACGCCATTCCCGACCTCTCGGACGTGCAGGTTATCGTCTACACCGAGTACCCCGGACAGGCCCCCCAGGTGGTCGAGGATCAGGTCACCTATCCTCTGACGACCGCGATGCTCGCGGTGCCCAAATCGAAGGTCGTGCGCGGACTCTCGGTGTTCGGCGCCTCGTTCGTGTACATCATCTTCGAGGACGGCACCGACATCTACTGGGCCCGCTCGCGCGTGCTGGAGTACCTCAACTACGTCTCCGGGCGGCTGCCGCGCGGCGTGTCCGCCTCGCTCGGGCCGGATGCGACTGGCGTCGGCTGGGTGTACCAGTACGCCGTTGTCGCGAAGGACCGCACGCTGGAGGAACTGCGCACGATCCAGGACTGGTTCGTGCGCTATCAGTTGACCAAGGCGCAGGGGGTTTCCGAAGTCGCCAGCGTCGGCGGGTTCGTCAAGCAGTACCAGGTAACGGTGAACCCGCGCCTGATGCAGGCTTACGGTGTGCCGCTCTCCAAGGTGATCGAGGTGATCCGCGACAGCAACCGCGACGTCGGCGGCCGCGTGGTCGAGCTGGCGGAAACCGAGTACGTGGTGCGCGGCCGCGGCTATCTGCGCGGCATCGGGGACCTGGAGACGCTGGTGGTAAAGGCCGCAGGCGGGACGCCGGTGCTGGTGCGCGACATCGCGCGCGTGGAGCTGGTGCCCGACGAGCGCCGCGGGATCGCCGAGCTCAACGGCGAGGGCGAAGTGGTCGCGGGCATCGCGGTGGCGCGCTACGGCCAGAACGCGCAGGACGTGATCCACAACTTGAAGACCAGGATCTCCGAGATCGCGAGCGGCCTGCCCGAAGGCGTCTCGATCCAGGCGGTCTACGACCGCTCCGACCTGATCCACCGCGCTATCGCGAATCTGAACCGCACGCTGATCGAGGAAAGCGTGATCGTCGCGCTGGTGTGCGTCGTGTTCCTGTTCCACGCCCGAAGCGCGCTAGTGGCGATCGTCATGCTGCCGGTCGGTGTGCTGATCGCGTTCATCATCATGCACGCGATGGGGCTTAACTCCAACATCATGAGCCTGGGCGGCATCGCCATCGCGATCGGCGCGATGGTCGACGCGGCGATCGTGATGATCGAGAACGCGCACAAGCACCTGGAGCGGCTTGCGCCCGACGCGCCGCGCTTGCCGGCGATTATCGACGCGTGCAAGGAGGTCGGGCCGGCGCTGTTCTTCAGCCTGCTGATCATCACCGTGTCGTTCCTGCCCGTGTTCACGCTGGAAGCGCAAGAGGGGCGGATGTTCAAACCGCTCGCCTATACCAAGACCTTCTCCATGGCGGGCGCCGCGCTTCTGTCGATCACGCTGGTGCCGGTGCTGATGCTGCTGTTCATCCGCGGGCGGATTCCGCCCGAGCACAAGAACCCGCTGGTGCGCTTCCTCATCTGGGGCTACCGGCCGATCATTGGCTGGGTGCTGCGCCGGCGCAAGCTCACCATTCTTGCCGCGGCGCTCGTGCTGGGGGTTACCGCGTATCCGGCGCTCAAGCTCGGCACGGAATTCATGCCGGTGCTGAACGAGGGGACGCTGCTCTACATGCCGGCGACGCTGCCGTCGCTCTCGATCACCAAGGCGGCGGAAATCCTGCAGACGCAGGACCGGATCATCAAGGGCTTTCCCGAGGTGGAATCGGTGTTCGGCAAAGCGGGCCGCGCCAACACCGCCACCGATCCGGCGCCGACCGAGATGTTCGAGACGGTGATCAACTTGAAGCCGCAAAGCGAGTGGCGAGCGGGGATGACCCTAGATAAGCTGATCGCGGAGCTGGACCAGGCGCTGCAGTTTCCGGGGATCGCGAACGCCTGGACCATGCCGATCAAGGCGCGCATCGACATGCTGTCCACGGGAATCCGCACGCCGATCGGCATCAAGGTGTTCGGCAAGGACCTCGCGGAAATCGAGCGCGTCGCCAAGGAGGTCGAAGCGGTAGTGAAGACGGTGCCGGGGACGACCAGCGCGTTCGCCGAGCGCCTGACCGGCGGCTACTACATCGACATCGAGCCCGACCGCATGGCGCTCGCGCGCTATGGCCTCGCGGTCGGCGAGCTGCTGGAGGTGATCGCCACGGCGCTCGGCGGCGAGATGGTGACGACCACCGTCGAGGGCCTGGAGCGCTACGGGGTCGCGGTGCGCTACCCGCGCGACTTCCGCAGCGACCCGCAGGCGATCGCCACCCAGGTGCTCGTGCCCGTGATGGGCGGCGGTGGCGGCGCCCGCGCCGCGCCGGCGGGGATGAAGCCCGCAGCGGGCGCGGGGAACGAATCGCGAGCGCTCAAGACGCTGAGCGCGACCATGTTGCCGCTCGGGCAGGTTGCCAAGGTCCGACTCGTCAAGGGCCCGCCCAACATTCGCACCGAGAACGCGCTGCTCGCCGCGTACATCTACGTCGACATCCGCGACCGCGACATCGGCGGCTACGTGGCCGACGCGCAGAAAGCGGTGCGCGACAGGGTCAAGTTCCCGCCCGGGTACTTCGCCACCTGGAGCGGCCAGTTCGAGTACATGGAACGCGCCAAGGAAAAGCTCAAGATCGTGGTGCCGCTCACCATCCTGATCATCTTCGTGCTGCTGTACATGAACTTCAAGCGGCTCACCGAGACGCTGATCGTGATGCTCTCAGTGCCGTTCGCTCTCGTGGGCGGGATCTGGTTGATGTATCTGCTCGGCTACAACATGAGCGTCGCGGTGGCGGTGGGATTCATCGCGCTCGCCGGTGTCGCCGCTCAGACCGGCGTGGTGATGCTGATCTATATCGACCATACCTGGGAGGCGATCAAAGCCCAGCGCGCGGCGCAAGGGAGCAAGGCGACAGTTCCCGACCTCTACGCAGCCGTCATGAAGGGCGCGGTGGAGCGGGTGCGGCCCAAGATGATGACGGTGGCGGCGATTATCGGCGGACTGCTGCCGATCATGTGGGGCAGCGGCACTGGCTCGGAGGTGATGCGCCGCATCGCCGCACCGATGGTGGGCGGGATGATTTCCTCGACGATCCTCACGCTGATCGTGATCCCGGCGATTTATGCGATCGTGAAGGAAGTGGTCATTCGGCGGGAGCGAATCTGAACCAGGACGACATCGCGTAGAATCGCCGCCATGGCAAAAGCGGCTACCGCAAAGTCATTGCATGGCACGCCCGCGAGGGACGGCTATCGCATGCCCGCGGAATGGGAGCGGCATGCAGGCACCTGGATGCTGTGGCCGGAGCGTCACGACAACTGGCGCGACGGTGCGGTGCCGGCGCAACGCACGTTCACGGCAGTCGCTGCGGCCATCGCGCAGAGTGAGCGGGTCACGATGGGCGTGTCGGCGGAACAGTTCGAGCTGGCGCGCAAGGCATTGCCAGCCGGCGTGCGGGTCGTCGAAATTTCCTCGAACGATGCCTGGATGCGCGACGTCGGTCCGACTTTCGTCGTCGATCGTCGCAAACAGATTCGCGGCGTGGACTGGATATTCAACGCCTGGGGCGGGCGCTCGAGCGGCCTCTATGCTCCATGGGACCTCGATGATCAGGTTGCTGCCAAGGTGCTTGAGATCGAATGCTGCACACGCTATCGGGCGCCCTTCGTGCTGGAGGGCGGTGCGATTCACGTTGACGGACACGGCACGCTCCTGACCACGGAAGAGTGCCTGCTGAATCCGAACCGCAATCCAAAACTCAATCGCGGCCAGATCGAGACGCTGCTCGAGCGTTATCTCGGTGTGCGGAAAATCATCTGGTTGTCGCGCGGCGTGTTCAATGACGAGACCGGTGGCCACGTGGATAATCTGTGCTGCTTCGTGCGAGCGGGCGAAGTGGTGCTGACCTGGTGCGATGATCCCGCGGATCCGCAGTACGACATTTCGCGCGCGGCGTTCGAGGTATTACAAAACGCCCGAGATAGTCGCGGTAAAGCATTGAAAATACATAAGTTAATGCAACCGGGTCCACTGTATATGACGGCGCAGGAGGCAGCCGGTATCGAAGCGGTGCCTGGCAACAAGTTGCGCCGTGGCGGCGATCGCCTGGCGGGTTCGTACGTGAATTTCTACATCGCCAATCGGCATGTCGTCATGCCATTACTGGATGCACGCACCGACCGGCGTGCCAGAGCCGTCATCGCCGGCATGTTTCCAGGCCGCAAAGTCATCGGTGTGCAATCCCGCGAGATTCTGCTCGGGGGCGGCAACATCCACTGCATCACGCAGCAGCAGCCCGCATAACATAAAAAAGGGGACGTTACCCATTTCACTTCCAGGAAAAGGGTAACGTCCCCTTTTTCTTTTTATCGGCGCGCCAGCAGGAACACGCCGGCAACGACCAGCACGGCGCCCGCGATGCGCCAGCCGTCGAGCGGCCGCATCGGAAAGCCGAGCACGCCATAGTGATCGATCGCGAGTGCCGCGATCATCTGCCCGGCGACCAGCAGCGCGAGGAAAGTCGCACCGCCGATCAGCGGCCCGAAGACCGTCGAGGCGATGATGAACATAGCGCCGAGCAAGCCCGCACCCCAGGCCCACCATGGCGCGCCGGTCGCCTGCGCGAGCATCGGCAGTGACCCGCGGCCGAGCAGCACGATCACGAACAGCACCAGCGACCCGACTACGAAATTGAGCAGCGCTGCCGCAAGCGGCGAGCCCACGTGTCGGCTCATCGTTGCGTTGAGTCCGATCTGTACGGCGAGTGAAGCGCCGACCAGCGCGGTCACGGTCATCGCGGCGTATTGCATGGATCAGTCCTCGTGCCAGCCCAGCTCCAGGAAGTATGCGCGACCGCGCCCCGGGAAATAGCGGTGATTGCCAAAGGCGAAATCGGCGCGATCGGCGTAGTCCGCGTCGAACAGGTTGCTGATGCGCAGCGCCAGCGACCAGTTGCCGTGCGGCTGCAGCGACATGCGAAGATTTGCGAGATCATGCCCGTCATAACGCGCCGTGTTCGCGGCATTGGTCCAATACCCGCCAATGCGCAACCATTCGAGTTCGGCGGTGACCGGACCCGCGTCGTGGCTGAGCCGCAGCGCATGCAGGTTCCGTGGCGCCGTATCGATGTCGTCACCCGCGGTGATCTGTTCACCCTGTTCGACCGCGGCAGTAAAGCGGTACTCATGCCGCGCAATCGTACCTGCGGCCGCAATCGACCAGGTCTCGCCAGGCGACCAATCGGCTTGATATTCAATGCCGCGATGACGCGTGCGGCCGCCGCTGATATTGAACCCCGCGGAGTCGCGCAGGATCACGTCGCTTTTTTCCATCTGAAACGCAGCGAAGTCCACTGCAACCGCGCTGCCCCGCCAGCGCAGGCCGAGTTCCGCGGCATCGGCATGCTCTGAATCGAGATCGGCAACGGCCTGCTGCCGTTGCAGGCGATAGAGTTCGGTCACTTCCGGCGCGCGGAATCCCCGGGCCAGCGAGAGATAAGCGGCCGTGCGGTCGGTGGGCCGCCAGACCAGTCCGAGTCGCGGCGCGAAGTTGGTGAAGCGGTCGTCCCGATCCGCGGGCCGCGAGTAAAGGCAACCGCCGGGGCAGGGGATCCCGTTCTCATCGGTATTGCCGTCGATCATGCGGTTGTCGTAGTCGTAGCGAACCTGCTCGATGCGGGCGCCGGCCTCGAGCGACCAGCGCGGCGCCAGTGGCCTGCGCCACTGCACATAGGCCGCGAGCAGCCCCGAATCGACTTGGTAGTCGTAGTGGCGGCCGGCCGGGCGGATTGCATTGGCGGCGGGCGAGCCGCCGGTGGTCGGGCCATCCTGATACTGAAACAGGGAACTCACCCCGAGTTCTGCGTCGAGGCCGAGCATCAACTCGCCGCCGGCGACCTGCTGACGGATGATCGACAGCATCAGGCCGGCGCTGTCCTGGCCATTGTCCTCGACCGGCTGGCCCAGCAGGAAGTGCTGCAGGAAGTCCATGCGCGAGCTGCGCAGGTAGCCGCGCCATTCGAAGCCGGTCGCACTCCGGTATTGCGACGTGAACCGCAGGCTCCGGGCATCACGGTAGGCCTCCGGATTCGGATTCGAGCGAGCCAGGGCAGGATCGCGGTAGTTGTTCTCGCCGAGGATGAATCCGGCCGTTTCCTGTTCCAGATTGGTCGCAGCGAGGCGCAGCGTTAAATCGCCGCCACCCGCTGCGCGGGTCCAGACCGCGTTCAGCTTCTGTTCGCCGAAACCGGATGCGTCGCGCCAGCCACCGTCGTCCGTGGCATGCAACACCAGCCCGAGTCCGTGGTGTTCCGAGTCGGCCGCAGCCGCGAGTCGAATGCGGCGGTAGTCGTCACTGCCTGCCTCGAGCGCGAGTCCCAGTGCCGGCAATTCATCCGGTCGCGGCGGGATCACATTGATAATGCCGTGCACGGCGCTCGAACCATAGAGGGCACTGCCCGGTCCGCGCAGGATCTCGACGGCCGCCGCCTGCTCGATGTTGACCTCGAACAGCTCGTTGACGTTACAGGAGCCGACCGGACGGATCGGGATGCCGTCCTCGAGCACCAGCACCGCCCCGCAGGCGCCGGCGCCAGTCAGGACCGGCGAGCGCAGCGCGGTCAGGGACTCCTGCCCGCTGCCGCGCTGGATCATCGCTCCGGGGGCACGATTCAGCAGTTCGGAGGAATGGGTCGCGCCGGTCAGCTGGACCATCGCCACGCCGATGCGGGTCGCACTGCCCGGAAAGTCCAGCACCGCGACCGGCCTGCGCGAGGCGGTAACGATTACTTCGTCAAGTGATCTCCCCGGTGCCGCATGCAGCATCGCGAGCAACGAACAGGCGGCGGCGGCGTTGGCGGGCTTTCGCACAGGTGCGATTATCAGCGAGGATGCGCTAGATTGTCGCGGCAACACCGCCAAAGGACCCGTATGCAAAAGCTCATTGGTATCGCGCTCGCGGTCATTGGAGCCTTTGCGGTATCGGGCATCGCACTCAATCGTGGCGAGCCCATCAACGCCCTGTGGATCCTGACCGCGGCGGTCTGCATCTACACGATCGGCTATCGCTTCTATGCGGCGTGGATCACGGCGCAGGTGCTTGCGACGGATGCCACGCGCGCCACGCCCGCGGAGCGGCTCGACAACGGCCGCGACTTCGTACCGACCGCTCGCTGGGTCGTTTTCGGTCATCACTTTGCGGCCATCGCCGGACCCGGCCCGCTGATCGGGCCGACGCTGGCAGCGCAGTTCGGCTACCTGCCGGGCACGCTCTGGATCCTGATCGGATCCGTGCTCGGCGGATGCGTCCAGGACATGGTGATCCTGTTCCTCTCGACGCGGCGCAATGGCCGCTCGCTCGGCCAGATGGCGCGCGAGGAACTCGGGCCCATCGGCGGATTCGCGGCGCAGTTCGGGACGCTTGCAATCATGATCATCCTGATCGCCGTCCTGAGCCTGGTAGTCGTGAATGCGATGAAGCACAGCCCGTGGGCCACCGCCACGGTGTTTGCGACCATTCCGATCGCCATGCTGATCGGGTTCTATATGCGCGGCATCCGGCCGGGCCGCGTGCTGGAAGGTTCGGCGATCGGTATCGCACTGCTGCTGCTTGCCGTCGTTGGTGGCGGCTGGATCGACCATCACCCGGTGCTTCGCACCTGGTTCGATCATGATGGGCCGGCACTCGCCTGGTTCGTGATGGGTTATGGGTTCATCGCGGCGATCCTGCCGGTCTGGATGCTGCTCGCGCCGCGGGACTACCTTTCCACGTTCCTGAAGCTCGGCACGGTCGTGCTGCTCGCGATCGCGATCCTGGTAATGCAGCCGGATCTCAAGATGCCGGCGCTCACGCGCTTCATCGATGGAAGCGGGCCGATATTCTCCGGCAAGCTGTTTCCATTCGTGTTCATCACGATCGCCTGCGGCGCGATCTCCGGTTTTCATTCCCTGATTGCGAGCGGCACGACACCGAAGCTGATCCGCACGGAGGCGGATGTACGGCTGGTCGGTTATGGCTCGATGATGCTCGAGTCATTCGTCGCGATCATGGCGATGATTGCTGCGACGCTGCTCGACCCAGGCGTTTATTTCGCGATCAACAGCTCGCTCGCGGCCCTCGGGGGTACGCCGGATGCAGCGGTTGCCACGCTCACGTCCTGGGGATTCCCGGTCACGACCGGGCAAATGCAGGCGCTCGCGAACGAAGTGGGCGAGGCGACGCTGTTCGCGCGAACCGGCGGCGCGCCTTCGCTGGCGGTCGGCATGGCAAGCATTTTTTCCAGCGTATTCGGCGCAGGGCTGCTCGCGATCTGGTACCACTTCGCGATCATGTTCGAAGCGGTCTTCATCCTGACCACGCTTGATGCCGGCACTCGGGTCGGGCGCTTCATGGTGCAGGATGCGCTCGGGCAGCTGTGGGAACCACTCGGCCGCACGTCATGGTATCCCTCGGTCATCCTGGCAAGTGCCATGGTCGTGACTGGCTGGGGCTATTTCCTGTATGTCGGCGTCATCGACCCTTACGGCGGCATCAATATCCTCTGGCCGCTGTTCGGCATCGCAAACCAGATGCTGGCCGGCATTGCGCTCGCGATCGCAACTGCGATTTTTCTCAAGACCGGGCGTGCACGATTCGGCTGGATCACCGGATTGCCGCTCACCTGGCTCGCGGTCGTGACTTCGACTGCGGCCTGGCAGAAATTGTTCAGCCACGACCCGAAAGTGGGCTTTCTCACCGGCGCGGCGGACCTTGCGGAGCAACTCGCAGGCGGCGCGCTGGCGCCGGAACAGGCCCTGGTTGCCGGAAAACTCATGGTCAACCTGAGGATCGATGCGGCATTGACCGCCCTGTTCCTGATCGTGTTGTGGATCGTCATCCTCGACATGCTGCGCATTGGCTGGCGCGTGTATCGCGGCAAACCGCTGCCGTCAGCGGCCGAGGCGCCCTATCAGCGCACCCAGTTCGCGGGAGTTGCCAATGCCTGAGCGGAAAACCATGCGGGCCCTGCGCCTCATGTATGCGGTTCCGGTCGCGTGCCTGCGTGACATCGTCGCCGGCGCGACAGGCTGGTCCGCCTATGAGCAGTACCTCGCGCACCTGCATACACATCATCCGGGCCTCCAGCCGATGTCGCGCGAAGAACTATTCAAGAGTGACCTGACGGCGCGCTGGGACGGCGTGCGCAGGTGTTGCTGAACGACGCTCACATGGCACGCGCATTCATGTTCATGCTCTGCCTGCTGAGCGCCGCTCCCGCGCTGGCGCAGCAGGTGGCTGCTGAACAGCCGCCGTTGCGCCCCCGGATTGGACTGGTGCTATCCGGCGGCGGCGCGCGCGGACTCGCACATGTCGGGGTGCTGAAGGTTCTCGAGCAGCACCGTGTCCCGATCGATGCGATCGCCGGCACCAGCATGGGTGCCGTCATAGGCGGCCTGTACGCCGCGGGCATGACCACCGCGGAGATCGAGGCGCTGGTGCGCACCCTCAACTGGAATGCGGCATTTCGCGATCGCCCGCCGCGCGGCGACATGAATTTCCGCCGCAAGCAGGACGACCGGGAATTCCTGGTGCGCTTCCCGCTCGGCATCAAGGCCGGGAGCTTTCGTGTGCCGCGCGGATTGATCCAGGGCCAGCGCCTCACGCAGATCCTGCGCCGCGAGACCATCGCGGCCGCCGGCATCGACGACTTCGACCGCCTGCCGACCCGATTTCGCGCGGTTGCGACCGACCTCGAGACTGGTGAGCGCAGGGTACTGGCGCGCGGAGACCTGACCGAAGCCTTGCGCGCCAGCATGTCGGCGCCGGGCGTGTTTGCGCCGGTCGATCTCGAAGGGCGCCTGCTGGTCGATGGCGGCCTGGTCGAGAACCTGCCGGTCGACGTCGCGCAGCAGATGGGAGTCGATGTCGTCATCGCGGTGGATGTCGGCTTCCAGCCGGTCGGACGGCGCGACCTGAACTCCGCGCTCGCAGTCTCCAACCAGATGCTGACGATCATGATGCAGCGCGAGACTGTCCGGCAGCGCAGCCTGCTGGAATCCGATGACCTGCTGATCGAACCCGCACTCGGCAGCATATTGTCGATGGATTTCACGAAGATCGATCAAACGATTGGCCTTGGAGAATCGGCGGCGGCACTGCATGCCGCGCGCCTCGCCGCGCTCGGCACCGACGAGGCCGGATGGCAGCGCTACCTGGCAGCACGCGCAGAACGCGAATCAGCGCTGCCGGAAGTTCAGTTCGTGCGCACTGATAAGCGCTCGGAACGTTACCGCGAACGCATCGAGGCGGAGCTGGCGCCGGTGGTCGGTCAGACGCTCGATCCGGCGGATATGGAACAACGGCTATCGCAGCTCTACGGCGACGACAATTTCGAGTCGCTCGACTACAAGCCGGTGCGCGAGGGCGAACTGAAAGGCGTCGAGATCAGTGCGCGCCGCAAGAGCTGGGGCCCGAACTACCTTCGTTTCGGGCTCGAGTTGCAGGACGACTTCGAGGGCAGCAACAGCTTTAACGCTGGCATGCGCGTACAGATTACCGAGGTCAATCGCTATGGTGCGGAGTGGCAAACTGACCTCAGGGTCGGCGCAACACCGCGGCTGGAAACCGAGTTCTATCAGCCGATCGGCTACTCCTCGAACTGGTTCGTAGCGCCGAAATTCCTGATCGAGCGGCGCAACTTCGACCTCATCGAGGGCGATGAGCGCCGGGCGACCTACCGGGTGCGCAACAGCGAATTTGGGCTCGACCTGGGCCGCGAATTCGGCAGCTGGGGGGAACTGCGTGCCGGTGTCTTGTGGGGCGAAGGCAGCCGGAACCTGCTGGTCGGCGATCCGGACGATCCCGGGTTGCCGCCGCGAACGGAGTTCGATCGCGGCGAACTGATCGCGCGCTTGAGCGTCGATCGCCTCGACGACGTCTACTTCCCGCGTGACGGCGAGTTGTTCACGCTGCAATGGAATGGTGCGCGCGAGAGTCTCGGCGCCGACGCGGATGCGAACCGGGTTTCGTTGGACTGGACCCTCGCGCGCTCGCTGGGCCGCAACACTCTTGTGCTGTCCGCAGCCGGCGGTACCCTCGTCTCGGGACCCACGGATTCCGTCCAGGACTTCTATACGCTGGGCGGGCTGTTCAACCTGTCGGGGTTGTCGCCGGAATCGCTGAGTGGCCCGCATTTCGGCGTCGCGCGCAGCATTTACTACCGCAGGATCGGCAGCGGACAGGAAGGATTCCTGAATGTGCCGACTTATCTCGGTGTTTCGCTCGAACTCGGCAATGTCTGGGCGCAGCGCCGCGACATCAGCGTGGGTTCCGCGCGTATCAACGGCGCAGCATTCCTCGGCTTTGACTCATTCCTCGGGCCGATCTACCTCGCCGCTGGCTTCGATGAGGGCGGTGGGCGCAGTTTCTACCTGCTGCTCGGCCGCATCCGCTAAGCCAATCAGGATTTCGCGCCCTGCGAGGTCTTCTCGAACAGGACCGATGGCTCGTCGCCCTGGCGTGAGTAGCGGTGACGTCCTGCCATGTCGGCGAGCACGGCATCGCGCTCGCTTATCGTCGCGAACCAATGCAGCTTCTGCCAGTCGGCACCGACCAGGCGCGCAAACGGATCGCCCGGCCGCAGGCTGACGCGGATGCCATAAGGTTTCGTCGATTCCGGCGCCGCGCGGAAATTGTGTTCATGACAAAGCGCCATGGCACCACGATAGCGAAATTGCCGGAGCACGCCAACTGCTAATCGTCAGAAACGGCGATCACCGGCACCCTCGCGATCCGCCCAGCCGAGCAGCCGGCGGGTGATGAATGTGTAGAGTGGCTTGCCGGTTGCCATCCACAGGCGCGAGAGCGTCGCCGGGCGCGCGAGGATACGACGTTCGCGCGCGGTCAGGTGTTCCGGGCAGTAGCTGCGCTTGTGCTTCAGCAGGTGGCGCAGGTCTTCGCGGGCGAGGGTCCGGAACAGCCTCCCGCGCCGCGCCGAGACGAGCGCGAGCTGGAAGTCCACGATCGCTGGTACTCCGGTCGGCGTGACCAGCCAGTTCGGTTCCTTCGCGAGGTCGTTGTGGGCGACGCCGCGCCGGTGCAGTGCCGACACGAGGCGTCGCGCCGCACGATAGTAATCGGCATTGCGCGGCTTCGCGATCTGCATCGGCCTGCCTTCGATCCATTCGCGCCGCAGCAGGCCGGCATCGGCGGCGATCAGCCGTGGTGTGCCGGCCAGTCCGTCAAGCCGCGCCAGTGCCCGCGCTTCGCGGCGGCAAAGCCGTCCTGCAAGCCAGCCGAGCCACCAGCGCGCCGCACTCGTGTCGCGCACCACGCATTGCCGCCCGCGCTCATCGTCGCGCCAGACCGAGCCGAACAGATCGGATTTCAGCAGTTGCATCGGCCGCGTTCAGGGCAGGGAGAACAGCGCCGGCCAGGTGCCGCCGGTGCGCAGGTTGTCGATCAGCAGTACGGACAGCCAGAGCGCGAGGAACGAGGCCGCATCGAGGAATGCCTTGCAGTAGATCTTCGGTGGCACGGAAACCCGATCCGGTGTCCGGCGCATCGACCATGCCGGCCAGAATGCCGGTACGGCATCGCGGTATGCGAGCCACGCCTGCCCGTGCAACTTCAGCAATGCCACGTCTTCGCGCCGTCCCGCGATCGCGGCGATGGCGCCTACGATGAGCGGCAATGTAACCACCAGCACGACCGAACGCGTCGTCAGGCCGATGCCGAGGGCTGCGATCACCGAGCAGACATACAGCGGGTGGCGGCAGGCCGAGTAGGGTCCATCACGAACCAGCTGCTGGTCCTTCTTTCCCGCGATGAAGAGCGTGGTCCAGAGCCGGCCCAACACCGCCAGTACCACCAGAAGGAATCCAGCGGATTGCACCAGCAGCGCGGTGCTGCCCTGCAGACTCCGGCCATCGCTCGCCGCGACCAGCGCGAGCACCAGCAGGTAGAGCGCCTGGGTCAGCATGATCCTGGGGGTGCTGGCGGAAGTCGTCATGCGCTCATTGTAAGATAGCGCAAGGATGCGCAAGACCACCATGCCAGCCGCTGCAGACGCACTGCCCGGACGCCAGGATCCGATGCCGGTGCCGGAACGTCATTTCGTCAATGGCAATCGACTGTCGTCGCCGTTTCCTGCGGGCCTGCAGCTCGCGATGTTCGGCATGGGTTGTTTCTGGGGGGCCGAACGGCTGTTCTGGGAATTGCCGGGTGTCTACTCGACTGCCGCGGGCTATGCAGGCGGTAGCACGCCGAATCCGACCTACCAGGAAGTCTGCACGGGCATGACCGCGCATACCGAAGTGGTGCGTGTGGTCTTCGATCCGGCGCGCATTGGCTATCCCGAGTTGCTCAAGTATTTCTGGGAGTCACATGACCCGACCCAGGGCATGCGCCAGGGCGGCGACGTCGGCACCCAGTACCGCTCCGCGATCTACGCGACCGACGAATCCCAGTTACGCGCGGCCGCGGAATCGAAGGCTGCGTACCAGCATGCGCTCACCAATGCCGGACATCACCAGACGATCTCGACCGAAGTGCTGACGGCGCCGGTCTTCTACTACGCCGAGGAACATCACCAGCAGTATCTCGCCAGGAATCCCGGCGGCTATTGCGGCCTCGACGGTACCGGTGTCGCCTGTCCCGTCGGTCTCGGTCTCGGTCTCGGTGTCGCGTGACACTGTGCGGACCGGCCACGCCTGGCAATTATCGATAGCCCTTCGCCTGCAAGGCGAACAGGTGCGCGTAATGACCGTTCATGCGCATCAGGTCATCGTGGCTGCCGCGTTCGATGATCCGTCCGTTCTGCAGAACCACGATCTGGTCAGCCATGCGTACCGTGGAAAAGCGATGCGAGATGAGGATCGCAATACGGCCTTTCGTCAGGGTGCGAAAGTGCTCGAAAATGGTTGCCTCAGCGCCCGCGTCCATCGCGGCGGTCGGTTCGTCGAGCACCAGGATGTCGGCACGCGAGCGCATGAAGGCGCGTGACAAGGCAATCTTCTGCCATTGACCACCTGACAATTCGCGGCCGTCGTTGAACCATTTCCCCAAAGGAGTTCGGTAGCCCTGCGGAAGCGTGTCGACGATCGATGTCGCCATGCCCTTTTCGCCGGCCTCACGCCAGCGCCCTTCGTCTTCAAAGTGCCGCACGTCGCCAGCGCCGATGTTTTCGCCAAGCAGTAGTTGATAGCGCGTGAAGTCCTGGAAAATCACTCCAATGCGATCGCGCAGTGCGGTTTCATCCCATTCGCGCAGATCCTGGCCGTCCAGGCTGATGTGCCCGGATGTTGGCGCGTACAGCCGCGTCAGCAGCTTGATCAGCGTGGTCTTGCCGGAACCGTTCTCGCCGACCAGGGCGAGGGACTCGCCCGGCTTGATGTGCAGGTTCACGTTGACAAGGGTCGCCTGCTCGGCACCCGGATAGCTGAAGCTCACGTTTTCAAATCGGATTCCGTCATTGGCCTGGGGGCCACGGATGACGGCGCCCTTGCGGTCATGCACCGGCGTATCGAGATACTCGTACAGCGTTGACAGATAGAGGTTGTCTTCGTACAGGCCGCCGACTGCAGACAGAATTGCCGACACGGCCGACTGCCCTTGCCGGAATAGCATCAGGTACATCGTCATCTGGCCGAGTGTGATGCGGCTTGCAATCGCAGCGAGGGCAATCCATGCGTAGGCTCCGTACAGTGTCGCGGTCGCGATCAGCCCAAGGAAAAATCCCCAGGTGTCGCGGCGGATCGTGAGATCGCGGTCCTCCTTGTAGAGCTTTCGAAAGATGCTGCGGTAGCGTTCGAGGAACAGCGGCCCCAGTCCGAACAGCTTGACCTCCTTGACGTGGTCTTCACGCGCAAGCACGGTTTCAAGGTATAGCTGCATGCGTGTTTCAGGAGAGCGCCACAGGAACAGGCGGAAGGCCTGGCCGGAAAACCTGGTCTCCGCCAGGAAGGCCGGCAATCCCGCGAGCGCCAGCAACAGCACCGCCCAGGGCGAGAAACTGAACAGCAACGTGCCGAAGCTGGTCAGCGATACGACGTTTTGTCCCAGCCCGAAGGTGCGCATGACCAGTGAGAGTGGCCGGCTCGATGCTTCGCGGCGCGCCCGCGTCAACTTGTCGTAGAAATCCGAGTTTTCGAAGTGGGTCAGCTCCAGCGTCAGCGCCTTCTCGAGAATCATCACGTTGACACGCTGGCTGAGTTGCGCGCGCAGCAGTGACTGGCACAGGGAGATGCCGCGCTGAGCACCGGCAATCGTCGCGACCAGCAGACCTTCGGCAATGACCAGCAGGAATACGTGCCTGGTAAGTGTGGTGCGGACCACTGCGTCTGCCTGAATCGCCGCAACGACCGCATCGACGATCAACGCCCCGACGTATGCAACCGCAGCGGGAAGTGCTCCAGCAATCAGCGTCAGTAGTGCAAAGGCAACCGTCAGTGGCCGGCTGGTGGTCCAGACCAGCTCCAGCGCACGGCGGCTATAAGCAAAGACGCCGAGAAAACCGCGGGTGAGATCGGGCTTTGAGCGCGTCGGTTTGCGTGGTGAATTCAAGGATGGATGTCAGCGGGCAGCAGTATTCAGCACCGCGTCAGTCTGGGGGAGCATGGACCGGGCTGCAATGCGGGCCACTGTTGACACCCGCATCCAAGCCATGCTGTGATTCATTCCTATTGATATGCACCCAGCCATGAAACAACGGCGACCCACTGTTACCCAGTCATCGATTCACGCGACCAGTCTCGCGGGTCCGTTGGCCGTGCCTGCGCTGCAGCTCGGTAAGCTGCTGCTTACACCATCAAGGTGTGGGCTGCCGGGCTGACACCCGGAAGAATCTGGAATCCAGAAACCCCGCACCGGTTACCAGCCGATGCGGGGTTTGTTTTTTTGGGGCGGGGAAATTGACAAGGATCATTGCGACATGAGTGCCCAGGACATCGACCGCGTGAAGATTTTCGACACGACGCTGCGGGACGGCGAACAATCGCCCGGCTGCAGCATGACGCAGGACGAGAAACTGCGCATTGCCAGGGCGCTTGCCGATCTTGGCGTCGACATCATCGAGGCCGGGTTCCCGGCCGCCTCGCGCGGCGACTGGGAATCGGTCGCCGCGGTCGCGAGCGAGGTCCGGGGGCCGGTCATCTGCGCGCTCGCGCGCTGCAACAGCGATGACATCGACAAGTCCTGGTCCGCGCTCAAGGTGGCGGCACGGCCGCGGCTGCACGTGTTCCTCGCGACCAGCGCGATCCATCTCGAGCACAAACTCAAGATGGCGCGCGATCAGATCATCCGGATGGCCGTCGAAGGCGTGCGCCACGCAAGGAGCCTGTGCAACGACGTCGAGTTCTCGCCGGAAGATGCCTCGCGCACCGATCTCGGGTTCCTGGCCGAGGTCGTGCAAGCCGTGGTGGATGCGGGTGCCACGACGATCAACATTCCGGATACGGTCGGTTACACGACACCGCAGGAATTTCACGAGACCTTCAGCCATCTCCGCAGCAAGGTGCGCGGCATCGAGGGCATCACGCTCTCAGTGCACTGCCACGACGATCTCGGCATGGCAGTTGCGAACAGCCTGAGCGCCGTGCGCGCGGGTGCGCGGCAGATCGAGTGCACGATCAATGGCATCGGCGAGCGCGCCGGCAACTGCTCGATGGAGGAAGTTGTCATGGCACTGGCGGTGCGCGAACAGGCATTTGGTGTGCGCACCGGTATCCGCACCCAGCGCCTGTATCCGACCTGCCGGCTGGTGGCGGCGATTACCGGCATGCCGATCCCGCGCAACAAGGCCATAACCGGTGAAAACGCCTTCGCGCATGAGTCGGGAATCCACCAGCACGGCATGCTGCGTCACTCGTCCACCTACGAAATCATGCGCCCACAGGATGTCGGCCTCTCACGCAGCAATCTGGTGCTCGGCAAGCACAGCGGCCGGCATGCGTTTCGCGAGCGGGTCCGCGAACTCGGCTTCGATCTCGATGAGGCGGAGCTTGGCAGGGTCTTTGTGCGCTTCAAGGCGCTCGCCGATCTGAAAAAGGAGTTGTTCGACGGCGACATCGAGTCGCTGGTGCTGCATGTGGAGGGCAACAGCAGCGGGCCATGGACGCTCGAGCGGCTGGCTACAACCGCTGCTACCGGCGAGGATGCGCGGGCGGTCGTCGAACTCGCTCACGTGGACGGACGCCGGATCGAGCAGGTGGCGATCGGCGATGGGCCAGTGGACGCGGCATTGAGCGCGATCGAGCAGGCGATCGGCCTGCCGGTGCGCCTGCGCAAGTTCGAGGTGCGCAGCGTCAGCGAAGGCGAAGACGCCCAGGGCGAAGCGCTGGTCACGGTCGAATGCGACGGCCGCATGTATCGCGGCAGCAGTGTCAGCACGAACATCGTCGAGTCCGGCGTTCGTGCTTTCCTCGAGGTGATTAACCGCATCGAGCTCTCGCGCCAGAGTGGCCGCCGCCCGCGACTGGCCGCCGGCGATGCGCCGGTCGTCCAGGGAGCCGCATGACCGCATTGTCGATGTTCGAGAAGATCTGGCGCGCCCACGAGGTGGTACCGGAATGCACCGCGACGCCCGCAGTGCTCTATATCGACATGCACCTGATCCACGAGGTCACTTCGCCCCAGGCTTTCGCGGTATTGCGTTCTCGCGGTGCGTCATTGCGCCGACCCGAACGTACGCTCGCGACGCTCGATCACTCGACGCCTACCGATTCACAGCAGATCTTCGGCGGCGTGCCGATTCGAATTGAATCGGCAGCCCGGCAGATCGCCGAGCTGGAACGTAATGCGGTTGAATTCGGCATCGAGCTGCTGGGACTCAGGGACGACCGGCGCGGCATCGTGCATGTCATCGGCCCCGAACTGGGCGTGACGCAACCCGGCATGACGATCGTCTGTGGCGACAGCCACACGAGCACTCACGGTGCGTTTGGCACTTTTTCGTTCGGCATCGGCACAACGGAACTTGGGCATGTGCTTGCGACGCAGTGTCTGCTGCAGCGCAAGCCGAAGACGCTCGCCGTCGAGGTCGGCGGGAAACTGGCAGCGGGTGTCGGCGCCAAAGATCTGGTGCTGGCGATCATCGGCCAGCTGGGTGTTTCGGGCGGAGCAGGGCAGGTCATTGAGTACCGCGGCGACGCGATCCGCGCGCTCTCCATGGACGAGCGCATGACGGTCTGCAACATGTCGATTGAAGCCGGCGCCAGGGCCGGAATGATCGCCCCGGATGAAACGACTTTCGCGTACCTGCGCGGTCGTCCACGCGCCCCGGCCGGGGCGGAATGGGAGCGCGCGCTGGATGCATGGCAACGACTGCCGAGTGATGCCGGCGCCAAATTTGAGCGGGGGGTGAGTATCGATGCCTTGCACGTCGAGCCGATGATCAGCTATGGCACCAACCCGGGGATGGTGGTTGCGGTCGGCGGCAGAATTCCGGAACGCAACGACGAAACGTTCTTGCAAGCCTTGCGCTATATGGGCTTCGAGCCGGGTGATGCGCTCGCGGGCAAACGGGTCAACGTCGTGTTCATCGGCAGCTGTACGAATTCCAGGTTGTCGGATCTGCGTGTGGCGGCAGCAGTTCTATCCGGCCGCAAGATCGCGCCGGGCGTGCGCATGCTGGTCGTGCCCGGATCGCAGCAGGTCAAGCGCGCGGCCGAGGCCGAAGGCCTGCACGATGTGTTTACGTCGGCTGGCGCCGAATGGCGGGAATCCGGTTGCTCGATGTGCATTGGCATGAATGGCGATACGGCCGCCGCGGGTCATTACGTCGTCAGCACCAGCAACCGGAATTTCGAGGGACGCCAGGGGCAGGGTGCGCGGACACTGCTCGCGAGTCCTGCGACCGCGGCGGCGGCCGCGGTCACCGGGTGCATCACCGATCCGCGCGAGTTGGTGGCATGAACCGGCGGAGCTACTGAGTCATGCAAGCCATCCACCGGATCTGTTCACGCACGGTCGTACTGCCAGCCGCCGACGTCGACACCGACCAGATCATTCCGGCGCGATTCCTGACGACCACGACTCGCGACGGGCTTGGCCGCGCATTGTTCGCGGACTGGCGCTTCGATGCCAATGGCCGCCCGCGTCCGGAGTTCGTATTGAACTGCCAGGAATCGGCGGGCTGCTCGATCCTGGTGGCCGGCCGCAACTTCGGCTGCGGTTCATCGCGCGAGCACGCTCCCTGGGCACTCCACGATTACGGCATTCGCGCCGTGATCAGCACCGCAATCGCCGACATCTTCTTCAACAACGCACTGAAAAACGGCTTGTTGCCGGTGCTGGTTGACGAGGACTTCCACGCCTGGCTACTGGCCCATCCCGGGGCCGAGGTCGAGATCGATCTCGAAACTACCATGGTGACGCTGCCGGACGGACGCAGCGCGAAGTTTCCAGTAGATGCATTCGCGCGCCATTGCCTGCTGAATGGGGTCGACGAATTCGGCTATCTGCTGGCGCAGACGCCGGCGATCGAGGCATTCGAACGGACCCGGAACCAGTGAAGGCACGGATCGCGGTCCTGCCCGGCGACGGCGTCGGTCCCGAAGTGACGGCCGAGGCGGTGCGCTGCCTGCGCGCAATCGCTGCGCGATATCACCACGATTTCGAGTTCGTCGAGGCGCCGGTCGGTGCCGCTGCGATGGATGCCGGCCTGGAACCGCTGCCAGTCGCCACGCTCGCGCTCGCGCGCGCGGCCGATGCGATCCTGTTTGGCGCGATCGGTTCGCCACGCTACTCCGACCCCGCGGCGAAAGTGCGGCCGGAGCAGGCCATTCTCGGACTGCGGCGCGAACTGGGTCTGTACGCAAACCTGCGTCCGGTCGTGCCGCACGCGGCGCTGCGCCATGCCTCGCCGCTCAAGGACCGATTGCTCGAAGGGGTCGACCTGCTGATCGTGCGTGAGCTGACTGGTGGCATCTATTTTGGTCGCCAGCAGCGCCATGCCGACGCAGCAACTGACGAGTGTCGTTACACCGTCACCGAGGTCGAGCGCATCGCGCGCGTCGCCGCGCGACTCGCGCGCGCGCGTCGCTGCAAGGTCACATCGGTGGACAAGGCCAATGTACTCGAGACTTCCCGGCTCTGGCGCCAGGTCGTTACGCGAGTCCTGCAGGAATTCCCGGAAGTCCGCCTGGAGCATCAGCTGGTCGATTCCGCGGCGATGCTGCTGTTGACCCAGCCGGCCAGCTACGACGTGATAGTCACCGAGAACCTGTTCGGGGACATTTTGAGCGACGAGGCCGCAGCCCTCGCGGGATCGCTCGGCCTGATGCCGTCAGCATCGCTCGGCGACGACACCCGTGGCCTTTACGAGCCGATCCACGGATCGGCGCCCGACATTGCCGGGCGCGGTATCGCGAATCCGTACGCTGCGATTTCGAGCGCTGCGCTGCTGTTGCGTCATTCGCTCGCGCTCGTCGTTGAAGCGGCGGCAATCGAAAAAGCGGTGGCTGGCGCGATTGCTGCGGGGGTGCTGACCCCGGACCTGGCGCCACCCGGCACGACCCCTGCCGACACCCGCGCGACCGGCGCGGCGGTAATCGACCGTCTCTAGCCGACCGCGCCGATTCGCCCGGCGGCGCGATTCAGTGCCGCGGCGAGATCCGCAATCAGATCCTCAGCGGCTTCGATGCCGACCGACAGACGCAGCAGTCCCGGCGTAATGCCGGCAGCGAGTCGTGCCGCCGCGAACATAATTGAGGTATTGGAGTTGCGGCATGCGAAACTTGCCAAATGAGCAGACCAACGGATTCTGCCTCGACGTCCTGCAAGAACCTGCGGCTGCTCACTGCGGCGCGCCGTGTTGTCGTCAAGGTCGGCTCGTCGCTGTTGGTCAGCGAGGCAAGTGGTGAACTTGATCAGGCCTGGCTCGATGCACTGGTAGACGACCTGGTCACGCTCCATCGCCGTGGCCAGCAACCGGTTCTTGTTTCATCAGGGGCGATTGCCCTGGGTCGCCGCCGCCTGTCCCTTGCGCCGGGCCGGCTGATGCTCAAGGACAGCCAGGCCGCTGCCGCCGTTGGCCAGATCCACCTCGCCCGGGCGTACAGCACATCGCTGGCCCGCCATGGTCTTACCGGAGCGCAGATTCTGCTCACCCTCGACGACACCGAGCGGCGCACCCGTTATCTCAATGCGCGCGATACATTCGAGACGCTCCTCGCACTGCGTGCCGTGCCGATCGTCAACGAGAATGACACGGTCGCTACGGCGGAGATTCGCTATGGCGACAATGATCGGCTTGCGGCCCGGGTGGCGCAGCTCACCGGCGCCGAGTGCCTGGTGATGCTGTCCGATGTCGATGCCTTGTATGACGCCGATCCGCGGCGCACGCCCGATCCGAATCCCATCGACGAAGTGACGCGGATTACGCCGGAGTTGGAAGCGGCAGCCGGCAGTACGATGACCGATTTCGGTACCGGCGGCATGGTGACCAAGCTCCTTGCTGCGAAGATCGCGACCGCAGCCGGGTGTTCCATGGTCATTGCCGGCGGCCATGTGCCTCATCCGATTGCCGCGCTCGAGGCGGGTGGCCGCTGTACCTGGTTCCCGGCCCGGGCGAATCCGGTCGCCCTGCGCAAGCGCTGGATTGCCGGGCACCTGGCGATTCGCGGCGCCTACTGCGTCGACACTGGCGCCGCACGTGCGCTCGCCGAAGGCAAGAGCCTGCTGCCAGTCGGTGCCCTGGCCATCCGCGGCAAGTTTGAGCGCGGCGACGTCGTCGGGGTGCTCGATCCCACAGGACGGGAGATTGCCCGTGGACTGTCCGCGTACAAGTCGTCCGATGCGGAGCCGCTGGTCGGCCGGCGCAGCAGCGAAATCGAGAAACTGCTCGGCTACCGCGGCCGCGAGGAACTGATCCATCGCGACGACCTGGTGCTGACCGGGAATGCGGAGTCGGCCAATGGCTGATGTCGCAGCAGCGCAGGCTGGCCGCGGAGCCCTGCGCATTGCCATGGCAGAAATCGGGCGCTCGGCGCGCGGCGCGTCGCGTCGCCTCGCGTTCGTCACTTGTGCCGAAAAAAACCGCGCTCTCGCAGCCATGCGCAGTCACCTCGAAAACCATCGGCAGGCGATCCTCGCTGCCAACGCGCATGACTGCGCCGCAGCCGAATGCGCCGGACAGTCCCCGGCATCGATCGACCGGCTGCACCTCACCGGCGCGCGATTTGAGGCGATGACTGCGGCCCTTGCGCTGATCTGCCAGCTCGACGATCCGGTCGGCAAAGTGATTGCCGAATGGGCGCGACCGAACGGACTCATCATTCAACGCCGCCGGGTGCCGATCGGCGTCATCGCCGTCATTTACGAGAGCCGGCCCAATGTCACGGTCGACGCCGCAGCGCTATGCCTGAAGTCGGGCAACGCGGTGATCCTGCGCGGCGGCTCGGAATCATTCGAGACCAATCGCGCAATTCACAGTTGTCTGGTCAGCGGGCTGGCAGATGCCGGTTTGCCCATCGAGGCGGTGCAACTCGTGCCGACCACCGATCGTGACGCAGTTGCGATGCTGCTCGGTGGTCTCGACGGCGCCATCGATCTGCTGGTGCCCCGCGGTGGCGCCGGATTGGTCGAGCAGGTCAAGCGGGCGGCGCGGGTGCCGGTGCTCGGGCATATGCAAGGCAACTGCCATGTTTACATCGATGCGGCAGCCGATCCCGTCAAGGCCGAGGCGATCGTCGTCAATTCCAAGTTGCGACGCACCGGCATCTGCGGCGCCGCGGAAACGCTGCTGATCGACGCCGCCGCGGAACAGGGCCTGGCCAGCGCAGTGGTGCGTGCACTCCTTGATGGCGGCTGCGAAGTGCGCGGTGACGCCCAGGTGCAGCTGCTCGATCCACGCGTGCGACCGGCCGCTGCAGAGGATTGGGTCACCGAGTACCTTGCGCCGATCATTGCCGCGGCCCGCGTCAACGGTGTCGCGGGCGCCGTTGAGCACATCGCCCGCTACGGCTCCAGCCACACCGAATCGATTGTCACCGAGGATCTGGCCGCAGCCGAGCGCTTTCTCACCGCAGTCGACAGCGCCATCGTGCTGCACAACGCCTCGACACAGTTTGCCGACGGTGGTGAATTCGGTATGGGCGCCGAGCTTGGCATCTCTACCGATCGCCTGCATGCCCGTGGCCCCGTTGGCGTCGAGGAACTGACCACCTACAAGTACGTGGTGCGCGGCAGCGGCCAGACGCGTGCGTAATTCTTCTCAGGATTCCGGTCGATAGAGCTCCATCGCTTTCTGCGCTGAGGTCACGATGCCCTTGATCATCGCGGAACTGAAGCCACGGTGTTCCATTTCGTTGAGACCGGCGATTGTGCAACCCCGCGGCGTCGTCACGCGGTCGATCTCCGATTCCGGGTGCGAGCCTGCACGCATCAGCAAGCCGGCTGCGCCCCTGGCTGTTTGCGCGGCCATCAGCAGGGCATCCTCGGGATGAAACCCGATCTCAATGCCGCCTTGTGAGGCGGCGCGTATCGAGCGTAGAAAAAACGCAATACCGCAGGCGCAGAGCGCAGTAGCCGATTCCATCATCGATTCGTCGATTTCGAGCGTCGTGCCGACCGAGTCGAATAGCGCTTGCGCGCGCTGCAGCGCCGCGCGATGCTCAGGCGGCGCTCCGAGACAGGTCATCGACTGGCCAATGGCAATTGCGGTATTCGGCGTCGCCCGCACGATCGGGAGATCAACGCCCGCCAGCGCACGAACCTGCGCAATCGTCACACCGGTGACCACCGAGATCAGCGTGTGGCGCTTGGCATCGAGTGCCGCGCGGATCTCCGACATCAGGGCATCGAGCTGCCGCGGCTGGACTGCGATGACGACCTGGCCGGCGCGCTCAACTGCAGCACGATTGTCAGAACTGACCTGCAAACCCAGGCCCGCAAGCTCGGCCAGCTTGTCGATGTGCCGGGCCGTCAGTGTGATGTCTTTGGCGTCAAACCGGCCCGCCGCAAGCAAACCGCGAGCCAGCGCCTGACCGACATTGCCGCCACCGAGAATCGCGATCGGCCCGAGGCCTGCGCCGGTCGTTGTCTTGTGCATGGTCTCAATCCTTCTAAAGTTGTCCGGTCAGTCGGTAACCGCACCCTCGGCGGCGCTGCCCACCAGGCGGCGGTACTTCGCCAGCACGCCCTGCACGTCATCGTATGGCGGGGCGCGCCAGGCTTTGCGGCGGGCCTCGAGTTCAAGCTCGGCGATATTCAAACGGATCTCGCGTGACCGTGCGTCGATCGTGATTTCGTCGCCGTCGCGCACCAGCGCGATCGGTCCACCGACGGCGGCTTCAGGCGTGACATGGCCCACGACAAAGCCGTGGCTGCCACCGGAAAATCGACCGTCGGTGATCAGCGCCACCGAACCGCCAAGACCGCGGCCCATGATCGCCGAGGTCGGCGCCAGCATTTCGCGCATGCCCGGGCCGCCCTTCGGACCCTCGTAGCGGATCACGACGACGTCGCCGCGTTCGATCTGCCCGTCGAGGATTGCCTGCAGGCTCTGCTCCTCGGAGTCGAACACGCGCGCGATGCCCGTGAACTGCAAGCCTTCCTTGCCCGTGATCTTCGCCACCGCTCCAGTCGGCGCCAGATTGCCGTAAAGCACGACGAGGTGGCTGTCGGCCTTGATCGGATTTTCGAAACTGCGCACCACATGCTGACCGGGAGGATAGGCCTCGACCGCCGCAAGATTCTCAGCAACCGTTCGACCCGTCACCGTCAGGCACTGGCCATGCAACAGGCCGTGGTCGAGCAGCATCTTCAGCAGCGGTGTCAGACCACCGATGGCGACCAGCTCGGACATGAGGTACTTGCCGCTCGGTCTCAGATCCGCCAGCACGGGCACGCGTTTGCCGATCCGGGTGAAGTCATCGAGCGCGAGTGGCACGCGCGCTGCGCGCGCCATCGCCAGCAAATGCAGCACCGCATTCGTCGAGCCGCCGAGCGCGATGACCGTGGCGACGGCGTTTTCAAAAGCTTCGCGGGTCAGGATGGCCGAGGGACGCAGGTCGCGCTCCAGCAGCCCCATCACCGCTGCGCCTGCGCGCTGGCAATCAATTCGTTTGGCATCTGAGACGGCCTCCTGCGCCGAGCTGTTCGGCAGGCTCATGCCAAGCGCTTCGATGGCCGAGGCCATGGTGTTGGCGGTATACATTCCGCCGCACGAGCCCGGCCCGGGAATGGCCGTGCGCTCGATCTCGGCGAGACCGGACTCGTCGAGGTCACCGCTGGCGTGGCGGCCAACGGCCTCGAATACCGAGACGATGTCGCGGCCCTTGGCGCCAGGCCGGATCGTACCGCCGTAGACGAACACCGCCGGACGATCGAGTCGCGCGATTGCCATCAGGCAACCCGGCATGTTCTTGTCGCAACCACCGATGGCTACGATGCCGTCAAAACCCTGGGCGCCGGCGACGGTCTCGATGGAATCGGCGATGACCTCGCGCGAAACCAATGAGTAGCGCATGCCGGGCGTTCCCATCGAAATACCATCCGAAACCGTGATGGTGTTGAACAGCACATCACGGCCCCCGGCGGCCCGCACTCCCTCACCCGCGGCGTGGGCCAAATCGTTGATATGCATGTTGCAGGGCGTGACCATGCTCCAGGTCGAGGCAATTCCGACCTGGGGCCTGCTGAAATCCGCGTCGTTGAAACCGACCGCACGCAACATCGCACGGTTGGGTGATCGTTCGGCGCCGTCGACGACGAGCCGGGAATGCTTGCGCTGATTCGGTCCGGTCATGGTTTTGGCATCTGATTCGGGGCACCCGGATCATAGCTTCAATCCGTTAAGTGGTGATATTTATGGCTTTTTCGCCTCGGTCGCTTGACACCCGATGGTGATTCCGAGAGTATCGAGCGCATGAGACCTGCTCGCCCACACGCGCTTCATTCCGATGCCAGACCGGCGTTTGCGCCGGCGCGTGGCGTGCTCGTCAGCTCCCTTGGTGTAGTCAAGGTACTCGTAATCCTCATTAGTGGAGGTACGGGGTAGTCTGAGCTGACGGTCCAAAGCCGAACTCAAAACTGAACCCCGCACCGGTCAAGCCGCTGCGGGGTTTCTTGTTTTCAGGCCCGGAAAACCGGATTGATCGAAATTTGATTGAGGGAAAAACGATGAAGCTTTACTTCGAAGATGATGCGGATCCACAAGCGCTGGGCGATGGCCGAATTGCCGTCATCGGCTATGGCAGCCAGGGGCGTGCCCACGCGCTGAACCTGCGTGACAGTGGCTACGACGTCAGCGTCGGCCTGCGACCCGATGGCAAGACCGCGGCGCGCGCCAAGGCCGATGGCTTTGATGTTCGCACGCCCGCGGAAGCGGCCAAGGGCGCGACGCTGGTCGCCATGCTGACGCCGGATATGAGCCACCGCGCGCTGTTCGAGCAGATCGAGAAGAGCCTGGCGTCGAAAACAACCCTGCTGTTCGCCCACGGCTTCAGCATCCACTACCGCCGCGTCCAACCGAGCGAGTCACTCGACGTCGTGCTGGTAGCACCGAAAGGACCCGGTGATCTGGTGCGCCGCCAGTACGAGGCGGGTCAGGGTGTGCCCTGCCTGATTGCCGTCGCGCAGGATGCGTCCGGCCGGGCGCAGGCGCGAGCGCTCGCTTATGCGCACGCCATCGGCGGCACGCGCAGCGGTGTGCTCGAGACGACCTTTGCCGAGGAGACTGAGACGGATCTCTTTGGCGAACAGGCAGTGCTCTGCGGCGGCGCAACGGAGTTGGTGCTGAAGGGCTACGAGACTCTGGTCGAGGCAGGGTATCAACCAGAGGTTGCGTATTTCGAATGCCTGCATGAGCTGAAGCTGATCGTCGACCTGCTGTATGAAGGCGGCCTCGCCAAGATGCATCAGTTCGTCAGCGAGACTGCCAAGTATGGCGATCTGACGCGTGGTCCGCGGGTCATCGATGATCACGTCAAGGCATCGATGCAGGCGATCCTCGCAGAGATTCGCTCTGGAAAGTTTGCCAGCGAATGGGTTGATGAGAACGCCAGCGGATTGCCGCGCTATCGCGAACTGTTGCAGCGCGACCTGAATCATCCAATCGAGCGGGTCGGCAAGAGTTTGCGCGAGCGGATGAGTTGGCTGCGTCGTTCGGCGGCGGCTTGAGTCAGCACGCCTGCTTGCGACGGGAGGCTCCATGAAAGGTGCCGCGGCACTGCTGGGGGCGTTGCGCGAACGCGGGGTCGACACCGTATTCGGCTACCCGGGCGGCGCCATCATGCCGGTTTATGACGCGCTGCTCGGCTCAGGCATCCGTCACGTACTGGTCCGCCACGAGCAGGCCGCTGCGTTTGCGGCCGATGGGTATGCGCGGGTCAGCGGCCGGCCCGGAGTCTGCATCGCGACATCGGGACCCGGCGCCACCAATCTGATCACCGGCATCGCCAACGCCTACCTGGATTCGGTGCCCCTGATTGCCATCACCGGTCAGGTGGCGACATCGATGATGGGCACGGATGCGTTCCAGGAAGTCGACATCTTCGGCATGACGCTGCCGATCGTGAAGCACAGCTACATCGTGCGGCACATCGAGGATATCCCGCGCATCGTGCATGAGGCATGGAATATTGCCTCCAGCGGCCGCCCAGGTCCGGTACTGATTGACCTGCCGAAAAACATTGCGGCCGGCGAGGCGCACGGCGTCACGCGCCTGGTCGAACCACAGCCGCCGGACCGCCAGCCTGATGCAATCTGGCTCAGTCGCGCCGCGGCGCTGATTGCCGCCGCCGAACGCCCGGTCATCTATGCCGGCGGTGGCATCGGGATCGGCCGGGCCGTGGCGGCATTCCGCGAGTTCGTCGCTGCGAGCGGAATTCCGGTGGTCAGCACGCTGAAGGGGCTCGGCGCCGTGCCGACCGACGAACCGCTGTTTCTCGGCATGATGGGCATGCACGGTACGCGGGCGTCGAATTGCGCAGTGCAGGAGTCGGATCTGTTGATTGTCGTCGGCGCACGATTCGATGATCGCGCTACCGGAAAACTGGATGGCTTCGCGCCGCACGCCCGTGTGATCCATCTGGACGTGGATCCAGCCGAGATCGGCAAACTCCGTCGTGCGGATGTGGCGCTGGCCGGCGACCTCGCCGCGTCGCTCGCCGCGCTGCACGTGCGTCCTGACATCCGCCCGTGGCGTGACCATTGCCTCGAACTCAAGCGGCTGCATGCCTGGCGCTACGACGCGCCTGGCGACGGAATCTACGCCCCGGAACTGCTGCGCCGGCTATCGGTCGCCGCGGACGGTGACCTGACGCTGACTTGCGATGTCGGTCAGCACCAGATGTGGGTCGCTCAGCACTGCCTGATCCGCAGTCCCGAACGACACCTGACGAGTGGTGGACTCGGAGCCATGGGCTACGGATTGCCGGCCGCGATTGGTGCGCACTACGCTGATCCGACGCGACCCGCCGTCTCGGTCAGCGGTGATGGCTCGATCATGATCAACATTCAGGAGCTGGCGACACTGCGCCGCTACGGGCTGCCAGTCAAAATCCTGGTGATCGACAACCAGTCGCTCGGCATGGTGCGCCAGTGGCAGGAACTGTTTTTCGAGCGCCGCTTCAGCGAAGTGGACCTGTCCGACAATCCGGACTTCGCGGTAGTGGCACGCTCGTTCGGCGTTGATGCGCTGACAATCGATGCGCGCGGCCAGATCGACGAAGCAGTCGATGCGCTGTTGCATCATCCCGGTGCGTTGCTGGTGCACTGCCGCATCGACCCGGCGGCCAACGTCTGGCCACTGGTGCCTCCCGGACACACCAATGCAACCATGCTTGAAGGAGCCATGAGATGAAGCGGACCATTGAAGTCCGTCTGGCACGCGCGGAGGGCGCGATCGTCCGTACCCTTGGCCTGATCGAGCGCCGCGGTTTCACTGTGACGGCGATCGCGACGCGCAACGACGGGCATTCGGAAATGCTGATACTGCGCCTGGACGTCGCCTCCGAAGGCCGGCCATTCGACGTATTGATCCGCCAGATCCTGAAGCTGTTCGAGGTCCGCGCGGTACAGCTGATCGAGTTGCAGCCTGCCGATGCAAGGGCCGCATGCTGAGCGCTGCAGCCAGGATTGCGCCCACATTCTGCGCGGCCGACATCGAGGCAGCGGCAGAACGAATCTCTTCGCACCTCGTGCTGACGCCCTGCCTGCATTCGCTGACGCTCTCGCAGCTGACCGGCGCCGAGGTTTACGTCAAGTTCGAGAACTTCCAGTTCACCGCCTCGTTCAAGGAGCGTGGCGCGCTTAATTTCCTGTTGCAGCTTGAAGCTGACGAGCGCCGTCTCGGGGTCATTGCGATGTCCGCGGGCAATCACGGTCAGGCAATCGCATACCACGCGAGCCGCCTGGCAATCCCCGCCGTGATTGTCATGCCGCTGTACACACCGTATGTGAAGGTGGAACAGACCAAGTTGCATGGCGCGGAAGTCGTGCTGCATGGCGAGACCCTGGAGGATGCATTTGCGCACGCTGCGGAGCTGGCCCGAAAAAAACGCCTGACGCTGGTTCACCCCTACGACGATCCGGCCGTCATCGCGGGCCAGGGTACGGTCGCTCTGGAAATGCTGGCCGCACAACCATCCATCGACACGCTGATAGTCCCGGTCGGTGGAGGTGGGCTGATCAGTGGCATGGCCCTCGCTGCCAGCGCGCGCAATCCGGACATCAGTGTCATCGGTGTCCAGACCACAAGTTATCCCTCGATGGTGACCGCGCTGGGTGGTGCGGCTGCGACCTGCGCAGGCAACACGATCGCGGAGGGTATTGCGGTCAAGGGGGCGGGTGTGCACACGCGGCGTCTGGTTCGCCAGCTGGTGGACGACATCGTGCTGGTGGACGAATCCCAGATCGAGCGTGCCATCACGCTGTTCCTGAATGTCGAGAAGACCGTGGCGGAAGGGGCGGGTGCTGCAGCACTGGCCGCGGTTCTTGCGGACCCGGCTCGCTACCGGGGCCGCAAAGTCGGCCTGGTCCTGTCCGGCGGGAATATCGATCCGAATCTGTTGGCTTCGGTGATCGTGCGCGATCTGGTGCGGCAGAAGCGCATCGTCAGCATGCGTCTGACGATGCCCGACCGGCCGGGATTCCTTGCCAGAATCAGCCAGGTGATCGGCGACCTCGGTGCCAATGTGCTTGAGGTCGACCATCGTCGTTTGTCCGTCGCGCTGCCGGTAAGGTCTGCGACGCTCGAACTCACCTTCGAAGCTCGCGATGCCCGGCACGGCGAAGATGTCATTGCGGCGGTCAAGGCAGCCGGATTTGATCCAATCATCCTGCCGCCATGAACGGATTCAGTCACCGATTGCCGGCGCCGGTGTCGCTGGTCCGGCAGGATTCGGCGATTCCGGTCGCGCAGCGGACTGCAGTGCGATGTGATCCGCGAGTGGCGCGCTGACACCCAGTTGCCGGGCAGTTGCGGCTGACTGCTCTGCGCCGCGCAGGAATGGGTTCGGCACCCGCGCGCCGCCCTGGGCCTGGCGTGTGGCCAGCATACTGCCGAGGTACTGATAAACAGGCGTCGGAAACAACGACTGCGTAACGACGCCCGTGAATTCGCGCGGATCGACACCGGCGGCGTGCACGACTTGCATCGCGTCGCGCAGGCTCTCGACCACGGCCGCCATCAGGAAATTACCGGCTGACTTGACTACGTTGGCGGCAGCCGCGTCCTCACCGATGTGCTGCACCCGCCCCAGTACTTCGAGCACCGGGCGAACGCGCTCGACGGCACCGCGCGGGCCGCCCGCAATCACCAGCAGCCGCCCGGATGCTGCAGCATCGGGCGGCCCGAACAACGGCGCTGAAATATAGAACTGTCCCGCCGCTTCATGGGCCGCGGCGAGGCGGCGAGCAAAGCGATCGCTGATCGTGCTCATGCAGACGTGGATCAGCCCCGGCATGCCGGTGGTGATCAGGCGGCCGCCTTCGAACAAGACCGCTTCAACCGCGCCGTCGTCGGAAAGCAGGGTCAGGATCAGCTCGGACTGGCAGGCCTCGGCTGCGCTCCGGACGCTGACGGCCGATTCGCGTGGCAGGCCGTCGGCGCGGCCCGGCGTGCGATTCCACGCGAGAACCTCGTGGCCCGCACGCGCGATGCGCCACGCAATGGGCTGACCCATCGTTCCGAGGCCGATCACACCGATCTTCAAGCCGGTTCTCCCTGGCTGCGTGCCTCAGCGCGGTTCGGTACCCGGCTGCTGGTCAGGCATCGGATAGGTGCGTGGTTCCACCGGACGTTCGGAAGGAGGGTCCAGCGGCTCTGCCTGGTCGACCGCGACGCCCTGGGTCGCGCTCGAAGTCAGCCGCGTGACCTCGGTAACAAGGTCATTGGCGGGTGCCGGTGGCGCATTCGTGGCCGACAGTATCGTCGTCGCCGTCCTCTCGTCCTGGTAGAAACGGCGGTTGTACTTGTCGTTGATGAAGATTCCGCTGCCTTCCAGCGAAATGCCGGCAAAAATACCCTTGGTCCGCGAGTACGCATAAACCTCGGAATCAAACTTCAGGCTGGTCGATGCCATGGCGGTACGGCCGACCGGGCCGGCGGCAACCGAAGCATCGGCGCCCAGCGTCATCTTGCCGTCGGTGATGCCCTCGATGCTGCGCCGCGTCGTCAACACCAGAATGATGTCCGCGACCTGGCCACCCCACTGGAAGCCGACGCTGCCGCCGCCGGCCTTCACGAATACTGGATTGCTCCATTGGCGACTCTCGGTCCGTACCAGCATGAGGCCACCGCCGAAGCGCGCACCCCCGATCAGCGCGACTTTGACGTTGGCGGGCAGGATCACGATGCCCTCGGCTCGCGCCAGCAACTGATCCGGTATCCGGCTGTCCGGCATTGCCTGCAGCTCCCGGAGGACGAGCATTGCGTCCTGGATGGCCTTTTCCTGGCGTGTAACGGCGGCCGCCGGCGGTGCCGCGAGTGCGACGGCAAGCGCGACGCTCCAGATCATTCCGTGGAATTTCATGTCAGTGTTTCCTGTTCGAGGCCCGACCGGACTGACCGCATCCATAGCGACAGGTTCCCGGTACAGCGGACCGTGAGCCAATTGTATCCGTTGTGCGACGGCTGGACGGCTCTGGTCGACACCGCGACGCCGTATCGTCCAGACTGGGAACGCCATGATGCGCCGATTTGTCTTCGCGGTCACGCTGCTCCTCGTGCTGCCCTGCGCGGCGCGCGCCGAATGGCACGCGCGCGAGGCCGCGATCATGGGGACGCGCATCGCGGTCGAGGTCTGGCAAGAGGACCCGGCCGCTGCGGAGGCTGCGATCGACGCGGTGCTCGCGGAGATGCACCGCGTTGACGCGCTGATGTCGCATTACAAGCCCGAGAGTCAGCTCTCGGCGATCAATCGCGATGCCGCGACTGCGCCGGTCAGGGTCGACATGGAGCTCGCCGGTCTCATCGCCAAGGCACTGGAGTTCTCAGAGCTTTCCGGCGGCGCCTTCGATATCACCTACGCGAGCGTCGGTTACCTGTACGACTACCGCGAACGCCGCCATCCCAGCGATGCCGAAATCCAGGCCGCCCTGCCGGCGATCAACTGGCGCCACGTCGTCGTCGACCGCGAGGCGTCGACCGTGCGTTTCCTGAGACCGGGCGTCCGCATCGACCTCGGGGGTATCGCGAAGGGGCATGCCGTGGATTCGGCGATCCGGATCCTGCAGGCCCGCGGCATTGCAAATGGCACGGTCACGGCCGGGGGCGACAGCCGGATCCTCGGCGACCGGCGCGGGCGACCCTGGATTGTCGGTATCCGCCATCCCGACGATCCCAATCGCGTGATCGCGCGGATTCCGCTCGAGGACGCGGCGATCTCGACCTCCGGCGACTACCAGCGCTATTTCGACGAGGACGGCGTCCGCTACCACCACATCATCGATCCGCACACCGGCAAGAGTCCGGTCGGCGTGCGCAGCGTCACCGTGATCGGCCCCAATGCGACCTTGACCGAGGGCCTGACGAAAAGCGTGTTCATCATGGGGTCCGCGCGCGGACTCGCGCTGATCGAGACCCAGGAGGACGTGGATGCGGTGGTCGTGCAGAGCGACGGCCGCGTGTTCTATTCGAAGGGTCTGGCGCCGCCCGGGTAGGGTCTAGAACCAGCCTGCTACTAGAACCAGCCTGAAAAGAACAGCCGCACGACGTTGGCGTCGAACTGGTAGAGCGGCTCGGTGCCGGGCGCAAGTCCGGTCGAGCGCAGGTCGCGGAAATCGTCGTAGCTGAAGCGGATGCGGTCGTATTTGAGGTTCACCGCCGCCTTGCCGAGGAATTCGAAGCGCGACGGCTTGAACTCATAGCCGACACCGAAGCCGAGCGTGTGGCTCTGCATCGACGCCAGTTCCTTGTCGCGCGCGAGGAAGTTCTGGGAGTTCTCCCGCGGGAACAGGTCGGAATAGAAGTCCGCTGCACTCTGGTCATAGAAGCGGTAGTGGACATCGAAGGTCCATGCATCGCCGAGCGGATGCGTGTAGGCGAGCTCGGCGGTACTGGAGCGGATCTCCCAGGTATCGGTGTAATAGCGGTAATCCGCCTGGAGCGCCGCGCGGTACGGCAGGTACCAGCGCGCGCGGGCCGACAGTGCATTGCCGGTGCGGGTACGCGGGTAGCGCTCGAATTCGTAGGCGTAGCCCAGCGCTTCATCCGGATCGACGAAGCGCACCTGGCGATACGGATTGTTCAGGAATCCTTCCTCGGTAATCGTTTCGAAGGAGAGACCGAGGATCAGGCGCTTGGTCGCGATCTGCGAGACATCCACGCCGTAGATGCGCCGGTCGATGGTGTCGGCAAAAACGGCGTCGCCACGGCGCGTGACGTCATCCCAGCCACGGGTGAATGACAGCGCGACCGTGGTCAGGTCGCCAAACATGTCCTGGCTGATCGAAAGACTCGCAGTGTCGGCGTTGTAGTCGTTCTCGCTGCTGTTGCTGAACGACGCCGCGTAAGAGACCTTGCCGCGCAGGTACTCGAAGCCCACGCCGTATTGCGTGCGCTCCTCGCTATAGGGGCTCGCGGTCGTGATGACGTCGATCGAGGCGGAGGAGACCATGTCCACGTAGTAGCTGGCGTTGACGGCGTACTTCTCGGCGAACTTCTTGCGCACCAGCAGCGACGGCCCGTCGATCGAGACACCGCCACCGTCGTAGTAGTGGTACATCAGGTCGGCGCGATCCTCCGGCAGGACGCCGGCACTCGCGGCCAGCGGTAACAGCAGAAGGAGGGCAACGGCCCGGATCAGTTGCATCCGCAGCCGCCGCCGGCAGCGCCCGCTGCACCGCGCGCGCCTTCGCGTGACTCGTACACGTGGCGCATGTAGGACGAGGCGACCGGATCCCGGTCCCAGGCCATGATCGGATCGGCGATGTTCTCGCGCTCGTAGGGCTTGACCCAGGGCTCGATGCGCGCGCAGCCGCTGGCTACGAGCAGCAGGATTGCGGCCGCGAAGAGCCGCGCCGCCTTCACGGTTTCTCCCTCAGCATCGCGCGGATCTGCTCGATGTACTCGGCTTCGTCGCCCGGCTTGTAGGCGCGGTGCTGCCAGCGTAGCCGGCCCTGGCGATCCACCAGCACCGTGGTCGGCATTGCGCTGACGCCATAGCTGCCGCTGACGCGGTTGTCCGAATCGAACAGGATGGGGAAACTGACCGGG
This sequence comes from uncultured Enterobacteriaceae bacterium, assembly GCA_964430565.1. Lineage (GTDB taxonomy): Bacteria > Pseudomonadota > Gammaproteobacteria > Burkholderiales > SG8-39 > VBDM01. Next base: position 134,083 of record CAYSFD010000015.1, read on the forward strand.
CGCGCACCGAGGAAACGTTCGGCGTCGGCCTTCTCGCTTTCGACATTGATGCCGACCATGGTGAAGCCCATCGGCTTGTACTTGCGGTACATCTCATCCAGCGCCGGAAACTCCTGGCGGCAGGGTCCGCACCAGCTGGCCCAGAAATTGATCATCACGACTTGTCCGCGCAATTCCGCGAGTGCGATTTCGCCGCCCGCGCGGTTCGCGAGCCTGAACTCCGGGGCCGCCACGGGCGTGCTGCTCCCGGTCGCCGCGGAAAGCGAGAGGCAGCTCAACAGTGCGAGCAATGCGGTGGCCGGCAGGTTGCGGAATGCGCCCAAGGATCCTCCTCAGAAGAACGCCGTCAGCGACAGCGTCGCTTCGAAATTGTGGCTGGTCTTGTTGCTGCCCAGCACGTCGATCTCCATCACGTGATCGCGCATGTCCAGATGCACGGCCAGCCAGTCCTTGACCAGCACACGCGCTCCGGCGCCCGCCGTCAGCGTGAACCGGTCGCCGCCGGCAAAGCGCGTGCCGCCGGCACCGAGTGTCAGGTAAACGGCGCTGTTCATGGCGCGCTTGCCGCCGAGGAATATCTCCCCCGGTAGCGCATTCCAGCCGAACCCGAGGCTGTAATACGTGAACCGCCTCTCACTGTCGGTTAATAGCGGCGCCCCGCCCGAAAGACGCTCGAAACTGGACAGTCCGGCGTCGCTGGTGCCGACAATTCCCTCGGCGAAGAAGTCCTCATTGATGTGGTAGGCGAGGCGTGCGCCATAAACCACGTTGACCTCGAAGTCTTCGACCGAGAGCGACCCGACATAAGCGCCGGCCTCCCAGTTCTCGGTGTCGATTTTTGCGGGCTTGATGTCGCGCCGCTCGACCTGCGGGTCGATGACGACCGGCGTTTCGCTGCGGCTGGCGGTCGGTTCTGAGGGCGGCGCGTCCTTGGGTCTGTCATCGCGCCACGGCAGCGATGAACAACCCGTCATTGCAATGACGGCGCTCAGAAGAAGAAAGCGAATCCGATTTTCCATTCGATAACTTCCTCGTTTTCGTCGCGGTCCGTGAAGACCACGTATTCTTTGTATTCACCGCGGATGATGAAGCGCCGCGCCAGGTAAGCGCGCACGCCGGCACCGGCGTAGGCGACCTGGTCGGTGCGGTCAGGGGTCTGCACCAGCGTTCCCTTGGGCTTGATGTTGATCATACCGGTGCCGATCGAGAGAAACGGCTGGATGCGCCAATCGGGGCGCGGCACATGCGTCACGCCGAGCGTCGCGAGTTGGCCGTCGGAGAAAGTGCCGAGCACGTGTGACAGCGCAAGCTCTCCCGACAGATGGGCATTGAATGCATACGCACCGTAGGCGGTGACGACATTCGCGCCGCCGAAGTCGCCGATCAGCAGTCCAACCTCGCGGCGGTGCGCGCCGAAATCTTCACGCGCGGGATCGTCGATCTCCATGCGCACGCCCGCGGGCACCAGGGTCTCCGCCATCTGGCTGCGGTGCACCCAGCCCTCGCGCCCGTCGGCATCCTGCACATGAAACCAGTCGGTGCGGCGCTTCAGCACGCGCACCGTTGCGCCGCGCTCCACCACCTGGACGATTGGATAACCCCGGCCGGGTCCGGTGCGCAGCTCGAGGAAAGGATCAGCGACGATGACTTCGAGCCCGTCGGCCCGGGCCATCGTGACGCCTGCCAGACACAAGAGCAGGGCGCAGGCGATGAGCCGCGCCATCGACTCAGTTAACCGGTGCCATGAAGGGGTCGTTGTAATACTGCCCACCGATGTCCAGCCACTCGGCGACTAGCCGCAATTCCGCCGGCGTCAGCCAGCCTGCGTGCGTGGGGCCGCCCGCGCCGAAACAGCTCGTGCCGCCCACGTCGAAACAGCCGAAGAACCTCGCCGAAGCCCGCGCGCCCGCGCCACTCATCGAAGGAGGGACGGGCACCGGCACCAGGGTCGGCAACCCGGTCACCGGATCCGGCGGACCCGGGACCAGGATGTCCTGCAGCGCGCCCATGTTAACTTCCTGCGCGTTGTCCGTGAACAGAAGTTCGCGGTACGAAACCAGGTGGTCGGCCTGGTCGGGGGATGGACCGCCCGAGAGGTCGAGCTGCGCCGCCGGCACGCGCACGGCGCCCGCGGCATCCGCCGGGCTGTGACAGGAGATGCAGGTGTTGTCGGCGATGACCATGCCGCCGGCGTCGAGCACCAGGCGCGGTACCGACCACAGCGGATGCAGGTGGTTGGGGTAATGGATGGTGATGCGGCACAGCGCGGACCAGGTCGACTGGCAGGTCGCGCTGGTGGGCGCCGTGGTCGAGAGCTGGTTGTAGCGGTAGCTGAACGACGCATCGGCCGGGCGCCCGGCCGCCACCGGATCGGTCCAGACGTCGTCGTAGAGGACGTCCACCGACGGCAAGAGCGCGGCGCAGTCGGTCTGGCAACTGATGCGAGCGCGGGTCTCGGCCATGGTCTCGCCCTGGTTCGCGAACAGCGCGGCGTTTGTGTTGGGGAAGGGCTGGCCGGTCGTCGGCGCGCCGGCATTGACCGAAGCAAACAGATCGCCGCGGCCGTGCGAAATTGCCGGCGGCGCAGCCACCTGCACACCCGCAGGCACGTGGCAGCCGTTGCAGGTCAGCACTTCGCCCGCGCGCAGCTGCATCCAGTTTAGATGGCGCGGCGTGATGCGCCGCCCGTTGGCATCGAGCACGCCGATCGCGAATGCCACACCGGCGGGAATCTTGACCTGCACCGAGCCGTCCGGCTCGATCGGCGCGTAGCCTAGGATTTCGCGCATACCGACGCCGGAGGCACCGAATGCGGTTGCGCGGAAATCCCGCACTTCGTCGTCGGGCAGGCCGACGGCTTTTTCGATGCGCAGGAATCGGGCGGGGCGCTGATCCGCGGTGGTCTGCGCCGGATCACGCAGCGCTGCAATGCTGCCCGGCGCGACATCCACGCCATCCAGGTCATAAACGCTCTTGATATTCAGGATGCCGACGTTCTCCACTGCCGGGCCCAGAACCGGGTCGTAGTCGACCCCAGGCACCGCATCGAGGATCACGGCCGGCAATGGCGTGCGCGGCGCCAGCGAAATCACTTCGGAATACCGCAAACCCTCGGTGGGCTGCAGGATCGGCCGCTGGGTCAGGTCGCGCGGATCGTAAAGCCATACGCCATATAAAGGTGGGGCCGCGAGCAGCGCCGCGTTAGCCAGATTGGCCGGCGTACAAGGCAAGGTGCGCCCGGCAGCATCGTTCAGGCGGCACAGGGTCCAGCTGGTCAGCAACCGGCCGGTGCCGTCCCTGAGCGGGAACACCGACGAATAGCGGCCGCCCGGCGAGAGACCCGGGTCGGTGCGCACGTCATTGATGGAGAGCCGCGTCTGCGCGGGACCTGGGAGCCCCGCATTGGCAAGCGTGGTCTGCTGGATCTCGACGAATGCCGCGGTGTCAACCCGAGCCGGATCGCCGCCGAGCTCGGTGCCATTGAATGGCCGCAGCAATGCGACGATGGTTCCATCCTCCGCCGGGCGCGGCGCGAGGAACTGCACCTCCGTCGTGCCGGTCCCCGTGGCATGGCTATTGGCGCCGTACAGCAACTGCAGATTGCTGCCGTCGGGATTGACCGTGTACAGGTGGATCGAACTGCCGCTGGCATTCTCCCAGCGGCTGAACACGATGCGGCCGTCGTCGAGCACGGACGGATCGAGGTCGTGGCTCTGGTTGAACGAGATCTGGCGGATACCGGTGCCGTCGACATTCATCACGTGCAGCACGTAGGCGTGCTCGTTGCGGTCCTCATCCTGTGCCGCGAACTGCGGCTTGCCTTCGTCGATCAGCACCGCCTTGGACTGGCGCTGGCGCGTGGATGAAAACACGATGCGCCCATCCGGCAGGTAGTGCGGCGCGACGTCGTTCCCTTCTTCCGCAACGGTGTCGGAGGTAATCACGCGACGCAGCACGTCGGTCGTGCGGTCGTACTCCCAGATGTTCCAGGTGGGCTGCTCGCTCTCGTCCGCGCCAGGAATCAGCGGCATGCGCATCGCGAACACGAGGCGATTGCCGTCGTAGGACCCATCCACGTCGCGCACGCTCCACAGCCCGCCGGTCACCGCAGCTGTGATGTTGCGCTCCGGCACGTCGGGCGCCGCACGGTCGCGCAGCCACAGGTCCGATCCTTCCTGCACGGTGCCGAGCTCGCGCACGTCGATATCATCGAGGTCCGCAGGCAGAGGCACGGGGCCCTTGACGTAGGCGACCGGGATGTCGAGCACCACCGGATCAGGTGACTGGCCGCCGATATTGATGTCGCCGTCGTGTCCCGTGGCACAACCGCCGAGCGCGACTACGGCGAGTGACCATAACAACGATTGTGGATTCGTGACACGCATCTCAATTCTCTCCAGTCCTGACAGCCAGTTCTTCACGACAGAATGCAGGTGAACAACTGCATCACGGATCCCACGACCCGTGTGGGTTTCCCTAGATACAACGCAAGAGCGCGTAAGTCGGCTAGTCACGGTTTGGAGCGTACTCCGGCTGGCGTCGTGGGTGAATGTCGCTGTTAGGAGACATTACCCGGTCTGAAACCCATCGATATATTCGACCGCAGCCTCGAAAGCTGTGAGTGACTGGAGCACGGAAATGCCCTTTTGGCCAAGCCATGTCGGTTCGATCGTGAAGCGCGTCACCGCTGTTGTGGCGATCGCGGCATTCGCCGTTGCTGCGCAGGCCGGGCCGCGCGAGCAGGCGAAGCGGATGCACGATCGCATCGCCGGCGTGCCGCCTTCGGACACTGTGCTTGACGCGATGGCAACCGAGATTGCGGCGGGACGCACGCAAGCCGCCGCGTCGCTGGCGATGAATCACCCGGCGTTCTACGCCGTGACGCTGAAGAACCTCGTGACGCCCTGGACCAACCGCGACCAGACCGTGTTCGCCCCACTCAACGACTACACCGCGACCGTGATCGGCATGGTGCGCGATGACGTGCCGTTCAATGAAGTCCTGTCCGGCGACATCCTCTACGTCGGCAACGCAGGCGGTTTGCCGGCGGTGTCGGCGACCAGCAACAACCATTACGAGCAACTCGAGGCGCAGGGCATCGACCTGCGCACCGGTTTGCAGCGCACCACGCAGTCGGGTGTCTATGGCACGCCGCCCGCCGCGACCGCGGGTGTGATGACAACGCGGGCCGCGGCGCAATCGTTTTTCATCGCCGGAACCAACCGCGCGATGTTCCGCTTCACGCTGCTGAATCACATGTGCCGCGATCTCGAAGAAGTCCAGGACACGTCGCGACCGCCGGATCTCATCCGCCAGGATGTCAGCCGCAGTCCGGGCGGCGATGCACGTCTGTTCCTGAACGGCTGCGTCGGCTGCCACTCGGGCATGGACCCGATGACACAGGCATTCGCCTATTACACGTTCGACGATACCCAGGGCCGCATGCTCTACACCGGCGGCTCGGTCCAGCCGAAGTACTTCAACAACGATACGACCTTTGCGTTCGGCTTCCGGACGCCGGACGACCAGTGGGAGAACCGCTGGCGCCGCGGGCAGAACGCGTTGCTTGGCTGGGATTCGGCATTGCCGGGCACCGGCGCGGGCGCGAAGTCGCTCGGCCAGGAATTCGGTGGGAGCGACGCCTTCGCATCCTGCCAGGTCGAGAAAGTATTCCGAACGGTCTGCCTGCGCTCGCCGGTCGATGCGACCGACCGCGGCCAGATCGGCTCGATGACCAGCACCTTCCGCGCGAGCGGCTACCGGCTCAAGCAGGTTTTCGCTGATGCCGCCACTTATTGCATGGGCGACTGAGGGGCAGCCGATGAATCGCAGCGTCAACTTCCGGATGCGAATCCTCACCGTCTTGTCGCCGGTGCTGCTGGCGCTCGCCCTCGCGGGCTGCGGTGGCGGCGCCTCGACCGCCCAGAATCCGATCACCTCGCCACCGCCGCCAGCTGGATACACCGGCCCGCCGCCGGTCAGCCAGGACGTGCAGTCTTTCAAGCTCAATGTCTGGGACAACCTGCAGGCCAGCAACCGTTGCGGCACTTGCCATGGCACGGGCGGCCAGGTGCCGAGCTTCGTGCGCAATGACAACATCAATTTCGCCTACGAAGCAGCGAACGGGGTCGTGGACCTCGGCAATCCTGCGGCTTCGATGATGGTCACCAAGGTTGGCGGCGGTCACAATTGCTGGCTCGCGGCCAATTCGGCCTGCGCCGACCAGCTCACCGTCTGGATCCGCAATTGGGCGGGCGACATTCTCGGCGGCACGCGCAACATTACCTTGCAGCCGCCGCCGTTGCGCGATGTCGGCGCCAGCAAGTCGTTCCCGACCAGCTCGGCGCTGTTTGGCTCGACGGTTTATCCGTTGCTGACGCAGTACTGCTCGCGCTGCCATTCGTCGGCCGCGACCACTCCGCAATCGCCGTTCTTTGCCGAGGCCGACGTGGACGTCGCCTATGCGGCGGTGCGGGCCAAGATCAATCTCGACACACCGGCTCAGTCACGCCTGGTCCTGCGCCTGCGCGAAGAGTTCCACAATTGCTGGACCGATTGCGGCACCAGCGCCAACATCATGCAGTCCGCGGTGCAGTCATTCGCCAATGGCGTGCCGGTCACGCAGGTGGATCCGAACCTCGTGTTGTCGAAGGCCTTGACGCTTTACGACGGCACGGTTGCGAGCGGCGGCAATCGCTACGACAACGCCGCGATCGCGCTCTATGAGTTCAAGACCGGCACCGGCACGGTCGCCTATGACACTTCGGGCGTGGAGCCCTCGCTCAACCTGACGCTGTCCGGCGCCGCGACCTGGGTCGGTGGTTGGGGTATCGACCTGCGTGGCGGCAAGGCGCAGGGCACGACCGCGGCATCACGGAAGCTGCACGACCTGATCCGCGCGACCGGCGAATACTCGATCGAAGCCTGGGTCGCGCCGGCCAACGTGGTGCAGGAAGATTCGTACATCGTGAGCTATTCGGGTGGCACGACGGTGCGGAACTTCACCCTCGGCCAGACGATGTACAACTACGATTTCATGAATCGCAGTACCACCACGAACGGCAATGGCGCGCCCGCGCTGTCGACGCCGAACGCGAACGAAGTGCTGCAGGCGACACTGCAGCATGTCGTTGCGACCTACAGCGCGGTGGACGGGCGGCGCATCTACGTCAATGGCGAACTCGCCACCGGGCTGGATCCGGTGACGGCGGGGCTGCTGACGGACTGGAACGACACCTTTGCGCTGGTGCTCGGCAATGAGGTTTCGAACGACCGCACCTGGCAGGGCGTGTTGCGCATGGTCGTGATCCACAACCGGGTACTGAACCAGGCGCAGATCCAGCAGAACTTCGATGCAGGGGTCGGCGAACGCTTCTACATGCTGTTCTCGGTCGCGCACCTGATCAACGTACCGCAGAGCTACCTGCTGTTCGAGGCCAGTCAGTTCGACAGCTATTCGTACCTGTTCAACAAGCCGGCGTTCATCAGCCTCGACGGCGCCCAGGATCCGGACCAGATCCGAATCCGCGGCGTGCGCATCGGCCTCAATGGCGCCGAGGCACGCGTCGGCCAGGCGTATGCGCCGCTCGATCGCACTGTCACCTCGGCGGTCTACGAGCCGGCCGCTGGATTCGGGCTGTCGGGCATTGGTACGGTGGTTGCGCTCGACAAGGGCCCGGCCGCGGACGAATTCTTCCTGACCTTTGAACAGATCGGCTCGAACACGCACGTCGTCGTCGAACCGCCACCGACTCCGTTGCCAGCGCCGCCCAATGGCATTCCGGCGTCGCAGGTCGGGCTGCGCACATTCGAGGAACTCTCGGCATCGATGTCCGAGATGACCGGAGTGCCGACCACCACCACCAACGTCGCGGATACCTACAACCGCCTGCGCGAGCAGCTGCCGACGGTCGAGAACATCGAGGGCTTCCTGTCCTCGCATCAGGTCGGCACGGCGCAGCTCGCAATCGAGTACTGCAATTCACTGGTGGATGACGCCGGCCTGCGCGCTGCGTACTTCCCGGGCTTCAATTTCGCCGCATCGGCTGCGACCGCGTTCGATACGCCGGCTGAGCGGGCGCTGATCACGGGTCCGCTGGTCGCGCGCGCGGTTGGAACCGGCATTGCGACTCAGCCTTCGTCGGCCGAGATCAGCGCCGAAGTGGACGCGCTGATCGGGCGGCTCGCCGCCTGCGGCGGAAGCTGCGCCGCGGATCGGACTTTCGTGATCGTCAAGTCGGCATGTTCGGCGGTCGTCGGCAGCGCCAGCACGCTGCTGCAATGAGGTGCTTGCAACGATGAAGAGAAAATCCCGCCGCGGTGCATTGCATCCTGACACGCCGCTGTATCAGCAGAACCATCCGCGGCCGGTCACGCGCCGCCAGTTCGTCGCCCAGGGCTTCATGAGTGGTGCGGCGACCGTCATTGCGCCCACAATTTTCGGATTGTTCGCCAACCCGCGTGCTGCGCAGGCGGCGCTGTCACCCGACCTCTTGGCGCTCAAGCAGAGCTGCGGCATCGCGGTGGCCGGCGCGGGCAAGATCCCGTTCATCTGCATCGACCTCGCGGGCGGAGCCAACATGGTCGGCTCCAACGTGCTGGTCGGCGCCCAGGCCGGGCAGCGCGACTTCCTGTCGGTGGCCGGCTATGGCCGGCTCGGCCTGCCGGGCGACATGGTGCCGAATGCGCCGAACCCGGGCAGCCCGACCAATGATTTCATCCAGAGCGCGCTTGGCCTGGCATTCCATTCCGACAGCGCGTTCGTGCGCGGGATACTGGAACGGGTCAGCGTCACGACCGCAGCGGCGACCAACGGCGCGGTGATTCCGGCGCGTTCCGAGAACGACACCGGCAACAACCCGCACAACCCGATGTATGGCATCTATCGTGCGGGCGCCGACGGCGAGCTGCTGACGTTGATCGGCTCGCAGAGCTCGGAGTCGGGCGGCAATTCGATGGCGCCGGCGATGATGGTCGATCCGTCCGTGCGGCCGACCAAGGTGGACCGGACCAGTGACGTCACCGGACTGGTCGATACCGGCAAGCTGGTCGGCCTGCTCAACCAGGACGATGCGGTGCGCGTGATGGAATCCATCCAGCGCCTGTCGGACAACAAACTCGCACGAGTAAGCACCGGCGTCACCCGCGACGCGGTGATCAAGGACCTGGTGCGCTGCAACTACGTCAAGGCGGCGGACTTGACCGATCGCTACGGCGACCCGTCCGCGCTCAATCCCGAACTCGATGGGGACATCGTCGGGCCGGCCGGCATCTTCACGCAGCAGGAATTCAACAACGATTCGGAATTCCGCAAGACCGCCGCGGTCATGAAGCTGGTGATCAACGGCTACGCGGGCGCGGGCACAATCACGATGGGCGGTTACGACTACCACGGCCAGGGCCGTGCGACCGGCGAACTGCGCGACCTGCGCGCGGGCCGTTGCATGGGCGCCTGTCTCGAATACGCCGCGCGGCGCGGCGTGCCGCTGATGCTTTATGTGTTCAGCGACGGTTCGCTATCGGCGGACGGCGTTGCCGACAACTCAGTGGACGGGCGCGGCAAGTTCGACTGGAGCAGCGACAACCAGCAGACCGCCGCCTCCTTCTTCCTGGTCTACAACCCGGTCGGCAGGGCCCAGTTGTATACCGGAGACAGCCGGCCACCCGAGCAGCACCAGCAGATCGGCTGGTTCCGGCGCGATGCCTCGGTGGAGACCGCCTCCACACCGGCAGCCAACAACGTCAACCTGCTGGCCGAGACCGTGATCCTGAATTACATGGCATTGCACGGCGAGCAAGGCCAGTTCGGCACGCGGTTCCCGGGTCACGGACTGGGATCGGCTTCACTTCAGGACAGCCTCATCGCCTTCAATCAGATCGTCAACGGAACCATTGTGTGACGTGCGACGAGACCGCCGGCCCCGGCTGAATAAACATATACCAAGCCGGCCGCACCGGCGTTATGTTACACGGGCCGACCTCCAGGAGTGCCATCGAGCGCCGACCTCAGGCGCTGCCGACAGGGACGAAATGGACGACTTCAATGATCGCCGCCGTCCGGCTGTGCGTCTCGCCTTGGGTGCGGCGCTCGCCGCACTGACACTCGCCGCCACGGCATCCGATGCGCCGGCTGCGCCGGATTTCGCCTTGCGTTCGATGGCCGGCACCAATCATCGTCTGTCCGAACACCGGGGCGAAGTCGTGGCACTGGTGTTCTGGGCCAGCTGGTGCGGCGATTGCAGGCAAGAACTGGAACGATTCGAACGGCTGCGGCGCACCTACGGCAACGTGGGTTTCGTCGTGCTCGGGGTCAGCCTCGACCAGGAGCCTGCGGCGGCGCAGGCGATCGCCGGGGCAGCCGGCATCGGCTATCCGGTGCTGTCCGATACCGGTAAGGAAGTCAGCAAGGCGTACCGGGTAGACAACCTGCCGTTGATCGTGCTGATCGACCGTCATGGCGTCGTCAGGGCGCGACACGACGCGCTCGACGAGCGCGAAGAGCGTGGCCTAATGGTGAGTTTGCGCGACCTGATCGACGAATAACAGGAAACGGGAAATGGGAACAGCGATGAAGGCAATGCTGGTGACGCTCTTAACGATGGTGGCGATCGCGCCGGCCTTCGCCCAGGACACGGGACTGCCCGCGGCCGACCGTTCGGTGCTCGATGCCGAGGTCCAGGAATTGCGGCGCGAGGTCGTCGACCTCAATCGCGACCTGTTCATGCTCGAAGAAGACCTGTTGTTTCCGGCAAGCACCCAGATCGCAGTGTTCGTCTCGATGGATGTCGGCACGTTCTTTGCGCTCGACTCGGTGCAGATCAAGGTTGACGACAAGGAAGTCGCCAACTACCTCTATACGGCGCGTGAACTCGAAGCACTCAAGCGCGGCGGGGTGCATCGTATCTGGCTCGGTAACCTGAAGGCCGGCGAGCATGAGGTGGTCGCGTTCTTTACCGGTCAGGGCACGCATGAGCGCGACTACAAGCGCGGCGCGACCCTGATGGTCGAGAAGGGTGTCGGTGCCAAGTATGTGGAACTGAAGATCAGCGACCGCCTGCGGAAGCTGCAGCCGGAATTCGTCGTGCGAGTGTGGGAGTGAAGTCTTGGCAGGGCGGCTGACAGTCGTCCTGATTGCGCTCGGTGCCTGCGCCACGCCAGTGGCGCAAGCGGCACCGGCGGCGAATGCGCCGGATCCGGATGGATTGCCGGCCGTCAAGGTGCAGGACCTGCACTATGGCGACGTGCTGTTCCACTTCTATGGCCGCGATCACTTCGATGCGCTGGTCCGCGTTTCCGCCTACCGCGAGCAGGGTCATCTGGCGGCGCATGCCCGCGATGCCGAGCTGCTGCGCGGCGGACTCTATCTGTCGCTGGGTCAGCACCGGGAGGCGCGCGAGATTTTCGAGCGTCTGCTCGCCGATGCCTCGACACCGCCCGCCGTGCGTGATCGCGCCTGGTTCTATCTCGGCAAGGTGCTGTACGCGAGCGGCCTGTTCGAGCAATCGGAGCGGGCCCTGCGCCAAACCGCGGGCGGCAGCCTGCCGCTTGCGCTCGAGTCCGAACGCCGGTTGTTGCTGGCCCAGGGCTACATGTATCGCGGATTGTTCGACCGGGCCATCGCCGAACTCGACGGCTGGCAAGGCCCCGATGAGTGGACCGCCTATGGAAGATTCAACCTGGGTGTCGCGCTGGTGCGTGCCGGTCGTGGTGACAGCGGCCACGCGATGCTCGACCAGGTCGGGATGATGCAGACCAAGGATGATGAATTGCTGGCGTTGCGCGACAAGGCAAATCTCGCGCTCGGCTATGCATTGCTGCAGGCCGGCCGCCCGGATGCCGCACGACTCGCCCTCGACCGCGTGCGCCTGCAGGGTTCGCAGGCCAACAAGGCCCTGCTGGGCGCAGGCTGGGCGGATGCGGCAGGCGGAGCTCACCAGCAGGCACTGGCGCCCTGGCTCGAGCTGCACGGACGCAACCTGCTCGACGCCGCGGTGCAGGAATCCTATCTGGCAGTTCCCTATGCCTATGCCGAGCTCGGTGCCATCGGCCAGGCCGTGCAGTATTACGAGCAGGCGATCGCGTCCTACGACGCCGAACGCGTGCGCATCGAGGAATCGATTGTGGCAATCCGCGCCGGCCGCCTGCTGCAGGCCGCGCTCAGCGCCGAAGGCGACGGCCGCCGGGGCTGGTTCGGCCAGCTCGCCGCCGTGCCGGATTCCCCGGAGTCGCGTTATCTCTATCACGTGATGGCGGGGCACGAGTTCCAGGAAGGACTCAAGAACTATCGTTCGCTCGAATCGATGTCGAGGAATCTCTCCGGATGGGATGACAGCCTCGGCGCATTCAGCGACATGGTCGCAACGCGCCAGCAGGCTTTCCAGGCCCGGCTGCCGGCGGCGGATTCGCGGCTTGCGATGGTGGATGTCGGCGAGCTGAATGTCCGTCGCGACCGGTTGCGCGCGCGACTTGAGGGGGCACTGGAGCAACGCGACGTCACGGCGCTCGCGACCGAGCAGGAACGCGGCTGGCTCAACACGCTGGACGGCGTGGACGCCGAACTGTCCGCGCACAGCGGCGATGCAAATTACGACGATGCACGGGACAAGGCGCGACTCGCGCGTGGTGTGCTGCTCTGGAGGCTTGACGACGCCTGGAGAGTGCGTTCGTGGCAGGCAAATCGCGCAATGCGCGAACTGGACGCGGTCGTGTACGACGCGCGCACGCGCCAGACTGCTTCTTCACGCGCGCGCGAAGGGGCGCCCGAGCGTAATGCAGCACTCGGAGTCCGCGTCAATGCAGTGTCGCCGCGGGTCGTCGATCTGAGGCTCCGGGTCGAGGCGGCCAAAGCGGCCCAGGGTCGCCACCTCGCCGACATTGCGGTCGGCGAACTGGAGGCCCAACGCCACCGGCTCGACGAGTATTCGGTGCAGGCGCGCTATGCGATTGCGACGATCTACGATCGCGCGAGTTCCGGGGACCCGCCATGATTCGCGCCTGGCGCGCATTCGGCCCGATTGCGCTGGCCATTGCCGCGGCTGCTGCCGGCGCGCAGACGGTCGGCGACCTGCGTGCCAGGACGCCGCCGGTCCAGGTCGGACCGGCGACGCCCGTTGCCGAGGGGAAAGTACGCGAAGCCTATCGGCGCTTCCTGGAACTCAATGCGGGCGATCCCGAGATGCGGGCCGAGGCGCTGCGCCGGCTTGCAGACCTCGAACTCGAAGCAGCCGAAGTCGCGCGTGGCGACGGTACAGGACCAGCGACCGGTGGCCTCGAGACCCGCGCAGCAATCGAGCTCTACGAGCGGCTGCTTGCCGAGGCGCCCGACCACCCGCGCATCGATTCAGTGTTGTACCAGCTTGGCCGTGCGTGGGAGGCAGAGGGAGATCCGCAAAAGGCGCTGTCCTATCTTGACCGCCTGGTCGCGAGATTCCCCGCCAGCCGTCACATCGAGGAAGCGCATTTCCGCCGCGGCGAGATCCTGTTCAGCGCCCAACGCTGGCCGGATGCGGAGGCAGCGTACCAATCCGTCATCGCGCGCGGCAGCCGGACGGCATTTCAGGAACAGGCGCTCTACAAGCACGGCTGGTCCCTGTTCAAGCAGTCCCGCTTCGACCAGAGCTCGGTCTCATTCCTGGCGGTGCTGGATCGCAAACTACTGAATCCGGCCGGAGTGGAGATCGAGGATACTTCGGCGTTGTCGCGCGCCGATCGTGAACTTGTCGAGGACACAATGCGTGTGCTCGGCATCCAGTTCACGTCGGACGATCCGGCAGGCGCCCTGAGCGCAGCGCTCGCACAGCATGGCTCACCGGCGTATTCATGGCGCCTGCACGCATCGCTCGGCGACCTGCTGGTCGAGAAGGAGCGCTACACGGACGCGGCCGACACCTATCGCGCTTATGCGGCGCGCCATCCCGGCGACGCGCGCTCGCCAGTGCTGCAGACGCGGGCGATCGACGCCTACCTGAAGGGCGGCTTTGCAGGGCTTGCACTGCAAGGCAAGCGCGAGTACGTCGAGCTCTACGCTTTCGGCGGTCCATTCTGGGCTACGCGCACGCGGGCGAGCGCGCCCGAGGTGGTCGCGGCGCTGAAGGCGAACTTGCGCGATCTCGCCCAGCATCATCACGCCCTCGCGCAGAAGAGCCGCAAGCAGGGCGACTATCAGCAGGCTGCGCGTTTCTACCGCGACCTGCTGCAGTCGTTCCCGGATGAGCCCGACAGCGCCGACACGAATCACCTGCTCGCCGATCTGCTGTTCGAGAGCGGGCAGTTCCACGATGCGGCGCTCGAGTACCAGCGCACGGCCTATGACCGCCCGCAGGGACCACGCAGTGGTGCCGCGGCCTATTCGTCGCTTCTTTCCTACGACCGTCATGCTGAATCGCTGCAGGGTGTGGAGCTTGAGACCTGGCGTGCGCAGTCGATCGAGAGCGAACTGCGCTTCGCGGCGACATTCCCGACGCATGTCGAGGCACCGGTGGTGCAGGTACGCGCAATGCAACAGCTTTTCGACCGGCGCGAGTACCAGCGCGCAATTGTCGAGGCCGGCAAGGTGCTCACCTGGCTGCCGCCGATGCCGGTGGACCAGGAGCGACTCGCGCTCAATGTCACCGCCGATTCCGAGTTCGAACTGCAACAGTTCGACCGTGCCGAAGCAGCGTACACGCGCCTCCAGCCGCTGGTTCCCGCCGGGGGTGCAGCGCGCAAAGCCCTCGACGAGCGACTCGCGGCATCCATTTACAAGCAAGCGGAGGCGAAGCAGGCCGCCGGCGACACCCTTGGCGCGGTCGACGATTTCCTGCGGATTGCGGCGCAGGCACCCGGCGCCAGTATTCGCGTGAACGCGGAATACGATGCCGCCGCATTGCTGCTGCGCGAGAAGCAGTGGCCGCGCGCGATCGAGGTGCTCGAGGCATTCCGTCGCGACCACGGTGCGCACGAACTGGCGGCCGAAGTGCCACGGCGGCTGGCCGGCGCGTATGTCGAAGCCGGGCGACCGCTCGAGGCCGCGGTCGAGCTCGAGCGGATTGCGGAGACGGCGACCGAATCTGCAGAGACGCGCCGCCAGGCGCTCGAACAGGCGGCAGAACTGAATGAGAAGGGTGGCCGCCCGGAGCGCGCCGCCGTTAACTGGGCGACATTCGTGCAGCGCTATCCGGAGCCGCCGGCGCCGGCGATCGAAGCGCGCCAGAAGCTTGCGGACTTTGCGACCGCCGCCAATGACCCGCCGGGGCGGCGCCGCTGGCTCGAAGCAATCGTGGCGGCGGACCGGGTAGCAGGGGGCGGGCGCACCGACCGCACCCGTTACCTCGCGGCCAAGGCGGCGCTTGAACTCGCGGCACCGGCGCGCGATGCGTTTTATGCAATCCGCCTGACCGCGCCGCTGAAGAAATCGCTCGCGGCGAAGAAATCGGCGCTGGAAACCGCCGTGCAGGCCTATACGTCGGCGGCCGACTACGCCGTTGCGGAAGTGACGACCGCTGCAACTTACGAACTCGCCGAGCTCTATGGCCGGCTCGGCAAGGACATCCTGGAATCCGAGCGCCCGACCGGACTCGATGCCGACGCGCTCGAGCAATACGTGACGCTGCTCGAAGAGCAGGCCTATCCATTCGAGGAGAAGGCGATCGAAGTTCACGCGATCAATGCGGCCCGCACCGTGAATGACGTCTATGACGAGTGGGTGCGCAAGAGTTTCACGGCGCTCGCTGCGCTGATGCCGGCGCGCTATGGCAAGACCGAGATGATCAGCGATTACATCGTCAGCATCGCGCCGCCAGCGCCTGCTGTCGTTGAGCAGGTGGCCGCAGCCGATGCCGCCGTCACCGCTGCACCATTGCCGCCGCCGGTCGACCCTGCGGTTGAACTGCCGCTGCAGGCGGCGGGCCAGCACGTCGCCGCGGAACGACTCGACGCGGCGGCTGCGATCTGGAACGAGCTTGCGGTGAGCGCACCGGCGCAGCCAGCACCGGTCTACAACATGGGCCTGCTTGCGATGCGCCGCGGTCTCTGGGTCGAGGCACTGCTGGAACTCCAGAACGCCGAGCTGCGCTCGCCGCAGGATGCCGGCGTCCAGGACGCACTCGGCATTACCTACCGGAATCTCGGCCGATTCCGCGACGCCGAAACGGCCTACCGAACGTCGCTCACCGCCGCGCCGGAGCGCGCGGCGACGCACCGCAACATCGGCGTGCTGCTCGATCTCTACCTGCGCCAGCCGGCCGAAGCACTGCCGCACTTCGAGCGCTTCCTGGCGCTCGGCGGCGCCTCGGATAAGCAGGTGTCGGCGTGGATTGCGGAGTTGAAGCAGCGCGTGGTACCGCCGGCGCAGACTGCGGGAGTCGTGCCATGAAACGGATCATCGCGATGCTTGGACTGTGCCTGCAGGGTGTCGTCGCCCTGGCGGCGGACCCGGAGCCGGCGCCGGCCCCAACACCGCCACCCGCGGCCGCGAGCCGCGAGCCGTCGCGGGCAATGGACCGGCTTGAACTCGAATCAACGACGATTACCGGTAACCGGGAGTTGCCGAAGGTCATGTACGTAGTGCCGTGGAAGAAGGCGGACCTCGGCGATCTGAAGGGCCGGCCGGCGAACAGCCTGCTGGACGAGGTGCTGGCACCCGTCGATCGCGACGTGTTCCAGCGCGAGGTGGCCTATTTCGACGCCCTGGCCACGGATTCGACACGGTCGCAGGCACCGTCTGCGACACCTGAGAAGTGAGCCACGGAATCCAACGGCAAAGACCGGTTTGATTGTCAGGATGGCGCCAAATGGTCGTAATTTCGACCGAGAGGAGCAGCGCGAATGGAATCTTGGGACATGATCATCAACTTCTTCAAGCAAGGCGGGGTCTTTCTGTACCCCATTGCCCTGGTATGGGCAGTCGGCATCGTGATCGCGTTCGAGCGGTTCTTCGAGCTGACTCGAGCCTCCCGCGGCAACCGCAAGTTGTGGAACGAGTTGCAGCCGATGTTCGAGCACGGCCAGTTCCGCGAGGCACTGGCACGCGTCACGAACTCGGAGAGTGCGCTCGGACACGTGATGCGCTACGGCATGTCGCGGATCAATACTGCGCAGCGCCGCGACGACATCGAAAAGGCGATGGAGGAGAGCCTGATCGAGGTGATCCCGCGCCTCGAGAAGCGCACCCACTTTCTGGCGACGCTCGCCAACATCGGCATGCTGATGGGCCTGCTCGGCACGGTCGTCGGCCTGATCACCGCGTTCGCAGCTGTGGCCCAGGCCAATCCCGCGGAGAAGGCGAGCCTGCTATCGGCCAGCATCTCAGTTGCGATGAACAACACAGCGCTAGGCCTCATCGTCGCAATCACGCTGCTGCTGGCGCATATGTATCTCGAGACCAAGACCACCACTATCGTGGACGGCCTCGAAGTCGCCTCAGTCAAGTTCCTGAATGCGCTGCACGAGCGCAAGATGGATCCTGAGTCGCAGGCAGCCGCCGTTGCAGCAGGTCGTCCGGTAGCGCAGCCGGCACCTGGTTCACGCGGGGCGCGCACATGAGAGGCTCGCGGATCGCCAGACGGCAGACGCGCAATCACGCGCGTTACCGGGGCCGGAACGATCTCAACATCGTTCCGATGCTCGACGTCATGACGATCCTGGTGTTCTTCCTGATCTTCACGGCGGTTTTCTCGAAGACCAAGATCCTCGAGCTCAACCTGCCGGCCAGCGCCACGGAACAGATCGAGCTTCCCAAGGTGCTCGAGCTGGAAGTGATCGTGCGCCTGGACGGCATCGTGGTCGCAGATCGCAACACCGGCCCGTTGCAGACGCTGCCGAATACGGCGCAAGGCGCCGACCTGGAGGGGCTGACCCTGTACCTGCAACGCGTCAAGTACCGGTTCCCGGACAAGCGCGATGCCACGGTGCTGCTCGAGGCGGATGTGCCCTACGACCTGCTGGTGCAGGTCATGGACACGGTCAAGACGTTTGAGGGCGTGCTCGATGGCGAGCCCGCGCGCGGTGAGCTGTTTCCGCTGATCTCGCTCGGGGACGCGCCCATATGAGGACGCTGCGACGCGGCCGCCAGCGCCATGGCGGAAACAAGCCCGGGCACAACATGCCTGCGCTGATCCCGATGATCGACATGCTGACGATCATGGTCGTCTACCTGCTGGTGCATGCGGCGGATTACGAGATCCTGCCAAACACGAAAAACATCAGTATTCCGGAGTCGATTTCCGAGGTTCAGCCGCACGAGAGCGTGACCGTGATGGTCACGCGCGACATGGTTTTCGTGAATGGCATGGCAACGACCCGGGTCATCGACCTCAAGTCCGGAGCTGCGGTCGTGGAACCGGCGCTGCATGCGGCGCTGGTCAAGGCTTCACAGGCCCAGCGTGTAACAGCGGCCAAGAAGGACGAACTGCCCGAGGTGACGCTGCTGGCCGACAAGGGTCTGCCATACAGTGTGCTGAAGCGGATCATGCTGACCTGCACCGCGGCGAAATACGGCAAGTTGTCACTGGCCGTGATCGAGAAAGAGCTTGCCTACACGCGCAGCGGAACCTGAGGGAGATTGGCGTTGACGGCCATTGCAGCCAACTATCGGATCTATGAACTTCCCTGGACGCCGTCGCCCGAGGAAGAGCGGCGTTTCCGCCGCCTGCTCAAGATCGTGCTTGGCGTGTTCCTGCTCGCCGGGCTGGTGCTGCCATTGCTGCCCGATCCGGTGACGCCACCGGTGGTGGAATTGCCCGAGGAAGTAATCGACCTGGTGCTGACACCGCCGCCGGTGCCGAAACCGCCGCCGCCGGTCAAGAAGCCGCCGCCGCCCGAGGTGCCGGTCAAGCCGGAAGTCAAGCGCCCCGTGCCGAACCGCCAGGAGGACGCGCGCCGCCAGGCCAACCAGGCCGGCCTGCTGGCGATGAAGGATCAGCTCGAGGACCTGCGCGAGACGCTCGACACGAGTTCGCTGGTGCCGACCCGGGACCTGAGCGCGAAAGCCGACGGCCCGAACCGCGCCGAGCGCTCGCTGATCACCTCCCAGGTCACCACCTCGAGTGGCGGCATCAATACCTCGTCAATGAGCCGCGCCTATGGCAGTGGAACCGGTTCCCTGAAAGGGCAGGTTGCCACGCAAAGGGTCGCGTCATTTGCGGATGCGCTGGCCCAGGGCAAGGCGGAAGCGGCTCGAACCGGGCGCAGCGGCAAAGCCTCGCGCAGTCGCGAGGAGATCGAGATGGTGTTCGACCGCAACAAGGCGGCGATCTACTCGATCTACAATCGGGCGCTGCGCGATCGACCGGAGTTGCAGGGCAAGGTGGTCATCGAACTGACGATTGCCCCATCGGGCGACGTGACCGCGTGCCGCGTCGTATCGAGCGAGCTCAATGACGCCGATCTGGAACGCAAGCTGGTGGCGCGCATCCGGCTGTTCCAGTTCGAGGCGAAGGACGTCGAGATCATCACGACGACCAAACCCATCGAGTTCTTCCCGGCCTGAGCTGACTGCGGAATCCCCTTGATCCATGTCAATACCGGTGGCTTGCCGCCGGCATAAAATCCGCATTGCCGCGGTCGGCACTGCGCGTGCTCGTACACCGTGCGCGATGGGAGACGGGCCATGATTCCAGTCACTTCGAAATCGTCCCTGAAACTGCTGGCGGGCGCCGTGCTCGCCGCGGTCGCAGTTTTGGGTTACAGCGCGACCGCAAGCGCCGCTGATCCGGTCGCCGTTCACCGGGCCGAGACGGCCGGCGCGGGCCAGCCGTCGCCCGAGCAGATGCAGGCCGGAGAAAAGGCGTTTCGGGCGGCCTGCATGGCCTGTCACCAGGCGGACGGCAAGGGTCTGCCCGGCGCGTTTCCGCCGCTGGCCGGATCCGACTACCTGAAGGCGGACAAGCACCGCGCGATCAAGAACGTGATACAGGGGCTCACCGGCCCAATCGTGGTGAATGGCGCGACGTTCAATTCCGTGATGCCGCCGATGACGCAGCTGTCGGACGCAGAAATCGCAACAGCGCTCACCTTTGCGATGAATTCCTGGGGCAATGCCTTTGGCGTGGTCTCGGCCGCCGAGGTCGCGGCCGTGCGTGCCGGCCCGAAGCCGAAGCAGACGGCTGGTTCGGCGACCGAACATCCGGCGACCACAGTCGCGGAAATGAAATACCAGGGGGCGCCTTCCGCTGTGGGCGGAGCGCTGCAGGATATTGAGATGGTGATGTCGCCGGGTGCGCCGGCCATGTCGCGACCGGAGTTCGATCGTGCGAAACAGATCTACTTCGAACGCTGTGCCGGCTGCCACGGCGTGCTCCGCAAGGGAGCGACCGGCAAGCCGCTGACGCCGGACATCACCCAGGCGAAGGGCACCGATTATCTGAAGGTGTTCATCAATTACGGTTCGCCCGCGGGCATGCCGAACTGGGGAACATCGGGTGATCTGTCGCCGACCGATGTCGACATCATGGCGCGCTACATTCAGCATGTGCCGCCGACACCACCGGAGTACGGTCTCAAGGAGATGCGTGACACGTGGAAGCTGCTGATGCCACCGGCGGATCGTCCATCGCGCAAGATGAACGGTTACGACATCGAGAATATCTTCGCAGTGACGCTGCGCGATTCCGGCGAGGTGGCGCTGATCGACGGCGACACCAAAAAAATCATCAACGTGCTGCGTACTGGCTACGCGGTGCACATCTCGCGCATGTCGCATTCCGGCCGCTATGTCTACACGGTGGGCCGTGATGCCAAGCTCGACCTGATCGACCTGTGGATGGAAACACCGGCGATCGTGGCGGAGATCAAGGTCGGGCTCGAGGCCCGCTCGGTCGAAACCTCCAAGTACCGGGGATTCGAGGACCGCTATGCGATTGCCGGCACCTACTGGCCGCCGCAATTTGTCGTGATGAATGGCGAGACGCTCGAGCCACTGAAGATCATGTCCACGCGCGGCATGACGGTCGACACGCAGGAATACCACCCGGAACCGCGGGTCGCCGCGATCGTCGCATCGCACGAGCATCCCGAATGGATCGTCAACGTCAAGGAGACCGGGCAGATCCTGCTGGTGAACTACGGCGATGTCGCCAATCTGAAGGTCACGCAGATCGGCGCCGCGCGCTTCCTGCACGACGGCGGCTGGGACCGGTCGTTGCGCTACTTCCTGACGGCCGCCAACCAGTCCAACAAGATTGCGGTGATCGATTCGAAGGAGCAGCGCCTGACGGCACTCGTGGACGTGGACAAGATCCCGCACCCGGGACGTGGCGCGAACATCGAGGATCCGGCGTTCGGGCCGGTGTGGATCACGAGCGCGCTCGGCAACGAGAAGATCACTTTCATCGGCACGGACCCGGACAAGCATGCGGAGCATGCCTGGAAGGTGGTGCGCGTGCTGAACGGGCAGGGGGGCGGCTCGCTGTTCGTCAAGACGCACCCGCACTCCAGCAACCTCTACGTGGACACGCCGCTCAATCCGGATCCGAAGATCAGCCAGAGCGTGGCGGTGTTCGACATCCGCAACCTGGAGGCCGGCTATCAGGTGCTGCCGATCGCGGAATGGGCCGACGTCGGTGAGGGCCCCAAGCGCGTCGTGCAGCCCGAATTCAACAAGGCTGGCGATGAGGTCTGGTTTTCGGTCTGGAACAACATGAACCAGAAGTCCGCGATCGTGATCGTCGATGACCGGACGCGCAAGCTGAAGGCGGTCATCAAGGATCCGCGGCTCGTGACGCCGACCGGAAAGTTCAACGTCTATAACACGACGCACGACGTCTACTGAGCGCAGTCAGTTGAGCGTTGCGGTGATCGTGACGGCGAGGTACCTGCCGGGTTCCTGATAGAGGGGCAGCAGCGGATCGGTCGGCGCGCGTCCGCGCACGGTCGCCCATTCGTAGTAGGCGCGGTCGGTCAGGTTGAACAGGCCGACATCCACGGCAATGCGTTCGTTGACGCGCCAGTTCAGCCGCAGATCCGCGACCACATAACCGTCCGGCTTGAACAACGGGGTCACGGTGTCATTTACGTCGTGCTTCGCCGCGACCAGTGTGAGATCGAGCGCGAGATCGAGAATTCCCGACGGCGCCGCATAGCGCAGGCCCAGCAATCCGCGCGGCGGATCGATGCTGTTGAGTGGCAGGTCGCGGACCGTGTCTTCGCCCTCGGTCCACCCGAATGCGATCCGCCCGCTCCAGCTGGACAGCGCAGGCCGCCATCCGCCGAATGCCAGGTCGAGCGCCGCTTCGGCGCCGTGGATCTGCGCCTTCGCGATATTGCGCGACTGGAACAAGATCGTGCCGGTTCCCGGCTCGACGCCGATGTTGACGCGCGATTCGATGAAGTCGCGATAGCGGCTGCCATACAGGCTCACCGCTCCCGAAACCACGGGACCCGAGAACCGCATCCCGACCTCGATACTGTCGCTGCGTTCCGGCTCGAGATCCGGATTCGGGATCGCACGCGTGTTGAATTGCGGCAGATCGAGGCCGATATTGACGTCGTCGAATGGCGGCGAACGAAACCCGTGTGCATACTGCAGGTACAGGGCGACCTCGTCGCGCAGGCGCCAGCCAAACCCGAGCTTCGGGGAAACCGAGTTCTGATCGATATCGACCGGCGGCGCACTCGGGTTGTCGGCTGCATACATCGCATCGACAACCGGCTTCAGCCGGTACCAGTCGGCGCGCAGCGCCGGGATCACCGACCAGCGCCCGTCAGCGGGCCGCCATTCATCCTGAAAGTAGATTCCCGCCTCGCGAATCTCCGAAATCGGGAAATCGCGCACCGGCAGCGACTCGCCGAGGATCGTGCAAGTCGATGCTCCCGTCGTCAGGTTGGTCTGCAGTCCGTCACGACGCTCGATCACACGCGATTCAGAGACTTCGAGACCGCCGACCAGACGATGCGGTCCGCTGCCGGATTCAATTTCGCGTGCCAGCACGAGTTCCACGCCGCTCACCTGTTCCCGGTAGTGGAACTCGCGCTCTATTTCGAGCGGCGGCGTCGCGGGCGCCGCTGCGCGGCGTTCCTCCTGCGTCACCTGCCGGATCGTTGTTTCGTTCCAGTAGGCGCGCCACTGGCCCTGGCCGTCCTGGCCAGGAAAGTCGAATGACTGGTCGAGCACCAGGCGCAGGTTTTCGGCGCGGTCATTGCCCTGCATGAAAATCGTGTTGGCGAAGCGGCCGCCGGACAATTCCAGTGAATTGACGTCGGTGCGATTGTGCTGGCTGTCCCAGGATGCCGTCAGGCGCAGCGGTGCACCGAAGCCGCGATACACGGTGCGGGCGAGCAGCGCGTCGGAATCGAAGTCGCGTGGGTTGGCCGGTGGCGATCCGCCGGCATGCTCGACCTCGCCGCCCTCCCGGCGTGCATAGGCGAACAGTGATTCAAGCGAACCGGTGCGCGCCGCTCCCGTGAATCCGGCCAGCACGGAGTGATCGTCAGTCGCGTAGCCGGCACGCGCCCGAAACGCCAGATCGCGGTCCTGGTCCAGCAGGTCGGATGGATCGATCGTCGTGATGGCGATCACTCCGGCGATTGCATCGCTGCCATACAGGGCGGAGCCCGGGCCACGCAGCAATTCGATTCGATCGACGACCGCGAGGTCGGCAAACTGCCGGCCGGTATTGGAGAAATTGCCGATCGCGAAAGTCTTGGCAGCGGGAACTCCGTCCGTCTCCACCAGCACACGATTGCCGCCGAGTCCGCGCACCGTCGGACTGCCGCCACCGAACCGATTCGGATCGCGGGCCACGGAAACGCCGGGTTCGTGGCGCAACACGTCCCGGAGATCGAATGCAACAGCGGCTTTGATGTCGTCCGCCGTGATCACGGATACGGCAGCTGCCGCCTCCTGCAATGGTTGCGGAACCTTGCCGACCACAGTCACGACCTCAAGTTCGGGCGCAGCGGCGGCCAATGCCGGACCCACCGCAGCGCAAGGGGCGAGCAGGACGGCGTGGAGCAGGTGACGAATTGCCGGAATCACGGTTGCAGTTTAAACCGGACGCATCACCGGTACCGCGCCCGCCTGCAAACGGCTACCATTCGGCTCCTGCCAGTTGCAGGAGCCTGCCGTGCACATTGAAAAGAACCGCGTCGTGTTGCTGCACTACACCTTGCATGACGAGCAGGGAACCGTTATCGACTCCACGAGCGGCCGCGGCCCGCTCACTTATCTGCATGGCAAGGGCAACATCATTCCGGGCCTGGAGCAGGCGCTGGCTGGCAAGACGACCGGCGACAAGCTCGACGTCACGGTCCAGCCCGAACAAGGCTATGGGCCGCGTGACCACGGGCTGGTGCAGATCATTCCGCGCAGCAAGTTCGGCGAAAACTCCGAGCTGACCCCGGGCATGCAGGTGCGCGCCAGCGGCCCGCAAGGAGCGCGGCTGGTGACGGTTGTGCGTGTCGAGCGCGATTTTGTCACCATCGACGCCAACCACCCGCTCGCGGGGCGCATCCTGAATTTTTCAGTCGAAGTCGCCGAGGTACGCAAGGCGACGCATGAGGAAATCTCCCACGGCCATCCGCACGGTCCTGGCGGGCATCATCATTAGGCGATCAACCGCCACCAGGCCACGGCGCCCAGCGTGATTCACCGGCAGAATCTCCAGTTTCCGGTCAAGGAAACCGCGCTGCGCGAGGATGTGCACGCACTCGGTGGACTGGTCGGCGAGGTGCTGCGCGACCAGGGCGGCGAGGAACTCTTCAGTCTGGTCGAGGGCGATCGCATCGCGGCGATCGGCCGTCGCGACGGCGATACCAAGCGCGCGCTGGAACTGGTGGCCCGCGCCTCGAATCGCGCTGCACCGCAGGCCTGCGACCTGATCCGCGCATTCGGTAAGTGGTTCGAAGTCGTGAATCTGGCCGAACGAGTGCACCGCGTGCGCCGCCGGCGCGAGTACATGGTCCGTAATGACCGACCGCAGCCGGGCGGCATCGGCGATTGCATGTATCGCCTCAAGGCCGCGGGCCTGGACGCGCCGAAAGTGCTGGAGCTGCTGGCCGAGGTGACCATTTATCCGGTATTCACGGCCCATCCGACCGAGTCCACGCGTCGCACGATGCTGCGCAAGCAGCAGCAGATCGCCGATCTGATGATCGAGCGTCTCGATCCGACCCTGACTCCTGCCGAACGGCGCTCGGTATGGGAGCGGATCCGCATGGAAGTCACCTCGAGCTGGCAGACCGAGGCGCATCCGCGCGATCGACTGACGGTCGCGGATGAGCGCGAACACGTGCTGTTCTACCTGGCCGAAGTCGTCTATCGCGTGGTTCCGGCGCTTTATGAAGAGATTGCGCTGTGGATGGAAACGGTATTCGGACTGCCGCCCCAGCCTGAACGCATTCCCCTGATGCTGCGCTTCGGAACCTGGGTCGGCGGCGACATGGATGGCAACACCGAGGTTCATGCCAAGGCCATCCGTGAGACCCTGCATCGCCAGCAGCAGCGGGTGCTTTCCGCCTATTTCGAGGATTGCCGTGCGCTCGCCGGCAAGCTCTCGCAGAGTGCGGGCCGCGTGGGTGTCAGCCGCGAACTGGAAGCACGGATCACGGAATACGACATCCTGTTGCCGAAAGCCCGCCAGGCCGCATCGACGCGCCACGACCGGATGCCATACCGGATCTTCCTGGCGCAGGTGACGGAAAGATTGCGCAAGACCTATGAGAGCCAGCCAAATCACTATGAATCCGCGGAACAATTCATCCGCGACATCGAGTTGGTGGCCGCGAGTCTGCGCGCCAATCATGGCCGGCACGCCGGCTTGTTCCCGGTCGAACGCCTGCTGTGCCGGGCGCGCACGTTCGGATTTCACCTCGCAACGCTGGACGTACGCCAGCATGCTTCGGTGCACCGCGACGTGGTACGTCAGGGACTCGGTCGCGAGGACTGGAATGGGCAGACCCCGGCAGCCCGTAGCGCCGTGATGTGCGAATCGATCACCCGTGATCGTGGGCCGGCGGGAAGTTTCGACGCCGTCGGCCGTCGCACGCTCGCGGTTTTCGAAGCGATGATGCAGGTTCGCGTCAAGTACGGCGATCGCGCGATTGGCGACTATGTCATCAGCGGCACAGAGTCGGCCGATGACGTCCTGTCTGCGTTGTTGTTGGCACGCTGGGCCAACATCACGGATCGCGCCAGCGGCGAAGTGCCGCTCGACGTCGTGCCACTGCTCGAGACCGTGAGTGCGCTCGAAGGCGCAGGATCAGTGCTCGATACCCTGCTCGCGGAACCCGGCTATCGGAAACACCTGGCCGCGCGCGGTGGGCGCCAGACGGTGCTGATCGGTTTTTCCGAGAGCAACAAGGCCATCGGCATCGCGGCATCCCGGCACGCCGTCTATGAGGCGCAGGCCGCGCTGGTCAAGACAGCCAGCGCCGCGGGTGTCGACCTCACGCTGTTCTATGGTCGTGGCGGTACTGCGAGCCGTGGTGGCGGACCGCTCGACCGCTTGGTCGAGAGCGCACCTGCGGGCGCGACACGCGGCCGTTTGCGCGCCACAGAACAGGGCGAGGGCATCAGCAATAGCTACGGACTGCGACGGATCGCATTGCGTACCTTCGAGAAAGCCGTATTCGCCGTGCTGCTTGACCGCTTCGAGGCACCGCAGGCGCATGGCGGCGCCGAGCGATTGCAGGCGCTGATGGCCTCGATCGCGGCAGCCAGTCGCACGCAGTATCGCGCGCTGGTTTATGACCGACCTGATTTCCACCAGTATTTCCGCGAGGTGACGCCGATCGATGTGATCGAGCGCATGCAGATCGGTGGTCGCATCGCGCACCGCGAGGGCACCGGCATCGCGGCGCTGCGCACGGTGCCGTGGGTCTATGCGTGGCTGCAGAGCCGGCACGCGCTGCCGGGATGGTACGGGATCGGTACCGGACTCGATGCCGCGGCGCGCGAACACGGAGCCGCAAATCTGGCCAAGGCCTGGGCCAGCTGGCCGTTCCTCGCCAATCTGCTGGACGACGTGGAATTGGACCTGGTGCGCGCGGATCTCGACATCGCTGCGCACTACGACGCACTGGCAAGCACCGACGTGTCAGCGATCATCGAGATGATCTGCCGCGAGCACGCGCTGGCAAAACGCTGGATCACCTGGATCAAGGGAGAAGTAGACTTGCTCGACAGCCGGCCGTCGATGCAGCGTTCGACGATCCTGCGCGCACCGTATCTTGACCCGGTGCACCTGATGCAAGTCGATTTGCTGCGCCGTTGGCGCGCGGGTGGGCGCACCGACACGACGCTGCAGGATGCCTTGCTGGCCAGCGTCTCGGGAATTGCGCTCGGGCTGCAGGCCACCGGCTGAGCGACCGGAACGGAGGGCGGCATGGGTGAACTGGTTGCAT
This sequence comes from uncultured Enterobacteriaceae bacterium, assembly GCA_964430565.1. GTDB lineage: Bacteria > Pseudomonadota > Gammaproteobacteria > Burkholderiales > SG8-39 > VBDM01. Next base: position 161,398 of record CAYSFD010000015.1, read on the forward strand.
TGACAAGTCCGCAGCGCAGCGTCTGTGTTTACTGCGCCTCGAGCTTTGCCTGTGACGCGCACTTTCATGAGGTGGCGCGGCGTCTGGGCGGTCTGCTGGCAGGCGCAGGCTGGTCAGTTGTCTATGGGGGCGGGCGATCGGGCTCGATGGGGGCGCTCGCGGAGGGCACTTTGGCCGCGGGCGGTCGCGTGATCGGCGTGATCCCGAAATTCATGATCGACCTCGAGTGGGGACACGATGCCCTGTCGGAACTGCACGTGGTCGAGGACATGCGCACCCGCAAGCACGAGATGCTGACGCGCGCCAGGGCGGTGGTAGCGCTCGCCGGCGGCACCGGCACGCTGGAGGAGCTGTTCGAGGCGATGACGCTGAAGCGCCTGGGCCTGTTCCTGGGACCAATCGTGCTCGTCAATACGCGCGGCTACTACGACCCGCTGCTTGCGCAGATGGCCGCGGCGATCGACGGTCGGTTCATGGATGTGCGCCACGACAACCTCTGGACTGTGGTCGCCGACGCGGAGGCCGTGTTGCCAGCGCTCGAGGCGGCACCGGAATGGAGCGCTGCCAGCCGGGATTTCGCGGTGGTGCGCTGAATCGGCTAAAATTCACACCATGAACAATGAAAGACCCGGCGACCCGCAGATGAGTGCGGCGGCGCTCTACCGCGAGGATGTATTCACGGACCAGCGCGTCGGCACGGTGCGGCGCCTCACTCCGGTCAAGGCAGACGGCAGCGATGATCCGTCGCGTGCACTGCTGTTCATCGGTCAGGCGACGGTCATGACGCCGATGGGTTCGCTGCCATTGTCGTTTGAACTGGATGCGCCCGACCTGGCAGGGGCGGTCGCGCAGTTCGGCCCGGCTGCGCAGCTGGCGATCGAGGACGCTGCACGCGAGCTGCAGGATATGCGCCGCCAGGCCGCTTCATCGATCTTGATTCCGGATGCGGGTTCGGCTGCTGCCCTCAAGGGCATCGGCGGCAAAGGCGGCATCCAGTTGCCGTAAGAGGTAAGAGGGGACACTTCCTTTTTCCTGTCGGAAGGAAAAAGGAAGTGTCCCCTCTTGTTCAGCGCTTCTTTTTTCTCCGGCCGCTCGCAGTGGCCAGGTCTTTCAGTACCGCGAGTGCGGTTTCGCGCCGTTTTGAATCGAGCTTCTGCCATATGCGGAGCAGCAACTGGGTCTCGGCATCGAAACCGGTCAGTGGCTGCAGTGCATCGTCGGCAAATGTCCTGAGCGACTCGTAGTCGATGCCGAGCCGACGAGCGAGACGGCGTACATCCGCCGGCCTGGTCGGCACCGAGTTGACCAGCCCCGCGATTGCAGCGGGCGTCGTGCCGACGAGCTTGGCGAGCTGCGCCACCGACAGCAGCGTGGTCGGGTCGATCATGGCGCGGTCAGGTGCTTTGCCAGCCAGCCCTGCACTTCCTGGTAGAAATAGCGGCTGTTCTCGCCTTTCAGGATCCAGTGGTTCTCGTCGGGGAAAATGACCAGCCGGCTTTCCACCTGCTGGCGTTGCAGCACGGTCCAGAATTCGAGGCCGTTGTTGTACGGTACGCGAAAATCCTGCTCGCCAAAAGTGACGAGGATTGGAGTCCGCAGGCGACTCGAGCGCCAGAACGGGCTTTGCTCGCGCCACAGCGCACGTCCGTCCCACGGCAGTCCGCCGAGATTGCGCTCGCGTGAATACGCGATGTCGCTGGTGGCCCACTGGGTCTTGAGGTCGTACAGGCCCGCATGGCTGACCAGCGCGCGATAACGCGACGTGGTCACCGCGAGCCAGTTGGTCAGGTGGCCGCCGTAACTTGCGCCGCCGGCAGCCTGGCGATTCGCATCGATGAACGGGTAGCGGCGCAGCGCCTCGTCGGCAGCCTGGTTGATTTCATCGGCCGGCCCCGCCAGCGGATCGCCCTGGATGGCCTGCGCAAATTCTTCGCCGTATCCGGTCGAGCCGGAATAATTCGTCATCAGCACGACATAGCCGGGCTGCGCCAGCAGATGGTAATTCCAGCGGACGAAGAACTCGTCCTTGTACATGCCGTGCGGCCCGCCGTGAATCAGCACGAACAGCGGGTACTTCTTCGACGGGTCGAAGGCCGGGGGCAGCGCGATCAGGCTGTGGATGCGCCGTCCGCGCTTCGACGTGAACCAGAATTCCTCGACCGGCTGCCAGTCGATTTCGGCCGCGCGCTCGACATTGAATGTGCTCAACGCGTGGCGCGCGCCGCTGACCGCATCGAAGCGCATTACTTCCGCGGGGCTCACGGCGCTGTTCCAGTTGGCAACAATGACCGGATCTTCGGCGCTGCCGCCGACCTGGAGTCCTGCAATGCTGCCGGCCTCGAGCCTGCCGACCTCGCGAACCTCGCCGCCCGCAGCAGGCACGATGTAGAGGCGATCATGCGCCTGGTCTTCCGCCAGGATGTAGATGTGCTCGCCGTCCGGCGCGATCTCGAAACTGCCGACCGAGCGCTGGAAGCCGATGGCAACAGGACGCGGCGCAGGATTGCCCCAGTCGAATCGCACCAGCCGGTCATCGTTGTAGACAAAGCGGGTGTGCGGTGTCTGGCGCGCATAAAGTGCGGAGCCATCCGACGCAAACTGCGGATCAGAGTAGCCGGCCTCCGGGCCGGTCAGGCGCCGTGGTTCGCCTCCGCCGGCGGGAACCACGAACAGTGACTGCTGCACGTCGGCGCGGGCACCCTGGTCGCGTTCGGTCGTAGCGCTGAACACGATGGCGCTGCCGTCCGGCGACCAGGCCGCGTCGATCAGTTCGCCATCGTTGTCGAGCTTGCCTCCAAATCCGCGGTCGCCCGCAAGCGCAGTGCCGGCGAGCAGGTCGATCGTCTCGGCGTCCGCGGCGAGCGGCTGCAACATCAGGGTCGGGCGCCGTTCATCGAGCCATCGGTCCCAGTGGCGGACCGGAAAATCGTCGTAGGCGCGGGCCTGGTACTTGCGCGCCTTGCGCTCCTCGATGCGGACCCGATTGTCCGCGTCATTGCGCGCACCGGGATAGACCATGCTGGCGAACAGGATTGCCTGGCCGTCCGGCCGCCACAGCGGGCGGGTCGCCCCGGTCGCGACATTTGTCACGCGCTCGGCCTCGCCACCGCTCGCGATATCGAGCACGTAGATCTGCGATTCCTCCTGGCCATCGCGCTTGGCCGCGAAGGCGATGCGGCGCGAATCCGCACTCCATGCGGGATTCGATTCGGAGCCGGTCGAGAAGGTCAGCCGCCGTGGCGGCGCGCTGCCGTCGGCCGGCACCAGCCACAGGTCGGCCGACTTGGCATCTTCGTCGTAGGCCGGCTCGGTAACTGGCACCACGACCAGACGACCATCGGGACTCAAGGCGGGTGTTCCGATGCGCTTCATCAGCCAGACGTCTTCGTGCGTGATCGGCTGTTTCGCCGCGGCCTGCGCCGCGAGCGTCGCGGTCATCGCCAGCAGCAAGGAGAAACTGATGGGTCGCTGTTTCATGCAGGTTCCTTCACGCCGGCCATTGACGGGCGCGGACATTTTGCAGCAGCCAGGGTTGGTCCGCGACCAGCTTCTCTTTGAATAACTCGCCGCGGCCCTGCAACGGAGTCCAGTCGGTGTATGCGCCGACCAGCGAGCCAAGGTAGGGGCGCGCAATTTCGAGCACTTCGCGGAAATCCAGGTCATCCGCCTCGCGCAATCCCTCGCGTGGATGGCGGATTGCCCAGATCGTTGCGCCGAGCGCGCCAGCGGCAACCTGCAGGCAGGTCGCGTTGGTGTACGGTACGTGGCGCCTGGCTTCGGCGATCGAAAGCTGCGAGCCAAACCAGTAGGCGTTTTTCGGATGTCCGGCGAGCAACACCCCGAGTTCGTCCATGCCGGTGACGATTTCGGCGCGGATGATGCGCCGTATGGGTTGCGGCATCCAGCCGCGGCCCTCGAGCTCGAGCGCGGACAGCATTGCATCATCGCAGGGGTGATAGACGAACATCACGGTCGGTCGATAATCGATCTTCGATGCCGACCGGAGCGTCAGGTGATCCGCGATCGAGAAGATCTCGTCGTGCGTCATCAGCAGGCCCTGGAAACCGCCCGACGACGGCAGCCAGCTGCGCGCGAATGTCGCGCCGCCGGGCCGGTGCAGAAAGACCGATCCGCAACGCGGACGATGCCAGTACGAACCCATTGGCTTGCCCGATTCTGCGGTGCCGAGCGACAGCTCCGATGGCTGCATCAACTCATCGATGAAACCGTCGATCGACCAGGTGTTGACGAATTCATTGGGCCGCTTCGGCCGGTCGGTGGCCTGCGTGTCGCGCTCTGAAATCTGGATTAGCGTGACGCCGAGATCGCGCGCGAGCGTGGCCCAGCCGACGGGATCCGCGGGCACCTCGATGTTTCGAGCAAGGCCGCTCGCCAGGTCGAGCAGGGCCTGCTTGACGAAATGCGAAACAAGCCCGGGATTTGCGCCGTGATCCACGACCGCGGTTGGCGAGCCGGCTTTCAGCCTGCGCCCCAGCTTGAGCATGTCTTCGCGGGTCCGGTAATTGGTGCGCTCGCGCATCGTCAGCATCGGGTTGTCGAACACGCCGGGCCAGGGCTCGATGGATGTGTCCACATACAGCACGCCGTGTTCCGAGCAAAATTCGACGAGGTCGAGGCTCGACACGTCCACCGACAGGTTAAGCAACAGGTCACCGGATTTCAGGCGCCGCCGCAGCTCGCGCTGGTAAGTCGAGGGCTTCAGATGGCAGTGGACGAATCGCGCCTGATTCGCGGCGGCGAATGCGCGGCCTTGCTCACTCGCTTCCAGCACCGCAAGGCCGTCTTCCGGCAACGAAAGGTGGCGGCGCAGCAGTGGCAGCATGGCCTGGCCAATGCTGCCGCAGCCGACCATCAGGACGCGGCCGGAGAACTCGGCGGTTTCGATTCGGTTGGCCGACACAGCGGAACCCTAGCAAAGAGTTGCCATTCGCGCACGCCCGAAGGCGCACGTTAGGCCATTGATCGTCTGGCCATGCATAATTGGCGCTCGCCGCAAGCCATCCGGGATGAGCACCGCAATGCCGTTCGAATTCTTCATCTTCGGACTCACACTGGCGGGCGTTGCCATCCTGCATCGGCACGCATTGCCGATCGCGGCCGCCGGGCTCGGGGCCGTCATCGCATTCGAATGGTTGTTCACGCAGTTTCCGGCGGGACCGGGTGCATCCGGGCTGGCGCTGCACTTCGCGCATGAGTGGGTGCTGCTGGTCAATCTGCTGTTGTTGCTGGTCGGATTCGCAATGATTGCGGCGCACTTCGAACGGAGCGGGCTGCCGGCGGCACTGCCGCGTTACCTGCCCGACAACTGGACCGGCGCGTTCGCGCTGCTGGTCATCGTATTCGTAATCTCTGGATTCATCGACAATATCGCCGCTGCGCTGATCGGTGGTGCGATGGCGCACACGCTGTTCCGCGGTAGGGTTCGCGTGGGCTATCTGGCCGCGATCGTCGCCGCAGCGAATGCCGGCGGCGCCGGCAGTGTGATCGGCGATACGACGACGACGATGATGTGGATCAAGGGCGTGTCGCCGATCGAAGTCGTACACGCCTACGTCGCTTCCGCGACCGCGCTGTTCGTGTTCGGACTGTCGGCCGCGCGCCAGCAGCAGCGTTTTGCGCCGATCGTTAAGGACACGCCTGGGTCGCTCGAGGTCGACTGGCTACGGGTGCTCATCGTCGGGTTCGTGCTCGGGAGCGCTGTCGCTGTGAATGTCTTCATCAATGTCAGGCACCCGGAAATGGCGGACCACTTTCCGTTCATCGGTGTCGCCGTCGCAATCTCGTTGTTGCTGACCATCGGCATCCGCCGGCCGGACTGGAGCGCGATGCCCGGTGCGTTCAAGGGCTCGATCTTCCTGCTCTGCCTGGTTGGATCTGCATCGCTGATGCCGGTCGAAGCCCTGCCCGCGGCGTCATGGCAGATCGCGCTGGCGCTTGGATTCCTGTCAGCAGGCTTCGACAACATCCCGCTGACCGCGTTGGCCCTCAAGCAGGGCGGCTATGACTGGGGCGTGCTGGCCTATGCCGTCGGGTTTGGCGGCTCGATGCTGTGGTTCGGTTCGTCCGCCGGCGTTGCGATCTGCAGCATGTTCCCCGAGGCGCGTTCCACCGGCCGGTGGCTGCGCGAGGGCTGGCTCATCGCCGTCGCCTATGTGGTTGGATTTGCGGCACTGCTTTTCACGCTCGGCTGGCAGCCGGGCGGGTGATGCGGTCCCAGGCCGCGCGCGCATCCGTCTCGATGCGATGCAGGTGCCGCCACGGGCGCTCAAGGCGGTGGCCGTGCAGCTTCCGCATCAGTAGTTCAATTTGGTCCGCGCCGAGTCCATAACCCGCGATCCATGTGGCGCAACCATCCAGCAACCGTCGCCGTTCGATCGCGCGCAACATGTCGAGCAGGTCGAAAACCGCTGGACGCGTGCCGACGATGCTGCCGGTGAAACGGCAGCCGTGCGCCATGTCGATCAGGTAACAGGCCGGCGGAGCACCCGGCGGCATCAAGGCCAGGACGTTGGTCGGATAGAATGCACCATGCGAAATGCCGCATTCGTGCATGCGTCGCGCCAGCCGGAAGAGCGCCGCCAGATCCGGCCTGGTCGCGGTTCCGCTCAACAATTCTGCAAGCGGCACGGCTCCTTCGATTTCGCGCGTCGCCAGCAGTTCATGCCGTCCGTTTGCGCGGTTGCGGCCGTGTGACCACCAGAGCGGTTCCGCACACGGCACAGCGTGCCGGTGCAGGTGGGTCAGCAATTCGAATTCCCGCTCGACGCGGTACGGGACCAGCCAGCGGCGCGCTGGATCGTAAAACGACTTTCGTCGGTACATTTTCACGACCGCGCGGCCGCCGCTGGCGAGCGGTTCGGACCAGATCAGTGTTTTCGGCTCGGCCTTGATCAACCTGTGATCGGCCGAGTCCCCCGCGGGGATCATGCGCGGGCGCCATCCTTCAGGATCAGCGCGTACCGATGACCGGAACCGATGCGTGACAGCGGCGGCGCGTCGACCAGCCGCGCGCCGAGTTCCCGGCAAAGTTCCGCGACCCGCGCGGTCTTCATCGTCATCTTCGGTTCCTTGCGATTGAACGGGCGACGCAAGCGCCGCATCACGTTTTTCAGGGAATAGTGGTCGAAGTAGGTCATGATCACGAAGCGTCGTGACACGCGCAGCAGTTCCTGCAACAGGCGCTCACGCTCTGCAGCCGTCGGCAGGTGATGCGAAAGCCGCACGCAGATCGTGCCGTCCACGGCGTTGTCACCCAATGGAATGTGGAAAGCGGAAGCCGTCAACCAGTTCCGTGGTGTCGCAACCTTCGATTCGGCGCGATTGTAAAGAATCTGTCCGAGTCCAATATCGGCTTCGATGACTCGATCGGCCGAATCAGCGAACGCAGCTGTCAGCCGGCCGCCGCCGCAGGGGAGATCGAGCACGACTCCGCAGCGGCCAAGCGCTCGCATGTGACGGCCGAGCAGCTGGTATTCGCGCCGCGTGCTGCTGCGTTTCAAGGTCTGCCGCTGGTATTCGAGGTTATAGGTAGCGGCGCGTTCGACCTGCTGGTATTCGGCCTGGTAATCGGCACTCTGCTCGGTCTGCTGGGGTTGGCCCCAGGTTTCGGAAGTCCCCCGGATCGCGAGCAAAGGCACGCCGTCACGCAAGGCATAGCGGCCGGCGCAGCCGACGCAGCGAATGGAATCGGCTTCGATGACCAGTGCCGCGCGGCAGGCGGGGCATGCGAGCAGGTCCGCGATGGCTGCGAGGTTCGTGTGGACCTGACCGGCGCCAGTGGCCGGCGGCGCATTCGTTGAAGTCATTTTCTGCGTCCAGCTGCCCGGTTGATTCGCAGTTTGCTGGACGCCACCGGGACAATCAATTGGCCGGCAGGATCAGGCTTCGAACATTCGGTCACTCAAAACTTAGTCGGCGCCAACCGCTACTGCGGGCTGCTCGAACTGCCGGCGTGACTCGAGCCAGTCCCACAGCGCGTCCCACTGGTGCAGTTCCGGATGCACGCGTGCCGGATTCATGTCATGCAGGCCGAGGCCTTGCTCGCCGGCAAAGACGTAACTCTGAGAGTCACGGAGCGTCGTGATGACCGGAATCTGCATCTGATCGAGGAAGCGCATCAGCGTGCGGAAAATGATCGTGTTCGGCTTGACCCGGTTGGCGATGACGCCGAGGCGATTCTCGCGCCGCTTGATCTTGCCGGAGATCAGCAAGTGACCGATGCAGCGCGAGCAGGCATGGATGTCGGCATCCGACGGCATCACCGGCACCAGCACGGCATCGGCATCGCGCACGTGTTCATTGAAATGCGGCGGCTGCATTGCGGCCGGCGTGTCGACGATTACGCGGTCGGTGCCGTGCGGCACGCGCAACTGGAAACTGCGGGTCACGCCGATCGTGCGCGCATAGGCGGCGATGCCGTGGATGGCAGGGCGTCCTGGCGGGCGTTTTTCGAGCCAACGCGAACTGGTGCCCTGCGGATCGAAGTCCATCAGTGCGGGTTTGTAGCCACGGGCCGCGTACATCGCGGCAATCCCCGTCGCGATCGTGGACTTGCCGGAGCCGCCCTTTGGATTGAGCAGAACAATACGAAGCATGGCACTCTCGTAGCCGACTCAAGAGACTACGCCCCGACCTTGTCTTGGGCAAGGAGCCGGGAGGGCGCCGCTGCTTCAGCAGGCGACGCCCACTTTTGGATAATTGCCTTAATTACCAAGGTCTTACGTGAAGCGTCCGCGCGTGGTCATTGTCGGCGCCGGGTTTGGAGGGCTGGCAGCCGTTCGTGGACTCGCGCGCGCCGATGCCGACATCACGCTGATCGACCGACAGAACCATCACCTGTTCCAGCCCTTGCTGTACCAGGTCGCAACCGCCGGCCTGTCGCCGGCGGAGATCGCCTGGCCGGTGCGCCACCTGGTGCGAACACAGCGCAACACGCGCGTGCTGATGGGCGAGGTCACCGGCGTCGATCCGGTGCGCAAAGTGGTCGTGCTGGGCGACCGCCCGATCGCATATGACTGGTTGGTGCTCGCGACCGGCGCGAGCCACGGGTACTTCGGCCACGATGAATGGGCCGCGCATGCGCCGGGACTGAAGGACCTCGATGATGCGACCGAAATCCGCCGCCGACTGCTGATGACTTTCGAACGCGCAGAGATGACGTCGAACCCGGAGCTCTGCCGGAAACTGCTCACGATCGCAATCGTCGGCGGCGGGCCGACGGGCGTCGAACTGGCGGGCGCGATCGCGGAGCTCGCGCGCCGCGCGCTGGCCGCCGATTTCCGCGAGATCGATCCGAAGCAGACGCGCGTGCTGCTGCTCGAGGCGGGTCCGCGGCTGCTGCCGAACTTCCCGGAGAAACTCTCGCGGTACACCGCGGCGGTGCTTGGAAAACTCGGCGTCGAGGTGCGCCTCGGCGCGGCGGTCACGCGCTGCGATCCGGAAGGGGTCGTGCTCGGCAGCGAGCGGATTCCGGCGGCAACCATTCTCTGGGCGGCCGGCGTCACGGCGTCGCACGCGGCCACCTGGCTCGGTATCAGCGGCGACCGCGCCGGTCGTGTGCCGGTCGGCCCGTCCCTTACGCCGCCCGGCCACGACAACATATATGTCATCGGCGACACGGCACTGGTGCGCGGCGCCGACGGTGCACCGTTGCCGGGCATTGCACCAGTCGCCAAACAGCAGGGCGCCCACGTCGCGCATGCGATCGTCGCGCGCATCGCGGGAAGACAGTGCAAGCCGTTCGTCTATCGCGACCGCGGATTGCTGGCGACCATCGGCCGCAAGTCGGCCGTCATCGCTTACCGGAACCTGCGACTGCGCGGGTGGCCGGCCTGGTGGCTATGGGGTGCGGCCCACATCTTTTTTCTGGTCAGCATGCGCAACCGTGTCATCGTCGTCACCCAATGGCTGTGGTCCTATCTCGTGTTCGAGCGAGGCGCGCGTCTGATCACCGGACTCCAACGTCTATGACTTTAGGTGCTCGACTGGCACGTCATTGCTCGCCAGGCATGGGGTCGATCGCCAGGTCAGCCTGCAGTGCCTTGATCTCAACGAGGGCATTGCCATTTAAGGACGTCGCGCTCGTGATGCTGGTCTTGACGCTGCAGTTCAACCGACCGCTGCGCAGGAATCGCCTGGTTGCCGACATCTATCGCGGTATGCGCCCCCAAGGATAACCAGGGCAGATCCCAAGCCGAACTAAAGGCAACCTCATTCGAGCAATCCGACCAACGACTCGTCCTTCGACAGCCGGGCGATGTCCTGCGCCGTGAGGCCGTCCTTGTTGCGCACCCGGGTGCCTGCACCGGCGGCGACGAGGCTCCTGGCACAGGCGGCGCAGCGGGCTTTCACACCGAGCATCAGGGCCGTCTCGCCCTGGCTGTTGACGCCATCGACCGGTGCTCGGGCCGCAATCAACAGAGGGATCAGCGCCGCCTGACCGGTGGCAGCTGCAATGTGAAGTGCGCTGTTGCCGTTCCTGGTACTGACACGCGCATCGGCGCCTGCCTTCAGCATGGCCTCCACGGCTTTTCGATGCCCGTGGCTGATCGCTGCGGCGAGCGCGGTGGTGCCCTCATCATCCGCCGCATTCAGCGCGGAGCGTGGCGCCAGAGCGGCTACTGCGCGTGCGCCGTCCCGGCTCGCGGCGAACCAGAGCGCGGTGCGCTGGTGTTTATCGGTGCCATCCGGACGCGCGCCGGCAGCAAGCAGAATCCGAATCGATGCCGCATCGTCGGCCGACGCGGCGGTCATCAGGGCCGTGATTCCCGCATCGTCCGCCGCGTTGGGGTCAGCACCCGCATCCACCAGATTCTGCAATGCTTCGGCGCCGATCGATTCGGTGGCGATGAGCAGAAGCGGCTTGCCATTCGCCTGTCGTGCACGCGGGTCGGCGCCGCCCTGCAACAGGCGGTGTGCGATCGCGGTCTTGCCGGAGCGAATGGCATGACCGAGCGCGGTCCAGCCCGCGCGGTCCCGGATATCGACCGCAGCGCCTGCCGCAAGCAGCGCATCGACAGCGGACGCCCGGCCAGCGCGTGCCGCAATGGCGAGTGCCGTCATGCCATTGGGATCCGTTGCATTCAAGGCATCGCCAGCTTTCAGGCGCTGGCTCAGCAGGGCGGTGTCGTCGCTCTCCGCCGCGATCATCAACGCCGTCCAATCCGCGTGCAACACGCTGCTTCTCACCGGACCGACTGATGCCTGCCTGGTGTCGACGCCGAGCCGCAGCGCCAGATCCCGGTGGCCACTGCTTGCGGCGTGATCACCCGCGCGCAGGCCGCCGCGATCCGTCAATCCAGGATCGGCACCGGCAGCAACCAAGCGATCGCACAGTGCACGTGCACCGGCACGCGCGGCAATCATCAGGGGCGTGGTTCCCGAAGAGTCGGCTGCGTTCACCGGCGCGCCCCGATCGAGCAACAACGAAAGCAATTCCAGATTGCCGTTGCGGGCGGCAAGCAGCAGCGGTGTCTCGCCACTCAGGTCGGATCGGGCGAGGGCAGCACCGCGAATTGCGAGTTCACGTGCGGCGGCAAGGTGTCCTGCCTCGATCGCGAGCATGATCGGCGTGCGGCCGTATTCATCGGCAACATCGATGGACTGGCTCGCGAGCAGACGCTGGATCAGCGCGAGGTCACCGGCACGCGCGGCTCGCAGCAGATGTTCAGCCGCAGGAATTGCAGCACTGTCTGCCTGGCCGGTCGAAACCGCCGGTGGCGCATAGCCTGCACCGCGGGCGGTTGCCCGCCAGTCATCCGCCGTGCGGGTCGAAAACCTGCATTCTCCCGACTCGAGCATCGCGGCGAGACTGCCTGCCGCGCGCGCATGGCCCGCAACCGCCGACGATTCGAGCAGCCGGCAGGCCTGTTCAAGGTCACGGGCGGCGCCACGGCCGTAGCGCAACAGTTGCGACAGTGAAAACGAGGCTTCTGAATCGCCGGCCTCGGCGAGCGGGCGCAGCAACCCGACTGCGCGCTCATACTCGTGGCGGCGCACCGCATCACGCGCCGACTCCAGGTCGGTGCCATGCGCCGGGCTGGCAATCATGAGCGGCATCAATGCCAGGAGCAGAGCGGCGCGATTTGTCACGCGGTCCCGTATTTGGTGTCGACCTCAATGCCCGACGCGCGCAGGAAATCGGTTGGCAGAATGCCGCCAGCGCTGACGATCACCGAATCATTGGCGACTTTGCTGACCACGCCATCGGCTTGCAGCGCGACTGCCCGCGGCTCGATCAGCTGCACCTGTGATTTCAGCATCACCTTCAACCGGCCCTGCTGCTCGGCGGCGGCAATGCGCTCGCGATTGCGCGGCTTGGCGCGGCCGAATGCATCGCCCCGGTGCGACAGGATGACACTTCCCGTTTTGCTGACCTCTGCAATGCTGGCCGCCGCCTCGAGCGCGCTGTCTCCGCCGCCGACGACCAGCACCTGCTGGCCAATATATTGTTCCGGCTCGATGAGCCGGTATGTGACCTTGGGCAGGTCTTCCCCGGCAACGCCGAGCTTGCGCGGCGTTCCACGCCGCCCGATTGCGAGCAGAACACTGTGGGCGCTGTACTCACCCGCCGTGCTGCGCACGACAAAGCCGCCGTTAGCGCGCTGGATGGACTCGACACGCTCCCGGTAGTTGATCTTGAGGCTGACCTTTCGCTCGATGGCGCGCCAGAACTCGAGCAGTTCCTCCTTGCTCGTCGTATGCAGCTTGACCTCTCCAATGATCGGCAGGCGCGCCGGCTGGGTCATGACGATCTTGCCGCGCGGGTATTGGTAAACACAGCCGCCGAGCGACTCCTGCTCGAGTACCACGAAGCGCATGCGACGCTCGAGTGCCGCCAACGCGGCCGAAAAGCCTGCTGGGCCGGCGCCGACAATGACCAGGTCCAGTTCCTTGCCGCTGCGCGGGCGGCGCTCATGGATTTGCTCCACGGCCTGCCGGCCTTGCTCGATCGCATTGCGAATCAGTCCCATACCGCCCAATTCGCCGGCGACGAAGATCCCCGGCACATTGGTCTCGAACCACGGCGTGACCCGTGGAAGATCCACCCCACGCGTGGCGGTACCGAAGACGAGCTGAATCGCGCCCACCGGACAGGCGACGCGGCACGCCCCGTGGCCGATGCAATCGGTGGGGTTGACAAGCTGGGCCTTGCCGCCAATAAGTCCCAGCACCTGATGCTCGGGTTGTTCCGGGCAGGCCTCGACGCAGGATCCGCAGCCGATGCACGTCAGTACATCGATGACGGGGTGCAGCGAAACAGGCTCGCCGAGACCGGCCTGCAGCGCCTCATGACGGGCACGCAGGTTCCGCTGCTGCAGCCGATGGCGGCGCCATATGTAGACCGTCAGGGCGATCACAATTGGCACCAGGTAGACGAGCAAATCCATGGGGTCCTAAAGTGCTTACAGGCGGCGAGGCGCTCTCGTCGACGGATAGCGAAGCAGGCGCTACGGCTCGCTCCTTGTCAATTTGGCGGCGACCATTTCCTGCGACAGTTCACAGAACCGCAAGCCCCTGTCGCTGAACGCATTTGGTGCCGTAAATCGAGCAATAAATGTCGCAGCAAGGCGACATGACTGGCGTGTGAAAAAGCCTGAACAACTGATACTACGCTGCTAGGCTTGCAGTGTGCATTATGTGAAATACGCCAAGTGGTACTGGGCAGTCGCGGCGGCAGTTGCTCTGGGAGCAGGCACGGTCGTGCTTTGGCCGTCGCAAGACGCTCCGATTGCTCCGAGTCCGTGGATCGTGGGGGCCGCAGTCGCGCTGAACCGGGCGGCCATTGTAGGTAGTCCGCACGGTGCGGCCGGGATGGCTGCCAGCGACCAGACCGCCGCGGGGCAGTTGGCGCTTAAAGGCCAGAGACTGCGTGTGCAGCGCCGGTTCGACGAGGCACAGGCCGCGTTTCAGGAGGCCGTAAAGGCAGACCCGATGGATGCAGATTTGTGGGCGGATCTTGCGGATAGCGCGGCATCGGCGGCAGGCAAAGACCTGTCCAAGGGTCGCGACGCGATCATGCGCGCGCTGGCGATAGACCCGCAGCACCGCAAGGCGCTGTGGCTGCGTGCCAGCCTCGAATTGCAGGAGCAACACTATGCAGCAGCCGCAGCCACCTGGCGCGAATTGGAATTACTGGTAGCAGTGGGTTCGACCGACGCCAAGGTGATTGCCGCCAACATTGTCGAGGCCGATGCGCTGGCGCGGACCGCGGTCCGTGACGGGCGCGGCACCTGATGGCGACCGTCACCGAAATCGCCACCGCGGCAGGCACTGCGACTGGCATGGGTGCATCGCGGATGTCGCGTGTGCGGCCATCGCGCATCGGCCTGTCGCTGGCGCTGTTTGCCGTCATCGCGGGATTCGCTGTTCCAACGGAGAACTACCTGACGCCGCAGCATGGTTACGGCTATTGGCTCGGCATCCTGGGCGGTTCCATGATGATCGCCCTGCTGATTTATCCGCTGCGCAAACGCATTCCGGCACTCGCGGTCATCGGCAGCGTGCGGGTCTGGTTCAGGACTCACATGGTGCTGGGAATCGTGGGTCCACTGGCGATCCTGTATCACTCGAATTTCAGCCTGGGTGCAACCAACAGCAATGTTGCCCTGTTCTGCATGCTGACCGTCTCCGGCAGCGGCCTGTTCGGTCGCTACCTGTATGCGCGCATTCACCACGGCCTCTATGGCCGGCGTGCAACGCTTCAGGAGCTGGCCAGCGATTCCGAAAGATTGCGCCAGCACTCCGGGGCGCTGCGCGTCCTTCCGGGCCTGATGAACGAGGTGGAACAAGCCGAGCGGCACATCGGCGAACCGGCGCCACTGGTGGTCCGGCCATTTCTCGCGGCACTGCGACACCGGAGCGAGTCGCGGCGCGTCAGGCGGCTAATCCGGAATGCAGTCGCGATGGCTGCAACGCGCTCCCAGGTCCTGGGCGAGCAGCGCGAGCGATTTACCCAGGCGGCGAATGGCTACGTTGCCGCGCGCCTGCTGGCCGCGCGCCGGGTCGCCGAATTCGAGGCCTCCGAGCGGTTGTTTGCCGCGTGGCACGTGCTGCATATGCCGCTCTTCTGGATGCTTATTTTCGTAGGCATCGTGCATGTGATCGCAGTACACGTTTACTGACGTGCACGCTGCGAGAGGGGTTGGTTGGGCAATGACGATTGGCCTTGCAACAGCGTCGATTCCGTCTCAGGCCAGCGAGCTTGAAAAGCTGCTGATGCCGGGTGCGCTGACCCGCGCCCACGCGGACATTGAGGCGGATTGCAGCGAGTGCCATGACCGCAGCGACAAGCCCCGCCAGCGCCAATTGTGTCTCGACTGCCATGAAGACGTCGCGGGCGACGTCGCGGCCAGAACGGGATTCCACGGACAAGCGGTGACGCGTGCCCAGTGCAACGCCTGCCATGCGGAGCACCGCGGGCGGGATGCGGATATCGTCGGCTTTGCGCCCGAGGCCTTCGACCATGCGCGCACCGACTTCCAGCTGGCCGGGGCGCACATCTCCACGCCGTGCGCAGCCTGCCACAAGTCCGGGAAGAAATTCCGGGACGCGCCGCGAGCCTGCGTTGACTGCCATCGCGAGGACGATTCGCACGACGGCAAGCTTGGCAAGGATTGTGCACAGTGCCACGAATCAGCGGCCTTCAAGCCGGCAAAGTTCGATCATTCGAAGACTCGTTTTCCGCTGCGCAATGCGCACGCGAAAGTGGACTGCTTCGGGTGCCACCGTGACCCGTCTTTCACTGGCGCCCCGGAACGCTGTGTGGACTGTCACGCGTCCGACGATGTGCATCGCGGTTCCCGGGGACCCGACTGTGCGAGCTGTCACGGCACGATCGGGTGGAAGC
The DNA here is from genome assembly GCA_964430565.1 of uncultured Enterobacteriaceae bacterium. Lineage (GTDB taxonomy): Bacteria > Pseudomonadota > Gammaproteobacteria > Burkholderiales > SG8-39 > VBDM01. The sequence goes on from CAYSFD010000015.1 coordinate 177,266, forward strand.
AGACGCGATTCGACCATGCCAAAGCCAGCGACTACGAGCTGCTTGGCAAGCACGCGAAACTCGCGTGCGACACCTGCCATCGAGGCGGTGACCTGAAGGCTCCGCTACCCAGGGAGTGCAACGGCTGTCATGCGGCGGCCGATACGCACGCGGGCCGGTTCGGTACCGACTGTGCCGACTGCCATGTCCAGGACCAATGGGAATTGGCGACATTTGATCACGAGAAGCGTGCGGAATTTGCGCTGCGCGGGGCGCATGCGAAGCTCGATTGCCACACTTGCCATAGCGGCGTGCTCGAGCAGCAGCAGATGGCGAAGGACTGTGCCGGCTGTCACGAGGTCGATGACGTGCACAAGGGCTCGATGGGTCGCGACTGCCAGACCTGCCACAAGGAGAGCGGCTGGCGCGACGAGGTGAGGTTCGATCACGACCTCACGAAGTTCCCGCTGGTCGGACTGCACGTCGGAGTGCCCTGCGAGGAATGCCACGCGAGCCGTGCGTTTCGCGATGCGCCGGAGCAGTGCTTCAGCTGCCACCGGGCCAAGGACGTGCACAAGGGGCAGCTCGGCGAGGATTGTGCTTCGTGCCATAACCCCAATGGCTGGGATTTCTGGCAATTCGATCACGGCATCAGGACTGATTTCGCGCTCACCGGGGCGCATGAGCGTCTTGGCTGCCGCGACTGTCACCTCAAGCCGGATCACGACCTGAGCCTGTCGGGAGAATGTGCCGCCTGTCACCGGGCCGACGATGTCCACGACGGCCAGTTCGGCCGCGATTGTGGTCGTTGCCACGGGACCGAATCCTTTGGCCGGTTGCTGACGCACTAGCGGCAGAGGCAAACGCAATGGGTTGGATATCGAAGTCGCTGACCGGGATTCTCGCCGCCCTGTTGCTCTGCTTGCCAGGCAGTGACGCGGCAGCCCAGGCACGTCCCGCCTTCGATCACCTGACCACTGGTTTCGAGCTGACGGGCGAGCACCGCAACATTTCCTGCGAGTCCTGCCACGTCGATGCGGTCTTTCGCGGGACGCCGCAGAGTTGCGATGCATGCCACACGCCAGGCCGCCGTGTCAGCGCATCCGGCAAGTCTGCGACTCACATCGTCAGCAGCAACAACTGCGAGAAGTGCCACACGACTTCTTCCTGGATCCCGGCCAGCAGCTTCGATCACAGCGAAGTACAGGGTAGCTGCGCCAGCTGTCACAACGGCGTGCAGGCCGGGGGCAAGCCGCCAGACCACATCCCGACCACACAGGACTGCGGCGTTTGCCACGGGACGCCGGCGTGGACACCGGCGGGATTCGATCATACCGGCGTGGTGCCCGGCACCTGCATCCAGTGTCACGACGGCGTCAGTGCGACCGGCAAGGATCCGCAACACATCAGTTCGACCAATGCCTGCGACGCCTGCCACAGCACCAGCACCTGGAGTCCGGCGGTGCGCGTGGATCATGCCGAGGTGCTC
>CAYSFD010000016.1:0-213291 GCA_964430565.1 uncultured Enterobacteriaceae bacterium
CATGCGCGCCGACCATTCTGCCTCGCGCCGCTGCCAGAGGACGCCGAGCCAGATGATCCCCAAGCCGATCAGCGACAACGCAAACGGGAACACCAGGCTGTCTTTGAATACGCGATAGGAGAGATGGCCTAGATATCCCGCGATGCCGAGCCCGCCGAACACCGCGAAGACGCGCCGCCCGAGCACCGCGCCGATCAGGATCATCGCGACGTTGATGCCGCAGTAGACGAGCTTGCCGAGTTCGCTGCCGGAATTCATCGACGACAGCCCGCCCCAGAACGTGAGCACGCCGAATAGATACAGCCAGAACGCGTAGTCTTTCGAATGCCGCGAACGCACGTCCACCCAAAACGCGAGCAGCGTCATGGCGAGGCCGAACCACAGCGAAACGAACTTGCGGATCTCCCAGTCGCGGCCGTCGCCGAACAGGAAGGGCACGAGGTCCATGCTCATGTACCACAGCGTCACCGCGATCGGCATCAGCATGAAGGGAAAGCGGTAGCGCCACAGCAGGATCGCGCCAATCGCCAGAGTCCCGAACTCCATCATGATCCAGCGCCAGTCGATGAACACGTGGTAGTCGCGGTAGGGCTTCCCCTCGCCCCAGTAGCCCAGCGCCATCTGCGCGAAGAAAATCGCGAGCGGCACCATCACCACCGCGAGCGTCGCGGTGATGCCCGCAGGGATCTCCAGGTGTTTTCGTTCGAGGAGCCAGTGCGTGAGCGAAAGCGCAAATACCGCATAGCAGACCGAAATGAAGACCCCGCCCCAGCCTCCGAGTGAATTCCAGCCGAGCGTCATGAAGATCGACATCGCGCCGATCGCGATCATGCCGCCGAGGTAGTAGAGCACGTGGACGAAAGCGAAGCGCGGCCCGGCGAGCGCCGGATCTGCCGCGGCACCGCCGGCGAGGAACGCGACCAGCCGGTCCGCCTGCCGTGTGTCGAGAATCCCTTCGCGCACCGCGCCGTCGAGCTCCGACCTGCGAATCGTCCCCATGCGAAACCCCCATTTCCTCCGTCGAAGAAGCAAGCCTACCGGAAAAGCGTCTTTCGCAAGGTGCGACGGGCGGCCGTACCGCAGCCCGCGGAATTTCAGGTAGTCTTAGGGTTGCACGGATTGACGCGGAGCAGCAGGGAGGATAAGCCGTGAAGCACAAATCATTTTCGCTAGCTCTGTTCCCGGGGCTGCTGGCCCTCTCAATTCTCACGGCCTGCGGTGGCGGCGGCAACAGCGAGGACAACACCTACAGCTCCGCCGGCTGGGCTCCCCTGCTCGCCGGCAATTTCACCCGGACCGTCGATCTGCTCACGGCTGCGGGAAACAATTCGATCCCGTTCTGGGATCAAGCCTATACGAGGGCGCAGTATCTCTACGCTTCCGCTGAAATAAAAGGATCCGGGAGGATCACCGCGCTGCGGTACCGCCGTTCCACGCTTTCTCCCAATGTCGCTTCCTCTTGCCCGCAATTCACGCTGCGGCTCGGCCACACCAATCTCACCGCCCTCACGACCACGTTCGCGAGCAACTTCAACACCGGCCAAGGATCGCTGGTTACGGTCATCAATAACGTCAACTTCACGATCCCGGCGGGCCCGGCCGGCGAATGGATCGAAGTGCCGCTGCAGATTCCGTTCGACTACAACGGGGTCCACAACATGGTCGTCGAATTCGAGAAGCTGAGCGCCTGCTCACCGCTTGTGTTCGTCAACACGCAGTCCGCAGCGAGCATGCGTTTGGTCACATCGACCCAGGGCTCCACCACTGGCACTCCGGATTCTTCCCGCGACATGGTTCGGTTCGTGTTTGCGGGAGGAGAAGCGAGGGTCGATTTCGGCGGCGCCAGCAGCGACCCCTCCCCATTTGGCACTGGCAGCCCGCGAACCCAGAATCTTTACCTCGCCTCAGAAGTCAACGGCTCCGGCCTCGTCACGGGCGTCGCCTTCCAGTTGAATGCGATTTCGCCCGGAGGCATCTACACCTATGCGCTGAAGCTCGGCCACTCGACGCTGTCATCGCTCGGCACCAACTTCGCGGGCAACTATTCCGGCTCGCCTACGACAGCAGCGAGCGCCGTGAGCTTCACCATTCCCGCGAACATCCCGGCCGGCGAGTGGGTGTGGGTTCCGATCCCCAACGGCGCCTTTACCTACAACGGCACGGACAATCTGCTGGTCGAGGTCGTGGCGAGCGCCGGCTCGGCGGATACGGCCTTCCGGGTGGCAACGATTGCCGGCCGACGGTTATTTGTGACCGGCCCTGGTGCGGGAACGGCGGCGACCGGGACTGTTGACAGCACGGCGTACCACCTCATGCTGCGCTTCAACGGCGGCCCGGTAAGCGTGATTACCAACGGAGGCTCTGCCACTGGTCTCGCCTTCAGCACGGGTGCAACTGGCAGGTTGAACCTCTATCGCGCGGCCGAGCTCGGCTCAGGGGGAATGATCACGTCGGTCGGTTGCCGGATGGCGAATGCGACATCCAGCGCGGCCAGCTACGCGAACTACCAGGTCATGATCGGCCACAGCAGTGTGGATTCGCTGGTGGCGACCTCTGCGAGCAACTTCGTAAGCCAGGCGATCGCGGCGAACGGCGCCGTTTCGGTTCCGGCCGGCCTTCTGGCGGGCGACTGGATCGAGCTGCCGCTGTCGACGCCCTTCGCCTATGACGGCAAGAGCAATCTCGCCATCTGGATGGGGACGACGGCTGCATCCGGCGCGGCCGGTACCCACAGTTGCCTCGTCTCGACGGTCAATACCCCGCGGTATCCCGGTCAGATGGCCCAAGGGGCGCCCGGTGCGGCAACGGTATTCCCGCAGGATTTCAAATTCGACATGAAGCTCAACATTTCGAGGTAAGCGAACGACTCGCTCCCCCGTCGCACGAAGACGCCGGCCGGTTTACTGCGGCGGCGCGCCGAACATCAGAAAAAGGCCGGCGTTGTAGAAAACGTGCAGCAGGATGGGGCTCGCCAGCGTCGCGTGGCGCTCGCGGAAATAGCCGAACACGAGAGACGGAAAGAAAACCGCCGCCGAGAGCGGATCGCCGCGCCAGGCGACATGCGCGGCGGCAAACAGGATGCTCGTCGCGAGGTTCGCGCGAGTGAGAACCGATCCGCTCCGCCCCCCCAGGCGACGGCCGAGAAAGTCCTGGACCGCGCCGCGAAACACGATTTCCTCGAGAACCGGATAAACCAGGACGAGCAGGATCAGCGTTGACGCACTGTCGAGTGCCCGCGCCATACTCCCGGACACCCCATTCTGCGAAACGGACAGCGCAAGCCAGAACACAGGACCGAGGAAAAGCGCGACCGCCAACTGCCAATCCCTCAATGCCACCATCATGGGCGGCCGCTTCGGCGCAAGCGTCGTCATCGAACCCTCTTCTCGCGACGGCGCCAGATATACAGCGCGGCGACGACGACCAGCATGGCCAGCAGCGGGTCGGGTACCTGACCCGAGCCGATCGCGCAGCCCGAAGCGCCGACGAATGCTTCGGAATTCGCGGTGGTCGTGAGCCGCACCAGGGAGTTCGCGGTGGCGTTGTTGGCGAAGAAGAGCTCGCCGTCACCGGTCCCGCTGTCGGAGAGAATGATTAGGGTATTTCCCTTGTTCGCGTCCCCCAGAGGAGCCGCAAACGTGAAGCCAGTCCAAAGCGTGCTTGTCAGGTCCGCCAAAACGAGTCCGCTCGACCCGTCGTAGCTCGTCAGCCTGTTCACGCCCGAACCCGTCTGGCCGCCCAGGATCAAGCGCTCCGCTTTCTGCCACTCGTTGACGGCACGCGTGGAGCCACCTTGCCACGTCCAATACAGCGTCGTGCCCGCCGCATCGGTGATCAATACTTCGTCCTCGCCGTCTTCGCGAATATGCTTGACACGAGCGGGGCTATCGGAGGTTTCGCTGCAGTAAACACGCGGACCGCTCGCGATGATCCGTTCGTCGCCGGAGTTTGTCGTGCTGAACCTGCAGACCAGCGCGGGGGAAACAAATGCCGGATTAAAGGGAACCTTGGGAACGCTCGACACGTTGAGCTGACCCATCGTGCTCGTGTCCCTGAAGAGCACCCTGCTCTCGCTCAGCACGATGCCCGTCATCGTCTCGGAAAACCCGGTGTAGATCGCCGTCCAGGTCGCGCTGCCGTCCAGCGGAAGGCGCCTGATCGTGCACCCCGTCACCGGCGTCGTGTCGGCGCAGAAGAGATAGGTCTGGTCGGCCCTGCAATCGAAGCTCGCCGTCAAAGCCGTCGCCGCGCTCCCCGGGTTCTTGAGGGTGACCGTGCCGTCGAAGATCCTGACCTGGGAGTTTATTGCAAGAAATTCCCGGCCGGCGCCGCTTGCGAGGTAGCTGACGGAGGTGACCGACGCGGCCAGGAGCTGGGACGTGCCTGAAGCCATGTCGGCCTGATACCACATCAGATTCGTGCCGAGCAGCATGATCCAGCCCGTGATGGCGCCGCTGTTGCTGCGGAGCTCGCGGACCACGCTCGCACCCGGCGTGGCGTGCAACACCGGCGCGGTCGTGCTGCTCATCGACAGCGTGGCCATCGAGAGCCGGTTATCGGTCCCGCCGCAGGCCGCATCAACCCCAGCTTGCGTGTAGACGATACGGCTGTTGTCGGAGTTGGCGTAGTCCGGGTAGGCCACCACGCTGCACAACGTCGTAGCACTAGAGTTCGCGAAACTCGCGCTCGACACCCTGACCGGCACCGGGGCCGCACCCATCAGCGCGCTTGCCTTGAAGAGCTGCTGCGCGCCGCCCACGTCCTTGAAGTAAGTCACCGCATGGTGGTGAACTCCGGTGATCCGGAGCGCGGCTGCGTCGTAACTTCCGGCGTAGACGGCAGCCACGTTGTTATTGGTGATCGCTACGATGTTCGGCTCGACCGTGATCAGCCCGGCGGGCGTTGCATTTCCCGGATCGACGGCGCCGAGCGCGGCGCTCGCGCCGCCGGTGAAGAACAGATACGTCGTCGGAGTCGATGCGCCACCGGCGCCGCCTCCCCCGTCGCCTCCCCCCCCTCCGCAGGATGAAAGCAAAGCCACGGCCGCAAGGGCAAGGCTGCAGGTCCGCAAGGTCCTGGCCACCAGCACGCTCGTCCCCAATGCGTCAGTAGGGGGCGCCATTCACGATCCAGTTGACGAAGGTGTTGTACTGAGCGCGATAGAAGTCACCATAGGTGGCAAAACCCGAGCAGGGCGCCGTGCACGGCGTGGTGTTATTGAAGTCGAATACGTTTCCGCCGTTGTGGTGGTGGCCGGTCGGCTTGCGCAGGAGCGGACTCGCGGTCACGTCGGTCAAATTGACGCGGCCGCGAAGCGCCTTGTAGAACCAGTAGTCGTCGTCGCCGGCGTTGGCGACGTAGATCCCATCGTTGTCCGTTCCCAACGAGAACGCCCCACCGCGGTTGTAGTTGGTGTAGAAGATCGGCGGCGTGCCGCAACACGTTGGCTCGAAGGGTGGCGTTCCGCTCGCCCCAGTCGAAAGAGCATCGGTGTGGCAGCCCGTGCAAGGCAACGCGGGTGACTGCAGGATGCCTTTGATGTCCGAGAAGCGGATCGCCGAAGGCGCGGGCAAAAGCCCCGAGTTCACGGTCAGCGTGAGCTGGTCAGGAGTGCTCGACGCGCTGCCGTTGCCCACGACCAACTGCAGCACGTAGGTGCCGTTCAGGTTGGTGTTGAACACCGGAGTCGGACTCGTCGAGCTGCTCGCGCCGTCGAGAGTCGGCGAAGACCCGGGTTCCTTGGACACGATCGACCAGTTGTAGGTATTGGCGAAGAGGCTGTTCGTTCCGGAAAGCGTCGCGGGCACCGTCACGGTGCGGTCGGGTCCGGGATCGGCGAGCGGCCGCCCGGGGCGCAGCACGGCGCCGGAGCCGTCGCGAACGTTGTAACCGTTATTGCCGAGGAAGGTAGCCAGAAGCTCGGGCGCGCTCGAGCTCCAGAAGCGCTGGTTGATGATCTTCGCGAGCGGCATGTTGCCGCGATCGAAGACGTGCGCCTTGATGCGGTCGGCGTAGCCCTGGAACTTGGAGAAACTCATGAAATCGATATTGTCCTGGTTCGCCGTGCCGCGCAGGATGTGGCAGAGGCGGCAATACTGGGCCACCGCGCCGTTGTACAGCGCCTCCTGCCCGACCCAGCCGGCAGGTACGTAAGTGTCGGAGAACGCGGCGGAGGGCATTCCGTTGCCCCCGTACCAGGACTTGATCATCTCCGCCGCCGTGCTTTGCCACTGGTTCCCAAACTCATCAAAACTCACTACCGGCCGGCAGCTGTCTTCAGCAAAGGCCGTGGCCGCCGAAAGAGGATAAGTGCAGAGCACCAGCTGGTTGATGGTCTTCAGGCTGGCCTCCATGTCGGAGCGGAGGTAGCCCGGTGTGCTCGAGTACCCGAAGCTGTCGACGTGGAGCGGCTGCAGCCTGGCACGCGTGTTGCCCTCCCTCGGGAAACCGCCGACCGGGGTCAGCGGGTCCGCGCGGCCGCCGTGGCAGCTGATGCAGATTCCCGGCATCGCTTTCTGCCCGCGGCCGTCGAGACTCGCCGTAAGCAGCCGGTCGCCGGTCGTCGGATTGAATGTGAAGAACTTCGCAAAAGTCTGCCCGTTCGGCGCGGGGCTGAATTCGATTCCATTGGTTCCAACGTGCCAGCGCGGGTCGCGGGCGACCGCCGCTTCCAGGTTGACGCTGGAATAGGTGTAGTCGGCGACCGAGTAGGCGAGATAGTTCTCCACCATCGCCGCGATCGTGCCGTTGACGTTCCGCCGGAAGGTCATGCGCCGCCCGTAGCCCAGGTCGCGCGTGTCGCCGAATACGACCGTCACCTCGGTCCCGCCGGTTCCGAAGCCGTTCGCGTTCATCCACTTGGCGAGCGTGTCCTTGGTGTTGAGGGGATCGATCGCCGCGTAGTAGGCCTGGGCGTAGGCAACGCTGTTGGTCTGGAGGCTCCCGTCGTCCTGCTTCTGAGGATTCGGGAACAGAAGAAAGCTGTTCGGCCCGGTGACCGGTTCCGCGACCGGATCGCCCGTATTTTCTTGCGAGCACGCGCAAAGCAGGGCCGCGAGCGCAAGTGGTCCAAAGGACGGAAGAAAACGCTTCCCGATCATCGTCATCTCCTTGCAGGCTCCTAGAAACGCGCCAGGTAGGCAAGCGAGAACTGGCTGACCACATAGCGGACTTCGGACGCCGACCCGTAGCCCGACGGATCCAGCGGCGTCGACTGCGCCCGGCGCCAGGAGACATCGATCGAATGCCTCTCTCCGAAAGCGCGGTTGTAGCCGAGCGTCGCGAGCCAGGTGCTGGCCTCGAAGCGATAGGCGAGAAGCGTCGGGTCGTCGAACGCGTCGTCCTTAACGAGCGCATCGGCGGTATCGACGCGGGCCAGGGTCGCCATCCCGGTCGATACGATGTCGCCGCGGCGGTATTCGGCGCCGAGGTAGACGACGTCCCGGCGGCTGAGCGACCAGTCGGCGCTCCCGCGCAGAGAGACGTTTTTCGTGTCGAAGACGGTGCTGCTTCCATCGGTGATGATCTCGGTGAGAGCGCCGAAAATCTGGATGCGATCGGTCAAGGGCTTGAGCACGGTGACGCCAAATGCATGCCGATAGCCGTCGCGCAGGTTCGACTCGTAGTATTCCGCCGCGGTGCGCGCAAACGCCCCGTAGGTGGCGGCGCCGAATTCGCCCGAACTGCGGTACTGGAGGTCGCCCTGCGCACCGATGAAGTTGCGCGACAGGCCCGTGTAGGTTTGGAACTTTTCGGTGCCCGCGAAGCCTTGGGCCACCGCGCGCACGTGCATGGAAACCGGCACGGTGGTGCTCGCGCCCACGCGAACGCCTAGTATGCGGTCCTGCAGGGCCTCGTCTGCGCTGGCGCGGTTCACATTGCTGTCTGTCGTGTAGCTCGCCTCGACGCGAAAGCCGAGGGATTCGAGGAACTCGGCCGCGTGCACCGACCCGGGCGCGCCGGCAAGCACGGCGAGCACTAGAGCGGCGCCGCTTGCCGCAAGGATCATATTGCAGCGATCGCGCTCGGCCGGCCTGAAAGCTTCGGTCACCGATCGGGACCTCAGACCCCTGTCAATATTCCCGCCGCGGCGCACTGTACTCGTCCAACGGAAACACGAAAGGAGGCGTGCGGCCGACCAGGGTCTCGATCAGCATCAGCTCCTGGTCGGTGTGATTGATGAAGGGCGCGCGGCGGATGTTTGTGCCCGAGGCGCCCTTCGCCAGAATGTACAGCGGCCTGTCGTGGTACGTCGCCGACACCGTCTCCCTGCTCTGAGAATCTTCGCTGGCGGCGACATCGGCGATTCCATAGCAGGTGCAGAAGTAGGTCTGCTCGGGATCGCTTTCGGTGTACACGCCGGTGCCCCGGATCCCGATCGTGGCCGTCGCCGTGACGATCCGGGTCGGTCTTCCCTTGCCGAACACCGACAGCACCTTGCCCGTTACGAGTCGCAGCGAGGACGTCAGCCCGGATCGGGCCGGCGGAGTCTCGATCACCATGCGGCTTCCGCCGCGCAGCATGAACGCGTCTTCAGCGACCACGAAGACCGCCTCGGCGTTACCCGCCGTCTCCAGAGTATCGCCGACTCTGACAGGCGTCTGCAGCGTCGCCTCTTGGTTATTTACCAACACGCGCCCCGAGACGCGGTAGAACGACTGGCCGGCGGGAAGTTTTCTGGGCGCACTGCCGAAGATCTGCGCGACGGCGTCTCCGGCCAGAGAAAAAAGACCCGCGGCCAGCGCCTGGATCAGGACGCGGCGGCGCGGGTCATCCAGCTCACCAAATCGTCTCATGACGGCAGATTCCCTCCAGAATCGCCTGCGTCTGCGCGACCATCAAGGCCGGCATACGCAACCTTGCTACGTATCGGATGATGCTAACACACAGTATCCGCGAACCGGCGACTTCGGACAAGAGCGGGGCGAACTCCGTGATCCAGTTCACGCGCCCCTCAAAACCTGAGTCTCAGGAGGGCGCGAGCGCCTTGGCAATTTGCACGGCAATGACGCTCCGCGGCTACATTCATTACACTGCGGCGACAAGGTTCTGTTCACTCGCGAGGTTCAATTTGAAAACGGCTATCCTGCTGCGCATCGCCTCGGTACTCACCCTGACTTTTTGTGTCGGACACACCTATGCGGTCCTGGGAGCCGCTCTTCGCAACCCGGGGGAAGCGGCGGTGTTCATGGCCATGCAGTCCTACAAGCTCAAGATGCTGGGGGCGATCAGGACGCATTGGGATTTCTATCGCGGCTTCAGCATCCTGTTCGGCGTGACCTTGCTGTTGCTCGCTGCCCTGCTCTGGCAATTGTCCATGACCGCAAGAACGGACCCGCTCGCAACCCGCCCTCTGGTCGCTACGCTCCTTGCCGGTTACCTCGCGTTCACCATCGTGGGCGGGTTGTATTTCTTCATCGCGCCCGCGGCGTTCTCTGCGGCGGTCGCGATCTGCCTCGCCCTGGCGTTCACCTCGGCGAAGAAAGGCTGATCGCCGTTGTCGGTGGGGTAGAATCTCGGCACTCTGTACGTACACGCGATGCCGGCCCCTTCCAAAAAACCGCAGGAAGCCTCGACCTCCAACTTCATCCGCCAGATCGTCGAGGCCGATCTCATGGCCGGCAAGTTCGCGAAGCGCAGGTGGAACGGCCGACCCGGTTCCGCGCTCTCCCTGGAAAAAGCGCCGCCCGACCCCGCCAAGATCCGCACGCGCTTCCCGCCCGAGCCCAACGGCTATCTGCACTACGGCCACGCAAAATCGATCTGCCTCAACTTCGGCCTGGCGCGCGACTACGGCGGCGTCTGCCACCTGCGCTTCGACGACACCAATCCCGCCAGGGAACAGCAGGAATACGTCGATTCCATCCGCGACGCGGTGAAGTGGCTGGGATTTTCATGGGGCGACAGCAACGGGGGCGGCCACGAATACTACGCCTCGGACTACTTCGAGTACCTGTACGAGTTCGCCGAAGAGCTGGTGCGGCGTGGCCACGCCTACGTGGACAGCCTTACCGCCGAGCAAATGAGGGGCTTGCGCGGCACGCTCACCGAGGCCGGCAGGAACAGCCCCTACCGCGAGCGACCGGTCGAGGAAAACGTCAGGCTCCTGCGCGAGATGCGCCTGGGAAAATTCAAGGACGGCGAGCACGTGCTGCGCGCGAAAATCGACATGGCCTCGCCCAACATCAACCTGCGCGACCCGGCGATGTTCCGCATCCGCCATGCCGCGCACCACCGCACCGCCGATCGCTGGTGCATCTACCCCACTTACGATTGGGCGCACGGCGTCTCGGACGCGCTCGAGAACATCACCCACTCGATCTGCACGCTCGAGTTCGAGGACCACCGGCCGCTCTACGAATGGTTCAACGAGCGGCTCGCCGAAGACTGGACCGGATACGACGGCGTGCGCAGGCCGGGCTTGCTGCAGCGTCCGCTGCCGCAGCAAATCGAATTTGCGCGGCTCAACCTCACCTACGTCGTGCTCTCCAAGAGGAAGCTCGTCCAGCTGGTCGAGGAAAACCACGTGGACGGCTGGGACGACCCGCGCATGCCTACGCTCGTCGGCGCGCAACGGCGCGGCTTCACGCCGGAGGGATTCCGCCTCTTCGCCGAGCGCATCGGCGTCGCCAAGGCCGACTCGTGGATAGAATTTTCCGTGCTCGAAGACTGCATGCGCGAGCACCTGAACGAAGTTGCGCCGCGCCGCATCGCGGTGCTCGATCCCGTAAAACTCATTATCGAGAACTACCCGGAAGGGAACGAGGAGGAGTGCGAGGCGCCCAACCACCCGCAAAAGCCCGAATCGGGCAGGCGCAAGCTGCCGTTCTCACGCGAACTGTGGATCGAGCGCGAGGATTTCACCGAAACGCCGCCGAAAGGATATTTCCGCCTCTTCCCTGGCAACAAGGTGCGCCTGCGCTACGGCTATGTTGTCGAGTGCACCGGCTGCGACCGGGATACGAGCGGCAAGGTCATCGCCGTTCGCTGCAAATACGATCCCGACACGAGATCGGGTACGGCGGGCGCGGAGAAGGTCAAGGTAAAGGGCAACATCCACTGGGTAAGCGCCAAGCACGCGTTTACCGCGGAGGTGCGGCTCTACGATCGCCTCTTCAAAGTGCCGCATCCCGGAGCGGGGGACGAGGATATGCGGCAGGAGCTCAACCCGGACTCAAGAAAGCTCGTCACCGCGCAGCTCGAGCCGGCGCTGAAGGAAGCCAAAGCGGAGGAGCGCTTTCAATTCGAGCGACACGGCTACTTCGTGGCTGACCGTGTGGACTCCAAACCCGGGGCACCGAAATTCAACCGCGCGGTGACGCTGCGGGATTCCTGGACGAAGTGAACTGAGCGATCCGAGGACGGCCCACCATGTATTCCGCGGTAAACATGAGGACATGGCAGCAATGAAACCTGTGATTTGTTCTGTGATCGCCACAGGGATGCTCGCGGCGATTCTGTCCGCAGCGTCGGTCGCGCAATCGCCCGACACCCACCAGCACCGCTTCCACGACGCCGACAAGTGGGCGAAGGTTTTCGACGATCCGGCGCGCGACGTCTGGCAAAAACCGCATGAAGTGATCGTGGCGCTCGCGCTGGCGCCGGACGCGGTTGTCGCGGACGTCGGCTCGGGGACGGGGTACTTCGCGGTGCGCCTCGCGCATCGCGTGCCGAAAGGGCGCGTCTACGCCGTGGACACCGAGCCGGACATGGTGAGGCACCTTGCCGAGCGCGCGAAGCGCGAAGGCCTCGCGAATCTCGTTTCGCTTGCCGGGGCGCCGGACGATCCGCGACTGCCCGCTAAAATGGACCTGATCCTGATGGTCGACGTCTATCACCACATCGCCAAACGGGAAGAATATTTCCGCAGGCTCCAGGGCTCGCTCAAGCCCGCAGGCCGGATCGCCATCATCGACTTCAGGGAAGATGCGCCGATGGGCCCGCCCAAGCGCGAGCGCATCTCAGCGGAGCGCGTGCGCGCCGAACTCGGGCGAGCTGGCTACGCGCTCGCCGAGGAGCACGGTTTCCTCTCCAATCAGTACTTCCTCGTATTTCGGCCAGGAAAGCGGTAGCGGATCGGCTACGCGAGAGCGGGCTACCTTGCCTGCGTGAGCGGTCGAGCCTCGACGCCCGCCTTGGGGCCCCCGCAGCCCAGCACGGGGCACGGCACTTCGTAGAAGGTCCGGTTGAGGTAGGCGGCCACGTCGTCGATCTCTTCGCGGGTCCAGTTCTGCCCGGCGGTTTTCTGCCAGCGCGCGACCTGGTAGCGCAGATCGTCCCAGGACCGGACCAGCCGCTGTTCCCGCCAATGCACCTGCGCCGTGTGGCAGGCGTTGCAATACATCCGATAGAGATCGCCACCGCGCATCATGTCGGCGGAAGCTCGTTCCCGTGATTCGGGCCCGAGAAACGCCCCGCAGCCGGCGAGGATCGCGAGCGCGCAGACCAGAAACGGAATCCGTATTTGACTCGGCATGAAATCTCCCCCAAGCATGATGAGGCGCACACAGGCCCCGCAGCTTGATCCAGGTCAAAACGAAGCCCACCCCTGCGAAATTCGGTATGCTCGTTGCCAAGCATACCAGCCATGCAACCGCTTAGCGGCATCACCGTCGTCACGCTCGAGCACGCGATCGCCGCGCCGCTCGCCACGCGCCATCTCGCCGATCTCGGAGCGCGCGTGATCAAGATCGAGCGGCCCGGCACCGGCGATTTTGCGCGGGGTTATGACGAACGGGTGCGCGGCCTTGCCTCGCACTTCGTCTGGGTCAACCGCTCCAAGGAAAGCCTCACGCTCGATGTAAAGCATGCGGAGGCGCAGAGGATTCTCAAGCGCCTCATCTTCGAGCGCGCGGATGTGCTCGTGCAGAATCTCGCGCCGGGCGCCGCCGCGCGGCTCGGCCTTTCCCACGAGACGCTTTGCGCGGAGAAGCCTTCGCTCATCGTCTGCGACATTTCCGGCTACGGCGGCGACGGGCCCTATCGCGACAAGAAAGCCTACGATCTCCTGATCCAGAGCGAAGCAGGCTTCCTTTCGGTGACCGGCACCAAAGACCAGCCCGCCAAAGCCGGCATATCGGTCGCCGACATCGCGGCCGGCATGTACGCATACAGCAACATCCTCGCCGCGCTCCTCGATCGGCAGAAAACCGGCCGCGGCCGCCACATCGACGTCTCGATGCTCGAGTCGCTGCTCGAATGGATGAGCTATCCGCTCTATTACGCTTTTGACGGCGCCGAGCCGCCCGCGCGCACCGGTGCGAGCCACGCGACGATCTACCCGTACGGCCCGTTTTCTGCCGGAGACGGAAAGACCGTGATGCTGGGAATTCAGAACGAGCGCGAGTGGGCGGCGTTCTGCGAGAAGGTGCTCGCGCGGCCGGAGCTGGCGGGCGATCCGCGCTTCGCGAGCGTGTCGAAGCGCGCCGCGGCACGCGCGGTCCTTCAACCGATCATCGTCGAAGCCTTCGCGCGCCTGGACGCGGAGGAACTGGTGCAGCGCCTGGACGCTGCGCAAATCGCCAACGCGCGCGTCAACGACATGCGCGAAGTCTGGGACCATCCGCAGCTTCGCGCACGCAAGCGCTGGAGCGAGGTGGACACGCCGGCGGGGCCGGTCTCCTCGCCGCTGCCGCCCGGGCTCGCGGGCGGCGAAGCGCGCATGGACCGCGTCCCGGCTCTGGGCGAGCACACCGAAGCGATCCTAGCCGAGTTGGGCCTCTCGTCCGCGCAGATCGCCACCCTGCGCAAGGCGAACGCGATCTAAGACCAGACCTCGCTCACGCACTCGTTACTGGCTATTTCGCCTTCGCTCCTGGCGCGAGATCGCTGACGCGGGTCTCGACAATCCTCCCGGCTGCGAAGATCCACGCCGCACGCCAGCTCATTCGATGAATCCTGCGAATTCTCAGCGCGAGCAGCAAGCGCCGCACCGTCTGAGAAGGACCGAGGTCTCTGGTCTCGGAAGGTCCGCGTCGGGCGGGAGTTGAGCGAGCCCGATTCATATGGACGCCATTCATCGGATTTGCACGAGCTTCAAACGCTCGAGCGCAGCTGCGCTCTCAAGGCTGCAACCAGCGCGCGGCGTCTTACCGGTTTGGAAACGACCGCATCGGCGCCGAGGGTCTTGGCACGCTCAACCGAGAAATTCTCCCCCACCATGACTACAGGGGTTGACTTGTTCGGTGAGTCCGACCGGATACGACTGAGCAGCTCGAACCCGCCCATTCCGGGCATCAGCAGATCGAGCAGGATGACGTCGTAGGTGTTACGGCCCGCAAAACGGAGCGCCGCCTCACAAGTTCCGGCCAGCGTTATTTCGGCCCCGAGATCCTGTCTGAGGAACTGCGCGAGCAGCAACCTCATCGGCTCCTGATCGTCGACGAGCAGCACGCGGCACATGTTCTCGAATTTCGCCATGGTTATGCACTAAGCAAAAAATATGCGCACCACTTTGCCGGTCGAGACTCTACCGAGAACTATTTCCGAACAGGGCTGCAACTTCCTGTAATGCCTACGGAAATTTCCGACACCTAATCGGTGCGCGATCAAAGGCCGCGCCAGGTGCGATGTGGAGTATTGGGAAAGTGCGCTCGGGTTGACAGCCCGGCGACTCGCCTGCGACCGATTGTCGACCGGGCGCTTATTTTTCTCCGCTTGCGGCAAGCACCTTGGCAATCCCCTGGATCAGGTGCTCGCTCTTGAAAGGCTTTATGAAAAAGCCCTCGATTCCTATGGTTCGGCACCGGTTATTGACTTCCTCGTCCGCGTTCCCCGTAACGATGATCACCGGAATCTTCTGGGACGCCGGGTCGGAGCGCAGAGCCTCGAGGACTTCGAAGCCGCTCATATAGGGAAGGTCGAGGTCAAGCAGGATCAGGTCAGGCGGGATTTCAAGCATGCTGCGCAAACCTTCCGCCGGATCCTTCGCGATCTGCACCGCGTGCCCGGCCTGGCGCAAATGCAAGCGCAGCAGATCGCGAAAAACCAGGTCATCCTCGATCACGAGTATCGTCGCCACTCGAGTGCCCCCTAGAGTCGGTTACAAAATGAGAGGACATGCCCCTCATGGTGTTATGACAAATCATTATCCCATGTCGCTCCGCCTTAGGGACGGACCGTTGGATGGTCAATCGGCCTCGTCCGGGGCGCCGCCAACGTTGGTAAGGTCCGCTTGCTTGATTCTGTCCACGTTGAACTTCGCAGCGCGCTCGCGCATGGTTTTGAGGACCTCATCGAGCGGCGGCGGCTCGCCCTGGATCCAGCGCAAAGGGTTCACGCGCGCGACGACGAAGGCGCGCAGGTAAGGACTGACGAAGCCGCGCTCCTTCAGTTTCGCGATGACCTCGGCGACCCGCGCGTCGAGGTCGATCAGCATGCCGGCGTGCTTTTCGTGCTCGCGAACAGCCTTTGACAGCGGCTCGTCCGAAAAGTTTTCCAGCCTTCGCACGATCGGGTTGTAGGCGCCGCCTGCAAACTTGCCGTTCTTCTCGTAGCACACGCCGAGCGTCACCAACGACGCTTCCTCCAGGTAGAAAGCGAACTGGTTTTCCGGGCGCTTGGCGTCCTCATCGATCAAGCCGTGATAGATCCGGATCACCTCGAGCGATTTCTCGCGCAGGTTGTGCGCTTTTTCCGTGTTGAGCGCGAGGATCTGCCATGCGATCTCTCGTTTCGGAACGATGAGCGCCGTGATCGAACGCGCGCCGAGCCGACGCATCGCCTCGAGTCGATGCCTTCCATTCGGCGTCCAGAAACCTTCCTTAGGCGCGGTGACCGCGATCACCGGATCGAGAAAGATGCCGGTGCGGTGCAGCACGTCGGCGAGCTTTCTGTGATGAGTTTGCGAAAGGTCGCGCTGAAAGGGAGTCGGCTCGATGCGGTCTATGGGCAGAATCGCAAGGAGCAGCGGCTGCTTGCCGAGCGGATCGCTGTAAGCGCCGAGGACGAGGCCGCCTTCCTTTTCGATTCTGCCGCGCACTTCCTCGGCGTCGCCCGAAAGCGATTCGAGCCGGCACTCGGCGGGCAAAAGGCCGCGCGTGCCGGGTTTTGCTTTTCTCGGTGTGCGCTTCGCGGGCGCGCGCTTGATGCCGGATTTGCGTTTCGGTTTGGCCATATGAACACTATGATCGCCCATCCGCACCGTACCCGCAAAGAAACCCTTGAGGCTCAACGTCGGGTTCCAAGGGTAAAATCCTGCATCCACCCTCGCGAGGAGGAAATGATGCCCGGAGCACGCTTCATCTTGTGGCTTATTGCTCTCTCCGTTGCTGCAGCAAGCACATCGGCGCAAGCCCAAGCCTACCCGACGAAGCCAGTAAGGCTCCTCGTCGGTTTCACCCCCGGCGGGGGCGTCGACATCAACGCGCGGCTGCTCGCCTCCAAGCTGAGCGAGCTTTTCAGCCAGCAGGTCATCGTCGAGAACCGCCCGGGGGCCGGCACCAATATCGCGAACGAATACGTCGCCAAGTCGACGCCCGACGGCTACACGCTGCTCTTCAACAGCCCGGCGGTGGTCATCAACATGACCCTGTACCGGAACCCGCCTTACGACGCGCTGCGCGATTTCACCAGCGTGTCGATATTCTCGGAGAGCACCAACCTGCTGGTCGTTCCGGCATCGCTTCCCGCGAAATCGGTCAAAGAGCTGGTTGCGCTCGCGCGCGAGCGGCCCGGAGCGCTCAACTATTCCTCGGCCGGCTCCGGATCGACGCAGCATCTCGCGGGGGAACTCTTCAAGCTGCGCACCGGAACAAGCATCGTGCACGTTCCCTACAAGGGCAGCGCACCCTCGATCGCCGCGCTGCTCGCCGCGGAAGTACAGCTGAGTTTCATCAACCCCGTCGCGATCGGCGCACACGTGAAGACGGGGCGCCTGCGGGCGCTCGCCGTGACCAGCGCCAGGCGCACGGAGCTGATGCCCGAGATACCGACGATGAAGGAAGCGGGAGTCGAGGGCGTCGAGTTGCCGCTGTGGTTTGGGCTGCTCGCGCCGGCCGCAACCCCGCGCGAGACCGTGCGCACGCTCGCCGCCGGCGTGGCCAAGGCGGCACATTCACCCGACATCCGCAAACGGCTCCTCGAGCAGGGCGCCGAGCCGGTCGGCAACACGCCCGAGGAGTTCGACCTGCTGCTGCGCGGTGACGTGGCGCGCTGGGGCGAGGTGGTGCGGATCTCAGGCGCGCGCGCCGACTGAACGCTTCGGGCGTGCGCGCGGCGCACGCTACGACTGCGGCTTTCCGGACTTGCGTAGCGTGCGCCATGCGCACGATATCGCGGTTCAATCCTTCGCCGGTCGTTGCGAAAAGCTTCTTTCGAAAATGCCCTCCGCGATCCGGTTCTTGAGGATCTCGATCGAACCGCCGGCGATCATCCAGCCGCGGCAGCGGCGCAGGCAGTACTCGACCAGTTCCTCCTGCGTGTAGCCGAGGCCGCCCATCACCTGCAACGCCTCGTTCGCCACGTCGAACCCCGCCTGGTTGCAGAACGCCTTGGCGATCGCGGTTTCCTCCGCCGACGGGAAGCCGCGGTCGGCGTTGACCGCGGCGCGATAGAGCAGGAGCTGCCCGGCGTCGAGCTTCATTTTCATCTCGGCGAATTTCCACTGCAGGCCCTGGAACTCGCACAAGAGGCGCCCGAACTGCTTGCGTTGCATCGCCCAGCGGCGCGCCGCCTCGTAGGCGTAGCGCCCGAGCGCGAGCGAGCGCGACGCGTTGCCGATGCGCTCGACGTTGAATCCGGCGATCTGCTTCTTGAATCCGCCTTCCTTGAGCACCACCATGTCGGCGGGAACGAAGACGTTCTCGAAGTAGCTCTGCACCCATTCCTCCTGCGACATGAACTTCGAGGGCTTGCCAAAGCGCACCCCCGCCGCCTTTGTGTCGATCAGCACCGAGCCGATGCCGCCCACGCCCGGACCGAAGCGCACGTAGGCGAGCATCACCTCGGCGTGCGTGGAGTGCGTGGTGAAGATCTTGGAGCCGTTGATGCGGTAGCCTGCGCCGTCCGGGGTCGCCGCGGTCTTGAGGTCGGTCACGGCCGAACCGGCGTCGGGCTCGGTCATGCCGACGCTGATGATCGATTCGCCGGCGAGCAGGCGCCCGAGGTAGCGCTGCTTCTGCGCGGGCGATCCGTACTCGGCGAGGACGCGGATCGGACCGAAATTGCCCACCTGCACTACATCACCGCTCCTCGGGCACACCGAGGCGATGGTCTCGATCGCGATCACCGCGTCGATGAGCGTGCCGCCCTGGCCGCCGTCGGCTTCCGCGATGGTGATGCCGAGCAGGCCCTGCGAGGCCATGAGCTTGGCGACGTCCCAGGGATAGTCCGGCGAATGCGCGCGCTCCCGCGCGCCTTTTGCGAGATGCTTCTCGGCGAAGCGCCGCACCGACTCGCGGAACTGCTCTTGTTCGGGCGTGAAGTGAAAGTCCATGTCGTCCCCCGTTGTTATATCCCCTCCTTGGACAAGGAGGGGTGTCGCGCGTAGCGCGACGGGGTGGTTTGATATGCTGCGGCCCACCACCCCGCCGCCTTCGGCGGCACCCCTCCTCACAGAGGAGGGGAAAAATTCTGCTCCTTCAGTGCGACCAGCCCATCGACCGCGATCACGCCCTCGCGCTTCACGATCAGCGGATTGATCTCGGCTTCGGCGACAGGTTGACCCGTCACGAGAGCAAGTCGCGAAACGGCAGCCACGGCCTTCGCGAGAGCGCCGAGGTCGCCGCGCGGCAATCCGCGGTAGCCGCGCAGCATCGCGAACCCTTTCACTTCCTCTATCATCGTCGCCGCCTCCTTTTCGCTCACCGGAGCGAGCCGAAGCGCGTAGTCCTTGTAGATCTCGGCGAGCGCCCCTCCCGCGCCGAGGAGCACGAGCGGGCCAACCAGCGCATCGTGGCGGTAGCCGACAATGGCTTCGGCGAGACCGAACTCCATGCGCTGCACCGTGATTCCCTCGATGCGCGCCTCGGGTCGCGCGGCAGCAACCGAAGCGAGCAAGCCGCGCACTTTCACATCGTACTCGTTGGAGTTCACGATCCCGAGTGCGACGCCGCCTGCCTCGGTTTTGTGAGCGATCTCGGGCGATAGAATTTTCGCCGCCACCGGATAGGCAAGGGCGTGCTCATAGCGCGGCGGCCTGGCAATCGCCGATTCGACCACCGGCACACCGAGTTCCGAGAAGAGCACGAGCGCCTGCGCCTCATTGAATTTTCCCCGGCGCGGGAGTCTCGATGGCCACTCGAATTGCGGCGAAGCATCGCGCGCGCGCGGCGAGCGCCAGGCGAAAAAAGCGGCGAGCGCGTCGGCGCAGGACTCCGGAGTGCGGAACGCGGCGATGCCACTCTCGGCGAGCAGCGCGAGAGAGCGCTCAGCGTGCGGCGTGAAGAAGGCCGCCAGGGGCTTCGCGCTCGCCTTCGCCCGCAGGATCGGCTCGACCGCGAACTGCGGATGAAACTGCGCCGACGAACCGACGACCGCGACCACCGCGTCGCAGGCGGACGAGTCGAGCAGAGCTTCGAGCACGGCCGCGTACTGCTTGTCGGTCGCGGCCATAGTGAGGTCGATGATCGGCGAGTCGAGACTGCGCGCGCCGAGGGCCGCCAGGCGGGTGCGCAACGAGTCGTCCGGCGCCATCGTTTCGAGCCCCAGCGTGCCCATCCGGTCGACCACGCTCGCCGCCCCGCCGCCGGTGGTCGTCACCACGGCGATGCGTGGAGCGTGAGACAACCCGGACGGTGCGCGGCCGGCGAGGAGCGGCGCGATCTCCAACAGCGTCTCGAGTAGATCCACCCTCACGATTCCGCAATCGCGAAAATAGGCATCGAGCGCGGCGTCTTCGCCCGCGAGCGCTCCGGTGTGCGAACGCGCCATCGCCTCGCCGAGACGCGAGCGGCCGAGCTTGTACGCCACTACCGGCTTCCCGGCGGCGTGCGCCTTGCGCGCAGCAGCGGAAAGACGCGCCGCGTTGCGCACGGTCTCGAGAAACAGGAGGATTACCCGCGTGGCCGAATCCTCGGCGAGCAGCTCCACCAGCTCCGCGACGCCAAGGTCGGCCTCGTTGCCCACCGATACCAGCTTGGCGAAGCCCAGGCCGCGCGCCGCGCCGCGCGAGAGCACCGTGCCGATCATCGTCCCGCTCTGCGACACGAAGCTTGTTGTCCCCGCGGGCAGCGCATCCATCTCGAGTACCGCGTTCGCGCTGAGCGCGACGCGGCCGGGAATGTCGACGAGCCCCATGCTGTTGGGTCCGAGCAGCCGCACGCCGAGCGCGCGGGCGCGCGCCGCGAGCCGCTCCTGCCGCGCCGCGCCTTCGGGCCCGGCGTCGGCAAAGCCGTCGCTCAACACCGTGACGACCTTGATACCCCGCGCTCCGCAGTCCTCGAGCGCGCGCTCGACCGATTCACTCGGCGTGAGGATGAAGGCGTGGTCGATTCCGTCCGGCGCCTCGGCGAGGCTGCGCCAGGCGCGCTCGCCGAGCACTTCGCTGCGCGACGCGTTGATGGGCACGATGCGCCCCGGGTAACCGTGCTTGCGGAGAAAACGCATCGGGCGCGCGGTGTTCTTCGCCGCATCGCCCGAGGCGCCGACGAGCGCGACGGCGCGGGGAGAAAAAAGCGCTTGCGCTAGATCCACGCAGCGCCGTCGAGCGTCGCTTCGCTTTCCAGGCGCCACAGCCGCGCGAGCAGCTTGAGCGCGCGCTCCTCGCCGAGCACTGGAGAAGCAAGCTCCAGGTATTTGTGCTCGAGCTCGGCGTCGGTAAGCGGGGCGTCCGGGTCGCCCTTTCGCGTGGGCTGAAAATGCTCGCCGCGCCGACCGTCGCGCGACTCGATTGCGACGCGAGCCGAACGCTGCGCCGGGAATGCGGCATCAATTCCTGGGTCGAGCGTCAGTTCGACGCACCGCATGAGCTCGCGCGTGGCAGCGTCCTTAAGCCGTGCCGGCCCGAACGCGTCAAGCCGCACGCTGCCGTGCGTGAGCGCAGTGGCCACCAGATAGGGCGTGCTGAAGCGGGCCTCCGCCGGGGTCGTGGGGTCCGCGATCCCCGCGACCTCCAGCGTCGCCCGGTAGCCCCCGACGCGCACGCGCGCGATCTCTCCGGCTGCTACGCCCATCTGTGCTTTGAGCGCGAGCGCGCCGTCGATGGCTGCGAAAGCATGACCGCAGCAGGCGTGGTTCTTGATTGTCATACGGCCGATATGAAAATCCTCGCCAAGTGTCGCGAGCCCTCGCTCCCAGTCCGGGCCGTCGCCGCCTGAACCATAGCCCATGGCGCGGGCGAAACCGGCATCGCCTTCGAGCACGTCGAGCGACCCGGTGACGCCTTCGCTCGCAGCGAGCGCCGCGGTGACCCCCGCTTCTGCGGCGCGGCCCGCATGCATAGGTTTCGACATCGAGTCCTTGCGGAAGGCCTGCTGCAGTCCGGCGGAAAAGGTCGCGGCCGTGGCGAGCGCGTGCGCAAAGCGCTTCACGTCCAGGCCGAGCAGCTCGGCCGCCGCGCTGCAAGCCCCAAAGCAGCCGATCGTGCCGGTGTTGTGAAAGTACTTGTAGTGCGCGCGGCCCATCGCCGCGGCGATGCGCGTCGAGATCTCGTAGCCGACGATCACCGCGCGCAGGAACGCCTCGCCCGTCGAGCGCCGCGCCTGAGCCAGAGAGAGCGCAGCGGCGATGGTGGGCGCCCCGGGATGGTAGATGCCGTCGCGGAAGATGTCGTCCACTTCGACCGTATGAGCGGCCGCACCGTTGATGAGCGCCGCTGCGCGTGCCGTGGCGCGCCTGCCCAGCGCGAGACGCGATTCGCCATGGTCGAGTTCGTCTGCGAGCGCGCGCTCAAGCAACACCGCCGGCGCCGCCACGGCGCCCGGAAAAAGCGCCGCGTACCAGTCGATCACCGCGCGCTTTGCATGGTGCAGAAGCTGCGGCGCGAGCCGCCGCGCGCGAAAGCTCTCGGCAAACCCGGCGAAGCGATCCACCAGGTGAATTCCGCCGGCGCCGGATGCCGCGGCGAGTTCATTGACGGAGACACTCATTCGTTTCTCCGATAAGTACGGGACCAGTTCATTCTACTGTCGTCGCCGATCCACGACACAGAAAGGCCAACCAGATCAGTGTCCTAGTATCTTCGATCCAAACAGCTGTCGCTTCCCGGTGACACGGTCGTGGCTTCGCGTGAGCAAAATCACTCGCTAAGTATCTGAGTTATCTGGGATTCTATTTCCTGGCACAAGGGCTGCTTTACAATCACTTCCACTTCCGACTCCCGAGGAGGTCGTGATGGACCGCAGGCTGAGCACAGAAGATATGGATTGGCTATGCAAGATACGCATCGCCAAGTCCGCCCGGCAACCGCTGCGCGGTATTCCCGAAAGAGTCGCGCGCAGGCTGACGATGTTGCACTGCGCTGAGATCAACGGCATAGGCGAATACTCGATCACCCTTCGAGGGTGCGACGAGATCGTCGACCGAGAACTGGAAAAAAAGATCAACTGATTTTTCCGCAGCACGCGGTTTCACGATCGGGGCGCTTGAGGCGCCCCGATGTGTTTGGTGTTTCCCCGGGTTACTTGCCCGGTCAGCGTTTCGCGCCGGGTCGCTTCTTCGTATGCTTGTCTTCGTACATTCGGCGGTCGGCAAGCCGTATGAGGTCGCCGGCCGAGTCGGCATCGTCGGGCACAATGGCTGATCCGATCGAGGCGCCGACCTTCAGGGATTGCCCGGCGTAATCGAGCGGCGCTTCCACGGCCTGGCGCACCCGTTGGATCAGCTCGGGGATTTTCTGGCGGTCAGTGCTCTCCAGCACGACAACCAACTCGTCGCCGCCCCAACGACCCACGCTGTCGATATTGCGCACCGCGCGCGACGCGCGCGACGCCACACCTTGCAGAACCGCGTCCCCGGCCCGGTGCCCATATAGGTCGTTGACCCGCTTGAATCCGTCGAGGTCGACAAAAAGAAGCACCGATACCGTCGCCGGGCTGCGGCGTTGGGCGGAGATCGCGCGGTTCATCCTGTCTTCGATCAGGCTTCGGTTGGGCAATCCGGTCAGCGTATCGAACATTGCCAGGCGCGCGAGCCGCGCGCGCTGCGCGAGGAGCGAGTACGTGCCCCAGCCGATGAACGCGGCGAACACCCATACCAGAATACGCAAAGGCCAGACGCGCTCATCCAGGCCCGAAGATATTGCGTGCATCCCAAGGACCCATTTGCCGCCCGGCACATCGACCTCGACAAGCTCGACGCCGCTTCGCCCGAAAAGCTCCGGATCGCCCCAGAACACGCCGCCTCGCATGCCGCGCGCGTCCCTGCCGCGAACGGCGAGCTCGACATTCTCGGGGGCCGCGTCCCTGAACGCTTCGGCGATCAGCGAGTCGGCGTCGATAACGGTCGAAATCAGCCCCCAATATTGTCCGCGGTGCAGTACGGGAACGCGATAAATCAGGCCGCTCCCTCCCTGGACAAGCGGCATCGGGCCGAGGAGGACCGGCGTACCCCCGCCGATCGTGCGCCTGACACTCGGCCACTGGCCCGGCACGCTTCGATAGTCGAGGCCGACGATCTTTTCATTTCCCTTGACCGGGTACACGTACCTGACCTGGGAGCCGACGGCTATCGCGAGATTCCGGGTATGGCGCACGCTTCCATGGAGCCTCTCGAGGATGGCCTCGACCTCGCGCCGGTTCAGGGTTCCGCCGCGCACTACGAGGTAGCTGTTCAACCCGACGATGGGGGATAGCACGCCGCCCAGCTCGCGAATCAGCCGCATTTGCAGCAACGATCCCAAGGAGATCAGGTCGGATTTCCTCTGTGCTTCAATGCGGCTCATCTCCACGTTGAGGCCGGAGCTGCCCGCGAGCACCACCGCGAGGAAGACCACGCCCCCGACGAGCGGCAGACCCCAGCGAATCCAGACGGTCTTGAGTCCCCCGTTCACTCGGGACAGCAGCGAGGCGACCGAATCTTTTGTAAACATCAACAAGGATCACCCTCCCGGGGGCAGGCGTGCCGGGCGACGGTTCGCCCTGGACTTTTCCTCATTATGCCCCCGGACCGACCCTGCGCGCACTCGCGCGCCGGCGCTTCAAGTTTGCGGACTCCGCGCGGAGAATTGCGCGTCGTCTTTCCGGACTCTATAGTACGCACGGCGGGCGCTCAGAAAGTGAAGCAAAGCGCGAGGCGCGCGCGGCTGCGGTTTTAGCGAGGCAGGGCACCCTGGGAGGCACTATGAGATTTGCCTGCATTCTTCTACCGACGCTCCTTTCGGCATGCGGGGCGGCTGCTCTTGCCCAATCGCCCGCCGACTATCCCAGCCGCACGATCCGCATCGTCGTGCCGCTCGCGGCGGGCGGCAACGTTGATTTGGTCGCGCGCGCACTCGCCGATCGGCTCGCCAAGACCCTTGGCCAACCCGTCCTCGTCGAAAACCGTCCCGGTGCCTCCAGCCTGGTCGGCACGCAGTTCGTCGCAAAATCGCCTGCCGACGGCTACACGCTGCTCGCGATGGCGAACACCTTCGCCACCGTGCCCCTGGTCGTGCCCAACCCTGGGTACGACCCGCTGAAGGACTTCGCCGGCATCACGCTGACCTGCCTTGTGCCGCAGGTGATCATCGTGAATCCCGCTCTTCCCGCGCAGTCGGTTCGCGAGCTGATCGCCCTAGCAAAAGCGCAGCCCGGAAGGATCTCCTATGGGACCTCGGGAAACGGGTCCACCGGCCACATGGCGGCAGAGTTGCTCAACCGCCAGGCGGGCGTAACGATGCTGCACGTTCCGTACAAGGGCAATTCGCAGGCGCTCGTCGACCTGATCGGCGGCCAGATTGCGATGATGTTCGACCAGGTGAGCACCTCCGCGCCGCAGGTTAAAGCGGGCAAGGTACGCGCCCTCGCCGTGACCAGCCTGAAGCGCTCGCCGCTCCTTCCCGAGGTGCCCACGGTCGATGAGTCAGGCGTGCCGGGCTACGAAGACATCACCTTCAACGGGCTGGTCGCGCCGGCGGGAACCGCGCGAGAGATTCTCGTGCGCCTGAACCGCGCGGTGGCCGAGGCCGTGAGCGCACCGGACCTGTACCAGCGCTTCATCGAGCGCGGCGTGGAGTTGACCGCAAGCGCGTCACCGGACGCGTTCACCGAGCACATCAAGGCGGAGTTCGAGAAGAAGGGCCGGCTCGCGCGCGAGGCCGGGATCAGGTCGGAGTAGGCCCTCACCCTAGCCCTCTCGCCGAAGGGAGAGGGAAACTGAGCATGTCATCGCACGCGGAAGCCCATCCCGACTTCCAGTCGCCGCCCTCCGGCTGCGACAGCCACTTTCACGTGTTCGGAGCCGCGGAGCGCTATCCGTGCAACCAATCGGACCTGCGCTATGCGCCGCCGCACGCGCCGGTCGAGGATTTTCTGGCGCTCGCGCGAGGGCTCGGCCTGGAGCGCTTCGTTTTCGTGCAGCCGAGCGCCTACGGAAAAGACAACCGTTGCATGCTGGATGCGATGCGCGAGGTCGGGACGGGAAAATGCCGCGGCATCGTCGATATCGATGAGAACCTGCCCGACTCCGAGCTATCGCGCCTGCACGAGGCGGGCGTGCGTGGCGTGCGCATCAACGTGCCGCCCGTGAAAGTTTACGAGGCGGGGTTCGCCGCGACACTGCTGCCGCGCATCGAGCGCCTCTCCGCGCGCTGTCGCGAGATTGGCTGGCAGCTCGACTTCCTCACGCCCGGCTGGTTGACCGCCGAACTGATGCCGACGCTGCGAAGCTTGAACCTTGATTTCACCATCGCCCATTTCGGGCTCTTCCCGGCGAAAGATGGGGTGAGCCAGCCGGGGTTTCAGCAGTTGCTCGGACTGCTCCGGCACGGCGAGCGGCGCTGCTGGATCAAGCTCACCGGAATCTATCGCATGTCGGTCGCCAAGGACTTCGCCGACGTCGCGCCGATGGCGCGCGCCTTGATCGAGGCGGCGCCCGACCGGATCATCTGGGGAAGCGACTATCCCCACCTTTCCTTCGCCGACAAAGTCGGCTCGGTCGATCTGTGGAACCTGCTCGGAAAATGGGCGCCGGATGAGGCGACGCGGCGCAGGATCCTTGTTGACAATCCGCAGCGGCTTTTCAAGTTCTCATAGCGACTTCGCCCATGATGAAGCGACTGCAGCGCTGGGCAATCGACTACAGATTCTGATCTCCGGACGGCGTTCCTTGCGTTCAGTCGGAGCCATCGTCCGACCAGCGCCGGCGAGGTCCTGGATAGTCGTATTCCTCCGGCGAGTCCGCGCTCGCCTCTTCTTCAATCTCCTCGAACTTGTCCATTTCCTGCAGCAGCGCTTGCAGCCGCAACTCGGCGGCGGAATCCCGTTCGGTTTGACCGGACAATCGTTTGACGAGCGCCGACGCGCCCGTGTAGTCGCGCTTCGTCTTGATCGGCCGCGCGCTCCCGTTGGGTTTTCTTGATTTGGTCATGGCTGCGCTCCCTCGGGCTCAAGTTCGCGATAGTGTAAGCCCTGCCCCGAAATCTGTGCGGGTCGAGTGCATCCGCTCCCGACGAGCTATCGTGAAGCTTCGAACCCGCTGCTCGCACCCGGGCGAAGGCGCTTGACCGGTGGACCCCGCGGAAGCATGATCCGCCATCGCGCCCACAACGTGGGCCGCGAGACGGCAAGGGCCGGACAGGGGATCACATGACGCCCCAGATTCAGAGCAAGCAGGTTGAGCCCCCGCGCGATACCGATTCGCGGGAGCGCTCCTGGCTGGTATTCCGGCTCGGCCCGCACGTCATGTGCGCTTCCGCGCTCGACGTCGAGGGCATCATCGAACGCCCGAGAAGGATCACGGCATTCCCCGTCATGCCCGAGTACGCGCTCGGCGCCTTTCTGTTCCGGGACCACTCCGCGACCGCGATCAGCTTGCGCAGGAAACTGAAGGTCCGGGACGGCGAGGACTCCGCAAAGGGCCCCTTCATCGCGGCGCGCATCCGCGACGCCATCGTCGCGTTTTGGGTCGATGAAGTGAAGGACGTGATCGAGGAGAAGGATACCGCGTGGCAGCCGATGCCGGAGATGCTCGCAGGCGGACTGTTCGACCGGTTTACGATCCGTGAGGGGGAACTCATCCTGCACACGAGCTTTGCGGCGCTGCTGGAGGCCACGGTCGAGATTCAATCGGTCGCCCGCTGGGCCGCGGCCCAGACCGATTCCGGCGTTACGCCCGTCCCTGCCCCAGCGTTGCGTGCGGCTGCTCCGGAAACAGCCCCGCCTCTCGTCGGCGAAACGGCCGCCGTTGGCGCCGCCGACTCGGACGCGCACAAGCGGCGTGCCGAAGCGCTTCCTACGGGCGCTGCTGCGCCGGATAGAACACCGCAGATCGTCGAGACATCATCCGCTCGCACCGTTACGGTGGGACCCGGAGCGGGGGCCGACGCTCAGGACAAAGATGCCGACCGCGCCGGTGATGGCGCGGCGGCCACTCGTCCCCCGCCCGGAGTCGAGATGGATTCGAGCGTCGCGCCTGCAACCGCCGAAGCGAAGGCGCTCGCCGCCGCCGCCGATGTTCCCGGCAGCGTCGACGTCCACGAAATCCGGCGATCCGACTCCGCCCGCGAGGCTCCCTTCGAATCCGCAGCGACTGCAGCGGACCCAGCAGCGAGCGAAGCTTCGGGCCCTGGAGGGCATCGACAAACCTATCCTCGACACCCGTACTCGGGTGCGACAGGGACCACCTCCGTTTCGCCGCGAACGGGCGTGCGCCCGGCCACGACGGGGAATACCGCGCTTGAGGACTTGAGCACGGTCACCTCGCGCAATATTTTTGAAGCCGACCGCGAGCCGCGTTCCTCGACGCGATACTGGGTCGGCGGCGCGGTGCTGGCGATCGCGCTGTTGGCGGTGATGCTGTACGCATTTTCGCCGGGTTTTCTCGGCGATGCGGGGCCACCCATTGCGTCGGCGCCGCCCACAACGAGCACCGTGCCCGCTGCCGCGTCACCAAAGCCTGAGCCCGCTACCCGGCAAATCGTCTCGATCAAGTCCGAGGCGCTGACGCTGACGGTCGAGCGCCCTGCCGGCAACGACGCTCAACCGGCCGCCGCGAATCCCGTTGCAGCGGCAAGCGCCGCGCCATCGCGGCCGGCAGACCCGAACACTCGCACGCACGTCGTCGTGCGCGGCGACACGCTGTGGGACATCGCGAAAAAGCATGTCGGCGATCCCTACCGCTATCCGGAGCTGGCGGAGTTCAGCAATATCCGCAACCCAGACCTGATTTACCCGGGCGACATCGTGCGCATCGAGATTCGAGACAATCGCAAGTAGGATCGCCGGTTCCGCCCAGTGCATAAGCTCTTCCACTACTCCTGGATCGCGGGCCTGCTGATAATAGGCGCGGCGGTCATCGCGCTCTCGCTGCTCTACCGGCAGCTCGTGTTCGATTCCTTGATCGAGGGCGAGACGCGCTCCAACGTGGCGCTCACCCGATCGTTCGCGAACTCGATCTGGCCGGATCACGCGGAATTCATTCTGCGGGCTTCAAGAGTGCCGCCGGAAGAGCTTGCCTCGCGCCCGGAAATCCAGCGGATCGATCGCGACTTGCGTTCGATGATGAGCGGTCTGACCGTGGTCAAGGTCAAGATCTACGATGCCAAGGGCCTTACCGTTTTTTCCACCGACCGGCGCCAGATCGGCGAGGACAAGTCCGGCAACCCCGGATACCTGAGCGCCCGAAGCGGCACCCCGGCGAGCGATATCACCTACCGCGACCGGTTCGACGCCTGGGAAGGCGTGATCTCGGACCGTAACATTATCGCGACCTATGTTCCCGTGCGCGCGCAGAACGGTGCGCAGGTCGCTGCGGTGATGGAGGTCTACAGCGACGTCACTCACCTGGTCGAAAAGATGGAGCGCAGCCAGTGGAAGATCCTCGCCGGCGTGCTCGGCAGCTTGCTGGCGATCTACGCCCTGATACTCGGGATACTGCTGAGGTACCGCAAGCTCTTTAACGAGCAGGAGACCGCGCGTTTGGCGCAGGAAGAGCGCATTCGTCACCAGGCGTACCACGACGCCCTGACCGGATTGCCGAACCGCGCCAGCTTCGCCGAGCATCTCGAAGAGGCCGTTCGGCGCGCGCGCCGAACGGGATGGACACTCGGCGTGATGTTTCTGGACCTCGACCATTTCAAGCTAATCAATGACAGCCTCGGCCACGACGCGGGCGACCAGCTGCTGCGCGTCGCCACCGCGCGTATCCAACGCTCCGTAAGAGACACCGACATGCTGTTCCGGATGGGGGGCGACGAGTTCACAGTCTTGCTCGAAAGCGTTCGCGGACCGGAGGAAACCGCGGCGGTCGCCCAGAGAATCATCGAAGCGATCGCGGAACCGGTCCAGCTCCAGCAGCATGAGATCGGGGTCACCACCAGCATCGGCATGTCCTTGTTCCCGAGGGACGATCCCTCGGGTGTACGGCTTGTGAAGAGCGCCGACACCGCCATGTACCGCGCGAAGGAGCTTGGACGCAACCGTTTCGAGTTCTTCACGGCGGAGATGAATCAGCGCGTGGAGAACCAGCTCTTGCTGGGAGCGGCGCTTCGGCGCGCGGTGAAAGCCGGGGAATTCGTGCTCCATTTCCAGCCACGGGTAAGCGCGGCGGAGCGAAAGGTCGTCGGGGTCGAGGCGCTCCTGCGCTGGCAACACCCGCAGCGGGGTCTGGTTCCACCGGCCGATTTCATTCCGCTGCTCGAGGAAACAGACCTGATTATTCCGGTCGGCGACTGGGTGCTTCGAACTGCATGCCGGCAAGCCCGAGAGTGGCAGGAGCACGGCCTGTCGTTGCGCGTATCGGTGAATATTTCATCGCGACAGTTTCGGAGCGAATCGCTCGTCGACACGGTCGCAGCGGCGCTGCAATCAAGCGCCCTCGCGCCGGAGTTCCTCGAGCTGGAATTGACCGAGAGCCTGCTGGTCGAGAACGCCGAGCGCGCGATCTCGATCATGACGCGCCTCAAGAAACTGGGCGTGACGCTGTCAATCGACGACTTCGGCACGGGGTATTCGTCATTAGGGTATCTCCGGCAGTTCCCGATCGATTTTCTCAAGGTGGACCGGGTGTTTATCCGGGACGTGGACAAGAACGCCAAGGACGCGGCCATCGTGCGGGCGATTTCGGCGCTGGCGCGAAGCCTCGGTATCGGTTTCGTCGCCGAAGGGGTCGAGGAGGCCGGCCAGGCGGAGTATCTCGAGACCTGCGACTGCGCCGAGATGCAGGGATACCTGTTCGGCCGTCCCGTTCCGGCGGAGGAGCTTCCGGAAATCGTGTCGCGGTTCGGGCCGCAGGCGATGCGGCTGAGGGCATGAACGGTGACGCCGCGGACGCGCGTCTGGCCGGACGCCGCCCGATACGGTAGGCTATGCGGCCTGAAGTAAAAGTTTCAGAGCGCCACGCCGCCGCTGGTGTGACGCGCCAATGATCCGATTACAAGGGAGACCCGCCATGCATTCCGCACTTCGCATCGCTCTTGCCGCCTTTGCCGCGCTCGCCGCGGGCGCCGCGGCGGCTCAAGTCACACTCAACGCGAGCTCGTGGGTGCCCCCCGGACATCCAGTCACGGCCAACATGCTGGTGCCGCTGTGCGAGGACATCGCGAAGGTGACCTCGGGACGCGTGAAGTGCAACGTGCTTCCCAAACCGCCGGTCGCGGCGCCGCAGACGTTCGACGGGGTGGCGAACGGCCTGATGGATCTGTCCTTCACCTCGCACGGCTACACGCCGGGACGCTTCGCGCTGACCGAGGCGCCGGAATTTCCCTTCATGGGCGACACCGCCGAAGTCACCGCCGTAGCCTACCAGCGCATCTACGCTCGCATGCTCGCCAAGTCGGACGAGCACAAGGGCGTGGTCGTGCTCGGAGTATTCACCCACGGCCCCGGCCAGATGTTCAACACCAAGCGCGCGATCACCGCGCTGAAGGATCTCGAGGGACTGAAGATCCGCGTCGGCGGAGGCGTCGTCACCGACGTCGCCAAGGCGCTCGGCGCCGTGCCCATCCTCAAGCCCGCTCCCGAGTCCTACGAGCTGCTCTCCTCGGGCGTTGCCGACGGGGTGTTCTTTCCGAAGGAGGCCCCGGCCTCGTTCAAGTTCATCCCCTTGATCAAGCACATGACCGTCATCCCGGGGGGGCTGTACAACACGAGCTTCGTGTGGATGGCGAATCCTGCCAAATGGAACTCGATCTCGCAAGCCGACCGCAATCTCATCCAGCCTCTGCTCGGGGAGGCCCTCGCCCGCCGCTCCGGGCGCGCTTGGGACACGGCCGACGTGAAGGGGTTCGCCGCCATGAAGGAAGCAAACGTCCCCATGGTCACTGCGAGTCCACAGTTGATGGCGGACATCCGGGCGAAGACCGCAGGCCTCGAGAACGAGTGGATCGAAAAGAAAGCCAAGCCCAAAGGCGTGGACGGCGCTGCGGTGCTGAAGGCGTTGCGCGCCGAGATTGCGGCGCTGCAGAAGAAGTAAGGCTTCTCCCTCACCCCAGCCCTCTCCCGCAGGGAGAGGGGGTTTCTCCCTTCTCCCCCCGGGAGAAGGGTCGGGGATGAGGGAAAAACTCCGGATGGAATCCCCCCAGCCCCTGGATCGATTCGATCGCATCGTCGTTCCCGTCCTGGGATACGTCGCAGCGGCAGTGATGTTCAGTCTGATGCTGCTCACCTGCGTGGACGTGATCGGGCGTTACTTCCTCAACAAGCCGATCTGGGGCGGGTTCGAACTCACCGAGATGCTGCTCGCCGCGCTCATCTTCGCCGGACTGCCCCTCGTGACGCTGAGGAACGAGCATGTCGTGGTCGACCTCTTCGATGCGGTCACGCCGGACTGGCTGTTCCGGATCCAGCACGTCGCCGCGTGCGCGATCGGCTGCGTGTGTACTGGCTATCTCGCCTGGCGCCTCTGGCTGCGCGCCGAGGCCCTCGACCGCGCGGGCGAGACCACCTCGCAGCTGCAGTTCAAGATCGCCTGGCTCACTTACTCGATGAGCATCCTGATGGCTTTCACCGCCGTGGCGCTCGCGATTCTCGCGTTCCGGCGTACGCGCCGCCACTTCGTCGCGGACGGCGGCGCGTGACCGAGGCGCTCCTCGGGTTCGCCGCCTTTCTCGCGCTCGCTTTCCTGCGGGTGCCGATGGCCTTTGCCATGGGCATCGTCGGCTTCTTCGGCTTCGCGTACAAAGTGAATTTCGGCGCCGCGGCTTCGATGATCGGGCAGACGACCTACGAGACCGGCCTTTCGTACACGCTGTCGGTGATTCCGCTCTTCATCCTCATGGGCAATTTCGTGGTGCGGGCGCGGATGTCCGAGGAGCTCTACCACGCAGCCTACACCTTCCTCGGGCACAGGCGCGGCGGCCTGGCGATGTCCACCATCGTCGCGAGCGCGGGCTTCGGCTCGATCTGCGGCTCCTCGATCGCCACCGCGGCGACCTTCGCCAAAGTAGCCTACCCCTCGATGCGCAAGTTCGGCTACAAGGACTCCCTAGCGGCCGGCGCCATCGCGGGCGGCGGCACGCTCGGCATCCTGATCCCGCCCTCGGTGATCATGGTGATCTACGGCGTCATGACCGAGACCAGCATCGGCAAGGTGTTCGTCGCCGGCATCCTGCCCGGTATCGTCGCGACGCTGCTGCTGTGCCTCGCGGTCGCGTGGATCACCTGGCGCGATCCCAAGGCGGGCCCGCCCGGGAAGCACAGCTCCTGGCCCGAACGGCTCGAGGCGATCAGGCACGTCTGGCCGGTGCTGCTGCTGTTCGTGCTGGTGATCGGCGGGATCTACGGCGGCGTGTTCACCGCGACCGAGGGCGCGGGCATCGGCGCGGGCGGCGCGTTCCTGTTCGCGCTCGCGCGCCGAGCGCTGTCGTGGCGCGTGCTTGTCGAGGTACTGATCGAGAGCGTACGCACCACGTCGATGCTTTTCATGATTCTGATCGGCGCGCTGATCTTCGCCAACTTCATCAACTACACGACGATGCCGGCGGACCTGAAGGGCTTCGTCACCCAGTTCCAGGTGCACCCGATCCTGGTGATCGTGGCGATCTGCGCAATCTACGTCGTGCTCGGGACGGCGATGGAGGAGCTGTCGATGATCCTGCTCACCGTGCCGGTGCTCTTCCCGGTTGTCGTCTCACTCGGCTTCGACCCGGTCTGGTTCGGGATCATCGTCGTCATCGTCGTCCAGATCGGCCTCATCAGCCCGCCGGTCGGCATGAACATCTTCGTCGTGAAGAGCCTGCTGCGCCATCTGACGATTGGCACCGTGTTCCGCGGCGTGACCCCCTTCACCGTGGCGCTCATCGCGCTGCTCGCGATCGTCGTCGCGTTCCCGCCGCTCGCGACGTACCTGCCGGGGTTCATGAAGTGATCGCCTGGCGCCGTCGCGTCTCAGCGGCAGTCCTCCGCAAACTCGCGCCGCCGGTAATTGCCGCCGCCGTCCGACAGCGATTCCAGAAACGCAACCAAGTCCTCGGTTTCCCCCTCGGTCAGCTTGAGCGGCTTCAAGATCGCCTCGCCGTCGGAGTGCAGCCGATCGGGACTGATTTCCGAATAATGTTTTACGACATCGCGCAGGGTCGCGAGGCTGCCGTTGTGCATGTAGGGCGCGGTGAGCGCGAGATTCCTCAAGGACGGCACCTTGAACTCGCCGAAGTTGCGGTGCTCGAGCGCGACGTGGCGCGTGCCGGTGGCGCTCGAGCGCTTGGCGTCGTCGTTGTAGGGTCCGAGCAGGTTCATGCGGTTCGAGAGCAGCCGCTTGATGCCGCCGTGCCGCCCTGCATCCACCTGCCCGGGCCGGATGAAGAACGGAATTCCGGTATCGTGGAACTCACCGTTGGTGAACGAAGGCCCAGCGTGGCACATATTGCACGAGCCCTTGCCGATGAAGATGCGCAAGCCCCGCTGCGCCGGCTCCGGATAGCGCGCCGCCGCAATCTTGTCACCGCGCGCGAGCGCATCGCGAAATTCATCGAACGCGGTGCGGCCGCTTGTCAGAGTCTCCTGGAACGCAGCGAGCGCCTTAGCGACGTCTACCAGCACTTTCTCGTCCTCTGCGGCGGGCGCCGAGCCGAAGGCCCTGCTATAGCGGCAGGCAAGGTCGCGATCGCCGCGCAGGAGCTTGGCCGCGTGCGCCGCGCTCCCCCCAAGTTCTCGCGGGTCGAGAACCGGTCGGACACTCTGCGACCACAGGCTGTCGTTCGCGCCGTCCCAGCCGAACCAGCGCTGGGTGCGCGCGTTGGTGACGCTCGGCGTGTTCCGGTCCACTTCATCGATCCCGACGGCTCGCGCGAGACCGTCGCTCCAGTTGCGCTCGGGCAGGTGGCAGCGCGAGCATGAGACTTCGCCGTTCCCGGAGAGGCGCCGGTCGAAGAAGAGCCGCTCGCCCAATTCGATCGCCTGCGCGTTCCCCGAAACCCGGTTGCTCGGATCGCGCGTCCATGGCGCCGGCCAGGGCCCGTGCGAGAGGATAGCGCGCGCTTCCGCTTCGGTGAATGAAGGAGAAGCCCCCTCCGCAGCGGTCGCCGCCGCGAGGATGAGAAGGACGAAACCCCGCTTCACTCGAGCTTGAGGCTTTGCGCGAGCCGCTCGGTCGCGCCTCCGGCGCGCACTTCGAACACCAACTCCCAGCGCCCCGCCATATGGAACATCAACCCCTCGGCGCGGTAGCGCCCGCCGCCCAGCGCTGCGACGGTCGGCCGGTAATTCATGCCGTGGCGATGCTCGGGCATGGTGGCGTCCACGCGCACGCCTTCCGGCGCCGGGCACACCGCGAATTCAAGGGCGAAGTGCTCGCCGACGCGCGGCGCGGGCTGCGCGCGGTAGAGGACGACGTGACGGGGAGATTCGATTCTCTGCGCACCGCCGCCGGGCAGCTCACAGGCCTGTGCGGCAGTCGAAGCCGCCGCGGCCAGTGCGGCGAGCAGCAGCGCCCGCGTCATTTCTTGGGCGCGAACAGCGCCTCGCCGTTCCTCCAGGCGATGCGCTCGGCGACCTGCGGCGGCAGATCGGCGAGCCAGCCGCGCGCCCACACCGCGTGCTCGGCGACGTAATGCCAGCGCTCCGGCGTGTAGGTATCGGTGCCGAGCAGGAAGCGATCGGGGAATTCCAGGAAAGCCTTGCGCCATTCGGCATCGACCTTGCCTCCGGAGGCCTGGTCGGTGCGGAAAGCGAGATCGCACCAGAGGTTCTTGTGCTTGCGCAGCATCTCGCGCACGCGCTCGGGACGGTCGAATCCCGAATGCGCCCACAGGATCTTCGCCTGCGGCCACTGCTTGAACAGGCGCTCGACCGCTTCGACATCGGAATGCGCGTGCAGGAAAAGGCCGTGCTGCTTCGCCAGCTCGACCAAACGGCGCGGAACTGGAAGGTCCGCGTCGGCACCGTATAAGTGGAACTCGCCGATCCCCGCGTAGCGGAATTTCTTCAGCCGCTCCTCGAGGTAGGCCGGAAGGGTTTCGTCGCGGAACCAGGTGCCGGTGTCGCCGCGCGAGCGGTAGGGGCGCAGCTCGGGGACGATCAAATCGGGCGCCTCGGCGGCCAGGCGCTGCTGGCCGTCGTCGCCCGAGCTGGAAACAAGCGCACGCTTCACGCCCGCCTTGCGCAGCATCGCGATCGCCTGCTTGGGCGGCACCACGTCCCACGCATCGTGGCTGTAGTGCAGGTGCGCGTCGAAAATCGGCAGATCGGCGGCCCGCGCCGCGACCGGCGCGAGGGCCAATGCCAGCAATGCAATCCAGTGCATGCGCCGATTCTACCCTCGTCAGGTCTTGGGAATCTCTTTCCCGGGATCGATGAACGGTTTTGGAACGACCGCCGCACGCCGCTTTCCGA
Source organism: uncultured Enterobacteriaceae bacterium (assembly GCA_964430565.1). GTDB lineage: Bacteria > Pseudomonadota > Gammaproteobacteria > Burkholderiales > SG8-39 > VBDM01. The sequence continues at coordinate 35,841 of CAYSFD010000016.1, forward strand.
CCCCCGGGATTGTCACTTGCAGTGCAGTTCCCGGCGCGGCCTGCGCCGCGGGAAGCATGGCGTAGCCGATGTTTTTCTCCAGGCGCGGCGAATACACCGCCGAGGTGACGCGGCCGACCGTCTCGCCGCTGGAGGCGACGGGCCATGCCACTGCGTTCATTTCGATGCGCGGGCCCTCGATCTCGATACCTACCAGCTTGCGCCTAACGCCTTCGGCCTTGATGCGCTTCAGGGCCGCGCTGCCGATGTAGTCCGCGGATTTGCCTTCGTCCACAAGATAGTCGAGCCCGACCTCGTAGAGGTTGTTCTCGATCATCATGTCGGTGCCCCAGTTGAGGATGCCCGCCTCGACGCGGCGGATGTCCGATGGGCCGGTCGGGCGGATGTTGCTGGCCTTGCCGGCCTCCATGATCCGCTCCCACAGCTCGTCGCCGCGGCTGCCGTCGCGCAGATACACCTCGTAGCCCACTTCGCCGGTCCAGCCGGTGCGCGTCACGACCAGTGGGATGCCGTCGAGCCTGGTCTCGATGAACCAGTAGTAACGCAGCGACGTCACGGCATCGCCGAACAGCGCCTGCACGACATCCTTCGCCTTCGGGCCCTGGATTTGCAGCGGCGACACGTCGGGCTCGGTGATCTTCACCCGAAGCCCCGACTTGAGCGCCACGCCGCGGGCCCACAGCAGCACGTCGCTGTCGGCGAGCGCGAGCCAGAAGTGGTTCTCGCCCAGGCGCAGCAGCACCGGGTCGTTGATTATGCCGCCGTCCTCCGCCGTGATCGCCACGTACTTGCCCTGGCCGACCGCGCAGCGCGAGAGATCGCGCGGCGTCAGCATGTTCGTGAACGCGAGCGCGTCGGGCCCGGTGATCTCGACCTGCCGCTCGACCGAGACGTCCCACAGCGTGACGTGGTTGAGGAGATGCCAGTATTCTTCCTCCAAGTCGGCGAAGCCGATCGGGAAGAGCATATGGTTATATACAGTGTAGGCCTTCGCCCCGTGGCGCTGCGTCGCCTCGAAGAAGGGGCTGCGGCGCAACCGCGCGCCGCGCTGGACGAGATTCATGTCAAACATGTCTGTCGATGAAGCCTGATTGATGGTGCGTGAGGTGAGTCGGGCTGCGCGCAGTTTACAGCCCGGGCCCCAAATGCGGTAGAGCCCGGCGCGGCGCGACCGATAGCGGTCCGACTAGCAACTCGATGCGGCGCACTTGCCTGAAAGAGACCAAACCGGGCACCATGGGCCACCAGGCTGACGGATAGTCAGCCCATTTCTGGAGGAGAACATGAGCCGCAACCTGCACGTCGGAGAGCAACACATTCCCAACCCCTCGCAGAATCCGAGCTTCGGCGAGATCCTGCTGTCCCGCCGCGATCTGCTGAAAGCGGCCTTCAGCTCCGCGGCGCTCGCGGCCCTTCCCGGCTGCGCGGCCCAGGGCACGCGCCCGCAAATTAGTTTCACGCCGATTCCGCCCTCGAACGACGACCAGCTGCGCATCGCGCCGGAATACGACGCCAGGGTGCTCTACCGCTGGGGCGACCCGGTGGGCGTCCCTGGCGCGATGCCGGCGTTCAAAACCGACGCCTCGAACACCGCCGCCGAGCAGGCGCTGCAGGCGGGAATGCATCACGATGGGATGCATTTCTTTCCGCTTGCCGGCTCCGCGCACGGCCTGCTGGTGATGAACCACGAATACCTGGACGAAGGACTGCTGTTCACCGACGGCCAGAAGACCTGGAGCGCGGAAAAAGTGGCGAAAGCGCAGAACGCCGTCGGCGTCTCGGTGATCGAAGTGAAGCTCGAAGGCGGCGAGTGGCGCGTGTTGCCCTCCAAGTACGCGCGCCGCGTCACCGCGCGCACGCCCTGCGGCGTCGCCGGGCCGGCGGCCGGCCACGCGCTCATGCGCACCGCCGCTGATCCTTCCGGCCGTGTGGCGATCGGCACCTACAACGGCTGCGCCCACGGCTGGACGCCGTGGGGAACCTACCTCACCTGCGAAGAGAACTGGCACTTCAATTTCGTCAACGCGGGCGAAATCACCGCCGACCAGCGGCGCTATCGCATGACGGCGAAGGGACGCGGCTACCGCTGGGAGGCGCACGACGAGCGCTTCGACGCGGGGCGTCACCCGAATGAATTCCACCGCTTCGGCTGGGTCGTGGAGATCGACCCCTTCGACCCGGACTCGGTGCCGGTGAAGCGCACTGCGCTCGGCCGCATGGGGCACGAAGGCGCCGCCTGCTCGGTCGGAGCGAACCGACGCATGGCCTTCTACATGGGCGACGACTGGAATTTCGAGTACGTCTACAAATTCGTGACCGCGCTCGCCTGGAATCCCGAGAACCGCGAATCGAACCGCAACCTGCTGGACGACGGCACGCTCTACGTCGCGCGCTTCAACGCCGATGGAACAGGGGAGTGGCTGCCGCTCATACACGGCGCGGGCCCGCTCACCGCGGCGAACGGCTTTCGCGATCAGGGAGAAGTGGCGATCAGGACACGCCAGGCAGCCGACGCCGTCGGCGCGACCAAGATGGACCGCGCCGAGTGGATCGTGCCGCACCCGGTGACGCGCGAAGTGTTCTGTGCCTGCAGCAACAACTCCGAGCGCGGGCGCGACAAATTCGAGGGCCCGAACGCGGCCAATCGCCGTGCGCCGAATCCCTTCGGCCACATCGTGCGCTGGCGCGAGGAAGGCGCCGATCCTGCGGCGACGCGCTTCCGCTGGGATGTCATGGTCGAGGCGGGACCCGAGGGCAAGAACACGATCAAGGGCGACGCCTTCGCCTGCCCCGACGGGCTGTGGATCGACTCGGCGGGGACGCTGTGGGTGCAGACCGACGTTTCACCCACCGTGCTCGGGAAGGGCGATTTCGCGCCGCTCGGCAACAACCAGCTGCTGGCAGTGGATCCGTCCACGGGAGTCTTCCGGCGCTTCCTCACCGGACCGCGCGGTTGCGAGATCACGGGCTTTCACACGACGCCGGACAACCGCACGGCCTTCGTCAACATCCAGCACCCCGGCGAGGTTCCCGGCGACCGCTCCAACCCGGACAATCCGCGTGCGCTGTCGAACTGGCCGGACTACGCACCGAACGGCCGCCCGCGCTCGGCGACCGTGGCCATCCGCCGCAAGGACGGAGGCATCGTCGGCACATGAAACCGATGGAGAAGCGCTTTGGCGGCAACGGTCACTGAAGCGGCACCGCGCGACGCCGGCGATTTCGCCTCCGACTGCTCGCGCTACGCGCGATTCTGGGAGCAGAGCGCGGCGTTGCTCGCGGGTATGCCTGCGAAGCCTGCGCGCAACGCGGAGCAGGCGGATACTGCCGAGCAAATCAAGCGGGCCGCACGCGACTCACGCAGCCGCTTCCTTTCCGCCCACGTCGAGACGATCTACGACCGGCTCACGCAGAACCGGTCGCGCTTTGTCCGCGTCGAGCAGCTCGTGTACGAGGCGTCGGAGCGCGTGCCGGGGCTCGCCCCGACGCGCGCGCAGGTTGACGCGGAGTCCGTGCTCCTGCAGCGTGACAAGGAAGGGATCGAGATCGACCAGGGGATCTTCGTCTCCGCGGTACTCGCGAATCCGCGCGCCGGCCGTCACCTCTGCCATGCGATGCTGCTTCCCCACCCCGGGACTGCCGAACGAATCCCGGAACTTGAAAAGAGCGCTCGCGTGGATCTCGGCGCGGCCGAAGTCTTCCGCAGGGGCAAGGCCTCGCACGTGATCCAGAAGAATCCCCGCCACCTGAACGCCGAGGACGACACGACCATCGACGCAGCGGAGATCGCAGTGGACCTCGCGATCATCGATCCGCACTCCCAGATCTGCGTGCTGCGCGGGGACCACGTGCAAAGCGGAAAGTATCAAGGGCGCCGCGTGCTCGGCAGCGGCATCAACCTGACCCACCTCTACCACGGCAAGGTGCCGTTCATCTGGTACGTGCAGCGTGACCTGGGGATCGTCAACAAGATCTATCGGGGCCTCGCGCGCCCGGACGCGGTGCCCGACGACATCACCGGGCAAACCGTCGAGAAGCCCTGGATCGCAGCCGTGGAGGGATTCGCCATCGGCGGGCACTGCCAGTACCTGCTCGTCATGGACTACGTGCTCGCGGCCAAGGATGCATACCTGAGCCTGCCCGCTCGAAAGGAAGGCATCATCCCCGGCGCCGCCAACCTGCGCCTGCCGCGCTTCACCGGGGACCGCATCGCGCGCCAGGCGATCATGGCCGAGCGCCGGATCGAGTGCGACAGCCCCGAGGGACGGCTGATCTGCGACGAAGTGGTTGCGGAAGGCGACATGGACGGCGCGATCGAGCGCGTCGTCGACAAGCTGACCGGATCGGGCGTGGTCAGTGCCGCGGCGAACCGGCGGGCGTTCAGAATCGCGCAGGAGCCTCTTGACCTGTTTCGCAATTACTTTGCCCTGTACGCGCTCGAGCAGGCCTACTGCCACTTCAGCCCCGCGCTGATCGCCAACCTCGAACAGAACTGGAATGCGAAAAACCGCAAGATGGACTGAAGCCGCCCAGGCGTTCCTCGGCGCGACGCTGCTTCTCGCGGCAGGGGCTGTGCTCGCGCAGGGATTCCCTTCCAAGCCGGTTCGCATCGTCGTGCCGTTCCCGCCGGGCGGCGGCGCCGACACGCTCGCCCGCATCATGGAGCCGCGGCTCGCCGCGATCTGGGGGCAGCCGATCGTCGTCGAGAACCGCCCCGGCGCGAGCGGTCACATCGGCGCGGATGTCGTCGCCAAATCTGCGCCCGACGGCCATACGCTGCTGATGAGCTCGACCGCGTCGCTCACCGAGAAGAACGTGGACCAGTTCGCACCGGTATCGCTGGTCTCGGCCTCGGCTTACGTCGTCACCGCGAACCCGGGCGTAGCGGCCGCGAACATCCGCGAGCTGATCGCACTCGCCAGGACGAATCCGGGCAAGCTTACTTTCGCCTCCTCCGGCGCGGGCGCCGCGTCGCATCTTTCGGCGGAGCTCTTCAAGGCGATGGCGGGCGTGGATCTGCTGCACGTGCCCTACAAAGGCACCGGGCAGGCCGTCACCGACCTGCTCGCGGGCCACGTAAACCTGCTGTTCGCGCCCGCGCAGGTGGTGATGCAGCACGTGCAGGCGGGCAAGCTCAAGGCGCTCGCCCTCACCGGGTCGAAACGCTCGGAGACGCTGCCCAATCTCCCGACCGTCGCGGAGTCGGGGCTGCCCGGCTACGAGGCCGTCGGCTGGTTCGGCCTGCTTGCGCCCGCAGCGACGCCGAAGGCCGCGGTGGCCAAAGCGAGCGCCGACGTGAACCGGGTGCTCGCCGAGCGCGAGGTACGCGAGAAAATGCTCGGGCTGGGGAGCGAGCCCGCCGGCAACACACCCGAAGCATTCGCGCGCTTCATCCGCGCCGACCAGGCGAAATGGTCGAAGCTGATGAAGGAGGCGGGAATCACGGTTTCCCAGTAGGCGCGAGCGCCCTATAGGGATGTGCCAACGGCGTGACGCCGTTCACGCTGCCCCGGGAACCAGACGTTTTCTTCACGGACCTGATCTCGTATCATCGCAACCATGAACCTTTCCGACCCGATCGTGGCCGCGTTCATCGCCGCCGGCGCCACGGTGCTGGCCACCCTCGTCCAGCTGCGCATCTCCTGGCGCAAGGAGTTGAGGGAGCGCGAGCGCGGGCAGCCCATCACGAAGAAAACTCGGCGCGGACCGGTCACGGTCGTTTTCTTGATGATGATCGCTGCGGCGGTCGGCGGGTTTGCGCTCTCTCAATATTTCGTGTCGCTGCGCGAAGGCGACCGGGACGCCCTGCGCGCCGATCTGCAATCGAAGCTCTCCGAGATCAACGCGACCGCGATGCGGCTGGAGCAGGCGCGGTTGAACGAGCGCGATCAGATCGAAACGGGCGCCCGCCGCGCGGATGCCGCGCGCCTGGGCGAGGATGGCGTCACCGCGAGCGTCGTGGTCGGCCCTTGCCCGGCCGTCCCCGCGGACAAGCAGGATTGCACCGAAAAGAGCGCGGTGCGCGTTGCCGTATGCGCCAAGGTGCCGGCCTCGGCGAGCGTCAAGGAAGTGCTGCTCTACACCCGCTTCGAGGACTCGCAGGCGCCCTGGGCGGACGCGCGCGTACAGCCTGGACAGGACGCGGGGCAGGCGCGGTTCACGGACAAGGCCCTAGAGCGACCCGACGGCGATGGAGTGAAGCAGATCTGCCAGACGTTCGTGAACTGGAACCGCGAGAAGTCGCGCCTTGCGCGGATTCTCGTCAAGTACGCGCAGTAGGCACCCTGCCCGCCCCGCCCCCTCTTCGCCTCAGCGGTAGGCGGCGGGATTCCAGGTGTGGACTTCGTCCCGTCCTTCCTTGCACCAGGCGTAGAGCGCGTCGTACATCACCATGCCGTGCCTGAGCATCTCATGGTCGTCGGCGAAGTTGCGCGACAACCCGAGCGAGATCGCCGCGAGCCCCGGCGCCTGCGGCGCGAGATCCAGCTGCGCGGTGTCCGCGCCGCGCACGATGACGGCGAGCTGCTCGAGCGCCGGGTCGGCAAGGCGGTAGTGCTTGAGGAACGCATCGAAGCTGCAGCGCTCGCCTTCGTGCGAGAAGTGAACGTCGGGAATGTCGTAAGGCGTTGCTTCGCGCTCCTTCGCGGCCTCCAGCACCTGCTTCGTCGGCACGTACAGGAACTCCGCTTCCGCGTCGACGAAGCGCGCGATCAGCCACGGACAGGCGATGCGGTCTATCTTCGGCCGCTCGCGCGTCACCCAGCGGGTGTTGGCGCCGGCGGGCTTTGCGTCGAGCGCACCGCCCGCGGCCTTCCAGCCCTCTTCGAATCCGCTCTGCAAGTACTGGGCGGCGATGCCGCGCTCGGCGAGCGCCTTTGCAGCCCCCTGGCTCACCTCGTGCCCGTGGACGCAGTACGTAACGACGCGGCTCGCGCGCGGCAGCGAGGGCGCCCACTCGGCGACGCGTTCCGGATCGCGCCACAGCGCGCCCGCGATCATGCCGGTCGCGGCCTGAAACATCGGCCGCCGCCGCACGTCGATGATCAATGGAGGCCGGCCGCTCGCAAGCGCCGACAAGAGTTCCCTGCTCGATGTGGATGTGTCCATAGCTCCTCCTGACGAAGTCAAGTGAAGCAGAGCTTGGACGCGAGGCGTCTTGGACCGGTGGGCCCGCGGGGAGTCTGCATTTTTCCCCGCGAGAGCGATATCGTCGTCCCGCGCCACCGCGATGTCAAGCGCGCAGTCGCGCCGGACATGACACGCACATCGGTATCACAGCGTAGACTCCCGCTCCGAGAGCACGATGACCCCGATCACCCAGGCACTTGTCATTGCCAACGTAGCCGTGTTCCTGCTGCAGTCCGTAAGCGGAGGACTGCTGGAGACGTGGTTCGCCCTCTGGCCGCCCGGGCACGGATTCGGGATCTGGCAGCTCGTCACCTACGGCTTCCTCCACGGCGGGCTCGCGCACATCATCTTCAACATGTTCGGGTTGTACATGTTCGGGAGCGATATCGAGCGGCTGTTCGGCTCGCGCTTTTTTCTGCGTTACTACTTCGCCTGCGTAGTCTCGGCCGCGCTGTGCCAGCTCGTGGTGATCAGCGTGACGGGCGGGCCCCCCTTTCCGACGCTGGGCGCCTCCGGCGGCGTCTATGGACTGCTGCTCGCCTTCGGCATCTATTTCCCGCGGCGCATGGTGATGCTGATCTTTCCGCCGATCCCGATGCAGGCGCGGTTCTTCGTGATTCTATTCGGCTCGATCGAGCTCGTGCTCGGGGTCACCGGCACCGAAGCGGGGGTCGCGCACTTCGCGCACCTGGGCGGCATGCTCGGCGGCTGGCTGATGATCCAGTACCGTCGCCGCCGCTTTCCTTTCACGCCGCCGCGCTGAGCGGCGAGCGTGCGGGCCGCGACGGACCCGCGCGTTCGTTCGTTGCTACAATTCCCGGACGCGGCGAAGCGCGCCGAACGAAGGAGAGCACGATGGATTTCTCGAAGTTCCAGACCGTGAAGGTTGAGATTGCCGATGGCGTTGCCTGGGTGACGATGAACCGCCCGGACAAGCGCAATGCGATGAGCCCGCAGATGCACGAGGAGATGATCGCGGCGCTGCGAGCGCTCGCTGAGGCGCCGGAAGCCAAAGTGCTCGTCCTCACCGGCGCGGGCGAGAGCTGGAGCGCCGGGCAGGACATCCAGCTTTTCTTTCGCGACCTCGACGACAAGCCGATCGAGAAGCGCCGCGCGATCCTCGCTAGCCAGGAGTGGCGCTGGAACCAGCTCGCGCATTTCCCCAAGCCCACGATCGCGATGGTGAACGGCTTCTGCTACGGCGCCGCGTTCACGCCGCTGGTCGCCTGCGATTTCGCGATCGCCGCGGAAGACGCGAAGTTCGGCATCTCCGAGATCAACTGGGGCATCCTGCCGGCAGGCCTCGTCGCCAAAGTCCTGCTCGATGCGGTGAGCTACCGCGACGCCAAGTGGTACGCGCTCACCGGAGAGCCCTTCGATGGCAAGGTCGCCGCGCAGATCCGCCTCGTAAACTTCGCCGTGCCGCGCGCCAAGCTTCGCGAGGAGACGCTGAAGCTCGCGAAGATGCTGCTCACAAAGAATCCGCAAGTGTACAAGTCGGTGAAGGAAGTCATGCACCACGTGCGCGGCATGGACGTCGAGCAGGCGACCGATTACCTGAAGGCGAAGGAGATGGAGATGCGCTTCCTCGACCGCGAGAGCGGGCGCGCGCAAGGCATGAAACAGTTCCTCGACGACAAGACCTATCGCCCGGGTCTGGAAACCTACAAGCGCGGGTGAGAAGCTCGTTGGCCACCGCGCTGTCATCCTGAGCGTAGCGAGGGATCCGCTTTTGTTCTTGCGAGAAAAGCAGATTCTTCGGGCTGCGCCCTCAGAATGACATGAGAGGAAACCGCCCATGTCGAGCCCGCTGAAAGGCATACGCGTTCTCGAACTCGGCCAGTTCATCGCCGGCCCCTACGCCGGGCTGCAGCTCGCCGATCTCGGGGCCAAAGTGATAAAGGTCGAGCGGCCGCAAGGGGGCGACGCTTTCCGCGAGTTCGGATTGAGCGCGAATGCGCAGGGTTACAGCCACAATTTCTGCGCCTTCAACCGGAACAAATTGAGCCTCACGCTTGACATCGCCTCGCCGCGCGGGCAGGAGGCGTTTCGCAAGCTCGCGCGGCAGGTCGACGTGGTGCTGGAGAATTTCCGTCCGGGGGTGATGAAGCGCCTGGGACTCGACTACGGGACGCTGCGCGCGGCGAACCCCCGTCTCGTTTACTGCTCGATCACCGGGTTCGCGGAGGACGGCCCGTACGGCGAGCGGCCCGCTTACGACGCCGTAGGCCAGGCGCTTTCTGGGCTGCTCAGCCTGCTGGTCGATCCGAAGGACCCGCGCACGCTCGGGCCGACGCTCTCCGACCAGGTGAGCGGCATGCAGGCCAGCATGGCGGTGCTCGGCGCACTCTACGATCGCGAGCGCACTGGGAAAGGAGCGCGCGTGGAAGTGACGATGGTCGAGGCGAGCATGGCGCTGATTCCCGATTCGTTCGCCGCGTACACGCACGCCGGCTACGTGATGCAGCCCGAATCGCGCGCGGCGGTGTCGCTTTCGTTCGCCTTCGCTTGCGCCGACGGCAAGATCCTCGCGATCCACGTCTCCTCGATGGAGAAATTCTGGCGAGCGTTAATCGCCGCCATCGAGCGCCCGGACATCGCCGAGGACGCGCGCTTTCGCGAGCGCATGGGGCGGATCAAGAACTACGAAGCGCTCGTTCAGACGCTCCGGCCCGTGTTCGCCGCGCAGCCGCGCGCGGCCTGGGCGGAACGGCTCGCCGCGCACGACGTGCCCGCGGCAGTGGTGCATTCCATCCCGGAGGCGATGCAGGAGCCGGAAGTGAAGCACCTCGGCATGTTCCACGAGCTTTCGCACCCGCGCTACGGCAAGATGACCGCGATGCGCCGCGCCTCGCGCATCGACGGCGAGCGCGAGTCGCAGCCGCTGCCGCCGCCCGCGCTGGGCGAGCACACCGAGGAGGTCCTGCGGGAATTCGGCTTCGCCGCGCCCGAGATCGCCGAGCTGCGTGGGGCCGGCATCATCTGAGGAACGACTATGGACTTCAGCTTCACCGAAGCGCAGCGCATGATGCGCGACAGCGTACGCAAGGCGATGGACCGCATCGCCACGCCCGAGTACGTGCGGCGCCTCGACCGCGAGCAGGCCTATCCGCGGGAGCTTTACGACGCCTGGGTGGAGCTCGGCCTGCTGCGCATTCCCTTCGCCGAGGAGTACGGGGGCCTGGGCGGCAGCGTCATCGACCTCGTGATCGTCGCCGAGGAGATTTCGCGAAAGAGCGCGGACTTCTTCATGGCCTACGCGGGAAGCGTGTTCTGCGGGCTGAACGTCGAGAGGAAAGGCACCGAGGAACAGAAGCGTCACTGGCTACCGAAGCTCCTATCGGGCGAAATCAAGATGTCGATCTCGATGTCGGAACCCGAAGCCGGTTCGGACATCGCCGCGATGCGCACGAGCGCCCGGCGTGACGGCGACGAGTACGTCATCTCCGGTCAGAAACTCTGGGCGACGGGCGCCGGCGCGAAAGGAAACGTCATCAACGTCTACGTGAAGACCGATCCGCAGGCGAACATCCGCCAGGGCATGTCGCTCTTCCTCGTGGACAACACGGCGAAGGGCCTGGAATTGAAGAAGCTCGAGATGCTCGGGCGCCGCTGCACCGGCACCTACGAGGTCTTCTTCAACGACGTGCGCGTGCCGCCCGAGCGCCTCGTCGGGGGCGAAAACCGGGGCTGGGACTGCATCCTCTCCGGCCTGCAGGCCGAGCGCATCACTTCGGCCGCGGGCAACCTCGGTGCGGCGCAGGCTTGCCTCGACCTCGCGGTCGAGTATGCCAAAGAGCGGAAGCAGTTCGGCCGCGCGATCGGGACCAACCAGGCGATCGCGCACCTGCTTGCCGACATGGCGACCGAGATCGAGGCGGCGCGCGCGCTCACCTGGCGCGCGGCCTGGATGGTCTCCGGCGGCCAGGACGCGCTCCGCGAAATCTCGATGGCGAAGCTTTTTTCCTCCGAGGCCTACGTCAAGTGCGCGAACCTCGGCATGCAGGTCTTCGGCGGCTACGGCTACAGCATGGAGTTCGACATGCAGCGCCACTACCGCGACTCGCGCTCGGCCACCATCGCCGCGGGCACCTCGCAAATTCAGCGCAACATCATAGCCGGCCTGATGGGGCTGAAGGTGCAGTAATGCAGACGGCTAGAACTTGATCTGCAAGCCGGCGAAACCGCCTTTATCCACGTTCGACTTGGCTCCGCTGTCGAGCTCGGTCTGTACCTGGCGGTAGCCGATATACAGAAAGCTGTTCTTGATCAACTCGACCTCCGCACGCACGCCGGCCTCCCAGAACCACACCCCGTCCAGGAAGGTCACGACGCGAGGCGCGAAGAAGCCGTAACCTGCGACGGAAAACGGGCCGTCGCCGAAGAACCATCGCAGCTGTCCGCCCAGTCCCAGCGCGAGGACTTCGTCATTGTCGATGGAAATGGCATACAACTTGCCCCCGAGGCCGGCATCGACTCGCGACCCCCCCACGCGCGTTTCACCCGTCGCAAGCAGGCCAACATTGACGAGCTGGTCCTTTTGATCTCTGTTGTACAAGGCACCGAAGGTCCATTCCCCGAAGCCGACCCCGGAGTTATATTTGGCCTCGATAGTGTCGCTCGATAGATTGAGATCCACGGAATCCGCCGCCGCCGAAGCGGTCGCTGCGGCAAGCAGGGCAAAAACGATCACACGCAAACGCATGATGCTCCTCCGAAATTCAAGTTGATCTCCCCATGAAAGATGGCGGATTATCCCATCCCTTGAAGCGTTGCAGCAGATCATTCCGCCCGAACGGGCGAACGGGCGGCAATCCCGGAGTTCAAGCGCACCGGGTATGGCGCCGCTGCCATCAGAAATCCCAGCGGTAACCCAGTGAGAAGAAATTGCGCCGGACTTTCTCTTCGAATCCTTCGCTGCGCGTGGTCGAGTTCTCGGCGCCGGCTTCGACCTCGAACGTCACGCTGTTTCCCCACTTGTAGCCCAGGCGAGCAATGGGAGAAATGCGCTGCAGCTTGGAACCATTGTCGTTGGTCTGCTCGTACCACAGGACCACACCTTCCAGCGTCCAGAGCCCGGCCAACGGCGCGCGGCTGCTGAGCCGCCAGGAGTGGCCCCGGAAAGTGAGGGCGGAGAGTTGGCTTGCGGACACCACGGTTACGTCGCGCTTCGCGAGCAAACCGGTGCCGATGGCCTGCTCGTTGAGCACGTAGATGTTGCCGCTGCCCGGCGTCGCCGGGATCGTTCCAGGCTGGTCTCGCGACACCGTCCCGTCCGTAGGCGAAATTCGCGACACGTTGAAGCCGGCGCCGAGCTGCCAGGCAGGAGTCACCGGGTGCGTCAAGCCGGCGGAGGCGAATGTCGACTGCGCGGTAAGCGCCCGCGCGCGCTGGCGCAGTTCTTCTTCACTGTAGGTTTGGAGCAGCGTCTGAATAGAACTCGTAGGCTCGCCGAGAATCGCGGTGATTGTTTGCAGCGTCGGGGTCATGCGGTAATCGACGATCATGTTGTACGAGGTCTTCCAGGGGGCCAGCCAGTTGGCCTGCATCGTTGCGATGTTGAGGTGCCGGAATACCGTGTCGTAGTCCAGCATTGAAATGAAAGCCCCCTGCGGCGCGAAGTAGCGCACCTCCGTACCGACCACTTGGCGATCGATGATGCTGTCGACGGTCTGCTGCAGTAAATACGCGCTTCCGCTCCAGCGCTCATACAGGGGACCGATATCGGTGCTGACGCCGTAGAGGCGGCGTTTCGAATCTATCGTGAAACTGTAGTCGAACGGCTCGCCGCCAACCAGATTGAGGCGCAGGCCGGGCAGGACCCCGTAGCCGAGCAAAACGCCGTCGAATCGCCCGAGAACCCCGCCGGTGTTGGCCGGCTGCCGCCCGACGCGCGCCGATGCGTCGGCGGGTTTGTACTTGTACTCGTAATAGGCGGAATCCAGGCGATTGACGTCCTTCTGCCCGCTGACGAAGTTCTGTGTATTCAGGTCGCGGAACACGAGCCGGTTGTCGTGCGTCTCGTCAAGGAAGCGGGCGTTGAGATTGAGACTGCTCACCAGCGCCAACTGGTCGGTCAGCGACAGCGTGGTCTGGTCGAGCGTATTCGCAACCACCTGCTGAGTGTCGATCTTGCTGGCGCCGTGGTAGTAGATCTGGGACAAGCTGCCCACGGTGATCGACCGCCAACCGACGCCCGTCTGAACAGGGGCGCGCAGCGTTTCGGCTCGCGGTGCGGCGCCCAGGTTCGCCAGCCTCTGGCGCACGCGCACCGAGTCCTCCCCCTCCGGATAGCGCTTGAGGTAGTTCCCGTATTCCAGCCTGGCGCGGGCCGTGTCGCCGCGGCGCTCGTAGGCGAGCGCCAGGAATTCCTGGGCGTCGCGGCTGAGTTCGCTCTCGGGTAGTGCGAGCAGCTGCGTGAAGGCGCGTACCGCCGCGGCGTAATCCTCGCGAGTGATCGCGCTGCGGCCCTCGGCCATCAGCGCCTCGGCGGCGCCGGGAGCCGGCTGCGCGGGCGCCGAAGGAATCTGCGGCGTCGCCGCCCGCGGCGAGGTCGCCAGCGGGGGTGTCGGCGGCGGCGGCGCTACAGACGGCAGCGCCGGCGCCGAAGGAGCGGGAGGAGCTGGAGGAGCTGGAGGAGCAGGTTTCGCCTTTTGCTGCGCTTTCACCACGTTGTCGCGCTCCAGCGGATGGACGGCGATCACGCGCGCTTCCCGAAAGCTCTTCACGAGCTGCTGTCTCGCGCGCTCCGCTTCGTTGCGCGTGTCGAAGAAGCCGAGACACAGCTGATAGCTCACCGCGTTTCCCGACTTCAGGACCCGCCAGTAGAGCTGATTGCTCCTGAAGGCCGAGGGCAGCGGGGTGGAGGGGCGCTCGCTCGTCCTCGCTACAGTCGCGAGCGCGACCACGTAAAGTTCCGATGCCGCCGGCGACTGGGCGTGCGCCGCCGGCAAAACCAGAAAGAGGCCGGACGCCGCGAGCTGCGGTAGAAGGCCGCGCAAGGTCATGTCAAGATCCCCGATGCGAAGGTCGCGTCAGAGTTTTTCCCCGGCGGTGGGTTGACCTCCCTCCCCATCGGACACGAGAGGCAGATCGAGCAGCAGGCTGCGACGATCCTCGCCCAGGCGGATCTGGTGGCGGACCGCGCGATCGAACCGGATCACGATGCAAACCGGCTGGGGCGCGGGACCGCAGCGCGGATCCAGGGTCACCCTCACTGTGAAGCGAGGCACCAGAGCGCTCTCCGGCGAGCGCTTCACTTCATCGGGACCGGACCTGTCGCCGAAGTTCTCCGGCGCAAGCGCCTGCAGGTACACGTTGACGCTGTCGCCGCTCGCCGAAGAGTAGTCGCGGAGATAGTGCACCGGCCCGGTAAGACGTAGCCGGACCTTCGCCTCGAGGCCGTGACGCTCGATCGCGATATCGTCGATCACCTCGGCGATCACCGGCGGCGTGTGCACCGCAGCGGCGATCGACAGCACGGCGAGGACCCTGAGCAGGATGTGACGCATTCGCGTCGCGCCTCAGAAGCCGGAGTTCATGTAACGACGATGAACGCTGCGGCTTGTCGTGATCGTTCCGCCGCGCGCACGGCAGGCGTGCCTCGCGCCGGAGCGGTCGTTCAGCGGCTTTGCCTCGCACACGTTCAGCCCCCCGACTCACCAACTCTTGTAGGCGGCGCCCTCAAAGCGTCCAGCGCGAGTAGGCGCTGCCGGTGTTGCCTAGGGGCCTATGGCACCCGGACTGCGAGCAATCTGTGACCCCGGTGCTTTTGTTATGGGTCAACGACATCCTCTGCTCGTTGCCGAGATAGTTCGTGCTGCCGCTTAAATGGCAGCCCTTGCACCAGCCCGAACCATTGCCCAGCGAGTTGTTGTGGTTCATCCTCTGAATCGTAAAACTCGTGGTGCTGGTGTGACAGGCGTCGCAGCCCATGCTCGAGCCGGCGAGCAATTGCGACTGGTAGGGGATGTGGTTGGCCGGTTTGCCCTTCGCCGTGGTGCCGTTATGACAGGTTCCGCATGTTCCAGGCGTCACGCTGGCGTGACTGAAGGTCCCCGGCAGCCATGCGGTGGTGCGGTGACACAGATCACAGGATGCCGAAGTTACGATATGGTTGCTCGGCTTGCCCCTCGCCGTGGTTCCGTTGTGGCAGCTTGCGCATGTTCCGGGTGTAACGCTCGCGTGGTTGAAGCTCGCCGGGATCCATGCGGTGGTGCGATGGCAAGTGTCGCAAGACGCCGTGGTCAGCATATGGTTGGTCGGCTTACCGGTCGCCGTGCTGCCGTTGTGGCACGAAGCACAGGTGCCCGGCGCAACTGCGGCGTGGGAGAAGCGTGCGCCGGCCCACGTGACCGAGGAGCGATGGCAGACATCGCATTGCTCGGCCGTCTGGACATGCCGCATGGGCTTGACCGTGGCTGCGATGCGGCCGCCTGCGCGGTGGCAGTATTCGCACTGCGTCGGTGTGCCTTCCATGCGTCCGCCCACATGGCAGGTTTCGCAGGGCGTGATGGCGTGCACGCCGGTGAGCGGAAAGTTCGTGCGAAGATGATCGAAACTGCCGCGACCCCCTTGTTGCGCGAGCGAAGCACCCGCCTGCGCGAGAATCACCATCGCCATGAAACCGGTGAAGACGGACCGTGCAAGATAACGCGTGCGCGTGGCAGTCATAACCTCTCTCCTTTCACTTAAGTGGGCGTCCGGCGGCCCCGGGCTTGATGGTCTTGAACGAACTCGTGACGTGGCAGCGCTCGCACATGCGCCCGAATCCGCCGTTGTGGACGTCGCTCTCTTCGTGGCAGCTCACGCACGAGGTGGAAACGACCGCGCGGCCTCGAATCGGGAACTTGTGACAGGCGTGGCAATCCAGGCCTTTGTGCTTGCCGTCGAGAACGAATTTGGTACGCTTGTTGTGATCGAAATCCCACTGCTTCCAGCTGCGCGCGTTGTGGCACTCCTCGCACAGCGTCCCGAGCCGAAGCTTGTGCTTGTCGTCCTTGCGGTGGCACGAATAGCAATCGGTCTTGGCGTCCTTGTACTGCGGCGTCGCATGGCATTCCTTGCACTTCACGCTCGCGTGCTTGCCGAGCAGCGGAAAGCGGCTCAGGCCGTGATCGAAGCGCGTCCGACCCCAGCTTGCTTCGTTGTGGCAGGACTCGCACTTCGGTCCGAGCTGGTCCTTGTGCTTGTCGTCCTTCTTGTGGCAGGAGACGCAGGTCGTGCCGAGCTTCTCCTTGTATAGAATTCCGGCGTGGCAGGTTGCGCATTTCGCCTCCGCGTGCTTGCCCCTGAGCGGGTAGCGCGTGTCGCGGCTGTGGTCGAAAGTCGTGCTCTTCCAATCTTTCTCGATATGGCAGCTCTCGCATTTCTCCCCGAAGCGGCCCTTGTGACCGTTTTTCTGGTCGTCGCCCTTGTGGCAGGCAATGCACGACGTTGCAAACTTCTCCTGATACAGGATCCCCGTGTGGCACGACTGGCACTTGGCGAACTGGTGTTTTCCCTTGAGCGGGTAGCGCGTGTCGCGATCGTGGTTAAATTTCGCGGTCGTCTTCCAGTTCCTGTCGTCGTGGCAGGTCTCGCACTTCCTGCCGAACTTGCCCTTGTGCCCTTTCGCCTGATCGTTTTTTTGATGGCACTCGACGCAGGCGAGCGGCGCGCCTTTGAAGTCCTTCGACTTGTGGCATGCATCGCAGGCCACGTCCGCGTGGCCGTTCCGGAGCGGAAAGCGCGTCTTGCCGTGGTCGAAGCGGGTCTTCTTCCAGTCGACCTCGCCGTGGCAGTCGGCACAGGCCTTGCCGAGCTTGCCCTTGTGCTTGTCGTCCTTCTGGTGGCAACTGTAGCAGTCCGACGGCGCCGCGCGGTATTTCTTGTTCGGCACGTGGCAGGCGCGACACTCGATATCCCTCGAAGCATGGGCGCCCTTCAAGGCGAAGTCCGTCTTCTGATGATCGAAGCTGCGAGGGTTCAGCGGGGAAATGTCCGCGCCGCGGCCCTTGTGATCCGTATGGCAAGTGCGGCACTCCTTCTCCGTCAGGTGCCCGTGGAGGCCACGCCGCCCGGAAATGTCCCGCGCGACGTCCTTGTGGCAATCAGCGCAAAGCCCCGTTTGTGCCGCGCGGTTGAAGCGCACGTGGCAGTTCTTGCATTCGCTTTCGAGCTTCGCATGCCCCTGGATGACCTGGCCGGGCATGATTGCGGTCTCAAGACTCTGCGCGAACGCGCCCGGAGCGAACAGGCCCGGGAGCACGACGCAGGCGGCGGCGATCCGTCGTCCCGGCATCACGACGATCAGTACATGTGCACCGCGACGACATGGACGATCGCGCTCAACACGAGCATGTAGACGAACGGTACGTGCAGGACGTGCCAGAGCGAGAACAGGCGCTCGTAGGCCCGGAACTGGGCGACGTCCTGCAGTTCGCGGAGATATCCCTTGAGCAAGTGCCGCGCGACCTGAAGACGACGAGACCGCTCCTGCGGCTCCCAGCCACGCTCAACGGCGACCTTGACGAGAATGCGCCGGACGTCGCGCATACTCCGCCAGTACACCCAGCGCACCCGCAGGGCGACGGCGAGGAACCGCCGCAGGCCGAGAAATCCCGGCCGCGTCTCGTCCGTGGCATAGGCCTCGAGAACCTTGAGGCGCTCCTCGACCCGGGGCGCGAAATGAAATTTCGATTTCACCGACTCGCCGGAGAACCCGAGGCGCGCCTGAGCCTCCCTCAGCGTGGCCTGACGGCCGTAGAGGCCGTGGTGGATCTTGGTGTAGATGAAGCGGCCGAAAATGCCGCTACCCGCCACTATGAGCATGCTGTAGAAGGCAACCGCGGCGTTGAGCGAGCCGAGCTTGAGCGTGGAGTGATAAATCACCAGCACCGGCCCGGCGATCCCGAGAAACATGTGCAGCTTGAACCAGTGGCGCAGCTCACCGCCCTTCTGCAGGATGCGAAAACGCTTGCGCAGCGGGTACAGCAGCAGCAAGGCCATGAAGATCGAGCCGACCAGGCCCATGTAATACCCGAGATCGGAACCCGGGGTGTAGAACCCAGTCCGGCCCGCACCCCAGGCCCCCGCGGCCAGAACGAGCGCGACCAGCAGGATGGACGTGGCCGAGAGCGGGCGCGCGGCGTCGTTTCGCTCCGCCCCTGACGATGGCCGCAGCGCCGTTCGGCGCTCGATGCTGAATGCTGGGTCTGCGGGGGAAGACAAGTTGTCCCTTCCTTCGGTCGGACGAGTTGCGGAGATCTGCTGCTTCGACGACATTGTCGTTGGTTCGACATCTAGGCCACTGTGATAATATTCCACTTCGCAGCAGTAATCGTGCGCGGCGTGAGAAATTCCCGGAATGAAACTCCGAGCGCGGTGTAGGGTTCGCCCGACAGCTTCACCGAACGCAGACCTCTCGGCAGAGACTACGCTCTCTGTCTCCAATGCCCGACACTCTCAGCTCCTCTACCGCTTTGCTGCTTTACGGCCTGCCGTTCGTGATCGTGCTCGCGTGGTACGTGACGCGGCGGCGCAGGAGTGAGCGTGAAAGCGCCGCCCGTCTGACGCACGCGATCGAGGTAGGCTTTAACGAGCCCGCGTCGCTGCATCCGGTCATCGATCCCAACCGCTGCTTGAGCTCGATGGCCTGCGTCGCGGCCTGCCCCGAGCAAGCGATCGGCATCATCAACGGCAAGGCGCAACTCGTGAACGCGGCCGCGTGCATTGGTCACGGCGCCTGCAGAACAGCGTGCCCGCATGACGCGATCCAGCTCGTGTTCGGCACCTCCATGCGGGGAATGGACATCCCGCTGGTCAAGCCGAATTTCGAGACCAACGTGCCGGGCATATTCATCGCCGGAGAGCTCGGCGGCATGGGACTCATACGCAAGGCTGTCGAACAGGGCCGCCAGGCGATGGACTCAATCGCGAAGCTCAAAGGAAGCGCCTTTCCGTACGACGTGCTGATCATCGGCGCCGGCCCGGCCGGGATTTCAGCATCGCTCGCCTCGAAGGAGAAGAATCTCAAATCCGTAACGATCGAACAGGAAGATTCCTTCGGCGGGACCGTCTACCACTATCCGCGCAATAAGGTCGTCATGACCGCGCCGGTGCAGCTGCCGATCGTGGGCAAGATGAAGTTCGGCGAAGTGAGCAAGGAAACGCTGCTCGAATTCTGGACGGGCGTGGTCAAACGGACCGGCCTGAAGGTGAATTTTTTCGAGCGCATGGAAACCGTGAAGCCCGAGGGCAAGGGCTTCGTCGTCAGGACCTCAAGGCAGGAGTACAGGACGCGCTCGATCCTGCTCGCGATGGGACGGCGCGGCACGCCGCGCAAGCTCGGGGTAAAGGGGGAGGAACAACCCAAAGTCGTCTATCGCCTGATCGACCCCGAACAATACCGCGGGCAGCATGTGCTCGTCGTGGGCGGGGGCGATTCGGCGCTCGAAGCGGCGATCGCCTGCGCCAAAGAACCCGGTACCATGGTCACGCTCTCGTACCGCAGCGAAGCATTCTCGCGCGTGAAGCAGAAGAACCGCGAAAGCGTGCAACAGGCCGAGGCGACCCGCAAGCTGAAGGTGCTGCTGTCGTCGAACATCGAGGAGATAGGCGTGGACACTATCGCGCTCGACCAGGGCGGAAAGAAGATCAGGCTCAAGAACGATGCCGTGATCGTCTGCGCCGGGGGCATTCTCCCGACGCCGTTTCTCAAGGAAATCGGCGTTCAGGTCGATACCATGTACGGCGCCGCGTAGTACTGCGTACGTCGGAGAGGGAAACCCCCTGTTAAGGGACGACCCTAGGGCGGGCTACACCGCCGGCCGTTTGGAGAGCCCGCCGTCGATGGTGACAATGGTGCCGCTCGTGTAGGAACTCAGGTCGGCGCGAACGCGCCCCAGGACATGTTCCGAATTCGCATGGCCCGATTCTATCCGCTCGGCGGCAGAGCGGTGTGCCGCGCGTCAGCTCCCGTCCTTCTCCACCCGGCCCGCGCTATGCCAATCGTATCGGTGCGGCGCAGCCGCTTCCTCCGCCCTATTTCCGAACCAGTTTCTGCCCTTCCGCGGAAAGCAGGAAATCGATCAGTTTTTGCACGTCCGCACTGGGCTTGCCGATCGTGACAACACCCCACGGCCGCGAACCCGATGGCCCGCTTACGCCTTTGATGTTGGCTCCGGGCGAGTCTATGTATCGATCGCTGATAAACCCTATTGCGCCCGGGTCGTGTGAAACCCGCTTCACTTCTTCGGCGGTGGTGCGGACTTCAGTCACCCCCGCCGAAAACGCTTGCCCATCCAGCACCTGCCGCTCGACGACCAGCCGGGTAGCCGTAGTAGGCGTGCCGGTAATTACTTTCAGGGGCAAATCCGGGCCGCCCAACTGTTTCCAGTTGGCGATCCTGCTCGCCGCGATATCTTTGAATTGTTGTCTGCTGATGGCTGTAACCGGGTTTTGCTTGTTTACGACGATTACCAGCTTGTCGGTGCCGAACTGTTTGTAGGACAAGTTCTTGGGAATCGAGAGGGTGGTGCGTTGCTCCTTAGCAACCGCGTGCGCCTGCTTTATTGCCTCGTCCAGCGTGTCAAGCGCGAAGGCAGCCTGGGCCTTGCCTTCGATGAGCAGGTAAATGCCCAAGCCGGTGGTTGGCCCCGCATACTTGATGTTAAGTCCGGTCCTGTCCTTGAATGTCCTCGCGTTGGGTTCCAGAACTTCCTTATAGAACGTCAGGCCGCCCGCGACTTCCAGGGTCTGTGCGCGTGCCGAGGCAGCCGCAAGAAAAGCGATGGCAACACTCGACGCGATGGCGCCGATGATGGCCCTCGTGCTCATGATCTTCATTCGTTGGTCTCCGTTATGGGTTGGCCGATTCCATGGCTGGGGGCCTCCCCCGCGGCATTGCGTAGCGCAATGCCGCGGCTGGCCTGCACGAGTCTGGCGGTGGGGAACGCCTCGGGCGGCGGCGCACGTTGCGCGCGGCGCGTGTGTTCGTAAACGGAAGATTGCACAGGCGCCGCACCGCTCAACTTGAACACGCTCACTGACTGAACCAATTCCTGTGCATTCGCCTGCATCAATTCTGCCGCAGCGGCGGCCTGTACGACTATGGCGGCGTTTTGCTGCACCACCTGATCCATCTGGCTAATCGCCATGTTTACCTGCCCGATGCCGCTGGCCTGTTCGCGCGAGGCGGTACTGATCTGGTCGATGTTCGCGGTGACCTTCTCCACCGAGGCGACGATTTCGCTCATGGTCTTGCCGGCTTCTTCGACCTGTTGCGTGCCGGTTTCCACCTTTTCCACGGAGTCGCCGATCAGCGTCTTGATTTCCTTGGCGGCACCCGCCGAGCGTTGCGCGAGTGAACGCACTTCGGCGGCCACTACCGCGAAGCCGCGACCCTGCTCGCCGGCGCGCGCGGCTTCGACCGCTGCGTTGAGCGCCAGAATATTGGTCTGAAACGCAATACCGTCGATGACGCCGATGATGTCGCCGATTTTCCTGGAGCTCTCCCGAATCTCGTTCATGGTGGCGACAACGGCGCTCACCACTTCACCGCCGCGTGCGGCAACCTGATTCGCCTGTTTGGCCAGCACGTTGGCGTTCCCCGCGCTCTGGGTATTCTCTTGCACGGTGGAAGTCAGTTCCTCCATGCTGGCGGCGGTCTCTTCGAGGGTCGATGCTTGTTCCTCGGTACGGCTCGAGAGCTCATTGTTGCCGGATGCGACTTCCCCGGCGGCGTTGTGTATCGATTCCGCACTAAGTCGAATGCCACTCACCATGCGCGTGAGATTCTCGTTCATGGCTTTCAGCGCGCCCAAGAGCTTACCAAACTCGTCGTCGGACCTGACTTCGATAGTCGCGGTTAGATCGCCGGCGGCCACCTGATTGGCGAATGCCAGCCCCGCGTTCAGCGGGCCTGTGATGGAACGGGTGATCCAGATCGACGCCAGAATCCCGATGATGAGCGCGAAGACAGTTCCGACGGCGATAGCTCTTACGCTCGCGGCGCTCGTATTGGATACCGCCTGCGCCGTCCCCACGACCTGCCGAACCACTCCCTCCTGGAGTCTGTCCAGCTTTTCCGAAATCGCAATCTGCACGGGTCTGAGGTCGTTATAGACCACCCATGAGGCCTCATCGTACTGCGCTAAGTTGATGAGATTGAGTGCCCGCGTGATTACCTCGTTGGTCTTTCCTTTGCTTGCGATGACTTCGTCTATTCCTAGGACGCCGCTTTCGCCGCCCATGGCCGTCCTCTGGCGCAGAGACTCGATGGAGCGGTCGATGACCTTGCTCTGCTCGACCAACGCGGCTATCGACTGCTTCTGCACCGCCAGGTCGCTGTGACCCGCGATGTCCCTTACCAGAACGGACACCTTGAGATGGGCCCTTTGCAGGGCTTCCATCTCGAACACCAGCGGAAGGTACGTATTTGCCATGCGATCGCTGGCATCCCGATTTTGCGAGAGCGCAAACCACGAAGCGCCCGCCACGGCCACCAGCAGGGTCAGCACCAGCCCGAAACTGGCGGCGAGGCGCTTGCCTGTCGAATCGAGAAATCTGTCGCTCATTACGCCACCGCCTTTCGTCCTTCTTTCGACATGAGGAAGGCTATGAACGCCCCGCGCCGATGACACCGCAACTGGAAGCAAGGGCGCGGCATGCTGCGCCTACTTCTGACTGGCGGGGTGCTTATGGAACCGACGCCTAGAGATCTCCTCGTCGCAGTAGATTGGGGGCGTCTCGCTGTGGTAACGAGTGACCCTTTCGAAAGCCGCGGCGATTCTGAAGAGCAAACGTTCTTCAAAGTCGTTCGCCACGATTTGCAGGCCAATGGGCATTCCAGTCGAGCTGAAGCCGCAAGGAATGGAGATGGCTGGGAACCCCGTGTAACTAATCGGTACTGTGAATTGGCGGACACCGGCATCGCCTTCGGCGTTGACAGTAACCGGAGGGGCAACAAAGGGGTGCGTCGGTGTTATGAATGCATCGACGCTACGGAAGACTTCTCTGATCTCGCTGATTTCGGCCGGCCGCCGGCTGATGGCCGCTTCATAGGCTGCCGGCGAGATCAGCTCGCCCTGTGCGATATTGGCCTGGACCACCGGCCCAAACAGGGTCTTGTCCGGCTCGGCACGGTAGGTGTCACCCAGGATCTGGTTGAACTCATATAGCAGGATCGTCAGGGGATAGCGGAAATCAATTGGCCCGCTCAGCAGAGGGATCCGTACGGTGTGAATCCGCGCACCGCGCTCCTCCAATACCCGACTGGCGTTAAACACCGCCAGGGCGACTTCCGGATCAACATTGCGGAACGTAAAGTCCTCGACAATCCCGACACGCAAGCCCTCGACACCCCGATGCAAATCGGCCGTAAAGTCGTCGTGAGGGGAGGGCTTGGCATATGGATCGAGTGGATCGTAGCCGCCAATGGCATTCAACAGAGTGGCGGCATCGGCGACCGTATGTGCCAGCGGTCCCACGGTATCAAGACTGTAGGCGCGCGGAAACGTACCGCGTACGCTCACACGCCCGTAGGAGGGTCGGACGCCCACAAGACCCAGCCAGCTGGCAGGCCCACGGACGGAAACGCCAGTGTCCGTTCCCAAACCGCCCAGACACAGACCAGAGCTGATCGCCACCCCGGTACCGCTCGACGAGCCTCCCGGCCACCGCCCAAGATCCCAGGGGTTATGGGCATTTCCATAGAACTGGTTGAACCCGGCCACCCCTGCCGCAAACTCGTTCATATTGGCTTTGCCGAGCATGACCGCGCCAGCCGCGTGCAACTTGCGGACCGCCTCGGCATCGGTTGTGGCCACGCGCGAGCTGTAGAATTTCGAACCCATGGTGGTCGGTATGCCCGCCGTATCGAAATTGTCCTTGTAGACGATCGGGATGCCATGCAAGGGGCCCCTTACGCGACCAGCCTGCAATTCCCGGTCCAAGACAGCCGCCGTTGCTAGGGCGTGAGCCTCCGTAATCGTGATGAACGGATTCAGGATAGGTTCAAGCTCTCGGGCGCATTGCAGATAGGTCGTGATGAGTTCTGTGACGCTCACCCGTCCAGTACGCAGGAGTCTTGCAGCCTCTGTGATGGTTCTGGGTAGGTGAAAACGACCGGCATGCGCGGCAGCCTGACGGCTAAGCGCGAAGGGAGACGCCAGCAATGCGGCTCCCGCCGACATCCCTCGTAAAATGTCGCGGCGCCGTAGCGTCCTGGGCTGACCTTGCCGTTGACTGCTATGCCCTCTCTTTACCAACAGCGACCTCCTGTGTAGGTGAACCCCATTGCTCTCATGCGCCACGCAGCCGCGACGCAGCGTCACACATTGTGACCGGATCGACCTACCCAGTAAGTCAGGTAAGCTCTACTAATGACGTCAGGTAAACCCTACTAACGACGTCAGGTAAACCCTACTAACGACATAATTGCTGCGGCTAGGAAGCGTGCCAAGAAAACGCGCGGGGCAAAGCACCAATGACTATGGAGGCGCCATTGGCTTGCAGCGCCTGGCGAGAAATTCCACAAGCGGTCGCATTGCTTCTGGCAGCGTAAGATCGTCGAACGATGGCTCAAGCTTGCTTGCGTCTGTTTCGATCGAAATATCGTGGAGGAGAAGGTCCGGCACGCCTTGGCTCTTGGCTGATTTCAGCTTGGCCGGCGGTATAGCGTCGAGCAAGCGCTTTAGGGCTTTCGCCTCTGCCGCCCTGAGCGCTCGACGCGGCACAGCAACCCGCGCAGTTGGTAGGTCCCCATCTGCGGATCGTAGGGCCTTAAAAACTGCCGCCGACGCAGCTGTAGATCTTTCCGAGAAATCGTCTTCGAACCCGGCCAAGAACGCAGCCTGAATCAACGCCCATGCCGCGGTCACTCCAAGGTGACCCCGTTCCGGTCGACGCTCGGCACCACCCAGAACTGATACATCCCGGCAAACGTGCCGGGATGACGCGACTCGTATTCGGCCCAGTTCCCGAGCGAAACCGCCGCCGGGTCGTCCGGAAACTCGCGCTGATAGTCGAGCAGCGCAGTGCGGATCTCGAACTCGAATCCGAGGAACTCCAGCCCCAAGTCCGCGAGCAAGGCTTCGATCTCTCCGAGCGAGTAGCGCCGTTCCTGGACGTGGAACAGCAGATCGCGGCAACCCGACAGGGAATAGAAGTCCAGCGAATCCGCAACAGCGCGCGCGGAATTCTCCATCGGCAGCGCCAGGATCGCGGCACGCGCCGCGCGCATGCCCTGCGCGTCGGCGGGGTATCCGCGCTCGGCAATGAGCGTCCTGGCGGCAACCACGGAGCGCCGCCCGATCTCGCTGTAGAGCCCGACTTTCATTCGGCCGCCCGGATTGAGCTGTCCGGCCAGTACCCGCCAGCCCTCGGCGGGATCCTGCATGTGATGCAGCACACCCGAGCACTCGATCATGTCGAAGCGCCGGTCTAGCCGGACGAGTTCCAGGATGTCTGCCTGCGCGAATTCGACATTCAGCAGCCCGAGCTCTTTCGTGCGCCTGGCCGCGTACGCGAGGCTCGCCCGGCTCAGATCGATGGCGAGGATGCGGCTCCGGGGATTGAGCATCGACGTGATCGCCACATGCCTACCGGTTCCGCAGCCGGCGATGAGGATACTCGGTTGCTCCGCAACCTCTCCCGCCGATATCGAGTGTGGGAAAAGCGTGCGCAGCCGCAGCGCGAGGGGAAAGGCGCCTCCTGTCGATGGCACGCGCATCCAACGCGGGTAGGGGCGCTCCTCGTACTGCGTCCGAACCGCGCGTGAAACCTCATTGCCGATGACCCCCACCAACGTCAACTCGTTGCGGAAGCGCGCTTCCTCCGCGGGCTCGGTCACCTGCCGCAGAAATAGCCGCTCAAACATCGAGTTCGTCGATGCAGGCATGGCCGCCAGTCCCCGCAACGCGTGCAGGGGGCAATAGCACGCGTACAAGGCGAGGTCTGTCTCGCTCAAACCCTCTCCCCGCGCCAATCCGTTTTCAAGTTCCCCCTTCAGGCGCTCGACGATGCGCGTCTCGTCATCATCTTGCGCATGCACATACTCGCTCAGGAAACACTGATGCGCGATGGCCGCCAGAACATCGCGCATGAGCGCGTCGCCGCGGAGTGTTCCCTCATCCCGCGCGAGGATGGCAGCGCGGCGAACGCGGGAAATCAGAGCCTCAAAATCAGGCTCGGGGATGAGCGCGTTTTCCAACATCAGGAGTAACATCGGCCGCGCGAGTTGGCGCACTACGGCTTCGTTGAGCTGCAGCACCGCGCCGCTCCGGCAATCGAGCGGCAGCACGGAGACAAAACGCGCATCGGTGCGCAGCAGGCTCGCAGCAGCCTGCGCGAGATACGCCGGCTCGATGTCCGGCCGCGAGAAGCATTCCATGAGCTCGGATTCGGCCTCGGGCGTGTAGACGTCGAACCGGAACTGGGCCAGCACATCAGCCAGCCACTGCCAAGCCACCGGCTCCTGCGGCGCCAATCGCGCGGCGGCATACAGATGCTCCAGCGCGGCACCGGGCTGCGCCGCATCGACCAGCGCCCGCCCGAAGTTGAGCCTCGCCATGGGAAAACCCGGGTCAATCTCCACCGCGCGTTGATAGTTCGCCATGCTTCCGGGCATGTCGCCCAGCGCGCGCAGCGCATTGCCAAGATTGTTGTGCGCCATGGCATTGCGCGGATTGAGCTCGATCGCCAGATGGAACCGTTCGCGTGCCCGCTCCACCTCGCCGTGTTCCAGCAGCGCGTAACCGAAGTTGTTGTGGACCGTATCGTCTGCCGGATTCAGGGCCAGTGCCGTCTCGAATGCCGTCACCGCTTGCTCGAATCGCCCCATGCGCAGCAGGACCACGGCGAGATAGTTGTAAGCTGCCGCGGAATCGCCTTTTGCGGACACGGCCCGACGCAGCGACACTTCCGCCTCGGGCAGTTCATTGAGCTGCAGCAGCACGATGCCGCGGTTGCGCCAGTACGCCTCGTTCGCGGGCGCCAACTCGACCGAGCGTTGCAGTGCCGTGAGGCTCTCGTCACGGCGCCCCATCTGAAACAGGCACATGCCGAGAAAATGCACCGCTTCGGCACTGGATGGCTCGCGCGCGAGTATCTGCCGGTACATCTGCTCGGCCTGCCCGAGTTGTCCGCCCTGGAGCAGGCGCGACGCAAACGCCAGTGATCCGGCTGGACCGGCGGTACGGCCGGGTCCGGCAGGTGCTCCGCAGCAGTGCTTGTATTTCCTGCTGCTGCCGCAGGGACAAGGATCGTTGCGACCGGTCACACCGGGTCAGTGCCGGTCAAGGAAACGCGCCACTTCACCTCCGTCCAGGTGCACAAACAGAACGACTGCAGCGTCCTTTGGCAGTTGCGGCCGTTTCGCGCCGATTCGGGCCGAGCGGAGATCGGGCATGCGGGGATTTTGCGCTTGGGGTGGCCGGATTTGCAACACCAGTGCCTCACGGGGCCAGGTGCGGGACCGGCGCAACGCAACCGCAGGGCGCGAGGCCCGTGGCGGGCGGGTCGCGCTCATCGGGCTCGGACGCCCAGCGCCCTTATCCTTCAGAATCGTCCACACCTTATCGGGTGTGATCGAGACCTCGAGATGCGTCAGCTCCCGTCCTTCTCCACCCGGCAGAGCATCCCCCGCAGTTGGTAGGTCCCCATCTGCGGATCGTAGGGCGGGCCGTTGTCGGTGAGCACGTTGGCATTCGAGCGCCACACGCCGTACTCGGGCGCGCCCTCCTCCGGAAACCACCAGCCGTGCTCGGCGTGGATGACGCGCGGGTCGCTGCCCGGGGCGTATTTCGCTTTCTGGCGGATGCGCCCGCGGCGCGTCTCGATCCACATCCACTCGTTCTCCACGATGCCGTGGCGCGCGGCGGTCTCAGGATGGATCTCGGCGCGCGGCTCGCGGTAAGCCTTGCGCAGGTTCGGCAGCTGGCGGTGCTCCGAGTTGAAGAAGTACGGGATGCGCGCGCCGGTGGTGAGCACCAGCGGGAACTCGCGCGCCACCTCGGGCGCGGAGATCGGGCTCTCGGGCGGCTCTTCGTAATGCGGCAGCGGCGCGTAGCCCATTGCCTCGAATCGGGTCGAGTAGAGCTCGATTTTGCCGGTCGGCGTCTTGAAGCCGTGCTCCTCGTACTTGCGGTACTTGAAAGGCATTTGATGGAAGCCGCGCTGCGTCAGCTCCTCGAAGCTCATGCCCACGCCGCCGGCCTTGAGCTGCTGGTTGAGGACCTCCTTTACCGATTCCTCGCACACGCCGAGCTTCATGCGGCGCGCGAGCGCGACGAAGATCTCCTCGTCCGGCTTGCATTCGCCCACCTGTACGACCTTCTGCTGCGCGAGCACGACGTTCGCGGCGACCGTCGGCAGCCCGGCGAGCTGGTCAAGCTCGGGCCAGGCCGCCGCGGGCAGGACGATGTCGGCGAGCTCGGCGGTCGGCGTCATAAACAGATCCGCGCACACCATGAAGTCGAGCTTCATGAGCGACTCGTACACG
Organism: uncultured Enterobacteriaceae bacterium; assembly: GCA_964430565.1. Taxonomy (GTDB): domain Bacteria; phylum Pseudomonadota; class Gammaproteobacteria; order Burkholderiales; family SG8-39; genus VBDM01. The sequence goes on from CAYSFD010000016.1 coordinate 64,450, forward strand.
AGCTTGGTATTGGCGTAAGTGGTGAGCGTGTTGTTGCCGAACACGAGGAAAGCCTTCACTGGATAAGGCTTGCCCTCGCGCATCGCCTGCAGCAAAGTCGGGATGTGCGCGGCCGGAAGATCGGCGCCCTCGCCGCCGAGCAGCTTGAACTTGTCCGCGCCCAGACGTTTCGCGTTTGCTTCGGGGGACAGGTGCTCGATCAGGCTCGGGAAGCGCCCCAGGCCCTTCATGCCGAACACCCAGCCGCCGGGCACGTCGACGTTGCCGGTGAGCGCGGGCAGCATCGAGATCGCGCGCACCGTCTGGATGCATTTAGGCGTGTGCTCAATGGCGCAGCCCCATTCGAGCATCGATGGCCGGGTCGCGGCGTAGAGCCGCGCGGCGGCGCGGATTTTCTCGGCCGGCACCCAGGTGATCGGCGCCGCCCACTCAGGCGTATACGGCCGCAGGTGCGCAACGAGCTGATCGAAGCCGTGCGTCCAGCGCGCGACAAACGCCCGGTCGTGCAGGTTTTCCGTGACGATTGCGTTCAGCATCGCGAGCGCGAGTGCGTCGTCCACGCCCGGTCGCACGCGCAGCCAGACATCGGCGCGCTTGGCGAGCTCGGTCTCGCGCGGATCGACGACGATGATTTTCGGGTTGCCTTCGAGCGAGTCGCGTGCATTGAAGCGCGTTTCTCCGTCCGGCCCCGAGTTGAGCGGGTTGTGGCCCCAGTACAGGATGCATTCGGGTTTCGTGTCGCCGGTGAAGTCGCACACCGGGAAGTCGCCGTAGGTGAGGAGGCAGGTGTTGACGCGCGGATGGAAGCACTGCGCGAAGCCCGGCTCGCACCAGTTGGGCGTGCCGAGTGCGTGCGCGAAGCGCGACACCCAGCGGATGTGGTGGCGACCGGTGCCGGTGCCAAGCGCGATCGCTTCGGCGCCGAATTCCCTACGGATCGCGAGCAGCCGGGCGGAGATTTCGTCCAGCGCCGCGTCCCAGGAAATACGCTCCCATTTTCCTGAGCCGCGCGGGCCGACGCGCCGCAGCGGGTGCTTGAGACGATCCGGGTGGTAGACCAGATCGAGGGTCGCGCTGCCGATGGGGCAGAGCCGCCCGCGGTTCAAGGGCGAGTCGGGATCGCCGCGCACCTTGGTGAGGCGCCCGTCCTCGACGTGCATGAGCGCGCCGCAGCCGCCGTGGCAGGAGCGGCATACGCTCTTGAAGACGCGGGTCGCGCTCTCCATGGCGGGACTCAGCTCGCGAGCTTCGGCACCACGAGGTGAAAGAGCTTCAACGGCGCGCTGCCTGAATGGCGGACAATCGCCCGCTCGTTCGGGCCGAGATAGATGCCCGCGCCCTTGCCGACCTCATGGTCTTTCGCGTTCAGCGTGATGACGCCTTGACCTTCCATGAGGTAGATGAGCTGGTGCGAGTTCTTCTCCGCGCCGGCCTCAAGCCGCTCGCCCGCGCGCAGCCAGCGAAGCATTCCGAGCCCGTTCTTCGCTCCGCACAGCTTCTCGTTCATGATCTCCGCCACCTCGCCTGCGCCTGCGATCTTTCGTTTCGGGCAGTCGCCCGTCTTGATGAATGTCGCGGTCATGGCTCGTCTCCCCTAGCTCTGCACCCAGACCTTGCCGTCCTTGCGCTCCCACAGGAGATCCTCCTTGGTGCCGTCGAGGATGGTGGTCTTGAAGCGGTTCGGCGACTGGTACTCGAAGTAGAACAGCGGCTCGACCGCGCGCAGGCGGTGGCGGTCGTCCGCCGGGAAGAAGATCAGGTCGCCGGGCGCGACATCGCGCACGCCCTCGGCCGTCTCCACCGTGGCCTTGCCTTCCATGATGAAGTAGAAGTGCTCGCAGTTCGCGTGCTGATGCAGGGGCGAAGCCGCGCCCTTCTTGTAGCGCATGATCCCGGCGAGCATGGCGTCGGTCTGCGTCAATTCCTTGCTGACGAAGAACACGCGCTCGCGTCCCGGCACCGTGGACACCAGACTCGGCAATTCGTTCTGATGAAAGATGTAGGCCATCCGTTTCTCCTCGTTATGCCACGATCAACCGGCTCAAGAGGCCGGGCGCTGCTCCAGCATGATGTCGCCCAGCACGGCGCTCTTGCCCAGCGCCACCTCGAGCGTCTTCGACGCGAAGCGCGCGTCGGCGATGCGCAAGCGGTAGGCACCGCTTCCTTCCTCGAGACCGCCGAAGCGGAAGTCGCCGTACGGGTCGCTCACCGCCTCGGCGATCTGCGCACCGTTCTTCTCCAGCGTGACGCGCGCGCCTTCGACGCATTCGGTCATGCCGCCGATCTCGCCGGCAAGGCTGCCCGCGACGAACACCCGGGTCCAGCGATCGAGGTTCTTGTAATACACGCGCGGCTTCGTCTTGAACTCCGGATGCAGGACCGAAAGCTTCTCCTCGCGCGCGATGCGCTGCATTTCCTCGTCCTCGACATGCAGCGTGCGCATCGCGCGCGTGGGGCAAACCTGCGCGCCGCGCGTCTGCGTCCAGCCGGCGTCGAGCAAATGCGCATCGAACGGCCAGGCCTGCGGCAACTGCTTCTCTTCGTTCCACCAGATCGCGCCGTAGGGACAGGCTTCGACCAGTTGCCGCTGCCCCTTCGCCTTTTCCGGAACGATGATGACGATGCCGTCGGCACGCTTCGTTATTGCGCCGTCGCGCGCGGCTTTCATGCACGGCGGGTTATCGCAGTGGTTGCAGGTCACCGGAAGGTACGAGACCTCGACCACCGGGAAGGTGCCGCTCTCGCGCTGGCGGATCTCGATCCAGCGGTGGCCGAGGCGCGACATCTCCGCCGCGACGCCGGGGAAGTCGTTGCCGAAATACTCGTCGTGGCAGGCCATGGTGCAGGCGTTGCAGCCGAAGCACTGCGCGACGTCGATGACCAGGTTCCATTTTTTCATGTGCGCCGCCCCTCACGCGCTCGCCGCCTGGGCGGCGGGGTGCAGCGCACCCGATCCGTCCCAGCGCACGATCTCCACCAGACAGGAGTTCACCGCAGTGCCGGTCACCTTGGCCGCGATCGAGCGCTTGGGTGTGAGCTGATTGATGCAGCCGCCGCGATCGACCGAATTTCCCGGCTCGCCCATCGGGTCGTACACCGCGGAGGACTCGTAGGAATGCACGGTCCCGCGCGGCAGGCGCTCGGTGAGCTGCGCCGCGCACACCACCGCGCCGCGGTCGTTGAACACCCTGACGAGGTCGTGCTGCTTGATGCCGCGCGCTTTCGCGTCTTCGCTGTTGATACGCATCACCCAGTAGTAGTAGCCGTCGATACGCACGCGGTGCTCTTCGATGTCGTTCACCGCGCTCTCCTTACCGTCGGAGAGCGTGTGATAGGAAAAGCGCGAGTGCGGCGAGATCATCTGCAGGGGGTAGCGCTCCACCAGTCCCTTCGTCTGCAGGCCTTCCCACGAGGGCAGGTATTTCACGATCGGCGGGCGCTCGGGGTCATCCGGGTCGAAGCGCTTGAGGCTGGAGCACTCGAACTCGAACTTTCCCGACCGCGTCTGCAGGCCTTCGAGATACTGCTTGCCGTAGTCCCCCGGCAGAGGATGCGGCTCGGGCACGTCCTTCTTGCGGCCCTCGTAGAACCAGCGCAGCGCCGGCGGGTCGCGCCGCTCTTCGGACGGCGCCGGCACGACGAAATATCCTTTCTTGAGGAATTCCGGCCACGAGATGTGCTTGGGCAGATCGGAAGCGTCGAACAGGCGCTTCACCCAGTCGAGCTCGTTCATGCCCTCGGAATAGTAGGTGCCCAGGCCGAGGCGATTGGCAAGCTCGAGAAAGATCTGGTAATCGGACTTCGACTCGCCCAGCGGCTCGATGCATTTGTGTTGCATCAGCACGATGCGGTGGTTCATCTGCGTCTGGCCGTGCAGCGCGTAGCCGCCGGTGCCGCCGAACTCGCTGATGTCCCAGCGCTCGAACTGCGTGCACGCGGGCAGGATCACGTCGGCGAACTTCGCCTCGCCCTCGAACCAGATCGACTGGTTGACCACGAACTCCAGGTTCTCGGTGCGGTAGGCCTTCACGTAGCGATTGGTCTCGCTCATGGTGCCGATCGAGGCGCCGCCGTACTTGTAGAACATGCGGATTGGGCTGTGGCCGGGCGCCGGATAGCTGAATTTCTGGAACTGTCCCTCGATCGTCTTGCCGTTCCAGGGATAGCCCTCGGTCTTGCCCTCCAGAATCGCCTCGGGAATGCGCAGCCGCGGTACCTTCTGCGTCGAAGGATTGAAGCTCGGCAATTGCGGCATGCGCTGATACAGGCTGATCGGCATGCCGGTGTTCTCGATATCGCCCGAGATGCCGCCGTCGGCGTAGCCGGGGAAATAGAAGTGCAGGTCGATCGGCGTGCCCCACTGGAGGTGGCCGAAGTTAACTCCGGGACGGCCCATGCCCTGCATCGCAAGGAGACACGCCAATGCCCTCGCCCATTGGATGCCGGTCGCCGAGCGGCAGGCGCCGCCGTGGCCGTTGCCCCAGCCGCCCGCGCCGAGGTAGGTTTTCTTGCTCGCCCAGCGACGCGCGAGCGCGCGCACGTCCTTCGCGGCGATGCCGGTCTCGGGCTCCTGCCACTCGGGCGTCTTCGGTACGCCGTCCTCTTTTCCGACGATGTAGTCGCGCCACACCTCGAACCCCACCGAACGCTCGGCGACATATTTCTTGTCATACGTTCCCTCCGTGATCCAAACCCAGGCGATGGCGAGCGCCATCGCGGCATCGGTGCCGGGCTTGGGCGCGAACCACTTGCCGCCGAGCAGCGCCGCCGTGTGGTTGTAGTAGGGATCGATGTGCACGATCTCGATGCCGAGGTCCTTCAGCCACTGCCGGCGCGGCGTGCCCTCGAAAGCGCTGTACGAGCCGCTGGTGCACTCCGGATCGGCCGACCAGAACACCACCATCTCGGCTTCCTTCATGAGGTCTTCGACCAGGCTGTAGGTCTCGGTCTGGCCGAGGCGCATGCTGTAGCCGTAGTGGTGCATCGCGCCCCAGTACCAGCCCTCCCAGCTGTCGGGATTGTGGATGACGCGCGTAGTGCCGATGGCGTTGAAGAACTTGTACGCGGCGCTGATGTAGTAGCCGATGTTGCCCCAGGTGTGGTGCGAGCCGTGGTTGGCGATGATCGCGCCCTGGCCGTGCTCGGTCTTCACGCGTCTGATCTCGGAGGCGACGAGCTCGAGCGCCTCGTCCCAGCTGATCCTCACGTAGCCCGAGACGCCGCGGTTCCTAGGGTTGCGTTCGCCCTTGGGATCGAAATCGACGCGCTTCATCGGGTAGAGCAGCCGATGCGGCGAATAGACCGTCGATTTCGAGCACAGCGTGTGCGGCGCGACGCTGGTCTTGCGCGGCGGCGTGAAGCTCTTGCCGCGCGCCTTGATCGTCCACGGCTCCGCGTCGTCCTCGCCGAACTCGATCGGCGTCAGGCGCACGATCCTGTCGTCCTTTACATAAACGAAAAGCGGTCCGCCGTTGGTGTTGGTCACGAAACGCCTGGTGCCGTCGGGCATGGCGGTGCCGTATTCGAGACCCACGGTCTGCATCATGGCGAGGGTCTGGGTAAACCACACGACCAGCTCGTCGGGCCCCTCGGCCTTGAAGTCGAAGTTCTTCATCGCCTCGATGCGCTCGAGCTGTTCCACCCACGGGGTGAAAAGCCGCGCACCGAGCTCAGCTGAGGCGATGGAAACAGTGATCTGCGGGTCCGGGTGCAGGCCGCTCCTTGACTCGATGCGTCCATCGCGGAAGCTGAAATAGCGGCCGACGTCGCCGTCGAAGGTCCGGATCTGCGCGGTGAAGTTCTTCTCGGCGAGGCGCTTGGCGAAGGCGGAATGCCTGCGCGCCTTGTGCCGGAGCATCTTCAGCATGCCAAAGAGCAGCGCCGAGAACTTGAGTGTGCCGAGGCTCATGTAAGCGTCCCGAAAGTCAGCGGAATTCTCTCCCGCTAGCCTCCAGCACTCCGCCAGGAGCCATTTGATGCAAATCAAGGAAAGGCGGGATTCCTCCGAGGCGCCACGAATCGCTCCATTCTGGCGCGCAGGTCGTCCGGGATCGGCACCGACTTCCATGTTTCGCGCGAAACCAGGCAGAGCGTCCACGCCGCGCGCAGGCGTTCTTCGTTCCCGGCCTTGCCCGAGAGCGCGAGGTGAATGGAGCTGCGGCCGATCTGTGTGGGCCACAGGTCGAAATCCAGCGGCTCGCCCAGCCGGCAGGCGCGCCTGAACTCGGCGCCGATCACGAGCGAAGGCGTGCGCAGGTTTCGCTTCGCCACGAGGTCGCTGCCCAACGGGCAGTCCAGGCCTTCGCTGAGCCAGTCCTCGAGCGCGGCGTCGAACATGCTGAAGAAGCGCGGGAAGTACACGATCCCCCCGGGATCGCAATGCGCGTAGCGAACCCGCTGCCTGGAGCGGAACGCGCTCGGCGGCGTCGCCCCCGTCCACATCGGCAGCGCACGGCCGGGAGGATCGTTCTCCGAAGGGGCGAGATAGTCCATCGCCCGCGCGCGCAGCGCTTCGGGAATCGCGATGGGACGAAAGCTGTCCATCGATATCATTGCGGTGCGATGGCGCAGCCGCATGCGCTCTTCGTCTCCCACTTTCACCGTGATGCGCATATCGATGGAGCTGTGTCCGATCCGCACGGGCGCCAGCTCCAGCGTCAGATCCTCCCCGAAATGGCAGGGAATCAGGAACTCGCACTGCGTAGTGACGACGGGATTTCCGTAGCCGTGCTCCATGTGAAACGCATCGAAGGGCATCCCGAGACCGATCTCGAACCACTCCTCGACCGCCGTGTTCACGAAATCGAAGACATGCGGGAAGTAGAGAATCCCCGCCGGATCGCAGTGCGCGAAGCGGATTTTCTGCGCCAACGAAAAAATCTTGCTCTGCCTCACGGCCGGTCCTACATCAGCAGCAGCAGTCCGCCGACGATGCCGCAGTTTGAAAAAATGAACGACACGTGCAAGTGGCGGCGCAGGGGATCCTCGACGCGCCAGTACTGGTGGAAGATGGCCGTGGCAAGCACGGTAAAGACGATCAGGATGGACGCGCCGAGAGCGCGGTGCCAGTCGAGCGCGACCAGAAGGGCGCCTGCGAATTGCATGGCGAAGCCCGCGATCAGCAGCGGCTTCGCGTACGGCACGCCGACCGCCACCATTCGGTCCAGATGCTGGCGGAACTTCGTCGTGACGTTCACGATCCCGGTTGCGAGAAAAAGGAAAGCGACAAGCAGCTGGCCGACAACGTGGAGCGGCGTCTGTTCCTGGTACATGGGCTTCGTCCTCCTTCGATCCGTCCATGGCGTCCGGCCGGGCGCGAGATCAATGCTCCTCAACACGGCAGCTTCGAAGAGGGATTCTATCCGGAGCGAGGACGCGCGCGCAGCCGGAGCCAAGAAACGGGTTCGACACCCCGGCATGTTCAATAGGTGTCTTTCCGCAACCAAATCGCGGACAATTGACGCCGGTAGATTTGCCTACACGCGACGCTCTCCCCGAGAGAACGTAGAAAGAAACAATGAATTCTCCGCGTCAGCTCGACCGCAGGCTGATGGTGCTGCTCCTCGTGGCGGTGTTCGCGGGCGCGGGAACCATCCACTACCAGACACCGATGCTCGGCGCGTTCGCCGCGGAGTTCCACGCAGACGCGGCGGCAGCGGGATGGGTGGCGACGCTTACCTTCGGCGGCTTCCTCACCGGCACGATCTTTCTCGTGCCGCTCGGCGACCGCTTCGACAAGCGGCGGCTGATCCTAGCGGAGCTCGCGGTGCTGATCGTCGCCCTGCTCGCGATGGCGGCCGCGCCTTCGCTCGCGACGCTCGCGGCGGCGAGCTTCGTCGTCGGCGTCACGGCCGGCTTTGCCCAGCTCATCATCCCGCTGACGGCGGAGCTTGCCCCGCCCGAGACGCGCGGGCGCGTGATGGGCGCGCTGCTCGCCTGCCTTTTTCTCGGCATTCTTTTCGGGCGCGTGGCGGGTGGCCTCATCGCCCACTATCTCGGTTGGCGGTGGACGTACGTGGCCGCCGCCGTCATGCTCCTTGCGCTCGCGCCGGCGCTCGTACTGTGGCTCCCCAGCATGCCGGCAAGAACGCAGCTCGGCTACGGCCGCCTGATGCGCTCGCTGGGTGAATTCCTGCGCGACAACGCGATGTTGCGGCGTGCATCCGCCATCCAGTTCCTGCTCGGCATCTCCTACGGGGGCTTCTGGGCAACCGCCGCGCCGATGCTCGCCCTGTTCCACGGCTTCGGGCCGGCGCAAACCGGCTTGCTGGCGATTCCCGGCGCGGCGGGCATCCTAGTGTCGCAAGCGGCGGGCCGTTGGTCGGACCGCCGCGGCGCATTTCCCATCGTCACGGCCGGCGTGTGCCTGGTGCTCGCGGCGTACGTCGTGTTCGCGTTCGCCCCCTTTTGGGTCGGCGCCGTGATCGCGGGCGCCGTGCTGCTCGACTGCGGGCTGCGCTCGGCCCTGGTGGCGAATCAGACGCTGATCACGTCGGTCGCGCCGGACGCGCGCAGCCGCTTCAACACGGTGTTCGGCGCGCACATCTGGGGCGGCAACGCAGCCGGGGCGTTTCTCGCGAGCACGGCGCTCGCGCACTCCGGGTGGACCGCGGTGTGCCTGATCGCGGTCGGCGCCTCCAGTCTCGCGCTATTCCAGCAATGGCGCTCGCGCGCCGCCCACGCTCGCCCTCATTGACTACCGCCGTTGGGGGCCTTCACTCCGCCTTCACGCCGGTGCGCCTGACGATCTCGCCGTAGACTTTCGTGTCGCTGCGGATCAGTTCGGCGAGCTGCGCAGGGCTGCTTGGTACGGGATCGACCCCGATGCCCTTAAACCGCTCCCGGATCGTGGCGTCGGCGAGTGCCGCCGCGATGTCCGAGCTGATGCGTTGCGCGAGTTCCGCCGGAGTGCCGCGAGGCGCGACCAGCGACACCCAGGTGTCCACCTCGTACCCCACCGGCCCGCCCGCCTCCGCCACGGTCGGAACATCGGGATAGTCGGGAAGCCGCGTCTTCTGCGCGAAGGCGATGAGCTTGAGCTTTCCCGCCTTGAGGAGCGGCAGCACCGATCCCACCGAGCCGAGCGCCCAATCGACATCGCCGTTCGCAACCGAGATGTAGATCTGCGCGCCGTCTTTGAAGGGGATGTGCACCATCTCGGCCCCTATCAGGTGCGCGAACAGGGCGGCGCCCAGATGCGGCGGGCTGCCGACGTAGGGCGAGCTGTAGGAGAGCTTCTTCTGGCTCGCCTTGGCGGCTGCAATCAGGTCCGCAACGTTCTTGTAAGGGCCGGCGGCGGCTACTGCAATGAAAAAGGGCGTGCGGTAAATCTGTGACAGCGGCACGAAATCCCGTTGTGCGTCGTACGGCGCCTTGGGAAAGATGTTCGGGTTGATCGAAAGATGCGCCTGCCCCGCGAGCAGCAGCTCGTGACCGTCGGGGGCGGCTTTCTTCGCCGCGCCGATCGCGATGAAGCCGTTCGCGCCCGGCCGCGGCTCGACGATCACCGGCTGGTTCCAGGTTCTCGAAAGGCGGTCGGCGACCGCACGCACGGCGATATCGGGCGTGAGGCCGTTCGGATATGGCGAGACGATGCGCACCGGCTTGCTCGGGAACGCCTGCGGCGATGCGGCGGGCGATCCCGCGGCGAGCGCCACGCCGGAAAGGAGCGAGAGGAACAGATTGCGTGCGTTCATGATTTTTCTCCCTATTCGTGCGATTCGTCGGTCTCGACGGCGTGCAGGTTCATTTCGAAGAGGTCTCCGCGGGCGAAGAAGTCGTCGATAGCGCGCGGCTCGTACTGGATCTCCCACCAGTTGTTGTCGAGGTCCTGGAAGTAGAAGCCGTACGCTCCGTGCCGGTCGAGCACCTTGTTGACTTTCTGTATCCCGTATTTCTCCTTCTGCCGATGCGCCTCGGCGTGCGCACGGTCCACTTCCTCGCGCGTCGCCACGTTCAGGCCCCAGTGGGTAAGCACGTGCTGGTTGGGAACGCGCTCGCCGATGCACACGGCAACCACGTACATGCCGGTCTTCAGGCGCAGCATCATCGCGGGCCGCGCGTGGCGCACCACTTCCAGCCCGAGGAACTCCTCGTAGAAGCGCCGCGACCTGGCGAGATCCTTGCACATCAGCGTGCCGTGCGAGAGCAGCATGGGACGCACGACTGACACCTTGCTCTCTTGCGGAGCGAACTGGACCTGGCTCATGTTCCCCTCCCCCTAGCGAAGTACGCCCGCTTCGCGCATGTATTTCAGCACGCCCGGATGGATCAGGTCCTGCCGCGGCGCGGCGGCGAGCGTATTGGCGAGCGTCGATTCACGCGCCTGCGCGAGCTTCGCGCCGATCGCCGCCTCGCCCTTGTGCAACGCGCGCGCGATCCGGTAGGCGACGTCCTCCGGCAGGGAGGGCGCGGCGAGCACGAAGGCCCATGAGCCGAGTGTCGCGACCGGCGTGTCCTGCCCCGGATAACTTCCCGCGGGCAGAGTGATCGGCTTGATGAAGGAGTGCTTGGCGATAATACGCTTCAGCTCGTCCGCGCTCGGCGCGATGAAACGCGCGCCCGAAGGCCCCTTCGACACCGCGACGAAACCGGGCCAGCCGACCCCGCCGCCCCATAGCGCCGCCGCGCGCCCGTCGAGCACCATCGTCGGGCCGTCCGCGGCCTTTTCAAGAAAGATCGGCTGAAAATCCTTGGCGATGTCCATTCCCAATCCGTCGAACACATAGCGCGCGAGCACGACGAAACCGGAGCCGCTCGCGCCCCAGGCGATCGGTTTTCCCTTCAGATCGGCGAGAGCGCGATACGGGCCGTCGGCGCGCACGATGAACATGCCGGAATTCGAATACATCGCGTTGATGATGCGCAGGTCCGCCTTCGGCCGGCCGATCCCGGCGAGCGCCTCGTAGGTGACTTCGCCCGTCGCCTGGCCGATGTGGATCTTGCCGGCCTCGACGAGCGGAATGTTCTCGGTGCTGCCCTTGGTATTCTTCGGCTCGATCGAGAGCGTCGGATCCATCTCATTGATCGTCGAGGAGTACGCCGCGCCGTACAGGGGAAAGCCGCCGCCCGGGGTCGCCGTGCCGAGCACGACCACGGTTTTCTGCTGCGCGACTGCGCCGCCGGTCAACGCCACGGCGAAAAACACCGCCGCAACGATGTGATGAGATCGCATATCCCTCTCCTCATTGCCTGGTTTGAGTTCAATCCGCCCGCGCGCCCGAAGACCGGATCACACGGCCCCATTTCTCGCCTTCCGCCTGCATGAACTTGCGCAGTTCGTCGGGCGAACTTCCTACCGGCTGCGCGCCCTGGTTGGTGAGCTGAGTGCGCAACTCCGGAATCGCCACCGTGGCGACCAGCGTCTGATTCAGCTTCTCGAGCACGTCGCGCGGCGTGCCCGCCGGTGCGACCACCGCATGCCAGGACCCGCCCTGCAGCGCGGGCAAGCCCACTTCCGGCGCAGCGGGGACATCGGGCAGCAGCGGCGAGCGCGCCGGAGCGGTGATCACCAGCGCCTTCAAGCGCCCGGCTTTCACGTGCGGCAGGAACGCGGGGATCGTGTTGAACGCGATCTGCACTTTGCCCGACATCATCTCGGGGAGCGCCTGCGCGACGCCCTTGTAGGGCACGTGCACGATCTGTATCCCGGCGACGCTCTTGAACAGCTCCGCGATGAGATGCAGGCCGGAGCCCACGCCGGTCGAGCCGAAATTGATCTCGCCAGGATGCGCCTTGGCGTAGGCGATGAGCTCGCTGACCGAGTTCGCCGGCAGCACCGGGCTCGCGAACAGCACGAAAGGCAAAGTCGCGACCAGCGATACGGGCTCGAAATCCTTGGCGACGTCGTAGCCGAGCTTCTTGTAGAGGCCGGGGCCGATGGCGAGCGGCCCGACGTTGCCCCACAGGAGTGTGTAGCCGTCGGGCGCGGATTTCGCGACCGCTTCGCTGCCGATCGTCCCGCCCGCGCCGCCGCGGTTATCGACCACAATCTGCTGGCCGAGAGCCGCGGACCACGACTGGCCGACCAGGCGCGCGGTCGCGTCGACCGATTCGCCCGCAGGAAACGGCACCACAAGGCGCACCGGCTTCGTCGGGTACTGAGCAAAGGCGCCGCCGGCCAGAGCGAGCAGCAACGCCAGACAAACGACTTCCCCTCCTTTCTTAAGGAGGGGTGCCTGCGAAGCAGGCGGGGTGGTCTGCAGCCCGCCGCCACCACCCCCCGCCTTCGGCGTACCCCTCCTCCCCAGGGAGGAGGGGAAAGATCTCGCAATGCTCATGCTCGCTCCCCAATTACACTAGATGTTCGCCGCGATCCAGTCGGCAATATAGCCGATCCCCAGCGGCCGGTTGTCCACCTGGCAGTGCTCGGCCCCGCCCTCCTCGGCCGTGAAGATCTTCAGCGTCTTCTTCTTTGTCGTGAGCGCGGCATGGAGCTTGTGCGCCGCCTCCACCGGCACGACGCGGTCGTTCTGCCCGTGGGTGATCAGCACCGGGCAGGTGATCTTGTCCGCGACGCCGGCGAGAGAAAACTCTTTCGCACGCTCGAGCGCCGCGTCCGAGTCGGACAGTCCCAAGATCCATTGGAACTGGAAGTTCGACTGCGCGCTTTTCTTCGGGTCGGCCTTGAGCTGCTCCTTGATTTTCGACTGCCACGCGTGCAGGTCCCAGTGCAGGGCTCCGAGGCACACGCAGGCGGAGTAGCGGCGCTCGAAGGCCGCGATCCTCGGCGCGTAATAGCCGCCAAAGCTGTAGCCCATAATCACGACTTTTTCCGGATCGACGTCGGCGCGCTTCGCGACGAACTCGTAGGCGGCCGTGCCCGGCACTTCGTAGTCGTGGCGCGCGTAGATCTTGCGCAGGCGCAGCGCCTCGCCCTGCCCCGGCCCGTCGATCGCGAGCGTATGCAATCCGCGCTTCGCGAACTCCAGGCCCGCGAACAGCACGCTCATCTCCTTGCAGTTGTCCATGCCGTCGAAGAGCACCACCGTAGGTGCGCGCCCCGTCGTTCCTTGAGCCTTCATGAAGTGCGCCGGCAGCGTCTTGCCCTCGTACGGTACCTCGACGAACTCGATGTTCCTGTGCCGGCGCTTCAAGCCCTCCCGGTAACAACGCAGCGCCTTCTTGTAGATCTCGAGCTTCCTCTCCCCCGGGGGAACGAAGCGCTCGCCGGTGTAGTAGTAATTGCCCGCGCGCAGGTAATGGTCCCCGGCGGTCAAGTCGCGGCCGTCGGCCGCGGCTTTGTCGGCGAGAGCTTCGTTTCTCTCCGCCATCGCGCACCACTCCTGCCACCACGCATCCGAGTCGCCCATGTCGCGCGCGGCCAGCCGCTCGCCGATCCGGTCGATCTCCCCGATCGCGACCGCGCCGTAGGGCGCCATGCCCTTGCAGACGAGCGTCGCGTTCGACCACATGAAATTGCCGGGAAAATGATCGATCCAGGTGCTGCCCGACATCCTCGCCTCCGCGTTTCGTCCCTTCGCGCAAGCATACAGCAGCGCGTCGGCCCTCGACCCCGTGGATCCTTCCCCGGCTACCGGGTAAGTTTTCGCATCCAGCCGACAATCGCGGCCACGACCGCGGCCGGGTGCTCGGGGATGAGCGCATGGCTCGCATCCGGGATCACGGCGAGAGTGGCGCGCTCGCCGAACTCTTCCTTCAGCTCGTTCGCCGTCTCGCGCGGCTTGAACGGATCGAGCGCCGCCTGAAGGTCGAGGAGCGGCGCGCTTCCCGCCCCCCACCATTCTTCCTGCCGCGTGGCCCGACCCGCCTCGAACTGGCTCTGGTTCACCTCCGGATACCAGCCTTCCAGCCATTCGCTCGGGTCATGGCCCGGCGCGAAGAACGCCGAGCGCAGGTGCTGCAGGCGTTCCGTTTCGCTGACCGCGGGGTCGCCGGCCTTCTTCACCGCTTCGACGAGCCGCTGCGCCCCGGCAAAACCCGGATAGCTCTTCGACGCGGCCGCGAGGATCGCCACGCCGCGAACGAGCCGCGGATGATCCGCCGCGGTCATGCGTGCGACCCAGTTGCCGAAGGCGTGGCCGGCGACGACCGCGGGGCCGCCGTCCGCGTGCGCTATTACCGCCGCCACGTCGCCGGCGAAATCGTGGAGCGTGAGACCCATCATCGGCCCGGTGCTGCGGCAGGTGCCGCGCGGCTGCGGTCGCAGCACGCGATATCCGGCTCTCGCGATCCCTGCGGCGACCTCGTCGTAATCCTCGGAATCGCGACCGCGCGAGGGCAGGAGAACAACGAGGGGCCCCGCGCCTTCGGCAATCACTTCGATACGCGCGTCGCCCGAGGCGACAATGTCGCGCGTACGTTGCATTCAGGATCGTTCGCGGCGGTCGATTCCCGCGCGCCGCTCAGGACCGTCGTAGTGCGGATCCCGGCGCTGCCGCCGGTCACTGCCGCTGCGTCCGATCTGGCCTCCCTCCAGTCCAGGCGCACCGGGAGATACCGCGCCACTCGTCTCCTCTTTGCGAGCGACGAGCTCGAACGCCAGCCACAGCGCCGTCGCATTGAGCGCCAGCAACAACAGCTCCATGAACAGGAGCGGCAGAAAGATGCCGCGCTGGACACTGCCGCTCAATACGAACCTGAAGCCCTCGAACGCGCGCTCGCCCATGCGCGCCTCCAGCGGCAGGGTTTCGAATGGCGGGAAGATCAGAATCAGCAGCAGATCGGCGATGACCATCCATTGCAGCACGCTCTGCCAGCGAACTCGGGGAAGGGAAGGCTGCTTCGGCGTGCCTTGCAGCAGGACCCAGGCAAGCGCCGCGTTGACGAGCACGGAGAAGATTTCGAGATACAGCATGCCGCTGTTGAGTGTGCCTTTGGCCGGCCAGTCGAACACCGGGTAGAAGGCATCGAAGGTGGCCGGGCCCATGCGCCACAGAGGCTGGCTGTCGAACGGCGGGAAAAGCAGCAGCAGCGCCAGATTCGCCAATGCAGCGATCAGCACGGTCAACTGGAATTTATTCACGGCGTGGTTCCCTGGTCTTGTTCCGAAGAGCGCGGGCCCATGAGGCCCATGTCTTCAGTCCCGGTGAGCATGATACGCGATGCCGCGCCTGCGCATTCCCGGGAGAGAGCGGGAGGCGGACATCGTCGCTGGATCAGCGCGGCCTGTCGCCCGCGAGAGTGATGCGATGCATCACCCGACGGTGCCCGTGATAGTCGTTTACCGGGTTGTGCTGCGTGCAGCGGTTGTCCCAGAACGCGAGCGAGCCCGCGCGCCAGCGGAAGCGGCAGGTGAACTCGGGCCGCACCTCGTGCCGGAACAGGAACGCGAGCAGCGGCGCGCTTTCTTCCTCGGTCATGTCCTTGAAGCGCACGCTGTGGCCGACGTTCACGTAGAGCGCCTTGCGCCCGGTCTCCGGATGGGTGCGAACGACCGGGTGCTCGGCCATGAACTGCCGGGTCTCGAGGCCCTGTTCCTTGATGCGGTCCTCGCGCGTGCGCGTGGCATCGGCCTTGGTCGAAGAGTTGACGGCCACTAGGCCGTCCAGGAGCTTGCGCATGCCTTCGGACAGAGCCTCGTAGGCCGCGTACTGGTTGGCGAACTCGGTGTCCCCGCCGTAGGGCGGGACCTCGCACGCGAGCAGCATCGAGCCCATCGGCGGAATCTCGAGGTAGGCGGTGTCCGAATGCCACAAGCCGCCGAAGTTCTGCCGCTCGTGTTCGAGCTTCTTCACTTCGATGACCTCCGGAAATCCGTCTATGCCCTTGACGAACGGGTATTCGATCGGCTCGCCCATGCGCCGCGCAAAAGCCATGAACTGCGTGGGGGTGAGCGGCTGGTCGTGAAAGAACACCACCAAGTGCTCGAGGAAGGCGCGCCGGATCGCCACGACGGTTTCCTCCGCGAGGTCCCGCCCGAGATCCACCCCGAGGATCTCGGCGCCAAGCGCACCGGAGATGCGCCTGACCTCCACGCCTATTGCTCGATCTTGATGTTCTGGCTCTTGATGATCGAGCCGTAGCGCTCCAGTTGCCGGCGCATGAACGCCGCCATCTCATCGGGTGTGTTCGAAACGGCGTCCAGGCCGAGCGAAACGAAACGCTCCTTCAGCTCCGGCCCCTGCATGGCCTTCTGGATTTCGCCCGAGAGGCGCACGCGGATCTCGCGCGACGTCCCGGGCGGCGCGGTATAGCCGATCCAGGCGCCGATGTCGTACGCCGGGAGGTCGGCCGCTTCCGCGATCGTCGGGACGTCAGGCATGCCGGCGGTGCGCTGCGCGAACGTGGTGCCGAATGTTTTCAGGCGGCCGCCCTTGATGTGCCCGATGGTCCCGGCCACGGTCTCGATGGTGTAGCCGATCTGGCCGCCAATGATGTCCGTGAGCGCCGGCGCGCTGCCCTTGTAGGGCACGTGGCGCGCCTTGACCTGCGCCATCGAGTTGAACAGCTCCGTGATCAGGTGCGACGATGCGCCGGTGCCCGAGGACGAGAACGTGTACTTGTCCGGATTCGCGCGCAGCTGCGCGATGAATTCCTTCGCGTTCGCCGCCGGGAACGACGGGTGCGTGACCAGCGCGAACGGCACCAGAGCCACCACGCTGATCGGGGCAAAGTCCCTGTCCGGGTCGTAGGGCGTCTTCTGCAAGTGCGGCATGATCGATATCGGCCCGCTCGACGCCGCCAGCAGCGTGTAACCGTCGGGCGCGCTCTTCACGGCTGCGTCGGTGCCAATCGAGCCGCCGGCGCCGGCACGGTTGTCGATGATGAACGACTGCCCGAGCGCCTGTTGCAGCTTCTCGGCCACCACGCGCGCGGCGATGTCGGTGGCCTGCCCCGGCGGCCAGGGCACGATGACTTTCACGGGCCGGTTCGGGTAGCCTTGCGCGAGCGCGAGCGTGGAAAAAAGCAGTGCGGCGGTGAATGCGGCAAGCTTGGTCATTTCCCCTCCAGCGTGTGATTTTCGCCCCGACCTTTGGCCAAAGGTACGCGGGAACGGCCCGGTGACGGGCATCGCGGCAAATCATGCAGTCGCCGGGCACAGCAGGTCAAGCGCGGACGCGCTGCCGCGCTCAGGCGATGTCGGGAACCGGATGGTAGGTGAGCGGCAGGCCCACCCGAGGCTATCGGATATGCTTTCGCCGCTGTGCTTCGGACACGAACTCTTCCATTTCGGGATCCAGCGCGTTACGAGCCGAGACGATCCCCACGGGTTTGCCGTTTTCGATCACAGGCACGTGGCGGAAACCGTTCTCGTGCATCATGAGCAGCGCATACCCGAATGTCTTGTTGGGATCTACGGTATGCGGTGCGGCCGTCATCACATCGGCCAGGCGCGCGGTCTGCGCATCAAGCCCTCGCGCGATGACGCGAAATACGGCGTCGCGCTCGGTAAAAATCCCGACCAAGCGTCCCTCTTCGACGACCATGACCGCGCCGACGCTCTTGCTCGCCATCAGCTTGGCGGCTTCGCTGACGGTGGTATCCGGCGGAGCGGTGAGCATTTTCTTTCGCTCCATCACGCTTCTGACGCGCTGACTGAACACAGCACCTCCGAGCCCATGTACCCGCCCGTTCGCGATACTACGGGCCTGCTAATTTGCGTTCTTGACCTATATCAAAAGTGCAAGGAATGATTTTATTTTGGGAGTAAGCGCCGCGCACCGTCGCGGAACCGGGAGAACGCCATCGCTTGTTCGCTGACGCATGACAGCGAAGCGTCCGACGACTACTGCGGCGAACGCGCGGTTTGCCCCGGGAATTTGTAATAGGTTGCCGGGCCGCTGACTCCACCTTCGATCCGGACTCGACGCATCGCCCTCTCAGGCCATAAAGTGTGGATTCCGAACGCGGACGGCACGTTGATATAGGTCAAACGTCCGCAAGGGACGACCTTGTCATTGAGGCTCCCTGTGGTCCACCCGGGGCTCAGCTGCCTGCTCGGTCGGCGAACCGGTACGCCCCTTTCACCACTGTTCTTACCCCTGGCGACGAACCCGGACTGCAGCGATGATTTTCTCCAGTCGCCGGCGCGACACCTCATCGGGGCGGGGCGTGGCGGCGGCGTCACGCAACCAGCGCTCGATGTCCGCCGGCGTGGTCGCGGCCCGGCGGCCTTCCATCGCGTCTTTCAGCGCGCGCATTTTCAATTGTTGCCGCGCGGCCGTGAACTCGCTCGGGGTGTCGACGCCGCAGGCGACTTCGAGGTTCAACAGCGTAACGGGCAGGCCTGCATCAGAGCCCATGCCGGATCGGGGGCCGGGCTGAGGGTCAGCCTTGGGAGAGGAAATGCCACGGAAACGCGCTTCCATACCGGGTTTCCAGGCATCGGGGAGATTTTCAACGGCGCTCCAGCGGGCCTCCAGGTCGGGCGTGACTTCGCCCGCCGCTTCGCGCTCATCGCAAAGCCGCATGGTCGCAATGAGCGCATCAAAGCGCGAATGCGCCGCATAGTCGGCAATGTCGCGCAGCCGCGTCGTCGCCGCATCGCGCGCGGCGCGGTAGCGCGCATCCAGCCCGGCGGCGTGCGACCTGGCGACTTCGGCGCAGGCGCGCCAGGCCGTCTCGGCGTTCGCCAGCGCCCGCTTGATCTCCGGCGTGCTGCGGGTGGAATTCGCGGCGGGAAGCGCGAGTAGGCTCTCGATGATCGCTTCGCGCGCCTTGATCTGTTCGCCGGCTGCGGTTTCCCGGGCGGCGCGAGCGGCGTCGCGCGCGGTGAACAGGGCATCCGTAGCCGCTTTGAACGCGCTCCACAGCGCGTTCTCTTCGCGTCGCGGCAAAGGCAGGGCCTTGGCATGGGCTTGCCATTGCGCTTGCAGCCCACGCCCCTTGTCGATCGCATCCCGCGCGAGCGGCTTCGACTCGCCGAGGTTCTTCGCTTCGGCGATAAGTCGTTCACGCTCCTGGCTTGCCTCGCGATAGGCTTGGGTCAGCGGGGCTTCCAGGGCCTGGAGGGCTGCCGCGTAACGCGTCGTCACCGCGTGGTCGCCCTTTTGTGACTTGCGCGGCACGGTGTGCTCCACCGGCCCCAATTTACGCCAATCGATTTTGGCTTCTTCAAGGACGCGCGCAATCGCGCGCCAGTCCGGCCGGCTGCCTGCGGGCGAGGCAGGAGCAGGAGAGTCCCCCTCTTGCGGCGCGGCGGGGAAAAATTTCGCTCGCGCATTGGCGAGGCCATCGATCACCCGGTTGCGTGCGACGAGATTCTCGTTGCGCGCAACTTTGAGTTTTCCCAGATGCGCCGCCACCGGCACGTAGGCGGCCTTCAAGGCGCCGTCAAAGGCGAGCCATAATGTCTTGTTGGTCGCGCCGCCCAGCTTGTCCAGTTCTTTCCAGCGGTCGCGCAGTTTGTCGATGGCATCGGCATGGGCCTTGAGCGCGACTTTTTCGCCGGCCATTCTGGCGAGAGCCTGCGCCTCGGCGACCAGTTCCTCGCGCCGCTGTCCGCCGCTCCAGCGCTGCCAGTCGCGCAGGCGCAGCTGTTCCTGGCGGAGGGATTCGATGCGCCGGGCAAGCGCGGCGTTCACCGGGCCGGGTTTGAGCGCGTCATCGATCACCGTCATCAGGCGCGTCAGTTCCGCCACCTGCCCTGCGGCGTGCGCCGCTTCGGCCGACTCGACATGACGCTGCATCGCGCCGAGACGCTGTTTCCTTTGTTCGTCACTCAACTCGCGTTCGTGCGCTCGGCGCGCATCGCGGTCGCGTTGCCGTTCCTGGCTGCGCGCATTGCGCCAATCGGAAAAACGACGCGCGAACAAGGTCTGCAATTCACCGTCTGAAACTTCCGGAAAACTGCGCCATTGCTCGATCTTCGCCTTTTCATCCGCTTCATCCGCAACGCCCGCAGCAGGCAGGGATTGCAGAAATTCGGCGCGCTGCACCACGCTGGAGGCGAGTGCCAGCGCATGATTGGCGGCATCGGTTTTCTCGATGCAGCGCGCATCGATCGCCGCACCGCTCGCGTCGGGAATCTGGTTCAGCAAGTGCTGCAGGGCCGCCGCCAGGGTGGCCGGCGCGCCCGACGGCACCGACGGTATTGGCGATGTCGGCGCCGCCGCACCCCGCGCCACACCGGCGAGACTCGCGCTCAGGGCATGCATCGCGATGTCGGTGGCGGCAAGCCAGCGCGCAAGCGCCTGTTCACCCTCGCCGCGCTCACGCACTCGGGCGCCCAGTCGCGCGCGCACAGCTGCAAATTCGGTCACCAGCGCTTCATCGAGCAAGGCGACGTTCAACGCCGCCCAGGCACGATCCAGTTCCGCGACGCGATTGGCGGGAATCCTCTCCTGCTCGATCAGGGTGTGCGCGCCTGCAATCAGGACCCGGGCTTCGCCGACGGCTTCGCGTTTGGCGACCGCTGCCTGCCAGCGCGACTTTGCGGCGCGAAGCAGGCGCTTGTCCTGATCGCGAAATTCGCGCAACGCCTGTTTCAGCGCATCTTCCTGCGTCAGGGCTGCCAGCGCGGCGAGCTTCAACTCGATGCCGGGCGCCTGATGTGCCAATTGCAGCAGCGCCCTGTCGTCCGCTTCTGCCGCAAGTATCCTGTCTCGCCAAGCTTGCAGTTCGGCTTCAGAAATCCCCGACACAGACTGCGCGCCGATCTGATGCGGCGCTCCGCCCGGCGAGAGGGCAGGCGTGCTGCCCGGCGGCGTCGCCGCCAGAACGAGCACCACGTCTTTCTTGAACACTTTTCCGGACATGCCGCAAGCGCCGTGATTGAGACAGGTCTATTTTGTGACACCGTTCAGAGTCATGCAACTCCGTTGCAGCGATCGAGTCCGCAAGACACGAAGGTACGAAAGCCTCTTGCTCTTCCACCCACAGCGTAAAGGCCATGCGCCAATCTTCCATCCGGGCGCTACAATCCTGAACGATGCGCAAACGGAGAATGCCGATGTCCAAACCGGTGTTGAGTGCCGTATTGGCGCTGGTCGCCTTCACCGCGCCGGCTCTCGCGCAGGACTGGCCGGCGCGGCGGGCAGTCACCATGGTCGTGCCCTACGCCGCCGGAGGCCCGGTCGATACCGTCGGACGCATCCTCGCGTCGGGCTTGAGCGAGACCCTGGGCCAGCAGGTGACCGTGGAGAACGTCGGCGGGGCGGGCGGCATGACGGGCGCGAGCCGCGTCGCGAAGGCCGCGCCCGACGGCTATGTTTTTCTCCTCGCCGGCACCGCCACCCTCGCGCAGATCCCGACCATGTACAAGAAGCCGCTCTACGACTCCGTGGCCGACTTTGCGCCGGTCGCCCTGGTCGCGGACTCGGCGAGGGTGCTGATCGCGCGCAAGGACCTTCCACCGAATACGCTTGCCGAATTCATCGCCTATGCGAAAGCGAACCAGGAGAAAATGCAGTACGGGTCGGCCGGAGCCGGCTCGGGGACGCACGTGTGCGCCATCCTGCTCGACTCGGCCATGGGCACCCGCATCACTCACATTCCGTACCGCGGCGCCGGGCCGGCCATGCAGGATCTCATCGCCGGGCGTCTGGACTACATCTGCGAGCAGATCTCGACCGCGCTCCCGCTGATCCAGGGGAACAGAGTGAAGGCGGTCGCGACGCTGAGCTTGAGCCGCGCGCCGGGGCTCGCGAATCTCCCGACGGCGCACGAGCAGGGCCTCGCCGATTTCGACTGCAGCTCCTGGTCCGCCTTCGTCTATCCGAAGGGGACACCCGAAGCGATCGTCCGCCGCCTCGCCAAGGCGGCAAGCGAGACCGTCGACCGCGCGTCCGTGCGCGCGCGCCTGGAAACCGTGGGCGTGACCATCCCGGCGCCGGAGCGTCGGAGCCCCGAATACCTGACCAGGTACATCCCGAGCGAAATCGAAAAATGGGCGGGACCGATCAAGGCGAGCGGGGTGCCTGCGGATTGATGCGGGACCACAGGCACCGGCTTGCAATACTCCTAACCCTTCAACCTCGGCACCAGATTCATCGCATTCCCGCTCTCGATGCCCTGCACTGTCGCCTCCGGCAGCCCGAGCTTCCTCAGCGCGGCGGCCTGGGTGTCGATGGGCACGTAGGGGTAGTCGCTGCCGAAGGTGATCTGTGATTCGGGGATGAGCTTCAGGAGCGCCGCCATCGACGCGGGGTGCGTGGCGTTGGCGGTGTCGTAGTACAGGCGCTGGAACTCCGCCTCGTAGCCCGCGGGCGCGATGGTCTTGGCGTCGGGTCGGAACTTGAAGAAATAGTCCATGCGCCCCGCCAGCATTGGCACGGTGCCGCCGGCATGGCTGAACAGCCACTTGATGTCGCGGTTGCGCGCAAGCGTGCCCGAGAGCAGCAGGCTCACCACCGCGCGCGTGGTGTCGTGCGGCACCTCGATCACCGCGGGGAAGGTGCCCACCGACAGGCGTCCGCAGCAGGCGGCGACCAGCGGATGGAAGTACACCACCGCCTTCCTGCGGTTCAACTCCTCGAACACCGGCTTATAAACCGGGTCGCCGGGCCACTTGTCGCCGTAGTTGGTCTGCAGGCCCACGCCGTCGGCCTTGAGCACGTCGAAGGCATAGGCGATTTCCTTCAGGCTCGCATCCACGTCGATCATGGGCAGCGTGGCGAACAGACCGAAGCGCCCGGGGTGGTCGCGCACCATCTTCGCGCCGTACTCGTTGCAGATGCGCGCCATCGCCGCCGCGGCGGGCGCGCCCGCGTCGAACCACACACCGGGCGTGGAGGCGAGCGAAAGGATGCCGGTGCGCACGCCCGCCTTGTCCATCTGGGCGAGCGCCTTCTCCACCGACCAGCCCACCTGCTGGGTGAAGTGCGGGATCTTGCGCGCGTCTTCCCAGTCGAGCCACGCCTTCTGGTATTCGGGCGGATAGAAATGGTGGTGGGTGTCGATCAGCCTGGGCGCGCCCGCGGAGCCGCCGCCCATGCCGGAGCAGGCGGGCAGCGCGCTCGCCGCGCCCAGCGCCGAGAGCGCCTTGATGAAGCCGCGGCGCGTGCCGAGGGGGCCCGAATCTCCGGTGCAATCGCAGGCGTGGGCGGCCTGCGTGCATGAGCTGCTCGTGCGTAATGCCATGGTGTCTCCTCCTTTGGGCTTGGGCGTTTCGCGCTTTGGAGTCACCGTATCACGGCCGGTGCGGATGGGGCAACGTGCATCGCGGCTACCCGCTTCAGGCCCCCTGAAAATCAGCGCGCTTCCATAGCGCGGATGAAATCCGCCAGCCGCCGCCCGGCTTCGTCCGGGTAGCGGCGCTCGAGCGCCTCGAGCCCTGCGATCCGGTCCACCCGGAAATTGCGGAAGTCCTCGCGCCGCTCGCACCAGGCGCCTAGGGTCCAGCTGCGGCCCCAGAAGTAGAGCGCGAGCGGCCAGACGTCGCGCTCGCTCGGCTTTCCGCCGGCATCGCGGTAGTCCAGGCGCAGCACGCGCCGCGCGCCGATCGCATCGCGCACCGATTCCAATTGCTGCATGGCCCGGCCGTCCACGTGGAACGCCGGCGCGTAGAGGCGGGTCTTCTCCACGGCGACGCGCCGGTCGGCTGGGAGCGCCGCGACGATCTTCTCGATCGCGGTGCGCGCCGATTCGGCGAGCACCGGCCCGCCCCAGGCCTCCACCATGCGCGCGCCCACCGCGAGCGCCTCGATCTCGTTCAGCGTGAACATGAGCGGCGGAACATCGAACCCCGCGCGCAGCTGGTAGCCGACGCCCGCCTCGCCTTCGATCGGGACACCCGAGAGCGACAGGTCGCGCACGTCGCGATAGACCGTGCGCAGCGACACGCCGAGCCGGCCCGCCAGGAACGCGGCCGTCGTGAGGCGGCGGCCGCGCAGGAACTGGACGATCTGGAACAGCCGGTCGGCGCGCCGCATGGCCTCGCTAGCTCATCGCGTGCAGCCCGATGCGGTTGCCTTCGCAGTCCGACACGTGGGCGATGAAGCCCTGGTTGCCGGGCAGGGCCATCTTTGGCATGAGCAGCTTCGCGCCGGCGGCGGCCGCGCGCTTGAGCGTTGCGTCGATGCCGGGCTCGGCCGCGAGATAGGTCACCGTTCCCTTCCCCGAGGGCTCGTAGCCTTCGCCCTTCATCAGGCAGCCGCCGATGCCGTCCGCGGCGTGCGGGAACAGGGCGATTTCGTAGGGGCCGAAGGTCTCGGGCTTGAGTTTGCCGTCGAGCAGCTTCTCGTAGAAGGCGGTTGCGCGCTTCAGATCGGATACCGCGATTTCGCTCCAGACCACTGCGTTCTTCATTTCAGTCTCCTTCGAGGTGAAGTGCGGGATTCGCACGCCTGAAAGGATGAGGCCCTGCTGCTGACAGCGTTATGTCAGCAGTCCGATGGGAACGGGCTCACCTCTGCATTTCCGTCTTCAAGGCATCCGGCGTCAGGATCGGTATGCGCGATTTGCCGGCCACCGCAAGCAGATCCTTGTCGCCCGTCACCAGCGCCTGCACTCGCGCCGCGTAGGCGAGGCGCAGGAAAATCCGGTCGTCCGGATCGCGGCATTGCGGAATTCGCGGCGTGCCAACCTTGCCCACCGCCTCGGCGTGTTCCATGTAGTGCGCGAGGACGTTCTTCATCTCGTCCTCGGTGAGCCTGAGCTTCGGGTAGGCGAGCACGCGCACCAGCTCGGCGAATGTTTCCGCCGAAACGACCGGGACAATGCGCCCCGCCTCCCAGGCTTCCCGCAGCCAGGCAAGCCGCCCCTGGCGGAACACCAACGCCGACACCGCGACGTTGGTATCGTGAACGACGCGCCGCGGGCGGGCTACTTCCGCTTTTTCGCCCATTGCACGGCGTTCTCGACGTCCTTCTCGGTGATGCCGAGCGACTCGATCTTGTCCCAGACGCCCTCGAGGCTCGTCACCTTCGCGGGCACCAGTACGATGCGCCCTTTTTCGGCGCGAACCTCGAAATAGCGCGCGCCCGGGAACTGCCCGACCACCGCCTTGGGCAATGTGAGCTGGTTCTTAGAGGTGAGCTTGGCGAGCATGGCCGCATTCCTTTAAGTAAGGAATCCTTATTGTACGCAAAGGCGCCCGAAGCTCCAAGCGGGCCGGAGACGGGAATTCGTCCCCATCTCATTCCTGCGTTCATTTCTGCTCCGCAGGTATGTTGCTCACCGTCTCCGTACCGTGCAGCGCGATGATAGTGTCGCCCTCTTTTGCGCCGTCGAAGTGGATGCCGTTCGCGTAGTGCACGACGTAGCTGCCCGCCGGCATGGGCTTGGTGCTCGCGGGGTCGAACTTCGGCCCCGTGCCCACCCACCAGTTGCCCGACACCACCACGAAAAAGCGGTCGCGCTCGTGGTAATGCGGGCGGCTCATGTTGCCCGCCTTCCACTTGATCAGCACGGCGTAGGGTCCCGGCTTGGTCGGATCGCCGTAGAGGATGGCGGTCTGGTTGGTGCGCGCGGCGTTGTCCTTCCACTGGATGTTCTCGGGCAACGTGTAGCCGACGACCTTGGGATCGGGCTCGGCGGCACTTGCTGTGAACGCCGTCGCCAGGGCGAAGATGAAAAACAAACGAACAAAGCAGTGGGTCATGGTCTGCTCCTTTTGTGCGGGAACGGAACGATTATAGAGATTGGCTGCCCTCCCGCCGGAAGGCGGCGCTCGTCACCGTATCGGCTCCGCGCCCTCGTTCAGGATCTTCAGGGGGCTCATGGCCCTGCGCTTGGCTCACCCTGACCCTGTAGACTCTATACGCCATGCTCGATTTTTCCGAGTACGTAAAGATTTTCGTGGCCCTGCTGGTGATCGTCAATCCCATCGGGACGATGCCGATGTTCCTGGGCCTGACTCACAAGCACAGCGTCCCGGAAAAGAAGCGCATCGCGCGCATCGCAAGCGTCTCGGTGGCGATCGTCCTGGCGGTCTCGGCGATGGTGGGCGAGCACCTTCTGGGGCTCTTCGGCATCACCATCGCCTCGTTCAAGGTCGGCGGGGCGATCCTCATATTGCTGATCGCCATATCGATGATGCACGCCGCGCCGAGCGGCGAACGGCAGACCCCCGAGGAGGCGAAGGAAGCCGAGGACAAGGAGAGCATCGCCGTCGTGCCGCTCGCCCTGCCGCTGCTCTCAGGGCCGGGCGCGATCTCGACGACGATCATCTACGCGGCCCAGAGTCCGTCCCTCGCCCACCTAGGCGCCGTGGTCGCGTGCTGCCTGCTGGTCGCGTTGACGACCTGGATCGCGCTCAGGGCGGCAACGCCGATCGGAGGCCGGCTCGGGAAAACCGGCATCAACGTCGTGATCCGGATCATGGGATTGCTGCTCGCCGCCGTGGCCGTGGAGATTTTTGCGAGCGGCATCGTGGTGCTGCTGCCCGGACTGGGATAGTCCGGCGCAGTAACGGCCGGACCTGCCGGGTCCGGCCGCGCGACAGGACGAGTTACGCCAGCGCCTGCCTGACCCGCTCCGGCGTGAAAGGCAGCGCGCGCAGGCGCTTGCCGGTCGCATGCGCGATCGCGTTGGCGATCGCCGCAGCGGCCGGGCCCTGCGAGCCTTCGCCGACGCCGAGAAAACGCTCGTCGGGGCGGTTGAGCAGCACGACTTCGACCTGCGGCACGTCCTCGAAGTGAATGATCGGATAATCCGCCCACGAACGCGTAGTGACGCGCGTGCGGTCGTAGCGCACCGCCTCCATCAGCGTCCAACTCGCCGACTGGATGATGCCGCCCTCGATCTGGTTGACGACGCCGTCCGGGTTGACGATCTGACCGGCGTCGACCGCCGATACCGCGCGCGTGACGCGCACCTTGCCGCTCGAGCGATCGACCTCGACCTCGGCGACCACCGCGCAGTAGCAGGCGAGATTCTTGTACTTGGAGAATGCGATGCCGCGCCCGCGCACGCCGTCCCCCTTGGCGTTCGCTTGCCAGCCGGCGCGCTGCGCAGTCACTTCGATGACGGCGCGCGCGCGCGGATCCTTCAGGTGCCGCAGGCGGAATTCGACCGGATCGGCCCCGGCGGCCAGCGCCATCTCGTCGATGAACGACTCGAGCGCAAACACGTTGGCATAGCCGCCGAGCGTTCGCAGCGCCGAGGTGCGCAGCGGAGCCTCCTGCAGGTAGTGCTTCACCACCTCCTGATTCGGAAAATCGTAGAGCGGGATTGCGTTGCGGTCGGAGCCGCCAGCCGGCTGCGGTATGTCGGGAGGAGATCCCGGATCGAGCGGCTTCTCCAGGTGGCGCCCGGCCAGCAGATTGACGCCCTTGGATGCGCCGGGTCGGGTGCTGTGCGGATAGCTCCACAGCTCGTGCCTCCAGTTGACGACGTTGCCCTGGGCATCCAGCCCGCCCGAGAGTTTCATCACCATCGCCGAGCCGTACGGCTCCCACTGGAACTCGTCGTCGCGCATCCACTGCAGCTTGACCGTGCGGCCGCCGGCTGCGCGTGCGACGAGCGCCGCATCGAA
This sequence comes from uncultured Enterobacteriaceae bacterium, assembly GCA_964430565.1. Classification (GTDB taxonomy): domain Bacteria; phylum Pseudomonadota; class Gammaproteobacteria; order Burkholderiales; family SG8-39; genus VBDM01. Next base: position 91,766 of record CAYSFD010000016.1, read on the forward strand.
CGCCACGTCGTCGGCGCCGTTGTGGCCGTAGCAGCCCGCACCTTCGGCGTGGATGCAGCGGATGTTCGTGGGCTCCATCGCGAAGGCCTTGGCCAGTTCAGCGCGCAGCGGATACACGCCCTGGCTGTGCGTCCACACCGTGAGCTTGCCGCCGCTCCACTGGGCCACCGCGCACGAAGGCCCGATCGACCCGTGGCACTGGTAGGGCCGCGTATACACCGCGTTCAGCGTCCTCGCCGCGGAGGGCGCCGTGGAGGAGGTCCTCCTGTTAACAACCGAGTCCTCCGACTTCGCATTTGTCATCAGGTGCTCGAACAGCGCGTCGCCCGAGGGCGGCAGCGAAGCGCTCTCTTTCCATCGCGCGGATTTCTTCAAGGCTTCGCGCGCGCGGATCGCCTGCTCCTCGCGCTGCGCGGCCACGCCCAGGAAATTTCCGTCGCGCACCACCGCGATCACCCCGGGCATGCGCTCCACGGCGGCTTCGTTGAACGAAGCGAGCTGGGCGCCGGGTGAAGGCGGGCGCACGACGCGCCCAAACACCATCCCGGGCAGTCGCACGTCCTGGACATAGGCGGCGCCGCCGGTCATCTTGTTCGGGATGTCGCGGCGAAGGATGCTCTTGCCGACCCATCTATGTTCGGAGGCGGCCTTGGGCTTGACCTTGGCCGATGCTTCGCGCTTGAAGTCGGCGTCGGCGACGAGGTCCCAGTAGGCCGCCGTCTTGCCGCCCGGCGCCGTGCAGGCGCCGTCGTTCACGCTGAGAGCGGTCGCCGCGACGCCGAGTTTTGCCGCTGCGGCGTTAAGCAGGATGTCGCGCGCCTCGGCGCAGGCGAAGCGCAGCGCGGTGCCGCTGTTCTCGACCGACTGGCTGCCGGCAGTCTGGCCCTCGTTGGGCGTGAGCGCGGTATCGCCGTGGAGGATCTTGATGCGCTTTAGATCGACGTCGAGCTCGTCGGCGGCGATCTGGCAAAGCGCCGTGCCGATGCCCTGCCCCAGCTCGATCTTGCCGCTGAAAATGGTGACCGTGCCGTCGGCGTCGATGCGCAGCCAGGCGTTGAGCATGCGGTTGTTGTTGAGGCTGCCCGGCAGCCGGCCGGTTTGGGCCTGGCCGAGCGCAAATTCGGGTGCGAGCGAAAACGATATGACCAGCGCACTGCCGGTCTTAAGGAAATCGCGGCGCGAGAGAGAGGGCTTCATGCCATCTCCTTTGCCGCGCGCTGCACGGCGCGCACGATGCGGTTATGCGACGCGCAGCGGCACAGGTGGCCGTTCAATGCCTGCCTGATCTGCTGGTTGGTCGGACTCTTATTAAAGTCGAGCAGCGCCTTGGCGGCCATGATCATGCCGTTGCTGCAATAGCCGCACTGGCAGGCTTGCTCCTCGATGAAAGCGCGCTGCAGCGGGTGCAGCTTGTCGATCGTGCCCAGCCCCTCGAGCGTGGTGATGCTGCCCTTCGCCGCGGCCGACACCGGCACCGCGCAGGAGCGCGCGGACTTGCCGTCGATCAGCACGGTGCAGGCGCCGCATTGAGCGAGCCCGCAGCCGAACTTCGGGCCGTTCAGTTCCAGGTCATTGCGCAGGATGTACAGGAGCGGCGTGTCGGGTGCGACCGAAGATACTTTTCGCGTCGCTCCGTTCACCCGCAATGTGAAGTCAGCCATGATCTCCTCCGGTCCGGATCTTCTTGCTTGGGCGGGAAGCGAAAGCGTACACCCGTGGCCCGGCCGGGGCCAGCGCGCCGCAGCGTCGGGAGGATTGCGCTACGCGATCAGCCTGGTTTCGCGGATCTCCCGCGCAGTTTCTCTCGCCCGCTCCGCCTCCTCGCGCCGGCGCCGGATCTCCTCCGGACTCAGGCGCTCGGGGTTGCAGTAGTCCAGCTTCCAGTCCGAGTTGTCGCTCCAGCGCAGGGGCGACTGCACCGTGGTGCGCGGCCCCGCGGCGGACTCGAGCAGGCGCAATGCGAGCTCGAGCGTCAGCGCTTGCGACTGCGGATCGTGCGGCCTGCCCGCGCCGTTGCCCAGCGGGAAATCGCTGAACAGGAACCGCGGCACGCCGCAGTGCTCGACGATGTCCTTCGCGCAGCCCATCACGACGGTCGCGATGCCGTTCGCTTCGAGATGGCGTGCGATCAAGCTCACGCTCTGGTGGCAGATCGGGCAGTTGGGCACGAGGATGGCCGCATCCGCTTCGTCTACCTTGCAGCGCGCGAGGATCTCGGGGCAATCCACGTCGATCGCATGCTGCTGGCTGCGGTTGGTCGGCGCGCCCTGGAAGCGCGCGGCGAGCTTGATCCTTCCGGCAACAGCGGCGCGACGCAATGCCGGCAGCGGAAACCAGGTGCCGCTGTCCTCCATGCTGGTGTGCTTGCGGTCGATCGCAACGTGCGCGATGCGCAGGTCGTGGTCTTGGCTCGCATCGCCCGAGTACACGCTGTAGAACTTGGCCGCGGCGTTGTAGGCCGCGCCCGGTCCCTGGTTGCCCTTGTCGGGCTGATAGGGCGCCGCGGTGGTGATCAAGACCACCCGCGAGCGCGCGAGCGGTTTCTTGAGCGGCTGGAAGGGCGCGTCGGCGTAATGCGCCCACACATAGGGATTGCCATAGCCGAGCGCGAGGTACCAGTCGCGCGTGCGCTGCATGTAGGTGATCGGCCGGTCGGACTCCGCAGCAGGATGGGTGTCGGTCTTGGGGTTCATGAGTCTCCGAATCACGGGCCTTCTATCGAAGCGGCTTGAGCGTATTGAGCTTTGCAGCAACTTCGGCGCACGCTGCGATGATATCCGCGACGATGCGCTCGTCGATATTGAGGTCGCCCTCATACTCGCCGCGATTGCGAATCTCGTGGCCCTTGGCGAGGACCCTCCAGATCTCGGGTCCCAGCCCGAGCGTGTGCGGCAGCACCTGGAAGACGATGAAGCGATTCGCCGCCCGGAAGCCATGGTAGCGGAGCGCGGCAAGGCACAAGGCGTGCGCCGCGCCGTAGGCAAGGTCGAAGCGCCCTTCGAGCGAGTTTTGACGGTTGCCCGCATCCTTGAGTCGGGCGAGCCCCGCACGCCTGAGCCCCTCGAACTCTCTTGCGTCGGGCGGTTCGGACGAAAGAGACAGCCCCGGACCGGCAAGCCGCTTAAGCGCCGAGGTCATGTTCGCTACCGATCACCCACACCTTGGGCTGCTCGAGCACTCGTTTGACGAAAGCGTTGCCGGACTTGATCCGCTTCGCCAATTCCTTCCGGCTGTAGACGGTCGGGTTGACTGTCCGCCCGAGCTTGACGCCTGCGTCTTCGAGCGCGGGGAAGACATCCGCGTACGTGAGTCTGTCGCTCACGACCATGAGGTCGATATCGCTGCGCGATGTGTCGCGACGCTTCGCCACCGAACCGTAGACGAACGCCGCAACAATGCGGGGCGCAAGTCGCGCGAGCGCCTCGCGCAAAGGACCCGCCAAGCCGACCGTCTTGCGGGCAATACCGACCAGCTCCTCGAAAAGTGGAGACGCGGGGTTCGCCTGATAGTGTTTCTGCGTCCCGAGCCGGCTAACCGTAGCAAGGCTGCTTGCTTCGAGCCGGGCCAGCTCGCGCTGCACCGCGCCCGAGCCGGCACCGGTCATACCGATCAGTTCAGTTGCATAGAAGCTGCGATCGGGCTGGCCAAACAGCAGCCCGAGCACGCGCTGCTGCGTAGTCGTGAAGAGCGCGTCGGCGAGACCTTCGCTGCGCGCGCGCTTCGGTACCTTGATCGATCTACCCATTTTGGGCATATTACTACCCAAATTGGGTATATTCAATCCGCTGCCCCATTCGCACGCCCTGAAGGATGAAGTTCCTCTGCTGGCAGCGTCGTGTCAGCAGTCCGTGGCAATCGGATCGGCCCGCGGGCACTTCACTACTCCGCCCGCATGTTCCTTTCCTTGATGACGACCGCCCATTTTTTCAGCTCGGATTCCAGTGTCGCCCTGAGCTCCTCCGGCGTGCTGCCGACGACTTCGATGCCGTCCTCCCCGAGCCTGCGCACGGTATCGGGCAAGCTCATCGCTTTCCGGAAGTGATCGTTCAGCGTAGCGATGATTTCGCGGTGGGTGTCCTTGGGCGCGACCAGCGCGAACCAGGCGACGAACTCGTAGCCCGGCAATCCGGCCTCGGCGATGGGCGGCACCCCGGGCAGCGCCGCCACCGGCTTCAGGCTGGTGACCCCGAGCGCCCTCAGGCGTCCGGCCTTGACGTAACCCGTCGCGCCGGCGACCGAGGAAAACGCGACGCCGACCTCGCCGCTGATGGCCGCGAGCAGCGCGGGACCGCCGCCCTTGAACTGCACGGCAACCATGTTGGTCTTGGCGAGCTGGTTGAACAGCTCGCCGCCGATGTGCGGGTTGGTGCCGATACCGGAGGAACCATAGAAGAGTTCGCCGGGGCGGGACCGCGCAAGCTCGATCAGTTCGCCCACGGTGTGCGCGGGGACCGAAGGATGCACGCTCAGGAACGAAGGCGCCGTCGACAGCAGCGATATCGGTGCGAAGTCCGTGAGCGGGTGGTAGGGCACCTTGCTGTACATCAGCGTATTCGTCACCATCGGCGTGGTATTGAGGAGCAGCGTGTAGCCGTCCGGGTCGGCGCGCGCCGCGGCCGTCGTACCGATGATGCCGGATGCCCCCGCGCGATTGTCCACCACGACCTGCTGGCCGAGCGACTTCGACACCGCCGGCGCGAGTATGCGCCCGTGCACGTCCACGCTGCCGCCCGGAGGAAACGGAACGATCAGGCGTATCGGGCGGTCAGGGTACTTCGCCGGCTGCGCCAAAGTCGTCTGGCCCAGTGACGCAAAGATCGCCATGAGGAGCACCCTCGTTACTGCCAGTCTCATAAGGCATCCTTCCTTGTCAGTGATTTGAGCCCGCACCGCCCGTTGCTGGCGGGCTCTGGCCCGCGAAATCGCCAGCTACTTCTTCCAGCCGTCGATGTCCCCGAGCTGCACGTCGTAGCCGACGTTCTTGGGACCTGCCTCCGCTTGCGCCACCTTCTCGGCTTTCTTGAATGTCGCGGCAAGCTCGAAACTCAGCTTCGCGAGCGCTCCGGCTTCGGGTTTGATCACCGCGGCATTGTCGACGCGAAGAAAAGCCCTGCCGACCAGTTCCACGTAAATCGCCGCAGCAAGCTCGTTGAGGGATTGTCCGGCGGCTTGCACATTGGGGGAGGACATGGGGACTGCTTTCGAGGGGGGAAAAACGCCATGCTACTCTCGAACCGAGAGCATGAAAGGAGCCGAGCCCTGAACGCTCCTCAGTACGCGCGCTCCTCGCCCGGCTTCATTTCCACCATCCGGCTGCCTAGGCCGCGCTTGTCGAGCGCCGCCTTGAACTGCGCCGGCGTACCGGCAAGTATCGGGTAGGTGCCGAAGTGCATGGGGATCACCTGCTTCGGCTGTACCCATTCCACGGCTTGCGCGGCGCGCGCCGGGTCCATGCCGAAATGGCCGCCGATGCCGGCCAGCATCACGTCCACTTTGAAAAACTCGGCGATCAGCTTCATGTCGGTGAACACGTCCGTGTCGCCGGTGTGGTAGAGGGTCGGACCGCCGCTGATCTGCAGCACGTAGCCGACGGGATTGCCGCTCGCGATGGCTGCGGGCTGGCCAGGTCCGGAAGGCTGCACCATCGGCGGCGTCAGTTCCGAGCCGTGCACGGCATTGACGAACGTCACCTTGGCGCCGGCCTTCGGAAGATCTACCGGACGCCCTACTTCGGATAAAGAATCAGTTGAGTGCAGCGAAACAGCGCGAGCTTGCGCCGCTCTTCACCGTGGGTCACTACGGCGTCCCAAACGTGGGTCGTGCGCCCCAGGTGCACGGCGCGCGCCTCGCCGTAGAGCGTGCCTTCCGCCGCGCTATTAAGGAAGTTCGTCTTGAGCTCCACGGTGGTGAAATTCTGCGCGTTCGCGGGCAGGTGCGCGACGCAGCCGTAGCCTGCGAGCGTGTCGGCGAAGCTGACGATCGTCCCGGCGTGCAGGTAGCCGTTCGGCGCGAGCAGCGCCTTGCGCAGCTCGAGTTCCCCTTTGAGCAGGCCCTCGGAGACTTCGGTGATGACGAACCCGATCAGGCCGGGCAGGTAGTCTCGCCCGAAACGATTGAAATGATCGACGTCGAATCCGGGCCGAAGCGGCATGGAATCAGTCCGAACCGGGCGCGGGCAGCGGCTTGAAATGCTTGCTGAGCGTAATGCCTTGGCGCTGATACGACGAATTCATGCCGGCGCCGTAAAGCCGGGTCGGTTGGGCGGTCAGGCGTTCATAGGCAAGCCGCCCCACCACCTGGCCGTCCTCGATCACGAACGGAACTTCGTAGGAACGCACTTCCAGGACCGCGCGCGCGCCTTCGCCTCCCGCATCCGGATGCCCGAAACCCGGATCGAAAAAACCGGCGTAGTGGACGCGAAACTCGCCGACCAGCGTGTCGTACGCGATCATTTCTGCGGCGTAGGTCGGCGGAACCTTCACCGATTCCCGCGACGCCAGGATATAGAAGTCCGCGGGGTCCAACACCAGTCCGCCGCGGCGAGGCGCATACACCGGCTCCCAGTAGTCGAGCACCTCGTAGTGCCGGACCTTGTCGATGTCGATCAAGCCGGCGTGACTCCTGGCTTTGTATCCGATGAGGCGCCCCGAACCTTCCCCCCTCACGTCAACCGACACCGGCACGCCGTTGCGGATTTCATCCAGGCCGATCGAACCCACGATCTCATGCTCTTGCTGCAGGCGTTTCATGTCCTCGTCGCTGCTGGCCGGATTGCCGCGCCGGATGCGGATCTGGTTCAATCTGGAACCCTTTCGCACCAGGGCGCTGAAGGTTCGCGGCGACACTTCCGCATACAGCGGGCCTTTGTATTGCTCGCGCACCCGATCGAACTCCGTGCCGTAGTCGGTGATCAGGCGGGTGAATATGTCGAGCCGGCCGGTGGAGCTCTTGGGATTGCCCATCGCCGAGGTACGCTTTTTCAGCGACAGGCCCTCGAGCAAGGGAACGATATAGACGCAGCCGCGCTCCAGCACCCCTCCGTTGCTGATATCCATCTTGTGCATCGCAAGGTCGCCGAGCCGCTGCTCGACCGTCGCGTTCTTGCCCGGCAGGAAACTGGCGCGAACTCGATAAGCGACGGACCCCAACCGAAGATCCAGGCTGGCGGGTTGAAATTGATCGCTCTGTATCGGCTCCAGTGCGACGATCTCCTTGGAGACCCTGACTTGATATTCGAGTTCCTGCGAGGGCAATATCCCAGTCGAACGCGCCGCTCCGTCCGGTTCGTCCCCAGATTCGTCGCGGCGTCCCCGGCTCCGAGCGCCGCCGCCTGCCTGGCCGAGCAGATCGTCGGAGACTTTTCCGAACATCGGTTTGTTTGTGTCCGGCATGACGCTAGAACCGCTCGACCCAGGGCCGCAGCTCCACTTCCCAGGTCCAGGCGCTGCGGTGCTGGCGGAATACGTGCAGGTAATTCTTCGCGATCTCATCGGGCAAGAGCATCCCGTCCGCGCCGCGCTCGCCCGCGCGGGAATCGCCCGCGCCCTGCGAGATTCCACCGTCGATGACGAAGTGCGCGATGTGCAGTCCCTTGGGCGCGAGCTCGCGCGCCATGCTCTGCGCGAGGCCGCGCAGCGCGAACTTGCCCATAGCGAAGGGCGCAGACTCGGCGTAGCCCTTCACGCTCGCCGAGGCCCCGGTGAAGAAGACCGCCCCCGAGCCGCGCGCAAGCATCCGCTTCGCCGCAGCCTGCGCAACGAGGAATCCAGCGTAGGCCGTCACCCTGATGGTGCGCTCGACTTCCTTCGGATCCAGACCGACGAACGGCCCGCGCACGCGGTAGCCGGCGTTGTACACAACGAGGTCCGGCACGCCCCACTTAGCCTCGACCGCGGCGAACATCGCTTCGACCTGGGCGAGATCCGCGGCGTCGCAGGCGACCGGCAGCGCCGAGGTTTCCTTTGCGAGGGCGCCGAGCTTGGAGGTGTCGCGCGCGGCGAGCGCGACGCGCATCCCATCTTTGGCGAACAGGCGCGCGAGCGAGGCCGAGAGGCCACTCCCAGCGCCGACGATCAACGCGGTTTCAGCCATCGCTCGATCGAGCCCGGCTCGCGCCATGCCGCGCGTTCATCACGCGGCCTCGGGCATGGCGAGCGTCCCGCGCCCGATGAGGGAGCGGAACGCCTCGTAGGTTTCGCGGATGCCTTCGGCGAGCGGCATGCTGCCGTAATCGCCTAGGCAGTCGCGCAGCGGCTGGTCGGGCAGGTGCATCGGGAAAGCAAGCGGCTGCCCCGAGGACGTGATTGCGGTCGAAGGCGCGAGCTTCCTGAGTATTCCGAGTCCCTCTTCGACCGGCGCATAAACGCCGTTCATGTCGAACACCGGGGCGCCCGCGCGCTCTCGCGCGACCGCGTGAATGAATGCGCTTGCCGCTTCTCCCGCGTACAGCCACGAAACGCCGCCGGAGAACGGCACATCGTAGGGTTTCCCCGCGGCGGCGGCGAGGATCGCCACCGTCGTCTTGGAGGTGAGCCCCTGGTCGCGGCCGACGCCGTAGACGACGCCCGGCCTTATCCCGATGCTGTGCACGCCCCAGTCCCCCGAATAGACCTTGGCGATCTGCTCGTCGCAATACTTGTACGCGCCGTAGAGCGTGTGCATGGCGCCGTGACCTTCATCCATCGCGCCGTAGGCGGCGATCGAGCTTGCGTAGGCGAGGCGCTTGATGCCCAGGCGCCGCGCGGCCTCGAAGATGTTCACCGTGCCGACGACGTTGACTTTCGCCCCCGCGACCGGATCGGCCTTGCAGAACGGCACCTGCAGCGCGGCGAGATGGATGATCGCGCAAGGGCGCAGCGCTTCGAGAATTCCGCCGACCGCCTTGCCGTCGGCAATATCGCCGGTGCGCCACTGGATCTTTTCGAGATCGCGCTCGGCGATGAGAAGGCGCGGCCGGCGCTTGTCCTCGCTCAAGTCGAGCGCGCACACCGGCGCTCCGGCGCGGGCAAGCAAGGCCAGCACCCAACTGCCGATGCAGCCGCCCGCGCCCGTCACGACGACGGGGCCGGGGAAGTCCGCGCGATCGACGGAAAAGCGTTCAGGCACCTTGACTGCCTCGAGGATTTTTCGGGAGTGGGACTGCCGAAGCTTACAAAGAGCCGTGCCGGAAGTCCACCGCTGCCGGGCAGTGGGCCATTCGCTTTCGCTCCTGGCGCTCGGGCGAAACGACCCACTATTCGCTGCCCAGACTACTTGACCGTCCAGCCGCACGCGGCTAACCTGCCTTCGCCCTTCCCGAAATTTCCCGCGAAAGACTCCCGGCAGACGGAGCGACGGCATGGCATCGGTGACCCTCAGCGGCGTGCGCAAGAGCTTCGGCTCGACCGAAGTCGTGCACGGCGTGGACGTCGGGGTCGAGGACGGCGAATTCTGCGTGCTGGTCGGTCCCTCGGGCTGCGGCAAGAGCACGCTCCTGAGGATGATCGCCGGGCTGGAGGAAATTTCCGGCGGCACGGTCTCGATCGGCAACCGCGTGGTCAACGACGTGGCGCCGAAGCAGCGCGACATCGCCATGGTGTTCCAGAATTACGCCCTTTACCCACACATGACCGTGTTCGACAACATGGCGTTCAGCCTGAAACTCGCAGGCGATTCGAAAGAGGCGACGCGCGTGCGCGTCGAGGGGGCCGCCACGATCCTCGGGCTCATGGACTATCTCCAGCGCTACCCGCGCCAGCTCTCCGGCGGCCAGCGCCAGCGCGTCGCCATGGGGCGCGCGATCGTCAGGAAGCCGCAGGTGTTCCTGTTCGACGAGCCGCTCTCCAACCTCGATGCGAATCTCAGGGTGGCGATGCGCACCGAGATCAAGGCGCTGCACCAGCGATTGAAGACGACCTCGGTGTACGTCACCCACGACCAGATCGAGGCGATGACCATGGCCGACAAGATCGTGGTGATGAATGCAGGCCGTGTCGAGCAGATCGGCTCGCCGCTGGAGCTCTACGACAACCCGGCGAACCGGTTCGTCGCCGGTTTCATCGGCTCGCCGGCGATGAATTTTCTCACCGGCCGCATGGCGCGAAACGGCGCCGGGCTCGCGGTCGCAGTCGGCGGCGGCGTGCACCTGCCGATGCCGGCGAGCGCCGAGATCCCGGAGGGCCGCGACGTCGTGGTCGGCGTGCGACCCGAGCACTTCGCGGTGGCCGACGACGGCGTGCCCGCGGAGGTGGTCGTGGTGGAGCCGACCGGCGCCGACACCCAGATCTTCTGCAAGCTCGCCGGCACGGACGTCACCGCCGTAGTGCGCGAGCGCCACGATTTCCAGCCCGGAGCGGCGGTTTGTCTCAAGCCGCAGCTCACTTTTCTTTTCGATCCGGCGAGTGGAGCGAGACTCGCCTGACATCTCAACGCAGGCATCTACCAAAGGAGGAGACCATGAGCAACATGAAACGACGCGATTTCCTGAAGATTTCGGCGGGCGTTGCCGCCGGTACCGCGGCCGGCGTGCCGCTGCTCGCGCAAGGCCAGGCGAAGGGCCCGGCCTTCACTTACAGGCCCGAGAAAGGCGCAAAGCTGCGGGTGCTGCGCTGGCGGCGCTTCGTGCAGGGTGACGAAGACGCTTTCATGGTGCACGTGAAGCGCTTCTCCGACAAATACGGCGTGCAGGTGCGCGTGGACAACGAGGGCTGGGAGGACGTGCGCCCGAAGGCGGCGGTCGCCGCGAACGTCGGAGCCGGCCCCGACGTCATCTACGGCTGGTTCGACGACCCGCACCAGTATCCCGACAAGCTCGTCGACGTGAGCGATGTCTGCAACTATCTCGGCGCCAAGTACGGCGGCTGGTACGACGTGGCGCGCGTCTACGGCATGCGCGACAACCGCTGGATCGGCGTGCCGCTCGGCGCTGCGGGCGCCACCTTCGTGCACCGCATCAGCCACGTGCAGGCGGCGGGGTTCAGGGAATTCCCGAAGGACACCGCGGGCTTTCTCGCGCTGTGCAAGGCGATGCACGCGAAAGGCACCCCCGCAGGGTTCGCGCTCGGCAATGCCGTCGGCGACGGCAACTCCTGGGTGTACTGGCTGATCTGGTCGTTCGGCGGCAAGCTCGTCGACGAGAAGGGCAACGTGGTGATCAACAGCCCCGAGACGATACGCGCGCTCGAGTATTCGAAGGAGCTGTATTCGACCTTCGTTCCCGGCACGCTCTCCTGGCTCGATCCGAACAACAACAAGGCCTTCCTCGACGGCCAGGTCTCGCTCACCAACAACGGCATCTCGATCTACTACGCGGCAAAGAACGCCACCGATCCGAAAATGAAGGAACTGGTGCCCGACATCGGCCACGCCAGCTATCCGATCGGGCCGGTGGGACGGCCGACCGAGCTGCACCTGTTCACGCAGGCGATGGTCTTCAAATACAGCAAGGTGCCCAACGCCGCCAAGGCCTTCGTCGCGTTCATGATGGAGAAGGAGCAGTACGAGCCCTGGCAGCAGGCGGCGAACGGATACATCACGCAGCCGCTCAAGGCTTACGAGGCGAACCCGATCTGGACCGCGGACCCGAAGAACACCCCGTACCGCGACTGCGTGAAGAACATGACCGCGCACTCTTACGCGGGCAAGCCCGGTTACGCGTCCGCGGCAGCGATGGCGGATTTCATCGTCGTCAACATGGTCGCCGAGGCGGCGAGCGGCGCGAAATCACCCAAGGAAGCGGCGGAGCGCGCCGCGACGCGGGCGCAGCGGTACTACAAGGTCTGATTGCTTCAAGCTTTCCCCTCCTTGGATAAGGAGGGGTGCCGGCGCAGCCGGCGGGGTGGTTTGACGCGTCAAGCGACCACCCCGTCGCCTTCGGCGACACCCCTCCTCAAAATGAGGAGGGGAATTCCATTTCCATCCGCCGCCTGATTCCACGCCAGCCACTAGTTCCAGTTCCGTGCACCGCCTTCTCGACAACCGCAACACGCTCGGGCTGCTGTTCATGCTGCCCGCGGCGGCGCTGCTGCTGGTTTTCCTCACCTACCCGCTCGGTCTGGGAACCTGGCTCGGCTTCACCGACGCGAGGATCGGCCGCGCCGGCGAGTGGGTCGGCATCGAGAACTTCCAGTACCTGTTCGGCGATTCGGTGGCGCGGCTGTCGCTGTTCAACACGCTCTTTTACACGGCGGTGGCGAGCGCGATCAAGTTCGCGCTCGGCCTGTGGCTCGCGCTGCTGCTGAACGAGCATCTGCCGTTCAAGTCCCTCGTCCGCGCCGCCGTGCTGCTTCCGTTCATCGTGCCGACCGCGCTTTCGGCGATTGCGTTCTGGTGGCTGTACGACGCGCAGTTCTCGGTGCTGTCCTGGGCGCTCGTAAAAATGGGGCTCATCGATCGCTACATCAATTTCCTCGGCGATCCGTGGATGGCGCGCTTCTCCACGATCGCAGCGAACATCTGGCGCGGCGTCCCGTTCGTCGCGATCTGCCTTCTCGCCGGGCTGCAGACCATTTCGCCGTCGCTCTACGAGGCGGCGGCGCTCGACGGCGCGAGCGAGTGGCAGAAGTTCCGCCACGTCACACTGCCGATGCTCACCCCGATCATCGCGGTGGTGATGACCTTCAGCGTGCTCTTCACCTTCACCGACTTCCAGCTCATTTACGTGCTGACGCGCGGCGGCCCGCTCAACTCCACTCACCTCATGGCGACTCTCTCGTTCCAGCGCGCCATCCCGGGCGGCGCGCTCGGCGAGGGCGCGGCGCTCGCGACCGCCATGGTGCCTTTCCTGCTCGCCGCGATCCTTTTTTCCTACTTCGGCCTGCAGCGCCGGGCGTGGCAGCAAGGTGGAGGAGACAAATGACGACCTCGAAGACAGTAAGTGATCGTCATCCCCGCGCAAGCGGGGATCCAGTATTTATGCGTCGCCTGGACTCCCGCTTGCGCGGGCGTGACGGAGCGGTATGAGCACGCGCGCCGCAGATTCCGGCGGAATGGAATACCTCCAGTCGCTGCCGCGGCGCTGGGTCACTGTGTACATACCGGTGATTGCGTTCCTCGTGGTGCTGCTTTTTCCCTTCTACTGGATGGCGATGACCTCGTTCAAGCCGAACGAGGAGCTGGTGTCTCGGGCCGCGAACCCGTTCTGGATCGTGAACCCGACGCTCGCGCATTTCGAGAGGCTGCTGTTCCGCACCGAGTATCCGGAATGGATGTGGAACACCGTCGTCGTCTCTGTCGTTTCGACTTTCGTCTCGATCGCGGCCAGCGTGCTCGCCGCCTATGCGATCGAGCGCCTGCGCTTTCGCGGCTCGAAGCCGGTCGGATTGGCGATTTTCCTCGCCTATCTCGTGCCGCCCTCGATCCTCTTCATCCCGCTCGCCGCGATCGTGTTCAAGCTCCAGTTGTGGGACACGCGCTGGGCGCTGATCCTCACCTACCCCACTTTCCTGATCCCGTTCTGCACCTGGCTGCTGATGGGCTACTTCCGCTCGATCCCGTACGAGCTCGAGGAGTGCGCGCTGATCGACGGCGCCACGCGCTGGCAGATCCTCACCAAGATCATCCTGCCGCTCGCGGTGCCCGGCCTTATCTCGGCCGGGATCTTCGCTTTCACGCTCTCGTGGAACGAGTTCATCTACGCGCTTACTTTTATCTCCTCCTCCGAGAATAAGACCGTGCCGGTGGGCGTCGTCACCGAGCTGGTTGAAGGCGACGTCTATCACTGGGGCGCGCTGATGGCCGGCGCGCTGATCGGCTCGCTGCCGGTCGCGATCCTGTATTCCTTCTTCGTCGAGCACTACGTCTCCGGCATGACCGGCGCGGTAAAGGAATAGGGCCGAGGAATGAATCAGCTCGATTTCAAGGGCCGCGCTGCGATCGTCACCGGCGGCTTGCAAGGTATCGGTGCGGCGATCGCGAAGCGCCTGGAGGCTTCCGGCGCAAAGGTTCTGATCTGGGACATCGCGGCGAAGACCGGCGCGGTCGATATTTCGGACGCGGCCGCGGTCGAGCGCGCAACGGCAAAGGCGCTCGCCGATCTCGGCGGGATCGACGTGCTCGTCAACAACGCCGGCATCGCCGGCATCAACACCCCGACCGTCGAGTATCCGATCGAGGAATGGGAACGCGTGCTGAGAGTCAACCTCACCAGCCAGTTCCTGTGCTGCCGCGCCGTCGCCCCGCACATGGTGAAGCGAAAGTACGGCCGCATCGTCAACATCGCCTCGATCGCGGGCAAGGAGGGTAACCCGAACGCGGTCGCCTACAGCGCCTCCAAGGCCGGCGTGATCGCCCTCACCAAGTCGCTCGGGAAGGAATTGGCGCAGACCGGCGTGCTCGTCAACTGCGTGACGCCCGCGGCGGCGGAGACCGCGATCTTCGATCAGATGACCGAACAGCATATCAACTACATGCTCTCCAAGATCCCGATGAACCGCTTCGTGACGGTGGACGAGATCGCCGCCCTGGTATGCTGGCTTGCCTCCGAGGACTGCTCGTTCTCCACCGGTGCGGTATTCGACATCTCCGGCGGCCGGGCTACTTATTGAAGAACAACGCTGTGTTGCGGCGCAGAGACACCCTGCGCAGCAACACCAAACTTTCAAAAAAACCAAAACACCCATGGCCAAAAAAAATCCCGAGCTTCGCAGCGTCAAATGGTTCGGCCGTGACGACATCTACGGGTTCATCTACCGCAGCTGGGTGAAGAACCGCGGCGTGCCTCAGGACCAGTTCGACGGGCGCCCCGTCATCGGCATCTGCAACACCTGGTCCGAGCTCACCCCCTGCAACACGCACTTCCGCACGCTTGCGGAGCACGTGAGGAACGGCATACTGGAAGCGGGCGGGTTCCCGCTCGAGTTTCCGGTGATGTCGCTCGGCGAAACGCTCCTGAGGCCCACGGCGATGCTCTACCGCAACCTCGCGAGCATGGACGTCGAGGAGTCGATTCGCGGCAATCCGCTCGACGGCGTGGTGCTGCTCGTGGGCTGCGACAAGACCACGCCGGCGCTGCTGATGGGCGCCGCGAGCGCAGACATTCCGGCGATCGCGGTGTCGGGTGGCCCGATGCTCTCGGGTAAGTACCGTGGCCAGGACATCGGCTCGGGGACCAACGTGTGGTCGATGTCGGAAGACCTGCGCGCCGGGAAAATCACGATCGGGGAATTCCACGAGGCCGAGTCCTGCATGCACCGCTCGCACGGCCACTGCATGACCATGGGCACCGCCTCCACGATGGCCTCGATGGTCGAGGCGCTCGGCGTGGGCATGCCGGGCAACGCCGCGATCCCGGCGGTCGACGCGCGCAGGTACGTGCTCGCGCGCGCAGCGGGACGACGCATCGTCGATCTGGTGAAGGAGAAAGTGACGCTCTCCAGGATTCTCACGCGAGCCGCCTTCGAGAACGCTATCCGGGTGAACGCCGCAATCGGCGGCTCGACCAACGCGGTGATCCATCTGATCGCGATCGCACGGCGCATCGGCGTCGATCTGAAGCTCGAGGACTGGGACCGGCTCGGCCGCGGCGTGCATTGCCTGGTGAATCTCATGCCCTCGGGCAAATACCTGATGGAAGATTTCTACTACGCGGGAGGCCTGCCCGCGGTGATCCGCGAGCTCGGCGCGAACCGGCTCCTGCACCGCGACGCGCTCACGGTGAACGGCAAGAGCATCTGGGAGAACAACAAGAGCGCCCCGTGCTGGAACCGAGACGTGATCTTCGGGCTCAAGAAGCCCTTCAAGAGGAACTCCGGCATCGCCGTGCTGCGCGGCAACCTCTGCCCGGACGGCGCCATCATCAAGCCCTCCGCCGCGACGCCCAAGCTCATGAAGCACCGCGGCCGCGCGGTGGTGTTCGAGAACATCGAGGACTTCCACAAGCGCATCGACGATCCGAAGCTCGATATCGACAAGGGTTGCGTGATGGTGCTGAAGAACTGCGGACCCAAGGGTTATCCGGGGATGGCCGAGGTCGGCAACATGCCCCTGCCGCCGAAGCTCTTGAAGCGCGGCGTCACCGACATGCTGCGCATTTCGGATGCGCGCATGAGCGGCACCGCCTACGGAACCGTGGTGCTGCACGTCGCACCCGAAGCCGCGGCGGGCGGCACGCTCGCGCTCGTCGAAAACGGCGACATCATCGAGCTAGACGTCGCAAAGCGCCGCCTGCAGCTGCTCGTGCCGGAGGAGCGGCTCGCGCAAAGGCGCAGGAGGTGGAAGAAGCCGAAGCCGCCCCTCGATCGCGGCTATTGGCGGCTGTATTTCGAACACGTATTGCAGGCAAACGAAGGCGCCGACCTCGATTTCCTCGCGGGCAAGAGCGGCGCCTTCGTGCCGCGGGACAATCACTGAACATGAAAGTCGTCATCACCGGCGGCGGCGGCTTCATTGGTTTCAGGCTCGCAAAAGCGCTGCTCGCGCGCGGCATCCTCGCCGGCGCCGACGGCGCGCCGCAGAAGATCGCGAGCCTGGTGCTCGTCGATCAGGCTTTCCCCGCGGATTTGCCCAAGGACCCGCGGCTCGAGACGCTCGCGGGCGATATCTCCGAACCGAAGTTCACCACCCGCGTGATTACGCCCGATACCACTTCGGTGTTCCATCTAGCGGCAGTCGTTTCGGGCGCAGCCGAGGCCGACTTCGATCTCGGCATGCGCGTCAACCTCGAGGGCCTGCGCAACGTGCTTGATTGCGCGCGCCGCTGCGCGCGGCCGCCGCGCCTGGTGTTCGCCAGCTCGGTCGCCGCTTTCGGCGGCGAATTGCCCGAAGTGCTCGACGACTCGACCACGCCGAGGCCGCAGACTTCCTACGGCACGCAGAAGGTGGTGAGCGAATACCTGATCGGCGACTGTTCGCGCAAGGGCTACATCGACGGACGGTCGCTGCGCCTGCCGACCGTCGTAGTGCGTCCCGGCAAGGCAAACGCGGCGGCCTCGTCGTTCGCGAGCGCCGTGATCCGCGAGCCCCTCAACGGCGTCGTCTACGACTGTCCGGTCGGGCGCGACACCGGCGTGTGGCTGCTCTCACCACGGCGCGTGGTCGAGGCGTTCGTGCACGCCCACGAACTGCCGGCGGCGAAATGGGGATCGGACCGCGTCGTGAATCTTCCGGGCATCACCGCGAGCGTCGCGGAGATGCTGAAAGCGATGGCGAAAATCGCCGGCGCGCAGACCGCGAAGCGCGTCGCCTTCAAACCCGAGGCGCGCATCCAGGCGATCGTCGCGGGCTGGCCGGTGCGCTTCGCGACGCCGCGCGCGATCGCGATGGGTTTCAAGGCCGACGCGAGCATCGATGCCGTCATCCGCGACTACATCGCCGACGAAGGCGTGCGCGCCTGATAGGGTCGCTCTAATCTCTGATAGTCTCTCGGCTGCGATCGAGGAGGGCTTGGTCATGAAGCGCACTATCGCGGTTCTTCTGGCGCTGTTCACCCTGGCGGCCGGAGCGCAGGAATTTCCTTCCAAGCAGGTAAGACTCGTCGTGCCCTTCCCGCCGGGCGGGCCGCTCGACATCGCGGGCCGGCTGATCGGCAAGGAACTGCAGGACCGCTGGAGTCATCCCGTCATCATCGAGAACAAGCCGGGCGGCACCATCGGCCCGGAATACGTCGTGAAGAGCGCGCCGGATGGCCACGTTCTGTTGATCATCAGCTCGACCCCGCTCGTGACGCTCCCGCACCTGCAGAAGGTGCCTTACGACGTGTTGAAGGACCTGGTCGGCGTCACTCAGACCACGCTCCTCACGTATGCGATGGTCGTTCATCCTGCAACCGGGATCGGTTCGATCCAGGAATTGATCGGCCGCGCGAAAAAGGACCCGGGCAAACTCAACTACGCGAGCGCCGGCAACGGATCCGGCCAGCATCTTTATTTCGAGTTGTTGAAGAACGCGGCGGACATGAACCTCATCCACGTTCCCTACAAGGGCGCGGCGCCGGCGCTCCAGGCGGTGCTCGGCGGCGAGCCCGGCATCATGATCGACGTCACCGTGACGGTGCTGCCGCACGTGAAAGCGGGGAAGCTGCGCGCCCTCATGGTCACGGGCAGCAAGCCGCTCGAGCAACTGCCGGGTGCGGTGCCGTTTGATTCGCTTTTCCCCGGCCTCGGCATCCCGGGATGGCACGGAATTTTCACCACTGGTGGAACGCCCAAGCCGGTCCTCGACAAACTCGCAGCCGACATCCGGCAGGTGCTGCAGATTCCGGCGGTCGCGAACCGCTTCCGTGAGCTGGGGATCGAGCCTTCCGGAGTGTCGGGAGATCAGTTCAACGAGATCGTCAGGCGCGACTCGGCCCGCTGGGGCGAGATCATCCGCAAGAACAATCTAAGGGCGGATTAGGAGCGGGGTTCGCTATTCGAACCCCGCTCTATAGCAGCCCGCTACCAAGCCCGCGGCAGGGTGCGGGCGATCGTGATCTGGTCGCGCTCGACGACGATGTATCCACCGCCGGCGAGGTCGCCGAGGATGCGGCTGATCATTTCGCGCGAGGCGCCGACGCGGTTGGCCATCTCCTGCTGCGTCGGACGGCTTTCGATCACGAGAGCGCCGTCGCGTTCCACGGCAAGGTCCAGAAGCATGCGCGCCACGCGGCCGTATACGTCCATGAGCGCGAGGCTCTTCACGTCGTTGGTGAGCGCGCGCACCCGCCGGATGAGCTTGAGGATGAGGTGCAGAGTGAATTCCGGGCTCTTCGCCACGAATTCCTTGAAATCCTCTTTCGGGACGACCAGGAACTGCGTCGGCTCCAGTGTCATGACCGAGGCCGAGCGCGGGCCTTCGTCGAGCACCATTTCTCCGAAGTACTCCCCGGGTCCTGATTCGTTGAGGACGATCTCCTTGCCCTTGTCGTCGCTGACGTAGATCTTCACCCGCCCGGAAACGATGATGTAGAGCGAATCGGTGGTGTCGCCCTCGCTGACGACGACGGTGTTTTTCTGGAACGTCCGCGTGACCGCATGCTGGGCAAAGTCACTGAGATCGATCACGCTCAGGATTTCGTCGGGGGACGGGCCCTTCGGACTCGGTTTTTGCATCGACTCTCCGTGGAACCGCTTCTAGCGAGTTCGCTCTTCCGGCGCTTGCTCGCACCTATTTTCGTTTCAATCCTCTCGTTGTGCAAGTGGACCTGAGGGCCTGCCACATAAGGGGAATGACCCGCGAGTGTGGGCGCCGTCCTTCCATCCGCGATGCAGAATCACCCCGCGAATCTCGGCTCTGGCACGCCGCGAATGCCGAGGCCGGTGATGCGAAAGAGGCTCCCCGCCAGGAACTGCGGCTTCACCTCCTTGGCGAAATGCTCGTGCACTGCGGGGTGCTTCACGCGCGCCATCGAGGTGACGTAGATCTCGTCGAGCTTGTCCCCGCCGAAGATGACGCTGGTGATGTTCCTGACCGGCATGCCGATGCGCCGCTCGACGCTGCCGTCGGGGGCGTAGCGCACGAGGTCGCCCGAGATCAACTGCGCGTTCCACACGCAGCCCTCCGCGTCCACGGTCGAGCCGTCGGCGACGCCCGGGTCGCCCTTGAACGAAGCGAAAATCCGTTTGTTGGCGAGCGTTCCAGCCGCCACGTCGTAGTCGTAGGCCCACATCTCGCCCTGGAAGGTGTCGGCGAAGTAGAAGGTGCGGTCGTCAGGGCTCCAGCACGGACCGTTCGAGCAGATGATGCCCTGGTCCACCTGGGTGACGCGCAGATCGGGATCGAGGCGCCACAAGCCGCAGATCTTCAACTCTTCCTTGTCGTCCATGCCGCCGGCGAAGAAGCGCCCGCGCCGGTCGCACTTTCCGTCGTTCAAGCGCGTGCGCGGCTGCTCGGCATCGACGAGCGCTATCGTTTCGAGCCTGCCGCTGCCGAAATCGAAGAAGTAGAAGCCGTCGTCGAGCGCGAGCACCGCGCTGCCGTTGCGCCGCAGCGCGAGCGCCCCGACGTCGCGGGCTAGCATCCAGTTCTCGGTCTTGCCGCTCTTCGGATCGAGCCGCCAGAGGGAGGGCTTGCCGACGCGCCGGCCGGTGCCGTCAACCCAGTAGAGCCGGCCTTCCTCGACGTCCCAGACCGGGCCTTCGCCGAGATGGTTTTCGCACTGCAGGACGCACTCGATCTTCACTGTTCCGGGACGATGGCGTGCTTCCTGATGAAGGCCGCCCAGGCTTCGCGCTCCCGCTTCATGGCCGCGGCCGCAAGCTCCGGCGTGTCGAATATCGGGATGTAGGCCTGTGCTTCGAGCTTCTCCGCGAGCTGCGGGGATTTCATCGCCTTGACGATCTCGACGCTCATGCGCTGCACGATTGCCGGCGGCGTCCCCGTCGGCGCCACCACGCCGAAGAAGGAACTTCCGATCTCGACTCCCGGAAGGCCGGCTTCGGCCAACGTGGGCGCGCCGGGAAGCGCGTTCGTGCGCTCGCTGACGGCGAGCGCGAGCGCTTTTCCGCCGCGGATATGAGGCAGCGCCGAGGCGAGATCGGCCAGCATGAATTTTATCTGGCCGCCAAGGAGGTCCTTGTAAGCCGGTCCCAGACCCTTGTAGGGAACATGAAGGAAGCGCGCGCCGCTCGCCTCTTCGAGCACCCGCACGCCGAGATAGGTCGCGCTGCCGATGCCGGCCGAGCCGAACGGGACGGTCCCCGGCTCGCGCTTACCGAGAGCGAGAAGATCGGCGAGCGATTTGGCCTGGACCGAGGGATGGATGCAGATGACGTAAGGGCTCACCACGCCGCGCGAGATCGCCACGAAGTCGCGCTCGGCGCTGTAGGGCAGATTCTTGTAAAGGCTCGGATTGATGATGAGCGATGGGCTCGCCGAGATGAGGAACGTATAGCCGTCGGGCCGAGCCTTCGCCGCCGCCTCGGCCCCGATGTTGCCGCTCGCGCCGGGCTTGTTGTCCACCACGAAGGGCTGCTTGAGCGCCTCGCTCAAGGCATGCGAGATCAGGCGGGCATAGATATCGGTGCCGCCCCCGGGCGAAGAGGGCACGATCACTCTCACCGAGCGCGTGGGCCAGGCTTCCTGCGCCATGATGGGCAGGGAAAAAAGCAGCGCGGCGGTGACGGTGACTCCAGTCGCGATTCGCATGACTTATCCTTTCTACGCGGCCCGGAGAGAGCGGCCGGCTTGATCCAGAAGACCCGCGGCGATAAGCGCGGCGCGGATGCGTTCGATCTCGGATTGCGGGATCTTCACCAGCGGCGGGCGCACCACGGCGCGCGGAAGTTTGCCCATCATCACGAGGGCCTCTTTCATCCGGTTATGCATGTCCACCCAGGGTTCGGCGTAGAACACTTCGGCCGTTGGCCAGATGCGATCGTTGATTTTCTTTGCGGTGGCCAGGTCGTTCGCGCGGACTGCGCGAAAAAGTTTCGCCTGGAGATCGGCGATCACCGAACCGCTGCCCGAGAGCAGGCCGTTCGCGCCCGCGACGAGCGAGCCTATGAGCCAGGAGCTGTGAGTGGTGAGCACGTTTACGGGCGGGTTGCGCGACTGCAGCGTGCGGACCTGGCGCTCGTGCACCTGCGGGCTCGCGCACCAGTCCTTGATGGCGCGTACCGCGGGCACTGCTTCGATGATTTTCAGGAGGGTTGCGAGCGGATAGCCTTGGCCGCTTGCGAGCGGGTATTGGAACGCGATGATCGGAAGACTGGCCGCTCCGGCTATGCGCCGGAAGTGCTCGACCGCCATTTCGGCTCGCTGGCCCATCGTGAAGGGTCCGGGCGGGAAGACGAGCAGCGCCGCGGCGCCGCCTTCGGCCGCCATACGGGCGATGCGCGCGGCCTCGAGGCTGCCTTCGGCGTAAACGCCGTGGACGATCGGGAGGCGCGCTCCGATCTCGTCCCTGGCGATCGCAAGGACGCGCTTCTGCTCGTCGAACGTGCACGAGGCGACTTCGGTCGAATGCGCGTTGATCGTGATCGCCGAAAGGCCTTCGACCGAAGCGACATCGCGCAGATGCGCACGGAACGACGCCTCGTCGATGGAGAGGTCATCGTTGAAGGGCAGCAGCACCGCAGGGATGACGCCCTGCGGAACCCAGTTCATGTCTCGGGGCATGGCGATCTCCTCATCCTGTTGCAGCGCAGCCATTGTATTACTCCACCCGCACCTGGTAGTCGCGAATGACTTTCGCCCATTTGTCGGACTCCGCGCGGGCGAAAGCGAGGAACTCCGCGGGCGCGCTGCCGACGACGTCGAAGCCCTGGGCGGCGAGCTTGCCGCGCACTTCCGGATCGGAGAGCGCCTTGGTCAGCTCGGCGTGCAGCCGCGCAACGATGTCCTTCGGTGTGCCGGCGGGCGCGAGCATTCCCACCCAGGATTGCGCGGCGAATCCCGGAAGCGACTCGGCTACCGTAGGCGTATCGGGAAGCTGAGGGATGCGGCGCGAGCTGCCGATCGCGAGCGCCTTGATGCGGCCCGCCTTCGCCTGCGGAATCGCCTGCGGCGCGGAAACGAACATGACGTTCACCTGGCCGCCAACCATGTCGATCATCATCGGCGCGCCGCCCTTGTAGGGCACATGGGTCATTTCAATTCCGGTGCGGTTCGCAAACAGCAGGGCGTTCAAGTGGTTCGAGCTGCCGGCGCCCACCGTTGCATAGGTGACCTTTCCCGGGTTCGATTTTGCGTGGCTCACCAGCTCCGCGACCGTCGAGGGAGCGAAGTTGGTCGCCCCCACGAGCACCTGCGGCGAAGTGACGATGAGGCTCACGTGCTCGAAGGACTTGAACGGGTCGTAGCCGAGGTTCTTGTAGAGCAGATGGTTGACCGCGTGCGTGTCGAATACGAGAAGCACGGTGTGGCCGTCGGCGGGCGCTTTCGCCACCTCCGCCTGCCCGATCGAACCGCCCGCGCCGGCCCTGTTCTCGACCAGCAACGGGCGGCCGAGCCCGGCGGAATAACTCGGGCCGATGACCCGGGCGACGCCGTCAACGGTGCCGCCCGCCGGCCACGGAACGATCAGGCGGATCGGCTTGCTCGGATAAGCTTGACCGAGAACAGCCGCCGGGACCAGCGAAGCGGCAAGCGCCGCTGCGAAGACAAGGCTACGGCTCATCGGCATTTCACGCTCAATACGTCAGCGAAGCAGCGTTCAAAATTCCGAGCGCAAGGGAAATCGTGCCGAGAACCAAACCTTGCGCGACCTTGCCGGAGGAGATGTCCTGCGACAAGTTCGGCAAGATCATGCGCACGGCGAAATACGACAGAAGTTGAACGACGAGAGCCACAGCGCCCCAAAAGAGCATGTCCCACCACGCGACGCTGTGGGCGATCGCGCTGGCGAGCGGGATCACGAAACCGACCAGCGCTCCGGAGAGCGAAAGCGCGGCGGCGACATTCCCCTGACGGATGAGCGAGATCTCTTTGTGAGGAGTGACCCTGGCGTACACGACCAGAAAAACAGCCGTCAGAGCGACGGCCATCAGGAAGTAAGCGAGAAAATCATCCAACCCGCTGATTGACGCGATGAATTCATTCATGAGGCTTGCTCCTTTTCGGTTCCTGGAACTTCCCGGCTATTCGAAATAATGCGGGACAAACCTGCTCGTGTTTTTCGTGATCGGCGAATCGTCCTCGCGGATGCCGATACCGGCCGCGCGATCGCCCACGATCCAGGCGCCGATGACCGCATAGTTTTCATCGAAACGCGCAAGCGGCGCGTATTTCTGGAAAACATATCCCTCCTCCCCATAGCTCCCGCCCGTCATGAGCGCGCCGCCGCTGCGCCGCAGGCTGATGTTGGAGCCTTCGCGCGCGAGAATCGGCTTCTTCACGTACTCGCTTCCCGCCAGGGGATCCGCATCAAAATAGCACGGCAGGAGGTTGGGGTGTTCGGGAAACAACTCCCAGAGAATCGCCAGCACCGCCTTGTTGGACAACAGCATCTTCCAGGGCGGCTCGATCCAGCTGCAGGTCCGGTCCAGGATGTGCGGGCCGAAGCGCTCCCGCGCCAGCCACTCCCACGGATAGAGCTTGAAGAGCGTCTCGATGGAGTTCCCCTCCAGGTCCACGAAACACCGGGCGTCGGCGTTCCACCCAATGTCCTCGATAAAAATGAATCGCGTGTCGGCGCCACCCTGTATTGCAGTATCGCGGAGGTAATTCGTATTGCCGTAGTCCTCCTCATGATCCCGGACGCAGGAGAAGTAGACAGTCGTGCCGGGCTCGCCATGAATGTCCTTCCAGCGCTCGATCAGTTTCTCGTGCAGCGAGTTGAACTGATCGGCGTCTTCGGCAACCGCCCCGGCCGCCGTTGACTTCAGGCGCTTGCGGTCTTCAAGCCAGAACCACTGGGCCACGCCCGCCTCGATCAGCGCCGTCGGCGTATCGGCGTTGTATTCCAGGAGCTTGGGCGGCCCCTTGCCGTCCCACGCAAGGTCGAACCGGCCGAAGATGGAGGGGTCCCGCCGTTTCCACGAGTCGGCGACGAATTCCGCGAAAGCATCCGGGATAGCCACATCGCCGCAACGCTTGTTGCGCACGATGTGCTCGCACGCCTCCATGCAAATACGGTGAAGTTCCTCGGCGCCGGCTTCCAGCATATCAACCTCTTCGGCCGACAGGACGTAGCAGGCGGTTTCTTCCCAGTAGCGCCCGCCGACGGAATGAAAATCAAAACCCGTCTCCTCGCAGCGTCGTTGCCAGTCCGCTCTGGGCGGCACGGTACTGCGCCTCATGCGCCCTCCATCCCGCTTACCCGCCACTGCTGTGGAAGGCCGATCGCGATCCGAAGCCGCCGCGGCTGGTCGAGCTCGAGCTGGACGCGCTCCGCGAGGAGGTCGAACCCGAGCCGGACGCACTCCGGGTGGAGGTCGTGCCGATTGCCCGCGAACTCCGCATAGTGCTCGAACCCGATTGATATCGGGGTCCGTGCCAGACGCGCGAAGAGCCGAGCCCCGACCGATACCCCGGCTCGCAGGACTCCGGACGCCCCCAATCCTTCTGGCATTCCTCGGCGCTCGCATACATGTCCCGGTTGACGTACTGCGGCTCGCTCTCGCAGGCGGAAAGCGCGGCGCCCAGAAGGACCAAGCTTACGTGCAGGCTCGATTTTCGACGATGCATAAGGGAGCGCCGGTCCGCTCAGGAGCCGCGTGAAGCAAGCAGATCGGCGCCGATCTCGCTGACCGCTCGCACGCCGGATAGCTGCATCGCGCGCACCAGCTCGTCGCGCAGGATATCCAGGGCGCGCGTCGCGCCGTCTTCCCCCGCGGCGCAGGCGCCGTACAGCGTAGCGCGGCCGAGCATGACGGCTTCCGCGCCGAGCGCAATCGCCTTCACCACATCCACGCCGCGGCGCACGCCACCGTCCACCAGCACGCTCATCCTGCCTTTGACAGCGCGCACGATGGGCGGCAGCGCGTCGAGCGCGGCCACGGCCCCGTCGAGCTGGCGCCCGCCGTGATTGGACACGACCACCGCGTCGATTCCCATGGCGGCGAGCCGCTCGGCGTCGTCGGCGCGCAGGACGCCCTTCACCAGCATCTTGCGCGGCCAACGGTCGCGCATTTCCTTCAGGCCGTCCCAGTCGAAGTCCGCGTCCCAGAACTGCCCGACCGAGGAGGCGATCTCGGCGGTGCTTCTCGCCTCCGGCGCCAGGCCCATCACGTTTTCCAGCACCGGCATGCCGTAGCGCAGGAGCGAGAGCGCCCAGACGGGGCGCGAGGCGAAATCGAGCACGTTCCGCGGCGTGAAGCGGAAGCGGATCGCAAAATCGTTGCGGAAGTCGCGCTCGCGCTTGCCGCCGACCGGTACGTCCACGGTGACCATCAGCGCCTCGTAGCCGAGCCGCCGCGCGCGCTCGACCAGGCCCATCGTCATGTCGCGCTGGCGAAAGATGTAGGCCTGGAACCACAACCGCCCGCCCGCCTCGCGCGCGATGCGCTCGATCGACGCGGTCGCCATGGTCGAGAGCGTATACGGGACTCCCGCCGCGGCGGCTGCGCGCGCGATGCCGACGTCGGCGAGCGGCCAGCCGAAACCGATGCCTCCCGTGGGGCCGACCGCGATCGGAAGCTTCGAGCCCGTGCCGAGAATGTTCGTTTGCGTGGCGATGTGCGCGACGCCGGTCAGCATCTTCGGTGCGAGCCGCACGCGCTCGAAGGCGGCGCGGTTATCGCGCAGCGTCGTTTCGTCCTCGGCGGCGCCGTCGAAGAAATCAAACACCGCGCGCGGCAGGCGCCTTTTCGCGAGACGGCGCAGGTCCTCGATGTTCCACGCGCGCAGAAGCCGCGCGACCGCGCGCCGCGAAGCCGGACAGGAAGACGCCGCCGAAGCCGGAGATTCGGTGGCGCTGCGCAGTTCGCCCGCCGTCGTCATTCCGCTTTCACTCCCGAGGCCTTGATGACGCGCGCCCAACGCTCGTAGTCTTTCTTGAGAAACGCGGAAAATTCGGCGGGCGTATCCGCGACGATCACGGCGCCCTGCGCCTTCATGGTCTCTTTCGTCTTCGGCCTGGCGAGGGACTTGCGCATTTCCTCGCTGAGACGATTGACGATAGGCGCCGGCGTTCCGGCCGGAGCGAGCAAGCCGACCCAAGGGGCGGTCTCCTCGAAGCCCGGAAAGCCCGCCTCCGCCATGGTGGGGACTCCCGGAAAATCGGGATGACGCACCGGCGTGCCGACCGAAATGACTTTCAGCTTCTTCGCAGCCACCTGGTCGGCGATGCCGACGATCGGATAGAACATGAAGGTCACGCGGCCGGCCATCACCTCGGCAAGCGCCGGACCGTTTCCCTTAAAGGGGACGTTGATCATCTTCGTGCCGGTCGCGTTCTCCAGCATCGCACCGGCGAGATGCGTCGAGCCGCCGATGCCCGAGGTCCCGTAGCTCAGTTCACCGGGCTTCGCCTTGGCGAGCGCCACCAGCTCCTTCATGGTATTGGCAGGAATCCCGGGGCTCGCCACGATCACCATCGGCAGCACCGCCGCATTGCACACCGGCGCGAAATCTTTGAACGGGTCGTACTTGGCCTTGGTCTCCGGCAGGATCGCGTTGACAAGGAGCGAAAGAGAGGAAAACAGCAGCGCGTAGCCGTCAGGAGCTGCATGCGCGACCGCTTCGGTGGCAATGATGGCGTTGGCACCGGGTCGGTTCTCTACAACGAAGGACTGGCCGAGCGACTGGGTCATGTCCGCCGCGACGATGCGCGCAATCACGTCGGTCGGCCCGCCTGCCCCAAAGCCGACGACGAACTTGACCGGCTTTGTCGGATAGCCCTGCGCCGCGGCGCTGCCGGCAAGCGCGCACAGCGCGGCGACGAGCGCCGCAAATGTCTTCTTCATTACTCCTCCTTGGTTATGAACTCTCCGCCTCATTACTCGCCGTAGAACATCGTCGCCATCACCTGGCAGCGCTTGATGAGGCGGGGCTCGTCCGGGCCGTAGTCGGCGACCGCGTTGTGGATGGTGCCGATGTCCTCCCACATGAGCACGTCGCCCTCGGTCCAGTGGAATGCATAGCGGTACTCGGGTCTAAGCTGGTGCTCGAAGAGGAATGCCAGCGTCTCGTCGCTTTCCTTTTCCGGCAGCTCGTTGATGCGCATTGAATAGCCCGGGTTCGCGTAGAGCACCTTGCGCTTGGTGATCGGGTGCGCGAGAAAGATCGGGTGCGACACCGGCGGCTTCGCTTTCCTCTGCGCCTCGGTGAGCGCCGGGCGCTTGCTGCCTTTCTCGCGCCGCATCATCTCCCAGAACTTGTTGAAGTCGTGCAGAACCGTCATGCCGTCGAGGTCGCGCTTCATTTCGGCTGGAAGGCCGTCGTAGGCGGCGTGCATGTTGCTGAATTCCGTCGCGCCGAGCGGCTTGCCGTCGCGCCGCGGGATCTTGATGCCGTAGAGCACGTTCGCGAACGCGATCATGCTGCTGTAGGACATGTCGGTGTGCCAGTCCTGCCCCGCGTCCGCCAGGCCGATCGGCTTGCCGTTCTCGACGATGTTGGAAAGCGTCATCACCTCCGGAATTCCCGGCTCCTGGTAGGCGTTGGCGACGTTGATCTCGAGCTTGCCGAAGTGCGCGCTGAAGTCAGCGAGCTGCCGGCCCGTGAGCGTCTGGCGAGGAAAGCGCACCACGCCACGCTCGCCCAGCGTGCGCAGCACCGTGTCGAACTCCTCCTGCGAGAGCGCCTTCGCGAGATCGACGCCCTCGATCGTCGTGCCGAGGGTTTCACCGCTGTTGATGACTTTCATCCGCTTCCTAATCGATCTTCAGACCTGTGTCTTTGATGATCTTCGCGTAGCGCACGACGTCGGCGCGCACCATCGCGGCGAACTCCTCCGGCGTGCGCGTCACAGCGCCGTCGGCGCCGACCTCGGCGAGCCGTGCCCACGTCTCCGGCGACTGCATCGCTTTCATGGTTTCCGCGTGCAGGCGGTTCACGATAGTGGGTGCGGTTCCGCCGGGCGCGAACACGCCGTACCAGGTCGTCACCTCGTAGCCCGGCACACCGGCTTCCGCCACCGTGGGCACATCGGGATACTCGGGCACGCGCTTTGAGCTCGACACGCCGAGCACCCGCATTCTCCCGGAGCGCACGTTGCCCGCCGAAGCAGGCGCGGTGTCGAAGGCCACCTGAACCTGCCCGGCGAGGAGATCCGCCATCGACTGGCCGGTACCCTTGTAGGGTACGTGCACGATATTCAGTCCCGCCATGCTCTTGAAGATCTCGCCCGCGAGGTGCGGCGTGCTGCCGTTGCCGGCGGACGGAAAACTGAGTTTGCCCGGTCGCTCTTTCGCGTAGGCGATCAGCTCCTTGATGGTATTCACCGGCAAGGACGGGTGGACGACGACGAAGTGCGGCACCGAGGCGGTAAGCGTGATCGGAGCGAAGTCCTTGATCACGTCGTATTGCAGGTTCGGAAAGAGGCTCGACGCGATCGCGTTCACCGACACGTGGCCCATCATGATCGTGTAGCCGTCGGCCGGGGATTTCGCGACCGCCGCTGCGGCCACAGTGCCGGTCGCGCCGGGCCGGTTCTCGATCACCACCGGCTGACCGAGATTCTCCGAGAGCTTGGGCGAAATGATGCGCGCGACCACGTCGGTGCCGCCTCCGGGCGGGAAACCGACGACCATGCGGATCGGGCGGGTCGGATACGCCTGCGAAAGAGCGGTCCCGCAAGGCAGCGCAAGCGCTGCCAGAAACAGAATCAGATATTTTTTCATTTGCCGCCGTCCCGCCTGAGCCGGGCCCGCCTAGCTGGATCGGTTGATGCTTATCCCGCCGGGGCCGAAGGCGTAGAGCATGAGGAGCCCGCCCGAGATGGAAACGTTCTTCATGAAGTGAGCCATCGGTTCCTGGCCCCCCGAGGGGTTGTGAAACACCCAGGTAACGGGAATCATCCAAAGGAACAGCGCGGCCGCTGCCCAGCGCGTCTTCCACCCGGCCATGATCGCCAGCGCAGCGGCGGTCTCGATGATGCCCGAGGCAATGACCAGCAGTTCCGGGAACGGCAAGCCTGCTTTCTGCATGTAGCCCAGAGTCGGAGCGAAGTGCACGAACTTTTCGATGCCCGACAGGAGAAAGATCAGCGCGATCAGGATGCGGCCGGCGAGCGCCGCGGGGCTTTGGGTAATCACGGGGTGAACTCCTTGAAGGGGACTCCGGAAAATATACACCAATGCAGCCTATTTCATCATCTCGGAGCGGCCGGCGCGGCCGTCAGCTCACCGCCGACTTGCTCGACCTCGCCGTCGGTGGTCTTCAAATCTTTGCGGTCGGGGCTTGACGTTGACGCGCGCCGGGTCGAGGATACGGTTTCAACGCAGACAGGGAGAATTCACCATGCGACACCGCCGTTCCCCGATGTATGCCATGTTCATCGCCGCATTCGCGCTCGCGGCGAGCACCACCGTTTGGGCGCAGCAGAAAGGCGGCAAGCACCACACGCTCGCCGCGACGCTCGAGACCGTTCAGTGGGGCTGGCTCGATCCGAACGAGCCGCCCAAGCTCAGGATCAATTCCGGCGACACCGTTTCGATCGAGACCATGATGCACGCGCACGACAAGGTGAAGCCCGGGATCACGATGGACGAGATCATCGCGCTGCGCAAGGCCAATCCCGGCGGCGGGCCGCATTCGATAACCGGGCCGATCTACGTCGAGGGCGCCGAGCCCGGCGACGTGCTCGAAGTGCGCATCCGCAAGATCGTGCCCAAGCCCTTCGGCGTGAACTTCAACCTCCCGGGCAAGGAATTCCCGACCATCGGCGCGCTCGCGTCGGAGATGCCCGACGGCTTCGTGCGCTTCATGCCGTTCGACATGAAAACGCGCACCGCAGAGTTCAAGCCTGGAATCACCATCGACCTGAAACCCTTCCCGGGCACGCTCGCCGTCGGCATCGACCCGAACGATCCCTCGCCGCGCAAGGGCGGCGTGAAGGACAACCCAATGGCGCCGGTCTCGACGCTGCGGCCGTGGAAGAACGGCTCGAACATGGACATCAACGAGCTTCAGGAAGGCACGACCATCTTCTTCCCGGTATTCCTGAAAGGCGGGCTCATCTGGACCGGCGACTCGCACTGCCGCCAGGGCAACGGCGAGGTGAACCTCACCGCGCTCGAGTGCTCTTACAGGGAAATCGTGCTGCAGCCGATCGTGCGCAAGGACATGAAGCTCGAGTGGCCGCGCATCGAGACCAAGACGCATTGGATTTCGGTCGGGTTGGACGAGGACCTCAACAAGGCGATGGTGAACGCGGTGCGCGAAGCGGTGGACTTCCTCGCCGCCCAGAAAAGCGTGCCGCTCACCCGCTACGAGGCCTACTCGCTCGTCTCGATGGTAGGCGATTGCCGCGTCTCGCAGGTGGTGGACGTGCGTAAGGGCGTGCACTGCATGATCCCGAAGTCGGTCTTTACGAAGAAGTAATCCACAGTGCGGGCGGTGCGCCGGTTCGTTGCGCCGCTCGCGCTCTCCGCCGCTCTGGCGGGAGCCGCGTGGACCTCGTGGACGGCGCCGCAGCGCCCGGCGGTCCTGCAAGTGGCCGCCACGACCACGGACCTGAAGGCCCTGGTCGAAGAAGTCGGCGGCGACCGCGTCAGGGTCGAGAGCCTCGCCGGCGCGACGCATGACCCGCACGCGATCGAGCTCAAGCCGGGCCAGATCGCGTGGCTCAAGCGCTCCGCGCTCCTCGTGCGCATCGGGCTCGATCACGAGCCCTGGCTCGCGCGCGCCGTCGCCACGGCGGGCGAGCCGCGCCTCGCGCCCGGCGGCTCGGGCGATCTCGACGCGTCGAAAGGGATCGCGCTCCTGCAGTCCGAGACGCCGCGGCTGCGCACCGACCGCCGCGCGCACGTGCACGCGTTCGGCAATCCGCACTACTGGCTCGATCCGGAAAACGCGCGCGCGATTACCGCGGCGATTCTCGATCGCCTCGCACAACTGGGGCCGGAGGAGCGCGCTGCGTTCGCCGCGAACCGCGAGCGCTTCCTTGCCCGGCTGGACGCAGGCCTGGCGCGTTGGACGCGCTCGCTCGCGCCCTATCGCGGCACGCGCGCGGTCGTCGTGCACGAGAGCTGGCCCTATTTTGCGGAGCGCTTCGGCCTTGCGATCGTCGCCGCCATCGAGCCGACGCCCGGCGTGCCGCCCACCCCGGCGACGCTCGCCCAACTCGCTCAGCGCATGAAAGCCTCGGGCGTGCGCCTCATCATCGCGGAGCCCTACTCGGACGCCTCGCTCGTGCGCCAGGTGGCCGAGCGCAGCGGTGCGCGCGTGGCCGTCCTCATCCCGTCGGTCGGCGCCGATCCCGCGGCCGGCGACTACCTGGCGCTTTTCGACCTGAACGTAAAGAGTCTCGCCGACGCGCTCGCCTCGCCCTGAAGCTCCGAAGATGATCGAGCTGCTTACGCTTCCCTTTCTCGCCTGCCTCGTGCTTACGCTCATGCACGTGCACCTGGGGCTGCACGTGCTCGCGCGCGGCGTGATCTTCGTCGATCTCGCGCTCGCGCAGATGGCGGCGCTCGGCCTTACCGTAGCACTGCTCGCCGGGCATTCCCTGCAGGGCGAAGGCGCGTACGGCTACGCGCTCGCCTTTGCGGTAGGCGGGGCGGTGCTCTTCGCCCTCACGCGCACGCGCGGCGGCGCCGTCCCGCAGGAAGCTGTGATCGGAATCGTATACGCGGTGTCCGCGGCGCTCGCGGTGATCGTGCTCGACCGCGCGCCGCAGGGCGGCGAGCACATCAAGCAGCTCCTCGTCGGCGCTATCCTCACCGTGTCGGCGCGCGACGTCGCCGCGCTCGCGGGACTGTACGCTGCGATCGGGCTCGTGCACTGGGCGCTGCGGCGCCCGCTGATCGAAGTCTCGCTCGACCCCGAGGGCGCGGCGCGCGCCGGGCGCGCGCTCGTCTTCTGGGACATTTTTTTCTACGCGAGCTTCGCGCTCGTCGTCACCTCGTCGGTGCGCGTGGCGGGTGTGCTCCTCGTATTCGCCTACCTCGTCGTCCCCGCCGCGATCGCCTCCCTTTTCGTACGCTCGGTGCGCGCACGGCTTGCGCTCGGCTGGGCGCTCGGCGCGGCGGTCAGCGCTGCGGGACTATGGGCATCGTGGGCCTGTGATTTTCCGACCGGCGCGACGCTAGTGAGCGCCTTCGGCGCGGCGATTGCTCTCGCGGCGGCCAGCATCGGCGCAGCGCGCGCGGCAAAGGCGGTCCGCGCGGAAGGTCTTGCGGCGCTGCGGCCCGCGGCGGCGATGTTCGGCGGACTTCTTGCACTCGCCGGTGCGCTGCTCCTCGCTTTGCCCGGGATGGACCATCCCTGGCTCGACGCGGTCGAGAGCGCGGTGCCGCAAGTGCGGGAAGCATTCCTCACGGAAGACAAGCTTGAGACGCTGCGCGACACCGAGGACAGCCTCGCGCGCGGACAGGCGGAACTCGACCGCCTGCGGCGCATGCAGCAAGACGTGCGCTGGGGCGCACTCGCCATGGACGCCGAGCGCGAAGAGCGGCTACGGCAGTTCATCGCCGGACGCGCGGAGCTCGTCGCGGGCGACCAGCTGGTGTTGCGCTCGCTTCGCGCCACGGCGCGCGCTCGCCAGCGCTTTCCGCTCGGACTGCTGCTCGTGATCGGCGGAGGTACGCTCGCTTTTTTATTCGGCCGACGCCGCCGTCCCGAAGCCAGCCGGACCTGACAGTCGGAGCGCAACACAAGAACCTGTCGATAATCGAGCCGTCAACGAACCCGCGCCAGTACACGCGCGGCAGCCGTTACCGATTTCACCACGGCGGCAGCGCAAGGAGCTTCGCTTATCTTCGACTGGATGCGACAGCGCCGGAACCGGATCACGCTAGCGGATACGGAAGTGCGGGAGCGCGACGACCGTGGCGGCGCGATTATCAGACAATGATAAGCCTCGATAGAACTTCGGTCAGGCCACTGCGCCGTCCGGCTTTCGCCGCAGCACCTTTCCCGGCATCGCGCCGGTGTGTGCCGCGGCATCGATGACGATCTCCCCATTGACGACCACCGTGGTTCGCGCGCCGCTCGGGTACTGGTGCGGCTTTTCGTAGGTCGCCCTGTCCCGGAAGTCGGCCGGATCGAAGATCATGACATCCGCGCGCAGGCCCTCGCGCAGAAAGCCGCGATCGGCGAGCTTCAAGGCCCGCGCCGTTCCGCCGGTCATCTTGTGAATCGCGAGCTCGAGCGGGACGATTCCTTCCTCATGCACGTAGCGCCCGAGCACGCGCGGGAAGGTCCCGTAGAAGCGCGGGTGCGGCATGCCCTGGCTGGTGATGCCGGTCGTGGCGACGCAGTTGCCGTCGGAACCCACCAGCGCCCGCGGCGAACGGATCAGCTCGCGCACGTCATCCTCCGAGATCGACGTGACGAGCACGCGTGTTGCGCCTTTGTCGTCGATCAGGTAGTCGCACAGCGCATCTACGGGGTCCTTGCCGCGCTCTGCGGCGAGCTGCGCGATGGTGCGGCCGGCGAATTGCGGGAGATTGGGCGTGATCGAGATTCGCACCGCATCCCAGGATTCGATGCGCCCCCAGTTGTTAAGGCCGTGCGCCGCGACGTCCTCGCGGATACTGCGGCGCGTCTCGGGCAGTTTCAGGCGCTCGAGCATCGCTTCCACCCCGCCCGCCTGCACCCATTGCGGCAGGATGTTCTTGAGCGGATTGCTCCCCGCTGTATACGGATACGCGTCGCAGTCGATCTCGACTCCGCGGGCGCGTGCGGTGTCCAGCATCGCGAGCGCCTTCGGAACCTTGCCCCAGTTGTCGGTACCCGAGCACTTGAAGTGCACCACCTGCACGTGGATGCCGCAGGTTTCGCCCACCTCGATCGCTTCCTCAAGCGCCTCGAGCACTCTGTTCGACTCGTCGCGGAGATGCGTGAAATAGAGCGCCTTGTGGCGCTGGAGCACGCGCCCGAGCGCGATCATCTCCTCGGCCTTCGCGTACGAGCCCGGTGCGGTGAAAAGGCCGCTCGACATGCCGAGCGCCCCGGCGCGCAGGGCGTCCTCCAGAAGCCCGCTCATGCGGTCTAGCTCCGCCGCGGTCGGCGCGCGCTCCTCCATTCCCATCACCATGAGCCGCAGCGTGTTGTGCCCCACGAGCATGCCTGCGTTGACCGAAATCGCAGGGAACGTGTCGAGGTACTCTGGGAAGGCGAGCTCGCGGAACGGCAGCCACGGAGCGCTCGGCGCGAGATACTCCTTCAGCAGCTGCACCTTTCCCGGCAAGCAGGGCGCCACGGAAAACCCGCAGTGGCCGATGATCTCGGTGGTGACGCCTTGGCGCAGCTTGCTCTCGGCGCGCGGATTGATCGGCAGGGTGAAATCCGAGTGGGTCTTGATGTCGATGAAGCCCGGCGCGACGGCGAGGCCCTCGGCGTCGATCACGCGGGCCGCGCCCTCTGAAAGCGCCGGCACGACGGCGGCAAGGCGGCCGCCGGTGATTGCGACGTCGGCGCGCTCGCCCGGGCGGCCGCTGCCGTCGAACACCGTGCCGCCGCGGATTGCGATATCGTAGCGCATCGATTTTCGGATTCTGTCGAACCCCGTATTACCTCCTCTGCGCCAGCATACAATAGCGGGCAGTCGCAAGGGAGAAGCGCCATGTCCGCATCCCCGCGGGAAATCGTCCGCAACAACGTCAAAGAAAAGCTTGCACGCGGCGAAGTGGTCGCCTCGATGACCGTGCGCCTGTCGCGCTCGGTCGAGATCGCGCGCATTGCGAAGACCGCCGGGTTCGATTCGATCTACGTGGACCTCGAGCACTCGAGCCTGTCGCTGGAAACGACGAGCCAGATCTGCATCGCGGCGCTCGCGATCGGCATCGCGCCTTTCGTGCGCGTGCCGAGCATCAGGCCCGAACACGTCTCGCGCGCGCTCGACGCCGGCGCGCTCGGCGTGATCGCGCCGCACATCCGCTCGGCGGAGGAAGCGCGCGAGGTGGTGAGGTTCTCAAAATTTCCGCCGCTGGGCGAGCGCTCCGCGGCGGGAGCCCTGCCGCATCTTCACTACCGCTCGTTTCCTGCGGCCGAGGTAAACGCCGCGATGAATGAAGCGACGATGGTCGTCGTCCAGTTCGAGACCGCCGACGCAATCGAGAAAGCGGACGAGATCGCTGCGGTCGAAGGCGTGGACATGGTGCTCATGGGCACCAACGACCTCCTCGCCGACATGGGCCTCCCCGGGCAGTACGAACACAAGCGCGTGCGCGAGGCCTACACGCGCACTCTCGGCGCCTGCCGCAGGCACGGCAAACACCTCGGTGTGGGCGGTCTCGCGACGCACCCCAAGCTCGCCGCCGAGTTCGTGAAGATGGGCGCGCGCTACGTTTCGACCGGCACCGACCTCGCTTTCCTCATCGCAGCGGCCACCGAGAGCGCGAAACAGGTGCACGAGATCGCTCTGCGATGAGCGGTGAGAAAATGAACGACGCAATCAAAGTTGACGGCTACGAGATCGACGTCCTCATCCAGGGTTTCCCCGGCAGGATGGTGTGCCACGGAGGCCTGGGCTGGAGCACCGTGGCGCTCATCCGCGGCCACGGGCACGTCGCGCTGGTGGACGTCGGCAGCTTCAACATGCGAAAGGGCCTGATCGAGCAATTGGAGAAACGGGGCCTTGAGCCCGCCGACGTCACGCACGTCATTCTCACGCATTCGCATTACGACCATTCTTTGAACTGGATCCTTTTCCGCCAGGCACGCATCGTCATCGGTGCGCGGGAGTTGGCGTGGTCGTTGAATGAGCCCTGGGGACAGGGGCCGGTGCCCGAGCTCTACATGCGCGAGCTGGAGAACTGGCCCTCGCTGCACCCCGTTGCGGCGGAACAGGAAATCCTGCCGGGGCTCACGGCGCACGCCGCGCCGGGCCACACGCCGGGTCATCTGGTTTTCGTTCTCGAGGGGAAGGAGCGCGACGCAATCTTCACCGGCGACGCCGCCAAGAACCGCGCGGAGCTGCTTTCGCGCCAGGGCGAAACCAGCTACGACGCGACCCTGAGCAGCGCGTCGATCGAGAGGATCTGGCAATTGTGGCGCAAACGGCCGGGCAGCATCCTGATCCCCGGCCACGACCTGCCGATGACGCAGAAGGACGGACGCATCGAATACATCGGCAGCCGCAAGGCCGCGCTCAAGGCGTGGTTCGGCGAGGACATCGAAACCTCGACGCTGATCGACCTGAAAGTGTGAGATTCGCCGCGGCGCGGCCCAGGCGTTCAGCGCCTCAACGCAGCAAGTCCTCCAGCGGCCGGCGCGGCGTAGGTTTCGCCGGCGGATCCGCGTAGCCCAGCCTGAACGCCACCATGGGAACGCCGCCCGCGCGGAACAGCTTCGCGAACTTCGTCCTGACCTCATCGACCTCGAGCAACTGGCTGATCGGCTGAAGGCTCAGACCTTCGGACGTTGCGGTGAGATAAAGGCGTTCGAGCAACTGCCCGGCCTTGATCTGCCCCGCCTCCGCGCCGTCGGCGCCGCTGATCAGGCCGAACACGGGCGAGGTGGCGAGCGCCTTGTGATCGCCCCTCGCATCCGCCGCTTTCATTCCGAGCTGGGCGATCGCGAACTGCTGCGCGACCGCCAGCAGCCACGGGCCACCGAAATCCCCGCTGCCGATGGAGTCGGCGAGCTCCTCGCGGTACTTCGGCTCCGACAGCCCGAGCGCCTCGCCCGTCAGCATCAGCCTCTGCGCCGTCTGCTTGATCGCGGTGTTATCGGTGAGCAGGAGGGTCAGATCCCGGTCCGCATTGCACTCCCTCAACCTGCGAAGCACGGCCGCCGAGACCGACCGGTTCCGGTACCGCCCGTGGTTGGTGCGGCGCCGGACGATGGCCTCGAACAGGCTCGCAGGGCGGAAAGGGGAAGCGACCGGCCTGTCGAGGATCGCAACCTGCGCGACGATCGAGCTGTCGAAAGCGTCGGGAGCGAGTGTCAGGTAATGCCCGAAACCGAAATGTTCCAGCGCGATGAGGAGATTCTCCAGCGCGCAGCCGAGGCTGATGTGCAGCTCCCGCGCGTGCGGATCGGACACCCGTTGCCAGCGCGAGCGCTCCGAGTGAAGGCTGATCTGGTCCCGGCCGACCGTGAAATTCCATGGCTGCGTATTGCGATTGGATGGCGCGAGGATCGCGTAGCGCAGCAGAAATCTCAGTCTCTCGAAGCGCGAGCCGCGCGCGGGGTAGTCCGCCTCGCGAAGCGCCCAGGGATCGGCAGGTGAACGAGTTGCCGCGCGCTCGCTAGCTCCGGAATCTCTTCTGATAGACTTCAAAATCTGGCCAGTTCGGATTGAAACACAAGCAACCGTAACCGAAAGGAACGGCGGAGGGGCAATTGCCGGGATGCTGCGTCAGGCAATCCGCGAACCGATCAATGCCCCAGATCGCGCGAGTCTCGCAGTTTCGTTCGCGCGACGGCGGAATTGCTGCACTCAAAGGCTGAATATGAGAACCCATCGCGATTCTCCGCCACTGGACAAAGTTTATGACTCACCCGGCCCGCAGCTTTGACCTAGATCAATCCCGGGGCGGATCGAGCCGATCCAGGATGGCAGGCTGATCAAGGCCGCCGGAATCCAACCCGAATAGGAGGAAGAAATGCCACGACTGAAGACGCTCCAATCCGTGACTCTGAGCCTAGTGCTCGCGCTGCCCGCCGCCGCACTGTATACGACGCATGCAGCGGCCCAGGCCTATCCCAGCAAGCCGGTGCGGCTTATCATCCCGTTCCCTCCGGGCGGGAGCAACGACGTGGTCGGGCGCATGATCGCGATCCAGCTCTCCGAGCGGCTGGGAAGGGGGATCGTCGCCGACAACCAGGGCGGCGCGGGCGGGATCATCGGCAGCGAAGCGGCGGCGAGATCGACGCCCGACGGCTATACGCTGCTCCTGATCTCGGTTGCCCACGCCTTCGGCAGCTCGATGTACAAGCTGCCGTACGACCCGATCGGCGCCTTCGCGCCGGTGGCGATGCTCGGCACCGGGCCGGTTGTGCTCTGCGTCAATCCCAAGCTGCCCGTGGATTCGCTGAAGGAGCTGATCGCGCTCGCGAAGGAAAAGCCTGGGACGCTGAACTACGCCACGGCCGGTGTCGGAAGCTTCCAGCACCTGTCCAGCGCGCTGTTCAAGCTGCAGTCGGGACTGGACATCGTGCATATCCCGTTCAAGGGCGGCGGACCGGCGATGATGGACGTGATCGCCGGCAACACCCAGATCACGATCGGCTCGCTGATCCAGATGCTGCCGCACATCAAGAGCGGGCGGCTGCGCGCGCTCGGTGTCGGAAGCGCCAAGCGCGTGCCTGCGCTCCCCGACCTGCCGACCATCTCGGAGGCGGGGGTCCCGGGTTACGAGGCGACCAACTGGTGGGGCATCGTCGCGCCGGCCGGAACGCCGCGTCCCGTCATCGAGCGGCTGCACAAGGAGCTCTCGGTGATCCTCGCCTCGGCTGAAACGAAAAAGCGTTTCGAATCCGAAGGCGGGGAAGCGGTGCAGATGAGCCCGGAGGAGTTCGGCCGGTTCATCGTTTCGGAGACGGCGAAATGGGCGAAGGTGGTGAAAGAAGCCGGGATCAAGCCGGAGTAGAGGAAGTGAAGACCGTCAAGGTGATCCTCGCCTGGACCCGCACCGGGAAAGCCCCTTCCGAACTCTCCCAGTAACGCAGGTGCGGACTGCCGTCCTCACCCGGTTGCTCGCCGGCTACTGCGCTGCGATTGCCTGCTCGCTCGGTCAGGCGACCGCCCAGGAGCCCGCCACGGACGAGAAAGCTCCGCTCTCCGCGGAGGCTGCGCCGTCTTCCACAGGGAAAATCCCGTCCTTCGCCGAGCTCGAGGCGGCCGGGGCCGTCATCGGCGAGGTACGGATCGACGTCCGCAACATCTTTGATCTTTCGGACGAGAAGGAAAACGGCGTCCTCTACCAGGCCGCGAACGCGATTCACATTCAAACGCGCGAGTGGGTCGTCAGGCGCCAGTTGTTGTTCAAGCCCGGCGAGCGCGTCTCGGTCCGCCTCATCGAAGAGACGCAGCGCCTGATGCGGTTGAGCCGGACTTTTTACGATGTCAGCATCGCGCCGATCGGCTACCGCGACGGCGTGGTCGATATCGAAGTCAGGACGCGCGATAACTGGACGCTGCATCTCGGCGGGAGCGCCAGCCGCGTAGGGGGCGCCAACAAAACCGAGGCGGCGGTGTCGGACCGCAACCTCCTCGGCACCGGCGTTCTCTTCGGTGCCAGCAGCGCCAGGGATGCCGATCGCAGCGGCACCGAGTACCACTTTTCCGCGCCCCACCTTCTCGACGGCTGGACCACGATCGCCTACTCGAAGAGCCGGCTGAGCGACGGCGAGAGCATGGCGGCATCGATCATCCGGCCGTTCTACGCTCTGGACACGCGCTGGGCGGCTGGATTCTCGACCTCCACGGGTACTCGCATCGACTCCCAATTCAGCAACGGGGAGAAGTCCGCCCAGTTTCGCCACGAGCAGGAAAGTGCCGTGGCATTCGGAGGCTGGTCCGAGGGCCTGGTGAACGGCTGGACGCACCGCTATTCAGCGGGCTTCAGCTACCAGAAGGACAGCTACAAGGTCGAGCCGGGCCTTCCCCTTCCGGCTCCCGATCCATTTCCTCTGGATCAGACGCTCGCTGCGCCCTTTTTGCGCTACGAGCTCGTGCACGACGACTACGAGGAGGTCAAGAACCGGAACCTGATCGAGCGTCCGGAGTACTTCGCGATGGGAACCCAATCCAGCGTTCAGCTGGGCCGCACATTAACGAGCCTAGGCTCGACGCAAAACCTTTGGCTCTACTCCGCCAGCGCGAGCGACGGCTTCCGGCTCCCATCGAACCGGATCTTGCTCGGTTCGGCCTCGGTCTCCGGGCAGACCGGTTACGCGCCGCTCGAACGGCAACTGGCGAGCGGCTCGATTCAATTCTATGGCCGCTCGGACGACCGGGACCGGACGTTTGTCTCTCTCGCCGGCAACGCCCTCACGGACCCTAACCCTGCCAGCCAACTGACGCTCGGGGGCGACACGGGCTTGCGCGGATATCCGCGGAACTACCAGACCGGCGACCGCCGCGTGCTGCTCAACATCGAGGAACGCGTCTATACGGACTGGTACCCATTCCGCCTGTTCCGCGTGGGGGGCGCGGTGTTCTACGACTTGGGCCGGGCCTGGGACGGCCCCGGCGAAAGTCCCTCGAGCGCGCACTGGGCGAGCGACGTCGGCTTCGGCCTGCGCATTCAGAGCACGCGCTCATCCTCGGGGAACGTTCTGCACGTCGACCTCGCCTTCCCCCTGAATCACGATCCGAACATCAAATCGTTTCAGTTCCTGGTCTTGACCAAGGTCTCGTTTTGAGGCGTTGCGGGTTCTCGACGCTTTTACGTCGCGCCACTTAGAACGAGCGCCCGATCCGCAAATAGCCGACTTTTCCTCCCGGCGCCTCGAAACCTTTTGCGAAGCCCAGGCGGAACTGCGCGCCGAACAGATAGCCCGCGCGCATTTCCG
Organism: uncultured Enterobacteriaceae bacterium; assembly: GCA_964430565.1. Classification (GTDB taxonomy): domain Bacteria; phylum Pseudomonadota; class Gammaproteobacteria; order Burkholderiales; family SG8-39; genus VBDM01. The sequence goes on from CAYSFD010000016.1 coordinate 132,671, forward strand.
ACAGCAACTCGAGACCCGCGCTTCTGTAGTAGTGCTGCGGGTCGCCGCTCTCCCAAGCCGCACCGATATCGAAGAAGACGTTCATCGAGAGCCGGTTCAGCCCCGCCGGCGGCACCATGAAAGCCCGGTCGACATCGGCGATCGTCGTGCGCCACTCGACCGTACCGAGCCGGGAGTGGTGGCCCGTCAGCACCGATTCGCCGCTCAGGTAGCCACGCAGCGGAAACTCGCGCTGGTTGAGCACGGGCAGCGCAAACGTTTCCTCGGAGAAGCTGCCGCCGAGCTGAATCGGCTCGGCTTCGGGCTGCGCATGCGCCTCGTTCCAACGTAGCGCAAGCACCGTCTTGCCTGCCGGCAGATACACGCGCCAGTCGGCGCGATAGAAATTGCCCGAGTAGGCGCCGCGCAGGCGATTAGAGGTTTCGGCGTAGAGCTGCAACTGCTGTCCCTGGCTCGGCCCTTCGGACAGCAACTGCTGCCTGCGCGTGTCTACTCCGGCGAGCAGTCCCAGCACGCGTTCGTCGTACGCCGCCGTGGTTCCGAGCGTCAAGTCGTGCTGAGTTTCCTGGTCGAGCGCGGCGCCAAGCCCCCAGTAGTAACGGGCGTCGAATGAGAGATTGCGCCACAGCGACACCCATTGCGCCGTCTCGTTGATGGCGTAGGCCTTGATTTCCTCGCCCGTGCTCTTTTGGTCATTGGTGACCTTCGCCTTGACCGTCATGAACCGGTTGAAAAGCAAGCCATGACGGTTGTCGTAAACATAGGAGGCGCTCCCCAGCGTTTCATTCTGCGTGAATTCATACATCGGCGCGAGCACGTACTGGTGCAGGCCCAGCGCATCCTGCCCGAAAGTCTGCACGCCCAGCGCGAAAGCGCCGTCGGCGATGTAGCCCGCCGGGAACCACGAGCGCGGCAGGAGCGAGGACCACGGCGCGTAGTCCCGGTCGGGGAGCGGACGCTCGGCAGCCGGTACGGATGAGGCCCCGAATTCCACTGCCGCAGCCGCTTCGCGGCGCTCGACCGGCGCATCCGGCAGGCGATGCAGCCGCAGCACGTCGCCGTCGGCCTCGATCGTCGTGAGCAACATTTCACCGGCGACCGGCGCGCTGATCTCGCGGATGCCGTTCAGCGCCTCCGACCAGCGCGCGAGGCGCCGCTCGCTGCGCCGCCAAGACCAGACGTTGGAAACCTTGCCGTAGTCGGCGACGAAGTAGATGTCCTCCGAAGCATCGCCGAACCTCGGAGAGTGTTTGATCGCCTCGTCGGAAAGCAGAAGCGACGCCTTGCCGTCGGCGATTTGAACGAGCGACCAGCGCCCCTCGCGCAGGCTCGTCACGACGACCTTCCCGCCTCCCGCCGCAAGCCCAGTGAGGGCCTCACCCGGAGCGGCGCGATAGAGCGAGCGCTCCAGCGCGCCCTCTTGATTCACGATGACGACTTCCGCCTCGCCGTTGACGACCCGGATCGCGGCGATGCGGCCGTCATCGAGCGGCGCGGTAAAGCGGAATCGCCCACAATCGGTGAGCCGGTCAAGACCGCCGCCGGCGCCAAGCCGGTACAGGTCGTAGTAATAGTTGTAGTTTCCGCAGATCTCGAGTTTCGAGAGCAGCAGCTCGCCGCGCGGGGAGGTTGAGAGCCGGGTCAGTGCCTCGACCTCGCGGACCGGCCGAGCCTCCCGGCCCTTCTCCTGCCGCATGAGTTTCAGCCGCGTATAGCCGTCCCCCTGCACGTACCAGCGCTCGCCCTCGCGCGTGAGCAAGGGACTGGTAATCGAATACGCGCGGGCAAGTATTTCCCCGCCTCGATCGGGCCGCTTGACCGGATCCTGCATCTTGGCGGCGAAGCGCACGCGCAGCCAGTTCTCGTACTCCAGCCACAGCACGTCCTGCCACTTGCCGGTAATCGCCGCGGTGTTGCTGTGCACGCGAAACGGGAAGAAGTCGCCGCTGTAGTTCTCGACGTAATCGACGATCGCCTTCTGTCCGTAGCGCTCGCCGAGGAACAGGAAAAAATAACTGCCGTAGAGATAGTCGCGGTTGTGCGGAAAACCGCGCCCGTCGGCGTGGATCTCGCGAAGCGAAATCGGCCCCCGGCCGACTTCCGCGCGCATCATGCCCTCGAACTCGCTCTGGCCCAGGCGCCCCCAGCCCTTGCTCGAGTCGGATTCCGCGTAGACGGCCAGACCTTCCTTCACCCATCCCGGCCCCCACACGTTGGGCAGGGTGTTGGGGAAGAACAGGTAGAACCATGGAGGCGAGCGTCCGAAGATGCGGCGCATGGCAAGCGGCGCGCCCCTCGCCTTGTCCATGTGCACGACGTGGGTAAACTCGTGGGTCAGCACCAGCTCCAGCCACTCCCGGTTTTGCAGCAGCTCGCCCGAGTCGGGCGGCGAGAGCACGATGCCCATGTAGTTGAACGGCAGGGGCGAGGCGAGCCCGTTGGCGAGATCGAGCGAATCGACCACCACGATCTGCGTTCGCGTCTCGGGTTTCCATTTAAGCCAGTCCGTGATCCGCGGATACACCGTCTCGGCGACCTCGGCGACGGTGCGGGCCTGCGTGCGGTAGGGTTCGGCGAAATGCACCGAGAAATTGGGCGTGTCCAATGTTCGCCAGCGTAGCGAAGGATCGACGAACTGCGCATGCGCCGCAAACCCGAAAAGGAGCGGCGCGACAGCCAGGACGCGCAAGCAGCGCTTCATGCGCGCCCCACCGGGCGTCGCAAAGTCAACTTTCCCCAAGCCAGCGTCCGCGCAGCGTCCGGATGCCCTCGAGAATGTGCTGCCCCAGAGAGGATGCGCGCATCTCTTCGGCGGACTCAACGCGGTGCGCCTCGACGAGTTTGGGTACCTGCTTGTAGGCGAGGTAGCGCTGCAATGCGGCGTGCATGTGCTTCTTTAGCAGCCTCACGCTCACCGGCTTGTTGAGGAAGCGGAAGATCTGCGCCTCGTTGATAAGCTCGATCACGTGCTCGGAGTCCGACACGGTGGTCACGACGATGGTCAGGATCTGCGGGTTCTCCTGCTTCAGGAGTTTCAGCATCGCGGTCAACTCCTCGTGCCCGGCTTCGATGTCGGCGACGACAACGGCGATTTCCTGCTTCTGCATCGCCTCCAGCGCCGCCTCCATATGGCCAGCGTAGACGACCGGACATAGCTTGCCGATCAGCTCGCGCGTGACACGAAAAATTTCCTCGTCCTTGTCGACCACCAGAATGCCGGATTCCATTCTCAGGGGCAGATCCACCGCCGCGGTCGTGGCGTCGGCGAGTTCCAGTGCAATAGTCGCGGCCTCGGCGACTACCGCCGGCAGTTCCTGGTTGTCCCACGGCTTGCTGATGAAGCGGTAGATCTCCCCGTCGTTGATCGAACCGACGATGGACGCAAGATCGGAATAGCCGGTGAGCAGTATGCGCACGCTGTGCGGAGAAATGTCGCGCGATTGGCGCAGCAGCTCGACCCCGGTCATCACCGGCATGCGCTGGTCGCTGACGATCACGTGCATGTGATGCTTGCGGATGAAATCGAGCGCCTTGATGCCGTCGGTCGTCGTAAACACATGGTAACGGTCCCGGAACAGCGACTTCAGCGCAGTCAGGATGCGTTCTTCGTCGTCGATCAGGAGCAGCCGCGCCTTCTTGACGCTGGTGTCCAGACCGATCGCGCCCTCGGTGGAGAGCACCGGCGGCTGGGTCCGGGTCAAATCCGGCGCGGGCGTCGCCTTGAGCAGGCGGGCGGCGCTGAGAAGCGCGGAGCCGTCGGGGACGTTGAGCCGGATCGTGGGCTCCGCATAGTCGAGGTTGAGCGTGGCGTCGAGCGCTTCCTTGAAACTTTCGGCGAATTCCTGCGCGCTCTGGAATCTCTCCTCGCTTTTCTTGGCGAGCGCTTTCTGAAGCACCCGGTCCATGAGCGGCGAGAGCCTGGGGTTCAGTCGCGACGGGTCCGCAGGCCGCTCGTTGAGCACCTGCTGCATCACGGCGGCGGTCGTCCCGATGAAAGGCTTTCTGCCGACCAGCAGCTCGTACGCGATGACTCCGATTGAAAACAGATCGGCGGGCTTGTCGATCCCGGACCCGAGAAATTGCTCGGGCGCCATGTAGTGCGGCGTGCCGAGCACCTCGCCCACCTGTGTGAGGTCGGAGGACTCAAGGCGCGCGATGCCGAAATCGCTGATCTTGATGCGGCCGTCGTTGTTGATCATGATGTTCGACGGTTTGATGTCGCGGTGCACGACGCCCTGGGCGTGCGCGTAGCCGATGCCGTCGAGCACCTGACGGATGATTTCGCCGACTTCGCGAATTTCGTAGCGGGTCTCCTGCGCCAGGTGCTGATGCAGTGTCTTGCCGTTGACCAGCTCCATCACGATGTACGCGACTTGCTCGTCCTCGCCGTAGTCGTAGATCTGCACGATGCGCGGATGCACCAGGCGGCCGACCGCCTGCGCCTCGTGGCGGAAGCGGTCCATCACGTGCTTCAGCTCGCCCGCGGCCAGCGAATCCCGGGTGATCGCCTTGATCGCCACGCTGCGCGCGATCGACGGGTCGAAGGCCTTGTAGACGACGCCCACGCCGCCTCTGCCGAGCGCCTCCTGGATTTCGTATTTGCCGATTTTTTCAGGCAGCAGCATGGCTTGAGTCTATGCTGCGAGCTCCGCCTCGGCCGGTGGCTTGAGCGGCAGCCAGACCGTGAACTTGGTGCCGACGCCGACCTGCGATTCGACGTCGATGCGGCCGCCGTGCTGCTCGACGATCTTGTAGGAAATCGAGAGACCTAACCCGGTGCCCTTGCCGATCTCCTTGGTGCTGAAAAACGGATCGAAGATCTTCGGCAGCACCTCCGGCGCGATGCCTTTGCCGTCATCCGCGATCTCGACCGCCACGCCGCCTTCCGCGCCGCGCGTGGTCAGCATGATCGTTCCGCGCTCGTTTGCCATCGCCTGCACCGCATTGGTGATGAGGTTCAAAAATACCTGGTTGATTTGCGAGGGCGAACAGACGATGGCAGGAATATCTCCGAGCTCCCGCTTGACGAGGACTGATTTCAACAGATGTTTGGCCAGCAGCAGCGTGCTCGCGAGACCTTCGTTCAGGTTGAAGCTGGTGACCTTGCTGCGATCCAGTCGGCTGAAGTCCTTGAGATTGCCAACGATCTCGGCCATCTGGCCGGTGCCGTGCAGGCCGTCCTTCACCAGAGCGCTCAATTCCTGCATCACGTTTTGCTGTCTGAGCTTCGCGACGCGCGCGGTGACCAGCGCGAACTGGCGCGAAAGCTCCTCGGCGTTGGCATTGGCGCCGGCCTGCAGCAGCGCGAGCAGCGTTTCGCTTTGCTCGACCGCGTCGCCCAGCTCAGGCAGCTTGTCGGCAACGGCGCCGAGGCTGTTCTTGACGTAGGCGAGCGGCGTGTTGATTTCATGCGCGACGCCCGCCACCATCTGCCCCAGAGAAGACATTTTTTCCGACTGAATCAATTGCGCCTCGGATTCCTTGAGGTGCTTCAAGGCTTCCGACAGCTCGCGCGTGCGTTCCTGGACACGGTGCTCCAGGCTGATGTTGGCGGCCCTGATCTTGGCGCCGAACCAGGCGAGCAGTATCAGGAGCGCGCCGGCGTAGGCGATGAGATAGACACGGAAACGTTCCTTCTCCAGCAGCGTCCCCTCGAGCTCGCGGTTGTACGAGAACGTCATGGCGTCCAGCCGCGGGCCGGGCGTCAGAGACGCCAGTTTCGCCAGCAGATCCTGCTCGGCCGGCTTGTGTTTGAGCAGCGCCTCCCCGGCGGCGAGCAACTGCGTTAACGCAGCGCGCCCCGCCTCGGGCACAGCAGCGCTTTGCAACTGGGCAAGCGAGGCCTCCAAGTCCTTGCGTTGCGCGGCCAGGGCCAGCCAATAGTATTGAGCGGCGCCGACGGCGAGGCGGCTTGCCGCCGCTTCCAGCTCCGGCTTGCGCGGTTTCGACTCCAGGGCGTGCGCGCGGAGCTCGGCGGCTGCGACCAGCGTCGCCTGCAAGGCGGTCTTGGCGCCGGAGTTCTCGGTCTTGAATCGTTCGACGAGTTCGGCTTTTTCGCGAATCGCTCTGACCAGCTCGGGCAGGCCGGTGGCGAGCGTCGGACTCTTCGTGCGCGTCGCGGCATCGTCCAGCGCCTGCAGGGCCCTTTCGGCGGCAGCGGTGCGGTTGATCGCCAACTCGGAGGCGCCCAACTCAAGGCGTGCGCGCAGCACATCGACGTCCCAGCGATCGTCGATCTCCCTCAATTCGCGCAGCGGACCCAGGATTTCGTTTTGCTCGCGAAGATCGAGCGCCTGGGTTTTGTCGTAAAGAAACGCGAGAACCCCCACCAGCACCAGCGAGGCGAGGCCCAGCAACAGGTTTTGCAGCACTTCAGATCTGTTCATGTTTCTCATTCGCCCTGAAACGCGCCTGGGCGCCGGCACATCATCGTGCAGGGTTGTTCAATCGGCGCGGATTGCCAGCTCGTCGCTGGATCGGACTCGACGAGATCCCCAACTCGCCATCGGCAGCCCGACGTCGGGATTGCGGGTCGCTCCGCGACGCGTTACAGCATGATGCGGTCCCCGGGCTTGTCAGGTCAAGCGTGCCGTCAGCGGCTCTTGATGACGAGGGGTCAGCCGGTTTCGCGCTTGTCGCGCAGCGCGGGCGCGATCATGACAGCAAGGATCAGTACGCTGCCGATCACGAACGCGAGGCTCATCGGTCGCGTGAAGAACACGGTGGGGTCGCCGCGCGAGAGCAGCATCGCGCGGCGCAGGTACTCTTCCATCAGCGGCCCGAGAACGAAGCCGAGGATCAGGGGCGCGGGCTCGCACTCGAGCTTGACCAGCACGTAGCCGATCGCGCCGACGAGCGCGCACAGATAGACGTCCACCGCGTTGTTGTTCACGGCGTAGTTGCCGACGCAGCAGAACATGATGATCGAGGGAAACAGCCACCGGTACGGGACACGCAGCAGGCTCACCCAGATCCCCACGAGCGGCAGGTTGAGGACAACGAGCAGCAGATTGCCGATCCACATGCTGGCGATGATTCCCCAGAAGAGCTCGGGGTTCGAGGTCATCACTTGCGGTCCGGGCGTGATGCCCTGCACGATCATGGCGCCCATCATCAGCGCCATGATGGCGCTCGAGGGAATGCCGAGCGTGAGCATCGGAATGAAATTGGTCTGCGCCGCGGCGTTGTTGGCCGCTTCGGGCGCAGCCACGCCCTCGATCGCCCCCTTGCCGAAGCGCGACGGATCCTTGGCGATCTTCTTCTCGAGCATGTAGGACACAAAGGAGGACAGCGCCGGCCCCGTCCCCGGCAGCACGCCGAACACGGAGCCGACCGCCGTCCCGCGCACCGTCGGCCAGGTCGAGTCGCGGATGTCCTGGCGGCTCGGCATGAGATTGGATATCTTGCGCGTGAATACTTCGCGGGTTTCTCGGGAGGCGAGGTTGCTCACCACTTCCGCCACCGCGAAAAGGCCCACCACGATCACCGTGAAACCGATGCCGTCGTAGAGCTCCAGGACGCCGAAGGTGTAGCGCGCCATGCCCGAATTGACGTCGGCGCCGACCAGGCCGAGCAAGAGGCCCACGACGACCATGCAGAACCCCTTGACCATGTCGCCCTGGGTGAGGACTGCTGCCGCGACGAGCGCCATCAGCATCAGCGAAAAATATTCGGCCGCGCCGAACATCAGCGCCCACTCGGCGAGCAGGGGACCCGCGAGCGCGATCAGCAGCGTCCCCACACAGCCGGCGAAAAACGACGCCAGCGCCGCGACCGCGAGCGCCGGCCCCGCGCGACCCTGGCGCGCCATCTGGTAGCCGTCGAGACAGGTGACCGCGGAGGCCGTCTCGCCGGGCAGGTTGACGAGAATCGAAGTGGTCGAGCCCCCGTATTGCGCCCCGTAATAGATCCCGGCGAGCATGATGAGCGCCGCGACCGGCGGCAGCGTAAACGTGAGCGGAAACAGCATCCCGATCGCCACCAGCGGCCCGATTCCCGGCAGCACGCCGATCAGCGTGCCGAGCAGTACGCCCGCGAAGCAGTAACCGAGATTCTGCAGCGAGAACGCGACGCCGAAGCCGAAGGCGAGGTTGTTCAGGATATCCACAGGTATCCCGCGATCAGCGGATAGGGGATCTTAAGCACGTACAGCAGCACGACCACCGCGAAAGCGCTCATGAGCGCGGTGAGGACGAGCACCTCTTTCAGGCGAAACTCGCGCCCGCCTGCAGCGCTCACCAGAAACACCGCGACCAGCGCCGGGACGAGACCAAGCCGCGCCATGAGAAAGCCGAACAGCACGATGGCGAGCGCGATCAGCAAAAGCGGCTTCCAGCCCCACTCGCCCTTCACCTTCTCGCCCGAGCGGATGCCGCGCACCGTCACCCAGGCGCCGAGCAGGATGAGAATGCCGCCGAGGACGGTGGGGAACCAGGCCGGGCCCATGCGCATCGCATTGCCCATCGGGTAATCGCGGGCGACGACCACGGCGAGGACGCCGATCGCGATGAACAGCAGCCCGGCGAGGAAATCCCTGTTGTTGCGCAGGTCGAGATTCATGGCATTTAGCGGAGCCTGAGGAAGAAGCTCGGTTCGACAATCATGCGCACGCGACCCAGCGCCGGTCAAGGGAGCGCCTGACGCCCGATCGCCATTTGGGCGCCATGCCGTCAATCGCTCTGATGCGGTCCCCATTTCGGCCGATACCAATTGCGTGGATGGTCGCCCCTTGCTGCTGGCCGGGCGCTGGGCTAGCAGTCTCTGATCAGCGGGTCTAGAATGTCATCCGTTTTTGTAGGTCGGGGGTTCCGGCACCGAGTCCCGCCCGGTTGAGCGGGGTGTGGTTAGCTCATTGACTCAGGGAGAGAAAGATGAAAGGACTTCTTACAGCACTGTGCGCTTTGATGCTTGCCGTGTCGCCGCTGGCGTTGGGGCAGGACAAGGCGGCGAAGAAGGAGCCGACCGAGGCACAGAAGAAGCAGCAGGAGCGCATGAAGTCGTGCAACGCGAGAGCCGGGGACAAGAAGCTCGAAGGCGACGCGCGCAAAACATTCATGAGCTCGTGCCTCAAGGGCGACGATTCCGGCCCCAGCGCCAAGCAGAAAGCGCAGCAGCAAAGGATGACGGACTGCAACAAGCAGGCGGGCAGCAAGAAACTCGAAGGCGACGCGCGCAAGACGTTCATGAGTTCCTGCCTGAAAGCGTGACGGCTCGGCCGGTTTGTTGCATGGTCGGAATCCTGCGGGGCATACTGGGAAACCGGTATGCCTCATATTTTTCAATGATTCTGGCCAATATGGCAGCACGGCAATGAAGCGTGCTCTGGCTGCAGGCTTGCTCGCCTGCGCGGTCGTCTGCACCGCGCCTGCGTTCGCGCAGGTCAAGACCGTGCTGCGCATCTCCACCCCCGCGGTGCCCGACGATTGGCACGTGAAGATGCTCTACGTCTTCAGGGACGATCTCGCGAAGGCGGCGCCGGGGCGCTTTGACGTTCAGGTGCACCACTCGGGCACGCTTTTTCGGCAAGGGGCCGAGTCCGTGGCGATGCAGCGCGGCAATCTCGAGATGGCGCTTCTGTCGATGCAGGACATCGCGCGGCAGATCCCCGAGTACTCGATCTTCACCGCGGGCTATCTCATCCGCGACCCCGATCACCTTGCGAAGGTCTATGGCGGGCCGATCGGCAAGGAGGTGAGCCGCAGGACCGCCGAAGCGATGGGAATCCAGTTGCTGCAGGCGATTTACCTCGGAACCCGGCAGGTCAGCTTGAGCCAGCCGAGAAAAGTAAGGGTCCCGGCCGACCTCTCGGGAGTGAAACTGCGCATGCCCGGCTCGAAAGAGTGGCTCTTCCTCGGACAGGCTCTCGGCGCGAGCGCTACGCCGATGCCTTTCACCGAGGTGTACCTCGGACTCAAGACCGGCACGATCGACGGCCAGGACAACCCGCTGCCGACGGTGAAGTCGGCGAAGTTCAACGAAGTGACACGCCAGATCGTGCTGACCGGGCATCTCGTGGACGTGCTGCAAATTGCGATTTCCGCGAAAACCTGGAGCGCGCTTTCGGCGGCGCACAGGGCCCAGGTGAAGAGAGCGGCAGCGAAGGCGGCGAAGTTCAACGACGACAATCGCGTGCGCGAGGAAAAGGAGCTGATCGAATCCTTCCGCTCGCAGGGCATCGAGATCACGATGCCCGACGTGGAAGCTTTCAGGAAGACCGTACAGGCGGCGTACCTGAAGTCGGAGTACGCGGAAAAGTGGCCACGGGGGTTGCTCGATCGCATCAATGCGGTCAAATGACCACACCGTCATTCCCGCGAAAACGAGCAAAAGCGAGTTTCGAGGAACTGCCAAGCGGGAATCCAGCGCCGTGCGATGAAAGTCACTGGGTCCCCGCTTGCGCGGGGACGACGAATTTGCCGTGCTGATTGAGCGGCTCTCACGCTGGGCCGACTGGGTCGGCGCCGGTATCTTCGCCGTCCTGTTCCTGAGCCTGGTCGTACAAGTCGTGCGCCGCTTCGTGTTTGGCGTGCCGGCTGCCTGGACCGAGGAGCTCGCCGCGATCGCCTTCATCTGGGTGATTTTCTGGGGGACGGCGTTCACGGTGCCGCTCCACAATCACGTGGCAGTGGATTTCATCGTGCCGGGCTTCGCGCCCCGCGCCCGGCGCGCGCTCTATGCGCTGGGCTTTGCCGTGCTCGCCGCGTGCTTTCTCTGGGCGCTCCCCGGCATCGCCGATTACTTGAGCTTCATGAGCCGAGAGCGAACGCCGGTGCTCGAGCTGCCTTTCAGCATCGTATACAGCGTCTTCCTCGCAGCCGCGATCATGGTGGTCCTTCGCTGCGCAGCTGCGATCGCGTTCCCGCCTGATCCCGCGCGTTCCGGCGAGTCCGAGAAAGCATGAGCGCCGCCTTCGGGCTGATGCTGGCCGTATTCGTCGGCGTCGCCCTGCTGCGCGGCCCGATCGGCCTCGCGATGATCGCGGGCGGGATCGCGTATCTGGGCGCAACCGGGCAGGACATGGGGCTCGCCGCCGAGCAGATCCTCAACAGCCTCTTCGGCAGCTTCGTGCTGATCGCGGTGCCGATGTTCATTTTCGCCGCGAACGTGATGAACTCCGGCACCCTGAGCGAGCGTCTCTACGCGCTCGCCCACGCGCTCATGGGGCGGTTTCGCGGCGGGCTCGCACACGTCAACGTGCTCGCGAGCGTGATCTTCTCCGGCATGAGCGGCAGCGCGATCGCCGATGCCGTCGGGCCCGGGATGATCGAGATCGAGATGATGAGCAAGGGCGGCCGCTACCCCAGGGCTTTCGCGGTGGCGGTGAGCGCGGCGTCCGCGACCATCGGTCCAATCATCCCTCCGTCGATCCCGATGGTGCTCTACGCGCTCGTCTCGGGCGCGTCGGTCGGCGCGCTTTTCCTCGGCGGCGTGGTTCCCGGCCTGCTGATGGCGGGCGCGATGATGCTCGTCATCGTCTGGGTTGCGCGGCGGCGCAACTTCCCGATGGAGGCGCCGGTGCCCTGGTCGCAGATCCCGAGAATATTCGTGCGCACGCTGCTGCCGCTGCTCATGCCCGTCGTGCTGCTCGGAGGTATCTACTCGGGCGTGTTCACCCCGACCGAGGCGGCGGCCGTGGCCGCACTCTATGCGCTCGTGCTCGCGCTCTTCGTCTACCGCGCCCTCGACTGGAAGGGACTGGTGTCGGTGCTGGCCGATAGCGCGCGATCGACGGCGGTGGTGGGAATCATCATCTGCGGGGCATTTGTCTTCAACTACGTACTCGCGACCGAGCAGATTCCCTCGCGCGTCGCCGAATGGTTCGCCTCGCTCGGTCTGGGGCCCCTAGGCTTTCTCCTCGTCGTGAACCTCGTGTTTCTCGTGCTCGGCTGCCTGCTCGACACGACCACGCTGCTGCTCGTGATGGTGCCCTTGCTCCTGCCGGTCGCCAAGGCGCTGGGCGTGGACCTGGTGCACTTCGGCGTGGTGATCGTCGTCAACATGATGATCGGCCTGCTCACCCCGCCCTACGGCGTCCTGCTCTTCGTCCTCTCCGGCCTCGCCGGGACGCCGGTGAAGGAGATCGTGCGTGAGTTGATGCCTTTCATCGCGGCGCTCGTCGCGGTGCTGTTCCTCATTACCTTCGTGCCTTCGCTCGTCCTCACGCTGCCCGAACTGGCGGGCTATCTCCGTCCCTAGTACTTCGCGTTTCCCGGCGTTCTCGGGAACGGGATCGCGTCGCGCACGTTCGAGAGCCCGGTGACGTAGGCGACCGTGCGCTCGAACCCGAGCCCGAACCCCGCGTGCGGGACGCTGCCGTAGCGGCGCAGGTCGCGATACCAGCCGTAGTGCTCGCGGTCGAGTCCGGCCTCGGCCATGCGCTCGTCGAGAACTTCGAGCCGCTCCTCGCGCTGGCTGCCGCCGATGATCTCGCCCATCCCCGGAGCGAGCACGTCCATGGCGGCGACGGTCTTGCCGTCGTCGTTTGAGCGCATGTAGAAAGCCTTGATGCCCTTCGGGTAGTTCATGACGATGACCGGTTTCCTCGCGTGGCGCTCAGTGAGAAAGCGCTCGTGCTCCGATTGCAGGTCGATGCCCCACTTCACCTGGAACTCGAACTTCTCCTTGGAGCGCTCGAGGATCGCGATCGCCTCGCTGTAGTCCATGCGCGCAAACTCCGAGTCGACGATCCCCTGCAGCTTCGCGATCACGCCCTTTTCGATGCGCTCCTCGAAGAAGGCCATGTCCTCGTGTCGTTCGGCAAGCACCGCCTTAAAGACGTGCTTGAGCAGCGCCTCGGCGAGGCTTGCGTCGTCGGCGAGGTCGGCAAAGGCGATCTCGGGCTCGATCATCCAGAACTCGGCGAGATGCCGACTGGTGTTCGAGTTCTCCGCGCGGAAGGTCGGGCCGAAGGTGTAGACCTTGGAGAGCGCGAGGCAGTAGCTCTCGACGTTGAGCTGCCCCGACACGGTGAGGAAGGTCTCGCGCCCGAAGAAATCCTGAGCGAAGTCGATCTTGCCGCCTTGCGTGCGCGGCAGGTTTGCGAGATCGAGCGTCGACACGCGAAACAGCGACCCAGCGCCCTCGGCGTCCGACGTGGTGATGATGGGAGTGTTGACCCAGAGGAAGCCGTTGTCGTGAAAGAAGCCATGGATGGCCTGCGCGACGGTGTGGCGCACTCTCGTCGCCGCGCCGATTACATTCGTTCGCGGCCGTAAATGAGCGACCTCGCGCAGGAATTCGAGCGTATGCGGCTTGGGCTGGATCGGGTAGGCATCCGGGTCCTCCACCCAGCCGACCACCTTGATCGCGCTCGCCTGCATCTCGTACGGCTGCCCCTTGGCGGGCGAGGGCACGATGGCGCCGGTGGCCTCCACCGCGCATCCCGCGGTCAGGCGCAGCACCTCGTCCGCGTAATTCAGCAGCGTGTTCGGCGCCACCACTTGAACCGGATGAAAGCTGGAGCCGTCGGAGACATTCACGAACGAAATGCCCGCCTTAGAATCACGCCGCGTACGCACCCAGCCTTTGACGGTGACGGGCGTGTCCTTGGGCGCCCGGCCGGCGAGGACATCTGCGCAAGCGATGGAAGTCATGCGGCCCCCTCAACTGAAGGAAGTCCTGCTCTGATATCGTACGTAACTTTTGGCCGGGCGATAACCATTCCGAGGATTTTACCTTGACATGCAGCAGCGGGAATCACGGTTCGAGCGGACCGGCGCCTGCGTCGTTTGCTTTGCGCTTTGCCCGTGCTCGCGTTAGATTGTCGGTGACGCCTTCCACGCAAGATCGCATGACGCAAGCCTGCTGAAACAGAAAAGAATGAGAGCCTTCACCGTGAACAAGAATACCAACCCGCTCTATATCCCGTTTCATCCCAATCCGTCGAAGCCGGAATTCAAGGCGCCGGCGGGCGCGGTGGATGCCCATTGCCACGTGTTCGGGCCGGCGGCGCGCTTCCCTTATGCGCCCGAACGCAAGTACACGCCGGTCGATGCGCCCAAGGAAAGGCTCTTCGCGCTGCGTGATTTTCTCGGTTTCGACAAGAACGTCATCGTTCAGGCGAGCTGCCACGGCACGGACAACGCGGCGCTCGTCGATGCGCTCCTCAATTCCAGCAACAAAGCGCGCGGCGTCGCCGTCATCGGCGAAGAGACGAAGCGGAATGAGCTCGAATCCCTCGACAAGGCCGGCGTGCGCGGAGTGCGTTTCAATTTCGTGAAGCGCCTGGCGGATTTCACGCCGCGCGACGTGCTGGAACGCATCGCGGCGCGCATCGCGCCGATGGGCTGGCACATCGTGGTATATTTCGAGATGCTCGATTTGCCGGAACTCGAATCTTTCTTCACCTCGCTTCCGACCACCGTCGTTGTCGATCACATGGGCCGGCCGAACGTGCAGAAGGGCCTCGATCACCCCGAGTTTCAGCGTTATCTGCGGCTGCTCGACAAACACGAGAATTTCTGGAGCAAGGTCAGTGGCCCCGAACGTCTCACGGTTGCAGGCGCCCCTTACGACGATGTTGTGCCTTTTGCGCGCACGCTGGTCGAACGCTACCCGGAGCGTGTTCTGTGGGGCACGGATTGGCCGCATCCCAACATGCCCGTGGAAGCGCCCGACGACGGCATTCTGGTCGACGTGATCCCGAAAATCGCGGCCACGCCCGCGCTGCAGAAGGCACTGCTTGTCGACAATCCGATGAAGCTCTATTGGGGCTGAGAGGAACGAAAAATGGCTCTGCCCAAGGAATATGACGATCTACCCGGAACCGTCGTGTTCGACGCGGATCAGGCGCGCCAGGGTTATCATCTCAACATGTTCTGCATGTCGCTGATGAAGCCCGAAAACCGCGCCGCCTTCAAGGCGAATGAGCGCGCCTATCTCGACCAATGGCCGATGACCGAAGCGCAGAAACAATCCATTCTCAAGCGCGATTGGAACGGCATGCTGCAGCTTGGCGGCAACATCTATTTCACCGCGAAGATCGCCGCGACCGACGGCCTTTCGTTCCAGCAGATCGCCGCCATGATGTCGGGCTCGACCCAGGATGAATACGCGCAGATGATGATCAGGGGGGGGCGCCCCGTCGAGGGCAATCGCAGCAAGTCGGAATGGAAAAACCGTGGCTAGGATCGTTGCGGGAGTGGCGACGTCGCACATTCCCGCCGTCGGAGCGGCCTGGGACAACGGCAAGGCGGACGAGCCCTATTGGCGGCCGGTGTTCAAAGGCTTCGAGCGCGCCAAGGAATGGATCGCCAGGGTGAAGCCCGATGTCTGCATCATCGTCTATAACGACCACATGTCGGCCTTTTCGCTTGAGATCGTTCCTACCTTCGCGGTGGGCTGCGCGGCGGAATTCCCGATCGTGGACGAAGGCTGGGGCCCGCGCAAGGTTCCGCCGGTGAAAGGCCACCCCGAGCTTGCCTCGCATATCGTGCAGTCGGTCGTGCTGGATGAGTTCGACATCACCATCGTCAACAAGATGGAAGTCGATCACGGACTGACCGTGCCGCTCACTCTGATGTTCGGCCAGCCCAAGGAATGGCCGTGCCCGGTCATTCCGATCGCCGTCAACGTGGTGGTCTATCCGGTACCGACCGGAAATCGCTGCTACATGCTGGGCAAGGCCATTCGCAAGGCGGTCGAATCCTTCGACGAGGATTTACGCGTCGTGATCTTCGGCACCGGCGGCATGTCGCACCAATTGCAGGGCCCGCGCGCGGGATTGATCAATCGTGAATTCGACACAAGATTCCTCGACAACCTGACGCGCGATCCCGTAGCGCTTACGCGCATTTCGCACCTCGAGTATCTGCGCGAGGCCGGTTCGGAAGGCATAGAGCTGGTGATGTGGCTCATCATGCGCGGCGCGCTGGACGACCAGGTGAAGGAAGTCTACCGCTTCTATCATGTTCCGGCGTCGAACACGGCACTCGGGCACATCATTTTCGAAAACAGGCAGTGAAAAGGGTCCGGAGAAGACGATGAAGATTTGCGTGGCTGGCCAAGGCGCCTTCGGCCAGAAGCATCTGGACGCGCTGAAGCGCATTTCCGGTGTCGAAGTCGCATCGCTGATCGGCGGCAATCCAGCCGGCACCGAGGCAGTGGCGAAGAAATACGGCATTCCCCACTGGGGCCACGATCTTGGCGAGGGCATCAAGCGCGCGGATGCGGTGATCCTCACCACGCCCACGAAGATGCACTTCCGGCAGGGCGAGCAGGTGATGCGTGCCGGCAAGCACGTGCTGGTCGAAATCCCGGTGACCGACAGCGTCGAGGACGCCGAGAAGCTGGCGCAGATCGCGAAGGAAACCGGGGTCGTCGCCATGGCCGGCCATGTGCGGCGCTTCAATCCGAGCCACCAGTGGGTCCACAAGCGGATCAAGCAGGGCGAGCTCAAGATCCAGCAGATGGACGTGCAGACCTATTTCTTCCGACGCAAGAATATCAACGCGGCCGGCAATCCGCGCAGCTGGACCGACCACCTCCTCTGGCACCACGCCGCCCACACGATCGACCTGTTCCAGCACCAGGCCGGCGAGGCTATCTCCGACTGCTATGCGGTGCAGGGCCCGATCCACCCGCAGCTGAGCATCGCCATGGACATGGGGATCGTCGCCAGGGTGCCCTCGGGCGCGATCCTCACGCTGTCACTGTCCTTCAACAATGACGGGCCGCTCGGCTCGTTCTTCCGCTACATCTGCGACAACGGCACCTACAAGGCGTTCTACGACGACCTCAGCGACGGCAAGGACAACAAGATCGACGTCTCCAAGGTCGACGTGTCGATGGACGGCATCGAGCTCGAGGACCGCGAATTCGTGGCCGCGATCAAGGAGAAGCGCGAGCCGAATGCGAGCCTGGTCCAGGTGCTCCCCTGCATGCGCGTCCTCGGTAAACTGGAAAAGATCATCGACCCGGAGCGCCGCGCGCACGCCTGACGTACGCAAGAAACCTCTTGCTGATCCACCGGCAACTGATCGCCCACCGCGAGGCCTGGGCACGGCCCCTCTCCTCGGTACTCGGAACCGCGGTCGGGGCGATCGGCGTCGCGTTCCTTGTCATCGATTTGGTGACCTGAGCCATGAGCGATCACGACCATCATGACGACGAGAATGTCCGCGAGCACGACCGCCCGCTCTCCGGCCCTGCGCTGCGCGCCAAGGCGCTGGAGTCGCTGCTCGTCGAGAAGGGCCTCGTCGATCCCAAGGCGCTCGACGAGCTGATCGACACCTACGAGACCAAGGTCGGACCGCGAAACGGCGCGCGCATTGTCGCGCACGCCTGGGTCGATCCGGAATACAGGAAGCGCCTGCTCGCCGATGCCACCGCCGCGATCGCCGAGTTCGGCTTCATCGGGCGCCAGGGGGAGGACATGGTGGCGCTCGAAAACACGCCTAAGGTGCGCAACGTCGTCGTGTGCACGCTGTGCTCCTGCTATCCGTGGCCGGTGCTCGGGCTGCCGCCGGTGTGGTACAAGTCGGCGCCGTACCGGGCGCGCGCCGTCATCGAGCCGCGCGGCGTGCTGAAGGAGCTGGGAGGCGAAGTCCCGGAGGGCGTCGAGGTGCGCGTGTGGGATTCGACCGCCGAGCTGCGCTACCTGGTGCTGCCCGAGCGCCCCGCGGGAACCGAGGGCTGGAGCGAGGACGAGCTGGCATCGATCGTCACGCGCGATGCGATGATCGGCGTGGCGCCGGTGAGCGTGCCGGAACGGGGCAGGCGATGAACGGCATCCACGACATGGGCGGCATGCACGGCATGGGGCCGGTCGAGATCGAGAAGAACGAGCCGGTCTTCCACTCGAAGTGGGAGGCGCGCGTGCTCGCGCTCAATCTCGCCTGCGGCTTTCACGGCAAGTGGAACATCGATATAAGCCGCCACTCGCGCGAACGCATCCCGCCCGCCGAGTACCTCGCCGCGACCTACTACGAGAAGTGGCTGCTCGGCCTGGAGATGCTGCTCGTGGAGAACGGGCTGGTCACAACGAGAGAACTGGAATCCGGACGCGCCGAGTCGAAAGCGAACGGCGAGAGCAACCTGAGCGCCCTGCGAGCCCCCGAGGTGGCGAGTTTCCTGCGCAATCGCCGCCACGCGCGGCTCGACGACGACGTGCCGCCGAAGTTCAGGCGTGGCGATCGCGTCCTGGCGCGCAACGACCATCCCATCGGCCATACGCGCCTGCCGCGCTACGCGCGCGGCAGGCGCGGTGCCATCGACCGCGACCACGGCGTTTTCATCTTCGCCGACACCCATGCCATGACGCGCGACAAAAAGCCCCAGCACTGCTACAGCGTGCGCTTCGCCGCGCGCGAGCTGTGGGGACCGGGCGCCTCCGCGCGCGACAGCGTGTACGTTGATCTCTGGGATGACCACCTCGATCCCGGCTGAGCTCGACCTCGGCGCCCTCCCCGCGCTGCCGCGCGACTCACAAGGGCCGGTGTTCAAGGCGCCGTGGGAGGCGCAGGCCTTCGCGATGACGGTTTCGCTGCACGCGCGCGGAGCCTTCACCTGGCGCGAGTGGGCCGATGCCCTCGCCCGCGAGCTCGCTACTGCCGCGGCACGCGGTGAGCCCGACGACGGCAGCCATTACTACGAGTACTGGCTCGCCGCGCTCGAGAAACTTGTCGCCGGAAAAAACCTCGTCGCGGGGCAGGAGATGGAGCGGCGCGTGGACGAATGGGACGCCGCCGCAAAGGCGACGCCGCACGGCAAGCCGGTCGAGCTGCCGCGCCGCTGATCGCCTGCGTGCAAATGCCAAGTGGATTTCGTCAAGGGCGCGCACGATGCGGCGTCCTCGGGGTATGAAGATCTTCCTGACTGGAGGGCTACGGGACAATCCGCAGTTTGGTCGGAGGGCTCGGGCGTGGGCTCGGCATTCCGTCAATAACCAACGCCTTGATCTCCTTCATCTTCTGCACGCCCAACCAGCCCTTGAGCCCATAACCATTGTAGGTAAGGGGTGCGCCCGTCGTGTGCGTTGCCGGGTCGCCACCGTCGATATACGGACTGCTCGTGGAAGTATAGCCGCCGCCGCCATTTGTATAGTGAACCCCGTCTGAAAGGAACCGTGGGTCCCATTGCGAGAAGGGAAGCCTCGCCAGCATCTCAGCGTTCAGGTCGATGAGCGGAAGCTTCATGCTCTGTGCCAATTGCTTCAACGCGACATTGTATCGATCCACCAGGAGATTGAAGTTGTCATCGGTGCGGTAGGTGTAAGTAATGATTATGGGCACGATGTGGTTCGCGATCAGCAGATCCAACATCCTCCGGAAATCCGTCAGGTCCTCTGGTTTCGATGCGAGCAGGTTCACTTCCGGTATCGCAAACTGGGCTTTCGGGATTGCAGCCAGAATCGTGGTTAAGGTGAGACCGTTTGAATAGGTCTTGCAGTCAAGCAGTATTTGCCTGGCCGTGGTCGGGTCCGTGACTGCCGGCATGCCGGAAGAACCGTTGAAGTCCCAGGCGCCCAATCCATCTCCTACCGTAAAGCTCCGCGCGGAACAAATATACGGCGTGGCCAGAGCAAACCCATCGATGCTGTTAATACTCTGCGGCGAGGCGCCCGCATTCATCCACGCCGTGATCATCTGATCTTCGGCGGTCTTTCCGTCACCGCGTTGGGCCCAGGATCCGAGTGCCGGATCCCGAGTCAAGGAATCGCCTATCCACAGCACCAACCCAGGCACCTGGCTCCCCCCCGCCAGAATGGCTTTGGCGTTCGCAACCCAGCCTGTTGCGCCGGCCTGCCAGGCATCGTCATAGGAATTCGCCCGAGCCGCCGTATTCCCGGTCTGAGCAAAGGCAACCGACGCAAGGGACACCATCAGCGCACCCAATACGCCAAGAACCGCATCAAGACCACGTCGTGATCGATGAGCGATAGTCATTACATTCCTCCTGGGGGATTCATTCCTTGCCATTGGATAGTTTTCCCAGCGTCCGGCCGGCGGATCCCTGTGTCTCGGATTGTTCTCAAGTGGCCACCAAGTAAGGTCTTCTGGCCGGGATAGCTCGGAACTGGATCAATTTATAGTCAAGGCTGCTTCATTCGAAGCAGCGCCGAAAATCAAGTTGGTGTTGTAGGTTGTTGCCTTGAAGTACCACTGCCCCGATGAGAGTCCACGAACAGTGTGAGTACAGGTCTGCACCGTGCCGCATGCCGTAACGGTATTTGTGTTGACACAGGCAAGACTGCCAAGAGGTATTGACTCTTGATAATTTGTTGCGCCCGAAGCGTTTCCGTACGTCAAGGTGTATCCCGCCAGATTTGTAAGACAAGACTGATCCATATTCGTCGTGGGAGCCTCCCACTCGAGCGTAGCTGTGAAAGTGCCTGAACCGCTACCTCCGCCTCCGCCTCCGGATTCAGGCTCAACCCGCCCACCGCAGGCTGTCATCACAAACGCGATAGCAATGATAAAGAATTTCCTGCGAACGAAGGCAGATCGCGATCTACTCGCGAATGTGGTCAATGTTTTCATTTACCGCCACGATTCATGTGGATTCTCGTCTGAAATAATGTATAGAAAAATTTCAATGTCATAAGTAAAAACTCAAGCGAATGCTCGATTTGTTCACAAATTCCCCGCTTGCGCCGTTACCGGTGCGCTGACCCCGATTTTCAGGCCGCTTTCTTTATTTCCGCGCCTGGAATGTCGCCGATCGCGAACCGGATCGCGTCTTCAACCCGCTCCAGGAACACGAACTCCAGCTTCGCCTTCGCTTCCGCTGGCACGTCCTCGAGGTCCTTTTCGTTCCGCTTGGGCAGCATCACGGTCTTGATGCCGGCGCGCAGCGCGGCGAGGGTCTTTTCCTTCAGGCCGCCGATCGGCATCACCAGGCCGCGCAGCGAGATTTCGCCGGTCATTGCGACGTCGGACCTTATGGGTTTGTCCAAAAACAAAGAAACCAGACTCAAGGTCATGGCGACGCCCGCACTGGGCCCGTCTTTGGGGGTGGCGCCGGCCGGAACGTGAATGTGCACATCCCATTTTTCAAAAGCTTCATGAATCAGACCTTTTGAAACAGTAAAGGCCGCCTGCGCGGATTCCTTCATCACGTCACCGAGCTGACCGGTGAGGATCAGCTTGCCCGTGCCCGGCGTCTTGTTGGCCTCGATGAACAGGATGTCGCCGCCGACCGGCGTCCAGGCGAGGCCGGTCGCCACGCCGGGAACGGACGCCCGCAGCGCAATCTCGTTCTCGAACTTGCGCGCGCCGAGGATCGCGTGGAGGTCTTTTTCCCCCACCACGATCTTGCCGGCGGCGCCTTCGGCGAACTTCATCGCGGCGTTCCTGAGCACCGAGCCCAGCTCGCGCTCAAGGTTGCGCACGCCGGCCTCGCGCGTGTAGTCGGCGATGAGGCTCTTGATCGCTTCCTCGTCCATTTCAATCTGATCAGGCTTCAAACCGTTCGCATCCAACTGCCTTTTCACCAGGTAGCGTTTGGCGATCTCGAGCTTCTCTTCCTCGGTGTAGCCCGGAAGCTGGATGATCTCCATGCGGTCGCGCAGCGGCCCCGGGATCGTGTCGAGCATGTTCGCGGTAGCGATGAACATCACCTTCGAGAGGTCGAAGTCCACCCCGAGGTAGTTGTCGCGGAACTTAGAATTCTGCTCCGGGTCGAGCACTTCGAGCAGCGCGCTCGACGGGTCGCCGTGGAAACCGCCCGCGCCGAGCTTGTCGATTTCATCCAGCATCAGCACGCCCGAGCGGGTGCCGGCGCGCTTCACCGCCTGGATGATGCTGCCCGGCAGCGCCCCGATGTAGGTGCGCCTGTGGCCGCGGATCTCCGCCTCGTCGTGCGTGCCGCCGAGCGCCACGCGCTGGAACTTGCGGTCCATCGCGCGCGCAATCGACTGGCCAAGCGATGTCTTGCCCACGCCGGGCGGACCGACGAAGCACAGGATCGGGCTCTTGCCGTCCGGATTGAGCTTGCGTACCGCGAGGTGCTCGAGGATCCGGCGCTTGATCTTCGCCAGACCGAAGTGGTCCTCGTTCAGAATTGTTCTTGCTCTCTCAATATCTATGGCACTGGAAGGAGAAAACTTCCAAGGTAATTCCGTCATCCACTCCAGCCAGGTCCTGAGCATCGAAGACTCGCCCGACTGCTCGCCCATGCGCGACAGGCGCTTGAACTCCTTGCGCGCAGCTTTGAGCGTTTCCTCGGGCATGCCCGCCTCGTCGATCGCTTTTTTCAACTCCTCGGTCTCGGCCGCGGTTTCCTCGCCGTCCCCCAGTTCCTTCTGGATCTGGCGCATCTGCTCGCGCAGCACGTGCTCGCGCTGCCGGCTGTCGAATTCCTTGCGCGTCTTGTCGCCGATCTCCTTCGACAGGCGCATCACTTCCAGGCGCTTGGCGAGGAACGCCAGCACCTTGTCGAGGCGCTCGCCGAGATCGAAGGTTTCGAGCAGGTCCTGCTTTTCCTCGTTCTTGATGTCGAGCAGGTTCGCGACCATGTCGGCGAGCTGGCCAGGCGCTTCGATCGACTGCACCACTTCGGCGAGTTCATCGGGCATGTTCGGCAGCAGGCGGATCGCCTCGGCGGCCTGCGATTTCAGCTGCATGAAGCGTGCTTCGAGCCCGGAACCCGCGTCGCCTGCGTTGAGCGTCGACTCGGAAATCCAGACCACGCTCGCGACCAGGAACGGCCAGCCCTCGAGGAACTCGACGACGCGGAAGCGCCGCTCGCCCTGCACGATGAGGTGGATCGCGCCGCCAGCATTGCCAGCGTAGCGCACGATCTGGCCGGCGGTGCCGACACGGAAGAGGTCCTTGGGGCCGATCTCGTTGGTCTGCGGATCCCGCTGCAGCAGGAAACCGACTCTAAGCTGGCTGTGCGAGGCTTCGCTCGCCGCCGCGACGGACGAGGCGCGCCCGATTGTGATCGGCGAGATCACGCCCGGGAACATCACCGCGTTACGCATCGGGATCAGGATCAGCGCGTCCTCGGGAATCGGGCGCACCGCAAGCGCGGTCGAACGGCTGCGCGGCTTGGGCGAGCCCGCAATGCCCTGTTCGCCGCCGGCGTCTTCTCCTTCAAGCAGTTCCTGTCTTTTCGGGTGCCAGAAATCCATCGAATCTCCCGCTTCACAAATGTGGACATGCGCGCGGATACACGCGTCCTTACATAAATGCGGGCGAAACGGCAGGAAACAAGCGAGGCTTTGGCTTAGAATCCATACGTTTTTCCAATCCAGGAGCCGGAAACGATGCCTTCCACCACCACCGCCAGCGGACTCATCATCGACGACAGGATCGTCGGCACCGGTGATGATGCCGTCGCCGGCAAGAGCGTGACCGTCCACTACACCGGCTGGCTCTTCTTCGGCGGCGAGAAGGGCAAGAAGTTCGATTCCAGCAAGGACCGCGGCGACCCCTTCGACTTCCCTCTGGGCGCCGGCCAAGTCATCAAGGGCTGGGACGAAGGCGTGCAGGGCATGAAGGTCGGCGGCGCGCGCACGCTCACCATTCCGCCGAATCTGGGCTACGGCGTGCGCGGCGCTGGCGGCGCCATCCCGCCGAACGCGACGCTGATTTTCGAAGTGGAGCTGTTGAAGGTTCGATGAGCGTCGGCTGATGGCGCCGCCCGGCAGGGCGTGCGACCCGACTACCTCGCTAACCGCGGGTACGTGGTCAGCCCAAAGGGCCGTCGCAGCGAACTACGCCTTCAGCGCGGACACGCGGTTACGGCCTTCGTGCTTGGCGGCGTAGAGCAGCTTGTCTGCGGCCTCGAAAAATGCATCGGCGGTTCGGAATTCAGGCGTCCAACTCGCAACACCGAATGAAGCCGCGATCGCAATCTTCGTGCCCGAGAACTCGAAATCGTGGACTTCGATCGCGCGCCGGATTCGTTCCGCGACGCCGACGGCGATGTCGAGTTTCGCGTCTGCCAAGATCACCAGAAACTCCTCGCCTCCCCATCGCCCGAGCACGTCGCCGGAGCGCAGTACCTTTTCGTTGATCAGCCGAGCCGCCTCCTTGAGCACGTAGTCGCCTGCCATATGCCCGTGGACATCGTTGACGCGCTTGAAGTGATCGAGATCGAACAGCACCACACACAACGGATACCCGCCTTTTGCGACCTCGATGGATGACGCGAGGGAACTCATCAGGTGGGCTTTGTTGCAGACTCCGGTCAACTCGTCGGTGCTGCTCTTGTTATGCAGCGATTCGGTGAACGAGGTTTCGAGTTGATTCTCGGAGTACCTCAGAACACAGGTGCCGAGCTTGATCAGGTCGTTCTGCCGCAGCAGCCGAGGACGCTCGATTCGGTCCCGATTAACCATCGTTCCGTTGGTGCTGCCGAGGTCCTCCAGCAAGACGGTTCGGCCCTCGCGACGGACCTTAGCGTGGTGCCCCGAAACGCCGCGTAGCGGCAGCACGATCGCGTTGTCCGGCGCGCGCCCGATTTGCGAAATGCCTTCCTTGAAGCGGAACACGCTGCCGAGCAGTTCGCTCTGCACGACGATGAACGCGGGATCGTGCGCAGCCGCTTGGGCCAACAGATCATGTGCCGAACCACCCGGTCCCGCGACCTCGCTTATTTGAATCGTGACGAGCTCGTCGTTCCAATCTTCTGAGGCCTTCTTGTCCTTCTCGTCAGGAGGCATTGTTGTTCCTCGCGGTGCCAGTGCGGTGGCCTGAAATCATGAGGACGGCGATCCGAGCCGGTCTTGGGCGGGATTAGCGATCTATTACCGAACAATCTATTGTAATCCTCAGAGCGAGGCAAGCTCGTCCCCACGCCCCGGCTGCTCCGAGGCGTTTCTCCCGTGCCACAGGTCAGGCGATGTCGGGAACCGGGGGTAGGTGAGCGGCAGGCTGGCGCGCACCGGCCAAAACTCGTCGCGGGGCCGGAGATGGAGCGGCGCGCGGAGGAATGGGACGCCGCCGCAAGGGCAACGCCGCACGGCAAGCCGATCGAGCTGCCGCGCCGCTGATCGCGGCGCCGGCGCCGACTCCAGCGCCTCAGACGGCTCGCGCGGAGGCGAACGCGATCTGCGAAGTGCTGCCGCTGCCCCACGACGCGAAATCGAGCTTGCCGGGATTCTGCCGCGCATGCGCGATGAACTCGGCGAGGCCACCTATCTTCGGGGTAAGCACCAGCGTCCGGACAATACCGGGCCGGGCGAGAAAACGCCCGCCCCACAATGGGACGGGCGTTGGCTGCCGCCCTGACGAATCTAGGGCCGGATCAGGCTGGAATACTCGGCGTCGGCATGGACGATACGGCCGCCGACGACCGTGAGAACGGAGCGGATGTCCTTGATCGCTTCGTCCCGCACGCTGAAGTAGTCGTCGCTCAGCACGATGAGGTCGGCGTGCTTGCCGACTTCCAGCGAACCGAGCCTGCCTTCCTGACCGAGAAACCACGCGCACTCGACGGTGGCGTGTCGCAGCGCCTGCTCGCGTGTGAGCCGCTCGCCCGCGGGCACCCCCGGCACGCCCGGAAGCAGCGTCTGGCCGGTGGTGACATACCACAGGTTCTGGAACGGCGCGTATGGTGCTACGTTCATCGCATCCGAGGCGAGACACATGCGCACGCCTCTTGCAATCGTGCTGCGGAACCGCGGCCCCGTTTGCCCGTTTCTCACGCTGGAGAACGTCAGGGAGAAGCCGACCTTGAGCGCCGCCGCCCGAGCGAGCTGCTCGTCGCTCGGCTCGCCGTTGCCGGGGTGCGCGATCATCCAGATCAGGTTGGCGATGGGATGGACCTGGTTTCCCGCTTCGAACCCAGAAAGGATCGCGTCTAGGTTCCCGACGTGGGTCTCGACGCTGAACCGCTTGAAGGCGGCATAGCGCGTGAAGTCAGGGTAGTCCACATCGGCCCCCATCGTGTCCTCGCCGGGACCCATGTAGCGCAGCATGTCGTCGCCGAGCGGCCCGACCCTGGTGCGCGTGTCGATCAAGACCTGCTTAAAGCCCTGGTAGTTGCTCATGTCGTGGTAGGCGATGCGCGCCGTGAAACCGCCGCTGCGATACAGGTGCATCGTGGGCTCGCGCACGTTGAAGCGATCGCCGATCTCGGCTGCTCCGGGACCCCACGGGGCCTGGTTGCCACCGGCGTCCTTCCACGCAGTCATGCCGCGGCGGTTGACTTCCCGCATGTAGTCCGCTAGGCACGCCGAGCGGTCCTCCAGTGTCAGGCTGTCGAGCTGGGCGATGATGGCCTGGTTCGCCAGCGTGGTCGCGGGTGCGATCAGCTGGCCGGTCGGCTGAAGGGCGGCATCCAGCACAACCCCCGGGGAGCCCGCACTCAGCCCGAGCGCGGTGAGCGCCGCCTGATTCACCCGGGTGCCGGTGACGCCGCTGCCCTGGATCCAGACCGGATTGTTCGGCGCCGCGGCGCTCAGCTCGCCGAACGTGAAGACCACCGGGACGTCCAGTTGGTTGAGGTTCCAGCCGCCGGAGGTCGTCCAGATCCACCGGCCTGCGGAGAGCGAGGCGGCCTTCGCCGCATAGGCGGCCAAGGCTTGCGTCCGCGAGGTAACGAGATCCAGGCGGACCGTCTGCGTGAAGCAGTGATAGGCGTTGCGCATTCCGTGCAGATGGGCATCGATCAGACCGGGAAGCACGCGCCGACCATTCAGGTCGACGAGCTGCGTTCCCTTCCTCGCCAGCGCCCTGACCGGACCGCCCCTGCCTTTCGCGATGATCTTCCCGTCGCGAATCGCGATCGCCTCCACAGTCGAGTTGTCCGCGTCAACGGTCGATATCCGGCCCCTGTAGAGAATCAGGTCAGGAGCGTCGCCACGCCTGCCCCTTGCGAGCTCGTGCTCGTCGTCCGAATCGGCCCCCGCGGTGCCGATGCAGAACGATCCGGCGGCGAGCGCCACCGCCAGCCCAAGCCTCAACGAGCGCTGGCGTTTCTCCAGTTGCACATTCAGTACTTTGAACCGTGTTGCGCCTTCTTGATCGTCAATGTTGCAGGGTGAAGCTCGCATATGTCCTCCTCGAGTGGAATCGATGTCCTAAGCGCCGCCTCGTGCGCGGCGGGTGCGACGGCTCCGCGCCGACCACAGGCACCACCCCCCTCCCGCGAGGGGTTGATAATTATAAGCACACCAGTTCAGTTGGCTGGTCGAATTTGACGGAACCGTGCTCGGTGGTAGGAGCGTAAGCAATTGATTGAGTGGAGTTGTCTCGGACATGGCCAGGCTCAGGATCTGTAGAGTTTCATACGGTGAAGCGTCCTGGGCCGAGCGCTTGCGCACGATCGCGGCGAGCACGTAGACGGTCACGGCGATCCACGCCGGAGCGAAAACTGATTGAATGCCTGAACAGGCTAGGCCGAGGCGTCGAGATTGTCGTGAAAAACCGACCCCGGCGCCGAGCCGGCGGAAGCTTACTGTCGTCTTCGGCTAGATTCACCCGCAGTCGCGGGTCGGGGCAGGCCCGGGTCAGGCGGCTCGCGCCGCGCGCTTTCTTTCGTGCTCCTGAAGGAGCCGCTTGCGGATGCGGATCGACTTCGGCGTGATCTCCACGAGCTCGTCGTCGGCAATGAACTCGACCGCAGATTCCAGGGTATGTCTGATAGGCGGGGTAAGCAGGATCGCCTCGTCCTTGCCCGCGGCGCGAATGTTGGTGAGCTGCTTTGTCCTGACCGGGTTGACGACGAGATCGTTGTCGCGGCTGTGCAGGCCCACGACCATGCCTACGTAGAGCGGGTCGCCGGGATCGACCAGCATGCGGCCGCGCTCCTGCAGCTTCCACAGCGCGTAGGCGACCGCCTCGCCGTCTTCCGATGAAATCAGCACGCCGTTCCTGCTTTCGGCGATGTCGGGCTTCATCGGACCGTAAGCGTCGAACACGTGGCTCATGACGCCGGTGCCACGCGTCGTCGTCATGAAATCAGACTGGAAGCCGATCAGCCCGCGCGCGGGCACGCGGTAATCGAGCCGCACACGGCCCTTGGCGTCGGACTGCATATCCTGCAAATCGCCGCGGCGCGCTCCGAGCGCTTCCATCACCGCGCCCTGGTGCGCCTCCTCGACGTCCACCGCGAGCAGCTCGAAGGGCTCGTGCTTCACGCCGTCGATTTCCTTGACGAGCACGCGCGGGCGCGAAACCGCAAGCTCGTAGCCTTCGCGGCGCATGTTCTCGATCAGGATCGTGAGGTGCAGCTCGCCCCGGCCCGAGACGCGGAAAACGTCCGGGTCCGCGGTTTCCTCGACGCGCAGCGCGACGTTGCTCATGGTTTCGCGCGTCAGGCGTTCGCGCAGCTGCCGGCTGGTGACGAACTTGCCTTCGCGCCCGGCGAGAGGCGAGGTGTTGACCTGGAAATTCATGACGAGCGTGGGCTCGTCCACTTGGAGCAGCGGCAGCGCTTGCGCCTGCTCCGAGTCGGCGATCGTCACGCCGATGCCGACTTCCTCCACGCCGTTGACCGCGACGATATCGCCAGCCTGCGCTTCGTCGACTACGACCCGCTCCAGGCCCTTGAACACCAGCACCTGGTTGACCTTGACCGGAAGGGGAGCGGCGCCGGGGCCTCTGAGCAGGATCACGTTCTGACCGGAGCGGATGCGACCGCGGTCGATGCGGCCGATGCCGATGCGGCCAACGTAGCTCGAGTAATCGAGCGAGCAGATCTGCAGTTGCAGAGGACCGTCGGGATCGTCGGCGCGCATCGGCACGTGAGCGAGGATCGCCTCGAACAGCGGCTTCATGTCCACGCCCGTTTCTCCGGCCCCCGAGGCCGCCCAGCCCTGCAGCGCGGATGCGTATACGACGGGGAAGTCGAGCTGCGCCTCGGTCGCGCCGAGCTTGTCGAAAAGCTCGAAAGTCTGGTTCAGCGCCCATTGGACGCGCGCACTCGCGCGGTCCACCTTGTTGATGACGACGACCGGCTTCAGTCCCTGGGCAAGCGCCTTGCGCGTGACGAAGCGCGTCTGCGGCATCGGACCTTCGACCGCGTCAACGAGCAGCAGCACGCCGTCCACCATCGAGAGCACGCGCTCGACTTCGCCGCCGAAATCGGCATGGCCCGGAGTATCGACGATGTTGATGTGCGTGCCGGCGTAGTCGACCGCGCAGTTCTTGGCGAGAATGGTGATGCCGCGCTCGCGCTCGATGTCGTTCGAATCCATGACGCGCTCGACCAGATGCTCGTGCGCGGCGAAGGTGCCGGACTGGCGCAGCAGCTTATCGACCAGCGTGGTCTTGCCGTGGTCGACGTGGGCGATGATTGCGATGTTGCGGATTGCTCGCGGCATGATGGCACTTTGGAAAGGGCGCGATTTTAGCACGGCGCGGGTGTCAATCCCCTGAATTTTCGTGCTAAATGATGCGCGATTGATTTCCGGCTCGCGTCCGGCCCAAGCCGGTTCCAGGCATTCGCCTTCAGCGCAGCAACGCGATCGCTGCGCTCCACCAGTTCTCGAGGAGATTCATTTCCTGATCCGGGAGGAGGCGGATAAAGCTGCGAAATGCCTGCGGGTCGTAGATCTTCCAGGCCCAGCCGGCGAGGATCGCGGCGCCGGCACCGAGAACGGCAACGCCCGTCAGCGTCTTCGGCACGATGAAAAGCACGGTCCCGAGAGGACCGACGTAACTCTCGGAGCGACGCACCAGCAACAGCCCGGCGCCAGTCAGCAGCAGCCCGAGCGGAATGAGCAAGGGCCATGGGTTCTCGAGAAGGGCATCCAGCCTCGCCTGCCATACGTGGGTCGCAAGGGCATGAGCCGATGCCACGGCGAGGCCACCCACGATCACCTGCATCATGCCCGCGATCCGCGCCGTCGCTCCGGCATAGCCTTTATGCGCGCTGCCGTAGAAGCGAAAACTCATGCGTTGTGTGACGATCGACGCCAGTCCGGCGAGCAGAAGCGCGGCGCCGATGAGAAGCATCCCCAGCGCAACGCCCTGTTCGGAAGCGGACTGTCGGCCCGACGCGACGGCGAAAATACCGGCGACGAGCGCACACCATTCGACGAAGGGAAGAAGGTTGAGTGCGCAGAGTTCAAGGAGGAAACGAAGGTAACGGAAGCCGGATCGCACCAAGGAACGAAGGCCGCGGGTCCAGCCTCCGGTGCCCAATCGAGGGGCCCGGGAGGCGAAATCCAGCTCGTCTGTGTCCTTGGAAACCGACGTCTTCCGCAGGGGTGCCGCCGCCTCCGGAGCTGCCGCGAAAGACTTGGGCGCTTCGACGCCGCGCTGCGCGAGAGAACGGTCGACACCCGACACAGGGTCTCGTCTGGCGTACACAATCGCGGCGACAATCTGAAAAGCAAAAAGCCCCGCGGCGACCGGAGCCGCGACGCGGGACAGCATCGCGGCGGGCAGCAGGAAGAACAGCAGCGCGGGAATCGGCGGGACCTGAGGAAAGGGCCCCATATCGATGCGAAAACTCCGCACGAACCATCGGCCGATCGGTCCGCGGTGACGAGGGCGGCGGTGCTCCTGGAGCTTCGCGAGCGAACGCCCCTCGAGCCAGGAGAGAAGCACGCGCGCCTGCACCCATAAACTGGCAATCAGGAGGATCGGCGCAGTGACCAGCGCCGCTAACACCGCTAGCAACGTACCGGCGCGCATGATGGACACCGCCGCCGCTCCGGTAAACGCGAGGCTCGCGAGCACAATCCCCACGACGAGCAGCAGCGCGTGCAACCTGCGCTCCAGCAGATATTGCCGGAACGCCTCATTGTTCTGTGACCGTCGCAGGACAGCGCGTGTGTCTTCGATCGGATCAAGGAGCGCGTATCGCAGAATGCGCTGCGGCAGGGAGTCTTTGGTCATGAACGTCAAGCCCGTCCTTGAGGCCGTTCAGCATACAAAACATCGGTTGGAATTGCTGGGAATAATTGGGCATTCATCGATCTCTCGCCGTTACCCACCGGGATTCCGGACGGTGTCCTCGGGACGACGGCGGGAGTCACGAGTCACACCGTGCGCCGAACCCGGCGCGTAGGTACGTCCAACGTTCTAAGGCCGCACGCCCGGCGTTTCGACTTTCATCCCGCGCGCGCGCCACATCAGATAGAGCTCGAGATCGACGAATTCGGGCGAACCGTAGGCGTACGGTTCGGCGCGCATCCCCACCAGACAGTTGCGCAGCCGGCGCTGCAGCGAGCCGAGTCCTTGCCACTCGAGCCGGTAGAGCGGGTATCCGGTCGGATGACCCTGCGGGATGGTATTTCCGGCGAGCTTCTTGCCCCAGTGATCGTCGTGGCACTGCGTGCAGGCGAGGTTGAGTTGACCCTGGCGGCGATTGAAGGTATCGCGTCCGGCGTTTAGGAACGGTTTCGTTCGCCCGTCGATCGCAATTTCGATGGGCAGGCCGCGCGACTGACGCGCGACGAAAGCGGTCAATGCGAGCAGGTCTTTGCTTTCGAAGCCGAGCGGCGCGGCCTTCTGCCGGTCGCTGCGGCAGGCGTTGATGCGCTGCTCGAGATTGACCGGGCGTCCGCGCGCGGCGTCGAAAGCCGGATAGCGCGCGGCGACGCCTTTCATGCTCGCGCGCGCGTCGCCGTGGCAGTCGGCGCACGCAGGGCCGCCCGCGCCGGCCTTGCCGTTCCACAGGGCCTCGCCGTCCAGCACCCACAGCATGCCCGGATTGGTGGCCTCGTCGTCCTGCATCGCGCGCGTCTCGCGGCCCATGAATTCGTAGCCGGAGCGGCGCTCGGCGGGCGGAATGTCCGCCGCACCGAGAGCCGAAGCGAGACCGAGGATGACGACGCCGGCGGCCGCAGATGCGCCAAGCAGCCGCTCGCGGGTTGGAGCGCTCACACGACCGTGATCTTGGCGGACTCGACTACGGAACTGCCGCTATCGCTGAGCCACTTGAATGCGATCGTGCCCGACTCCGTCGCGACCAGGGTAAACGCAATCAGGGGATTCGCGGCGATCGCGGGGTGGAGCTCGGCGCGGAAGACTTCCTCGCCATTGTAGGTGCACACGAACAGGTTGATGATGTTGCGCGGGACCAGCTCGCCGAGCTGCGTGCGGCGATAGCCCGTTTCCATCGCGTGCTGGATCAGCGTCTTGATCTCGATGATCTCGCTGCGCTTGACCGTCGCCGGCACGTTGATGAGCGTGCGCGCCATTTATATCAGTCCATCCTCGAGGCAGGCCCCCAGCGTGACCACCACTTCCGCGCTGTCGGACCAGAAGGAGCCGTCGCTCAACTGGGCGATCGCAACCACGGTCTGCGTGTCCGCGAGGCGCACCCGGGTCGATAGGCTCGCGCGCCCCGCGCGTGGACCTAGAAAGACGCTCACCACGTTCGGTTGGGGGTTCCTCTGTGCGAGGACATGGATCGCCTTGACGTGATCGGCTCGGGTCATCGCGCTTTCGACCGCGACCGAGAGCGGCACGGAATTGCCGTTATCGATCAGCGGGGGCACGTCGAGCTTCACCTTGCCGAGGCGCACCGGCGCCCCGCCGATTACCTTGCGCAGTGCTTCCTCGTAGGCGGCCTTGCGCAGTACCTCCTGGTTGGGGGCAAGCTGGGCTTGAATGCTTGCGGTCCCGATCGAGAGTCCGGCGCCGCCTGTCGCAAGCAGGAACTGTCTGCGCGTGGTCATTTGAGCGTAGTCAGGTAAGCCACGATGTCTTCAATTTGCTCGGCCGTCAGCACCGTCTTGCCGCGAAAAGCGGGCGCGACCCGCGTCAGTCCCTCGGTCCGATAGTAGGCTGGCATGACGGTCGGCGGATTGACCCGACTCGGATCGACGATCCTCAGCCGGATCTGGCCTTCCGAGAGCCTCGCGGCGGTCCCCCGCAGGTCCGGCGCGATCGTGCCCTGAAGCCGCTCCTCGGGAAACGGTCCGCTGTGGCAGAGCAGGCACAGGCCAACCTGCCGACTGGCGGCGATACTACGGCCGCGCGCGGCGTCGCCCTTCGCACCGGTGAGCGACGCCGGTATTGCATCGCCGAGGACCGCGTAAGCACCCACTGCGGCTTGTCCGCGCGCATCGCCGGGCACAATCGCCACCACGGCGAGCCCTGCGGCCGAGGCCATGACTGCGGCCGCTACCGCGGGACTCGCCATCCCAAATCGCCTACGCGAAGTGGATGTCGTGGTTCTTCAGCGGCACCGAGCGGATGCGCTTGCCCGTCGCGCGGAAGAACGCATTGAGCACCGCGGGCGCGGCGACGCAGATCGTGGGCTCGCCGATGCCACCCCAGATGTCGCCGCCGGTCGGCATGATGATCGACTCGACCTTCGGCATTTCGCGGATACGCATCGAGTTGTAGGTGTTGAAATTTTCCTGCTCGATGCGTCCGTTCCTGACGGTGCATTCCTGGTAAAACAGCGCCGAGAGGCCGTAGACGAACGAGCCCGAGATCTGGCGCTCTATCTGGGCCGGGTTCACCGCGTAGCCCGAGTCGGTGGCGGCGACGATGCGGTGGATCTTGATCCTGTTTCCGCCTTCGACCGAAACCTCAGCAGCCGCCGCGACGAAGCTGTTGAACGCCTTCATGTGCGCGAGCCCGCGATGAACGCCGCGCGGTGCCGGCTTGCTCCAGCCGATGCGCTCGGCGACGGCGTTCAGCACACCGAGGTTCCTCGGGTGCTTCGCCATCAGCTTGCGCCTGAACTCGAGCGGGTCCTGGCCGGCTGCGTGCGCCAACTCGTCCATGAAGCATTCCATGAACACGGCGTTCTGGTTGATGTTCACCCCGCGCCAGAACCCCGGCGGCACGTGCGTATTGCGCATGGCGTGGTCGATCAGCAGGTTCGGGACGCTGTAGCCGAAGGCGTGCTCCCCGGCGTCGGCCAGGCCCTGGAAGCTGAGCGGGTCGCGCCCTTTTTGTTGCTCCACGATCTGCGGACGCACCGCGGCGAGGATCGACTGGCCCGAGAGCCGCACGTGCAGTCCGGTCAGGTTGTTGTTAGCGTCGAAGCCGCCGACCAGCTTGCACTGCATGACCGGGTGGTATCGGCCCTGCACCATGTCCTCCTCGCGCGACCAGAGCAGCTTGATCGGGGTCCCGGGCATCTGCTTGGCGATCAGCACGGCCTGCGTGACATAGTCCTGGAACGCACCGCGACGGCCGAAGCCGCCGCCGAGGTTGATCTTGTGCACGTCGCACTTGTCCGCCGGCAGGCCGGAAGCCGCCAGCAGCGCCGCGAAGGAGGCCTCGCCGTCCTGTGTCGGCACCCACACCTCGCACCGGTCCGCCGTATAGTGCGCCGTCGCGTTCATCGGCTCCATCGGCGCGTGGTTCTGGTACGGATACGAATACACCGCCTCGACTTTCTTCACCGCCCCGGCAAGCGCGGCCTTTGCATCGCCGTTCTGGTTTCCGACGAAGGCCTGCGGCGCGTCGAGGCCCGCCTTCAGTATTTCGGCAATCGAGGCGCTCGACACTTTGGCGTTCTCGCCCTCGTCCCAGATGATAGTCAGGGCATCGAGCGCGGTCTTCGCGTGCCACCAGGTGTCGGCCACGACCGCGACGCCTGAATCGCCGACCTGCAACACTTTCTTCACACCATTGAAGCCCGCGACCTGGGCGGCGTCGAAGCTCTTCACCTTTCCGCCGAACACCGGGGATTCCTTGATCGCGGCGTTGAGCATCCCGGGGAGCTTGAGATCGAACCCGTACACCTGCTTGCCGGTCAGCTTGTCCATGGTGTCCAGGCGCTTCACCGACTTGCCGGCGATTTTCCAGGTCTTCGGGTCCTTCAGCTTCACGTCCTTCGGCGGCTGGAGCTTGGCGGCGGCCTCGGCGACTTTGCCGTAGGTCGTCTTGCGTCCCGAGGCCTTGTGCGTGATGACGCTGTTCGATGCGCTGCACTCGGAGGCCGGAACGTTCCACTGGTTGGCTGCCGCCTGAATGAGCATCTCGCGCGCGGCCGCGCCGCCCTTGCGCACGTATTCGTGAGATTCGCGGATGCCGCGGCTGCCGCCGGTCGAGTAGCTGCCCCAGACGCGTTTGCGCGCGAGATTTTGTCCGGGGGTCGGATATTCGGTCGTCACCTTCGCCCAGTTGCACTCGAGCTCCTCGGCGACGAGCTGGGCCAAGCCGGTGATCGTACCCTGCCCCATTTCGGAGCGGGCGATGCGGATGACAACGGTGTCGTCGGGCCTGATCACGACCCAGGCATTGACCTCGGGCGAGCCGTCCGCGGCGCGCACGACCTCGGGGCCGAACGGAAGCCTCAACCCGAGCGCGAGTCCGCCGCCGACTGCGGCGCTGCTGACGAGGAAGGTGCGGCGATTTATTTTGGGTACGGATATCATGACTTGCTCCCTTGCGGCCTGGCGGCGGCGTGGATCGCTTGGCGTACCTGCTGGAAGGTGCCGCAGCGGCAGATATTGGTGATGTTGGCGTCGATGTCGGCGTCGGTGGGCTTCGGCTTCGCCTGGAGCAGCGCCGCAGCCGCCATGATCATGCCGCTCTGGCAATAGCCGCACTGCGGTACTTCGTGATCGAGCCAGGCCTTTTGCACCTTGTGCAAGGTCTTGCCCGACGCGAGGCCTTCGATCGTGGTGATCTTCTTGCCGACGGCCGCGCTGACGGGGATGCTGCAGGAGCGCACGGCGGCGCCGTCCATGTGGACCGTGCAAGCGCCGCATTGGGCGACGCCGCAGCCGTATTTGGTTCCGGTGAGGCCGACCTGTTCCCGGATCACCCAAAGCAAAGGCGTGTGCGGTTCGACATCGACCTGATGAGTCTTTCCATTGATGGACAAGCGGATCATTCTGTTTTCTCCTCGTGGTCTTGGTGCTGCGAATTTGCCGGCGTTACTATAGTCCTCGGACCGTGGCCGCTGCAACCACAGCCTGCCCATGGCCACGGCGTGGGTTGAAAACCCACTCGAATTCAAAGTGCTAGGGCTCGGCGCGAGCCTCACGGGCTCAGCGCGAAACCGCGAAAAGCAGGCAATAATGTCGCGCCACGGGTAACCTCATTGAGAAAAACCGGCAATTCATCTGCGGCAGAGGCAATTCGTTGGACACCGCGCGTCGCGTCGCGGCTCGTGCTGGCCGCATGCGCGCTCTGCGCATTTGCCTCCGCGGCCCTCGCCGACGAACCGTCTTCCGAGGGTCTGACCGCGCCCGAGCGGCGCAGGGACCAGTTCCCGAAGGATTTCGGCTACGCAGCCTTTCCCTATCCTTACCGGCTGCCGGGCATCGGCTCGGGCCTGAGCTTCGCGGCGGGCGCGTTCAACATCGCCGACACCTACACCGACGCCTACGCGGTCGTATTCGGCGGAGATGTCAAAGGCGCCGCGCTCGGCGTCGGGGATTTCCACCTCGTCCCCAAGACCTTGATCCTCGACCTCGGCTACAGCTCGATCAGCGGGGCGGCGTTCCAGAGCTATACAAAGCGCGGCATGAATACGGGAAAGGACGACTATAGCCTGATCGAGATCGGCGACACGGAGTTTTACGGCGCCCGGATGACGGCCACGTTTTACGACCGCCGCTTCGAGATCTACGGGGCCTGGTACGAAGGCGCCGAGCGGCTGAAGAGCATCCGCGACAAGGACGGCAATCTCATCGTCGAAGCGCAGGACCCGCCCCGCGACCGCAGCCATACCACGCTCCTCGGGAGCCGCCTGGACCTGACCGACGACTACGTCGATCCGCGGCGCGGCTTGAGGCTCGACATCACGCGCACGCAGTCGCCGCCGCGAGGCTCGGGGCCCGATTACTTCGTGATGGACTACAACACCACCGGCTACATTCCTTTCAGGCGGCGTGACACGCTCGTGCTCAACCTGTTGCGCTCGGATGCCTTTGTCAGCCGCCAGGGCGAAACGGACCCGGCGGCGCTCCAGCAGCAACTGGGCCTGAATTGCGCCGATCCCGCTCTGTCTCCCGCCGAACAGCAATCATGCAACGAATTGATCGCCACCACGATTGCGCACAACACTTTCGGCACCGCCACCTCGCTTGGCGGATTCAGCCGGCTGCGTTCCTATCCACAAGGCCGCTTCAAGGGCGCGCACACGCTTTTCTTCGGCGCCGAATATCGCTGGAACCTGACCGACGAGAGAACGCCCTTCGACATCTTCGTCATGAAAGGCATACGCACCTCGATACAGGTGGCTTTCTTTTACGAGACCGGCGTCACCTCCGACGCTCGAGACGACCTCCACAATCGGGGGAGCATGCGCGACTCCTACGGCGTCGGCTTCAGGATCGTATCCGGATCCGGCGTGGTCTTCCGGGCCGACGTCGCGAACGGCAAGGAAGGCGTCAACACCGCGATCTGGATCGGCTATCCCTGGGAGTTCTAGAGCGCGGGAGTATGCTGTCGTTGAGATAGCGCGGTTCGAACGCCGGCTCAGTCGCAGCGCGCGATCATGCCGCCATCGACGACGATTTCCGTGCCGGTAATGAAACGCGCCTCGTCGGAGACGAGGAACAGCGCGGCGTTCGCGGTATCCCGCCCGTCGCCTTCGATTCCGAGCGGGATGCGTTTCTGGCGTTGCGCGAGCAGCGCTTCTATGTCGCCGCCCGCTCGCTGTCTCGCCAGGCGCGCCTCGACCATGGGCGTGTGCAGTTGGCCGGGGACGACCGTGTTCACACGAATCCCTCTCCCCGCGTACTGCACGGCGACCACGCGCGAGAGCTGGATCACGCCCGCCTTGGTCGCGGCGTAGGCGACCTGAGCGGAGCCGGTCCAGCGAATGCCCGAAGTCGAGGCGATGTTGACGATCGCGCCGCTCCCCTGCTTCTCCATGACGGGAAGCACGTGCTTGCAGCTTAAGAAAACGCTCTTCAGGTTGAAATCCACCTGCGCGTCCCATACTTCTTCGGACATCTCCACCGGGCCGCCGGCCGCCGAGCCGCCGACGATGTTGACGAGCACGTCGATCCGCCCCCACTTGTCCACGCAGGCCCGCACCATTGCCGCGACGGCTTCGCCGCGGGTCACGTCGCACAAGTACGTTTCGATGGCGCCGCCCGCCTGCTTCACCCGCTCGACCGTCTCGCGCAGCCGCTCGGCGTCGCGGTCCACCGCAAACAGCTTCGCGCCCTCTTCGGCGAAACGCACCGCGGTCGCGCGCCCGTTGCCCCAACCCGGCCCCACCGAGCCCGCTCCGGTGACGATCGCGACTTTGTCCTGCAGGCGTTTCGTCATGGCTTGCGCGTGAGCTTCCGGGGAAAGCGGTAGAAGCGCTTCGGGTTATCCGCAAGCAGCGCGCGCCGCTGCGCTTCTGAAGGCGCGATCTCCGAAAGCAGATCGACGAGCGCGCCGTCATCGGGGATTGCCGCGAGATTCGGGTGCGGCCAGTCGCTGCCCCAGAGCGTGCGCTCGGGAAATTCGGCGACGAGCGTGCGCGCGAAAGGGATCGCGTCTTCCCACGGGGCGTTTTTTCTCGAAATTCGCTCGGAGCCGCTCACCTTCACCCAGATTCTTTGGTCCTGCATGAGATCGAGGAGCTGACGAAAGGCGCTCTGATCGAGACCGAGTGAGGCGTCCACGCGCCCCATGTGGTCGATGACCACCGGCACGGCGGAGCGCTTCAGCCACGGCGCAAGCTCACCGATGAGCGAAGCCTCGAAATGCACTTGCAAATGCCAGCCGAGCTTCGCAAGCCTGGGCCCGAGCGCGATCGCCTCCTCGATCCCCGCGCCTTTGCCCAGATGCTTCATGAAATTGAAGCGCACGCCGCAGAAACCGAGCGCATCGAGCCGCTCGAGCTCGGCGTCGTCGACCGTCGCGGGCAGGAGCGCGACGCCGCAATACGCGCCGTTCTTCGCGGCAATCGCGTCGGCGACGACTGCGTTATCGAACCCGTGGCAGGTGGACTGCACGATGACGCAGTGCTCGATCCCCAGTATCGCGTGCAGCGCGAAAAGTTTCTCTTTAGGGGCATCGGCGGGCGTGAAAGGGCGGTTCTCCGCGAATGGAAAGACCTTGCTCGGCCCGAACACGTGCACGTGCGCGTCGCAGGCGCCGGCGGGCAGCTTGAGCTTCGGCCGGCTCGGCGAAGGATGGAAAGACGGCGCGATGCGATTTGGGCCCATCGTGTCATCCTGAGCGAAGCGAAGGATCTGCTTTTTCTTACGGATCAACTGTTCACGAAAGCAGATTCTTCGTCGCGGAGTTTATCCTCGAGCGTAGCGAAGGGCTCCTCAGAATGACAGCGCTTCAACGCAGTCGCTATTCCTTGAAGCCGATCGCCTTGATGATGGCGCCCCACTTTGCCTGCTCCTCGGACACGAAGGCGGAATACTCTTCCGGCGTCGAAGGCGCGGCGGTCCCGCTTACCTTGGCGAACTGCTGCACGACCGTGGGCGAGCGCAGCGCCTCGACAGCGGCTCCGTGAATGCGCTTGAGGACAGCAGGAGGGGTCGCTGCAGCCGCGACCAAGCCGTACCAGTTGTCGGAAATCACCTTGGGGTAACCGAGCTCGGGCGTGGTCGGAACGTCGGGCAGAGTTTGCACCCGCTTCGCACTCGTCACCGCGATCGCCTTGAACTTGCCTGACTGGATGTGCGACAGCACCACCGGGACGTCGAAGATTCCCATGTGCACCTGCCCGCCGAGCAGATCGTTGACCGCGGGCGCCGCGCCCTTGTAGGGCACATGCAGGATATCGATGCCCGCCTCGGCCTTGAGCAGCTCGCAGGCGAGATGCGTGATGCCCCCCGCCCCCGCGGAACCGAAGTTGATCTTTCCCGGATTTTTCCTGGCGTAGGCGATCAGCTCGGCGAGGCTTTTCACCGGGAGAGAGGGATGCACGACGACGACCTCGGGAACCTTGACCACGGTGGTGATCATCGCGAGGTCTTTTTGCGGGTTGTAGGGCATGTTCGACAGTGCGAACGGCGCGAACGCGACCGACCCCTGATTGTTGAAACCCAGCGTGTAGCCATCGGGTGAGCCCTTCGCCACCGAGTCGATGCCCATCACGCCGCCCAAGCCGCTCCTGTTCTCGACGATGACCTGCTGCCCCAGGCCGGCGCCCAGGGCCTGCGCGAAGATGCGCCCGAAAATGTCCGCCGGGCCGCCCGCCGGAAAACCCACGACGAGCTTGACCGGCCGGGTCGGATAGGACTGTGCCGCCGCCGCTCCGGCCGCGAGCGCCGCAAGAGCGAAGATCAGGACCTGCTTAACGAGTTTCATTTTTCCTCCTTGAAGGACCGTCATTGTATGCGCGTGCGGGCGCATTGACGATTGATCCTGCGCTTGCCGAACTCTGCTAGAGTTGTGTTTAGCTCGTCCCGGCGGATAAGCGGTCGTTCGCACACCACAAAGGAGATGTCCATGTTGAGCAGACTTCGCTTGCTTTCCCTGGGTTTGACCGCGCTTGCGCTGGCGGGCGCGGCCTGGAGCCAAACTTATCCCACGCGCACCGTTCGTATCGTCGTGCCGGCCGGTCCCGGCGGCCCAGATGTCGTGGCGCGAATCATGGCGGCGACGCTCACCGAGCGGATGGGCCAGACGTTCGTCGTCGAAAACCACCCGGGCGCGAACGGCATCGTCGGCGCGGACATGGTCGCAAGGGCGGCGCCGGACGGCTACACGCTGATGGTCTATTCGAGCGGCCTCATCAGCAACAAAAGCCTGTACAAGAAGCTCCCGTACGACACCGACACGGCCTTCGCCCCGATATCGAACCTGATCGATAACGGAGGCTTGTTCATCGCTGTCTATTCTTCGCTGCCGGCAAAAAATCTCCAGGAACTGATCGCGCTCGCAAAGAAGCCCGATGCGCATCTCGCCTACAGCACGCCCGGCGTGGGCAACACCTGGCACGTTGCCACCGAAGTCTTCAACCACTATGCGGGCATCAAGATGACCCACATCCCGTACAAGGGGGGCGGCCTCGCGGCGGCGGCGGTGGCCTCGGGCGAAGTGCAGGTGATCCTCTCCTCGCCCGCGCCAATCATCCCGCACGCCAAGAGCGGCAAGGTGCGCGTGCTCGCCTATACCGCAAAGACGCGCGCGGCGTCCATGCCCGACGTGCCGACCACCGCCGAAGCGGGCCTGCCGACGTTCCAGATGGACGGAGGCTGGTTCGGCATGTTCGCTCCGGCCAACACCCCGAACGCCGTCGTCGATCGGCTCAACAAGGAAGTGCGCGCGGTGCTCGCCGATCCGCCGATCGTCGCCCGACTGCGCGGCATCGGCGTGGAGCCGGCGCCCACGTCGCCCGACGAATTCCGTCAGTTCCTTCGCGACGAAACCAAGAAATACGCCGAATGGGTACGCATCGCGCGCATCCAGCTTGAATAGCACAGGAGGCGCGAAACATGAATACCGGATCCCAGTACAGGCAGTACGGCGCGGCTGCGCTGATCATTGCGGCCGTGCTCGGCGTTTTGAGCGCGCCGGACGCCCGTGCCCAAGCCCAAGCCGCGCCCCAGCCCCAGGCGCAGCCTCAGGCCCAGCCTCAGAAGGCGCCCGACAAGGCCGCCTCCGCGAGCGGGGGAAGTTTCTACGCCTTCGCCGGTTTCGCCGCGTTGGCTGCCGATGAGAACAGTCAGCTTACGGGCGAGCACGGCAGTCCGGTCAATCTGATCGCCGGCGGCGGATACAAGCTTTCCCCGGGCCTCGCGGCAGAGCTCAACTTACTGGTCGCATTCCGGGAGCTCGACACTCCGGCGACGGCGCAAGCGCAGCTTCCCCAGGGAACCTACGTGCCGAGCACTCTCAAGTCGTCCATGACGACCAGCGGGATCGGTGCAACCGTCAAATACAGTTTCGCCGTGGACCGCCTCGCGCCGTACTTCGGGGGCGGATTCGGACTCTATTCCACAAGGTTCGTGACGACGAGCGAAGCTCCTCTTTGCACCAACAACTGCGCCGCTACCGGCCCCTACATCACGGAGCGCTCCACTGACATCGGAGTCCACGCGCTCGCCGGCGTGGATTTCCATTTCAGCCCGAAGGACATCTTCGCCACGGAAGTCCGCTACCTCAAGCTCAAGGCCGATTTTGGAGCCACCGTGCCGGGCACGGTCGACGCCGGCGGCACGTTCCTCTGGATGGGGTACCGCCGCATCTTCTAAGCGCGCGGCGCGCCCCGCCGGGCGTCGCTGCTTGGCGATTTGCACCGCCGGCCTCGCGCTATCCGCGAAGGCGCACGTTGGTTTTTCTGCTGATGACGAAGTGGTGCGGGTTCAGCTTCTGCTCGATGGCGGCGATGCGGTACTCCTCCTGAGGCAGCCGACCCGGGGCGCTGACGGTGCAGGATACGAGCTTGCCCTCGGCATTGAGCCGCGAGAGCTCCAGCTCCACGAGCTTTGCCCCGACGCCGAGCTTCGCCGCCAGCGCCTTGATGCGCCACGCGGTGGGGTTGGAAGTCATAAGTTCGAGCACGCTCTCGCGCAAAGACAGGGTGGTCATGGCTCGATTCCCGGAAAACCGCCTTGGAGAGGAGGACGGCACATCGTACGCTGAACCGGAGGCGGCGAGCGCATATTTCACCCGCCGGCCTAGAATGACGCTCCAAGCCGCCGAGTTACCCAAATCTGGTCTGCAATCCGCCCCCATGACCGAACGCAAGCGCACCACCACGAAGGCCTACCAGAATACGGGCTTCCTCAACAGCAAGGACGCACGCGCCCTGCGCATCCTGTCGGAGTATCTCGAGCCCAAGAGCCGCTTCGACCACCACAAGGTCGACGACACCATCGTGTTCATGGGCTCGGCGCGGATCAAGTCGCGCGAGGCCGCCGAGGAAATGCTGCATAAGGCGAAGGGCGGCAAAGACCGGGA
Organism: uncultured Enterobacteriaceae bacterium; assembly: GCA_964430565.1. Lineage (GTDB taxonomy): Bacteria > Pseudomonadota > Gammaproteobacteria > Burkholderiales > SG8-39 > VBDM01. Next base: position 175,300 of record CAYSFD010000016.1, read on the forward strand.
GCGGGCGCAGATGGCCGTCAAGATGTCCGCCTACTACGAAGCCGCCCGCGAGCTCGCTACCCGCCTCACCCAATGGTCGAAGGAGCTCGACCACGAGGAGCGCCGCTTCGTCGTATGCACCGGCGGCGGCCCCGGGATCATGGAGGCGGCGAACCGCGGCGCGGCCGAGGCGCACGGCATGAACGTCGGCCTGACCATCTCCATCCCGGTCGAGGAATTCGACAACAAGTACGTCACGCGCGAGCTTGCCTTCCACTTCCATTACTTCTTCATGCGCAAGTTCTGGTTCGCCTACCTCGCCAAGGCGGTGATCGTGTTTCCGGGCGGCTACGGGACCTTGGACGAACTGTTCGAGCTGCTGACACTGGTGCAGACGCGCAAGATGAGCAAGCCCATGCCGATCGTCCTCTTCGGCACCGAGTACTGGGGCGAGGTCATCGACTTCGACGCTCTGGCGCGCCACGGCACCATCGATGCCAAGGACATCGAACTCATGCACCGCACAGACTCGGTGGACGATGCCTACGAGTGGATCGTCCGCCAGCTCGCCGAGAAGGCGCTCGGGCAGCCGGGGGCGACGTTGTAGCGTGTTGCTCCGCCCGAGCACGATCGCCTGCGCCTTAGCCGCTATCGCCGTGCTCGGACTCTTCGCCTCCTGCAGCGGCGGAGGATCCTCGGACGGTGCCGCACCGGGCCCGACGCTGGACGCCAGCAAGATCACGCCCGGCTGCTTTCAGGGCGGGACGACGCCGGAGCTCCAGATCGGCAGCGGCTTTCCAAACGCGGACTGGAACGATCCGCATGTGATCAAGGTGGGCGGGCAGTACTGGATGTACGCGTCTTCCAATCTGGGTTTGGCCGCGCCCCCTTCCCCAGTCCAGATCTACCGCTTCACCTCGACCGACGCGGTGAGTTGGACGCTCGATCCGACGACGCCGGTCCTGACGGTCGCGAACGGACAATGGGACCAGGGCGGCGTTGAAACGCCGGCGGTCGTGTCCTTCGGCGGTAAGTACCACATGTTCTGGACAGGCTATCCCGATGCCTGGCCCGCCCTCGATGCGTTCAACTTCCGCATCGGCCACGCCACCTCCACTGACGGGATCTCGTGGACCAAGGACGCCTCGTCTCTGCTTGGGCCCTCGGGCGTATCGGGGGACTTCGCCGAATTCATCGTCGGCGAGCCCGGCCCGGTGGTGTTCAACAACACGCTCTACCTGTACTTCTCCGCGGTGGGAGTGGACGCGGCCCTGGCCGCGGGCTTGCAGGTCGTCGGCGTCATCACGTCCACCGACGGCATCGCCTGGAGCGCGCCGGTGATTGCCTTCAAGCCCGACCAGGCGGTGTATCCGCGCGCGGCGAACTGGGTCGGCTACTCGACCCCCAACGCCGTCGTCATCGCGGGCAAGGTGCACGTGTTCGTCGACGTCGCCAACGACCACAACAACAACACGTGGACCCAGGAAGCGCTCCATCACGCCTATTCGGCCAACGGCCTCACCGGCTGGACGCAGGACCCGGCGCCCATCCGCAGGCTCACGGACTTCACCTGGACGCAGCGCGAAATCCGCTCGCCGCATGCGACCCTGGACGGGACGAACCTGCGTCTCCACTTTGCCGGAGACGATCTGTTTAACACGAACGCGTGGGGCATCGGACAGATGACTTGCTCCCTGGCGCCGTGAAGCTTCGCCGTTCGGACTGGATCGTGCTGCAGCTCGCTGAGAAGGCGCTCGGTCAGCCGGGAGCAACGTTGTAGAGAAGCCGCAGTTTGAGTAAAGGAATTCGTCGTTTCCTTTACTCAACGGGCCGGCAGATTCACCCCGGACCTCGTTTCTTCCCCTCCAGCTTCTCCCAGCGCGCGAGGGCTTGCGTCAACGCTTCCTCGATCGCGTCATGGCGCGCCTGCAGCGGCTTCACTTCGCCCGGCCGGTCGCGATACAGTACGGGATCGGCGAGCCGGCCGGTGATTTCCGCTTGCTCCCGTTCCAGGGCTTCGAGCTTCCCCGGCAGTTCGGCGAGCTCGCGCTCTTCCTTGTAACCGAGCTTGATCTTGCCTTGCGCGCGCCGGCGCGGTTCAAGCGCCGTCGTCTTCTGCTTCGCCGCCTCCGGAGCTGAAGGTTTCGATCTCGCGCGCTGCCAATCGCTGTAGCCGCCGGCGTATTCCTTCCACTGCCCTCCGCCTTCGCTCGCAATGGTCTGGGTCACGACGTTGTCGAGAAACTCGCGGTCGTGGCTGACCAAGAACAGCGTGCCCGCGTATTCCTGCAGCAGCGATTCCAGCAGCTCGAGCGTTTCGATGTCCAGGTCGTTGGTCGGTTCATCCAGCACCAGCACGTTGGCGGGCCGGCTGAAAAGGCGCGCGAGCAGCAGGCGGTTGCGCTCGCCGCCGGAGAGCGATTTGACCAGCGCGCGCACGCGCTCCGGCGGAAAGAGAAAATCCCCGAGGTAACCGATCACGTGCTTTTTCACGCCGTTCACTTCGACGTGATCGCCGCCCTGGCTGATGGTGTCCCCGAGCGTCGCTTCTTCATCGAGCGCCTCGCGGAACTGGTCGAAATAGGCGACGCTCAACTTGGTGCCGCGGTGGACCTTGCCGGAATCCGGCCGGAGCTCTCCGAGGATCAGCTTGAGCAGCGTGGTCTTGCCGCTGCCGTTCGGGCCGATCAGCCCGACCTTGTCGCCGCGCAGGATGCGGCAGGAAAATTTCTCGACCACGCGCTTGTCGTCATAGTGCTTACCGACTTCGTCTAACTCCGCGACCAGGCGGCCCGAGCGCTCGCCTTCGGCAAGCTCCAGCCCGACCTTGCCGACGCGGTCGCGACGTGCCGCGCGCTCGACGCGTAGTGCCTCCAGGCGCCGCACTCGACCTTCGTTCCTGGTGCGGCGCGCCTCGATGCCCTTGCGGATCCAGACTTCCTCCTGCGCGAGCACCTTGTCGAACTTGCGCTGATGCACGGCTTCGGTGATGAGCGCTTCGGCTTTTTGCTTTTGATACGCACTGAAGTTGCCCGGATAGCCGCTCAAGTGACCGCGGTCGAGTTCGATGATGCGCAGCGCGACCGCGTCGAGAAAGCGCCGATCGTGGGTGACGACCAGTACGCTCCCCGGGAACGAACGCAGCGTCTCCTCCAGCCATTCGATCGCGGTGAAATCGAGATGGTTGGTTGGTTCGTCGAGCAGGAGAAGATCGGGCGCCATGACCAGCGCGCGCGCGAGGGCCACGCGCTTCTTCAGCCCGCCGGAGAGTTCCGATACCGGATCGTCCTCGGACAGCTGCAGCCGGCTGAGCGTCGCCGCGATCTTGTGCTGAAGGCTCCACCCATCGCTCGCGTCGAGGGCCTCCTGCAGATGTTGTACCCGTTCCATCAGCGCGGTATCGCCTTCATGGTGGCCATCGGCGAGCGCGTGAGTCGCGGCGTGGTAATCGACCAGCAGTTTCGTCCCCTCGCCAAGGCCTTCGGCCACCGCGTCGAACACGCTTAGCCCGGGCCGGAACGCGGGCTCCTGCGAAACGCTCGCCAGCTTCAGTTGCGGCGCGCGCCAGACCTTGCCGTCATCGGCCGCGGCGAGACCCTCGATGATCGCGAGGAGGCTGGACTTGCCGCTGCCGTTGCGCCCGATCAGGCCGATGCGCTCGCCGGGCTCGACCACGAGATCGACATGATCGAGCAAAGGCACGTGGCCGTAAGCGAGGGACAGCTGTGAAAGCTGGATCAGGGGCATTGCCGGGATTCCGGTGAGAACTTCAGCCCGGGGCGCCGGGGAAATCGAAGAATGTTGCCTAGGGTAACGCATCGGGCGCTCGAATCGCGCAGATGGGTTTGGTCGCCGGCCTTCCGTCCGTCGTGCGCCCCCGCCCTTCCGCGTACAATGCGCGCCTTGCTTGTTGCCCTGACATGATCCGCCTCTCCCAAGTCACGCTCCGCCGCGGCACCAAGACGCTGCTCGAAGGCGCCGACGTCGCGCTCAACCCCGGCGACAGGATCGGCCTGATCGGCGCGAACGGCTCGGGCAAAACAAGTATCTTCGCGCTCCTGCGCGGCGAGCTGCACGCGGACATGGGCGAGGTCGATTACCCCGCGCGCTGGCGCGTCGCCTACGTCGCGCAGGAAACGCCCGCGCTGGACCGCCCCGCGCTCGACTACGCGATCGACGGCGACACGACGCTGCGAAAGCTTGAAACCGCTCTCGCCGCCGCCGAGGCAGCCGACGACGGCCACGCCATCGGCGAGCTGCACGCCGCGATGCTCGATGCCGAAGCGTATACCGCACGCTCGCGCGCCGAGCAGCTCTTGCACGGCTTGGGCTTCACGCACGAGCAGATGAAAGAACCCGTCGCGAGCTTCTCCGGCGGCTGGCGCATGCGCCTCAACCTCGCGCAGGCGCTGATGTGCCCCTCGGATCTGCTGCTGCTGGATGAGCCGACCAACCACCTGGATCTCGACGCAATCATCTGGCTCGAGGACTGGCTCAGGCGCTACGCCGGGACGCTCCTCATCGTCTCGCACGACCGCGACTTCCTCGATGGAGTTGTCGAGGTCGTCGTGCATATCGACAACCGTAAGCTCAGGCGCTACTCGGGCAACTATTCCGACTTCGAGCGCCAGCGCGCTGCGGCGGTGGTGCTCGCGGGGGCCCAGTACGAGAAGCAGCAGCGCGAGCGCGCGCACCTGGAATCGTTCATCAACCGCTTCCGCGCAAAGGCGACCAAGGCAAAGCAGGCGCAAAGCCGCATGAAGATGCTGGCGAAGATGGAGGAGCTGGCTCCGTTGCACGCCTCGGCGCCCTTCTCTTTCGAATTCCGCGATCCGCTCAAGGCGCCCAATCCGCTCCTGGTGCTGGAGGACGTGGACGCCGGCTACCGGATCGAAGGTGAACCGAACAAGCGGGTCGTGCGCGACATCAGCTTCTCGCTGCAAAGCGGCGAGCGCTACGGGCTCCTCGGCATCAACGGCGCGGGGAAATCGACGCTGATCAAGACCATCGCGGGGGAGCTTCCGCCGCTCGCCGGCGAGGCGATCTTCAACAAGGGACTCGCCGTCGGCTACTTCGCGCAGCATCAAATCGAGATGCTGCGCAACGACGAATCGCCGCTTTGGCACCTCGCGCGAATCGCCTCCAATACACGCGAGCAGGACTTGCGCAATTATCTGGGGAGTTTCAACTTCCCCGGCGACATGGCGACCACCTCGATCGAGACCTTCTCGGGCGGCGAGAAGGCGCGGCTCGCGCTGGCGCTGATCGTCTGGCAGCGCCCGAACTTGCTGCTTCTGGATGAGCCGACCAACCACCTCGACCTGGAAACGCGCGAGGCGCTGACGGTGGCGCTCGCGCAGTTCGAGGGGACGCTGGTGCTCGTCTCGCATGACCGGCATCTCCTGCGCGCCACCACCGATCAGTTCCTCATCGTCGCCGACGGCAGGCTGCAGCCCTTCGACGGCGACCTGGAGGACTACCGCGACTGGCTGTTCAAGACGAAACTGGGCTCAGTGAATACGGTGGCTGATGCCGCCTCGCCGGAACAAGCGGTTCCTTTGCCGGAGAGGGACGCGCCCGCCAAGCCGGCCGCCCAGGCGATCGACCAACGCGGCCAGAAGCGCAAGGAAGCCGAGGAGCGCCAGCGACAATACGCGGCGAGAAAACCGATCGAGTCGCGCATCAAGCGGCTCGACGAGCTGATAGCGAAGCTCGCCGCGCAGAAAGCCGCGATCGACGCCCGGCTCGCCGACCCGGCGATCTACGGCGAAGCGAACAAGGAAACGCTCAAGGCGCTGATCGTCGAACAGGCCTTCGCCGCGCGCGAGCTCGCGCAGCTCGAAGGCGAGTGGCTGGAGTTGCAAGCGCAGCTGGAGCAGCTGGCGGCCTGATCGGAACAACGGCTCCCTGCGGAACGTGTCCTTGAATCCTCAATTCACGCCGGCCGCCGACTCGGCCTACGCCTGGGCGCGCCTGACTTTCGCACTCGCGCTGATGACGATAGGGGGCGCCGGGATGTACTCGATGGCGGTCGTGCTGCCGCCGCTTCAAGCCGAGTTCGGCATCGCGCGGGGCGATGCTTCGCTTCCCTTCACGCTCACCATGATCGGCTTCGGGGTCGGCGGCATCCTCATGGGCAAGCTCTCCGACCGCTTCGGCGTGATCGTGCCGGTGATGATCGGCTCGGTGTGCCTGGGCCTCGGCTTTATCGCCGCGAGCTTCGCTCAGAACCTCTTTCAGTTCGCCGCGGTCCACGGGTTGCTGATCGGGATCGGAACTTCAGGCACGTTCGTTCCGCTGGTCGCGGACATCACGCTGTGGTTCACGCGCAGGCGCGGGATCGCGGTGGCGATCGTGATGAGCGGCAACTACCTCGCGGGCGCGGTGTGGCCGCCCCTCATGCAGCACTTCATCGACACCGCCGGCTGGCGCGCGAACTACTTCGGGACCGGCCTGGTCTGCTTGTTCGCGATGCCGCTATTCGCGCTCGCCCTCCGCCGGAAGCCGCCTGCGATCGCCGGGCTCGCGCCGGGGGCGCCGGGCGCGCGTGAAATGTCGTTGAATCCCGAGCGGCCGCTCGGGCTCGCTCCCAACCAGCTTCAGGGGTTGCTGTGCGTGGCAGGGGTTGCGTGCTGCGTCGCGATGTCGATGCCGCAGGTGCACATGGTGGCGTACTGCGCGGATCTGGGTTTCCCCGCCGCGCGCGGAGCCGAAATGCTCGCGCTGATGATGGGGTTCGGCATCGTCAGCCGGCTCGCCTCGGGCTGGATCGCCGACCACATCGGCGGCCTGCGCACGCTGCTGCTGGGCGCCGCGCTCCAGGCAACCGCGCTCGCGCTGTTCCTGCCTTTCGAGGGCCTCGCCGCGCTCTACGTGGTCTCGGCGCTGTTCGGCCTCTTTCAGGGAGGCATCGTGCCCTCCTACCCGCTCATCGTGCGCGAGTACTTCTCCCCGCGCGAAGCGGGCGCGCGCACCGGCACCGTGATTATGGCGACGCTCGCCGGCATGGCGATCGGCGGCTGGATGCCCGGCTGGATCTTCGACGTGACCGGCTCCTACCGCGCGGCGTTCGTCAACGGCATCGCGTGGAGCCTGGTGACGACGGCGATCGCGCTCGTTCTCATCGCCCGCGCGCGGCGCGGGCCGCTCGCCCAGGCAGTGTAGCGAAGCGACCGGGGCTGCGGCTTCGGCCCCATCGTTTGATCTGTATCAAGCCTCGAATAGAAGATCCGCGGGATTCTGGTGTCGAGACAAGCGGGAGTTTTGCCCTCACATGATCGATCCTGTCGCCCACTGGCAGGCGGAGCACGCCAATTTCTCGCGGCTTCTCGACATCTTCGAAAAGCAGGTGCACGCGTTTCACGAGGGTGGAGAGCCGAACTACGACCTCATGACGGACATCCTTCTCTATCTGAGGCACTTCCCCGACTTGCACCACCATCCGCGTGAAGAGGCGGCGTTCGAGCTAATCGCCAAGCGCGACCCGAAGATGCGGCTCACCCTCGAGATGCTCCGGCAGGAGCACCGCGCGATCGCCACAGTCGGCGATGAGCTGCTCAGAACGCTCAACGACGTGACCTGCGAGACCCTGATCGCCCGCGCCAGCGTGGAAGCAGTCGCGGCGATGTACCTCGTCTATTACCGCCGCCACATCGACGCGGAGGAAAGGGAGATCCTGCCGCGCGCGGCCAAGCTCCTGATCGCCGAGGACTGGCGGGACATCGAGGCCGCTGCACCAAGCGGGCCCGATCCTCTCTTCGGCAACAAAGGCGACGCCGGATACCGCGAGCTCCGCCGCCACATCGCGCTCGAAGCGGGAAGCGGCTGACGCGCGGCGGCGAAGGAAGCCGCACGATTTAACGAGTCTGACGGTTATCGGGACTCACACGAATATGGCAACGGGCTTGGTTGGCGCTTCCCTTAAAATGCCCCGATGCCCAGCGAACTCTGCTCACTCACCGCTACAGAGCTTCTCGCGCTCTACCGCAGCAAGGAACTCTCCCCCGTTGAAGTGACGCGCGCGGTGCTCGAGCGCATCGAGCGGCTGAATCCCATGCTCAACGCCTTCTGCCTCGTCGATACCGAAGCGGCAGTGTCGCTCGCGCGCGAATCGGAGGCGCGCTGGATGAAGGGCGCGCCGATGGGAGCGCTCGACGGCGTGCCGGTCTCGATCAAGGACGTGTTCCTCACGCGCGGCTGGCCGACGCTGCGCGGCTCCAAGACGATAGACCGCAAAGGGCCGTGGCTCGAGGACGCGCCCGCGGTCGCGCGGCTGCGCGAAGCGGGCGCGGTGCTCATCGGCAAGACCACGACGCCGGAATTCGCCTGGAAGGGCGTGACCGACAGCCCGCTCACCGGGGTCACGCGCAATCCCTGGGATCCAGGGAAGACGCCGGGCGGCTCCTCGGGCGGCGCGGCTGCGGCGGTCGCCTCCGGCATGGGACCGCTCGCGCTGGGCACCGATGGCGGCGGCTCGATCCGCATCCCCTGCGCCTTCACGGGCCTGTTCGGCATCAAGCCCACCTTCGGCCGCGTGCCCGCGTGGCCGCCTTCGCCGATGGGAACGCTCGCGCACGTCGGACCGATCGCGAAGAGCGTCGCCGACGCCGCGCTCATGCTCACCGTGCTCGCGCAGCCGGATGCGCGCGACTGGTTCGCCCTGCCCTACGAGAAACGCGATTACCGCGAGGGGCTGGAGGACGGCGTGTGCAATTTGCGCATCGCGTTCTCGGCGGACCTCGGCTACGCGAAAGTCGATCGCGAGGTCGCGACGCTCGTGAAGAACGCGGTGCGCGCGCTCGAGGACCTTGGCGCGAAGATCGAGGAGCGCAATCCCGGATTCGAGGACCCGCAGGAGATTTTCGCCCGCCACTGGTTTCCGGGCGCGGCGGCCTTCGTTCGCGGCGTTCCCGCGGCAAAGCGCAGGCTCATGGACAAGAGCCTGCTCGAGGCGGCGAAGAAAGGCGAGCGGATCACCACCGCGCAGTATTTCGATGCGATGCAGAGGCGTTACGCGCTCGGCCAGTTGATGAACCGATTCCACGAAAAATGCGATCTGCTCGTGACGCCGACGCTGCCGATTGCGGCCTTCGACGCCGGCAGGAACGCGCCCAAGGGCGTGAAGCGCTGGACCAACTGGACGCCGTTCAGCTTCCCCTTCAACCTCACCCAGCAGCCGGCCGCATCGATTCCCTGCGGGCTGACCCAAGCCGGGCTGCCGGTCGGCCTGCACATCGTCGGGGCGAAATACGCCGATGCGCTGGTGCTGCGCGCGGCGCGCGCCTTCGAGTCGGCGCATCCGATCGCGATGCCCGATCTGGCCAGGACGCTTGCGTGAAAGTAAAGTCGCCGCGACGAGCTTGAAACCCCTGGAGGAGAGCGTATTATAACGTTCGTTATAACATGGAAAGTCCCTCATGGCCGCCCTCAAACTCACCCAGATCGGCAATTCCGTCGGGGTGATCCTGCCCAAGGACGTGCTCGCGCACATGAAGGTCAAGAAGGGCGACACGGTGTTCGTCACCGAGAACCCGACCGGCGTCACACTGACCCCCTACGACCCGGACTTTGAGAAGCAGCTCAAGGCCGGACGCGAGTTCATGCGCAGATACCGCAACACCTTTCGCGCGCTCGCGAAATGAGCCGGCGCTGGATCGACAAGCGCCTGCTCTTGTTACTGCACGATGAAAGCCTCGCCGAGCACGGCGGCGCGTCCGGTCTCCGCGACGAAGGACTGCTCGATTCCGCGCTCGCGCGCCCGCTGAACCTCGCGGCCTACGGCAAACCCGATGTCTGCGATCTCGCCGCGGCGTACGCCGTAGGCCTGGCGAAGAACCATCCGTTCGTGGACGGAAACAAACGCGCCGCATTTCTTGCCGTAGGCTTGTTTCTGGAACTCAATGGAAGGCGCCTGACGGCGACCCAGGTCGAAGCAACGCACGCGATGCTTGCCGTCGCCGCGGGAACCATGGACCAAGCGGCCCTCGCCGAATGGATCCGGCGCAATAGCAAGCCGCGCCGATAGCAAAGCCGGGGCTTCCCTTGAGCGACCGCCCGGCCGCAGCCGCCGCCCCACCCCAGTCCTTCGCCGCGCTCAGGCACCCCGGCTACCGCGCCTATTTCGTCGGCTCGGCGCTGGCGATGATGGCCGATTCGGTCGAACACGTGATCAGCTACTGGATCATGTTCCAGAAATTCCACTCGCCGGCGCTGGGCGGGTTCGCGATGCTTTCGCACTGGCTGCCGTTCCTTTTCTTCTCGGTGTACTCCGGGGCGCTCGGCGACCGCTTCGACCCGCGGCGCATCATCCAGCTCGGCATGCTGTGCTTCATGGCGGCGTCGCTCGGCTGGGGGCTCCTGTTCCTCACCGACGCACTCGAAATGTGGCACGCGATGGCGCTGCTCGTCCTGCATGGTTTTGCGGGCGTGCTGTGGCATCCGTCGGCGCAGCTCCTCATCCACGACATCGTCGGCACGGCGAATCTTCAAAGCGCGGTGCGGCTGGGCGCGACCTCGCGCTACCTCGGGCTGCTATTCGGCCCGGCGGTGGGCGGAGCCTTTCTGCTCGCGTTCGGGCCCGCATACGGGCTGCTCGCCAATGCGCTCATCTACCTGCCCCTCACGATCTGGCTGTGGAAGGCGCCCTACGGACCGCGCTTCAGGAAGGGCGAGCCGGTTCTCGCCCGTGCGGTCAAAGGGATCAGCGATATCGTCGCCACGATCCGCGACATCGCCGGCAACCGCACCATCGTTTCGATGACGCTCCTCGCGGGATTCGCGTCGCTGTTCGTCGGCAACGGCTACCAGCCGCAGATGCCGGAGTTCGCGGAGGATCTCGGTCACGGCGATCCGGACATGTCCTACAGCATGCTGCTCGCCGCAGACGCGGCGGGGGCGCTGTTCGCCGGCGTGCTGCTGGAGAGCCGTGGCCTCTTGCAGGCGCGGCCGCGCACCGCGTGCGTGCTGGCGATGTTGTGGTGCTGCGCGATCGCCGGCTTCGCCGTCTCGACGTCCTACCCGCTCGCCCTCGCGATCCTGTTCGCGGTGGGCTTCCTCGAGCTTTCCTTCAACGCGATGGGGCAGACGCTCGTGCAGATGCGCGCACCCGCGCCGATTCGCGGCCGCGTGATCGGGCTCTATCTCCTCTCGAGCCACGGCATGCGCGCCTTCTCCGGTGTCACCATCGGCGTCGTCGGCGGCCTGATCGGCATACACTGGTCGCTCGCGCTCTCCGCGATGACGCTGTTCGCGGTAATCGCAGCGCTGCTCGCTTTCACGCTGCGCAGATCGGACCGAGGCTGACGCTTGAAAACTTCCCTAACCTCGCCTTGAGATCGTGAGGAATCCCATGCGCTACGAGCTCTACTACTGGCCCTCGATACAAGGTCGCGGGGAATTCGTGCGGCTCGCGCTCGAGGAAGCCGGCGCCGACTACTCGGACGTCGCGCGCCTCCCGCAGCGGGGCGTTCCGGCGTTGATGCGCCTGCTCGAGGGAAAACACGAGGGACGCCTGCCCTTCGCTCCTCCGATACTCAAGGCGCAGAAGCTCGTGATCGCGCAGACCGCGAACATCCTCCTGTGGCTCGCCCCGCGCCACGGCCTCGTGCCGAAGAGCGATGCGGCGCGGCTTTGGGCGCATCAGCTCCAGCTCACTATCTCCGACTGGCTGGTCGAGGTCCACGACACGCACCACCCGCTCGGCGCCGCTTTCTATTACGAAGACCAACGGCCCGAGTCGAAGCGACGTGCGGCGGGCTTCACCGCGACTCGGCTGCCGAAGTTCCTCGGCTACTTCGAACGGGTGATCGAGCGCGAAAAAGGAAGCTGGCTCCTCGGCAAGTCGTTTTCCTACGCGGATCTGTCGCTCTTTCAGATGGTCGCAGGCTTGCGCTATGCCTTTCCCCGCGCGATGAAGAAGCTCGAATCGAAATACCCAAGTACAATCGCGCTCCACGACCGCGTCGCGGCTCGGCCGCGCGTCGCCGCCTATCTCGCCTCGAAGCGGCGCATCGCCTTCAACGAGCAAGGCATCTTCAGGCATTATCCCGAACTCGACAATTAGCACAGGGACGCAAAATGAAACTTCTCTATTTCGACGACTTCAGGCTCGGCGTGCTCAAAGAGGACGCCGTCGTGGATGTTTCGAAGATCGTGCAAAGCATTCCGCACACCGGCCCGCACGACCTCATCAGCGGACTGATCGAGCGCTTCGCCGACTACCGGAAGAAACTGGAGAAGGCGGCGGCGGGCGGCCGCGGCATCCCGCTCAAGAAGGTCAAGATCCGCCCGCCGCTCCCGAAGCCCTGCAACATCGACTGCATGGCGGTGAACTACATGGAGGACGGGACGCGCTCGGAGCCCGCACCCATAAACGCATTCCACAAGTCTCCGAGCGCCGTGATCGGGGAGGGCGACACCATGGTGCTTCCCGACGTGCCCGCGAGCATCTTCGAGGGCGAAGCGGAGATGGCGCTGGTGATCGGCAAGCGTGCCTCCAACGTCAAGGCTGCGCAAGCCATGAAATATGTGTTCGGCTATGTCAACTTCATCGACGGCTCGGCGCGCGACCTGCCGCCGGCGGGCAACACCTTCTACCAGATGAAGTCGCGCGACAGCTTCGCTCCCATGGGCCCTTACCTCGTCACCGCGGATGAAATCCGCGACCCGCACCGACTCCAGATCCGTCTATGGGTGAATGGTGTCCTCAAGCAGGACTTCAATACCAGCGACATGGCGCACAACATCGCGCACTGCATCGAGTGGGTCAGCTCCATCCATACGCTCAATCCCGGCGACGTGCTCGCCACCGGCACCAACCACCGGGGCCTTTCCGCGTTTCAGGACGGCGACAAGATCGAGCTCGAGGTCGAAGGGCTGGGGCGCCTGCGCGTGAAGATCCGCGATGCGCTCAAACGCACCTGGGCGCGCGACACGCGCCTGGAACACGAGCAAAAAGGCTTGCAAGGACGCACGCCGCAGCTCACGGGCAAATACGCGGAGAGCCCGCTGTGAGGCAAGCAGTGACGCGCGCGCGACAATCCACGGCGCGGCTGCTAAAGTAGCGGCCCCAATAATCCTCTCTTGGATCACTCATGCCAGCCAACAACAAACCTTTGGTCATTGCGCTCGAAGAGCATTACTGGGACGCCGAGGTGGCGAAGACCTTCGTGGGCGAGGCGCGCAATCCCGCCCTGCTTCAGCGTCTGGACGATGTGGGCGCGCTGCGCATCAAGGAAATGGACGAGGCCGGAATCGATATCCAAGTGATCTCGCACGGCGCGCCCTCGACGCAACGCCTCGATGCTGTGACCGCGGTGCCGCTCGCGAAGCGCGCGAACGACAGGCTGCACGAGGCCGTTCGCGCGCATCCCGACCGCTTCGCGGGATTCGCCGCGCTGCCTACCGCCGATCCGAAGGCGTCGGCGGACGAGCTTGAGCGCACCGTGACCAAGCTCGGATTCAAGGGCGCGATGGTGCACGGCCCCACGAACGGGGTTTTCTTCGACGACAAGCGCTTCTGGCCGATCTTCGAGCGCGCACAGGCGCTGGATGTGCCGCTCTACCTCCATCCGTCTTCGCCGGTTCCGGCGGTGGTGGAGGCCTACTACAAGGACTACCTGAAGGAGTTTCCCCAGCTCCTCACCGCGGCCTGGGGCTACACGGTGGAGACCGCCACGCAGGGCATACGCATGGTGCTCTCGGGCGCCTTCGACAAGTATCCACGCCTGAAGATCATCCTCGGGCACCTGGGCGAGTCGCTGCCGTTCTCGGCGTGGCGCATCAACATGGCGCTGTCGCGCGGCGCCGACAAACCCAGCAACTTCCGCGACACCTTCTGCGAGCACTTCTGGATCACCACGAGCGGCAACTTCTCCACCCCCGCGCTGATGTGCTGCATCATGGAGATGGGCGTGGACCGAATCCTTTTCTCGGTTGACTATCCCTTCGTCCCCAATCCGCCCGGAACGAAATGGATGGCAGACCTGCCTCTGAGCTTGGAGGACCGCACCAAGATCCTCTCCGGCAACGCGAAGCGGCTGATGAGGATGTAATACCGGACGCTGCGCGCCGGATTACATCGGCGCGATGGAACTGAGGCGATGCCCAGTTCATCACGCCGCAACCGTGACCGAGTTGAGCCGAACTCCCGCCCTTCGCGCCCGTGCGGGAGCGTTAACCAAGTCCCACTCCACACCCGGCGCGATGAGCTGCGCTCTGCGTCAGCTCGATCGCGCCGACGTAATCCGGCGCTTCGGCGGCTTGCCCGCCGAAGCGTCCGGTATTACGACTACTTCTTCTTATTAAGCTCCTTCCACGGATCCTTCACCGCCACGCCGACGGTATCGATCTCGACGTTGGCAAGCACACCGCCCACCTTGCGCACCTCGCGCAGATATTCGTTCTGCACGATGTCGCGCGTTTCCGGATCAACGTAGATCGGGCCGCGCGGGCTGTTCGGGTGCCTGAAGTTCTTCAGCAGCTCCATCGTTTTATCGGGATCGATCTTGCCCTTCTGCTCGCGGATCACGTGGAAGATCGCCGCCATCCCGTCCCAGCCGCCCACGGCCACGAAATTGGGCGTGCTGTTCGCGCCATAGTCCCTCTTCCAGGCCGCGACGAACGCCTGGTTGGCAGGACGCTGCGCAGCCGCAGAATAGTGGTGCACGGTGGTCACGCCGAGTGCCACGTCGCCCATGTTGGGCAGCTCCTCGTCGGTGGTAATGTCGCCGGGTCCGATCAGTTTCACGCCGGCGTTGCCGAGGCCCAGATCGCCGAAATTCTTCATCACCGCCAGGGCGGTCTTGCCCGCCGGCACGAACACCATCAGCGCGTTGGGCTTCGCATCCTTCACCCGCTGCATGTAGGCCGCGAAATCCGGATTCGCCAACGGGACGCGCACGCTGCCGACAATTTCGCCGCCGCTTTCCTTCGCGCCCTTGATGAAGGCATCCTCGCAATCATGTCCGGGACCGAAATCGCTCACCAGCGTATAGGCCCGCTTGAGCCGCTTCGCCGCCCACTGGCCGAGCGGGTAGCAGGACTGCCACAGCGTGAACGACAGCCGCGCGATGTAGGGCGAGCGCGTGGTGATCACGGCGGTCCCGGCGTTCATGATGACGAACGGCACTTTCGCTTCGGTCAGGAGAGGCGCCATCGCCAGGGCGTTGGGCGTGAAAATCACGCCCGCCAGCAGGTTCACCTTGTCGCGCACGATCAGCTCCTGCGCGAGTTGCTTGGCTTTATCGGGGTTGGGGCCGGTGTCGTCGCGAACGAGAATCTCGATCTTCACTCCGGGTGGCAAGTCCTTTGCGTGCTCCTTCATGTAGAGCCGCATGCCCCTTTCCATGTACTCGCCCAGATTGGCGTTCAGTCCGGAATAGGTGCTGATGAATCCGATCTTGACGGTCTGGGCGAGCGCAGACGCCCCTCCCAGGGCGAGTCCCAGCGCAGCGGTCAATGCAAGTAACTTCTTCATGAACCCTCTCCTCTTTGAAAAATAATGTGACGCTTGGTGGACGAGCATATTAGCCCGGACGAAAACCGCAGTCCACCAGTTCGGTCAGCGGGTGGCAGTCCGGGAGGCGGCTCCGGCGCGCAGGGCCGGCATTACTTTCCTCACGAACAGGTCCATCGAGTGCATCGCGCGCTCGGGCGCCAGGTCGCCGAAGGAGAATACGAGCATCAGATAGTTGATCCCCGACTCGCGGACCACGTCAGTGAGATCCCGCGCGACGGTCTCAGGCGCCCCCGTCACGAGGCGCGTTACTGCCGCGGGCGAGCCGGGACTGACGTTCAGCAGGTCGGGCTTGCCCAGCTTGCGCGTGAGATAGGTGAGGTGATCGCTCCAAACCTTGTACGCCGCGCCGCCCGCTTTTGCCGCTTCGGCGTCGCTGTCGGCGATGAACACGTGCTGGGATTTCCCGAGCTTGGGCGCGCGCACGTGCGCGTTGTGGCGACCGGGATCGTCCTTGTGCCGCGCCCACACCTCCCGGTACTGGGCATACAGCTTGCCCGCCTCCGCGGAACTGGTGTTGAGCACCGTGTTGTAGCCGTGGCGCGCGGTGAACTCGATCGAGTTCTTGTCGCTGCTCGGAAACCAAAGGGGCGGATACGGCCGTTGCTTGGTGTGGATGTAGAGCTCAAGGTCGCGGTAGGAGAAATACTTTCCTTCGTGGTTGAGCACCTTGCCGCCGCAGGCGGCGAAGAAAATGTCGAGGGTCTCGCGGTAGCGCTCGCGCGACTCCTCGATGCTCTTCATGCCGAAGAACGCCGACTCGATCGGCGACACGCCGCGCCCGACCCCAAGTTCCAGGCGCCCTCCGCTCATCTGATCGAGCATGCAGATCTCGTTGTAGAAGCGGAACGGGTTGTACCAGGGCAGGCAGAACGTCAGCGCGCCCAGGCGCAGGCGCTCGGTGCGCTGGATTGCCGCCGACAGCACCAGCGCGGGCGAACCGTCGATCGAGAGCGGCGTGCCCTGGTGCTCGGCAATGTGCCAGGCGTAGAAGCCGGCCTTGTCCGCGGCTTCGGCAATTTGCAGCTTGTGCTCGAAGATCTCGCCCGCGGGCAGTTCCGACCACTCGATCCAGTCGAAGATGCCGAACTCGAGGGGACTCTCTGGAAACGCGCCTTCGGGCATTTGTTCTTCTCCTCTGCTCCGGCGCCATTATCCGGAATCGGGCGCGCCAACGACAAGGGGCGGCCGGAGCCGCCCCTCGCCTGCGGTGAGATCGCCTTCGCTAGCGAAACAGGTCCTGCGGAACGCCCGCTGCGGAGAAAATGAAGTCGCGCGAGTTCTCGAGCTCGCGGCTCAGCCTCCCCAGATTGACGTCGAGCAGCTTGCCCTTCCACTTGCGCACCTTGCCGGCGACGATCACCGTCTCGACATTGCTGCGCTCCATCATCTGCACGACAGCACCCGGTACGTGGTTGACCGGGAACACGTTGAGGTGCGTGCCGTCGAGGATGATGATGTCGGCCTCCTTGCCGGGCGTGAGCGAGCCGGTCTTGCTGTCGAGCCTCAGGTGCTTCGCGCCGTTAATCGTGGCGTAGCGCAGCACGTCGCGCACATTGAGGAGCGGCCGAGTGCCGGCGGGCACCGTCGGCCACGCGCTGCCTGGCACGGCCTCGAAGAAGAAGTTCGTGAAGTCTCCCGTATTGAGGATTTCCTGGTTCACCACCATGCGCTGCATGGTCATGGCGGAACGCATCTGCGTGAAGAAGTCCGCCGTCATGTTGGTCTCGACGTCCGAGCTGAGCGACGGCTCCATCTGCAGTCTCTGGATCTTGTCGATGGGCGGAATGCCGTGCCGCATGTTCATCTCGATCGGGAAGGCGATCGATACCTGAGCGCCTTTGTCCCTGACCACATTCCAGGCGGCGTCCGACATCCCCGTCATGTGGATGAACAGGTTGTCGTCTCGGATGTCGATAAATCCTCCTTGGCCATCGGGGAACCCGCCGTTGAGGCCGGCGAGACGATCCAGGATCGAGCGGATCCCGAACGGCGACAGGATGTGGGCCGCAACCTGCAGACCGAGCTGCCGCCCGAGGGTCCAGGACGCCACCGTGGAAGCGTCGCCGAGGTAGACTTCGCCGCCCATGATCATGTGGACGAGCTGATCGCTCGACGAGAACCACTTCTTCTTGATGCGGGTGGCATCTTGCGGATACTGGTTGCCGGGATTGGTCCCAAGAATGCCGGCGCCGGCGCTCTCAAAGAAGCCGAAGGCGGCGCGGCGCCCGGTCTTGAACAGGGCCTCGATGGCGGCGTCCGAATGCTCTGGCGAGTGATGGATCTGCGACACGTCGTGCACCGTCGTGACGCCGTTGTCGAGCTGCGCGAGGCCCCCGAACAGCTCGCTGATGTACACGTCCTCCGCCCGGTACTTGGGGGCGAACCCGAGCAGGATGTTGCCGAAATAGTTCTGGGCCGCGCTCGGCGTGCCCGATTTGTCGTCGATCAGGATGCTGTCGGGAATGGAGCTCCTGATCGCGGTCCAGGCCTGGTGGTGGTGGGTGTCGATGAACCCCGGCATGACGATCTTGCCGCGGGCGTCGATCTCCCCCGCCCCCCAGACGTGCAGGTTCGGGCCGACGGCGAGTATCTTCTTTCCTTCGACCAGCACGTCGGCCTTGGGCCACTCGCCCTTGTTCGGCATGCCGGGATCCATCGTCATCACCGAGCCGCCGCGGATGACATAGCGCCGGCCCCGCCGACCATGGTCCTCGGGCGGATCCCTGTCCCTGTCGTCGTCCGCCGCCGCAGGGCGCGCGGCGAACAGACCCATCGCCGCCGCGCCAGCCGCTGTGGCTGTCGAAGCCTTCAGAAAATCGCGCCGCCCGAGTTGTGTACCGCCCTGTGAACCGCTATGGTCTTGCAGCTTTCCTTGATCACACAGTATGCACATTTGGTCCCTCCTCCATGTTGAGTCATTCCCAGTGACGAACTCATTCTGCCGTTGCATTACGCGGGTGTAAACCTCGATCTTCGTGCGGCCTTTTGCCGCACCGGAAGTGGGATAACGTGTGTGAACGAAGTGGGCAGCATTCAGGATGGGACGGCGCCCAACGGTCGGGCCGGCATTCACCGATAATAGCCGCGGGGGCATCGATGGAGAACCACAGCCAATTCCGCCTGTTGCGTGAGCGCCGGTTCGCACCTTTCTTCCTCACCCAGTTCTTCGGCGCGGGCAACGACAATATCTTCAAGTTCGCCTTTACGGTGCTCGCGACCTACAGCGCCGCGGACTGGGGCGGACTGGATTCCAGGAGCGCGGGGGCCGTGATCGGCGGCCTGTTCATCCTGCCCTTCGTGCTTTTTTCGGCCACCTCGGGACAACTCGCCGACAAGTACGAAAAATCGCAGCTGATGCGCTTCGTCAAGAATTTCGAGATCGCGGTGATGCTGCTGGTCGCAGCCGGGTTCGTCTGGAAGATCGTCGCCCTGCTTTACCTGGGGGTTTTTCTCATGGGCTTGCACTCGACGCTCTTCGGGCCGGTGAAGTACGCCTACCTGCCGCAGCAGCTGAACGACGAGGAATTGACCGGCGGCAACGGCATCGTGGAGATGGGGACCTTCGTCGCGATACTGCTCGGCACGATGATCGGGGGCGAGTTGATCGCAATCCCGGGACAGGGGCCCATGTACGTTGCGGGAGTCTCGATCGTCGTTGCTGTGCTCGGCCGTATAGCCGCCGGTTTCGTGCCGCATTCGGCGCCGGCCGACCCGGGCCTGAGGATCAACTGGAACCCTGTTTCCGAGACCTGGCGCAACCTGATGGTCGCCAGGGAAAACCGCAGCGTGTTCCTGTCGGTGCTCGGCGTTTCCTGGCTGTGGTTCTTTGGCTCGGTCTTCATCACCTCGTTTGCCGGCTTCAGCAAGGAAGTGCTCGGCGGCAATGAAAGCGTGGTGACGCTGCTGCTTGCGATCTTCTCGATGGGCATAGGGATCGGCTCGCTTCTCTGCGAGCGCCTGTCGGGTCACAAGGTGGAGATCGGCCTGGTTCCCTTCGGCTCGATCGGCATGACCGTATTTGCCGTCGACCTGTATTTCGCGAGCGCCGGAATGGCGCCGATCGGGGTCGTCGGGGTCGGCGCGTTTCTCTCCGACGGCGCCCACTGGCGCGTCATGGCCGATCTGTTCCTGCTCGCCATGTTCGGCGGGTTCTACAGCGTTCCGCTGTACGCGCTCATCCAGAGCCGCTGCCCGCCTTCGCACCGCGCCCGCGTCATCGCCGCAAACAACATCCTGAACGCCTTGTTCATGGTCGTCGCTTCGATCATGACGGCGGGCATTCTGTCTTCCGGCTTCACGCTGCCGCAGTTGTTCCTGATCACCGGCATTCTCAACGCGGCAGTCGCGATCTACATCTACACGCTGGTGCCGGAATTCCTGATGCGCTTCATCGTTTGGATGCTGATCCACTCGGTGTACCGCCTGGAAAAACAGGGGCTCGATAACATTCCCGAAGAGGGACCTGCGGTGCTGGTGTGCAATCACGTCAGCTTCGTCGATGCGCTGGTGATCGCCGCGGCCTGCCGCCGCCCGATCCGGTTCGTGACGGATCATCGAATCTTCCGCCTGCCGGTGCTGAACTTCGTGTTTCGAACCGGCCGTGCCATCCCCATCGCGCCGGCAAAGGAAAATCCCGAGATGCTCGAGAAAGCCTACGCGGAGATCGCCAGCGGGCTGCGCTCGGGCGATTTGATCGGAATTTTTCCCGAGGGTCGCATCACCGACAACGGGGAGATCTACCCGTTCCGTCCAGGGATCAGGCGCATCATCGAGGCGACTCCAGTGCCGGTCGTGCCGATGGCCTTGCGCGGACTGTGGGGCAGCTTCTTCAGCCGCAAGGACGGTGTCGCGATGTCGCGACCTTCCCGCCTCAGGATACTTTCGAAAGTCGGACTGGCGGTCGGAGCGCCGGTCCCGCCGGCGCAGGCGAACCCCGAATTCCTTCAGGAGAAAGTCCTTACGCTGCGCGGAAGCTGGAAATAGCGCGCGAACCGGCGGCGAAACAAGATCAGGCTTCGATCCCCCGGTAGAGCCAGTCGATTTCCCAGAAGGTGTCGGACGTTCTCTGCGCAAGCAGGTGGTTGCGCAGATCGCGCGCGCCGCCGTCGGCGTGGATGATGTCCCCAAAAATGCGCGAGGTGATGGTCACGCGCGCGGTGCGCAGATAGCGTTCTTTTTCGTAGGCGAGAAGCGCGGCGTTGACCTCGCTCCCCGCCTTTTCGAGCGTGCCGGAGAGCACCACCGCGTCCTCGATCGCCATGCACGCGCCTTGTGCGAGGTATTGCACGGTCGGATGCGCCGCGTCGCCGAGCAGCGTGACCTTGCCGCGCGTCCACCCTGACCTGGGGTCGCGGTCGTGCAGCACCCAGTTCTTGTCCTTGCCGACGTAGCCGAGCATCTCCTGCACGTGGGGGGTGGTGTGCGAGAACACCTCGGCCAGCTCGTCGGGCCCGCCGTAGTCGCGCCGCTCTCCGAGAGCAAACCTGTCGCTGACGACGGTCGCCACGTTATTCATGACTGTTCCGCCGCGCAGCCGGTACTGCACGAAATGCAGCTTGGGACCAACCCAGATGACCATGTCGTCGAAGTGCGACCGGTCCTTCACCTGGTCGAAAGGCACCACGCCGCGGTAGGTGACGTGGCCGATCGGGCGCGGCGCGCCGTCGCCGAAGAGGATCTCGCGCACGCGCGAGCGCAGCCCGTCGGCGCCGATAAGCGCGATGCCTTCATACTCCGAGCCGTCCGCAAAGGTCGCGACGACGCTCTTGCCCCGCTCGCTGAAGCTGACGAGTTCTTTGGACGTATGCAGCGCGATCTCCTCGCGCTTGCGGCAAGCCTCCAACATTGCGTCGTGCAGATCGCGGCGATGGACGACGGTATAGGGGGCGCGGAAATGCTTGAGAAATGTTTCGCCGCAGGAGATGCGCGTGAGCTCGCGATCGGTGAGCGCGTCGATGAGAATCAGGTTCTGCGTGAACACCGCCTGGGGCTCGAGGTCCTTCATGACGCCCAGCCAGTCGAGCATGCGGTAGGCGTTCGGGCCCTGCTGGATGCCGTAGCCGATCTCGCCGAACTCGGGCGCTTTTTCGAAGACCTGCGAACGCATGCCGCGGCGCGCGAGCGCGAGCGCGGTCGCCACGCCACCGATGCCGCCGCCGATGACGAGAACTTCCCGAGGATCTTTTGTCTTCGACATGCGGCTCCGGCGGCATTCCGCCAGTGGGAACGATCCCACGGGTCCGAGAGAATTCTACTCCGCTGCGCCGCGTCGCGACTGCGAACGTAGCGCTACAATGCTCGCACGCCGATGGAGGGCGCGATGCAAACCTACGAACACAGCTCCGCTTCGTTTGCCTGGCGGGCTTCGAGCTTCAGGAGTCGTTCTGACTACATCGTGGAGCTGACGCGGGCGGACCGCGACGAGATCGAGGCTGCGCTTGCGGCACTGGAGCGCGGCGGCCTGCTCCCCACCTCGCACGAAACCGGCAAGGAGGATTTCCGCTTCGGAGCGCTGGGCGAGAAGCTCGCCCGCGCGTATCGGGAAGTGCGCTCGGGCAAGGGGTTCGTGTTGTTGCGCGGTCTTCCGATCGAAGGACTGTCGCTCGAGCAATACTCCGCGGCGGTGTGGGGCGTCGGGCTGCATTTCGGCCGCGCGCTGTCGCAGAACGCTCAAGGGGAGCTGGTCACCGCGGTGATCGACGCCACAGGCGAGGACGCGACCCCGCGCATGTACCGCAGCAATCTCGAGTTGCGGCCGCACTCGGACATCACCGCGATGATCGCGCTCGCCTGCTGGCACAAGTCGGCTTCGGGCGGCGCTTCGGTCATCGTGAGCGGGGTGACCGTGCACGACGCGATCCGCGCGCGCGCGCCTCAACTGCTCGATCCGCTGTACCGCGGCTACCACTACCACCGCCTGGGCGAACAAGCGCCGGGCGAGGAGCCGGCGACGCTCTACCGCGTGCCGGTGTTCGCCAACCGGGGCGGACAGTTGAGCTGCCGCTACCAGCGCGCGGGCATCGCCGCCGGCCATCGCGAGCGCGGCGTGCCGCTCGATGAGCGCGACCTCCAGGCGCTGAACCTCTTTGACGAAGTCGCCGCCGCGCCTGAGAATCGCCTCGCATTTTTCCTGGAACGCGGCGACATGATCGTCATCAACAACTACACCGTGATGCACGCGCGCACGCGCTTCACCAATTATCCGGAGCCCGAGCGGCAGCGCCGTCTGGTGAGGCTGTGGCTGGACGCTCAAGGGTTTCGCGACGTGCCGCGCGAATTCAACCTGTTCGCGACCAACGGCGTGCCGAAGCAGGAAGGCAAGCGGGCGAGCTACGACTTTCGCAAGCTCTACCGCGACGATCCGGCGGCCGGCGGCGTTCCGGATCTGCAAGTGACCGACGACGAAGCGGCCCAAGGTCATTGAGCCGCGATTCCAGGAGAAGCCATGAACAAGCTCATGCGATTCCTCGCACTTGCGGCCGCGGCGATGAGCGTGCTCTCGCCGATGACTGCGGTCGCTCAGGCGTACCCGGCCAAGCCGGTGCGGTTGATGGTGCCGTTTCCGCCGGGCGGCGCGACCGACATCATCGCGCGCCTCCTCGCGGCGAAAATGCAGGAGGTGTGGGGCCAGCCGGTCGTCATCGAGAGCAAGCCCGGCGCCGGAACCGTAGTCGGGACTGAATACGTCGCCAAATCCGCGCCAGACGGATATACGCTCGGCATGGTGGTCACGGCGCACGTGATCAATCCCAGCCTGCGGCCGAACATGCCCTACGACACGGTGAAGGACCTCGCCGGCGTCACCCAGGTTTCGGTGCAACACCTGGTCATGGCGGCGCACCCGTCGCTTCCGGCGAACAACATCGCGGAGCTGGTCGCGCTGGCGAAGAAAGAACCGGGGAAGCTCAGCTACGCGACCCCCGGCAGCGGGACGGCGATGCACCTTTCGGTGGAGCTGCTCAAGACCACGGCGGGAATCGAAATCGTGCACGTGCCCTACAAGGGCGGCGCTCCCGCGCAACAGGACGTGGTGTCCGGACACGTGCCCATCCTGATGGACGTGCTCTACGCGGCGCAGCCCCTGATCAAGTCCGGGAGAATCAAGGTGCTCGCGTTGCTCTCGCCCCAGCGCGCGCCCGAGTCCCCCGAATACCCGGTCGTCTCGGAATCCGTGCCCGGAGTGAGCGCGCTTTCCATCGTCGGGGTCGTTGCTCCGGCCGCGACGCCGCGGGAACTGGTGCGCAAGATCAGCCGCGACATCGCGCGCGCAGTGACGTCCACCGATCTCACCGATCGCATGAAACAGCAAGGCATGGAGCCGGTAGGTTCCACGCCCGAGCAGTTCGACGCCCTGATCCGCAGCGAAATCGAAAAATGGGCGAAGGTCGTGAAGCTTTCCGGAGCGAAGGTCGATTAGCCGGCCGCGGCGCGACTCAATCTTTTCAATCGGGCTTGATCCCGCCGCGCTCCACCACCGCCGTCCAGCGCTCGATCTCGGACTTCATGAAAGCGCCGAATTCTTCCGGCGTGCCCGCCACGACGTCGAAGCCGATCTGCGTCATGCGCTCGCGGATTTCGGGCGAGCGCAGCGCGCGCACGACAGCGTCGTTCAGCTTGGCCACCACGTCGCGCGGAGTCTTCGCCGGCGCCGCGACCGCCTGCCAGGAAGTGACCACGAGGTCCGGATATCCCGCCTCCGCGGCGGCCGGCACGTTGGGGAGCTGCGGGTGGCGAGCCTTCGCAGTCACCACTAGCGCCTTCATCCTGCCGGCCTTGATGTAGTTTGTCACCGCGCCCAGGTTCTGGAACGAGAAATCGACCTGGTTGCCCATGATGTCGGTCTGGCAGGCGGCGCCGCCCTTGTAGGGCACGTGCACGGCGGCGAAGTCCGCGGTCTGCCGGAACACCTCGCCGGTCAGATGGTCCGACGAGCCGCTGCCGCTCGAGCAATAGGACAGGCGGCCGGGATTCTTCTTCGCATACTCGACCAGCTCCTTTACCGAGTCAGGGGGCAGCGTCGGCTTCGCAATCAGCACGTTCGGCGTGGTCACGGCAAGGGTGATCGGCGCAAAGTCGCGCAGCGGCTGATAGCGCAGGTCCTTGAACAGCGCCGCGTTGATCGAGAACACGCCGATCGAGCCCACCAGGATGGTGTAGCCGTCCGCTTCGGACTTGGCGACGAATTCGGCGGCGATGGCGCCGTTGGCGCCGGGCCGGTTCTCGACCACGGCAGGCTGGCGGAGGAATTCCTGGAACTTGGAGCCGATCGCGCGGCCGACGATATCCGACGACCCGCCGGCGACAAAGGGGATCACGATCCTGATCGGCTTGCCGGGATAGGCCTGCGCCAGCGCGGCGGTGGGCATGCAGGCGAGCGCGAGTGCGCCGGCCGCAACAATGTATTTCATTCCTGCTCTCCTCTCAATGGAAGGGATGTAATCAGTGACGATCCAGAGCGGCGCCTTACTCGGGAATGATGCCTGCCGCCCGGGCGGTGCGCGTCCAGGACTCCGTCTGCTCCTTCAGGAACGCGGTCAGCTCATCGGGCGTCGAGCTGCGCGGCTCGAACGCGAGCTTGCCCATACCTTCGCGAACGTCGTCACGCCTGAGGACGACGGCGAGCTCGCGTGCCAGCCGATCGGCGATCTCGCGGGGCATTTTCGCCGGGCCGAAGACCCCGCCCCACGGCGTGACCGTGACCTTGCCCAGCCCCGCTTCCGCGGCAGCCGGCACCTCGGGCAGCAACGGGCTGCGGTTAGGGAACATCGCGGCGAGCGCGCGCAGCTTGCCCGCCTTGACCTGCGGCAAGGCGCTGCCCGGAGTCGCGATCGCCATGTGCACGCGCCCGCCCAGCAGATCGATCGTGAGCGGCGCGTCGCCCTTGTAGGGAATCTCCACGATGTCCAGTTTTTCCAACAGCTTCAACTGGGCGGTCATCAGGATGCTGGTGCTGTTCCCGGTGCCGTAGTTGAGCTTGCCCGGATTGGCTCGCGCATACGCGATCAGCTCGGCCGCCGTGTTCGCGGGCACGCTCGGGTGCGTGAACAGGAAAAATCCGAAAATTCCGACCAGAGACACCGGCGTGAAATCGGCCACCGGGTCGTAGGGCGGGTTCTTGCGCGTCGCCGGCACCCAGCTGAACGCGGTGTTGGTGGCATAGAACAGCGTGTAGCCGTCGGCGGCGGATTTCTTAACCGCGTCGGCGGCGATCACGCCGTCGCCGCCCGGCTTCGCCTCCACGACCACCGGCTGCCCCAGCGCCTGGCCCAGCGGCTGCGAAAAGATGCGCGCGCCGAGCTCGGCGGCGCCGCCTGCGGGGAATGGCACGATGAGCCGGATCGGTTTGCTCGGGTATTGCGCACCCGCGGCCGTGCAGAACGCCGCGAGGGTAAGGGACAACACAGTACGGATCATGAGACCTCCTCGTTTGTGAATGCGTGCGCGCGGCGCACGCTACCAAATACCAACTAGGTGCGCGATTCCTGGTAGTCGAGATCTTCCTCGATTTTATGCAGCACCTCATCGCTGATCAGGTTCTCCCGCCACAGGCGGATCAATTCCTGCCGCTCCGCCTTCACCGCCGCGGCCCTCAGACGCCGCGCGCTGTCGGCGCTGCTGTGGCTCAACACGACGCCGTCGGGTACTGAGAGAGTGATTTTCTCGGCGAACTCGGCCCGGAGGCGCTCGGCCAGCTCGTTCGGGATCGCCTCCTTTTCGGTCACGATATCGATCGCGGCGATCGCCGCCTTGCCGAGCGCCAACGTGGCGCGCTGTTGCTCCTCTTGCAGGCTCCAATCCCTGCCGACTTTGAGCGTGCGGATGAGCGGCTTCAGGGTCAGGCCCTGCACGACGAGCGTTACCGCGATGACGAAAAAGGTGAGAAAGATGATGAGGTCGCGCTCCGGAAACGCGCTGCCGTCATCGAGCGTCCGGGGCAGCGCGAGCGCGGCTGCCAGCGACACGATGCCGCGCATGCCGCACCAGCCCATGATGAACACCTCTCCCTCGCGGGGCGGCGGGACGCGCTGGCCGAGCGAGGCCCGCACTATGAGCGGCAGGTAGATCGCCGGATAGACCCAGGCGAAGCGCACGAAGATCGCGACGGCCGAGACGAAGGTTCCATAGAAGATGAGCTGCGTCACCGAGTGGTCGGTGAGCCTCGCGGAGATTCCCGAGAGCTGCACTCCAATGAGGATGAAGACCAGGCTGTTTATCAGGAACACGAACAGGTTCCAGACCGAGCGCGCCATGATGCGCATCTCGGCCGAGACGATCTCCGGGGAGTAGCGGCCGCGCACGAGGCCGGCAGCAACCACGGCGAGCACCCCGGACATGTGCACGGATTCGGCGAGGATATAGGCGACGTAGGGAACGGCGAGGGTGGTCAGCACCTCAATGAAGGCGTCTCCGAGATGCCGGTGGATGAAAACGAAGAGCCGCCCCATCACGACGCCGATCACGATGCCCCCCACCGCCACACCGACAAAGTCCACGCTCGCCTCCCACAGCGAGAATGCCCCGGTGAGCACCGCCGCCACGGCGAACTTGTAGATCACCAGGCCCGAAGCGTCGTTCACCAGGCTCTCGCCTTCGAGCACGGACACGACGCTGCGCGGGATAGTGAGCCGCGAAAGGATGGCGGTCGCCGCCACCACGTCGGGAGGCGAGACGATCGCCCCGAGCACGAAGGCAGCGGCCCAGGGTATATCGGGGATGAGCAGCTTCAGGGTCGCGCCGACGGCGAGCGTGGTCGCGATCACGAGACCGATGGCGAGCAGCCCGATCGGGCGGATGTTCGCCTTGAAGTCGCGCCAGGAAGTGAGCAGGGCCGCCTGGTAGAGAATCGGCGGCAGCACCAGTACGAGCAGAAACTCCGGGTCGAACTGAAGCTGCGGCAGCCGCGGCACGAAGCCGAGCAACCCGCCGCCGATCACCAGCGCGATCGGGTAGGGAAACTTGAAGTGCCGCGCCACCCATCCCAGCGCCACGGCGCACAGCAGCAGGAACAGGATGACTTGCAGCAAGGCCATGACTGCCTCCCCTGGCGGAGCCGTCATTAGACCATGCCGGCGCTCGCCATGCTGCGGAATGCCGGCGAGGGTCTGCTACCAGCGAACGGTGATCCCCACGCCCAGTGTCCGGTCCGCCGCCGCTTGGTTCAACGCGACTCGCCAGCCAAAATCGAGATCGACATTCTTCGCCGGCGAGTAAATAAGCCCCAAGGTGAGAAATACCAGATCGGAGCTCAGGGCCGGGTCGGGCTGGCTTATCACTCCCGCGTCCAGAGCCAGCCTCAATTTTTCCGCCACCCGGTACAGCGCCGCGGCGGAAACGTGATAGAGCTTGCTGCGTTCGCCAACGGTGTTGGGGTTGCGGCGAGTGCCGAGATGGCCGTGGAAAGCCCAGTCGCCTGCTTCGCTGCTGAGAATCAGGGCAGCTCCGTAAGTCTTGCGCCCCTGGCCCAGCCCCTGTTCATCATCGCCGCTCGGAATTGTCATGTCCGGTCTCAGGCCCATGCTGAAGCCGTCGCGCTCGAGGAAGCGCCATTTGAGGCCGACGATCGCGTCGCCGCCGCCTTCGACCGTGCCGCCCATGACGTGACTATGGCGCAGGTACAGATAGCCCATCTGCAGGTCGAGCGTTTCGGCAAGCCCATAGCTGAGTACCCCGACCACCAAGTCGGCCCGGGTCAGCTCGGGGTCCGGGTGGTCGCGCAACGTGTCGTAACTGCCCTCAAGCTGGAAGTTCCCGGCACCCTGCGTGCCGGTGTCCTCGGTCAGCAGAGGATGCGCCGCGTGCAGGTGCGTCGCCGCGATCCCGAGGACGACCGCAATCGTGGTGCGAAAGCGGCTCACGCGCGACGGACTCGTGCGGGAATTTCGGCGAGCGGAACCTTTTTTTCCACGGCGCCAAGTTTAACCGCGTCCTTTGACATGCCGTCAAGCACGCCGTGTGAACTAGAACCCATCTCAAAGAATGCTCTCTCACTGGACAAGCGACACGAGATCGGGAACCATACCAGCATGACGTCGGGATACAGAATAAAAATCGTCGCCGCAGCCCTCGTCGCGCTCCTTGCGGTTTCGGCGCTCGGCTACTGGGGTTACGGCGCCTACCGCAAGAGTGACTTGCAAAGGGCGGTTTCCGTGCTTGTCAGGGACACGAGCGAACGCCTGCAGGCGGCGCTTGCGATAGAGACGGAAACGGCGCAGACCGTCGGCAAGCTCGACGACCACGCCCAGGAAGTGGACAAGCACGTGATCGAGCTGCGCCGCATGAGCGCTTCGCCCAATCACGCGCTGGTGGACGCCGCCGAAGAATACATGCTCACCGCGAGGCAGATCCTGCGCAATCAGGCCGCAAGCCACCGCTACCGAGTCCAGATGGCTGCGAGCGACCGGTCGCTGCGCGATCACATGCGTACTGCGGGCCGGCGCACGGGTCCCTGGATCCAGGAGGCGCTGCGCGCCAAGGATCGCCTGGAGAGGGACTACCTGGACTACCGGCTTTCGATTGAAGCCTTCAGCCGGCTGCTGGAGTCGTTTCCCGAGTCGAGGAAAAAGCTCGCACTCCACGTTGGCGCGGGCCCGCTCGCCGACGCTGCCGCCGCCGACGACGCCCGTCGGCGCGCGCTCGAAAAACTGAAGCTCGCGGACGTCGAGGTGGAGCGGGCAAAGCAACTCGCGGCCGTGCGCTGAAGACCCCATAGGGAGAAAAAGATGAGTCCCGGAAAAGCGGCGATCGTCACCGGCGCGGGCAGCGGAATTGGGCGCTCGGTAGCCCTCGCGTTCCTGAAGGACGGCTACCGCGTTGCCCTCGCCGGGCGGCGCAAGGACCGTCTCGAACAGACCGCGAAGGATTCGGGCGCCGGCGATCGGGCTCTTGTCCTGCCCACCGACGTGACCGACGCAAAATCGGTGCAGGCTTTGTTCGCGGCGGCGAAGGAAAAATTCGGGCGCCTGGACGTGCTCTTCAACAACGCGGGAATCGGGACTCCCGGCGGCATCCTGCTCGAAGACCTGACGCTCGAGCAGTGGCAGGCGGTGGTGAACACCAACCTCACCGGTATGTTCCTGTGCACCCAGGAAGCGTTCAGGATCATGAAGAGCCAGTCTCCTCGCGGCGGGCGCATCATCAACAACGGCTCGATCTCGGCGCACGCGCCGCGGCCGAATTCCGCTCCCTACACTTCCACCAAGCATGCGGTCACCGGGCTCACCAAGTCCACTGCGCTCGACGGCAGGAAGTACGACATCGCCTGCGGCCAGATCGACATCGGCAACGCACGCACCGACCTCGCCGCGCGAATGGCGAACGGCGTGCCCCAGGCGAACGGCCAGATCGCGGTCGAACCTCTGATGGACGTCGATCAGGTCGGCGCCGCGGTGCTGCACATGGCGAACCTGCCGCTCGAGACCAACGTGCAGTTCATGACCATCATGGCGACCAAGATGCCCTTTGTCGGGCGTGGGTGAATCGGGGATTTCGGCAAGCGTGCCGGCGAGCGTTTGCCTGGAGCGCAATGCGCTGAATGTCGCTTTTTTGGTTGAGTCGGTGCGCGCAAGCATGCGTTCAGTCTGGCGCAGCGGTAAGATTCGGGAAGCGTAACAGCGCGGGAGATGGCCATGAATCTCGAAGAGGTGCTGGCGGCAAAGAGCCGCAGCGTGGTGACGGTGCCGGCCAAGTCGAGCGTCGCCGAGGCGATCCGCACCATGCACGCCGAGAAGGTCGGTGCGGTGCTGGTGCCCGACGCCGAAGGTTGTCCGGTCGGCATCTTCACCGAGCGTGACTTGGTGCGCCTGTACGCCGACGGCGACCGCGACTTCGACAGGCTGGCGGTCGAGACGCGGATGACTTGCAGCCTCGTCGTCGGGCGGCTGTCAATGTCAGTCGACGAGGCGCTGGGGCTGATGACCGAGCGGCGCTTCCGCCACCTGCCGGTGATGGAGGACGGCCGGCTCTTGGGGCTGGTCTCGATCGGCGACCTGGTGAAGGTCAGGCTCGAGGAAACCGCGCAAGAGGCGCAGGCGCTGCGCGCGTACATCGCTTCGTAGGGCGTCAGTTCGTGACCGTCATGGCGACGAAGATGCCCTTTGTCGGGCGTGGGTGAGCGGGCATCGCCGCATTGACGCCCGACAAATGGAGAAAACATGAAAACTACTCGACGCGAATTTCTCGGCGGCGTCACCGCATTAGGCGCGCTCAGTCTTGGCGGCTGCACCGGGCTCATGGGAAAGAGCATCGGCGCGGGCGGAGGCCTGCCCGCGCGCGGCGAATTCGTCATTCGCAACGCCTTCGTGATGACCATGGACGCGCAAGGCGACCTCGCGGACGCGGACGTGCACGTGAAGAACGGCGCGATCGTCGCGGTCGGCCGCAATCTCCAGGCGGCCGGCGCCCAAGTGATCGACGGCCGCGGCATGATCGTGCTGCCGGGCTTCGTCGAGACGCACTGGCACATGTGGAACACGCTGCTGAGAAGCATGTCGGGCGACAAGCGCGAGCACGGCTACTTCCCGACCGTGCTCAATCTGGGCAAGGCCTACCTGCCCTCCGATATGTACCAGAGCACGCGGCTCTCTTGCGCCGAAGCGATCCACTCGGGCATCACCTTCGTGCACGACTGGTGTCACAACATCCGCAGCCCGGAATTCGCCCGGGAGGGCCTTCGCGCGCTCGCGGAAACAGGCATCCGTGGCCGCTTCTCCTACGGCGCGCCTCAAGGGCACCCCGCGACTGAGACCGTCGATCTCACCGACCTCGAACGGCTGCATCGCGACTGGAAGAGCCATTCGAACGATGGGCTGCTCGCGCTCGGGCTTGCCTGGCGCGGTGTATCGACGGGCGCCACGGGCGCCGTCTCCGCCGCCGCGTACAGTCGGGACTTCGGCGCCGCGCGATCGCTCGGGATACCGATCTCGGTGCACGCCAACAACCGCAAGGGTTCGGACGCGATCGCGTTGCTCTCGCGGGAGAAGTTCCTCGGCAAGGACGTGCAACTCATCCACGCGGTCTGGGTGACGCCCGATGAGATCCGCAGCGTCGCCGCCGCGGGATCGTCCATAAGTCTTTCTCCGTACACGGAGCTGCGCATCGGCTTCGGTTTTCCGGTAACCGGTGATTTTCTCGCCGCGGGAATCCCCGTCGGCCTGTCGGTGGATACCACGGCGCTCTCAGGTAACGCCGACATGTTCGCGATCATGAAGGCGATCCAGAACATCGAGAACAGCCGGACCAACAACGAGTTCAAGCTGCCGGCGCGGCGCGTGCTCGAGCTCGCGACGATCGAGGGCGCACGCTCAATGGGCGTGGACGACCGCGTCGGGTCTCTGATTCCAGGCAAGCGCGCCGACCTCATCATGGTCAACACGCGCGCGGTGAACCTCGGTGTCTTCAGCGAACCGGCGCACATGCTGGTGGAAGCGGCGCAGCCCGCGAACGTCGATACCGTGATGGTCGACGGGCGCATTTTGAAGCGCGGAGGAAAACTCGCCGCAATCGACGTCGAGCAGACGCTGAGCGAGGCCTCCGCGGCTCACGCCGCCGTGCGCAAGCGCGCCGGCTGGTGGTGAAGAGCGCCCGGAGCGGTTT
Source organism: uncultured Enterobacteriaceae bacterium (assembly GCA_964430565.1). Lineage (GTDB taxonomy): Bacteria > Pseudomonadota > Gammaproteobacteria > Burkholderiales > SG8-39 > VBDM01. Next base: position 207,386 of record CAYSFD010000016.1, read on the forward strand.
CCCTCCGACAGCGTCTCGAGTCCGCCCGCGTGAAACGCGGCGCGAGTTTTGAGACAACTACGCCTTTTTGGCGGCCTCCCTCCTCCATCCATGACTGAAAAAACCATCCGCCGCGAGGACGCGCGCCTGCTGACAGGCAAGGGCCGCTACACCGCCGACTGGAATCTCCCCGGGCAGCTCTACGCCTTCTTCCTGCGCTCGGACCGCCCGCATGCGGAGATTGTCTCGATCGACGCGAAGTCCACCGCCGCTCGGGCGGGCGTGCACGCCGTGCTTACCGGCGCGGACTACGCCGCATCCGGATGGAAGTCTCTTCCCGGCGGCGTGACCTATGAGGGCGTGGGCGGGCAAAGGATGAGAAAGCCCTTCTGGCCGGCGCTCGCTCAAGGCAAGGTCCTGTACGTTGGCCAGCCAGTGGCGCTCGTCGTCGCTGAAAGCGAGGCGGCTGCGCAGGACGCTTCGGAGGACATCGAGATCGAGTACCGCGACTTGCCGCACGCTCTCGGATTCGATGCAGCCACACAATCGAGCGCCACGCAACTGCACCAGGACATTCCCGGCAATCTCGCGTTCGAATACCAGACGGGCGACGCTGCAGCGGTTGAAGCCGCGTTCGCCGGCGCGGCGTTGAAGTCGCGGCTCATGATGAGAAGCCAGCGGCTCGTCGGCAACCCCATCGAGCCGAGGGCCTTCCTCGCCGAATTCGATCCGGCGATCGGCGTTTTCACCGTCTATTCGCCCAGCCAAGGGGTAAACGGCATGCGCGGATTTATCGCCGCGGCGACGGGCCTGCCCGGCGAAAAAATCCGCGTGATCACCGAGCAAGTCGGCGGGAGCTTCGGCATCCGCAGCTACTCCTACGCCGAACACATCGCCGTCATGCTCGCCGCGCAGAAGCTCGCGCGGCCGGTGAAATGGGTGGCGACGCGTTCGGAGATCTTCCTCTCCGACAACCACGGACGCGGTCTTGCGCTCACGGGCGAGCTTGCGCTGGCACGCGACGGAAAGTTTCTCGCGCTGCGCTTCGAGGACGCGGCCGACCTCGGCGCCTTTGCGACGCCCTTCGGCGCGCAGATCGGCACGCGCAACATCACCGTCACCATGGGCGGGGTGTACCGCATCGCGGCAATGTACGCGCACACGCGCGTCGCCTTTTCCAACGCGGTACCGATATCGGCCTACCGAGGAGCCGGGCGCCCCGACATCGCCTGCGCGATCGAGCGGCTGGTCGATCACGCCGCGGCCGAGCACGGCTTCGACCCCATCGCGCTGCGCCGGGCGAATTTCGTCCCGCCCGAGGCGATGCCGTACAAGACGGCCAACGGCACAACCTATGACTGCGGCGAGTTCGAGAAAGTCATGGACAAAGCCCTCGCACTCGCCGATTGGAGCGGCTTCCCGGCGCGGCACGAGGGATCGACGCGCAAAGGCAAGCTGCGCGGCATCGGCGTCGCGACCTTCCTTGAGATCAGCGCGCCGGGCCTAGCCCCCAAGGACCAGGCACACGCGCGCTTCGACAAGGCGGGCGACCTGCACGTGTATACGGCCTCGCAATCCGGGGGTCAGGGGCACGAAACCGCGTTTGCGCGCATCGTGCGCGAGGGGCTGGGCCTCAGTGACGAAAATGCTGATGAGAGTATGCGCTTCCACGAAGGCGATCCGGACCTCGCCATCGTCGGCAACGGCACGGGCGGCTCGCGCTCGCTCTACGGCGCGGGCAGTGCGGTCAAGCTCCTCGCGCCGAAGCTCGTCGAGACGGCGAAGCCGCACGCCGCAGCCGTGCTGGGCGCTGACGCCACGTCAGTCGAATACCGAGGCGGCGCGTTTCACGCCGCGGGCAAGAGCATTGGTTTCTTCGATCTCGCGCAGAGGCTCGCAGGCAATTCACCGCACGCTATGGACTGCGTCGCAGAAGGAACCTTCGGCGCGACCTTTCCGAACGGCTGCCACATCGCCGAAGTGGAGATCGATCCGGAGACCGGCGTCGTGGACGTGGCGAATTACACGACGGTGGACGACATCGGCAACGTCGTAGACCACACCAGTGTCGAGGGCCAGGTGCAGGGTGGTGTGATGCAGGGCGTTGGTCAGGCGCTCGCCGAGCACGCTGTATACGATGGCGATACGGGGCAATTGCTCGCGGGCAGCTTCATGGACTACGCGATGCCGCGCGCCGACTGGATGCGCGCGATCCGCTGCGACGAGCACCCGGTGCCGACGAAATCGAACGCGCTCGGCGCGAAGGGCGTGGGCGAATCGGGGACTTCGGGGGCACTGGGCGCAACCATGAACGCGATCCTGAATGCCGCGCGGCCGGCCGGCATCGAGAATCTCGACATGCCGGTAACACCGGACCGTCTTTGGCGCGCATTGCGCGAAGCGCGTGGCAGGGCGCGGTAAAATTAAAGTCCCTGCAGAATTGCGCGCCGCCGCTCGCTGTATTCCTCTTCCGTGATCAACCCGTTTGCTTTAAGCCGGTTGAGCGCACTGAGCCTGTTTTCGATCTCCTGATAACGGCTATCGGCCGTAGGGGCGCCTGCACCGCCGGTCTTTTCCCTCGGCTTCGGCAGCGTGGTCGTGTCGAGCATCACCCAATCCGAACGCTTGCTCGCCAAGACCCCGCTTTCGGGCACCAGCCTCACGTAACTGGCGGCTGGGAACGCGCGCGATCCGGGCAGGAACACCGGCGGCACGCCGACGCCCAACTCGTTGTTTTCGTAGAGATCATGAACCATCCTGAAAATGATGTTGAGCTGCCGGTCGCGCACAAAGAGGCGGCCGGTGGTAACCGACTTCGACGAAAACGTGCCGAGGGACCCGTGCTTGCCGGTCACGGCGAAGGTCACGTCTTCTTTCGGCCCCGCTTTTGCGAGCGCCGCGACAAGGTGCGGCACGATTTCTTCCAGTTCCCCCTCGGTGAACATCGGCACGGCGGACTTTGAGAAGCCGCCTTCCACCTTAAGGGTCGCCAGCGTCTGGCTGAGCGCGTCGGCGGAAATGCCGAAAGGGTGGGCGTTGTCGGGAGCACCGGCCTCGATGCGCTCGATGCGTACGTACCCGAACGCAGGCCCCGCAGCCGAGGGGACCAGCGACCGATATTCGTAGCTGACGATCTGTGGATCGCTTGAGGCGACACCGATCAAACCGCAGGCGGACAACCCCGTTGCGACACCAACCGAGAAGGCGATGCGAACGACGACACAAAGAGCCGAGCCGGCCGGGAGTTTTGTCGGTGTGATCACCGGCAACCGATCCGACGCGCCCCTAAGAGGCGCGTCAGGCAAGCAGCGACTTCACCCGCTCCGGCGACATCGGCAGGCTGCGCAGGCGCTTTCCGGTCAACTGGAAAACCGCATTGGCGATCGCCGGCGCCACCGAAGGCACGCCGACCTCGCCCATTCCCGAGGGCGGGCTATTCGAGGCCACGATCTTGGTGTGGATCTCGGGCATGTCGCTCATACGCAGCACCCGGTAGTTGTTGAAGTTGCTCTGCTGCACGGCCCCGCCCTTGATCGTCAACTCTTCGATAAGCGCCGCGCTCAGGCCGTATACGACGGCGCTTTCGAGCTGGGCATGGGTGTTCTCCGGCTGGATGACCAGCCCCGGATCGACCGCGATCCAGTAGTTGTGGACCTTGATCGCGCCGGTGCCGCGATTCACCGATACCTCGGCGACGCCGGCGGACAGCGTGCCATGGTACTCGGCAAACGCGATCCCCATCCCGCGACCCGAGCGAGCGCGCTTCCAGTCGGACATCTCGGCGGCCGCGCGGATCACCGCGTTCGCGCGCGGATCGCCGCGCGTTAGCTCCAGCCGCAACTCCAGCGGATCCTTGCCCGCGGCGTGCGCGACCTCGTCGAGAAATGATTCGGCGGCGAACTTGTTGTAGCCCGCGCCGATGCCGCGCCAGGCGTGCACGCGCATCCCGCGCACTTCGCGCACCGCGTCGGCGAGCATGTTGGGAACGCTGTAGTGCGGCAGCTCCATGCCGCGCCAGCCGATCAGGTCCTTGCCGCCGGTCGCCTTGAAGCGCGGCGGCGCAGCGACCGCGTCGACGTTTTCGGCCACCAGACGGTGGTGCCAGCCGACGATATTGCCCTTGGCGTCAAGGCCGGCCTTGAGGATGTGATGCGTCATCGGCCGCGGCCGGCCTGCGGCAAAATCGTCCTCGCGCGTGAGGAGCAGTTTCACCGTTTGCTTGCTGACGTTGGCGAGCGCCACCGCCTGCGCGATGACGTCGGGCGTGATGCGCCGGCCGAAACCGCCGCCCAGCATTTGCTGGTTCACGCGGATTTGATCGGGGGTCGTCTTGAGCACTTGTGACGCGGCGAAGGCGGCCAGCGCCGGGGCCTGGGTGCCGGTCCAGATCTCCGCCGACTTGCCGTCCGCAGCCACCCGGGCGACGCAGTTCATCGGCTCCATCTGGGCGTGGTAGCAGTGCTCCGACCAGTATTCGGCTTCCATCACCTTGGCCGCCCCGCTCAAAGCGGCTGCGCCCTCGCCTTTCTTGACCCATTCCATCGCCTTCGCGTTGGGATCGCGGCCGTGGCGCGAATACTCCGCCTTCGCCGTCTCCGAATCGAATCCCGCGGCTTGCGCACCGGATGTGTCCCAAGTGACCTTGAGAGCGTTGCGCCCGGCCCGCGTCGCCTCGACCGAGCTTCCGATCACGGCGACGCCGAAGGGCATCGGAATTATCTTCTCCACGCCCGGCACATTTATTGCGGCGGACATGTCGACCTTGTCGGGCTTGGCGCCGTCCATCGGCGATTCCAGGATCGCGGCATAGACCATTCCCGGGACCTGCACGTCGATGCCGTACACAGCCGTGCCGTTCACCTTGGAGGGGACGTCCACGCGTCCGATATCAGCGCGCCCGATCAGGCGAAACTGCGACGGCTTGGTCAGATCGGCTTCGCTGACCTTCGGCGGCTCGGCGGGCGCGGTGGCGAACTTGGCGACCTCGCCGTAGGAGATACGGCGGCCCGATTTTGCGTGGAGGATGACGCTCGGTTGCGTCGCCAGCTCGACGCGCGGCACGTTCCAGTGCCTGGCGACGCTATCGAGCAGAACCAGGCGTGCCTGGGCGCCGGCCATGCGCAAAGGCGTGTAGTAGCCGGCGACTGAAATGCTCGCGAGCGACGCGATGTTGCCGCTGAGCAGCGGATGCGGATTGCCGTAGAGCTTGGGAATCGGCGGCGCGAACTGCGTCCTCACCTTCGACCAGTCGGCGTCGAGCTCTTCGGCGAGAATGAGCGGCAGCGAAGTCATGATGCCCTGTCCCATCTCGCCTCCAGGCACCATGATCGTGATGATGTCGTCGGTACCGATCGTCACCCAGGCGTTGAGCCGCACGGGCGCTTCGGCGGCAAGCGCTTCGGAGGCCCGCCCGAGCAGTCCCCCGCCCAGGGTGAATCCGAACGTGAGCCCCCCCGCCCCGGCCATGAACTCGCGGCGGCTGATTTGCACTTCAAGGATTTCCGGTTTGATCGTCATTGGCTAGGCCTCCCGCGATGCACGCTGGATCGCGCGAACGATCCGCGCATAGGTTCCGCAACGGCAGATATTGCCCGTCATGGCCGCGTCAATTTCCCCGTCGTTCGGATTTGGATTCTTGGCCAGTAGCGCGGCCGCCGCCATAATCTGACCGGACTGGCAGTAGCCGCACTGAGGAACCTGCTCTGCAATCCATGCCTTCTGCAGCGGGTGATCGCCGCTTCGAGATAATGCCTCAATCGTGGTCACTTTCCTGGCGCCGACTGAAGAGATCGGTGTGACGCACGACCGTGTCGCCTGGCCGTCCAGATGAACGGTACAAGCGCCGCACTGCGCCATGCCGCACCCAAATTTTGTTCCCGTCAGGCCCAAAGAGTCGCGCAAGACCCAGAGCAAGGGCGTATCCGGAC